>CAWEUL010000001.1:0-1777275 GCA_963812265.1 uncultured Actinomycetota bacterium
TCAGAACCTCAGGACCGGCTTGATCGTGGAGCCGGACGCGACGTCCGCGACCGCCTGCCCGATGTCGGCGAACGGGTACTCCTGCACCAGCCGGCCGATCGGCATCCGGCCGCTGCGCACGAGGTCGACCAGCGCCGGGATCAGGGTCTGGGTCTCGCTGTCGCCCAGAGTCAGCCCGACGACCTGCTTGCCGGCGAGCATGCCGTTGACGTCGAGGGCGACCTCGGTGCCGAACGGCGGCGCGCCGACGACGACCACGGTGCCGCGCGCCGCCAGGGCGTCGACGCCCTGGCGCAGCACCGCGACGCTGCCCGTGGTCTCGACCACGCCGTCCGCGCCACCGCCGGTGATCTCGGTGACCGAGGTGACCAGGTCGTTGGTGCGTCACGTCCACGACGTGGGTGGCGCCCACCTCGATGGCCAGGTCGAGCCGCGAGGCGACCTTGTCGACCGCGATGATCGTCGGTCGCCGGCGTGAGCGCCGCCGCCATCACCGCGGACAGCCCGACCGCACCGGCACCGAGCACGACGACCGAGCTGCCCGGCCTGGGCTTCAGCACGTTCCACACCGCGCCGGCACCGGTCTGGATGCCGCAGCCCAGCGGCGCCAGCGAGCTCCAGCGGCGCGTCCGGGGCGACCTTCACGAGGCTGCGCTCGTCGACGAGGGCGAGCCGCGAGAACGACGACTGGCCGAAGAAGCGACCGCCGAGCGGCTCGCCGTCGCGGGTGATCGTGGACGAGCCGTCGTCGCGGCGCCCGCCGATGAGGTTGCTCGGCAGCCAGGTCGCGCAGTACGCCGGATGGCCGTCGCGGCAGTTCTTGCACTGGCCGCAGGAGGTGAACGAGAGCAGCACCTGGTCACCGGGCTTGATCCGGGTCACCGACGTGCCGACCTCCTCGACGACGCCGGCACCCTCGTGGCCGAGCACGCCGGGCAAGGGGAACGGCAGGCCGCCGCTGGCCACGCCGAGGTCGGTGTGGCACAGGCCGGCGGCGACCATCCGGACCAGGACCTCGTCGGGGCGTGGGTCGGACAGCTCGATCTGGCTCAGGGTGAACGGGGCGCCACCGGTCTCGACGATGGCTGCTTCGGTCATGGTCATGCGAAGGCTCCTGGGTTCGGGATCAGTCGAGCGAGATGACGACGGACTTGTCGCGGGTGTAGGAGGTCAGGCCCTCGGGGCCGTACTCGCGACCGAAGCCGGAGGCCTTGACACCGCCGAACGGGACGGCCGGGTCGAGCATCGCCCAGTCGTTGACCCAGACGATGCCGGCGTCGAGCCGGGTCGCCACGCGGTGTGCGCGGGCCAGATCGGTGGTCTGGATGCCGGAGGCGAGGCCGTACGGCGTGCTGTTGGCCAGCGCGACCGCCTCGTCCTCGGTGTCGAACGGCTGGACCGTGAGCACGGGGCCGAAGATCTCCTCCTGCACGACGCGGGAGTCGTTGGCCAGGTCGGCGATCACCGTGGGCTGGTAGTAGAAGCCTCCGTTCAGGTCGAGCCGTTCGCCACCGCACACGATGCGGCCACCGTCGGCGACCGCCTGCGCGACGTACTCCTCGACCTTGGTGCGGTGCCGTTCGGCCGCCATCGGACCGACCACGGTCTCGGGGTCACGCGGGTCGCCGACCGGTACACCAGGAACGGCCTGGCCGAGGATCCCGACGAACGTGTCGTAGAGCGGACGAGCCACCAGGAGGCGCGGTCCGCCCATGCAGAACTGTCCGGTGTTGAACACGAACGCCTTGATCACCGATCCGACGGCCTTCTCGACGTCGGCGTCCTCGAAGACGATCTGGGCCGCGTTGCCGCCGAGCTCCATGCTCACCGGCTTCAGCGCCTCGCCGGCCACGGCCGCGGCTTGCCGGCCGATGGCCGTCGAGCCGGTGAACGCGATCTTGTCGACGCCGGGGTGGCGCAGCAGGGCGTCCCCGGCCACCGCGCCAGCGCCGGTGACCACGTTGAGCACGCCGTCGGGCAGGCCCGCCTCGGCGAACAGCTTCGCCATGAACAGCGCGCTCAGCGGCGTGTCGTCGGCGGGCTTGTGGACCACCACGTTGCCGGCGGCCAGTGCCGGGGCGATCTTCGAGCTCGACAGGATCAGTGGGAAGTTGAACGGCGTGATCGCGCCGACGACGCCGAGCGGCTCGCGCCGGGTGTAGGCGAACGCGTTGAGCGGCGTCTCGCGGGTGGCACCGTCGACGGACTGGGCGAGGCCGGAGTAGTACTCGTAGACCTGGGCGGCGGTCTCGACGTCGACGGCTCGGCAGAGCGTCACCGGCTTGCCGACGTCGAGGCTCTCCAGCCGAACGAGCTCGTCGGCGTTGTCCCGGATCAGGTCCGCGACGCGGTGCAGGATGCGCGCCCGGTCTCGGCCGCTCAGTCCGCGCCAGGGGCCGGCCTCGAAGGCCGCACGGGCCGCGGCGACCGCGGAGTCGACGTCGCCCGCGTCGCCCTCCGCCACGGTGCCGACGGAGTTGCCCGTGGACGGATCGACCACGTCGCGGCGGGCGCCGCTCGCAGCCGGGACCCACTGGCCGTTGATGAACAGCTCACCGTGCTCGAATGCTGCCGGGGCGCTGCCGGCGGGACCGGAGACCGGGGTGTCGAGCGGCGCCGTCTGGGTGTTGGTCATGCTTGATCCTCCTCCCGGAAGCCCGCTTCATGGAAGATCTGCCACGACCATGATTATCAGGTTTCCTGTTGATAGCTAGTCTGCAGGTCGACCAGGATCCCTGTCAATGGCGCGAATGTGCCGGATTTCACGTCCCGGACTGGAACCTGCGGTGCGTCAGTGCAGCGGGTGCTGGTTCAGCGACCGGCGGCACCGGGTCAGGTAGGTGCGCAGGATCTCGACCTGGCCGCCGTCGAGGGTCTCGACCATCAGCTCCTCGATCGCCGCGACCGGCCCTCGGAGCCGGTCGACGACCGCCTGTCCCTTCTTCGTCAGCGAGAGCAGGTACTGCCGCTTGTTGTCCGGGTCGCGCTTGCGGGTCACCAGCCTGCGGTCGAGGAGGTAGGTGACCATCTCGGCCATCGTCTGCGCGCGTACGAACGAGTTCCGGGCGAGCGCGGCCGACGTCATGCCCGGATGACGCTCGAGCACGGTCAGCGCGGTGTACTGCACCGCGGTGAGGTCCTCGGTCGAGCCGACCTCGTCGAGCTGTTGCCGGATCGCAAGCTCGACCTGCTTGATCAGGTAGAGCAACGTGACGCCGCGCGCCCGGTCATCGTCGGTCGGAGCCTCGGTGGCGCGCTCCTTCGCTGTGGTCACGCGCTCTCCTCGTCAGGGTCAGTGCTTCGGGGTCCGTCCCGGTTCCCCCACATGATGACGCACGCGGTGCGAGTCAGCTGGTTGCCTTGCGCACGGCGGCGACGACGAGGTCGAGAGCCTCACCCGCTGCGGGGATCATCGCGCCGAAGGCGAAGAAGGCATGGATCATGCCGTCGAAGCGCACCAGGTCCACCGGTACGCCGGCCTCCTCCAGGCGTGCGGCATAGGCCTCGCCCTCGTCACGCAGCGGGTCGAGCTCGGCGGTGATCACCAGCGCCGGCGGGGCGCCGGACAGCAGCGTCTCGTCCGCGAACAGCGGCGAGGCCAGCGGGTCCTTCACGTCGGCGTACTCCCCCAGGTACTGCGATCCGGAAGTGCTCGCACGCGTTGCGGGTGAGCAGGTATCCCTCGGCATTCTCGTCGATGGAGGGCTGCGACATCGTCAGGTCGGTCACGGGGTAGAGCAGCACCTGCAGGCGGAACATGCCGTGGAGCTGGTGCCCGAGGACGGCGCTCAGGTTCGCGCCCGCGGAGTCGCCGGCCACCACCATCCGACTCGGGTCGCCGCCGAGCTCCGCGATGTTGGCGTTGACCCACAGGGCAGCCGCCAGGGCGTCCTCGACCTGCGCGGGATACCGGTGCTCCGGGGCTAGGCGGTAGCCGACACTGACCACGAGGCAGCCGGTGCTCGCACAGAGTGCGCGAGCCTCCGGGTCGTACCCGTCGATGCTGCCCATCACGAACCCGCCGCCATGGATCCACAGCAGCACCGGGAGGGGGGCCTCCCCCGCATCCTCGGGCCAGTACAGCCGCACCGGGACTCCGTCCGCCTCCAGGTCCTGGGTGCGCGCGACGGTCGCAGGTTCGCCCGCGAACGCGGCCAGCCCGTCGTAGGCCTCCCGCGCTGCGGTGGGCGGCAACTCGTCGAGCGGTGGCACGCCAGGGGCGGTCAGGATGTCCAGCACGGTCTGGGCCGAGGGATCGATGGGCATTGGTTCCTCCAGGGGGTTGAGGGTGTGGGCCAGCGAAGAGGTGCTTCACCGGGGGCAGTGCTCAGGCGGGACGCGCCCCGAGACGGCCGTAGTGGGACTCAATCGACGGCACGATGCCGCGGGGCATGAACAGCAGCGCCACGATGAGCACGGTCCCGTAGGCGGCGTACTGGATGATCGGCGCGGCGGTGGGCGGCAAGCCGGGCTGGCTGCTCACATTGTTGAGCACCTGGAGGAGGACCGAGACGACCACCGCGCCGACGACCCCTCCCCAGATCGTGCCCAGCCCGCCGACGACGGCCATGATGACGTAGGTGAACGACTCCAGCGGCGGGAAGGAGTCGGCGCTGACGTACGGGGTGAAGAACGCGGTGACCGCGCCGGCCACGCCGGCGAAGGCGGCGGACAGGGCGAACACCCCGACCTTGCTCCAGCTGACGGGCACGCCCGCGGACTCCGCGGCGGTCTCGCTTCCGGAGAGCGCGCGCATGCCGCGGCCGAACCGACTGTCGACGACCCGACCGGAAACCCACAGCACCACCGCAAGGCAGGCGAGGGCGAGGTAGGCGTACGGCAGCTGGTTGGTCACGGTCCAGCCGCCGACCCCGAACGCCGGGATGCCGCTGACGCCGTAGGCACCCCCTAGAGCGTCGATGCTGGACATCGCGGTCTGCACCATGAGCAGCAGCGCCAGGGTGCCGAAGGCGAGGTAGTGACCCTGCAGCCGCAGCAGCGGCAGTCCGACCACCGTCGCGAAGATCCCTGCCGCCAGTGGCGCCGCCACGAGCACCACCAAGGGCGGCAGTCCCCACCGCGTCGTGCCGAGCGCGACCGTCAGCGCCCCGACAGCGACGAAGGCGCCCTGCCCCAGGGAGGCCTGACCGGCGTAGCCCATCAGCATCACGAGGCCGGTCACGACGATGGCCGCGACCACGGTGTGCACGAAGAACGTCAGGTCCGACATCAGCAGGGGTGCCACGCACGCCGCCACGGCGGCCACGAGGACCGCGATCGTCGAAGGTCGTCGGTGGGTCATTTTGCCTCCTCCGCCACGAAAGTGCGGCTGCGAGCGATCATGATCAGGAGCATCAGGAGCAGGGCGACGTCGGTCTGGTAGGACCCGTTGAGGTAGCCCGCGGTGAGCTGTCCGGCCACACCGAGCACCAGGCCACCGACGAGCGTCCGGCCCGGGCTGCTGAGCCCGCCGAAGACCGCCGCGGCGAAGCCACTGAGCGCCAGTGCGAGATCGGAAGAGAAGGACAGCGCGTTGCTCGGCGCCACCAGCACGCCGGCGAGGCCGCCGAGGATGCCCGCGAGAGCGAAGGCGAGCAGCCCCATCCGGCGTACGTCGATGCCGACCAGGCGGGCGGCGTACGGGTTCGACGCGCTCGCCGTGAGTGCCTTGCCGAGGTAGGTGCGGGAGAAGAACAGCCCGAGCGCCGCGAAGGCGACCAGGGTGATGACCAGGACGAGCAGGCGCTGCCGCTCGACCTCGACGCCGACGAGCGTGACGTGCCCGCGCAGTCCAGGCGGGGACACGGGGTTCTGGCCCCAGAGCAGGATGATCGCGGCCGAGGCCAGCATCGAGAGGCCGAGCGTCACGATCAGTGAGATCAGGGGAGGCGTGCCGCGGCGACCGAGTGCCACCCAGCCGACCCCGGCACCGACCACCCCGCACGCGAGGACGGCCGTTGCCTCCGCGAGCCCGTGCGGCAGCCGCCCACGGAGCAGCGAGGCCGCCAGCATCGTCGCGATGATCGCAAACGAGCCCTGGGCGAAGTTGACGATCCGGGTCACGCGATGCACCACGACGAAGCCGCTCCCGATGAGGGCGAACGAGGCGCCGAGGGTGATCCCGGTGACGACGTAGGTCAGGAACTCCTTCATGAGTGCACCTCCGTGCCGGCAAACCCGGTGACCAGCTCGCCGGACGCCCCCAGGTCGCCGAAGTAGGCGCGCCGGACGGCCTCGCTCTCCGCCAGCTCCGCGCTCGGGCCGGCAGCCACGACGCGTCCCGCCTCGAGCACGCAGGTGCGCGGGCACAGCTCGAACGCAAGCGACACCTCCTGCTCGACCAGCAAGATGGCGGTGCCGCGCTCCCTGTTCAGGAAGCGGAGGTGCTCGGCCAGCTCAGCGACGACGAGCGGGGCCAGGCCGAGAGACAGCTCGTCGATCGCGAGCAGGTCGGGTTTCGCCATCAGCGCCCGCCCGATGGCGACCATCTGCTGCTGCCCGCCGGAGAGGCGCCCCGCCTTCGCCCGCCGCACACGGGACAGGTCCGGCAGCAGGTCGAGGACCTCGCTGAGGTCCCGGTTGCGGATCGACCACCCGCCCAGGACCAGGTTGTCCTCCACGGTCATGTCCGGGAACATCTGCCGGCCCTCGGGCACCTGGGCGATCCGCCCCTCGCAGCTGACGCTCCCGGACGCCGCGGGCACCAGCCCGCTGACCGCGTTGAGCAGCGTGGACTTGCCGGCTCCGTTCGGGCCCACCAGGGCGAGCATCTCGCCGGCGTCGAGATCCAGCGAGACCCCGTCGAGGGCGACGGCGGCGTCGTAGCGAACCACCAGGTCATCGATGCGCAACATGCTGGTCTCCTGGCTGCTGGGCTCCTGGCTGCTGGGCTCGTGGTTGTTTGGCTCCTGTTCCGAGGTAGGCCGTGACGACCCGCGGATCACTCGTGACCTCCGCCGGTGTGCCGTCGGCGATCACTTCCCCGAGATCCAGCACGGTGATTCGGTGGGCGAGGCTGGTGACCATGCCGACGTCGTGCTCGACCAGCAGGATCGTCATGCCGCCGTCGTTGAGCTCGCGGACGAGATCAGTGAGGTCCGTGCGCTCGCCGGCTCGTAGACCCGACGCCGGTTCGTCGAGGAGCAGCACCCGCGGCCGTCCTGCCAGCGCTCGGGCCACCTGGAGCCGGCGCTGCTGCCCGAGCGGAAGAGCCGTAGCGGGCAGGTTCGCCGCGGCCTCCAGGCCGACCCGAGCCAGGCACTGCTCGGCGAGCTCCCGGGTCTCGCGCTCCTGGCGTCGCTGCCAGGGAGGGCGCACGACGGCCGCCACCAGCCCGCCGCGGGTGTGGCCGTGGGCCCCGACCATCACGTTCTCCAGGACGGTCATGCCGGGGAACAGCCGGGCCCCCTGGAACACGATGGCCACGCCGTGCCGGGCCCGGACGTGCGGCGCCATCCGGTCCAGCGACCTGCCGCCGAGGGCGACCGATCCCGAGTCCGGTCGCAGGTGCCCGGCGACGAGGTTGAAAAGCGTCGACTTCCCGGCCCCGTTGGGACCGATGACGCCGCGCAGCTCGCCGTCGGGCACCTCCATGGAGACGTCCCGGTTGGCGTAGACGCCGCCGAAGTGCTTCGACACCCGATCGATCGTCAACATGGCTGCAACCGCTCTCTGACTAGGTGGTCACTCGGGCAGGTTGGACTTGAACTGCTCGAGGGAGTACGGCGTCGCCTTCAGCTCACCGCCCTTGACCTGGACGATCGCGATCGCGTCCTTCCCGATCCCGCCGTGGTCGGTCGGCGAGAAGTGGAACCGACCGGTCGGGGTGAGCAGGTCGAGCGACTCGAGCGCGTCGCGGACCTTGTCGCGGTCGGTCGACTTCGCCTTCTCGATGGCCGCAACGAGCAGCTGGAGCCCGGTGGTGCCGTCGAACGCGAACTGTGGCGGGTACACACCGTCGTTGGCCTCCAGCCAGGGGTTGGCGAACGCGTCGATCGAGTCCTTGAGCGGACCTGCTGGCAGCTCCCGGCCCGGCACGGCGATGTTGCTGGTCATGGTGACCCCCTCGCCCTCCTGGCCCGCCGGCTCGACGTACAGGTTGGAGGCCTCGGCGCCGGTCATCATGAGCGGGATGCCCGAACCGGCGAACTGCTTGGTGATGATCACGGCGGCCGGGCCGGCCACCCAGACCACGAAGGCATCCGGCTTGGCCGCCTTGACCTGGGAGATCACCGGCGTGAAGTCAGTGGCGGCGACGTCGATCTCCTTGTCGAGCACGACGTCGAGGCCCGCTTCCTCGGCAGCGTCGACGGTCGCCTTGTTGCCCACGGATCCGTAGGGGTCCTTGCCGGTGTAGGCCACCGCGACCTTGGTCATGCCCTCGGCCTTCAGGTAGTCCACGAGCGCCTCGCCGTAGAGCTCGGGGATCGCGACGCAGGTGAAGGCGTACTTGTTCTTGCCGTCCTTGAACGCGCTGACCGGGCCGAGCGCGATCGTGGGGATCCGGCTGCTCGCCATGCTCGGACCGGCTGCCGTGGACGCCGCGACATTCGAGGAGGACAGGATCGCGGTGTAGCTCTTGTCGGCGGCGAGCTGGTTGAACTCGGTCACGGACTGCGGGACGTCGGTCTTGTCGTCGTTGATCGTCACCTCGAGCGTCCGCCCGAGCACACCACCGTCCGCGTTGATCCGGGCGACCTCCTGCTCGATGGCTGCCTTGTCGCCGAGCCCGAGCGGGGCGAACGGACCGGTCAGCGGGGCGACCACGCCGATCTTCACCGGCCCGGAGGACGACGACGAACCAGAGCTGGAGTTGCCGCAGGCCGCGGCCAGGATGAGAAGACCGGCTACGACGAGAGCGATCAGGGGCTTCTTGGTCATGTGTCACCTCGAGGAATGGGGGAAGTCCGACAGCTGAGTTTTATCAGGAAACCTGATGTTCAGGAATCCTGATCATGGAGTATGAAGGCCGTCACACGCGGTGTCAACCAGTCAGCAAGGCTGGCTTTCGCTGGACGCGGGTGTCCGGGGTCGGCACCGGGCGATACCACAGCGATCGCGTCGGTGGGCCTGAGGGGATTCGAGCCCTGACCTTCTCCAATGGATAAACCCAGCTCGACGCGCTTCGCGAGGTCTACAACCAACAACGACCCCACCGCGAACTCGCCAGACGAACCCCGGCCACCGCCTATGCGGCGCTGCCGAAAGCCACCTCCACCGGCGACCCCGGCGGTCACTTCCGGCTGCGCCACGACCGCGTCGATGACTGGGGCAAAATCTCGATCCGCCGCGCCGGCCGCATGCACCACCTCGGCGTCGGCTACACCCACCGCGGAAACCGGGTCCTGGCCATCGCCGACAACACCACCATCACCGTCATCAACCTCAAGACCGGCGAGATCCTCTCCACCCACGCCATCGACCCCGCCAAGCACTACTGGCGCAACACGCAAAGAGCCCCCGGCCGATGGCCGGGAGCTCTTCGATAGTGACCTATGTCGCGACTCAGGTGAGACCTATGTCGCGACTCATCACATTGGTGGAGCTGAGGGGATTCGAACCCCTGACCTTCTCATTGCGAACGAGACGCGCTACCAACTGCGCCACAGCCCCAGGTGCGTCGTACGACGCGAGGAGAAACGGTAGCACCCGGGCACGGGTCGCTCCGAATCGGTTGGCACGGCTGCCGTCGACCCGACTGGTGCGGTTCTGTGGGCACTGAGGGGCGCGCCCGCGACGCCCTCAGTACCGCGAAACCCGCGGCAGTCGGGGACCGCGGCCGGGGGCGGGTCAGCCGGCGGAACCGACGGCGCGCTCGTCACCATCGGCGGCGCGGGCCTCGCGGGCGACCTGGTCGGCGGCGTCCGCCTCGCGGGCGAGCGCGGAGTCGGCCGCGGTGCGCCCGGACGTCCACACCCCGGTGTCATCGAGGTCGATGGTGCGCACACTGCGGGTGGCCGTCGGCTTCGTGACGTACGTCGGCAGCGTGACCGGGACGGGATCCCACATCTCCGCGTCGCGGATCGCAGCGGCCAGGCCCTTGGTCTCGATGGTGATCGTGAGCTCGTCGGGGTCGGCCTCCACGGCAACCTCGTCGGAGGCGTCGGTCGAGGGCGGCGCGATGCGGCGCTGCCACGACTGGCGCTCACCCTTGACCATGACCCGACAGGCCACGAGCCAGGCAGCGAGCAGGCCGACCGGAGCCGCCACCCACACCCAGGCGAGCGGGCCGAGCGCCGCGGCGCCCGCCACGGCCACGACCGAGAGCAGGATCACCGACAGCACCCGGCGCCGGCGACCGGTCGCCCGGAGCGACGCCTCGCGGCGTGCGCGGGCCTCGGCAGGAGAAGGGCCGGGGGTCGCGTCCGCCGCGGGCGTGCGATCGGAGGGGACGACGAGCTCGGCCCGGCGTCGACTCACCGGCTCGCGACTGGCGAGCACCCGGAGCCGGTCGGAGAAGCCCATGACGGGGCGGGCGCGCTCGGCATCCTCATGCCGGTGCAGCGCCTTGGGGAGCAGGTACGCCGCCCAAGCCACGGCCACGCCTACGAAGAGCAGCACATCCACGTGCGGTACGTCCACGGGACAGAGCGTAGGTTCGCGAACACGAGATGAGGCGGAGGTCTAGTGGTGTGTCGAGAAATCACTCATGTGACTGTTGTGGTTCGTCCAGGCGCGCCACCAGGCCGCCGTCGGGCCACTCCTCCCGCGTGATGGCATACAGACGGTGGTCGCGCCAGCCGCCGTCGATGTGCAGGAACCGGGGCGCAAAGCCGATCTCGCGGATCCCCAGCTTCTCGACCACACGCAGCGAGTTGGAGTTCTCCGGTCGGATAGCGATCTCGATCCGATGCAGCCCCCCGGTCGTCAGGCAGTGGTCGATCGCCAAGGCGACGGCCCGCGGCATGACCCCGCGGCCGGCGTACGCGTAGTCGATCCAGTAGCCCACCGACGCGAACTGGGCCGAGCCCCGCACGATGTTGCTCACCGTCAGCTGCCCGGCGAAGCGCCCGTCCACGTCCACCGCGAAGGGGTACGACGTCCCCGAGCGCGCCTGGCGTCGCAGAGAGCTCACCAGCCCACGGAAGTTCGCCGGCCGCTCCGCGCCGCCCGGGGGGACCGTGGCGTCCCAGGGGGCGAGCCACTGCGCGCTCCGCTCCCGCGCCTCCCGCCACGCGCGGTGGTCGGACTGGGCGAGCGGCCGCAGCCGGACCGCGCCGCTGGTCAGGACCACCGGCCAGCCGATCAATGGTCGCTGCCCGGGATCTGCTCGACCGCGTGCACCAGCCACGGCTCGAGCACGGCCAGTCCGTCCTTCACCCCGCCCCGCGATCCCGGCAGGTTGATGACCAGGCACCCGGCGGCCACCCCTGCCAGCCCCCGGGACAACACGGCCGACGGGACCCCGTGGGCCACGCCGTAGGCACGAATCGCCTCCGCGACGCCCGGGACCTCCCGGTCCAGCAGCGGAGCGGTGGCTTCGGGGGTCAGATCGGTCGGCGTCAGCCCGGTGCCGCCCGTGGTCAGCACCACGCGGGCGCCCGCCGCGATCCCCGCGGCGATGGCCGCGCCGACCGGCGGGCCGTCACGGACCACGGCCGGCTCCCCCACCGCGAACCCGAGACGCGTCAGGAACGCGGCGATCAGCGGGCCGGTCTCGTCGGCGTAGACCCCGTCGGCCGCCCGGTTGGAGGCGACGACGACGGCCGCTGCGAGGCCACCGGCGTCAGGCACGGGACCAGTCCCCGGACCTGCCGCCGGTCTTCGACTCGACCCGCACGTCGGTGATGACCGCCCCCTTGTCGACGGCCTTGACCATGTCGATGACCGTGAGGCCGGCGACCGATACCGCAGTCAGGGCTTCCATCTCGACGCCGGTGCGGTCGGTGGTCGACACGGTGGCCGAGATCTCCACGGCGTCGTCGGCCACGACCAGGTCGACGGTCACCGACGAGATCGCCAGCGGGTGGCACAGCGGGATCAGCGTGGGCGTCGCCTTCGCGGCCATGATGCCGGCGACCCGGGCGACCGCGAGCGCGTCACCCTTCGGCACGCCCTCGCCGCGCAGCAGCTCCACGACGCGCGGACTCACCAGCACCCGCCCCGAGGCCACCGCGGTGCGCGCAGTCGTGGCCTTGCCCGAGACGTCCACCATGCGCGCTGCGCCGGCCTCGTCGACGTGGGTCAACCGCTCCATCGCCGCAGTCTCTCAGTAGTCGTCAGAACTCGTCATCCAGGCGCATGACCTGGACCTGCTCGCCGGCCATCAGGGACGTGGTGTCCTCAGGCACGACGATCAGCGCGTCGGCGGTTGCCAGGTCGCCCAGCAGGTGCGAGCCGTGTCCGCCGACGGGCGTGACGGTGCGAGCGTCGTACGTCGCCCGCGCGAACTGCCGGCGTCCGGGCGGTGAGGAGAAGGCCTGCTGGAGGCGGGCCTGGGTCAGCGGCCTACTCACCGGCATCCGTCCCATCATGGTGCGCAGCGCAGGCAGCACGAACATCTGGAAGGAGATGTAGGACGAGACCGGGTTGCCGGGCAGCGTGAAGATCGGGGTCTCGTCCTCCCCGACGAGACCGAAGCCCTGCGGCTTGCCGGGCTGCATGGCGACCCCGCCGAACCAGACCGTGCCGAGCGGGGCCAGGGCCTCCTTCACCACGTCGTAGTCGCCCTGCGACACCCCACCGGAGGTGACCACCAGGTCCGCGCGCACGAGCTGGTCGGAGAGCGCGTCGAGGAAGGCGCGCGGGTCGTCGGGGACGATCCCGACGCGGTAGGCGATCGCGCCCGCGGCACGCGCGGCGGCGGCGAGGAGGAAGGAGTTGCCGTCGTAGATCGCGTCATGCGAGAGGGGCGTTCCGACTTCGCGCAGCTCGGATCCCGTCGAGATCACGACGACCCGCGGTCGCGGACGCGCGCGCACCGTGGCCCGGCCCACCGCTGCCAGCAGGCCCAGGTGGCGCGGACCGAGCACGGTGCCCTCCTCGACGAGCAGCTCACCCTCGGAGACGTCCTCGCCGGAGCGCCGGATGTGCTGACCCACGCCCGGAGCCTGGGTGATGGTGACCCGCGCGACCCCTCGATCGGTCCACTCGTAGGGCACCACCGCGTCACAGCCCGCGGGCACCGGCGCGCCGGTCATGATCTTGACCGCGCTGCCCGGGGACATCGCGAGCAGGTGCGCCTGACCGGCCCCGATCTCGCCGACCACCGGCAAGTGCACCGGCGCGTCGGGCGAGGCGCCCTCGAGGTCGGCGGTGACGACGGCGTAGCCGTCCATGGCGGAGTTGTCGAAGCTCGGCAGTGCGATGGGCGCGACGACGTCCTCGGCGACGGGAAGGCCCAGCGCCTCCATCAGCGGCTGCGGAAAGTGCGGCAGCGGGGAGACCTGCGACAGGATCCGGTCGAGATGCTCCTCGACAGTCACCAGGTGGTCGCCCCCGCGGCCCTCAGCCATCCGAGAGGACCGTGTCCGCGGCCACCCGCTGCGCGCCGGGCTGCGCCTGGAGGTCGACCTGGCCGACGACCTTCACGCCGGGACCGAAGGTCCAGTCCCCCGCCACCCGGAACGACTCCGCCTCCTTGAGCGAGGGCGCACCCTCGGGGAAGCGCTTGTCGAACTCGTCGACCAGCTTGTAGTAGGAGCCGTCGAGCTCGACGTAGGGGACCTGGTCGGTGACCTGGTCCATGACGTAGTCGGTGCCGAGGCCGTAGACGTCCGAGCGGAGGACCAGGAGGTCGTTGGTGGTCTTGACCGGCACGAACCTGTCGCGACCGACCTCGATCGTGCGGGAGCCGTCGAACAGCTCGATCGCCGCACCCATTGCCGTCTCGATCTGGATGACCTCCGGCGTCGAGGAGTCACCGGGCTCGACATGCTTGAGGTTGCGGATCAGCGGCAAGCCCAGCACACCCTCCCGGTCGATGACCGTCTGCCTCATCACCTCGGCGTCGAACCACAGGTTGTTCGTCGAGCTGTAGCGGTGCCGTTCCAGGTCGGCCAGCGCGGCGAGGTCGGCGGGCTGGGTCTGCGCGGTCTCGCGCAGCACGATGCGACCGTCGCTCTTGCGGCGTGCGAAGTGGCCACCCTTCTTGTCCGAGGCGGTACGACGCACCGCCTCGATCGCGAACGGTGCACCGGTGCCCGCGAACCAACCGGCCACCCGGGCGTCGGGCACGGCGCCGAGGTTGTCGGAGTTGGACACGAAGATCCGGCGGTAGCCCGCGTCGATCAGCTGGTCGAGCAGACCGGTGCCCACGAGGGCGGTGTAGAGGTCACCGTGGCCCGGCGGGCACCACTCGAGGTCGGGCTCTCGCGGCCACGACACCGGCGAGAGGTCCGAGGCGAGCAGCTTGGGCTCCTTGTTCTGCAGGAACTCCAGGGGCAGGCCCGGCACGGCGAGATCGTCGTAGCGCGCCAGGGCGGCCACGGTGTCCTCCGACGTGCGGAAGGAGTTCATGAAGATCAGCGGCAGCGTGGCGTCGTACTGCTCCCGCAGGTGCAGGATCTGGCGGGCGATGATGTCGAGGAAGGACAGCCCGCGTCGCACGCACAGCAACGACTTGGCGCGGTCCATGCCCATGGAGGTCCCCAGCCCCCCGTTGAGCTTGATCACGGCCGTCGTGCGGATCGCCTCGGCAGCCGTCTTGGAGTCGATCTCGACGTCCGCCAACGACTCCATCTCGAACGGCTCGATCGACGACTCGGGGATGATCCCCGTCTCACCGTGCTCGAGCAGCCGGTAGTAGTGCGCGAAGACGTCGATCGCCGTCGGGTCGACCCCGGCGGTCGCCATCTTCTCCTGGGCACGGCTCAGGCCTGCACTCCCCATGACGACGATCGTAGGCTGATTCGGTGAGCCCGTCCCAGGTACCCCCCTCGAAGGCCGTCGCCGTGCGCGCCGCCAAGACCGCCCTGCGTGACCAGCTGACCACCGCGCGACACCGTCGGTCACTCGGGGAGGTGCGGGAGGCGGCCGCAGGAATGGCCGAGATCCTGCTCGCCGTCCCCGAGGTACGCCGGGCCGCGACGGCGGCGGCCTACGTCTCCGTGGGCCGCGAGCCGGGGACCGGGCTGCTGCTCGAGGCGCTCCGGGCAGCGGGCAAGCGGGTGGTCCTGCCCGTCACCACCGGGTCGCTCAAGAAACCGGGCGGGCTGGACCTCGACTGGGCGGCGTACGACGGTCCCGACTCGCTGGCGCCGGCCCGCTTCGGGCTGCTGGAGCCGGTGGGGCCGCGGCTCGGCCCGGACTCGATCGGCACTCCCGACGTCGTGCTGGTGCCCGGGATGGCGGTGTCGCCGGACGGGTTCCGCCTCGGCAAGGGCGCCGGGTGCTACGACAAGGCCCTGGGGCGGGTGCCCGTGGGCACGTTCACCTGCGTGCTGCTCTACCCCGAGGAGGTCGGGCTCGACGTCCCGACGGAGGCGCACGACCGCCCGGTCGTGGCGGCGGTGACCCCGGCCGGCCTCACTCGTCTTCGGGTGGGCTGAGGATCAGCGTCCGCTCGCCGGCGCTCTCGACTGCGTCGGCCGAGAACACCCACGGCAGCGTCTCCCCCGCCACCCAGAGGTCGGTCTGGTCGACGTAGTGGTCGTTGGTCGGGTGCCCCGAGACACCGGTGAGGTTGATCCACCGCGAGTCGTCGAGGTCGCCGAGCGAGACCACCATGCGCATCGACGGGGACCAGGTCACCGCGTAGTCCTCCCCGGCGTCCCACGACGTGGCGTTGACGATGCTGCTGCCACCACCGACCGGGTAGCCCTCGCGGTTCATCAGCCACTCGATCGCACCGATCCCCGAGTCGCCGAGGGTCGACTCCCGCAGGTCGAGCGTGTGGATCGCGCCCCATGTCCACGCGGTCGGGTCGAGCGACTCCCGCCGGGTCAGCTCGTCGCGGGCGTCCCGCATCGCCTGCCGCACGATGTCGTCACGGCTCTCCACCATGGTCGTCTCCACGTCGTCCCACCACGGGTTGAACGGTTCCTCGAGGAGCTGCTCCATGACCTCGAACCAGCGGTCCCCGCCGTCGGGCCACAGCGACTCTCGCAGCTCGTCGTGGAAGGTCAGCCGCAGCAGGTTGGACCACACGGCGTTGTAGTACGCCGCCGCCGCACTGTCGGCGGGCTGGCGTTGGTCCCAGCCGGCCAGCAGGTCCTGGCCGTCGCGGTAGTACGCCGACCCGAGGTCGTCGACCGCCAGCAGGTAGGGCACCAGCGTCGCGGCCATCGGGTTGAGGTCGTCGTTCTGGATCGCGGTCATGTCCTCGATGGACAGGACGTCCTTCTCCTCGACCAGGTCGCGGATCCGCTGGGAGCGGTAGCCCCGGTCCCAGTCGGCACCCAGGAAGTATTGGTACGCCGGCCCGACGACGGCCTGGTTGGCGGTGACGATGAACCCCTCGTCGGGATCCAGCACGTGGGGCAGCGCCGCGAACGGCACGTACTCCCCGGTCCAGTCGTTCTCCGGACGCCAACCCTCTGACGGCACCGAGCCGTCGTTGCCCGGTCCACGGATGGGGATCATGCCGGGCGCCTGGTAGCCGATGTGGCCCTCGGTGTCGGCGTAGAGCAGGTTCTGCGACGGGACCGCGAAGTCGCGCGCCGCGGCCCGGAACTCCTCCCAGTTCGTGGCCCGGTTGAGGTCGAAGATCGCATCGGCGGTGGTGGCAGGCGTCAGCGCCGTCCAGGCCAGCGAGACCCCGAAGCCGTCACCGGGTGCGGCGGCGGTGGCATCAGCGGCGTTGGCACCCACGGTGCTGAGCTCGGTGTCGACATCGGAGAGCAACGGGCCGTGGTCGGTGGCCCGGATCGTCAGCCGGAAGTCCTCACCGTCGCGGACCTTGATGGTCTCGGTGCGGATCCGGAGACGCTGCCAGGTGCGGTCATAGCGCCACTCCTGGTCGCGCACCCGCTCGAGGTAGAGGTCGGCGACGTCCGGGCCCAGGTTGGTGAAGCCCCACGCGATGCGGTCGTTGTGCCCGATGATCACTCCGGGCACGCCCGAGAACGTGAAACCCGCGACGTCGAGTGGGCACTCGGCCGTGACCGTGCGGCAGTGCAGACCCATCTGCACCCAGATGCCCGGCAGGCTGATGCCCAGATGGGGGTCGTTGGCCAGCAGCGGAGCACCGGTCTCCGAGTGGTCGCCGTCGACCACCCAGGAGTTGCTGCCGATCCCGCTCCCCCGGCCCATCAGCTCGGGCAGCGCGGCCAGTCCGCGCCGGACCGATCGCAGGGCCTGTCGCTGGTCGGCGGTGTACGCCGCGCGGGCGACACCGCGTTGCCGCCCGCCACCGATCTGGAACGAGCCGTCGACGACGCGACCGCGGGACACGATCGGCGCGTGCTCGCTGTAGCGGTACGGCGGGTAGAGCTGCGCCACCTGCGCGGGGGTGTGGTCGACGCCGACCAGCACCCGCGCGATCTCGTCGCTCATGTTGCCTTGCAGGTCCCACGCCATCGCCTTGAGCCAGGCCAGTGAGTCCACGGGGGTCCACGGCTCCGGGGTGTAGTCCAGGCCGGTCAGGCCGAGCAGGGAGTACTGCACCGCGATCTGACCGGGTGAGTGGGACTCCAGGTAGGCGTTGACCCCGGCGGCGTAGGCGAGCAGCGCGGCCCGGGTGTCCGGCTGGATCAGCGCCATCTCACGCTCGGCCACCTGCCGCCAGCCGAGCGTGCGGATGTACTTGTCGGTGTCGAGGGTGGTCGCGCCGAACAGCTCCGAGAGCCGGCCGGCCGTGACGTGGCGGCGAATATCCATCTCGAAGAACCGCTCCTGGGCATGCACATACCCCTGGGCGCGCATCAGGTCGTCGAGGTTGTCCGCGAACAGCTGAGGGATGCCGTGGGCGTCCCGCACCACTTCGACCGGCGCGGTCAGCCCGGGCACCGTGAGCGTGCCGCTGGTCTGCGGGAACGGGCGTCGTACCAGCGTGACGCCGGCCACGAGCACCGCCACCAGCGCCAGCACGAGGAGGATCGCGGCGTACGCCGACCACCGGACCGGGCCCGGCAGTCCGCGGAAGCTGCGCCACCAACCCGGTCGGGTCGCTGGTGCCGGGGGGCGCTCTGACGCTGGGGACCCGCTCATCGTGGTGGACATTGTGCCGTAGCATTGGCAGTCGAGCGTAGAGAGTGCCAGACCGGGAAGGGTGTGTCGTGCCGACCTACCAGTACGCCTGCACCGAGTGCGGGCACCGCTTCGAGCAGGTGCAGAGCTTCCACGACGACGCGCTGACCCACTGCCCCGAGTGCGACGGGCGCCTGCGCAAGGTGTTCAACGCCGTGGGCGTGGTGTTCAAGGGCTCGGGGTTCTACCGCACGGACAGTAGGGCCGGCTCGTCCGCGAGCCTCGCCGAATCGGCCAGCGGGTCGAGCGGCTCCTCGGGGTCCGAGGGTGACTCGTCGACGACCAAGGCCGCGCCGGCGGACACGAAGCCCGGCTCGTCGACCACGAAGAGCGACTCCTCGACGTCGTCGGCCTCCTCGCCGGCACCGTCCACCTCCTGACGCGGGTTCCGCGCCTGTGGAGAGCCGATCCGGTGACTCCTGATTGGCCCTACGGTGCTGCGGATGCACTCCCTGACCGAGGCCCGCCCGGTTCTCTTCCGACTGCGCCGCGGCTGGCGCGCCGTACGCCGCCAGGTGCTGGCGCGGCGCCGCCCGCTGGCCGCGTTGCTGGCCGGGCTCGCGGTGGCAGCAGGGGTGCGCGCGGCGGTCGGCCCGCCTGAGCCGGTCGTACCGGTCGTGGTGGCGACCCACGACCTGGCAGCCGGTCTCGCGCTGGCCCCCGGGGACGTCGCGATCGTGGGGTTCGCCCCGGGCACCGAGCCTGGGGGGCTGGTCGAGGACCCGGCGGGCCGCACCCTGGCGGCGCCGCTGAGACGAGGCGAGCCGGTCACCGACGTCCGCCTGGTCGGGCCGCGACTCACCGACGGCTACCCGGGCCTCGTCGCCGCCCCGGTCCGCCTCACGGACGAGGCTGCGGCGGCGCTGCTGACCGTCGGCGACCGCATCGACCTCGTCGCCGCCGACCCACGAGGCGGGACGCCCCGCGACCTGGCGCTGGACGTGCCGGTGCTCGCGGTACCTCCTGGGACCGGGGAGGGCCAGATCGGGGGGCGGCTGGTGGTGCTCGGCATCCCCCCGCTCGCACGTCACGACCTGGCCGAAGCGGCGGTCGGTGAGTTCCTCACCTTCACCTTTTCGCGTTAGCGTGTGCTCCCCTGACCGTGGGCCGCCTGACGCGGTCGCCCGAGGAGTGCCTCCAATGAGTGGTTTCAAGAACTTCATCCTGCGCGGGAACCTGGTCGAGGTCGCCGTCGCGTTCATCATCGGCCTGTCGTTCGCGGCCGTCGTCACGACGTTCACCGAGTGGCTGACCGGCCTGCTGCCCGACACCGCGGACTCGATCTTCGGCACCGGGAAGCAAAGCTTCGGCGCCTTCCTCAACGCCGTGATCGCGTTCGTGATTCTGGCCGCGGTCGTCTACTTCTTCGTCGTCGTCCCCTACACGAAGGCCAAGGAGCGCTTCTTCCCCAGCGAGGCCGAGGGCACCCCGGCCGACGTCGCGCTGCTCGAGGAGATCCGCGACCTCCTCAAGGCCCGCGGCTGAGCACGCCGCCGAGGCAGCCCGCTCAGCCGTGATGAGGCGGGACCTGGGCCCGCAGCCAGGCCTCGCTGGCTCGCTCCGCAGCAGGAGTCTCCGACCCGTCGCGCTCGTCAGAGGTGGTCTCGGGCAGGACGTCACCGAACACCTCGGCGAGCCGCCGCCGCCGTTCCCAGGCGGTCTCGCCCGAGCGGTGGCTGGTCCGGGTCGCGTCGGTTGCTGAGTCGGCGTCGACTGCCGAGTCAGGGGCGTCGTCGCTCATGCGCACAGGCCCGCCGCCGCGGCCGCATCGCTGGCTTCGACGCTGGGTGAGGGGCTCGGGCTGGCGCTCTTCGGCGGCCCCTCGCCGGGCTTGCCGCCGCCTGCGTCCTCGGTCACGCCCGGCGGCTTGGCAGCCGAGATCGCGTCGACGGTGAGCTTGCGCGTGAGCACCTTGTCCTCGGCGATCTTCTTCCAGACCTTGTCGGCCTCCGGCGCCCACACGACCCGGTTGGGGTTCTGCGGGTCCCAGCTCCACGGGATGGTGATGAACTGGACGTTGCCGAGGTCGATGTTGCGGAACTCGATGCCGAGCTTGGCGATCTTGCCGAGGTTGCTCAGCCCGGGATCGACGGTCAGCGACTGGGTCGCTGCGTTGAGGAAGCCGTAAAGCCGCGTGGGGCTGGTCAGCGTGCCGGCCGAGACGACCTTGTTCGCCATCGAGGCGGCGAAGGCCTGCTGGCGCTTCATCCGACCGATGTCGGAGCCGTCCCCGACGGCGTACCGCTGCCGGACGTAGGACAACGCCTCCTTGCCCGACACCTCGCGGGTGCCGGCCAGCAGATGGATGCCGTGCGCCTGGTCGTTGATCTCCTCGGGGATGCAGACCTCGACGCCACCCACGGCATCGACCATGCCCTGGAAGCCGTTGAAGTCGACGGTGACGTAGTGGTCCAGCCGGACGCCCGTGAGCTGCTCGAACTGCTGGATCGTGCAGGCCGGGCCGCCGATCGCGAAGGCGGCGTTCCACTGCTGGTACGTCGCCGCCGGTATGGCGCCGTGGTCGCAGGCGGGCCGGTCGACCATCGAGTCACGCGGGATGCTCACGCCGTAGGCCCGAGTGCGGTCGGCGGAGAGGTGCAGCAGGATCGTGGTGTCCGAGCCGCCCTCACCGGCTTGGTTGTCGATCGCGTTGCCCTCGCCCTGTCGGGTGTCCGAGCCCATCACGAGCACGTTGATCGGCTCCTTGGGGCCCTCGACCTTCTTCTTCGCCGGGCGGTCCTGCAGGTCGTTCTCGTAGTCCGCGACGCTGAGGTTGCCCGAGAGGTGGCGGAAGGAGTAGACGACGACCAACCCGGTCACCATCGCGAGCACCATGGTGCTCACCAGCACCACCCGGGCGACGGTGTGCCGGGTCTTGACCTTGCCCCGACGTTTGGGCGCGCCGTTGAGCGGGTCGGTGGTCGGGGCGGCGCCGACGATCGGGTCGTCGTCGACCCAGGACTCGTCGGTCATGCCGTTCCTCGGGGGTCAGGGCGGCGCCTGCCTGGCGCGGCCACCCCATATCTTCTCCGGTCGGGAGCCCGAAACCAAAAACCCGGCCGGGGTGACGTCGCCCACCCGGCCGAGTCTCGGATCCGCCGGCGCTCAGGCGGTGGGCACCAACGTGCGGTCGTCCGGGCCGACCGGGCCCTCGTCGGGCACCGCCGTCGACTCACCCTCGCGGAAGCCGTAGCGCTCCCACCAGCGGGCCAGCGGGGCCGGCGACCACCAGTTCCAGCGACCCAGAAGGCGCATGGTGGCGGGCACGAGCAGCGCGCGCACGAGCGTCGCGTCGACCAGCACCGCGACCGCCAGCCCCACCCCGATCATCGAGATGAAGACGATCCCCGAGAAGGCGAACGCTCCGACGACCACGACGAACAGCAGCGCCGCGCTGGTGATGATGCGGCCGGTGCGCTGGAGCCCGCGGGACACGGCGCGGGTGTTGTCATGACTGGCATCCCACTCCTCACGGATCCGGGAGAGCAGGAACACCTCGTAGTCCATGGACAGCCCGAACGCCAGCGCGAAGATCAGGATCGGCTGGGTCGCTTCGAGGAATCCCGTGGACGTGAAGCTCAGCAGCCCCTCGAGGTTGCCCTCCTGGAATCCCCAGACGAGGACTCCGAAGGTTGCCGACAGCGACAGCACGTTCATCACCATCGCCTTGAGCGGCAACACCACGGACCCGAAGGCCAACCAGAGCAGCACGAACATCGTCAGCGCCAGGTAGAGCCCGATCCACGGGATCCGGTCGCCGAGGCCGGCGAGCAGGTCGACCTGGGCCGCCGACTCGCCGCCGACGAGCACCTCGGCGTCGTCCGGCGCGGGCACGTCACGCACGGCTGCCACCAGCTCCCGCGACGACTCGTCCTGCGGCGCGCCGGAGTAACTCACGACGACGTGGGCCGAGCCGCCGTCGCTGCGGGCGACCTCAGCACCCAGCACGCCCGGAACCTCGCGTAGCGCGTCGACGTACGACGTCAGGTCCGCGGCGCTGTCGGCGTCCCGGACCACCACGTCCATCGGCGTCCCGGCGTTGGCCCCGCCGAAGTCGTCGGCCAGCGCCTCCGCGGCGACCCGGCTCTCGGTGCCGGTCGGCAGGACGCGGGAGTCGACGCCGCCGAAGGTCACCTTCAGGAAGGGCAGCCCGAGGACGACCAGCACTGCGGTCACCGCCACCAGCACGGGCAGCGGACGACGCATGACGCCGCGAGCCAGCCGTGCCCACGGACCGGAGTCCGGGTCGGCAGGGCCGATGCGACGGCGGGTCCACGGCAGCGGGATCCGCAGCGCGTCGACCTTGGCCCCGAGGACCGAGAGCAGCGCCGGCAGCACGGTCAGGGCGGCCACCATCGCGACCAGCACGGCGGCGATGCCCCCCGCCCCCATCGAGCGCAGGAAGTTCTGCGGGAACAGCAGCAGCGAGGACAGCGCGACGGCGACCGTGATGCCGGAGAACGCGACCGTCCGGCCCGCCGTGGCGACGGTCTTGGCCACGGAGTCCTCCACGGACCGGCCGGCGTGCAGCTCCTCGCGGAACCGGGAGACGACGAACAGGGCGTAGTCGATGGCCAGCCCCAGGCCCAGCATCGTCACGATGTTGACCGAGAAGATCGAGACGTCCCCGAAGAGCGAGAGCGCCTTCAGCGCAGTGAAGGCCCCCAGGATCGCGATGCCGCCCACCGCCAGGGGCAACGAGGCTGCCGCCAGCGACCCGAAGACGAGCACGAGCAGCACCATCAGCACCGGCAGCGACAGGGTCTCCGCGCGGGCGATGTCCGAGGAGACCTGGGTGTTGACGTCGGTGAAGACAGGGACTTGCCCTCCACGGAGCGTGGTCAGTCCGGGCGCCTGCAGATCCTCAGCGATCCGGTCGTAGGCGTCCTGCCGCGCTGCCTCGTCGGCGCCGGCGAGCTGGATCGCGGCGTACGTCGCCTGCTGGTCGGCGGAGACGAACACCGGCGCTCCGCCCGTCGACCAGTACGACGCCACCGAGACCACGTCGGCGGCGGGGAGCGCGTCGAGAGTCTGGGTGACGGCATCGGCGAACGCCGGGTCGTCAACGGTGAGTGCGGAGCCCTCGGGCGCCCGGTAGACGACGACCACATCGGTCGCCTGCCGTCCCAGGTCCTGCTCGAGGGCGACGAGCGCTCGCGAGGACTCGCTGGCGGGGTCGTCGAAGCCGCCGTCATCCAGGGCGCCGAAGACCGACGTGCCCCAGACGGCCGCGAAGGCGAGGAAGGCGCCGGCGAGGGCCAGCACGGCCTTGCGGCGGCGGTAGACCAGCCGGCCGAGTCGTTCGAAGATCATGGGGTTCCTCCCGGTCCGGACGCCCGCCAGCGTAGCCTGGGCGTGTGCTGTGAACGTCGTTAACGTTTCTGGTGTTAACTGTGCAAACACTGATAACGTTTGTCAAGACCGTTCACCAAGAAAGTGAGGTTCCGGCTGTGTCGACCACCGGGAGTGCACCCGCGGCCACCCGCCGCGAGCGGGTCCGCGCGCAGACCATCGAGGAGATCAAGGCCGCCGCGCGCGCCCACCTGGTGACGCACGGGGTGGCGGGGGTGCAGCTGCGTGCCGTCGCGCGCGACGTGGGCATGACCGCGCCGGCGCTCTACCGCTACTTCGAGAGCCACGAGGCCCTGCTGGCCGTTCTGGTGGGCGATTGCTACGGCGAGCTCGCCGACGTGGTCGAGGCCGCCGCCGCACCCGGCGAGGGTTCTTGCTGGGACCGCCTCTCCGGCGCCGCCCGGGCCTTCCGACAGTGGTCGGTCGACCACCCGCAGGAGTTCACGCTGCTGTTCGGTAGCCCGATCCCCGGGGTCGAGGTGGCCGAGGACAGTCCCGAGAAGGCCCAGGCGCGTCGCTTCGGCCAGGCGTTCGGGCGGCTGTTCAGCGAGATGTGGGAGAACAGCCCGTTCCCGGTCCGCGACAACATCGACCCGGCTATGGAGGCCGCCTTGCTGGACTACGCCGACCATGTCGGCGTCAGCCTCCCGCCCGCCGCGATCGCGGTCTTCCTCAGCTGCTGGGTGCGACTCTACGGCTCGGTGACCATGGAGGTCTTCGGGCATGTCTCCTTCGCACTCTCCGACGCCGAGCCGCTCTTCGAGTCCGAGCTGGCCGCACTCGGCGAACGGCTGGGCCTGGGACCCGACGCCCCCTGAGCGTGACAAGATGTGCCGCGGCGCGACTGCGTACCCGCTGGCAATCGCGTCGCGCACCCGCCCCAGTAGCTCAGTGGATAGAGCAGCCGCCTCCTAAGCGAAAGGTCGCCAGTTCGACTCTGGCCTGGGGCACCGAGCGGCGACGACGATGCGCCGCGTCGGCGGCGCCTCGGCCGATCAGCCGCGGCTCTCCTCCACCTTCTTCTTCACCAGGATGAACGGTAGGAGCAGCGTGCCGATCAGCGAGACGATCCACACGATCAGCGTGGCGACGAGCCAGGTCGATGCGCCACTGATGGTCAGCCCGTCGGTGGCCAACGACGTGACGATCAGGCCCACGAGGGTGGCGATCAGAGCCACGCCGCCGCGCAGGGCCGGCACCTTGCTGACCGCCATCTGGGTGAGGAAGGGCTGCGCAAGCGCATAGACCACGGTGAAGATCACCACGGCCACCACGAAACCCGAGGTGGTGAGCGTGACGCCGTCGAGGAACCAGTTGGCGGCCAACAGCCCCAGCGCGTTGCCGAGGAGCGAGATAGCCAAGCCGATGAGGAGTCGAATCATGGTGAGCAACCTACCCCGGCCGACGCCCTCGCTGCGCCACCGAGGGCCCGCGTCATCCGCACTCTAGTCGGGTCGGGAATAAGTTGCGGTCGTCAACCATTCAACTTATGGTTGACGAACGCAACCACTAAGTCCCGATTGTGAAGCGAGCCCTCGTGTCCCAGACCGTCACTCCCGCCGACATCGCCATCGAGCAGGACGCTCCCCTGGCCGAGCGGCCGATGACCCACCGCGAGGTGCTCGAGGCCCTGACGGGCCTGCTGTTGGCGATGTTCGTCGCGATGCTGTCCAGCACGGTCGTCTCCAACGCGCTTCCCCGGATCGTCAGCGATCTGGGCGGTAGCCAGACCGGTTACACCTGGGTCGTCGTCGCCACGCTGCTGACGATGACCGCCAGCACGCCGATCTGGGGCAAGCTCGCCGACCTGACCAGCAAGAAGATGCTCGTCCAGTCCGCCCTGGTGATCTACTCCATCGGCTCGCTGATCGCCGCGACCGCGCCCACCATGGGCGTGCTCATCGGCGCCCGGGCCGTCCAGGGTCTCGGCGTCGGAGGCCTGACCGCGCTGGTCCAGGTCGTCATCGCGAGCATGGTTTCGCCACGCGAGCGAGGCCGCTACGCCGGCTACATCGGCGCCGTCTTCGCGGTCGCCACGGTCTCCGGTCCCCTCATCGGCGGGGTACTCGTGGACACCGTGGGCTGGCGCTCCTGCTTCTACGTCGGGCTCCCGGTCGCCGCGGTGGCGTTCGTCGTGGTGCAGAAGACGCTGCACCTGCCCGTCGTACGCCGCGAGGTCCACATCGACTACCTCGGAGCGACCCTCATCGCGGGAGGCGTGAGCCTGCTGCTGGTCTGGGTCACCCTGGGCGGCAACCAGTTCGCGTGGGGCTCGGCCACCAGCTATGCGCTGATCGTCGGCAGCCTGGTCGTCATCGCGCTGGCGATCTTCGTGGAGCTCAAGATCGCCCGTGAGCCGGTGATCCCGATGCGCCTGTTCCGGGACCGGACCACGAGCCTGGCCACCGCGGCCTCGGTGATGATCGGCGTGGCGATGTTCGGCTCCACGGTCTACCTCAGCCAGTACTTCCAGCTCGCGCGCGGCATGTCGCCGACCCGCGCCGGCCTGATGTCGATCTCCATGGTCGGCGGCCTCATGGTCTCGAGCATCGTCTCGGGCCGGATCATCACCCGGACGGGTCGCTGGAAGCGCTTCTTGATCGGAGGCATGCTCCTGGTGATCAGCGGGCTGGCCTTGCTGTCCACCATCGACGAGACCACGTCGTTGATCCTGGTAGGCGCGTTCATGGTCGTGCTCGGTCTCGGGCTCGGCGCGACCATGCAGAACGTCGTCCTCGCAGTGCAGAACAACACGAGCCAGGCCGACATGGGCGCCGCCAGCTCACTGGTCGCCTTCTTCCGATCGATCGGCGGCACGGTGGGGGTGTCCGCACTGGGCGCCGCGCTCAGCCACCAGGTGGCGAGCACCGTCAGCAAGGGCTTGGCCGCGATGGGTGCGTCTGCCGGGTCTACCCACCAGAGCCACTCCATCCCCGACCTGACGGCCCTGCCGGAGCCGGTCCGGGCGCTCTTCGAGCACGCCTTCGGGGATGCGACGGGACACCTGTTCCTCCTGGCGACCCCGTTCGCCGTGGGCGCGTTCGTCTGCCTGCTCTTCATCCGCGAGGTGCCCTTGCGGGAGACGATCCTGCACGAGGACGAGCTCGCACCCGGGGTGGCCGCTGAGCTCGGCGTCGATCAGCCGGGTGGCGTGCGGTGAGCCCCACGGCCCCACGGTCCGACCTGCTGGCGGCGCTGGAGAGCGAGGTCGGCGCCCTGATCCGACGGGTGAAGCGGGTCATCGTCGAGCGGGCGAGGGTCCTGCATCCCGACCTCCCCGCTGCGTCGTACCTGCTGCTGAGCTATCTCGCCGACGAGGGACCGGTTCGCTCGTCGGTGCTCTCCGAACGGTTCGCGCTCGACAAGGGCGCCGTGAGCCGTCAGGTGCAGGGCCTCGAGGAGCTGGGGCTGGTCGAGCGCACCCGCGACCCGGACGACGGGCGGGCCTGGCTGATCGGCGCGAGCGAGGACGCGCGCCGACGCCTCGACGAAGTCTCCACCCAACGCCGCGGCTGGCTCGACGAGCGCCTCGGCGACTGGTCCGACGCCGACCTCGACCAGCTCGTGGCCTTCCTTGCGCGGTACAACCGCACCCTGGACTGACCCCGCCGCCGTCGCCGTACCTGCCCCGGGCACCCCGAGGGGTTGCCGTTTGGCCCCAAACAACACGTTTCCGGGCCGGAAGGTTGCCGTTGGGGGCCAAACGACGCAGATGCCTGCGTCGCGGACCCCCTCCTGCCGGGGGGGTCAGACGTCGATGACCTCGAAGCGCAGACCGGCGGCCTGGAGGCGGGCCAGCAAGTGGTCGCCCATGGCGGCGGCCGGGGTCAGCTGGCCGGCACTCGTCGGGTTGTCGTCGAAGGCCAGCGACAGGGCCGACTCACTGAGCATCTTCGCGGTCTCGGTGTAGCCGGGGTCACCACCGGTGACCCGTGTGTGTACGGTCCGCTCCCCGTCGGTGCCGACGAAGTCGACGGTGAAGTAGGACCGCTCGCGCCGCTGCGGATCCGGCCCCTGACCCGACTCCATCCGGTCGAGCAGCAGCGTCCGCAGCGGTGGCACCTGAGCCACGAGGCCTACCCCGGCCATGCCGACGACGCCGCCCGCGGCGTACCGGAGGCTCTTGGTGCCGGCGTAGTGGCTGTAGCGGAACCGTGGGCCGTATGCCGCCAGCGCCCGACCGCTGCGCGCGACGATGGACGCATCGACCGTCGGCATTGGCAGCAGCCAGTAGCCGAGGTCGGGATCACGATGCGGCTTGCCTGCGACCGCGCGTGCCGACCGGTCCTCGGGCCGTGACTCGACCCGGCGCCGGGCGGACGAGGCTGCGCGGGCCTGACGCACGCGCGAGGCGGCAGTGACCACCGTGTGGTAGGTCCCGCCGGAGGGCGCGGCGTTGGAGCGGACGACGCCCCGCAGGTCGATCGGGCGCGTCGCGTCGAGCTGTTGCACCGTGAAGTAGGCGCCCAGGTCGGGGGGCACCGAGTCGAACCCACAGCAGTGCACGAGGCGAGCACCGGAAGCGACCGCGGTCTGGTGGTGAGCGACATACATGCGGTCGACGAACTCCTGTTCGCCGGTGATGTCGAGGTAGTCGGTGCCGGCCTCGGCACAGGCGGCGACCAGCGGTTCGCCGTACTGGACGAAGGGTCCGACGGTGGAGATCACCACCCGCGCGCGCCTGGCCACGTCGGCCAGCGCTATCGGGTCGGTCGCGTCAGCCGTCAGCAGCTCCAGGTCGGCCAGCTCCGGGTGGTCGGTGGCCAGCCGGTCGCGTACGGCGGCCAGCCGCTCGGGACTACGGCCGGCCAGCGCCCACCGCAGACCCTCAGGGGCGTGGTCGGCGAGGTACTCGGCCGTCAGGCCACCGGTGAAGCCGGTCGCACCGAACAGGACGAGGTCGAAGTCACGCACCTCACCAGTCATCGGCGGCATCATGTCACGGCCGGTCGACGGCCCAGCGGCCCGGCGAGACTGCCAGGCTCGGAATCGGCATACTGAGCCGGACAAGATTCTGGGCGAGGTGGTGACATGGGCGACGCGACCCTGGTCGTGAGCGGACTGGCCAAGCGGTTCGGCGACCTCCAGGCGGTCGACGACCTGTCCTTCGAGGTGGGTCACGGCGAGACGTTCGGCCTCCTCGGGCCCAACGGTGCCGGCAAGACCACGAGCATCTCGATGATCTGCGGGCTGCTGGAGGCAGACACGGGCAGCGTCGAGATCCAGGGCGTCAGTATTCGCCCCGGGTCTACCTCAGGGCGCGAGCTGATCGGCTACGTGCCCCAGGAGATCGCGCTCTACCCCGATCTGAGCGGGCGGGCCAACCTGCAGTTCTTCGGGCGCCTGTACGGCCTGCGCGGCGCCGAGGCGACGACGCGCATCGACGAGACCCTCGAGATCGTGGGGCTGACCGACCGGGCCGACGACCGCGTCCAGGAGTACTCCGGCGGCATGCAGCGGCGCCTGAACATCGCCGCCGGCCTGCTGCACCGCCCGCAGCTGCTGATCCTCGACGAACCCACGGTGGGCATCGACCCCCAGAGCCGCAACGCCATTCTGGAGGCCGTCGCCGCGCTCGGCGAGAGCGGGATGAGCGTGCTCTACACCACGCACTACATGGAGGAGGCCGAACGACTGTGTCGCCGGGTCGGCATCGTCGACCACGGCAAGCTCCTGGCCTGCGGCACCCGCCGCGAGCTGGTCGCCATGGTCGACCAGCACGACCAGGTGACGATCCGAGTGGACGGCGACGTCACCGAGGCCCTGGCGACGCTGACGGCGCTGCCCGAGGTCCTCAGCGCGGGAATCGGAGGCGAGCGCGAGGTCCGGTGCATGGTGGCGCAGGCCTCCAGCCTGCTGCCCCGGTTGATCGGCGCCCTGTCCGACAGCGGGATCGCGATCAGCGATCTCAGGGTCGAGGAGCCGTCGCTCGACTCGGTCTTCCTGCACATCACCGGCACTGCACTACGCGACTGAGGGAGCGACGATGATCATCGGCACTCTCGTCGGGCGGGACCTCCGGGCCCGCCTGCGCGACCGCTCTGCCCTGGTGCTGGCGCTGTTCGCGCCCGCAGCCTTGATCACGGTGCTCTCGCTCACCGTGGCCGGCCCCGACACCGAGGCCGTCCCGGTCGGGTTGGCCGGCGACCCCGCCGATCCGGTGGTGACGGCGCTTCGCGAGGGACCACTCGCCACGCTCGACGACGAGGGCACGATCGTCCTCAGCTCCTACGACGACCCCGACGCGCTGCGGCAGGCGATCGAGGACGGCGACCTCGACGCCGGGATCGCCGTCACCTCCGAGGGCATCGAGGTGTTCCGGGACCCCGGCGGCGTCGTCGGCGGCGCCATCAGCGAGGCCGTGGCCCAGTCGACGGCCCTCACCGTGGACGGCGTCGGCCAGGGTGTCGTCGCCGCCGGGAGCCTCGGGGGCGATCCCGACCCACAGGCGCTGGCCATGACGATCACCTCCGCCCCTGCAACATCGCAGGTGGTCGACTCGTCCGAGACGGCCGCCGGCATCAACCCGAAGACCCAGCTCGCGGGCGGCATGGCCACGTTCTTCCTCTTCTTCGCGGTGCAGTTCGGCGTGCTCGGGCTTCTGCAGGAACGGCGGGAGGGCACGCTCCCGCGACTGCTGGTCGCCCCGATCGCGCCCTGGCAGGTGCTGCTCAGCAAGCTCCTGGTGAGCTTCGTGATCGGCATCGCGTCGATGGGCTTCCTGCTGCTCTTCTCCTCGGTGGTGCTGGGTGCCGACTTCGGAAACGTGGTCGGCGTCTCCATGTTGGCCGTGACCGGTGTCCTCGCGGCGGTCTCCACCGTCACCCTTGTCCTCGGGCTCGCCTCCACGCCAGCGCAGGCCGGCGCGCTCCAGAGCGCGCTGGCGCTGGTGCTCGGGGTCATCGGCGGGGCGTTCTTCTCGATGGCCCGGGCAGGCGGGGCGGCCGCCGTGGCCACCCGAGCGACACCCCACTTCTGGTTCAACGAAGGCCTCGTGCGGCTCACCGGTGGCCGCGACTGGACCGCCGCTCTCGAGCCCGTCGGGGCGCTGCTGCTGTTCAGCCTCGTGGTCGGGATCCCCGGTCTGCTCCTGGCTCGCCGGACGGTGCGCCCATGAACGTCCAGGCGGGCGCGATCTGGGCCATCGCCCTGACGAACCTCCGACGCCTGGCGGCGGAACGCTCGAGCTACTTCTTCGTGATCGCCCTCCCGCTGATCCTCGTGTTCGCCCTCGGAGTCGCGATCGGCGGCAGTACGGAGTACCGCGTCGGCGTGGTCGACACCGATCCGTCGGCGTCCTCCCAGCAGGTCACCGATCGGATCCAGGCGCTCGACAACGTCGTGCTCGTCGAGGTGGGCGATGCCGCGAGCCTGCGCGACGACGTGGCCCGTCGGACCTTCGATGTCGGCTGGGTGGTCGAGCACGACGGCGAGCAGACCACCTACGTGTGGTACTCCCCTGGCGCCGGGGAGGGCTTCGAGCTGAGAACCGTCCTGAACGCCGCGGTGCAGGAGGCGGGCGTCCACGACCAGGTCGTCACCGCGGTCGCGGACGCCACGGGGGCGGACCTTGCGGCCGCGGAGCAGGCGGTCGACGACGCGTCCTCGGCCGTGCCGGCGACCGAGGTCACCGTCACCGACCTCGGCGAGGACGATCTGGCCGCGAGCATCCGGGCCGTGCTCGCGGCCGGGGAGCTGTCGCTGTTCATCTTCCTGACCTCGCTCACCGGTGCGGCGTTCCTGCTCAGCACCCGCCAGCTCGGGGTCACTCGACGCATGCGCGCGGCCCCGATCTCGATCTCCGCCATCGTCGCCGGTGAGGCCCTGGGACGCTTCCTGGTGGCCATGGTCCAGGCCGCCATCGTGTTCTTCGGCAGCATGCTGCTCTTCGGGGTGGACTGGCGCGCGCCCGCAGCCGTGGCTCTGCTCTGCGTCGCGATGTCGCTGGTCGGCACCGGCGCGGCAATGCTGCTCGGGACCGTCGGACGCAGCGAGCAGCAGGTGGCCGCCCTCGGACTGCTGCTGGGTCTGGTCCTGGCCGCACTCGGCGGGTCGATGCAGCCACTGGAGTTCTTCCCCAGCACCATGCGGACGCTGGCCTTCCTGACGCCGCACGCCTGGATGAACGACTCGATGTGGAAGATCCTGGTCGACGGCGCCGGTCTCGCCGACGTCTGGCCGGCGCTGCTCGTCCTCACTGCCGCGGGCGTCGCCCTGCTGGGCGCGGCCTCGGCAATGATGGCCCGGTCGCTGCGCTGACGCCCCGCCCGCGGTCAGGACGCAGCTCCCGGACGCGGCGTACCCTCGACGGCATGTGCCGCAACATCAGGACACTCCACAACTTCGAGCCGCCGGCGACCTCCGACGAAGTGAGCGCGGCTGCGCTGCAGTACGTCCGCAAGGTCAGCGGCAGCACGAAGCCGTCGTTGGCCAACCAGGACGCCTTCAACCGCGCCGTCGCTCGGGTCAGCGAGATCACCCAGGACCTGCTGGACGAGCTGGTGACCGCGGCGCCGCCGAAGGACCGGGAGACCGAGGCGGCCAGGGCCAGGGCCCGCGCCGAGGCCCGCTACGCCCGGTGAGGCACGGCCGATGACGCTCGCCCCCACGACGGCGTACGACGCGGCGCTGGCGCTGCTGTCGGACCGGCCGCTGGTGGTGCTCACCGGTGCCGGCCTGAGCACCGATTCGGGCATCCCCGACTACCGCGGGCCAGGCTCACCGGCGCGCACGCCGATGACCTTCCAGGAGTTCGTCTCGGGTCCCGAGGCCCAGCGGCGGTACTGGGCACGCAGCCACCTCGGCTGGGCAACGATGACCGGCGCCGACCCCAACCCCGGGCACCGGGCGCTCGCCGGGATCGACCCCGCGCTGCTCATCACCCAGAACGTGGACGGCCTGCACGAGCGAGCCGGATCCGGGCGCATGGTTGCCCTCCACGGCCGGATCGCCGACGTCGTCTGCCTGGGCTGCCGCGCCATCACCCCGCGCGATGCTCTCCAGGCACGGATGTCCGAGCTCAACCCCGCACCACCTCGATCTCCTCGACTCCGTGACGGCGCGCCCCGACGGCGACGTCGATCTCGACGACACCGACGGCTTCGTCGTCCCGTCGTGTCTCGCGTGTGGCGGCGTGCTCAAGCCGGACGTCGTGTTCTTCGGGGAGAACGTGCCGGCGGCCCGCGTGGAGCGCTGCTACGACGCGGTCGAGGGTCTCGGTCCCGACGGCGCGCTGCTCGTGGCGGGTTCGTCGCTCACCGTGATGAGCGGGCTCCGGTTCGTACGGCGCGCGGCGTCACGCCGAACACCGGTCGTCATCGTCAACCGCGGCGCCACCCGCGGCGACGAGCTGGCCAGCTACCGCGTCGACGCCGGCTGCTCTGAGTTCCTCACGACGCTCGCGACCACCAGGAACTGACTGTCCCTAGGTGGCCATCCGGACGGCCCGGAGGAACCAAGACCGGCCCCGGTCAGAGTCGGCGCACGAAGATGTGCTCGGCCGCCTCTGGGTCGATCTCGGCCGTCTCGCCGCCGGAGCCGACGAGGATCCCCTCTGCGGTCGCCCTGACGCCCACGGTCTTGTCGGGCAGGGCACCGATGCGGCGCAGCGTGCCCATCAAGGCCTCGTCCTTCTGCATCTCCTCGGAGATCCGCCGCACCAGCACGCGCGCCTGGTCGCGCCCGGCCACCTGGGAGAGCGGCTCGACGCCGTCCATGAACTCCTCGCCCCCCTCCTGGCCGAGCTCCTCCAGCCCCGGGATCGGGTTGCCGTACGGCGACTCGGTCGGGTTGTCGAGCAGCTCGAGCAGGCGGCGCTCGACGTTCTCGGAGATCACGTGCTCCCAGCGGCAGGCCTCGGCGTGCACGAGCTCCCAGTCGAGACCGATCACGTCGGTCAGCAGCCGTTCGGCGAGCCGGTGCTTGCGCATCACCCGGGTGGCCAGCCGCATGCCCTCGTCGGTCAGCTGGAGGTGGCGGTCGCCCTCAACTGTCACGAGCCCGTCGCGCTCCATCCGCGCGACGGTCTGCGACACCGTCGGGCCGGACTGGTGCAGCCGTTCGGCGATCCGGGCGCGCAGCGGGAGGATCCCCTCTTCCACCAGCTCATAGATGGTTCGCAGATACATCTCGGTGGTGTCGATGAGGTCGCTCACCGCGCCATTCTTACCCATCACACCGGTGGCTGGCAGAGTGAGCGGTGATGGCTGCGGTGATGTGGTTCCGGCGCGACCTGCGCATCCAGGACAACCCCGCCCTGATCGAGGCGCTGGCGGCCGGGCCGGTGCTCCCCCTCTTCGTCGTCGACCCCGCCCTCTGGTCGCCGTCGGGCCGACCCCGGCGCGCCTACCTGGCGGCGTCCCTGCGCTCTCTCGACGCATCTCTGCGTGCGCTCGGCGGCCGGCTCCAGGTCGCCTCCGGTGATCCGGTACGACGCGTGGTCGAGGCGGCCCGCGAGGTCGGCGCCGACCAGGTGCACCTCGCGGCCGACTTCGGTCCCTACGGCCGACGCCGCGACGAGCAGGTGGCGCAGGCCGCCCGCGACGCGGGCATCGAGCTGGTGCCCACCGGGTCGCCGTACGCCGTCGCGCCGGGGCGGATCCGCAGCCAGTCCGGTGCGCCCTACAAGGTCTACACGCCGTTCTCGAAGGCCTGGGCCGCCCACGGGTGGCGGGCGCCGGCGGGGACCCCCACCGGGGGCGAGTGGCTCGCCCTGAACCATGCCGAACCTCTCCCCGAGGCCGACGCGCCCGATGGCCTGCAGCTGCCGCCCGCGGGCGAACCCGCCGCCCACGCACGGTGGGCCGCCTTCGTCGAGGACGGCCTGACCGACTATCGCGACCACCGGGACCGGCCTGATCTCGACGGGACCTCTCGGCTCTCGCCGCACCTACGTTGGGGCGAGATCCATCCGCGCACACTGCTGGCCGACCTCGGAGGACGCGACGGCGCCGGCCCGGCGACCTACCGCAACGAGCTGGCGTGGCGCGAGTTCTATGCCGACGTGCTCTTCCACCGCCCGGAATCCGCGCGCGAGTACTGGCGTCCCGAGTTCGCGGCGATGACCTACGACGAGCCCGGCGAGCAGCTGCGGGCCTGGCGCGAGGCACGCACCGGCTATCCGATCGTCGACGCCGGGATGCGCCAGCTCGCGGCGATCGGGTGGATGCACAACCGGGTGCGGATGATCGTCGCCTCGTTCCTGGTCAAGGACCTCCACGTCGAGTGGCAGCACGGCGCGCGGCACTTCATGGACCACCTGGTCGACGGCGACCTCGCCTCCAACCAGCACGGCTGGCAGTGGGTGGCCGGCTCCGGGACCGACGCGTCGCCGTACTTCCGGGTCTTCAACCCCACCACCCAGGGACGTCGCTTCGACCCCGAAGGCGCCTACGTGCGGCGCTGGGTGCCGGAGCTGGCCGACGCCGAGGACCCGCACGAACCCGGCGACGTCGCCGGCTACCCGGCACCTATCGTGAGCCATGCCGCCGAGCGCCAGGAGGCGCTCGCCAGATACGAGAAGATCAGGCGATGAGCGAAGCGACACCGAACGACCAGAACAGCTTGACGGTGCCGCGGCGCTTCCGTGGCCCGTCCAGCTCGGGGAACGGCGGCTGGACCTCCGGAGCGGTGGCCGTGCTGCTGCTGGACCACCTCGGGCTGGAGCCCGTCGGCACGGCCGTCGAGGTGACGCTGCGGCGCCCACCGCCCCTGGACACGGCGATGCCGGTGGTCCCCGACGACGGGCGGCTGCGGATCGAGCACGAGGGAGCGACCGTGGCCGAGGCCCGGGTCGTCGAGGACCACCTCGAACCCGTCGACCCGGTGCCGTTGGAGCAGGCCCAGATCGCCAGCGCGTCGTACGCCGGCCACCGCGCGCACCCCTTCCCCGGCTGCTTCGCCTGCGGGACCGGCCGCGAGGAGGGCGACGGGCTCCGGATCTTCCCGGGCCCGGTGCCCGGCGTGCTCCCTCGGGTGGCCGCGCCGTGGACACCCGGGCCTTCCGCCGGGGACGTGACGACTCCGGTGACCTGGGCTGCGCTGGACTGCGTCGGCGGCTGGTCCAGCGATCTCGAGAACCGGCCGATGGTGCTCGGCCGGATCACGGTCGTGCTGGACGCCTGGCCGCGGGAGGGCGAGGACCACGTCGTCATCGGTGAGCTGCGCTCCGTCGAGGGCCGCAAGGCGCTGACCGCCGCCACTCTGTACGACGCCGACGAGCGCATCGTGGCCCGGGCTCGGCATGTGTGGATCCAGGTCGACCCGCGCGACTTCGAAGCCGACTGACCGGGCCCCACCGGCTTGACGAGCCGGGGCGGCGCACCGGAGCATGGCACATCGTGCCTGCCAACGATGCCGCCCGTGTGCCCAGCGACAACCCCTGGTGGCGCCACGCTGTGTGCTACCAGATCTACGTCCGCAGCTTCGCCGACAGTGATGGAGACGGCGTCGGCGACCTGCCCGGGATCACCTCCCGGCTGCCCTACCTGGCCGATCTCGGCGTGGACGCAGTATGGCTGACGCCGTTCTACACCTCGCCGCAGCACGACCACGGCTACGACGTCGCCGACTTCCGCGACGTCGACCCGCTGTTCGGGAAGCTGTCGGACGCCGACGAGCTGATCGCGCGAGCCCACGAGGTGGGGCTCAAGGTCATCGTCGACATCGTGCCCAACCACACCTCCAACGAACACCCGTGGTTCGCCGAGGCGCTGGCGGCGGCGCCCGGCAGCCCGGAGCGCGAGCGGTTCCTCTTCCGCGACGGTCGCGGCCCCGACGGTGCCGAGCCGCCGAACAACTGGCTCTCGGTGTTCGGCGGACCCGGCTGGGAGCGGGTCACCGAACCCGACGGGACCCTCGGCCAGTGGTATCTCCACCTCTTCGACACCACCCAGCCGGACCTGAACTGGCGCAACCCGGTCGTGGGCGACATGTTCGAGGACGTGCTCCGGTTCTGGCTCGACCGGGGGGTGGACGGGTTCCGCATCGACGTGGCGCACTCGCTGTTCAAGGTCGCCGACCTGCGCGACCAGCGGCGCACCCCCGACGACCCCGTGGGGTCCGTGCTGACCGAGGAGGGCGGGCTCAGCGACGTCCACGCGACCGACGAGCCGATGTGGGACCAGCCGGAGGTGCACGACGTCTACCGCCGCTGGCACCGCGTGCTCGCCGAGTACGACGGGGACCGGATGAGCGTGGCGGAGGCCTGGACCCCGACCGCTGAGTCGATGGCCCGCTACGTGCGCGCCGATGAGCTCTCCCAGGCGTTCAACTTCGCCTGGCTGGTCGCTCCCTGGTCGGCGACCGCGTTCGCCAACGTCATCACCGAGACCTTCGCAGCGCTCGAGCCGGTCGGAGCATCCCCGACCTGGGTGCTGAGCAACCACGACGTGATCCGGCACCCGTCGCGCTACGGCGGCGGCCCACGCGGTCTGGCGCGTGGCCGGGCCGCGACGCTGGCGATGCTGGCGCTGCCCGGGTCGGCCTACGTCTACCAGGGCGAGGAGCTCGGGCTGGAGCAGGTGGAGGTGCCGCCGGAACTGCGTCAGGACCCGGTCTGGCTTCGCACCGGCGATCCCGGTCGCGACGGCTCCCGGGTGCCGATGCCGTGGTCGGGTCAGGTCCCACCGTTCGCCTTCGGGCCCGGCAGCGACCAGCCCTGGATCCCCCAGCCGGCCGCCTGGGCCGAGCTGTCGGTGGAGCGACAGCGGGCCGATCCCGACTCCACGCTCGCGTTCTACCGCCGGGCACTGGCGGTGCGTCGTACCTTCGCCGACGGCGACGAGCAGGTCACCATCCTCGACAGCGCTGCCGGAGTCCTGGCCTTCTCCCGGGGCGAGGTGGTCACGGTGCTCAACTGCGGGTCCCGCGCCACGTCGCTCCCCGAGGGCGAGGTGCTCCTGGCCAGCGGTCCACTCACCGGCGACGGGCAGCTGCCGGCCGACACCGGGGTCTGGCTGCGAAGGAGCTAGGCCGACCTGCCCAGAGACGCAGCGACCCGCGGGCGTTGGTCGAGAAGACCGCGCCGGAGGACGTGTCCGGCTCGCCCGCGGGTCGGGTGACTGCTGAAGATTCGCCAGCGCGTATCCGACGCTCTGGCCGGTCGCTGCTAGCGGGCAGCCACCTCACGCGTCCTAGAAGAATTCATCTGTTGGACCACCTCCTTTCCCGTGTGCGCCCACGGTAGGCCGGGTCGGCGCCGCGCTCAAGGCATTTGTCGGGGTTTCGGCCGGGCCGGATTCGCATACTGGTGAGTACGGGCCACCAGGTGACTTGTACTCACCAGTATCCGCCTGGCCAGGCACCGATCAGGCGACCTCGCCGACCCCGGCGCCGGCGAACTGCGACTGGTACAGGCGGGCATAGGCACCGTCGGCGTCGAGCAGTTGGTCATGGGTGCCCTGCTCGACGATCGCACCGTCCTCCATCACCAGGATCAGGTCGGCGTCGCGGATCGTCGAGAGCCGGTGGGCGATGACGAAGGACGTCCGGTCGGTGCGCAGGGCAGCCATCGCGTGCTGTAGCAGCAGCTCGGTGCGCGTGTCGACGGAGCTGGTCGCCTCGTCGAGGATCAGCAGCGCCGGGTCGGAGAGGAAAGCGCGCGCGATCGTGACGAGTTGTCGCTCACCGGCCGAGAGGTTCGAGCCCTCCTCGTCGACCAGGGTGTCGTAGCCGTCTGGCAGGGAGTGGACGAAGCGGTCCACGAACGTCGCCTGCGCGGCCTCCAGGATCTGTTCCTCGGTGGCCCCGGGACGGCCGTAGGCGATGTTGTCGCGGATCGTGCCGGCGAACAGCCAGGTGTCCTGCAGCACCATCCCGATCTGGTCGCGCAGCGTGGCCCGCGGCATCTGCGCGATGTCGATGCCGTCGAGAGTGATCCGGCCGCCCTCGATCTCGTAGAACCGCATCACGAGGTTGACCAGCGTGGTCTTGCCGGCACCGGTCGGACCGACGATCGCGACGGTGTGACCGGGGTCCGCCACCAGGGACAGGTCCTCGATCAGCGGCTGGTCGGCGCGGTAGGAGAACGACACGTGCTCGAAGCGGACCTCCCCGTGGCGCTCGCCGATGCCTGCGGCGGCGTGGCTCCCCTCGGGCACCTCCTCCGTGGCGTCGAGCAGCTCGAAGACCCGCTCGGCCGACGCAACCCCGCTCTGGAGCAGGTTCGCCATCGAGGCCAGCTGGGTCAGCGGCTGGGTGAACTGACGGGAGTACTGGATGAACGCCTGCACCTCGCCGAGCGAGATGGCTCCCGACGCCACCCGCAGCCCGCCCAGGACCGCGATCAGGACGTAGTTCAGGTTCCCGATGAACATGATGATCGGCATGATCAGACCGCTGACGAACTGGGCCCCGAACGACGCCTCGTAGAGCGCCTCGTTCTCCTCGGCGAAGGTCTCCTCGACCTCCTCCTGGCGGCCGAACGCCGTCACCAGCGCGTGTCCGGAGAACGTCTCCTCGATGTGGGCGTTCAGCCGCCCGGTACGCCGCCACTGGTCGATGAACAAACGCTGCGAACGCTTCATCACCGCGGCGGTGACACCCATCGAGAGCGGCACCGAGATCAGCGCGACCAGGGCCAGCAACGGCGAGATCCAGAACATCATCGTGAGCACAGCCACAACCGTCAGCAACGACGTCAGCAGCTGGCTCATGGTCTGCTGCAGGGTCTGGCTGACGTTGTCGATGTCGTTGGTGACGCGCGAGAGCAGCTCCCCGCGCGGCTGCTTGTCGAAGTAGCCCAGCGGCAGGCTGTTCACCTTGTCCTCGACGTCGGAGCGCATCCGCAGGACTGTGCCCTGCACGACGTCGTTGAGCAGGTAGCCCTGCAGGAACGCCAGGAGCGACGCGACGACGTACACGCCCAGCACGATCATCAGCACGCGCCCGACCGCACCGAAGTCGACGCTCTGGCCCGGCACCACATCCATCGCCGAGACCATGTCGGCGAACTGGCTCTCACCGCGCGCACGCAGGGCGGCGACCGCCTGGTCCTTGGTCATGCCGGCCGGCAGCTTGCTGCCGATCAGGCCGGAGAAGATCAGGTCGGTCGCATAGCCGAGGATCCGCGGGCCGATCGCCATCAACGTCACGCTGGCGACGGCCAGGACGAGGACGCCGATCGCCTTGGTCCGCTCGGGGGCCAGCCGGGCGACCATGCGCTTGGCCGAGGGCCCGAAGCTCTGCGCCTTCTGTCCGACCATCCCGCCGCCGAAGGGGCCACGCCCGGGACCGGGGCCCTGCTGGATCCGCTCGGTCTCCTTCATCCGGTCGCCGGAGGCATCCTCGGGAGCGCCCTCCGGCGGGCCGTGCGGAGGCGTGGTCGTCTCGGTGCTCATGCCGCCTCCTCCGCGCTCAGCTGGGACTCGACGATCTCCCGGTAGGTCCCACAGGTCTCCAGCAGCTCGTCGTGGGTGCCTTGCCCGACGACGGCCCCGTCGTCGAGGACGACGATCGTGTCGGCATCGCGGATGGTGGAGACCCGCTGCGCCACGATCAGCACGGTGGCCTCGCGGGTCACCGGGCGCAGCGCAGCACGCAGCCGCGCGTCGGTCGACAGGTCGAGCGCCGAGAAAGAGTCGTCGAAGAGGTAGACCTCGGGTCGGCGCACGAGCGCGCGGGCGATCGCCAGCCGCTGCCGCTGCCCACCGCTGAAGTTGGTGCCGCCCTGGGACACCACGGCCTCCAGCCCGTCCGGCAGGGCCCGCACGAAGTCGGCACCTTGAGCGACCTCGAGCGCCTGCCAGAGCTCGTCCTCGGTCGCGTCGGGCTTGCCGTGCCGCAGGTTGCTCGCCACGGTGCCGGTGAACAGGTAGGCCCGCTGCGGGACCAGCCCGAGCACCGACGACAGCAGTGCCGGGTCGAGGCGGCGTACGTCGACCCCGTCGACGAGCACCCGCCCGCCCGTCACGTCGAAGAGCCGTGGGACCAGGTTGACCAGCGTGCTCTTGCCCGCACCGGTCGAGCCGATCACGGCCAGAGTCTCGCCGGGTCGGGCGCTGAAGGAGATGTCACGCAGCACCGGAGCGTTGGCGCCGGGGTAGGTGAACTCGACATTCTCGAAGACGAGCGTGCCGTGCTCGGCAACCTCCCTCACCGGGTCGTCGGGCGGTCGCACGGACGACTCGGTGTCGAGCACCTCGGCGATCCGGTCGGCGCAGACGGCCGCCCGCGGCACCATCATCAGCATGAAGGTCGCCATCATCACCGACATCAGGATCTGGACGAGGTAGGCCAGGAACGCGGTGAGCGCGCCCACCTCCATCTGCCCATCCCCGACGCGGTGGCCGCCGAACCAGAGCACCCCGACCGATGAGATGTTGAGGATCAGCATCACAGCGGGGAAGAGGGCGGCCAGCCAGCGCCCGGCGCGGATGGCGACCTCGGTGAGCTCGCCGTTGGCGACCGCGAAGCGCTCGGTCTCGTGCTTCTCGCGAACGAACGCGCGCACGACGCGGACGCCCGTGATCTGTTCGCGCAGCAACCGGTTGACCTCGTCGATGCGCACCTGCATGAGGCGGAAGCTCGGGACCATGCGGCTGACGATGAAGGCCACCGTGAGCAGCAGCGCCGGGATCGTCACGGCCAGCAACCAGGAGAGGCCGAAGTCCTCGCGCATCGCCATGATCACGCCGCCGACCATCATGATGGGCGCCATCACCATCATCGTGTTGGCCAGGAGCACCAGCATCTGCACCTGCTGCACGTCGTTGGTGTCGCGGGTGATCAGGGACGGTGCTCCGAACTGCTGCACCTCGCGCTGCGAGAACGACCCCACTCGCTGGAAGATCGCGGCGCGCAGGTCGCGGCCGAAGCTCATCGCGGTCCGCGCGGAGAACCACACGGCGATCACGGTGCAGACGATCTGGACGAAGGCGACGGCGAGCATGATGCCGCCGCGCTGGATGATGTATTGGGTGTCGCCGCGAGCCACGCCGTAATCGATGATGTTGGCGTTGATGCTGGGCAGCGACAAGGCGGCCACGGTGGCGGTGAACTGCAGGGTGACGATGACGAGCAGCCAACGCCAGTACGGCGTGAGGTAGGTGCGCACGACGCGGATCAGCATCGGTGGCCTCCTTCGTGGTGGCAGACGCCGTTGAGCACGACGTCGGTGATCTGGTCGGAGGTCAGCGCCGCCTCGGGGTCCGCGCTGCCTCTCATGCCGGGATGGTGGGAGCCGAAGACGATGCTGCGCAGGACCAGGCCGGCCGTCCTCGGCGGGACCTGGAGGTCGTCGGCATACGGCTCGAAGAGGGCCGTCAGCCTTTCCTCCAGCCGCTCGTTGGCACGGACCAGGAACTCCGGCGGCCCGGCCGGGCTCAGGGCGCGGCCCGGGTCGTGCTCGAGGGCACTGCGAACCGCCATCAGCACCACCGAGACCCGCTCCATGGTCACCTGGAGGCTGACCACGACGAGCCGGACCCGCTCCCGGAGGTCGGTGACCGCCGCGAGGGCCTCCCGCAACCGATCCTCGCCGTCGTCGGGGCTGACGGCATGCTCGGCGACGGCGAGCAGCAGGGAGTTCTTGTCATCGAAGACCCGGAAGATCGTCCCCTCCGCGACGCCGGCGGCCTCGGCGATCTGGCGCGTGGTCGGCAGCGTGCCGGTCTCCACCACCAACGGCAGCACCGCCGTGACGATCGCCTGCCGTCGCTCGTGACGAGTCATCGGGGCGGCGCGTGGTGGCATGCGGCGTACGGTACTTGAGTGAGCGCTCACTCACAAGCCGTTTTCGCCCTCTCCCCGCGCCCCACCGCGTCAGGGGGCGAGGCGGTGGGTGCTCCAGCCGTCGTCGGGGGTACGGCGATAGACCAGCCGGTCGTGCATCCGCCCGGGACGGCCCTGCCAGAACTCCACCGTGTGCGGCGCGACCCGGTAGCCGCCCCACTCCTCCGGGACGGGCACCTCCTCGTCATCGGCGAACCGCTCCTCAGCCCGTTCGTAGGCCGCCGTCAGCTCGTCGCGGTCGCGCACCTCGCGCGACTGGTGCGAGGCCCACGCCCCGATCCGCGACCCTCGCGGACGCAAGGCGAAGTAGGCCGCCACCTCGTCGCTGCCGAGCGACGACGCGATCCCCTCGATCCGCACCTGCCGCTCGACGGGGTGCCACGGGAACAGCAGCGAGCACGCGGGGTTGGCCGCGAGGTCCCGGCCTTTGCGCGAGGCCTGGTTGGTGAAGAACACCCAGCCCGCGACCGAGAACCCCTTCAGCAGCACCATGCGCGAGGAGGGCCGCCCGTCGGCGCCGACCGTGGAGACGACCATGGCGTTCGGCTCAGGCAGCCCGGCCTCGACGGCATCGGCCATCCACCGGTCGAACATCTCGAACGGGTCGTGGGTCAGGTCGGACTCTCGCAGCCCGCCGCGGGCGTACTCCTCCCGCAGGCCGGACCAGTCCGCGCGCGGCTTCGGCTCAGCACCCTGCCCTGCGCCGGTCACGGAGCCGACCTCAGGTGGCCGGCCCGCGGCCCAGCCGGCAGTTCGACAACGTTCATGAGCCGAGCCTAGTCGCCAACCGCAGACCGAGCCGCCGCACACCGATCGCCGAGTTCGGGGCACAATGCCCGAGGGCTACTCCGCAGTAGTCCGCCCGGCGAGGGCGGATCAGGGGGGCAGACGAGCCGGCAGATGAGGAGTCGCGACCGACATGAGCGAGGTTCACCACGGACTGGAGGGCGTCGTCGCCTTCGCCACCGAGATCGCCGAGCCGGACAAGGAGGGGTCCGCGCTGCGCTACCGCGGCGTCGACATCGAGGAGCTCGTCGGCCGGGTGCCCTTCGAGAAGGTGTGGGGACTGCTGACCGACGGCACCTACGAGCCCGGCCTGCCGCCGGCCGAGCCCTACCCGCTGCCGGTGCACTCCGGCGACATCCGGGTCGACGTGCAGAGCGCGATCGCCTTGCTTGCCCCGGCGTGGGGCATCCAGCAGACCTATGACATCGACGACGCCCAGGTGCGCGAGGACCTCGGTCGCGTCGCCGTCATGGTGCTGTCGTACGTCGCCCAGGCCGCCCGCGGGCTGGGCCAGCCGATGGTGCCGCAGAGCGAGGTCGACCGGGCCGAGACCATCGCGGAACGGTTCATGATCCGCTGGCAGGGCGAGCCCGACCCCGATCACGTCAGGGCCATCGACGCGTACTGGAGCTCCGCGGCCGAGCACGGGATGAACGCCTCCACGTTCACCGCGCGGGTCGTCACCTCGACAGGTGCCGACTCCTGCGCGGCCCTGTCGGCCGCGGTCGGCGCGATGAGCGGCCCGCTCCACGGCGGCGCCCCCTCGCGTGTGCTGGGCATGATCGACGAGGTCGAGCGCCGCGACGACGCTCGCACCTACGTCAAGGAGCTGCTCGACAAGGGCGAACGGCTGATGGGGTTCGGCCACCGCGTCTACCGCGCCGAGGACCCGCGGGCGCGGGTGCTGCGACGTACGGCACGCGAGCTGTCCGCGCCGCGCTACCAGGTCGCCGAAGCGCTCGAGGAGGCAGCGTTGGCCGAGCTTCGAGAACGCCGACCCGATCGGGTCTTGGAGACCAACGTGGAGTTCTGGGCCGCGATCGTGCTCGACTTCGCCCAGGTCCCACCGCACATGTTCACCTCGATGTTCACCTGCGCCCGCACCGCCGGCTGGTCGGCTCACATCCTGGAGCAGAAGCGCACCGGCCGACTGATCCGGCCGTCGGCGGTCTACACCGGGCCGGCGTCGCGGCGCGCGGGCGACGTACCGGGGTGGGACCCGGCGTGGGGCGACTCCTGACCGGGGTGATGAGAACCCCGAGGCTCAGGCTCGAGCCACGCGACCCAGGGGGTGCCGGGCGTCGCAGTTTCATCACGGTATCCAGGTCAGGCGACGCTTCCCGTGCCGAGCACGCCATGGGAAGTGGGGGTTCACCGACATACCGTGATGAAACAACAGCAGCCGACACCACCGACTGGGACGCCGAAGCAGCGGCGTACGACGACGCGCCCGATCACGGCCTGCCCGACCCGGTGATCCGGGAGGCCTGGCGAGGTCTGCTGCTCGAGGAGCTGCCGCTGGCTCCGGCCCGGGTGGCCGACCTGGGCTGCGGCACCGGAACGTTGGCGGCGCTGCTCGCCGAGGCCGGGTACGCCGTCGACGGGGTCGACGCGTCCCCCGCCATGGTCGAGCGGGCACGAGACAAGACGGCCCGCTTCCCCGAGGTCAGCATCGGACTCGGGGACGCCGCTGCTCCGGTCCTGCCCCGCGCGGCCTATGACGTCGTGCTGTGCCGCCACCTGCTCTGGGCCCTACCGGATCCGGTCTGCGCCCTGCGCCGCTGGGCCACGCTCCTACGACCCGGAGGGCGGATCGTCCTGGTCGAGGGACGCTGGTGGACCGGCGGCGGGCTGGACGCGCAGCAGACCCTGGCACTGGCCGGCGAGGCCGGGCTCAGCACTGCCCTGCGGCCTCTCGCGGACGCGGCGTACTGGGGAGGCGAGATCGACGACGAGCGGTACCTGGTCACCTGCCGCCCGCGCGACGACGCCCGCACCGGCGACGGGAGCGACCGGACCGGATGACGTCCGCATCCCTCACGGGAGCTCGTCGGGCAACAGCGCGGGCAGGTCGTACGCCGGCTGGTAGAGCATCAGCGGCTTCGCGCCGGGAACCACTACCTCCACCGTGCTCCCCCAGGGCTGCTCGACCACGTCGCCGGCGAACCGCGCCCCACGGGACGCGAGGTCGGCCATCGTCGCGGCCAGGTCGTCGCAGGCGATGGAGAGGTCGTAGCGCTGGTCTGTGCCTCCGCGCCGGCCCTCGTGCTCCCACCGGTCGGGGTGCACCCCGAGCTCGCTCGGCCCGGTCTTGAAGATCAGCCAGCCACCGCCGGTGTCGGCGTACGGCAGCTGCAGCACGTCGCGGAAGAACGCCCGGGCCGCGTCGACGTCACTGGCGTAGACCAGCGTGTGTAGCGCGGTGATCATCGACCGAGCGTAGCGCCGCCCGGCGCCCACCCGGCGCCCCACCGCTCGCCCACCCCTCTTGACATGTGACCAAACAGTCACATATCCTCACGGGCATGGACGAGGTCTTCAAGGCGCTGGCCGACCCGACCCGGCGGGCCCTCCTCGACGCGCTGTTCGAGCAGGACGGCCAGACCGTCGGCGAGCTGTGCACGCTTTTCGAGGACCAGATGACCCGCTTCGGAGTGATGAAGCACCTCGCCGCCCTCGAGGACGCCGACCTGGTCGTGACGCTGCGCGAGGGCCGCAGCAAGCGTCACTTCCTCAACCCGGTGCCGATCGAGCAGATCGCGAACCGCTGGATCGGCAAGTACGCCGCCCGCTTCACCTCCGCGCTCGTCGGCCTGCAACAGCACGTCGAGGGCGCCCCCGGACCTCACCCCGACAACCCCGCCCGCAGCCAGACCGAGGAGCTCGCCTGATGGCCATCACCGCGCACGTCTACCAGATCTACATCGCCGCCCCGGCCGACCGGGTGTGGGAGGCCATCACCGAGTCGGAGTGGACCGAGCAGTACTTCCACTCCACCCGCTTCGTCGAGCCGCCCGTGGCCGGCCAGGCCTACCGCACCGTGATCAGCGGTGCCGGCCGAGATGCCGTCGACGGACTCATCGAGGAGATGACCCCACCCCGGGGCGAGACCCCCGGCCGTTTCGTGCAGACCTGGCACATCCTGTACGACGCCGCGCTCTGCGCGGAGCCGCCCGGTCGCGTGGAGTGGACGGTCGAGCCGCTGGGCGGCGACCTGACCCGGGTCCGCCTCGTCCACGGCGACCTGGCCGGGTCCCCGCTCACCTGGGAGCACGTCAAGGACGGCTGGGTCTGGGTGCTCGACTCGATGAAGACCGTGCTCGAGACCGGCCACACACTGCCCGAACCCGAGGACATCCCCGCGAGCGCCGAGACCGGCGACGCGGACTGGCACCGCCGTCAAGGCGTCGAGGCCAACAACGCGGCCGTCGAGCTCCTGGGCGCAGCCCGCGACGACGAAGCCGACGAGGAGCTGCTGCGCCGGGCCTACGCCGCGGCGTACCACTGGGCGCGGACGCCCTCGGCAGGCCCCGCCAACGAGGCCCGGGCGAACTACGTCATCGCCAAGGCACTGCTCGCCACCGCACAACCGGAGCGGGCCCTGGTTGCGGCGGAGCGCTGCCTCGCGCAGTGCCAGCGGCACGGGCTGGCCGACTTCGACCTCGCCTACGCCCACGAGGTCCGCGCCCGGGCGCTGCGCGCCCTGGGACGCACCGACGAGGCGGCGGCATCGTGGGCGGCCGCCAGGGCCGTCCCGGTCGCCGACGACCAGGACCGCACGATCGTGGAGGCGGACTTCGCCGACTACGAGGAGACCGTCAGCGCCTTCGCGTAGCAGCGGTTCTGGGGCGACCAGGCGTAGTGGGCGAACCCAGGGATCGAGGTGTAGCCCGCCGACACGTAGAGCGACATCGCCTCCGGCTGCGCGGTGCCCGTCTCGAGCACCATCGCCTCCGCCCCCACCGCAGCGGCCGTGGCCTCCAGGTGCGCGAGGATCGCGCGGGCGAGACCGCGGCCCCGGGCCGAAGGCGCGACGTACATGCGCTTGACCTCGGCCGTGGTGCTCGTGCCGAACACCTCGACGTCCGTACGCCGGCGCCAGGCTCCGGTCGCCACGGGGACCCCGTCGAGGTAGCCGACGAAGAACGCCCCCTCGGGGCCGTCGAACTCGTCGCCGCGGAGCGGGGTCTCGTCGGGTCCGCCGTACCGGTCGACGTACTCCTCCTGCACCGCCTCGACGAGCAGCTGGGCATCAGGGTGCGCGAACCGGCACCGCTCGATCCGCCACATCTCGCCCGCCACGGCCGATTCCTTCCTGCTCACCCCGGGTGACACAATAGGCGCGCTGACAGCGCCGTCAGGCATCCGGATCGGGCACCGACCCGACCTCGCTGAAAGGTTGCCCCATGACCGACGCCGCCCCCGGCGCCCTGACCATCCCCGCCGACCTCAAGCCCGCCGACGGGCGGTTCGGTGCCGGCCCTTCGAAGATCGACCCGGCGCATCTCACCGCGCTGGCCGAGACCGGCAGCTCCCTCATGGGAACCTCCCACCGGCAGGCGCCAGTGCGCCAGCTGGTCGGCCGCGTGATCGAGGGACTGACCTCGGTCTTCGCGCTGCCCGAGGGCTACCAGGTCGTGCTCGGGAACGGCGGGGCGACGGCGTTCTGGGACATTGCGACCTTCGGCCTGATCCGCGAACGCAGCCAACACCTGACGTTCGGGGAGTTCTCCTCGAAATTCGCCAAGGCGGCGGCGCAGGCGCCCTGGTTGGCCGACCCGTCGGTCATCTCCTCCGAGCCCGGCAGCCGCCCCGACGCGCGCGCCGAGGAGGGCATCGACGTCTACGCGTGGGCGCACAACGAGACCTCGACGGCGGTGATGGCGCCGGTCATCCGGCCCGCGGGCACCGACGGCGCGCTCGTGCTCGTCGACGCCACCTCCGGCGCCGGTGGTCTGCCGGTCGACCTGCGCGAGTCGGACGTCTACTACTTCGCGCCGCAGAAGTGCTTCGCCTCCGACGGCGGACTGTGGATCGCCCTGATGTCCCCTGCCGCCCTCGAGCGAACCTCGGAGATCGCGGCCTCGGGCCGGCACATCCCGGCGTTCTTCGACCTGCCCTCCGCCATCGACAACTCGAGCAAGAACCAGACCTACAACACCCCGTCGGTCGCCACGCTCTTCCTGATGGCCGAGCAGCTCGACTGGATGAACGACCGCGGCGGCCTGGCCGGGATGGTCGAGCGGACCACCGCCTCCTCCAACGCGCTCTACGGCTGGGCCGAGAAGACCTCGTACACCACGCCGTACGTCCCTGACCCGAGCAACCGCTCCCTGGTGATCGGCACCATCGACTTCGACGACGCCATCGACGCCGACGAGGTCGCCAAGACACTGCGCGCGAACGGGATCGTCGACACCGAGCCCTACCGGAAGCTGGGGCGCAACCAGCTGCGGATCGCGATGTACCCGGCGGTCGACCCCGCGGATGTCGAGGCGCTCACCGAGTGCGTCGACTACGTCGTCGGGCGCCTCTAGCGCTGGACCAGCGCGGTGGCGATGGCGTCGTACGTCGCCGCGTCGAAGGCGACCAGGCGCGCCTCCTCGACCTCGGTCGCCGTACCGCGCAACGTCTCCACAGCGGCGGCGATCGCGTCGGCCTTGGGCCAGCCGTAGATCCCGGCTGACACCAGGGGGAAGGCGAGCGTTCGCGCACCCAGCTCGTCGGCGACGGCAAGCGCACGGGCGTAGCACGAGGTCAGCAGAGACCGATCGGTCTCGCCTGCGGCGTGGTTCGGACCGACCACGTGGATCACCCAGCGCGCGGGCAGGTCACCGGCCGTCGTCCAGCCGGCGTCCCCGGTGGCCAGTCCGTGAGGGAAGCGAGCGATGCAGTCCTCGAGCACGGCCGGCCCGCCGCGTCGATGGATGGCACCGTCGACGCCTCCCCCGCCGCGCATCGCCCGGCTGGCGGCGTTGACGACCGCGTCCACCGGCTGCTCGGTGATGTCACCACGCACGACGCTGACCCGCATCTCCGCCTCCCGCCTGGTCACCTGTGAGCGGTTGACGGCCGCGGCGCCGACGCTCTCGCACACTCCACGCGACCGCCAGACCCACGGCCACCAGCCCGCCGAGGGCCACGAGCGCCAGCAGCCGCCACGTGGGCTCCTGGTCCGTCACGGCGGGCAGCCCCTCCGCGCCGCCACCCGACTCCTGGCCACCCGACTCCGGGGCACCCGCCGGCGTCGGACTCGCGGTCGCCGCGGGTGGCTGGAGTGCCGCACGCACGGACTCGGGGAGCGGCACCCGCAGCACCGGGCTGTGGGAGCCCTCCGAGCTGAGCCAGATGCTGCGGTCGGGCCCGGCCGCGAGTCCCTCCCCCTGCTGCTGGCTGGGCAGGTCGATCCGCTCGATCGGTTCCCAGCCGGGCAGCGAGTAGAACTCCGCCTGGCCGTAGTTGCGCAGCGCGACCACTCCCGGCCCCAGGAACGCGCCGTCGGTCACCAGGCCGAGCACGTCGGCGGCCACTGGCCGCAGACGGGACGGGCCCTCGGCGCTCAGCCGGCGTGGCGCGGCGAACACCTGGCCGCCGAAGACCGACTTGGTGACGACATAGAGGCGGCCGGTGCCGGGATCCGCGAGCAGCGCCTCTGCGTCGTGGGGGCCGTCGGGATAGACCCATCGGTACTCCGGAGCACCTGTGACCCGCGCACCGACACCCACCGGCACCCGGCGCACCGAGACCCACTCCCGCCGCGCCCGGTTGTCGCCGATGTCGGCGACCCACACGTGCCCCGGTCCGGCCGGCGCGAGAGCCTCGACGTCCTCGGGTTCGGGCTCCCACGACGTCACCCCGACGGTGGCTCCGGTCCGTGCGTCGACGGTGAACACCCGCCCACGGTCCCCCGAGTCGTTGACCGTCACCATCGTGTCCCCCTCGACCACGAGCCCGCTGGACTCGATGATCTCGGGGTCGGTGAAGCGGGTGACCGGGTCGGCCGACCGGCCGGCCACGTGGACTGAGACCAGCGGCAGCGCCAGGAGCGGGAGCACCGCCAGGCCGACGAGGGCCCGACCGTCAGCGCGCCACATCATCGAGGAGCTCCACCAGTCGTGGCCGCACCGGCCACTCGGCGAGCAGCAGGTCGAGGTCCTCGCCTCCGACGTCGTCCCCGCCGCTCCCGGTGCGCAACGCACGGATCAGCGTGTTGCGGGGAGTGTGGGCGCTCTCGACGAACTCCACGACATCGACGCGGTAGCCCTCCCGTCGCAGCGCTGCGGCCCGCAGCGCGTCGGTGAGGGTGTCGGCGAACCGCTCCCGCAGGATGCCGTACCGCGTCAGCAGGGCGTACGGCGCGGGGGCAGGCGCCTGTCGCAGCTGGGCAGCCACGTCGTGGTGGCAGCAGGGCGCCGCGAGCACCAACGAGGCCCGCCACCCGACACCGCGGGCCAGCGCATCGTCGGTGGCCGTGTCGCACGCGTGCAGGGCCAGCACGACCTCGGGCGCCGGGTCGAGCCCGACGTCGCCGATCTCCCCGACGACGAACTCGGCGTCGATGCCCAGGTCGCGCGCCACGTCCTGGTTGTGTCGACGCGACTGCTCCTTGGTGTCGACCCCCGTGAGCCGCACCGGAAGTCCGCGGATCTCGGAGAGATACCGATGGGCGGCGAAGGTGAGGTAGGCGTTGCCGCACCCCAGGTCGACGATCCGCAGCGGATCCTCGGAGGTGGGACGGCGCAGCCGGCCGTTCTCGAGGGCATCGGTCAACGCGCCGTCGAGCAGCCGGAGGAACTCCTCGACCTGCCGGTACTTGGCCTGACGGCTCGGCTTGATCCGGCCCTCCGCCGTCGAGATGCCGAGCGCCACCAGCACGGGGTCGTCCTCGGGCAGCAGCCTCGGCTTGGTGCGGTCGTGGCGCCGGTCGGCATCGGCCTCCTGCTCACGGTCGGCCACGTGGAGGGCGGCGCGGAGCTTCTTGGTGACCCGCAGCTGGACGACCTGACGGGTGGTCTCGACGTGCCAGTTGCCGAACGGCTCGGCGAGCAGCGCATCGATAGCCGACTCGGCGTCGGGTCCGGCCTCGTGGTTGCCGGCGTGCGCCTGGGTCGCGTCGTACGCCGTGAGCTGGAGCAGGCGGCCCGCGGCGACATCGACGTATCGGGCCTCGACGCGGCGCCATCGCGGCGACTCCGCACGGCGCCGCCCCGACGCCACGGCGCGCACCAGGGAGTCGGAGTCCAGCAGCAGCGTGCGGAGCTCGACCAGGGCGTCGTCGAGCGGCAGGGTGTCGCTCCGGAGCGGAGTCATCCCACCAGAGCCGCGATCACGACGATCGCCAGCAGGCCCACGAGGGCGAGCGAAATCACCAGGCGGCGATGGCGGGGGTTCACTTCCGCAGTCTATCCGCGAGCAGCTCGACCAGATGCCGCGCGGAGACCCCTGCGAGGTCCGCCAGCTGGTGGCGGCAGGAGAAGCCATCGGTGAGGACCACGGCTGCGGGGTGGGCGCGTACGGCCGGCAGCAGATGGGTGTCGGCCACGGCTACCGAGAGGTCATAGTGACCCCGCTCCATCCCGAAGCTGCCGGCGAGGCCGCAGCAGCCGGCCACGCGGCGTACGGTCGCGCCGGCGCTCGTCAGGAGCCGCTCGTCGGCCTCCCACCCGAGCACCGAGGCGTGGTGGCAGTGCGGCTGGGCCACGACCTCGAGGCCGGTCAGGTCGGGCGGCGTCCAGTCGAGGCGGTCGAGCAGCTCGGCGAGCGTCAGCACGCCGGCGGCCACGACCTCGGCGCGCGGGTCGTCGGTGAGCTGGCGGGCATCTGAGCGCAGCGTGGCCAGGCACGAGGGTTCGAGCCCGACCACGGGAACCCCGCTGGCGACGTACGGCGCCAGGGTCGCGAGCGTGTCCTCCATGATGCGGCGGGCGGCATCGACCTGCCCGGTGGTGATCCACGTGAGTCCGCAGCAGGCGCGCGCCGGGATGATCTCGGCGCGGAGCCCGGCATCCGCGAGCACCGCGATCGCCGACCGAGCGGTCTGCGGGGTGAACGACGCCGTGAACGTGTCCGCCCACAGCCACACCTGCGGGACGTCAGACGATGCGGTCGTGGGGGCGACCGCAGCCGATGACGTCCGGAGGGGGTCCGGTGCCAGGCGAGGCAGCGACCGACGTGCGTCGACGCCGGCTGCGGCCTTCGCCAGCCGGCCGAGTGGTCCGGCCAGCAGCGCGTTGGCCAGCCGGGGAGACCGCCGGGCCGCCACCAGCCACTGCGGCAGCCGGCCGAGCGTGTAGTGGCTGCGCGGCCGGCGGCGGCGGGCGTAGGTCTGCTGCAGCACCTCGGACTTGTAGGTCGCCAGGTCCACGCCCGTCGGGCAGTCGCTGGCGCAGCCCTTGCAGGCCAGGCAGAGGTCGAGCGCCTCGGCGACCGCGGGGTCCTCGAGGCCCCGGACCAGGGTGCCGTCCAGGGCCTCCTGAAGCACCCGCGCCCGGCCCCGGGTGCTGTCCTTCTCGTCCCGGGTGGCGGCGTACGACGGGCACATGACCCCGGGGGACGCGACCGCGACGCAGCGGCCGACGCCGGTGCAGCGGTGCACCGCGTCGGCCAGCGAGCCCGCGTCGTCGACGAACCGGAAGGCGAGTGGCGGCTCATGGGCAGGGCGGGCCGGCCGCAAGTCTGCATCGACCGGCGCCGGGTCCACGAGGACGCCGGGGTTGAGGATCCCCTCGGGGTCGCAGATCGCCTTGGCGGCAGCGAAGAGCCGCAGCGAGTGCGCGTCGTACATCAGCGGGAGGAGTTCGGAGCGCGCGCGTCCGTCGCCGTGCTCTCCCGAGAGGGAGCCACCGAGCTCGTGGAGTGCCGTCGCGGAGGCGACCAGGAAGCTGCGGAACGCGCCCGCAGCGTCGGCGTCGAAGCGGAAGTCGATGCGGGCGTGCACGCACCCGTCGCCGAAGTGGCCGTAGGGCACGGTGCGCAGGTCGTGGGCACGGAGCAGCTCCTCGAACGTCCGCAGCCACTCCCCCAGCCGGTCGGGCGGGACAGCGGAGTCCTCCCAGCCGGAGTAGGCCGGGCGGTCGAGGCTGCGGGCGGCCAACCCGGCGCCGTCCTCGCGGATCCGCCAGAGGGTCGCCGCCTCTGCAGGGTCGTCGACCAGGCGCGCCTCGAGAGCGTCGGCGGACCTGGTCACCCGGGTCGCCAGTGCGGCGCACTCGTCGCTGGTGGCACCGGCCAACTCGACGACGAGCCAGCCGTCACCACGCGGCATCTCGGGGGTCGCGACTCCGCGCGCCCGCACCAGCTCGAGCAGACGCGCGTCCAGACCCTCGCAGGCCAGGAGGGCGCCGGGGACGGCGGCCAACACGGCCGGTACGGCGTCGGCCGCCTCGATCATCGAGGGGTAGCCGAGCACTACGACGGCGCGATGTGGCGGCTCATCGACCAGCTCCACGGTCGCGTCGAGCACCAGCCCGAGGGTGCCCTCGGACCCGGTGAGGAACCGGTCGACCCGGTACCCGTGCTCGGGTAGCAGGTGCTCGAAGGCGTAGCCACTGACCTGGCGGGTGAACCGGCCGAAGTGGGTGCGTACGTGGGCGACGTCCAGGCTCGCCAGGTCGACGAGCGCGGTGCCCGCGGCGCCGTCGTACCGACCCGCGGAGAGGTCGGCCACCTCGCCGGTCCCGAACGCGACCGTCAGCCCGGCGAGGTTGTCGACGGTCCGGCCGAAGCCGAGGGCGCGCGAGCCACAGGCGTTGTTGCCGACCATGCCGCCGACGGTGCACCGGGTGTGGGTCGAGGGGTCCGGTCCGTAGCGGAGTCCGTGCCGCGCGGCGGCGCGCTGCAGCGAGGCATGCACGACGCCGGGCTCGACGACGGCCCGGCGTTGTTCCGGTGACAGGCTGACGATCCGGTCGAGGTGACGCGCGCAGTCGACGACCATGCCGGGTCCGACCGCGTTGCCGGCGATCGACGTACCGGCGCCGCGAGCCGTGAGCGGGACGCCGGTCTCGCGGGCGACCGCCAGCGTGGCGAGGAGCTCGTCGCGGTGCCGGGGCCGGACGACCACCTGCGGGACGACGCGGTAGAGGGAGGCGTCGGAGGAGTAGAGCGCCCGGGCGAGCGTGGAGTCGTCGACGTCGGTGAGCCCAGCACGCCTGAGCGCGGCGGTGACGGCGCCGACGTCCGCGGCGAGCGTCACCAGACCTCCATCGACGCGGTGAAGATCCCCGCCAGGTCATCCCCGGTCACCGCGCACGGGGCGGTCGCGAGGAGTCGTTGCTGCCGCTGGGCGCCCTCGACGAGCGACGGCACGTCGGCGGCGTCATACCCGAGCGCGGCGAGGCCGTCGGGCAGGCCGACGTCGCGCATCAGGGCGCGTAGGACATCGGGAAGAACCTCCGGACCGGTGTCGACCGCTTGAGGGTCGAGCCAGCGGGCGGCTGCGAGATGCCGGTCGGGGTCAGCGTCGTAGGTGAAGGCGAAGGCGGCGGGTGCCGTGAGCGCGACCGCCATGCCGTGCGGCACCATCGGCTCGTCCTGCGGGTAGCCCCGGGGCCGGTAGGACCGCACCTGCCCCGCGATCGGGTAGGCGTTGGCGTGGGGCACGTGCACGCCGGCGTTGCCGAAGCCGAGTCCGGCGAAGGTCGCTGCCAGCGCGAGCTGCTCGCGGGCGCGGGGGTCGCTGCCGTCGGCGACCGCGTCGCGCAACGACTCCGCCACGAGCTTGAGCGCGCGCTCGGCCCACAGGTCGGCGATCGGGTTGGCGCCGCAGTAGGGCACCCGTTGCTCGGGCCGCTTGGGGTCGAAGTCGGCGTACCAGCGTGCGGTGAGGCTCTCGAGCGCGTGGCAGACGATGTCGAGGCCGGAGCAGGCGGTGACCTCCGCCGGCTGGGTCAGCGTCAGGAGTGGGTCGACGACGGCGAGGGTCGGCCGAAGGCGCGGGTGGCTGATGCCGGTCTTGACCCGCAGCGCGACGACGTCCAGGACACAGATCGTCGTGCTCTCGCTGCCGGTGCCGGTGGTGGTCGGCACGGCGACCAGGGGCAGCAGGGGGTGCTCCGGAGCGCGGGCCCGGCCGACCGGAGCGTTGAGGTAGTCCTCCAGCTCGCCGGGGTTGGTCAGCAGCAGGTTGACGGCCTTGGCGGTGTCGATCGAGGAGCCGCCGCCAACGGCCAGGACGGCGTCGAAAGGCCCCGCGGCACGCGCGAACTCTGTGGCGGCGAGCAGGGAGGCGTCGGTCGGCTCGACCCGTGCGTCGTCGTACGTCGTGACGGTGAGGCCCTCGGCCACCAACCGCTCGGCGATCCGGCCGGGGTGGCCCGCCGCCGCGACGCCGGGGTCGGTCACCATCAGCACCCGCCGGGCACCGAGCCCGCGCAGGTCGTGGCCGAGCTCCGCAGCCGCCCCCGGCCCGAACTTCAGTCCCGGTGCGGCGTAGGTGAACACGCTCTCCCCACCGGTCGCCACCACACCCCCCATCTTGCCCCACCCCGCTGACGCGTCCCATCTGGCCGCTGAGGAGTCCCATCTGGCTGGTGAGAGGTCACATCCGGCCGGTGAGGGGTCGCATCTGGGGACCAGGACTGACTCCTCGCCCACAATCTGTGACTCCTCGGCAGCAATATGTGACGCGTCGGCGGGGAGGGGGTCAGGGGAGGGCGAGGAGTTCGGCGGCCTTGCCGAAGGCGGCGTCGGGGTCGAGGACGTCGAGGAGCACCGACTGCATGCCGCCGGCGGTGCCGCCGTCGACATAGCGCGGGTTGTCATCGACGAAGACCAGGTCTCCCGCGGGCAGAGCGACCTCCGCAACCACCGCGGCGTACGACGCGGGGTCGGGCTTGCGTATCCCCCGTTCGGTGGCGTCGAAGACCACGTCGAACAACGGGAACCACGGCTGGGCCTCGACCCACTCGCGACCCTGGAAGTCCATCAGCTCGTTGGAGAAGATCCCGGTGAGCACGCCCGCCTCGCGCGCTCGCCGCAGCAGGTCGACGGCGCCGCGTCGCGACACCTCGATGCCGGGGTGCTGGAAGATCGCGCGCATCAGGTGCGGGTGTCCGTTCAGCGGCGCTCCACGCGAGACCGCGACGTCGGCGTTGCCGAGCCAGTACTCACGCTCGGTGAGCTCGCCGGCCAGATGTCGCTCCCACAGCGGGTCGCCGCCGTCGTCGAAGGGTCCCCGCCCGGGGATGGTGCGCGGCGGCAACCCGTTGAGCCGCTCGAACTCGTCGGCGATCTCCCACGCCGACTTGAGCAGCACGACACCGACGTCGAGCAGCAGTCCCTGGGGCACGCCGCGAGCCTACGAACCCCGCGCCCGGGTTCCGGCAGCCCTTCCCGCCCTGCGGGACGCGGTCAGCCCTCGGTGGACCCGAGCCCGATCGCCGCACGGACGACGTCGAGCACCTCGATCCGCCCATCGGCGATGTCAGCGACCGGCACCCACCCGACGGCGTCGGTCGTCCCGCCGACCTCGGCGACGTACGGCGTCGCCCCGGCCTCCATGGTCGCGGCGAAGATCAGGTGGATGCCGTGGAAGTCCTCGAGCCGACCCGTCGGCGCGGTCCCGGAGAAGTGCACGTCGTGCACACCGAGCAGGTCCCCGACCTCGCAGGCCACCCCGCACTCCTCACGCACCTCGCGCGCGAGCGCCCGGGCCGGCGACTCGCCATGGTCGACTCCCCCGCCCGGCAGCGTCCACGCCCCCGGGTGGTGACCGAGCTGTGAGATCCGGGTCAGCAGCACGTCGTCGTCGCGCCGGATGACCGCGTACGCCGCGACCCGCTGTCGCTGCGAGGGCTGGTGCTCGGCGAGCGCCTCGAGCACCATCGGGGCGACCGGAAGCGACCCCGACACCACGTCGGCCACCGGTTGCCAGGCCGCCTCCGAGGTCGACCCGTCCACCTCGAGCACCCGGGGCTCGGGGGCGTCGGCGGGCACCCACCCCTCGAAGACGACGCGCAGCGCATGCGCGTCGACGCGCACCCCGTCGCGCCACACCCCCGCCATGTGGGCGGAGTAGATCCGCGCGGCCGCCCCGACCTCGGCGTGCAGCCCGGTCTCCTCGTGGATCTCGCGGATCACGGCATCGCGTGGGTTCTCCCCGTGGTCGACGCCCCCACCGGGCAGCGTCCACAGCTCGTGGCGTGAGATGCGCTCGGCCAGCCGGGACAGCAGGATCCGGTCCCCGCGCAGGATCACGGCGTACGCGGCCACACGCTGCAGTTCGCGGCAGGGAGTTCACCGCCACAACCTACCGATCGCATGCGGCGCGGGGGCACCTAGGCTGACCGGATGAGCTCGCGCCGCGACCCTTGGCTGGACAACACCAAGATGTTCCTGGTGACCGCGGTCGTCGTGGGCCACTCGTGGCGACTGCTCGAGCCGACGACCGGGGAGCGCTGGATCTACGACTTCCTCTACTTCTGGCACGTCCCCGCGTTCGTGCTGGTCAGCGGCTACCTCTCACGCTCGTTCGAGTGGGACCGCAAGCATCTGCTCTCCGTCGTGACGACCCTGATCGTGCCCTACCTCATCTTCGAGCCTGCGCTGTACTACTTCCGGCACGCGCTCGGCCAGGTCGAGACCGGGAACGTGCTGCTGATGCCGCACTGGACGATGTGGTACCTCCCCGTGCTCGCGATGTGGCGCCTCGCGACCCCGATCCTCCGCCTCCACTGGGTGTTCCTCCCGCTCTCGGTGGTGGTCAGCGCGGCCGGTGGACTCTGGTCCGGCCAGATCCTGTGCGTGGCCCGGGCGATGGGGCTGCTGCCGTTCTTCGTCCTCGGCCTGTTCATCAGCCGCGGCGCGCTGGCCGAGCTCCAACGCGCCTGGGTCAAGCCGTTCGCAGCCGCGGCCCTGCTCGGCATCCTGCTGCTCGCGCGCGACACCGACGAGTGGGCGCGCACCGCCTTCCTCTACTACGACGCGGGGTACGACGATCTGGGGTGGAGCACGCTCCCCGCCATGAAGGTGCGGCTGATCGTGATCGCGATCGGCCTGCTCGGCTCGGTCAGCGTGCTCGCGCTCGTGCCGCGCCGCGGCGGTTGGTTCAGCGCCATGGGTGCCGCGACGATGGTCGTCTACCTCTTCCATGGCTTCGTGATCAGCGCCGCGGAGTACGCCGGGTGGGCGGCCTGGGCCGACGACCATGTGCGCATCGCGCCGTTGGTGACCACCGTGGCGGCGGTCGCGCTCGCCCTGGGCCTCGCCAGTGCGCCGGTACGACGCCCGCTCACCTGGGCTGTCGACCCGATCGGGAGCTGGCAGCGCCGTCGCGCCCGGGTCAGGAGAACGGCGGACGATGGTCCCGCGCCAGCGAACGACGGCCCGCCCAGCGCCAGACCCGAGCGGCTCGGTCCCGATCCTCGTCGGTGACCAGGTTGCCCATCCAGCGCAGCGCCAGCGTCATCAGCCAGTCCGACCGCATGCCGGCGGGTCCGAGGGTCGAGAGCAGGTGGGGCACCGTGACCAGGCCAGCGAGCCGACGGGCGATGGAGAATGACTCGCCGTAGTGGTCCCGCAGGAGGGACGTCCATGCGGTTCCCAGGTCGTCGGGCGAGTCGCTGAGCATCTCGGCGGCGAAACGTCCGGTCTCGAGGCCGTAGTCGATGCCTTCGCCGTTGAGCGGGTTCACGCACGCCGCCGCGTCACCGACGAGCAGCCAGTTCGGACCGGCGACGCTCGACACCGCGCCGCCCATCGGCAGGAGGGCCGACGTCGGCATCCGGGCGTCTCCGCTCAGGCCGAAGTCGTCGCGGCGCTCGTCGACGTAGAACCTCATCAGCGGCCGCAGGGCGATCTCGGCCGGGCGCTTGGCCGTGGCCAGCGTGCCGACGCCAACGTTCACCTCGCCGTTGCCGAGCGGGAAGATCCAGCCGTACCCGGAGAGGATCTCGCCCTCGGCGCTGCGCAGCTCCAGGTGCGAGCTGATCCACGGGTCGTCGGCCATCGACGAGTCGACGTAGCAGCGCCCCGCGACGCCGTACACGGTCTCGCGGTGCCACTGGCGGCCGAGCAGCTTGCCCAGCGGCGACCTGACGCCGTCCGCGACAACCAGGCGTTGGCAGGCGATCTCGAAACGCTCGCCGTCCCGCTCGAACTCCACCGCGGCCACCCGGTCCCCATCACGGCGTACGCCGACCGCGCGCGCTCCTTCGACCGCCGAGGCCCCCGCCTTGATGGCAGTCGTGCGCAGGTGGTCGTCGAGCTCGGTGCGGGCCACGGCCGATCCCCAAGCAGGAAGCGTGCCGCCCGGCCAGGGCAGCAGCAGCGTCTGGCCGAAGCCGTGGGCCCGCAGTCCCTGGTTCACCACGTGGGCACGGAGCCAGTCGGCCAGGCCGAGGCGGCTGAGCTCCTCGATCGCCCGCGGGGTCAGACCGTCGCCGCAGGTCTTGTCGCGCGGGAAGACCGCAGCGTCCGCGAGGAGGACGTCCAGGCCGTGCCGCGCGCTCCAGGCAGCAGCCGCCGCACCGGCCGGCCCGGCGCCGACGACCAGCACGTCGGTCCTCAGGTCGCGCGTCTGGCTCACCCCGAGATTCTCTCAGCCCCCCGCGAACCCCCGAAATCCCCGCCGAGGAGTCACATCTGGCCGGTGAGGGGTCGCATCTGGGGACCAGAACTGACTCCTCGCCAGCAATCTGTGACTCCTCGGCAGCAATATGTGGCGCGTCGGCGGGGAGGGGTCACATCCTGGAGACCTCGCCCCGCCACGTCCCCGGGCCACCTCGGCCGGACAAGCCACCGGCCCGCCCCCCACGAGGAGAGGTCGGGCCGGTGGTGAGTCGGTTCAGTTCTGGTACGACCCGAAGTCGAAGTCGTCCAGCGCCACGGCCTGGGCCGTGCCGGTGTTGCCGAACTCGTAGTCGTAGGAGTCGTAACCGGTCACGGAGTACGCCGCCGCGCGCGCCTCCTCGGTGGGCTCCACCCGGATGTTGCGGTAGCGCTCCAGTCCGGTGCCCGCCGGGATCAGCTTGCCGATGATCACGTTCTCCTTCAGCCCCAGCAGGGAGTCGGAGCGCCCGTGGATCGCGGCGTCGGTCAGCACCCGGGTGGTCTCCTGGAAGGAGGCCGCCGAGAGCCACGACTCCGTGGCCAGCGAGGCCTTGGTGATGCCCATCAGCACCGGGCGACCCGAGGCAGGCTTGCCACCCTCGGAGACGACCCGCCGGTTCTCGGTCTCGAACCGCACGCGGTCCACGAGGTCGGACGGCAGCATGGTGGCGTCACCGGACTCGATCACCGTGATCCGGCGCAGCATCTGCCGCACGATGATCTCGATGTGCTTGTCATGGATCGACACGCCCTGGCTGCGGTACACCGCCTGGACCTCGTCCACCAGGTGCTCCTGAGCCTTGCGCACACCGAGGATCCGCAGCACGTCCTGAGGGTCGGGCGTACCGAGCGTGAGCATCTGCCCCACGTCGACGTGATCGCCATCGCTCACGAGCAGCCGCGACCGCTTGGACACGGGGTACTCCTGGGCCTCGGACCCGTCGTCGGGGGTAACGATGACCTTGCGGGCCTTGTCGGACTCCTCGATGGCCACCCGGCCGGCCGCCTCCGAGATCGGCGAACGACCCTTGGGCGAGCGCGCCTCGAAGAGCTCGACCACACGGGGCAGACCCTGCGTGATGTCGTCGGCCGAGGCCACACCGCCGGTGTGGAAGGTACGCATCGTCAGCTGCGTGCCCGGCTCACCGATCGACTGGGCCGCGATGATGCCGACCGCCTCGCCGATGTCGACGAGCTTGCCCGTGGCCAGCGAGCGGCCGTAGCACTTCGCGCAGGTGCCGGTCTTGGCGTCGCAGGTCAGCACCGAGCGGACCTTGACCTCCTCGATCCCGGCAGCGATGAGCTCGCCGATCTTGACGTCACCGAGGTCCTCGCCACCAACGGCCAGGACCTCACCCGTCTCGGGGTGGGTGACGTCGGTCGCCGCCGAGCGTGCGTACGCCGCGGTCTCGGCGTTGTCGTCCTTGCGGACCACGCCGTCCTCGCCACGCACGCCGATCCGCTTCGGGAGACCTCGCTCGGTACCGCAGTCGTCCTCACGGATGATGACGTCCTGCGACACGTCGACCAGTCGCCGGGTGAGGTAACCGGAGTCGGCGGTGCGCAGCGCGGTGTCCGCCAGACCCTTGCGGGCACCGTGCGTGGAGATGAAGTACTCCAGCACCGAGAGACCCTCGCGGAAGTTCGACTTGATCGGCCGCGGGATGATGTCGCCCTTCGGGTTGGCCACCAGACCACGCATGGCCGCCACCTGACGGATCTGCATCATGTTTCCCGACGCACCCGAGTCCACCATCATGAAGATCGGGTTGGCCCGGTCGAAGGTCGCCTCCATCGCCTTGGCGACGTCGTTCGAGGCCTGGGTCCAGATCTCGATGAGCTCCTGACGACGCTCCTCATCGGTGACCAGACCGCGCTCGAACTGCTGCTGGACCTTGGCCGCCTGGGCCTCGTAGCCCTTGAGGATCTCCGCCTTCTCAGGCGGCGTCACCACGTCGTCGATCGACACGGTGACGCCCGAGCGGGTGGCCCAGTGGAAGCCAGCGTCCTTGAGCGCGTCCAGCGACGCCGCGACCTCGACCTTGGTGTAGCGCTCGGCCAGGTCGTTGACGATCGCGCCCAGAGCCTTCTTGCCCACCTCGTAGTTCACGAACGGGTAGTCGCTGGGCAGGGTCTCGTTGAAGAGCGCCCGACCCAGTGTCGTGTCGAGCGTGACCGACTGGCCCTCTTCCCAGTCGGCACCCACCTCGAGCTCGAGGGGACGCACGACGTCGGAGAAGCGGATCTTCACCCGGCTCTGCAGCGCGATCTCTCCCTTGTCGAAGGCCATGATCGCCTCGGCGACCGAGGAGAACGCCCGGCCCTTGCCGGCCTCGTCATCGCGGTCGGTGGTGAGGAAGAACAGACCGATGATCATGTCCTGGGTGGGCATGGTCACGGGCCGACCGTCGGACGGCTTGAGGATGTTGTTGGTCGAGAGCATCAGGATCCGGGCCTCGGCCTGGGCCTCCGCCGACAGCGGCAGGTGCACCGCCATCTGGTCACCGTCGAAGTCGGCGTTGAACGCCGTGCAGACGAGCGGGTGGATCTGGATGGCCTTGCCCTCGATCAGCTGGGGCTCGAAGGCCTGGATGCCGAGGCGGTGCAGGGTGGGTGCTCGGTTGAGCAGCACGGGGTGCTCAGTGATGACCTCTTCGAGGACGTCCCACACCACGGCGTACCGGCTCAGGCCGGAGGTCGCCCGCTCCACCATCCGCTTCGCGGACTTGATGTTCTGGCTGTGCGAGAGGTCGACCAGCCGCTTCATCACGAACGGCTTGAAGAGCTCCAGCGCCATCTGCTTGGGCAGACCGCACTGGTGCAGCTTGAGCTGCGGGCCGGAGACGATCACCGAACGGCCGGAGTAGTCGACGCGCTTGCCGAGCAGGTTCTGGCGGAAGCGGCCCTGCTTGCCCTTGAGCATGTCGGAGAGCGACTTCAGCGGCCGGTTGCCCGGGCCGGTGACCGGACGACCGCGGCGGCCGTTGTCGAACAGCGAGTCCACGGCCTCCTGGAGCATCCGCTTCTCGTTGTTGACGATGATCTCCGGCGCGCCGAGGTCCAGCAGCCGCTTGAGGCGGTTGTTGCGGTTGATGACGCGGCGGTAGAGGTCGTTGAGGTCCGAGGTGGCGAACCGGCCACCATCGAGCTGCACCATCGGGCGCAGGTCCGGCGGGATCACCGGAACGGCGTCGAGCACCATGCCCTGGGGCTTGTTGTCGGTCTTGCGGAACGCGTCGACGACCTTGAGCCGCTTGAGCGCGCGCACCTTGCGCTGGCCCTTGCCGGTCGCGATGGTCTCGCGCAGCGAGGCCACCTCGGCCTCGACGTCGAAGTCCTCGAGGCGCTTCTGGATCGCCGCGGCGCCCATGTGCCCCTCGAAGTACTTGCCGAACCACGTCTTCATCTCGCGGTAGAGCATCTCGTCGCCCATGAGCTCTTGGACCTTGAGCGCCTTGAAGGTGTTCCACACCTCGTCGAGGCGGTCGAGCTCGCGCTGCGAGCGGTCGCGCAGCTGCTTCATCTCGCGCTCGGCGCCGTCCTTGACCTTGCGCTTGGCGTCGGACTTGGCGCCCTCGGCCTCGAGCGCCGCGAGGTCCTCCTCGAGCTTCTTGGTGCGGTCGGCGATCGCGCCGTCACGGCGCTTCTCCAGCCGCTCACGCTCGAGCCCCACCTTGCCCTCGAGCGAGGACAGGTCGCGGTGCCGGGCGTCCTCGTCGACCGAGGTGATCATGTACGCCGCGAAGTAGATGACCTTCTCCAGGTCCTTCGGGGCCAGGTCGAGCAGGTAGCCGAGCCGGCTCGGGACGCCCTTGAAGTACCAGATGTGGGTCACCGGGGCGGCGAGCTCGATGTGGCCCATCCGCTCGCGGCGGACCTTCGATCGGGTCACCTCGACGCCGCAGCGCTCACAGATGATGCCCTTGAAGCGCACCCGCTTGTACTTGCCGCAGTAGCACTCCCAGTCCCGGGTGGGACCGAAGATCTTCTCGCAGAAGAGGCCGTCGCGCTCGGGCTTGAGCGTGCGGTAGTTGATGGTCTCCGGCTTCTTGACCTCACCGTGGCTCCACGTGCGGATCTCGTCCGCGGTGGCCAGGCCGATCTGAAGCTGGTCGAAGAAGTTCACGTCGAGCACGATGGCTGCATTCCTTCGGTTAGAAATCTCAGTGGTTCAAACAGGGAGTGAGGGACCCGCTGGGCGAGGAGGTCGGGTAGTGACCGTCTCGAAGCCGGCGGGCACGCCTCACACTTCTTCGACCGAGCTCGGCTCGCGACGGGAGAGGTCGATGCCGAGCTCCTCCGCGGCGCGGAAGACGTCATCCTCGGCGTCCTTCATCTCGATGGCCGTGCCGTCCTGGCTCAGCACCTCGACATTCAGGCACAGCGACTGCATCTCCTTGACGAGCACCTTGAACGACTCGGGAATGCCGGAGTCGGGGATGTTCTCGCCCTTGACGATGGCCTCGTACACCTTCACCCGGCCCGGCACGTCGTCGGACTTGATCGTCAGCAGCTCCTGCAGGGCGTAGGCGGCGCCGTAGGCCTCCATCGCCCAGACCTCCATCTCGCCGAAGCGCTGGCCGCCGAACTGGGCCTTACCGCCCAGCGGCTGCTGGGTGATCATCGAGTAGGGCCCGGTCGAGCGCGCGTGGATCTTGTCGTCGACGAGGTGGTGCAGCTTGAGGATGTACATGTAGCCGACCGAGACCTGCTCGGGGAACGGATCCCCTGAGCGGCCGTCGAACAGCGAGGCCTTGCCGCCCTCACCGATCAGGCGTACGCCGTCCCGGTTCGGCAGCGTCGAGCCCAGCAGGCCGGTGATCTCGTCCTCCTTGGCGCCGTCGAAGACCGGGGTGGCCACCAGGGTGTTCGGGTCGGCCTTGTCGGCGTGGATGCCGATCAGGCGCTGCTTCCAGTCCTCCTCGCCACCACCCTCGTGGAGCTTGAGGTCCCAGCCCTGCTTGGCCAGCCAGCCCAGGTGGAGCTCGAGGATCTGGCCGATGTTCATCCGTCGCGGAACACCCAGCGGGTTGAGCACCACGTCGACCGGGGTGCCGTCCTCCATGAACGGCATGTCCTCGATCGGCAGAATCTTCGCGATGACGCCCTTGTTGCCGTGGCGGCCGGCGAGCTTGTCGCCCACAGAGATCTTGCGCTTCTGGGCGACGTACACGCGCACGAGCTGGTTGACACCCGGGGGCAGCTCGTCGCCGTCCTCGCGGTTGAACTCGCGCACACCGATGACCGTGCCGGACTCGCCGTGCGGGACCTTCATGGAGGTGTCGCGGACCTCGCGCGCCTTCTCACCGAAGATCGCGCGGAGCAGACGCTCCTCGGGGGTCAGCTCGGTCTCGCCCTTCGGGGTCACCTTGCCGACGAGGATGTCACCGGTGGTGACCTCCGCGCCGACCCGGATGATGCCGCGCTCGTCGAGGTCGGCGAGCAGGTCGTCGCCGACGTTCGGGATGTCGCGGGTGATCTCCTCCGGGCCCAGCTTGGTGTCGCGGGCGTCGACCTCGTGCTCCTCGATGTGGATCGAGGTGAGGACGTCCTCCTGCACCAACCGCTGGGAGAGGATGATCGCGTCCTCGTAGTTGTGGCCCTGCCACGGCATGAACGCGACGAGCAGGTTGGTGCCCAGCGCCATCTCGGCCTCATCGGTGCACGGACCGTCGGCGATCGGGCTGCCTGGCTCCAGTCGGTCACCCTCGGCGACCATCGGCCGCTGGTTGATGCAGGTGCCCTGGTTGGAGCGGCGGAACTTCGCCAGCTTGTACGTGGTGTACGTGCTGTCGTCGTTCATCACCTCGACCACGTCGGCCGACACGTCGGTCACGACGCCGGCCTTCTCCGCGATGACGACGTCACCAGCATCGACCGCGGCACGGAACTCGATGCCCGTGCCGACCAGCGGCGCGTCGCTCTTGATGAGCGGCACCGCCTGACGCTGCATGTTGGCGCCCATCAGCGCGCGGTTGGCGTCGTCGTGCTCGAGGAAGGGGATCAGCGCGGTCGCGACCGACACCATCTGACGCGGGGAGACGTCCATGTAGTCGACATCGTCGCCCAGGACCTCGGAGACCTCGCCGTCTCGCTGGCGCACCAGCACCCGCTCGTCGATGAACTTGCCCTTGCTGTCGATGAGCGCGTTGGCCTGCGCGATGACGTGCTTGTCCTCGTCGTCGGCGGTGAGGTAGTGGACCTGGTCGGTGACCTTGCCCTTGACGACCTTGCGGTACGGCGTCTCGACGAAGCCGAACGGGTTGATCCGTCCGTACGACGCGAGCGAGCCGATCAGGCCGATGTTCGGGCCTTCCGGCGTCTCGATCGGGCACATCCGGCCGTAGTGCGAGGGGTGGACGTCACGGACCTCCATGCCGGCCCGGTCCCGGGACAGACCGCCGGGGCCCAGAGCGGACAGGCGCCGCTTGTGGGTCAGGCCCGCGATGGGGTTGGTCTGGTCCATGAACTGGCTGAGCTGCGAGGTGCCGAAGAACTCCTTCAGCGCCGCGACGACCGGGCGGATGTTGATCAGCGACTGGGGCGTGATCGCCTCGACGTCCTGGGTGGTCATCCGCTCCCGGACGACCCGCTCCATGCGGGCCAGGCCGGTGCGCAGCTGGTTCTGGATCAGCTCGCCCACCGTGCGCATCCGCCGGTTGCCGAAGTGGTCGATGTCGTCGGCCGCGATGTCGAGCACGCCCTGCGGCGAGTCCAACTGGGTGCGACCGTCGTGAAGCGCGACCACGAACCTGATGGCCGAGACGATGTCCTCGACCGTCAGCGTCTGCTGGTCGAAGGCCTCGAGCAGGCCCAGCTTCTTGTTGATCTTGTAGCGACCGACCTTCGCCAGGTCGTAGCGCTTGGGGTTGAAGTAGTAGTTGTTGAGCAGCGTCTGCGCAGCCTCACGCGTCGGGGGCTCGCCCGGGCGCAGCTTGCGGTAGATGTCGAGCAGCGCCTCGTCCTGGGTCTCGGTGTGGTCCTTCTCCAGGGTGAGCATCATCGACTCGAACTCGCCGAACTCCTCGCGGATCTGCTCGTTGGTCCAGCCGAGGGCCTTGAGCAGCACGGTGACGTTCTGCTTGCGCTTGCGGTCCAGGCGGACGCCGACCATGTCGCGCTTGTCGATCTCGAACTCCAGCCAGGCACCGCGGCTCGGGATCAGCTTGGTCGTGTAGATGTCCTTGTCGGACGTCTTGTCGGCCGTGCGCTCGAAGTACACGCCGGGCGAGCGGACCAGCTGTGAGACCACGACGCGCTCGGTGCCGTTGATGATGAAGGTGCCCTTGGGCGTCATCAGGGGGAAGTCGCCCATGAAGACGGTCTGGCCCTTGATCTCACCGGTGTCGTTGTTGGTGAACTCCGCCGACACGTAGAGCGGCGCGGAGTAGGTGAAGTCCTTCTCCTTGCACTCGTCGGTGGTGTACTTGGGGTCGTAGAACACGGGGTTCTCGAACGACAGCGACATCGTCTCGGAGAAGTCCTCGATCGGGGAGATCTCCTCGAAGATCTCCGTCAGACCGGACTTGCGGGAGACGTCCTCACCCTCGGCGATACGTCGTTCGACGGAGGCCTGCCAGGCCTCGTTGCCGACCAACCAGTCGAAACTGTCGGTCTGGAGAGAGAGGAGCTGGGGGAGCTCGAGCGGCTCGTGGATCTTTGCGAAAGAAATGCGGCGGGGGTTACCAGTGGTGCTGCGCGCGGCCAAGAGGTTGTCCTTCGAAGGGTCGCTCCGGGAATGGCGCCGTCCCACCACCGTAGGGCCACCGGGCAGGCCAAAGAGCATTTGAGAGAGGGCGCGAAGGCCGATTGTAACCCAGAACCCGGGCACGCTTCAACACCGGAGTCAAGGTCACATCACGCGACCTCCCGCCGGATGCCCAGAATCATGAACGCCAATCGGCCTCAGGTCAAGCACAACGCCACAATTGCACCCCCGCGTCGCCCGTATCCACGCCGACCCGTCGCCTACTGACGGGTTGTGCACAGGCCCTCGGTGGAGAACTCGTCAGTTCGCGACGGGTGGGCGGTCAGGTGGCGACGGGTCGGCCTCAGGAGACCGCGGCATCGGCGATCGCGAGCGCCTCGTCGAGGATCTCCAGGCCCTGGTGAGCATCCTCATCGGAGATGTTCAGCGGGGGTACGACGTGGATCCGGTTGTAGTTGACGAAGGGCAGGAGTCCGGCTTCCTTGCACGCCGCCACCGTGGCGCCCATCGCGGCCGACGTCCCGCCGTACGGCGCCAGCGGTGTGCGGGTCTCGGGGTCGCTGACCAGCTCCAGCGCCCAGAAGGCACCGACGCCTCGGACCTCGCCGACCGAGGGGTGGGCCTCGGCGATCTTGGCCAGCGCCGGCCCGAACACCTCACGGCCCAGCCGGTCGGCGTTCTCCACGATGCCCTCGTCGGCCATCGTCTCGATGGTGGCCACGGCCGCCGCACAGGCGAGCGGGTGCCCGGAGTACGTCAGGCCGCCGGGGTAGACCCGGTCGTCGAACGTGGCAGCGATCTCGGCGCTGATGGCCACGCCACCCAGCGGCACATACCCGGAGTTCACCCCCTTGGCGAACGTCATCAGGTCGGGACGGACACCGTAGTGCTCGACGGCGAACCAGCGTCCGGCGCGCCCGAAGCCGGCCATCACCTCGTCGGCGATGAAGATGATCCCGTGCCGGGTGCACAGGTCCCGCACCCCGGCCAGATAGCCCTCGGGGGGCAGCATGATGCCGGCCGTCCCGGGGATGGTCTCCAGCACGATCGCGGCAATGGTCTGCGGCCCCTCGAGCGCGATGACCTGCTCGAGGTGCTCCAGCGCGCGCTCGCACTCCTCCGCCTCGGTCGTCGAGTGGAACGGGCTGCGGTACAGGAACGGCCCGAAGAAGTGCACCGTGCCCGTGCTGGCCTGGTCGCTCGCCCAGCGACGGGGGTCGCCGGTGACGTTGATCGCGAGGTGGGTACCCCCGTGGTAGGAGCGGTAGGTCGACAGCACCTTCGTGCGCCCCGTGTGCAGCCGCGCCATGCGGATCGCGTGCTCGTTGGCGTCCGCGCCGCCGTTGGTGAAGAAGACCTTCTCGAGCCCCTCGGGAGCCCGCTCGATGATCAGCCGGGCCGCCTCGGAGCGGGACGCGACCGCCGTACCGGGTGCGATCGCGCACAGCCGCGCGGCCTGCTCCTGGATGGCCGCGACCACTCGCGGGTGCTGGTGTCCGATGTTGGTGAAGACCAACTGGGAGGTGAAGTCGAGGTACTCCTTGCCGGCCCCGTCCCAGATCCGCGAGCCCTCGGCCCGCTCGACGACCATCGGCGAGATCTGTGCCTGCGCCGACCAGGAGTGGAACACGTGGCGGCGGTCGAGTTCATAGGTGCGGGAGGCGTCGGAAGTGCTCATGCCGGTCAATCTAGCGCCGCCGGATCGCCGGCCACATCCCGGGAACGCGCCAACGGCGGCCACCCGGGGGTGGTGGCCGCCGTTGCGATGTTCCGGTTGCCGTGGTCACGCCGGAGCGCGACGTACGGCGGGGGTCACTTGAGGGTGACGGAGGCTCCGGCGCCCTCGAGGGACTCCTTGGCCTTCTCGGCGGCCTCCTTGGTGACCCCCTCGAGCACCGGCTTGGGAGCGGCCTCGACGAGGTCCTTGGCCTCCTTCAGTCCGAGGGAGGTCAGGGCGCGCACCTCCTTGATGACGTTGATCTTCTTGTCACCGGCGGCGTCCAGGATGACGTCGAAGGCGTCCTGCTCGGCCTCGGCCTCGCCGGCGTCGGCGCCGCCGGCGGCGGGGGCGGCTGCTGCGGCGGCCACGGGGGCAGCGGCGGTGACGCCGAAGGTGTCCTCGAACTGCTTCACGAACTCGCTCAGCTCAATGAGGGTCATCTCCTTGAACGCGTCGAGCAGCTCGTCGGTGCTGAGCTTCGCCATGATGGCTGTTCCTTCCGTTCGGTGGCCCGCCCGTGGTGGACGGAGTCGGACCGGGTTTCGATTTCAGGTGGTGTGAGCCGGGGCCGGGTCAGGCCTCGGCGTCGACCTCGTCGGAGGCGGCCTCGGCGGCCGGTGCCTCCTCGGCGACCACCGGCGTACCGGCACCACCTGCGAGGGGTTCAACGGGGTCCTGCCCGGATTCGACCCGAGCCGCGTGGAGCGCGCCGGCGAGCCGGGCGGCCTGGGCGATCGGGGCGTTGAGCAAGTAGACGGCCTGGGACAGCGAGGCGAGCATCGCGCCCGCAAGCTTGCCCATCAGAACCTCGCGCGACTCGAGGTCGGCGAGTTTCGCGACCTCCTTCGCGTCGAGGGACTTGCCGTCGAGGAAACCGCCCTTGACGATCAGGGCGGGGTTCGCCTTGGCAAAGTCACGCAGACCCTTGGCCGCCTCGACCACGTCGCCGTTGATGAAGGCGATCGCGGTGGGGCCGGCCAGGAGCTCGTCGACGCCGTCGACACCGGCCTCCTTGGCCGCGAGCTTGGTCAGCGTGTTCTTGACCACGGCATAGTTGGCGTTCTCGCCGAGAGCCCGCCGCAGGTCCTGCAGCTGCTTCACGGTGAGACCGCGGTAGTCGGTCAGCACAGCACCGGCGGACTCCTGGAATGACTCCACGATCTCCGCAACGGCGGCTGCCTTCTCTGGCCGCGCCATGTGGTCTCCTTCCGGACTTCGAAGAGACCTCGGCGACCCGAACATCACGAACGCCCCGGACGCAGGCGCCCAGGGCGGAGAACGGCGTACATCGAAAGTGCCGTGCTTGCTCTGTGACCTGCGCGGGCCGCCCGCACTGGTGCGGGACCTTCGGTCACGCTGCGAGCAGCGCAACAACCAGCGGTCTCTGGTTACGAGGACGCACTGTACGCCGTACCCCGGCCGAGCGCCAAAACGGTGCCCTGCGAGACGTGATGGGCGTCTCGGCCCGGCGCAGGCCAGGTTTGCGCATTCGCCCACGGCCACTGGTCCAGTCATGCTGCAATAGCCCGCGTGGATCTCGATGTGACCTCCTTGACGAGCGTGCTCGGCAACGTCGACGCTCGACTGCGTTCGGAGACGGCGCCGGCCCGGATGTGGCCGACCGGTTTCGACGCGCTGGACGACGTGCTGAGCGGCGGGCTGCGTGCCGGCAACTTGATCCTGCTGACCGGTGCCCAGGGCCTGGGCAAGACGACCATGGCCGTCCAGATCGCGCGGAACTCGGCGCGCAGCGGCCGCCACGTCCTCTACTTCTGCTACGAGCACGACGCCCAGTCGATCCTCGAGCGCGTGCTCGCCCTCGAGATCGGCGAGCAGAACGACCCGCAGGCAGCCAACCTGGTGCGGGTGCGACAGGCCTTCGAGGGCGTCGACCACGGGATCGGCGGGCTCGCCGAGCGGATGTCCGAGGTGCGCGGAGCCATCCCGGGCCTCGAGCGGATCATGGAGTACGCCGACCGTCTCCACGTGCACAACTCCAGCGGCAACACGACCACGATGACCATCATCAGCAACGCCGTCCAACAGATCTGGGAGCAGACCGGCGAGGCCCCCATGGTGGTCGTCGACTACCTGCAGAAGGTCAAGGTCGACGGCGGGCACGCCGTGGAGGACGAGCGGGTCACGGTCGTGGTCGAGCAGCTCAAGGACCTCTCGCTGGACGCGAAGGTGCCCGTGCTGGCGATCGTCGCGGCCGACAAGGAGGGGCTCGAGACCGGCAAGCGGCTGCGTGCCCAGCACCTTCGCGGTTCGACGGCGCTGGCCTACGAGGCCGACGTACTGCTGGTGCTCGCGCACAAGTACTCCGTCATCGCGCGCCACCACCTGGTCTTCGACGCCGGCGCCGCCGAGCGCTACAAGGACTGGGCCGTCGTGTCGGTGGAGAAGAACCGGAACGGTCGCGACGGCGTGGACCTCGAGTTCCGCAAGCGCTTCGACCAGTCCCGCTACGAGCAGGACGGCAACCGGGTCGCCGAGAAGCTCGTCGACGAGCGCCTCTTCGTCGAATGACGCCGACCCGTCGTGAAGTGACGGGTTCTGCACAAGGAAACGGTGGACAACTCGTCAGTTGACGACGGGTCAGCGGTCAGTTTGCGACGGGTCGGCGTGGGGGTCAGTCGGTCGCGTCGCCCTCGCCGGCAACGTCGCGGGTGCGGTTCGGGTCGATCTGGACGCCCGGGCCCATGGTCGTCGAGAGCGTCACCTTCTTGATGTAGCGACCCTTCGAGCTCGACGGCTTGAGCCGCAGCACCTCCTCGAGGGCGGCGGCGTAGTTCTCCGCGAGCTGGATCTCGTCGAAGGACGCCTTGCCGATGATGAAGTGCAAGTTGGCGTGCCGGTCCACACGGAACTCGATCTTGCCGCCCTTGATGTCGGAGACGGCCTTGGCCACGTCGGGGGTCACGGTGCCGGTCTTGGGGTTCGGCATCAGACCACGCGGGCCGAGCACGCGACCCAGGCGGCCGACCTTGCCCATCATGTCGGGAGTGGCGACCACGGCGTCGAAGTCCAGCCAGCCGCCGGACACCTTCTCGATCAGCTCGTCGCCGCCCACGACGTCGGCGCCCGCCTCACGCGCGGCCTCGGCCTTCTCGGCGTTCGCGAACACCAGGACCTTGGCGGTCTTGCCGGTGCCGTGCGGGAGGTTGACCGTCCCGCGGACCATCTGGTCGGCCTTGCGCGGGTCCACGCCCAGGCGCATCACGACGTCGACAGTCTCGTCGAACTTCTTCTTGCTGGAGGTCTTCGCGATCTTGATCGCGGCCAGCGGGGCGTAGAGCTCGTCCTTGTCGAAGGACTCGGCCGCTGCTCGGTAGGTCTTGCTGCGCTGCATGTCTGGTCTCTTTTCTCATCCAGTGTGGTCGTCGGTGGGCCAGCGCGGCCCTGCCACGGGGTGTTGCGGAAGGGGTACGACGGTCGCGGTCTCGCAGGCTCGCCACGCGGGGACCTCGCCCGTCGAGGTCGGGGTCAGTCGGTGGTCACACCCATCGAGCGGGCAGTGCCTTCGACGATCTTCATGGCCGCGTCAATGTCGTTGGCATTGAGGTCGGGCATCTTGGTCTGGGCGATCTCGCGCACCTGGTCCTTGGTCAGCTTGCCGACCTTCTCCTTGTGCGGGACTCCAGAGCCCTTCTGCAGGCCGGCGGCCTTCTTGATCAGCTCCGCGGCGGGCGGGGTCTTCGTGATGAAGGTGAACGAGCGGTCTTCGTAGATAGTGATCTCGACGGGAATGACGTTCCCGCGCATCGACTCGGTCTGCGCGTTGTAGGCCTTGCAGAAGTCCATGATGTTCACGCCGTGCGGACCGAGGGCGGTACCGACCGGCGGAGCAGGGGTGGCCGCCCCGGCCTGGAGCTGCACCTTGACCAGCGCAGCGATCTTCTTCTTGGGAGGCATGTCGTTCTCAGGGTCCTTCGGTTGCGTGTGTCGTGGTCATCACGAGCCTGGCCCCCGCGGGGACGTCGGCTCTGCCACCTGGTTGTTGCTGGTGAGCCTCAGACCTTCTGGATCTGGCTGAAGCTCAGCTCGACCGGGGTCTCCCGGCCGAAGATCTCGACGAGGGCCTTGACCCTCTGGGACTCGGCGTTGATCTCGGTGATCGTCGCATGGAGGGTGGCGAACGGGCCGTCGACGACCATCACCGAGTCGGACACGTCGAAGTCAGCGACCTCGATCGGCTTCTTCGCCGCGCCGCCACCGGCAGCAGCGCCGGCGGCTCCCTCGGCCTGAGCGGCCGCGGCGACGGCCGGGGCGAGCATGCTCTCAACCTCGGCCATGCTCAGCGGCACCGGCTGGTGGCTGTGCCCGACGAACCCGGTGACCGACGGCGTGTGGCGTACGGCGGCCCACGACTCGTCCGTGAGGTCCATCCGGACCAGGACGTAGCCGGGCAGCACGGTGCGCTTGACCATCTTGCGCTGCCCGTTCTTGATCTCGGGGACCTCTTCGGTGGGGACCACGATCTCGTGGATGTAGTCCTCCATGTTGAGCGAGTGGATGCGGTTCTCGAGGTTGGCCTTCACCCGGTTCTCCATACCGGAGTAGGTGTGGACCACGAACCAGTCGCCGGGCTTGGCCCACAGCTCGTCGCGGAACGCCTCCAGCGGGTCGACCGGAGCCGACTCCTCGGCGACCTGCCCGTCCTCAGCCGCATCGTCGGCGGTTGCGTCCGCCTCGTCGCTCGCGTCCGCGTCCGCGTCGTCTGCCGCAACGTCTGCCGGCTGGTCTGCCGACCCGGCCACAGCGTCCTCGGTGGCCTCGGCGTCGTCGGTGGCCACCGGCTCCTCGACCACCGGCTCCTCGACCACCGGCTCCTCGCCTGCGGCGTCGCTGGCGGTGGCGGTCTCCTCGACCTGCTCGGGTTCGTACTGCTCCGACACGTGTTGCTCCGTCATTTCGATTCGTCTCTGGTCTGCGTGCGCCTGCGGGGTCTGCTGCCGGTCAGTTCGAACCGCCGAACAGCCAGAACACCATGCGCCCGAAGCCGAGGTCCAGCGCCGCCACGATCGACATCATCACGAGCACGAACACCATCACCACGATGAAGTAGGTGACCAGCTGCTCCTGGGTCGGCCAGACGACCTTGCGCAGCTCGGCGACCACCTGGCGGTAGAACAGGCTGGGACTGGTCCGCTTGCGGTCCTTGTCCTGACCACGCACTGCGCTGCTGTCCGGCACGGTTCCACCTTTCCGGGCGTCTGACGCCGACCACGTTCGCGGCCGGAGTTGTTGCAGGGCACGAGGGACTTGAACCCCCAACCTTCGGTTTTGGAGACCGATGCTCTGCCAGTTGAGCTAGTGCCCTCCGATGCTTCCCCTCCCCTGCCCCAGGGCAGGGCAAAGCATGTGGAGAACCACCAAACGAGAAGTGTACGGGGAAGGCGGCGGCCGCGTCCAAACGCCCTCGGCCGGGGCCGGCGGCTCTCGACGGGCCGACCCGGGCGCCCCCTACGATGGCGTCATGACCGCGAGCACCCCGTCCGCCTCCTCCTCGCCCGCCACCTCCTCCCCCCGGTCCCGCCGCGTCTCCGACCGGATCGGCGCCATCGCCGAGTCGGCGACGCTCAAGGTCGACGCCAAGGCCAAGGCGCTCAAGGCCGAGGGCCGCCCGGTCATCGGCTTCGGGGCCGGGGAGCCCGACTTCCCCACGCCCGGCTACGTCGTCGAGGCTGCCGCCGAGGCCTGCCGCGACCCCAAGAACCACCGGTACACCCCCGCCGGCGGCCTGCCCGAGCTGAAGAAGGCCATCGTCGAGAAGACCCGGCGCGACAGCGGGTACGCCGTGGAACCCGGCCAGGTCGTGGTGACCAACGGCGGCAAGCAGGCGATCTACTCCGCCTTCGCCGCCATGCTCGACCCCGGTGACGAAGTGATCGTGCCGGCGCCGTACTGGACGACGTACCCCGAGGTGATCTCTCTCGCGGGCGGCGTCCCCGTCCCGGTGCTGGCCGATGAGACCCAGGACTACAAGGTCACCATCGAACAGCTAGAGGCGGCCCGGACACCGCGGACCAAGATCCTGCTGTTCGTCTCGCCCTCGAACCCGACCGGCGCCGTCTACACCGCCGACGAGATTCGCGCGATCGGTCGTTGGGTCGAGGACAACGGCCTGTGGGTGCTGACCGACGAGATCTACGAGCACCTCGTCTACGACGGCGTGGAGACCGGATCGCTGCCGGTGCTCTGCCCCTACCTGGCCGACCACTGCGTGGTGGTCAACGGCGTCGCGAAGACCTACGCGATGACCGGCTGGCGGGTCGGCTGGATGATCGGGCCCACCGATCTGGTGAAAGCCGCGACCAACCTCCAGTCCCACGCCACCTCCAACGTCTCGAACGTCTCCCAGCGCGCTGCTCTGGCCGCAGTGGCAGGCGACCTGACCGCGGTGGAGGAGATGAAGGTGGCCTTCGATCGCCGCCGGCGGCTGATCGTGGAGATGCTCAACCAGATCGACGGCGTGGTCTGCCCGACGCCCCACGGCGCCTTCTACGCCTACCCCTCCGTCAAGGGCCTGCTCGGCAAGGAGTACGACGGCCGGCTGATCGAGACCTCCGCGGCGTTGGCTGAGTACGTCCTCGATCACGCCGAGGTCGCGGTGGTGCCGGGCGAGGCGTTCGGGTCACCCGGCTACCTGCGCCTGTCGTACGCGCTCGGGGACGACGACCTCGTCGAGGGCGTGGCCCGGCTGCAGAAGCTGTTCGGCTGACTCCGGGCGTGGCTGCCGGTGTCGAGACGGGTGCTGCCGCGCCCACCGCATCGCGCGCCGCACCCTCCCCGACCAGCGGCAGCACCGGTCGGGACCTGACCCGGCTGCCGAAGGCCCATCTGCACCTGCACTTCACGGGGTCGATGCGCCACTCGACGCTGCTGGAGCTCGCGGAGCGGGACGGCATCTCGCTGCCCGACTCGCTGGTCTCCCAGTGGCCGCCCGAGCTGTCGGCCGCCGACGAGAAGGGCTGGTTCCGCTTCCAGCGCCTCTACGACGTGGCCCGGTCGGTGTTGCGCACCGAGGCCGATGTTCGCCGGCTCGTCCGGGAGACCGCGGAAGACGACGTGGCCGACGGTGGCCGCTGGTTGGAGATCCAGGTCGACCCCAGCGGGTACGCCGCCCGCTTCGGCGGGATCACCGCCTTCACCGACCTGGTGCTCGACTGCGTGCGCGACGCCGCCGAGCGCACGGGCCTCGGGATCGCCGTGGTGATCGCCGCGAACCGGACCCGGCATCCTCTCGATGCCCGGACGCTGGCCCGTCTCGCGGCCCAGTACGCAGGTAGCGGCGTCATCGGCTTCGGCCTGTCCAACGACGAGCGCCGCGGCACCACCGCTGAGTTCGCCCCGGCCTTCGCGATCGCCGCGCGCGCCGGGCTGCTGCTGACCCCCCACGGCGGCGAGCTGCGCGGACCCGAGCACGTGCGCACCTGCCTCGACGAGCTGCGCGCCGACCGGCTGGGTCACGGTGTCAGGTCGGCGGAGGACCCGGAACTCCTGGCGCGTGTCGTGGACCAGCAGATCCCGCTCGAGGTGTGTCCGCTGTCCAACGTGGCGCTCGGCGTCTACCCGGCCGTCACCGCCGTCCCGCTGCCCCAGCTGCTCGCGGCCGGCGCGACCGTGGCACTGGGGGCCGACGACCCGCTGCTCTTCGGGTCCCGTCTCGCGGACCAGTACGACGCCGTACGCACCGCGCATTACCTGTCCCAGCAGACCCTGGCCGAGCTCGCCCGGATGTCCTTTCGTGCCTCCAGGGCCCCCGTCGACCTGGTCCGCGCCGCCGAGGCCGACATCGACGCTTGGCTGGATCGCTCGGACTAGCCGAGCGGAGGCCCGCCCGGCCTGGCACGATGGACCCGTGACACCTCCAGACGAGCCGACGAACCTACCCGAGGACTACCTGCGCCAGCGCGCCGAGGAGGCCGAACGGGCCGAGGCCCAGCGCGCCGCGGAATGGCGGGCCGAGGCCGAGCGGGCCGAGGCCGAGCGCGCCGCCCAACAGCAGGCGGAGGCCCAGGAGGCCGCCGAAGCCGCGGGCGGGCCGCCCGCGGAACCGCAGTACGGCCAGCAGTACGGGCAGGGCTACGACCCCCAGGCCTACGGCCAGCCGCAGTACGGCCAGCCCCAGTACGGCCAGCCTGGTTACGGCCAACAGCCCTATGCCCAGCAGCCGCCCTACGGCCAGCCGCAGCACCCCCAGGAGGGCTACGCCCAGCCCGGGTACCCCCAGCCGGGCTACCCCCAACCCGGCTACCCCGCTGCCGGGCCGTACGGCTACGGCCAGCCGGTCGTGCCGGACCACCCGCAGGCCCAGACCGCCATGGTGCTGGGGCTCATCGGGCTGATCGGGACGTTCCTCTGCGGCGTCCCGATCTTCCTCTGCCCGGTCGCGTGGATCATGGGCGCGAAGGCCAAGCGTGAGATCGACGAGTCCGCGGGCGCCTACAGCGGCCGCGACAAGGCCATGATCGGCTTCGTCACCGGCATCATCGGCACGGTGCTGTTGGTGCTCGGCATCCTGGCCCTGATCGCCTTCATCGCCGTCGCCGCGACCAGCTCGTCCACGACCTACTGACGGCAGCCCGCCCCCTCGGGCGACGCCATGACACGCTAGAGCTCACAGCCGACCAGCACCGGCTCGTTGACCAGGCGCACACCGAACGCCCGCTCTACGCCTTCGCGCACCTCGCGGGCCAAGCCGAGCAGGTCGGCCGTCCTGGCGTCTCCGCGGTTGGTGAGTGCCAGGGTGTGCTTGGTCGAGAGAGCGGCCGGTCCGGCGGCGTAACCCTTGCCGAAGCCGGCGTGCTCGATCAGCCAGGCGGCGCTGGTCTTGACGATGCCGTCACCCGCCGGCCACCGGGGCGCGGCGACGGGCAAGGTCGCTGCCTGCTCGGTGCTGAGCAGGGGGTTGGTGAAGAAGGACCCGGCGCTCCAGGTGTCGTGGTCGGCCGCGTCGAGCACCATCCCCTTGCGACGTCGGAGCCCGAGCACCGCGTGGCGCACCTCGGCCAGCGGAGCGCGTCCGCCGATCTCGACGCCCAGGGTCCGGGCCAACTCGACATACCCCACCGGGGCGCCGAGCGTGCCCTGCCGCAGCTGGAAGGTCACCTCGAGGACGAGGTAGCGCCCGGGGTCATTCTTGAAACGCGAGGTGCGGTAGCCGAACCCGCAGTCGCCGGCGGCGAACGTCCGCTGGGTGTGGTCGTGCCGGTCCCAGGTGCGCACGGAGGCGATGGTGTCGGCCACCTCCTGGCCGTAGGCGCCGACGTTCTGGATCGGCGTCGCCCCGACCAGGCCCGGGATGCCCGAGAGCGCCTCGACCCCGACCCAGCCGGAGCCGACGGCCTCGGCCACCACGTCGTCCCAGGTCTCGCCCGCCGCGACCTGGACCATGGCTCCGCCACAGGCCGGCCCGGCTGAGCCCTCGTCGAGGTCACTGCTGATCCCTCGGGTGGCGATGTGGACGACCGTGCCGGGGAAGCCGTCGTCGGAGACGACCAGGTTGCTGCCGCCACCGACGACCAGCACGGGTACGCCGTCCGCGTCGGCGCCGCCGACCGCCTCCACCAGCTCGGCTTCGGTGGTCGCCTCGACCCAGGTCGTCACCGGGCCCCCGAGCCGCAGCGTCGTGTGGTCGCGCAGCAGCACGGGCTCGGCGTCAGCCACGCACCACGGCCTTCGGCATGCCGAGCACCTTCTGGCCCCCACAGGTGACCTCGAGGGCGATCACGCTCAGGCCGTCAGCGACCGATTTCACCGTGCCACCGACGACGAGCTCCACGCCGGCGTCGTCGTCGGGCACCACGACCGGATTGGTGAACTTGCAGCCGAACTCGACCACCTCGGCGCCGCCGGTCCAGTGGTCGACGGCGCGGGCGGCGAGGGCCATCGTGAACATGCCGTGCGCGATCACACCCGGCAGCCCGACCGATGTCGCCACCCGGTCCGACCAGTGGATCTGGTTGAAGTCCCCGCTGGCCCCGGCGTAGCGGACCAGGTCCGAGCGACGGATGGCGTACCGCTGCGGCTCGAGGATGTCGCCGGCGTTCATCCCTCGCCCCCCCGGTGCACGAGGGTCGCGGTGGTCGTGCAGACGAGGGCTCCGTCGGCATCGGTCACCAGGCTGCGGGTGCCGAGGATGTCGTTGCCGCCGATCTGCCGGAGCGAGGCGACCGTGAGCGTGGCACTCAGGACGTCGCCGGGGCCCACCGGCCGCTCATAGGCGAAGCGCTGCTCGCCGTGGACGATCCGGAAGAGGTCGATCTGCTCGGCCTCGAGGAAGGCGTTCATGGCGTCGAAGGCCAACACGATGGGGAAGGTCGCCGGCGCCCGGCCCCCGTCGTACGACGCACCGACGGCACCGGCGAACTCGCGGACCTTCTCTTCGCTCACGGCATAGGGCCTGGTCGGAGGGAACTCCCGTCCGACCAGGGACTCATCGATCGGCATGAGATCAACCTAGCGGGCCGAGGGCAGTGACTCACGCCCCGCCGAAATGCGACGACCCGCCCGGAGGCCGGGCGGGTCGTCAGCCACGTCGAGGGCGCGCGTCGGACACGCCCTGCCGACGTCGAGGGTCAGCGGGTCTCGCGGTGCGGGGTGTGCTTGCGGCAGCGCGGGCAGTACTTCGCCAGCTCCATGCGGTCGGGGTCGTTGCGCCGGTTCTTCTTGGTGATGTAGTTGCGCTCCTTGCACTCGGTGCAGGCGAGCGTGATCTTGGGGCGAACGTCAGAGCTCTTGCTGGCCACGGGAAGTCCTCGGTTGTTGTTGGGCGTGCGGTGCTGCGTTGTAGCGGGGGCGGGACTCGAACCCGCGACACCACGATTATGAGCCGTGTGCTCTAACCACCTGAGCTACCCCGCCGCCTGGTCGTGGTGCCCCGCCACGTCGCGGAGGGTGCCACATCCAGAGCCCCTTTACGGAATCGAACCGTAGACCTTCTCCTTACCATGGAGACGCTCTGCCGACTGAGCTAAAGGGGCAAGCGACGAGCAAGGATACACAGGCGCCGACCGGGGCGAGAAATCGCTACCGCCCCGGCTCAGGCGTCCTGGATCCGCGCCCAGGGCTGGGCCTGCTCGAGCTCGTAGGCCAGCTCGAGCAGCATCGCCTCCCGGCCCGCACCTGCGGCGAGCATCATCCCCAGCGGGAGACCCTCGTCGTCGGTCGCCAGCGGCAGTGAGATCGCCGGGTCGCCGCTGGCGTTCTGGTACGGCGTGAACGCCACCCACTCGACCAGGCGGCCGATGATCGTCTCGTAGTCCTGGGTCGGGTCGAGGTGGCCCAGCCTGGGCGTCGGGGCGGCCAGGGTCGGGCTGAGCACCACGTCCCAGTCACGGTAGAACTCGGCCGAGGCCGCCGCCATCCGGCGCAGCGCCCGGGTCGCGCGAGGGTAGCGGTGCAGGTTGCGCGCGCAGTGCTGGGCCAGGCCGTGGGTCAGGTTGTCGAGCCGGTCGGGCTCCCAGCTCGAGCCGAACCCCAGGCGTCCGGTCCGCAGGGTGATCAGCGCGAGCATCGACCAGTAGATCAGGAAGTCGTCGACGAACCGGTCTGGCACCGGCGGCGACGCCTCCGAGACGTGGTGTCCCAGGCTCTCGAGGAGCGCAGCCGTCTGCTGGGTGGCCCGGACCGCCTGCGGGTCGGAGTCGTGGTGTGGCGCATCCGTCATGACCGCGACCCGCAACCGATGCTTGCTCGGCCGGGTGATGTCGCCGACCGGCGGGAGACGCAGGTTGCGGTAGACCCTCTCGGCCTCGCGCAGGAATGCTGCGGTGTCCCGCACCGAGCGGGTCACGACACCGTCGGCCACGATCCGCACGGGCATCCGTCGGAGCAGGGCGTCCTGGGCCAGTCGGTCGCGCGTGGGCTTGAGTCCGACCAGCCCGTTGACGCCGGCCGGGATCCGGATCGAGCCGCCACCGTCGTTGGCGTGGGCCAGCGGCACCGCACCGGCCGCCACCAGCGCCGCCGAACCGGACGACGACGCGCCCGCGGTGCGCTCGAGGTCCCAGGGGTTGCGGACGGCGCCCAGGCGCGGGTGCTCGGCCGACGCGGAGAAGCCGAACTCCGAGAGCTGGGTCTTGCCGAGTGGGATCAGGCCGGTCGCGAGGAACATCCGGGCGAAGTCGCCGTCGGCCTGGGCGACCGGCGCGGTGAAGGCGTCGGACCCGTGCCCGGTCGGCAGCCCCGCCACCTCGGTGTTGTCCTTGACGAAGGTGGGGACGCCGGCGAAGAACCCCGGACGCGGCGCCACGGTCTCGGCCCGCGCACGGTCGAAGGCGGCGCACGCCACCGCGTTGAGCTCGGGGTCGACCCGCTCCACCCGGGCGATCGCGGCCTCGAGCACGTCGGGGATCGACACCTCCCCCGCATGCAGGGCAGCCACCAGGCCGACCGCATCGTGGTCACCGAGTGCGTCATCGCCGAAGGCGTGGAGTCGCGTCACGAGCGACGAGGCTACCCAAGGGTAGGTATCGCGCCTACCCCGCGTCGGTAGCAGCCGGCCAGGTGGTCGTCGACGAGCCCGATGGCCTGCATCAAGGCGTACATCGTCGTCGGGCCGACGAAGGCGAAGCCCCGCTTCTTCAGCGCCTTGGACAGCGCCACCGAGTCGGGCGTGGAGGAGGGGATCTCGCCGATCTCCCGGGGAGCCGGTCCCGGCTCGGGTCGGAACGACTCGACGAACTGCTGGAGGCCGCCGTCGTCGCGGAGCATCAGGGTGGCTTGCGCATTCGTGATCGCGGCGCGGATCTTCGCGCGGTTGCGCACGATGCGGGCCTCGCCCATCAGCCGCTCGACGTCGGCGTCGTCGTACCCCGCCACCACCTCGGCGTCGAAGCCGGAGAAGACCTCACGGAACGCCTCGCGCTTGTTGAGGATCGTCAGCCAGGACAACCCGGACTGGAACGCCTCGAGGGTCAGCCGCTCGAGGTAGGCCGCCTCTCCCCGCACCGCGACGCCCCACTCGGTGTCGTGGTAGGCCACATAGGCCGGGCTACCCGCCCCCCACGGGCAGCGGGCCAGCGCGTCTGCCCCGATGACGGTTCCACTCATGGTGGCCTCCTCGTCGACGTCGGCGCCCCGGACCCTCGGGACGTCATACAAATCGGTCGCCCACGCCACCGAACCGTACGACGACCCGCGCGGCGTTGGGTCAACGCCGCGGCTTGAGCCGCAGGTGGGGCAGTTCGGGCGCAGGGATCGGCGGCAACGGGTCACCGGTGTTCCCGAAGCGTCCGTTCGCGACCCGGCGACCGTCGGTGACCACGTCGCCGTCCAAGGTGATCTGGGCCTGCCAGATCTTGCGGAAGGCCACGATCTCCTCGTGGCTGCGGCCGACGAAGTTCCACCACATCACGATCTCCTCACCGAACGGCTCGCCGCCCAGCAGCATCAGCCGCACCGGCTCGTCGGAGGCAGCCAGCTCCAGGCGATCCGCCCCGGGCGCGAGGTAGCCCAGGCAGTGCTGCTTGACCTCCTCGCCCGCCACCGTCACGACGCCGGAGTCCACGAGCACACCGTGCTCGTAGGACGCGTCGAGGTCGAAGGTTGCCACCGCACGCGGGTCCAGGCACAGCTCCACACCGAGCAGCGGCGTGTACGCCGGCACCGGCGACCGCTGTCCCGCGAACGACCCGACCAGCACCCGAGCGGACCAGCCCGCACCGGTCACCTTCGTCGGCGCGTGGTGCACCAGCCCCGGATCCGCGTGTCGGTCCCGGTCGGGCAGCGCCACCCACAGCTGGACCCCGTGGAGCAGCCGGGTGCGCGGAGTCGAGACCTCGGTGTGGCTGATCCCGCGGCCGGCCGTCATCAAGTTGAGCTCACCGGGGCGGACCATCGCGTGGTTCCCGGCGCTGTCGCGGTGCTCGATCTCGCCGGCGAAGAGCCAGCTCACGGTCTGCAGCCCGGTATGGGGGTGTGGTGCGACGCTCATCCCGCCGGACTCGGCGACGTCGTCGGGACCGTAGTGGTCAGCGAAGCACCAGGCTCCGATCAACGACCGGCCGCGAGCCGGCAGGGTGCGGCGTACCCGCATCGCGCGCGGGCCACCGAGCGGTACATCACGGGGCTCCATCACTTCCACGCCACTCACGCCTCCATCATCGACCGCCGGTCAAGAGGTCATGCCTCGGCCAGGGCGACCTGGACCGCGACGGGGTCACCGGCCTCGACGCTCTCGGCGCTCCGCACCGCCTTCTTGACCGGGAGCACGAAGCAGCCCGAGGCGGAGTCGGGGAACAGTGAGGTCTGCCAGGAGGTCTCACCGAGAGTCACCGACACCCGCACCGAGCCGAACCCGGACGGCGGACCCGCCAGGTCCCCGATCTCTTCGCTCACCTCCAGCGGCACGGTGACGAAGTGCCACGACCCCTCACCGGTGTGCTCCCACAGCTCGCTCACGAACTCCCATGCTGCCACCGCCTCATCCTCCCCCCATCCGGCCACTGACCGATTATCGGACAGGATGCCCGATATCCGTTTGATCGATAGAGTGGCCGCTATGGCCCTCCCCGCCCCTTCCGCGCTGCCCGAGGCCTGGCACGGACTCGTCGACGACGCGGCGATCTTCCCACCGGGCAACGCGCCGCTTCTCGAGGCAGTGGCCGCGCACACGGAGCGTCGCGGTGCGCCGTACGCCGACCTGGTGGGGGCCTTCTTGCTCCGCGACACCGACCTCCCGCTCGTCCGGGGCACGACGGCGCGGCTCGCGATCGTCTCGACCGGGGGTGCCGGCCAGGTCGCCGGGGCTCTCGGCCTGGTCGCCACGCTCGGGCTGCGGGTCACCGGCCTCGAGATCGCGCTGCGCGACCTCGACGACCTGGCCGGCAACGCCCGCCGCGTGGTGGCGGCCGTGGACGCAGCCCGATCCGGGGGCAGCCTCGAGGAGGGCATCACGGTCGCGGTCGAGCTGCCCCAGGGGTCGCCGTCGCCGGGCTGGCTGGCGGCGGCCGACGAAGTGGCTGCCGCCGAGCTCCGGCTGAAGTTCCGCACCGGGGGCGTCGAGTCGGCCGCCTTCCCCGACGCCGCGACGCTGGCAGCCTGGATCGACGCCGCGCTGGAGCGCGAGACACCGTTCAAGTGCACGGCCGGTCTCCACCACGCCGTACGCCACCGCGACGCCGAGACCGGGTTCGAGCACCACGGATTCCTCAACCTCCTGACGGCGACCGAGGCGGCGTTCGACGGAGCCCCCGCCGAGGATGTGGCAGCCCTGCTCGACCAGCAGGACGCCGCAGCCGTGGTCGGCGCGCTCGACTCGGGCGACGTCGGCCGGGCTCGTCGCTGGTTCACCTCGTTCGGCTCCTGCTCGGTGACCGACCCCCTCGACGACCTACGCCACCTGGGAGTGCTGCCATGAGCGACGAGGGCTACGGCCTGGACCACTTGCCCTACGGCGTCTTCTCGGTCTCGGGCGGCAGACCTCGGGTGGGGGTGCGCTACCGCGACGCCGTCGTCGACCTGTACGCCGCTACCGGCCGCCCGGAGTATGACGCCGACTCGCTCAACCCGTTCCTGGCGCTTGGTCCAGCGGCGTGGGCCGAGCGCCGCCGCGAGATCGTGGCGCTGCTCAGCGACGCGGATCCCGAGCGGCCCGAGCGGCCACGCACGCCGGTCGCCGAGGTCGACCTGCATCTGCCCTTCGCGGTGGGCGACTACGTCGACTTCTACTGCTCGCTGGACCACGCGACCAACGTGGGGCGCATGTTCCGCCCCGACGCCGAGCCGCTCCTGCCGAACTGGCGTCACCTCCCGGTCGGCTACCACGGACGCGCCGGCACGATCGTGGCGTCGGGCACCGACGTGGTCAGGCCCTGCGGGCAGCGCAAGGCACCTTCGGAGACGTCTCCCACCTACGGACCGAGTCGGCGGCTCGACATCGAGGCGGAGCTCGGTTTCGTGGTCGGCACCGGATCCACGCTGGGCAGCCGGGTCACCACCGGCGACTTCGCCGACCATGTCTTCGGGGTCGTCGGCCTCAACGACTGGTCGGCGCGCGACATCCAGGCCTGGGAGTACGTCCCGCTCGGCCCCTTCCTCGGCAAGTCGTTCGCCACGTCGATCTCCTGCTGGGTGACCCCGCTGGAGGCGCTGGCCGAGGCCTGGGTGCCGCTTCCCGGGCAGGTGCCCGAGCCGCTGGACTACCTCGCGGTGGACGGCCCCGCCGGCCTCGACATCGCAGTGGAGGTCGAGCTCAACGGGACGGTGGTCGCGCGGCCGCCGTACCGGTCGATGTACTGGTCGCCCGCGCAGATGCTCGCTCACCTGACCGTGAACGGCGCTTCGACCCGGCCCGGGGACCTGTTCGCGTCCGGGACCATCAGCGGTCCCGAACGGGACCAGCGCGGCTCGCTCCTGGAGCTGAGCTGGGGCGGGCAGGAGCCGTTCGACGTCGGCGGACGGTCCCGGACCTTCCTCGAGGACGGCGACACGGTCACCCTGCGCTACTCCGCACCCGGCACCGGCGGCGGACGGATCTCCTTCGGCGAGGTCACCGGTACGATCCTGCCCGCCGCCCCCTGAGCGTCATACCGATCGGCGGCCCCGGCGACCGCCTCGTACGACGCGCCGTGGGACGTCGTACGAATCGAGACTCGGCGCCGCCGGAACGTATGACGTCCCACAAGGCCAGCAGCGTGGCTCAGACGCCCTCGCGGTCGGAGAAGCCCGGGTGCACGAACGGCTCGCCCCGCTTCATCGACTCGATGGCCCCCGGGTGCACCCGGCGCAGGTGGTCGATCGCCTTGCGCCGGTAGCGCAGGATCTGGACGGCGCCCAGCGCCCAGAACAGGTACTGCACCGACAAGGCGGCCCGGAAGTCCGCGAGGTCGTACGACGCCACCCCGGCCGACTTCCGCAGGTCGAGCACGATGCCGATCAGGGCCATGGTCGACAGCGAGGCGACGAACCCGCCGATGTTGACCAGTCCGTTGGCCCGGCCGCTGGCCTCGATCGGGGTGAAGGTGCGGGCCAGGTCGAAGCCCACCATCGATGCCGGGCCACCGGTCGCCATCGCGCACACCAACACGACCAGGAGCCACAGCGGCGCCGGCTCCGAACGAGCCAGCACGGCCGTCCACGCCAGCACGATCAGGCCCACCACGGCCAGCACGATCCGGGAGCGGTAGTACGGGAAGCGCGTCACGAGCGAGCCCAGGACGAGTCCGCTCACCACCACCCAGCCGGCCATCACCATCAGCAGCCCGCCCGCCGTTCGCTCGCTCAAGCCCTCCCCGGTCACGAGGAACGGGAAGCCCCACAGCAGGACGAAGACAGTGACCGAGAACTGCGAGCTGAAGTGGGACCACATCCCCAGCCGGGTTCCGGGGTTGCCCCAGGTCAAGCGCAGCGAGCGAGCCAGGGCTCGCATCTTGATCTTGACGACACCCGTGCTGCGATACGGCGAGTCCTTCACCACGAGGGCGACTGCGACCATCAGCACCAGGCCCACCGAGGACGCGGCCGCGAAGGTGGGGGTCCACCCCCACGCGTTCAGGGCGTAGGCCAGCGGCCCGGCGGCCGCGATCGCTCCCAGCTGTCCGAGCTGGCCGGTCAGCTGGGTCACCGTCGGGGCCTGCCTGACCAGGAACCATGCCGACACCAGCCGCAGCAGGCTCACGAAGATCATCGCGTCGCCGGCTCCGAGCACCGCTCGGGCCACGACGGCGGTCAGGAAGATCGTCGCGAAGGCGAACGCGAACTGCCCGATCGTCATCACGACGAGGCCCACTAGCAGCACCCAGCGGGGGCCGTACCGGTCGAGGAGGACACCGACGGGGACCTGCATGCTGGCGTAGACCACCAGCTGGAGAACCGTGAAGAACGAGAGCTGGGTCGCTGTGATGTCGAAGCGCTGCACGGCGAACAGCCCGGCGACGCCGAGGCTGCTGCGATGGAAGACGGCCAGGACGGATACCGAGAGCGCGACTCCCCAGATCGTCCACGCGCGCCGACGACCGATGTTGTGGATCTGAGTAGGCCCCGGCACACCGTCAGGCTAGGGGCGTGGTCGGTCCCGGTGGGTGTGGGTCCACCGGCCGCGCGCCGCGGTCAGGCCGCAGGCTCGACCGGGACCTCCTCGGGCGGCACTGCGATGAACTCCGTCAGCGCCAACAAGAGGACCACGGCCGCCAGGACCAGGATCGAGGTCGTCGCGGTCGGGTGGTCGGCCAGGAGGTAGACCACCGCGCCGAGGCTGACGATCGCCGTCCGGACGAACGTGCGGTAGGTCCCGAGGAACTCGCCCACCGGGCCGGTGTCGAGGCCGGCTCCGTCGGCCGAGCGGCGCAGCCGGCGGATGCCACCCGAGATGCCGCCTCGGATGGCCGCGCCGGCCCCAGTCGGCGCCATCAGGAACGCCCCCACCGCCACCGCCAGGGCCACGACGAGCACGGCACGCAGGGCAACTCGGATGAAGTGGGTCAAGGCGTCGTAGATCGCCGCCGCTGCCGGCCCCGGCAAGACGTCGGTGGGAACCGCATCGAGATAGAAGGGCCTGATGAGGTTGAGCGTGAGCCCCAGCAGAAGCATCGAGGCCGCCACACCCAGACCGGCGGCGAGCCAGGTCCGCCGACGACCGGGCGAAACTCCCACCGCCACGAAGATCAGCAGCAGCACGAGCACCGGCAGCACGAGCGCCAGCGTGTTCAGCAGCGCGAAGGCCTTCTGTGCCTTGCCGATATCTGCCGACTCAAAGATCGTGAACGTGGCGTTGATCGTGGGAATGCGCTCGGCGAACGCGAAGCCGTCGTCGATGAGCACTTTCTTCGCCGCGGCCACGAAGGCGGAGATGTTGATGGACACCGCATTGTTGGTGACCTGGACGGCTCCGTCGGTATTGCCCGTGAGGAACGCGACCATCTGCTCGTGGGCCTGCCGGTTCGCCTCGGTCCACGCCTGCTCGAAGAGTGGTGAGTCCACGACCTTCTCGACGCGATCGTGCACGAAGCTCTCGATCGCAGAGTTGAGCGGGACCGCCAACGACGGCAGCGCGCTGGCAGCGCCGTCAGGAACGAAGCTCTGACCCGCCAGAGCGTTCAGCGCCTCGGCCGTCAGCTTGTCCAGGTCGATGGCCGTCAGGATCTCGTTGGTGACCTTGTCGGTGATCGCCGCCTGGACCGCTGCATCCGAGGCGAGCGGGGCGACCGTCTCGACGTACCGCTCGGAGCTACCGACCAGGTCGTCGGCCCACTGGGCCACCACGGCCAGCGGCGCGAGCAGGACCGCGAGAGCCAGGCACACCACCACGACAACCCGCCGCCAGAAGTGATGGGACCTCGCCGGCCCCTGGACCGGGAAGGCCTGGGTGGTGGTCGCGTCGAGCTGATGCTCGAGATCGCGGATCCTGGCTTGCAGCGCTTCGATCTCTTCGGGATGCTCGCTCATACCCGAATGGTAGTGACGCCCGACGGCCTGCCGACACCGGACCGGCTAGCGTGACAACATGCGCAGAATCGCACTGCTGGTCGTGGCCTTCACACTCGCCCTGGCACTGGCCACCGCGCCGGCCTCGGCGGGTCCGAGCGCGGCGACGGTGCCGGCCCCAGCCGTGGGCGGGACCGCCGTTCCGAGCGTGAGCATCGTCCCCGTCGTCAGCGGTCTCAACACACCCACGGACATCGCCAGTCCGCCCGGGTCCTCAGACCTGTACGTCGCGCAGAAGTGTGGTGTCATCCGCGTGTACGCCGCGGCGGAACTGCACCGGGCCGGGTCGCTGAAGAGCCGGGCCGCTTGTGACGGTGAGCGAGGGCTGCTGTCGCTCGCGTTCCACCCCGACTTCGCGACGAACCACCTGCTGTTCGTCCTCTACAACCGCAAGAACACCGGCGACATCCAGGTCGCGCGGGTGCGCGTGAAGAACCGGCGGGTCGTGACGGGCTCCTTCCGCAAGATCCTCCGCATCGGCCATCGCCAGGCCGCCAACCACAACGGCGGCAAGCTCGTGTTCAGCGGTGGCGGCCTGCTGCACATCTCGACCGGCGACGGTGGAGGGGGCGGCAACCAGTTCGGCCACGCCCAGGACCGCGGGTCGCTGCTGGGCAAGATCCTGCGCATCGATGTCGACCACGGCTCGCCGTACCGCATTCCGAAGGGGAACCCGCTGCGCGGCAAGAACGGCCGGCCCGAGATCTGGGCGATCGGTCTGCGCAACCCCTGGCGGATGGCCCTCGACCCCGCCACCCACTCACTCTGGATCGGCGACGTCGGACAGGACCAGGTCGAGGAGGTCGACCGAGTGCGCGTGGGCAACGGACGGCTGCGCAACTTCGGCTGGTCCCGCTTCGAGGGCAACCGCATCTACGACCCCAACGAGCGCCTCCGGGGCGGCCGGCTGGTGCGGCCGGTACACACCTACCGGCACACCGAAGGGATCAGCATCATCGGCGGCGCCGTCTACCGCGGGGCCGACTCCCCGGCGCTGCGCGGCTACTACGTGTACGGCGACCTCCACGGCTGGATCGCCGGCTTCGACATCTCAGACACCGGATCTTCGTTCAAGATCGACCCGGGCGGCACCTTGCTGACGATCTCGAAGGCAACAGGCAACGAGCTCTATGCCGGGTACGCCGACGGCACGATCTACCGGATCGTTGCCAGCTGAGCCGCTCGCGGGTCGAGTGTGCCGACGCATCGCGGCCCCGTGCGTGCGGGTGTGGTGGCAGGTGCAGGATTCGAACCTGCGTAGGCATACGCCGACGGATTTACAGTCCGCTCCCATTGGCCGCTCGGGCAACCTGCCGTGCGTCTTCCGAAGCCGACTCGGCCCGGTCGAAAGCAGGCGAAACAATAGCGCAGCGGCAGGCGAGACGCGAAAAGAGCGGCGTCGCGCCGTAAGGACTCCGTTCGCGTCTGACCGCCCGCATCCCCGGACGCCGCCGTAGCGTCGAAGAGACGACCCGGCAGACCCGAGGAGGACGAGATGGCAACGATGATGCACGAACCACTCTTCTACGTGTTCATGATGACGGCGTTCATCCTGGGCGTCATCATCCCGCTGGTCGCGATCAGGTGGCGAGCGGGCAAGGAGCTCCACGACAGCGGGGGCAGGCAGGACCCGCAGCTGCGCTGAAGGGCCCCAGTCGACCGGGCGCCCGCCGCACGCACGTGGGCCGAGGTTGGCCCCGCCCTCGCGACACGAAACAATGGCCTAGCGAACCACCCACGCGAACCAGCACAGGAGCACCCATGGCCGACTCGTCCTTCGACATCGTGAGCAAGATCGACCGCCAGGAGGTCGACAACGCCCTCGGTCAGACAGCGCGGGAGATCGCCACCCGGTTCGACTTCAAGGGCACCGGCGCCACCATCGAGTGGCAGGGCGACCAGGCGATCGAGATCTCGGCATCCGCTGACGACCGCGCGAGCGCCGTGCTCGACGTCTTCAAGCAGAAGCTCATCAAGCGGAGCCAGAGCCTGAAGATCCTCGACGCCTCCGAACCGAGGCCGTCCGGGCAGCAGTCCAAGATCGCGATCTCACTCAAGGAGGGGATCAGCTCGGAGGATGCCAAGAAGATCTCCAAGCTGATCCGCGACGAGGCGCCCAAGGGCGTCAAGGCGCAGATCCAGGGCGATGAGCTGCGAGTCTCCAGCAAGAAGCGCGACGACCTCCAGGCGGTCATCGCGCTGGTGAAGGAGCAGGACTACGACTTCGCGGTTCAGTTCACCAACTACCGCTGATCTGAGAGTGTTTCCGCAGGTCAGAGCGGGTGTGAGGTTGTTTTGGTCCGCACCTGGTCCGCAAGATTCTTGTGAGGTTTGCCTAACTCGCTCGGCCGCCCCCCTTCAGCCGTCTGCTAATGTGTACACATTCGTGACACAAATCGGGAGGGTTGATGACCGCGAGCAAGGTAGGGATCCGCGAGTTCCGCGCAGGGCTCGCCGACTTCGTCGACGCCGACTCGCCCGTGGCCGTGACCCGTCATGGTCAGACGGTTGGCTACTTCATTCCCGTCAAGCAGGATCGGGTGGCCGAAGCAGCCGCGCTGCGAGCTGCCGGTGAGAAGCTCGACGCCCTGCTGCAACTCACCGAAGCTGACGTGGACGAGATGGTCGGGGAGTTCAGGACGCTTCGCAAGGCGAAGCAATAGCGGTGGCACGTCGCCTTGTCCTGGATGCCAATATCTTGGTCCGGCAGTTCTCGGGCGTCGGGTGAAGGACATCATCGCCACCCACACCGTCCACGCAGAGTTCTTCCGCCTGAGGTCGCGTACGACGACGCGCAGTGGGATGCCCCGAACACAACGGCGACCACACCGAGCATCACTGCCAAGAGGCGTGGCATCTGACTGGGCTTGCGCATGCCTCACGGTAGGGCCAGCAGCCATCGGGGGTGGCGCGTTTGGCACGGCTTTGACGGTGCGCGGACATCGGCTGCCAGAGGAGAGTGCGCCTACTGGCGGCGCTGTGACGCACGAGCATCCAACCGACAATTTCGGTTGACGAAGTAGTTGGCTCGCGGCGCCCGCGAGGCGTCCACCAACTCCGGGCAGCGGCACCCAAGCACTTGGAGAGGTCGACAACGCGTAGAGCTTGGCCCTAGCGCTACCGGGTGGCTCCTTGGTTGATGAAGCTGCTCCAGCAGTTCGGACGAGACATCGTGACGGGCACCCCAGAAGCCATCAACGGGGTCAAGAGCGAATACCGCGCTGCACGAGACCCCTACTTGGACAAGAAGATCTACTGGCTGGGTCGCGGGGGCGAAGCTGAGCGAGACGCCGACAACCACCGCTTCTTTGACTCCATGACGGTGGAGCAGAAGGAGCACCCGTCCGCACTTCAGACAAGTGGCACCTGGGCGCCGTTTGAGAACACAAAGGAGAAGTACCGACGACCTTGGACCGGGGCCCTCGCCTCAGTCATGCATCCACCCAACTTGTAGACGGCAGCGGGCTGGCCCGCTGGCTGCGGTAAGGCACTGGCCGCCTTTGCGGTGGGTGGTATGACGCGCGGCGACGATAGGCTCACGCGGTTCGGGGACTGGTTGTCGTCGGTGGTGTCGCCTCCTCGATCCCTGTCGAGGACTCGACGGGGGGTGCTCGTCCATGGTGAGCGCCACCCGACGACGCCCCGGCCGGTGACCGGCCGGGGCCGCGTGGCGCGATCCGGGATCGCGTGAGGCCGAGGCGGGTGTCAGCCCTTCGTGCCCTTGCCACCCGACTGGTTAGCGGGGACGAGGACGGTGGTGGCGGTGAAGCGCTCCTGGCCGTTCGCCACGGCGAGCAGGTCGATCGTGTAGGTCCGCCCCTGCTTGCTGAACCGCTCGGCGCGCAGCCGCAGCGCACCGTCGGTGAGGACGACGTCGTTCGGCACGTCGTCCTCGCCGAGCCCGCTGTCGGCCTCCGAGGACGTTGCGCCGAGCACCGTGGCCGACCCGTCGACCGGCTCGCCGAACTGCGTCACGTCGAAGTCGATCGCGCGCAGCTTGTGGTTCGGCGGCCACAGCGTGTCGGGGTCGGCCGTCGAGCCGAGCCCGCTGTCGAGGTCCAGCCCGATGAGTGTCGGGTCGTGGTCCGAGGCACGGTACGGCGACTCCGGGTCGAAGAGCGCGTCCTGGTAGTCACCCTTGAACGAGGTGTCGTAGTCGACGATGTCTGGGGTGTCGGAGTTGACGTGCCACTCGGTCGCCCCGGTCACCTGGTCGCTCAGCGAGTCGCTGGTGAGCAGGTGGTCGAGGTAGCCGAACTGGCCGTCGAAGACATAGCTGTAGGCCAGCTCGCCATGGTTTGCCTTGATCTGGTCGGTGTAGCCCGCCGCCTCGAGGGCCTTGATCGGGTCCTCGTGGTCGTAGGAGTTCAGGTCACCGAGCACCAGCCAGTCATCGTCGGTCGATCCCGTCGGGTCGGAGTCGATCCACTCGGCCAGTCGCTGCGCCGCGAGCGTGCGGGTCTCGTTGCAGTTGCCCGCGAGCGTCTCGACCTCGCCGGCGCAGGCGGAGCCCTTCGACTTCAGGTGGTTGACAGCGACCGAGAACACCTCGCCGGTGCCGACCTCTGCGAAGGTCTGCGCGAGGGCTGCGCGGTTCTTGTCGGTCGCCTCCCCCTTGGGGTTCACGAAGTCCTGGCTGTCCAGGACGGCGGCGTCGCCGACCGGCCGGACCGCCGACGTGCGGTAGATCAGGCCCACCTTGATCGCGTCCGACCCGACCACGCTGTTGTCGCCGGCGCGGACGTAGTCCCACGTGCCGGCGCCCTCGCGATCGTTGAGGCCGGAGCTGATGTCGGCCAGCGGCTCCACCCCGGGCGTGTTCTCGACCTCGTTGAGGCCGATCACGTCGGCCCCGAGGCCCTGCAGCTCGTTGAGAAGCTTGGTGCGTTGGCGCCCGCGCTCGTCGGCGTTGTCCGCGCCGCGGCACTCCATGGTTCGGTCGGGGCCGCAGTCGTTGCCGGCGCTGCTGCCGCTCTGGCTGCCGTCGTCGATCGTGACGAAGTAGTTCAGCGCGTTGGCGCCGGACACCTTGAGGCGACCGCCGACGTCCTCCGGCTGCGCCGGGGCCTCGACCTGCTCGTAGGTGTTGTAGCCGGCACCGTCCGGCAGGGGCAGCACCCGGTAGACACCGAACCCGAAGTAGACCGGGCCCGTCAGACCGGTGATCTGGTCGCCGCCGCGGAACTGGTTCGCCTGCGAGAAGAGCTCACGGTTGACCGGGTGCACCGGCGTCTCAGGGTTCTGGGAGGAGTAGCCGTCGTCGATCGTGATCCGGCTGCGCAGGTTGAGGTCCGCGAGCTGCTGCGCCCGGGGATCCTCGGGATCGAAGACCGCGGTGGGCGTCATCGGCCGCACCTGAGTCTCGTCGCCGACCTGCTGCAGGTCGGCGGGCTTGGCCGCGACGACCTCGCCGTAGCGGTCGTAGTCGAAGTACTCCGAGATCGTGAGCGTGTCGGGGAAGGTCGCCAGCATGCCCTCGACGGCCTCGAGGTCGGACGGGCTGTCAAGGGGGAAGGTGACCTCGGCGGGGGTCGGGAGGGCGGCCCCCGTGCCCGCGGACTCGATGCTGGGCGAGGTGATCTCGGTCAGGCCGTTGTACTCGGCCACCGCGCCGGTGACCCGGACGGTGTCGCCGAGCGCCGGGCTGGTGGCCGGGTCGTCGCTGCCGGTGTAGACGAAGACGCCCTCGGACGTGGTCGCGTCGCCGTCCGCATCGGCCTCCTCCTCCTGCACGAAGAAGCCGCTGAACGTGCGGGATGGGCCGTGCCGGTCGGGAGCCCCGACCACGACGCCCTCGACGACGACCCGCTGGCCCGTGTACGGCGACGCGTCACCGCTGCCCTGCACCTCGTGGATCTTCAGCTCGGGCTCTGGGTCGCCGCCACCGCCGCCTGTGCCGTTGAGCGTGCCGAACGAGCTGGTGGCCGGGCCGGTCCAGGTGCCGTCGATCTTCTGCAGGGACTCGCCGACGGGGGTGTCGCCGGGCTCGGAGACACCGATGTCGGTGGAAGTCATCCCGTCGGCGAGGCCGCCCACGGCAGGGAAGGCGCCCTCGTAGGAGAGGAACTCCACGACCGTGCCGTCGGGTCGCACGAGGGCGAGGCCGTCGGGGGAGCCGTTCTGGAGGCCGGGGGCCTCGAAGGCGACTGCGCCGGAGCCGGCACCCTCGTCGTCGACGGTGCCCGACAGGCCGATGGTGCCGTAGGGGACACCGCCGTTGCCGTTGTAGAGGACGACGGACCAGCCGCTCAGGTCGGTGCCCGCCGGGCCGGCAACCTCGACGGCCTCCCCGGTGTCGGCGCCGTCGTTGTCGTAGTGGAGCTCGGTGAGCTCGACGTCAGCCGTGCCGCCACCGCCACCGCTGCCGCCGGTGCCGCAGCCGTCGCCGGTGACGCCGCCGGGCTGGCCCGGCGTCGCGGGAGCCGGGCCGCCCCACGTCATGTCGCCGTACGTACAGCCCGTGCCGCCCAGATACACCGAGCTGCCCACGGGAGTGCTGCCGGTCTCCTCGACCCCGATGTCCGTCGAGGTCTGGCCGTCGGCGGGGCCGCCGACCGCGGTGAAGCTGCCCTCGTAGGAGAGGAACTGCTCGACCCCGTCGGGGCCCACGAGCGCCACGCCGTCGGGGGAGCCGTTCTGGATGCCGTTGCTGGGGTAGGTGACGGCGGTGAAGCCGAGCCCTCCTGACTGGTCGGTCGCGGTGCCCGACAGGCCGATGGTGCCGTAGGGGGCACCGCCATTGCCGTTGTAGAGCACGACGGACCACTGCGAGAGGTCGGTGCCGGCCGGCGCCGCGACCTCGACGAACTCACCCGCGTCGGTGCCGTCGTTGTCGTAGTGGATCTCGCTGATAAAGACGGTGCTCTCCGCCGGCGCGACGGCGGAGGCCGGGGCGATGGTCAGGGCGGTGGTGGACGCGGTCGCCAGCGCGAGGCCGCCGAGGAGGACGCCGGCACGGCGGCGTGAGTGCGCGTCAGGGCGCATGGAGATTCCTTTCCCGAGTCGAGGACGGGGGCTGCTCGCACCCTCGTCTATGGACGTGAACGCTCGGCGAAAGCCGGCCGAACTCCACTCCCCGGCACGCTAGCGGGTCGGCCTCGGGGGCTGTCCAGAGCCAAGCGCGAATCCGTCGACCCCATCGACATCACGCTCGCCGGTTTCGCGTAGCTGCACCAAAGGCTGGTCGGCAGAGGTTCTTCGGCCGCCGCTGATCAGCGCGCGAGACACACAACGATCTGGGGCAGCCACAGTAGGGCACGGACCGCGAGGCCGCGGCCAAGGCCAGTAGGACATTCGCCGCCTTCGCGGCGAAAGGACGCACGTCAGAGGTGGACCAGAATCGGATGCGCCTTCGCTACGACGGCACCTGCCGTGTGTGCGGCACGATGTTGCCAGCCACGACGGAGGCGATCTACGAACGCATCACCAAGGCTGTCCGTTGCCTCACCCACGACGACCCCCGGCCCTCCAGTCCGCCCAGGAACGGAAACGGTCCGCAGCCGGCAGCCTCATCCGAGGCCGCGGTCGCGGTCGCCTAGAGCGAGGGCCCGGCCGAGCCCGGCACGTGGACCACAGGGGTCGTGGTCGTCGCGCGTTCCAGACGCCCCGGCAAATCCATCCGGAGCCAGCGCGAGAGCCGCGTCGGCAGGGTGCAGACGAGGATGGCGTCGAAGTCAGACTCGTCGAGGAGCTCCCGCACCCGGCCTACCGGGTCGTGGTCGACGACTTCGCCGCGCGCCGTCACCCCTGCCCTCTTCAGCCGGTCGAGCTCGTGCTCGAGGCGACCCCCGGCAAGCGCATGGGCGATCTGCTCAGCGCTAGGGATGTAGCGGTCGACGGGGGGATAGTCCCACTGGGACTCTCCCTCGCTGACCGAGATGGGGGCGACCACAACGATTTCGGCAGTATCGCTGTCGAGGTACGGCGCCAGAGCCTCGTCGAGCTCGGGGCAGCCCAACGTCTGGTTGGCCACGAGCAGGATCCTCCCCATGACTCCATCATGCTCCCGAATCGTTGCTGGGAGAACAGCCAGACGGCGCTGGCGTGGCAAACGCACTCCACTGGGCATGTGGATGGCTCACGGGCGGCCGTAGGGCATGGCCGCCTTCGCGGCTAGGACACGGGCCGCCTTCGCGGCGGAGCGACGCACGGTGCGGCCTCTCGCGCCCCCGGCCTCCGCCGATCGCCTGATGACAAGCGGTCGAACTGCGAGGACACTGTTGCCGTGAGCGTTCGGCTCATTGAGGTCACGCTTCTGGGGGCCTCGGACGACAGGGAACTGCTGAACCGACTGGCCGATGACCTGCTTCGGTTCGACATCCGTGCGTCCACTAACCCCCTGTCCGAGGAGAGGCCGGCCAAGATCGGCTCGTCTGTGACGTCGCCTGCGGTCCTGCTGTGGACCCGATCGGCGGTGGAGTCGCGGTGGCTGGTCAGCGAGGTCGACGGCGCCAGGCGATCCGGCCCAGTCATCGTCGGAAGAGCGGACGATGTGGAGCCTCCGTCGTACGCCCGCGATCTGCCCGTCGTCGAGCTGATGCCATGGCGCGCGGACGGCAACGCGCTGGCCCTCGAGCCGCTCACGGACCTGATCCGCGAGATCGCTTCGCGCACCCTCGATCCTGGGACGTCCGAGGCATCGGTCGATGCTCCGATGACTAAGGAGTCGCCGGCACTGTGGGAGAGGGCGCCGACGCTGGGGGACGACTCCTCGGAGGTGGACTTGAGTCGCCTACGACCAGGTGCCCTCGAGCTGCTCGTGCTGGCTGACAGGATCGCCGGTCGACGAGGCGTTCTCGCGGGCCCCGTCGACGTCGTTCTCGCGGCCACCGTGCGCCCGGTCCTGACCGGTCTCGACGCCGAGCAGCTCACGGCCGGGGCCGCCTACAGCCTGTATGCGGCCGTACCGGATGTGCGGGACGAGCGCCTCAACGCCGCGCTGAGCGCGATCGGTGCTGGGTCGCTCGCGTCGATGATCACGGAGGGCGTTCCGGATCGCGGCGAGGCTCCGCCAGCGGTACGCCGGTCACCCAACCTCGCCCAGCTCGTCGTGCAGGCGACGCAACTCGTGACGGATCTCAGCGCCAATGTCACGGCGAAGTCGGTCCGCGACCCCGAGGTCTTCTCGCACCACCTCGTCGGCGTCGTCCTAGCCCGGGCCGAGCTGCCTCCCAACGTGGCCCGCGCCCTGGGTGTGGGCGACGACGGGCTGAGAGCCGCGCTTCTCAGCGCTGTCAGGGAGCGGTACCCGGAGGAGGACTCGTCGCAGTGGACCGCGCTCCTCGTGCGACCCCTAGGAGAGGCCGTCGCGAGCTTCCACCACGACGACACCCGGCATCGGGACCTCCTCGCCGAGGACAGCCTTGACATCGAGCCGCACGTCCGGGCACTTGCCCTTCTGATGAGCTCGAAGGTCCTCAAACCACCGCTCGCCGTGGGTCTGTTCGGGGACTGGGGGTCGGGCAAGACGTACTTCATGCGCGCTCTCCGGCAGGAGGTCGACCGGGTGACTCGTGAGGCGCGGGATTCGCGGCTGCCGCAACGCCAGCTTCCCGTCTACCGAAATGTTGCCCAGATCGAGTTCAATGCCTGGCACTTCGTCGACACCGACCTGTGGGCCAGCCTGGCCGATTACATCTTCGCGAACCTCCGCATCACGGAGCGCGAGCGACCGGAGGATGTCGAGCGCCGGCGTGGGCTCTATGTGGCGCAACTGCGCAAGCAGGGAGCAGCGATCCGGCAGGTCGAGACCGAGCGTCAGCACCTGCAGGCCAAGATCGAGCTGTCCGAGGCCGAGCTCCAGCAGCTAAGGTCGCAGAAGCAGCACCAGCTGGACTTCGCTCAGCAGGCGCGGGCCGCCGTCTCCGTCTCGCCCGAGCTGAAGACGAGCGTCGACGTGGTGACCGAACAGCTCGGGATCCCCAGGGTGGGCGACAGCCTGGCCGAGTTCGAGGCGGCTCTCGCCCGTGCCCGAGCCGTCACAACGAGTGCCCGATCGAGAGGCGCCGTTCTCATCGGCCGGTACGGCGCACGGTGGGCTGTGCCCGCGGTCGCCGCACTGCTCCTAGGGCCACTGGTGCTGATGCTCACGCTGTACATCCCCGGGTTCGACGGGATCAAGAGCGCTGCCACCACCGTCGCCGGCTTCATCGTCGGCGCGGCGGCGTGGCTGAACGTCGCCACGAGCGCTGTGAACCACACCCTGAAGCGGATCAACGAGATCGACGTGGCCTTGGCCATGGAGGTCGAAGCCGACCCCGAGGTCGCGGACCGGCGGACGGCGCTCGAAGCCCTGGGGGAGGAGGAGAAGCAGCTCGGCGAACAGGCGGTGAAACTGCGCGAGCAGCTCGTGGAGGTCGAGCAGGCGCTGAGGAAGCTCAGTCCGGCCCAGCTCCTCGCCGACTTCATTCTCAGCCGCAACGACTCCGACGACTACCGGAAGCATCTCGGCCTCGCGTCGCTGATCCGCAAGGACTTCGAGGCTCTCGCCGAGCACATCGACGCGTTCAACCTGTCGCTGGAGAGCGACGAGACCCCACCCGAGCCGCCCCAAGCTCCTGCGGATGCCAGCGAGGCCGACCCACAACAGGCAAGCGAGGGGAGCGCCGTCCTGGATCCACCATCGGAGTCGGATTACCACGTCAACCGCATTGTCCTCTACATCGACGACCTCGACCGGTGCCCGCCCGAGACTGTCGCAAAGGTGCTCCAGGCCGTGCACCTCCTGCTGGCCTTCCCGCTCTTCGTGGTTGTCATGGGCGTGGACGCCCGCTGGTTGTCGCGTTCGCTGACCAAGCACTACGAAGGGTTGCTCGCGTCGGGCGAGCGCAACGAGGAACACGAGAGCGCCAGTCCGCAGGACTACCTCGAGAAGATCTTCCAGATCCCCTTCTGGCTCAGGCCGATGCCCTTGGATGCGACCGGTCGGCTGCTCACCGCTCTCACCCAGATGGATCCCTCGTCGAAGTCCGATGCGCCCGGCGAGTCGGGGATCGACCAGACACGCCGCACGACTGCGGCCGAAGATCCCGGCCAGACTGGATCCACGTCGCAGTATGAGCTGGACACAGCCACCCGTGGCAAGGACACCCCGACAACACCGACGCCGGACCTCGCGAGGAAGACCGGCTCCCGGGGCAGCGGAACCGAGGGTGACGGGACAAGGGGTGGCGACGGGCAGCCCGCGTACAGCCTGCGCCTCTCCTCGGTCGAGGTGACCCAGGACGAGCGGAACTTCATGCAGGAGCTCCGGCCTATGCTCGGGCGCTCTCCTCGGTCACTCACCCGCTATGTGAACATATTCCGGCTGCTCAAGGCGGTTGACCTGCACGACAGCGCGGCCAAGGACGGCGGCGATCTCTCCACAAAGGACGCCGACCACACCACCATGTTCCTGCTCTCAGTCCTCACGAGTCTCCCTGACGTCGCTCAAGCGCTCTTGCCAGCGCTGGCGCGTTCACGCACCGAGGGCGAGGACGAGGCACTCGTGACCGTGGTCCAGCGACTTCGCGGATCTAGCTCGTCCGACTCGTCCAGCTCTGGCCCCGCGGCAGACGAGGAACAGTGGGATCGCTTGCAGGAGTGGTTAGACGAGCACCAGGAGTGGGCCGCGGAGCAGCGCGTTGGTGCTTGGGACCGGAAAGCACAACGGGTGGCCCGCTACTCCTACCGGTTCGATGCCCTCAGCGCCCGGCAGCGCCACGAGCGGGTCGCCAGCGACGCTGAGTCGAGGCAGTAGCCCGCTCGCGGCTGCTAGACGATTGCCCGCGCTGGAGGCGGAGTTGGGGGATATGTCGTCTGGCGACTGTCTACCCCGCACGGTCTGAGCATGAATCTGCACTCTCCCGATGCGGTCCCCCAGGGCGTGGATTTGCTCAAACATAGAAGAGGATCCGATATGCCATTGCCCAGCCAGGGCGTCGTCGATCCACGCAGCGGCCCCGGCGTAGGTGCGCTACCGTTGGAAAGAGGGAAGGAGCAGCGATGACCAAGAAGACTATGTCGGCAAAGGCGCGGCGCCAGTTCGTCGCGCGCTCGACCAAGGCGTCGGCGCGGTTGGAGCATCGCGACGTTCCCCCTGGGCATGTCCGCTCGGCCAAGGTCGAGAAGTTCGTGGAGTCGCTACGCTCGAAGGCCTGATGGCTCTCGAACCCGACTACGGGGCGAGACTCTCCTCAGCTCCGAAGAAGCGGAAGCACTCACTCCCGAAGCTCGTCAGTTGCTGGGCGACCCAATCCGCAAGGCCGACCTGTACGACCTAGAGCAGCGCATCCAGTTGGAGGTCGCCGACGAGTGGTGGGGAAACCTGCTGAACTTCAACGTACCGATGCGCGACCTGCTCGACGACCACTTCGTGCGTGACCTCCACCGCCGTCTCCTACGCGCCTCGCAGCCAGAACCGCCGCCACCGCGCGCTCCCAGGTCGGGTTCAAGGGGTTCGAGGCGCACGTGGGGACGCCGTACGCCGACGTCTTCGAGGGCACGCCCGGAGAGGACCGGGTCGCCGGGAACGGTGGCGACGACGTCGTCCACCTCTACGGCGGTGATGACTTCGGGTCGGTGGGGGACTCCGGGCGACTCTTCGCGGGTGGGGGTCCGATCTTGTCGAGGCTCTCGACGAGGCCACGGTCCGTGCCGGTGCCGGCGCGGATGTCTTGTGGGCCACCTCGGCACGCAGTGTGCGGCTGGCCGGGCAGGCGGGCGACGACGTGGTCCATGTCCTCGGCGGTACCCCGCACGTATCAGGGGGACCCGGGTATGACGTGGTGGACTTCGCCGGGTTCCAGGAGCGGCTCACGTTGGACCTGCTCACCGGAGAAGCAAGCGGCTCGTTCCTGGTCGGGTCGTTCACGGTCAACGCCTTCGAGGAGGTCCGCGGCAGCTCGCAGAGCGACCACATCCTGGGAACTGAGGAGTCCGACGTCCTCCGGGGGCGCGGCGGCGACGACCAGCTCGAGGGCCGCGGCGGCCGCGACGACCTCATCGGTGGTCGGGGTGACGACTCGGCCGACGGCGGTGAGGGCGACGACACGTGCAAGGCCGAGATCATGGTGGCCTGCGAACGCTCCTGAGCCACTATCGGCCGCACAGGACCCTCTGGATGGAGTCCGTGCTATCTCAATCGTCCAGGCACGACCCTCTTCGAGGTCCTCAGCCAAGTCGAGACCCGGCTCGCGTCGCTGTTCGTTCCATACGTGGAGCGTCGCCGAGATGGCCCGGCCACCTTTGACGCACCAGGGGCGCGGCAGTTGGCGCAGGACGTGTCGGACGCTGCATCGCACTGGCTGGCCAACCCGAAGGCGTACAACTGGCGCCGTGTGGGCGTGTAACCCGACTTGGCGGCGGGAGGACCTCCGAGTGGACGCCGAGCGTTGGTCGGCGCAAGGATCGGAGGGTGAGCGACCAGGCCGAGCTGCTCGGGCAGGCACACGCGGCGCACTCCGAGCATCGGTTCGCGGAGTCCGACGAGGCGTTCTCCCGTGCCGAAAGGCTCGGTGAGCTGTCCGCTGATGACCTGGTTGCCTGGCAGGACTCGGCTTGGTGGCTCGGCCAGGCCGACCGGGCGCTCGAGCTCGCCGAGGTCGCCCACCAGCGGCTGGTTGCTGAGGGCCAGCCAACCCGAGCTGCGCAGGCTGCCATCGGCCTCGGGTTCCTGTTGATGCTGCGCGGCGACCTCGCGGCCGGCTCCGGCTGGATCCAGCGCGGCCGGTCCCTGCTGGAGCAGTCGCCAGACGAGGCCGCCCGCTGGTACGTCGTACATCTCGACGCGGAGAACGCCCTGCACGGCGGCGACCTCGACCGCGCCCGTGCCCTCGCCCGGCAGGTCCGGGACGCCGCCCAGCGGGCTTCGGATCCCACCCTGCTCGCGCTCGCACTGATGACCGAGGGGACCGCCCGGCTGCGCGGTGGGGCGATGGCCGAGGGCATGGCCCTGCTCGACGAGGCCATGCTCCCGGTGCGGGCAGGCCGGATCCCGCCCGACATGGCCGGCAACCTCTACTGCCAGATGATCGCGGTCTGTTGGGAGCTGTTCGACCTGCGGCGGGCCCGCGAGTGGACCGCAGCGACCGAGCGTTGGTGTGAGCACTTCGACAGCGCCGTCATGTTCTCCGGCATCTGCCGTATGCACCGGGTCCAGTTGCGACAGGTCTCCGGCGAGTGGGACGTAGCAGCGGACGATGCTCGGGTCGTGTGCACCGAGCTCGTCGGCATGAACACCCAGGTCGTGGCGGAGGGTCACTATTTGCTGGGTGAGCTGCTGCGGCTGCGCGGCGACGTCGTCGGGGCCGATGCGGCGTACCTCCGCGCCCACGAGCTGGGTCGGGACCCACAGCCGGGTCTGGCGCTGCTGACCGCGCAGACCGACGCGGTCGGCGCCGGACTGGCCTCCTTGCGCACGGCGCTGGCCACCCACCAGGGCGCGGAGTACTCCCGTGCACCTCTTCTCCACGCAGTGGTCGACCTTGCGGTCGATGTCGCTGATCTGGATGCGGCCGTGGAGGCCAGTGAGCAGCTCGCCGCGATGGCGCACCGATGGCGCTCAGAGGGTCTGGACGCCGTGGCGGCCCAGGCTCGCGGAGCGGTGCTGATCGCCGGAGGGGAAGCCGGCGAGGCGGTCACTGGCCTTCGCGAAGCCGTCCGCCGCTGGCAGGAGCTAGAGGCGCCGTACTCCTGCGCCCGGTCGCGGATGCTGTTGGCGCAGGCGTACTCGGCCCTGGGAGACCACGCCGCCGCGACCCGCGAGCTGGACGTCGCCGAGCGGACGCTGACCGGGCTCGACGCCGTGGTCGACCTTCGTCGACTCCAGCGACTGCGACCGGGTGCCGAGCTACCCGGAGGCCTGACGCGGCGTGAGGCCGAGATCCTGCGACAGGTGACGTACGGAGGCACCAACAGGCAGATCGCCGACGTGCTCTTGATCAGCGAGAAGACTGTGGCCCGCCATCTCGCCAACATCTACGTCAAGCTCGGTGTCTCGACCCGGACCGCGGCCGTCGCCTGGGCGCGCAACGCCGGGCTATAGCGAGCAGCCTGTTGCACCAGCGCCTGCACACATCGGTGCAAGCCCGGTCCGCAGAGGTGCAGATTCCGACCGAAGCGGAGACCCGGTGCTGCTGCCTAGGTTCGACACACCGGGACCTTCCGGCCGAGAACCCTCAGGAGCAACCATGACTACCACCCAGAACACCCTCGGAACCGTACGGCGGACCACCGGACAGACGACCCCTGGGACCGAGGCGCCCCACCTCGACTTCGCCCGTGTGGAGGAGTTCGCCGGCAAGGTGCTTCAGATCATCGCCGACGCGTCGGCGGCGTTGTCGCTGAGTATCGGGCACCGCACCGGCCTCTTCGACGGACTGGCTAGCATGCCGCCGGCGACCTCCCAGGAGGTCGCCGACGCGACCGGACTCCATGAGAGGTATGTGCGAGAGTGGCTGGCGGCCATGCTGGTCGGCGGCATCGTGGAGCACGACCCCACGACGGGTACGTGGTGGTTGCCGCCCGCGCACGCCGCGGTGCTCACCCGGCACGCGGGCAAGGACAACCTCGCCAAGCTCGCCCAGCTGATCGGCCTGATGGCCAGTGTCGAGCAGCGACTCGTCACCTGCTTCCGTGAGGGTGGCGGTGTCCCCTACAGTGCCTACACCGAGTTCCACGCCCTGATGGCCGAGGACAGCAAGGACGTGGCCGAGGCGCTGCTGGTCGACGAGGTCGTGCCGCTGGTCGACGGGCTGCCGGACCGGCTCTCGCACGGCATCTCGGTCGCCGACATCGGCTGCGGCAGCGGGCACCACCTCAACGTGCTCGCGTCGACCCATCCCGCCAGCTCCTTCGTGGGATACGACTTCTCCGAGGAGGCGATCGCGAGCGCGCGGTCGACCGCCGAGTCGCATGGGCTGACCAACGTCCGCTTCGAGGTGCGCGACGTGACGGACCTGTCGGCCACAGGCCCCTTCGACCTCGTCACCGCCTTCGACGCGATCCACGACCAGGCTCACCCCGCCGCAGTGCTCGCCGGCATCGCCGCCTCCCTGACGCCCGACGGCGTCTTCCTGATGTGCGACATCCGCGCCTCGAGCCATCCCCACGAGAACGTCGGGGTGCCGGGCGCAGGGTTCCTCTACGGCATCTCGCTGATGCACTGCATGACGGTGTCGCTGTCCCAGGAGGGAGGCACCGGGCTCGGCGCCGCCTGGGGCGAGCAGACCGCGGTCAGGATGCTTCACAAGGCCGGCTTCGCCCAGGTCGAGGTCAAGGCCCTCGACGGCGACTTCATCAACAGCTACTACGTCGCCCGCCGGCAAGACCGGCGTTGAGGCGGTAGCCATGAGGGAAGCCTGGGAGCTTCTGACCGCGGGACCCAAAGACGCGGACCGGTCGGTCCTGCTCCTTCCGGGTGGAGCCAACGCGGCCCGTTCGTTCAACCTGGTGATGGCTGAGCCGGCGCTGTCCGGTGTTCGCTTGGTCGCCACGACGCTGCCGGGCATGGCAGGCGCGCCTGTGTCCGAAGACGTATCCATCCGCGCCCTGTCCCGACGGGCCGGGGTACTGGCCAAAGAACACGGGTGCGACGTGGTCGTGGGCTTCTCCCACGGCGCGACAGTGGCCCTGGACATGGTGCTGGCAGGGCACTTCCGTGGCCCTGTCGTGCTGCTCGGCATCAGCCTGACCACTGGGGATGAGGCCTGGTTCTTCCGCGCCGTCATACGGGCGTCGCAGAAGGTGGGTAACTGGCCGATGACCGCCCTGCTCCGGCTCATGCCACTGATGGCCGGATCTGCAAAGACACCGCAGCTGCACAAGAAGGAACTGATCGAGGACCTCAAGCAGAACAGAGCCAGCGATTCAGTTCTGGTGTGCGGCGAGTACGTCGACTACATCGCCGAAGACCGCGACTTCGCCGCCCAACTGGCCACCTCTGGAATTCCCGTATGGGTGGTCCACGCCGAGAAGGGGGACGGAGGCCTGACCGAGGCCGAGCGCGCCACACTCCAAGCCGCTCCCAACGTGACCCTGGTGACGATTCCCGGCTCGGCGTTCCTCCTCCCGGACGAGGCGCCACAGGAGACCGCCGCAGCGATCGCAAGCGCTCTGTCCCAGACCTCCTGACCCATCGCCAGGTTGAGCTCGAGGATGTTCGACAAGCGGGATGACGCAGGTTGTGGCAATTAGGCGTTGCTGAGCCCGATCGCGGTGCGCAGGCGCGGGTTTCTGATGCTCCGGGTCAGGGCTTCACTGAGCTCTGCAGTGTGCCGTGGCTCGGTCTGTCGGCCGGGATGTTGTCCCTTGAGCAGGGCAGTGGCCAGCTCTGGTCCGAACCGATGCCAATCCACACCGTCCTCGGACACGGCACCGGCGCCCGCTACCTCTGCCACCACAGAGGCGACGCTCGAGGCGGTGCCAGGCCACGCATGGGTTTCCAGATCCGCATCACGGCGACCCATTCCCACGTCGAGACTCGCCTCGAGGAGTGCATGCGCATCGACAATCCCAGGACCCTCTTGCTTCCGGAGGGTGCCCTACAGTCATCGAGTTCTCCGGCGTCGACCGGGGCGCCCGATGATCGGCAGTTCCCGTAACTCGGATACACGCCGACAGGCGGCGCTATGACGCGGTCGCCTCGGCGATTGGTGGGACGCGCATCGGTGGCAGGCTCTTGGCATGACACGTGACCAGGCTGGGGACGAGAGCCCGGGTCGGATGGGCGGCACGCCCGAGCGGCCAGCACGCTTCTTCGACACCCCTGAGGATTTCGGCGCCTGGCTGGCGCTGCACCACGACACCGCAACCGAATTGTGGATGGGCCTGAAGAAGAAGCACGTCGCCGATCGCGGCCTGACGTGGGAGCAGGCGGTGCCCGAGGCGCTGTGTTGGGGGTGGATCGACTCGGTCGCCCAGCGCATCGACGACGACACCCGGCGGCAGCGCTGGACCCCTCGCAAGAAGACCTCCCGATGGAGCAAGATCAACCTCGACCTCGTCGAGAAGCTGCGCGCCGAGGGGCGGATGCAGGCCAGCGGGTTGGCGATCTGGGAGCAGCGTCGTCGCGAGGAGGCGGGCTACAGCCACCAAGGCCCGGAGGCCGGGCTCCCCGACCCCTACGCCACCCGACTGGCTGCCTCTCCGGCGGCCACGGCCTTCTGGGAGGCATCGACCGGGACCTACCGCAAGGTCTGCACTGTCTGGGTGATCTCGGCCAAGCAGCAGTCCACCCGCGACCGCCGGATGACCCAGCTGATCGAGTGCTGCGCCGCCGGCGAGCTAGTGCCGAACCAGCGCTACGGCGACGTGCCGAGGTGGGTGCAGCGGGCCTCGGCGGCCGCCGAGGCAGCGCGGTGACCGTCGTGACGCACGGCGCGGGTCGTGGCGTTGACCCCCAGCAGATGAGGTCCAGCCCACCAGTGACCCAGGGCACGGTCACAGACCCATCCCAATCTCGGCTGATCCCGCGCGCCCGGCAGGCGGCGCTGTGCCACGGCGGCTGACGCACGCTAGCGGCGGATGTATACGGCCGGGGGCGCACGCTACGCGGCGGATGAGGCACGTCAATCCTGTTGACGAGTCAGCGTCGCGGAGGCATGCCGTCAGCTTCTCGGACAGCCCCCGCCACGTGACTCGAACAGGCCGAGATCCTCTGCTTCTCGCCTAGAACCGAGAACTCGGGTGAACTCGAGCAAGAATCCGAGCCACCTTGGCCGCAGCGCTCAGCGCTGGCGCGGCCGGTATGAGATTCGGGTCAATGCGATCACTTCGGCCATGTGCACTCACCTCTCACCTCTACGGTCGCAGGTAAGGCCCGACATCAGTCCCATGGACCGCGCGCCACCCCTGTCGACAGTGTGACGTCCCCGTTCGGGGGACCGGCGATTGTTGCTCCGGGTCGCGCTTCGCCCGCGAGCGGGGGTTTGAGTGGTTCACGCCAGGATGCGGACGTACCGGCCGCGGGTGTTAAGACGCTCCACTTTGCCCTGCGCAGTGAGTTCGTTCATGGCGATGCGCCGCACCCGAGCCGCGTCGGAAAAGCCCAACCCGTACGTCTTCTCGAGCCAGGGCCTAATCGAGGTCATGACTTCGTCGCCGGGTCTCCAAGAGTCCGTAGGTACTCGTACACCGCTGCGGTGTAGTCGACGGTCATGACGACGCCCCCTTGAGCTGCGATCCGGCACCTCTCGCAGAATCACCGTAGCTTCCGTGCATGCAATAGGTCGAGAGCGAGGGTCGAGCATGCACCTAGCCCCGCCACCAGCGCTGTTGCGGGGCCTCAGGCGGCGGTGTGACGCGGGCGCCGACTCCTCGGCGCGGTCTGCTTCCTGGCGATCTTGAGCCATCGACAACTGTCTGGGGTGATGACGGGTGCGGCTCCCAGGCAGAAATCGGCCTGTGCGGTCGGGCTAGCCTCAATTCGGTTTCAGGGTAGCCCTCTGGGCCTCTCCGAGTGGACGTGGTTGAGTCTTAAGGTCAGATCAGGAGCGCAGTTTCTGGGGATGCGCTGACCGAAGGGATCGCCATGCTGTCATTCAGTCGCGCCGCCTTCTGCGGCGCCGCAAGCATCGCCGCCCTCGTGCTCACCGCGGGTGCAGCGTCTGCGCACGAGTGCTACAACGCCAGTCGTTCCGACGCTGGGAACGCCGGCGCGGCGAAGTCGCAGGCGTGGTTGACCTTCGACGTCGCGGAGTTCGCGGGCAGCGGCGAGGAGTTCCCGGCCGAGATCGCCGACTGCTTCCTCGACAACTGGTATGCCGGTGGTGGCCCAGGGTCTTTCACCGTGCACGTCAAGGGCGCCACGGGTGTTGGCGGGTTGCTGGCCGCGCCCGCAAACCCGGCGACCCACTCTGACGGTCACGGGATCGACCACATCGAGGATGCCTACGGCGAGCTCTTTGGTGCTTCGGTGGGCGCCTGCCTGCCGTAGCCGGCGTCCGCGGCTGGGGGGCGCTCTGCTACACCTATCGACGAGCGACCCGCGAGCCGGGCGTTGCTATCAAGGGCAGCACTTCAGCGAGCCGGACTCGATCCTCCGGCGATGGTGATCCGCTTCGCTCACCCTGACCGCAGGCGCTGCAGGACCGCTTCTTGCGGCTCCGGCAGGCGGCGGTATGCAGCACGGCCGCGAGCGCACGCTACTCGCGGCGAAGTGACCTAGGTTCCCAACGCACGATGTACTGCAGGTGCGGTCGTCTCGGTGCGTCGACAGGCAGCGGGTAACAACGTACCGCCTCCTCGACCTCGTTCGCGGGATCGTGTGCGCCCAGTCCAACGAGAAGATCAGTGAGGCCAGTCGGACAGGACGGTGAGCGATGCGATCATCTGGTTGCAGGCCCCAACCCAGCTAGCGTAGATCGCCGTCGGAGCCTGGCACTCCATCGTCACGTCGCGGCCCTCAGGAGTGACGAGCAAGACCACGGTTGTCACCGGTGGCGCGCCATTGCCTGCGGGTTCGCGGGTCACGAGTCTGGACGCCGCGATCTCTGTCGAGGTCCCCTTAGAGAGCTCCACACGGACGTTCTGCTGCGCAGGCCCGTCCACGACGGCGCCTCCGTCCTGGGTCAGGGATTTGACGTACTCGTCTACCCGTGGACCGCCGCCGCCGACCTGATCTCCTAGTCCGTCGATCGTCGGGAGCGCCCCGTAGGCGCGGACCTCAAGGCCAAGCTCGCTGCCTATCGCGAGCAGACCGTCGCCGTTAACCGGGTCGTGGCGCTCCCATGTGATGGGGTATCGGAAGGAGAATCCGTAGCGGAAGTTATTCGCCGTTCCGAGTTCCGAGGAACGCAGATGCACCACCGCCGTCGGGCTGCTGACGCTGCGGGCTGAGGCCACCGGGTCCTCCCCGGTGAACAGGCCAACGACCTGCTGGACGACACCGATCACCGCTCCCACCGCGATGACCGTACTGACGGTGATGATGAGGAGCGCCCCAAGACGGTGGTTCTCGATCCGCCGCCGGTAGCGCTCCATCAGGGTCTCGCCGTCGCCGGGCTCGGGCTTCCGGGTCGGAGGCCCGCCGACTGTCGCTTCAGATTCGGGTGCCTCCGGCGGCAAAGGATCAAGTTACCCCGTGCGTGGGATCGACGACCGGAAGCCGGAACGGAGCACGGCACCGTCAGCGCGGTGTCCTGACCCTCGCCGTCACTGCGTAGTGCTCGCCGCCACCGGCGACAGCCTCATCCTGGGCGGGACGAACGCTGGCCACCGGGCGGCGACGCGCATCAAGCGTGGGGTCTGCTGCACTATCCCGTGACAGGAGGACGCAAGTCCCGAGACCACCGGCCGCGGGCGACCACGATGACCGGCGGGCCGGCGCAGTGGCCTTTGGTCACTGCGGTCAACATCCACCTAGGGAACGGGCTGGTCCGGAGCGATCAACGCCGTCAAGAGTTCTTGGGACACGGGTGAGCGACTGCGATCGGTGTCGCGGATCGCGCTAGACACCGGCCGCCTTCGCGGCGCTACGACGACTTGCGCTACATGTCCGCACGCACCGTGCAACCGCTGACCCGCACCAGCCAAGTCCGGCGGCGACCTCATCGGCTCCGACGCGCCCCGCGGTCCCACCACTCGCCGGGCGGTTCATCCCGGACGATTCGCTCGGCGATCTCAACGTGCCCCATGTTGCAGAACTTCCAGAGTTCCTTCGCCGCTCGCGAGTACTGAAAGATGACTTCGTCTACTTCGAACGCGTCGATCTCACCGGCCTGAAAACGTTCGATGGCTAGCTTGACGCGATGGACGAGCTCGCCGAGTTGCTCCTCGTGGTAAGCAGCGACGGTCTTGCGAGCGGACCGACGGTCTGACTTGGCGGACACAGTCTGAGACTAGCCGCGACAGGTCGCCGCGGCACCCGGCAACTGGCACTGCGTGAAGCGCGACGACGTCCACCGCTTCGCGACGTTCTAGCCGCTTCACGCACCGACCCCCAGCACCTAGGGTCGAGGTGACTGCGCGGATCCAATGACGGAGCATGCTGATGACCGAGCCGCTAGATCACCTCTTGGAGAAGTACGCCGCCCTTGTCGTGCGGATCGGGGCCAACGTCCAGCCCGGGCAGGACGTCGTCATCCGGGCCTTGCCGGAGCAGGCCGACGTGGCGCGAGCGCTGACCGAGGAGGCCTATCGAGTCGGCGCCAGCCGGGTCGACATCCTGTACCAGGATCCGCACACGCAGCGTTCCGCCGTACTGCATGCGCCGGAAGAGTCGTTGGGGCAGACACCGGAGCACGTGCTGGACGAGGTGCGGTCGTGGCCGCAGCGCCGGCCCGCGGTGATCACGTTGACCGGCAACCCGCACCCCACGCTGATGGACGGGCTGGACCCGGACCGCCTCGCGAAGTCCCAGCCGGTCGAGCTGATGAAGGTGCTGTTCCCCGCGCTCACCGGCGGCACGGTGCCCTGGACGATGGTGGGAGCCCCTACGAAGGGATGGGCTGACAGCGTCGGTGTGGCCGACGTCGCCGCCCTCTGGGACGCCGTAGCCCGCGCGATGCGTCTTGATGAGAACGATCCCATCCTGGCGTGGCGAGCCCACATGTCCAAGCTCAAGGACCGCGCCGAGCGACTGAATGCACAGTCGTTCGACAAAGTCCGATACCGCGGGCCGGGCACGGACCTGACCATCGGTCTAGCGCCGGAATCGACCTGGATCTGCGCCGGCTTCACTACCGATGACGGCATCGAGTTCGTCCCCAACATGCCGACGGAGGAGGTCTTCATCTCCCCGGACTGGCGGCGAGCAGAGGGGATGGTCCGCACCGCTGCGCCGTTCTTCCTAACCAGCATGGGCGCCATGGTCGAGGAGCTGGAGTTGGAGTTGGACGACGGCACCATCGTCGGCGTCAAGGCGGGTCGCGGCGAAGCGGAGGTGCAGAAGCAGTTCGACGTCATACCACGCTCCCGACACCTCGGCGAGGTGGCGATCGTCGACTCCGACTCCCGGGTGGCTGACACGGGCCTGGTGTTCAAGGACATGCTCTTCGACGAGAACGTCGGCAGTCATGTCGCGTGGGGCCTCGGCTACTCCGAGGGATTCCGTGGCGCGTCCGATCTGACGTCGGAGCAGCGGATCCAGTCTGGACTCAACCAGTCCGACACTCACGTCGACATCGTGATCGGCAGCCCGGAGGTCCAGATCGACGGCATCCACAGCGACGGGTCCACGGTTCCGCTCACGCGTGGCGACGAGTTCGTGCTGCCTGACTGACCTAGCCGCAGGCGGCGCCGACGGGCTGGAGTGGCGCTCGGTCGCGCCTCGTCGCACCCGAAGTCAGTGCCCACCTCAGCTTCATCAGGGGGGTGTGGAGAGGGTCGTGCAGCGCACGGTACGAGGAGGATCGGAGCGGACTGGCGTCTGCTCGATGGCGTTGCGACGGCGGGCCCTTCCCCCGGTTCGTGGACACGTGGGCTGATTACGCAGCGGTTGGCAGCGTAGCTCGATGAGACTGGGACCACGAGGCAACGACTGATGTCTGTCGGAGAGCGCGCTCCGGCCGGCGGGGCGAGAGGACCAGTCCAGGGCGTTCTTGAGCACCCCCGGCATCGCACTGTTGTACTCGGGGGAGGCGACCAGGATCATGTCAGCTGAATCGGAGGCTGCCCTCAGGGCCGTCACCGACGAGGGTGCGTTGTCCTCGAGATCTTGCGAGAAGTGCGGGAGCTCCCCGAGTCGGTCAAAGGTCTCGAACCGTGTCCCGTTGGGTGCGTGGCTGCCAGCGCGCGCGAGGAGACGAGTGTTGAAGGAGTCGCGGCGCAGGCTCCCGCTGATTCCGAGCAGGACTTGCGGTTCCGGTGACATGAAGTGATCGTATGAGCGGGCGTACTAGAGCCGACGAGTCGAAGTCAATCCCGCCGACGCCGGACCTGCGTCCGATTCAAGGAGTTGTCGCTGTGACCGACCCCGCAGAGCGTGAGGCCTCGCTGTTTCCCGACCCCGACGTGGCTCTGACGCAGATCCTGGTCGTGAGCGACGTGGTCCGCTCGAGAGAGTTCTGGACCGACGTGCTGGGTGCCGAGCTGTACCGCGAGTACGGCGGAGCCAGCGTCGTGCTCCGCTTCGCGGGTGCGTGGCTGCTGCTCGTCACCGCCGGCGAACCCACCGCGGACAAGCCAAGCATCAGGTTTGCGCCGCCCACCGATCCTGACGTCGTGAGCACGTCGATCACACTGCGGGTGAGCGACTGCCGGGGTGCCTACGACGTACTCACCGGACGGGGCGCCCAATTCCTCACTCCCCCGCACGACTGGGGCGGAGAGATCCGCTGCTTCCTGCGCGATCCCGACGGGCATCTGATCGAGCTGTCCGAAGCTCGCGGCTGACGCATCCGATCTGGCGGCCCCGGCTCCGGAGATCGACGGCATGTCTGCATCCACCCGAACAGGAGCGCCCATGAACGACGTCCCGGACTCCCTCGACCAGATGCTCGCCGCGTGGAACGAACCGGACCCGGGCAAGGTCCGCGCCCATCTGGACCGGGCACTCGCCCCTCATGTGCGCTTCGTCGACCCCTCCGTCGACCTCGTCGGCGTCGACGCCTTCGAGGCCAACATCCACCGGGTCCACGAGCAACTCCCGGGCGCGACGTACTCGCGGGTCAGCGAGGTCGACCACCACCACGACCACCACCGCTACCACTGGGCGATCCATTCCGGCGGCGCCCTGATCCTGGCAGGCTTCGACGTCACCGTGACGAACGACGACGGACAGGTCGAGCAGGTCATCGGATTCTTCGGGCCACTCGAGCCGACCACGCAGGAGCGCTAGGCCCGCCGATCAGCCACGTCGCGATGCTCCACCAATCAGCAAGGCCCCGACACCGTGTGGCATCACCACGCACGGTCGGCACCACCCAGCGCTCCGGCTAGAGCGCGGAGAGCCCGGGCACCACGTGCTCACCCAGAGCCCGAACAAACGCGGCTGGATCGTTGCTCGGCGGCATCACGTGGACCTCGTCGATGCCGATATCAGCGAAGGCGCGCATCTGCTCGACGAAGCCAGCGCCGTCCGCTGCAGGATCGGCCGGTGCCATGCACGTGATCGTCTTGCGCAGACGGTCGTAGGAGGTTCCTTCGTTGTGGCAGTGCTCGCGCAGAACCTCCAGCTTGTGGACCGACCCGGAAGCGTCTGCTGGATCGGCGAAGAGGTTGCAGGCATCGGCGTACTTCGCCACGAACCGAAGAGTCTTCTTCTCACCGGTCCCGCCGATCATGATCGGCGGCGTGCGGATCGGTTGCGGACGGTTCAGGGTGCGGCCGAGCTGATAGTGCTTGCCTTCGTACGGACCCTCGTCGTCGCTCCACATCTGGTGCACGATCTGGAGCGTCTCCTCCAGCCGTTCGAACCGCTCCTTCATCGAAGGGAACGGCACGCCGAGTCCGACCGCCTCCTCCTGGTACCAGGCCGCGCCGATCCCCAGGAGCGCGCGCCCACCGCAAAGCACGTCGAGGGTCGTGACGATCTTTGCCAGGAGACCAGGGTGGCGGTACGTCGTCCCGGTGACCAGTAGCTGCAACTCGGCCGACGTCGTGTGCGCTGCCAGGAAGCCGAGAGTGGTGTAGCCCTCCAGCATGTTCAGGTCGGGCCCACCGACCATCTCCATCTGCCAGTAGTGGTCCATGACAGAGAGGTTGTCGATGCCGGCTTCGTCGACCGCTTCACCGGTCGCCGCCAACATCGGCGCGATGGCCGGCGGACCCCCTTCGAAGTCGTAGGTGACGAGGTGCACTCCGAGCTTCATGACTCGAAACTACAGCGCTCGCGGGCCACAGCGAGGTGGACGGGTCAACCGATCGCGACAGACCGTGCTTCCGCGCTCGCGGTCGGCCAGCATGGAGGCGCCGGTCTTGCCAGGCTGGTCCGGCTCGGTCCGCGAAGGGTCGGCAGCGTGTTCGGGGCCCACCGCGTCGGGTCGCTCACCCGGTCGGTTGCTGGGACGCCGCGGCCTGAGGATGGAGGTCGGCGAGGGTGAGGAGCCGAGCCGGAGGGTGATCGATCACGACCTCCGATCGGACGCGGAGGTCCTGATCGACGTGGACGAGCTCACCCGAGGACATCGGTCGCCATCCCGGATCCTCATCCATCGGTTCACTGGCGATCACCACCGCGGGCAGAGTGGCGAGGTGGCCGGACCGGATCCGGATCGCCCCAGCCGCCGACGCGCCGTCGAGGTGGCGGTTGCCCCGTGGCCCGCCGGGGGAACGCTCGAGCACGTAGAGACGGTGGGTATCGGGATAGCGCAGCGCCCACAACCCCTGCGGCGTGGTCAGCACGACGTTCAGCGCATAGACCGGGAGATGGTCCGCGATCCAACGGCAGGCCGTGACCAAGCCTTCGCTCACGTCGCCGCCGGCGGCGTCGATGTGCTGGGTGACGAGCGCGAAGATCCGTTCGGAGTCGGTCTCACCGGCGACCAGCGACCGGTAGTCGCCGAGCTCGGCGTCGAGCCGGTCGAGATCCTCGACGACGCCGTTGTGGGCGAACAGGCGGCCCGCCTGCTCGAACGGGTGGGTGTTCTTCAGCTCGACCGCACCGGTCGAGGCGTAACGGACGTGGGCGAGGAACGAGGTCGAGGTGACGTGCCGGGCCTCCTCGGCGAACGCCCGGTCCTCGTAGGCCGCGATCGGCCACTTGTCCACCCTGGGCGTCCCGTCCGGGTCGAACACGCCGAGCCCGGTGCCGTCGGGTTCGCGGCGGCTCTGCACCGACAAGCTGTCGGGCGCCTCGAGCAACCAGAACGACGCGGCGACCGGCTCGGAGCCGCCGCTCATCGCGAACAACCGGCACATGGTCAGCTCCCTCCCCGGAGTCGGCGCGGGCTTTCGGCGCTGTGGGACCTCGAGCAGAACATCGCTCCTCCTCGAACTTGTCGACGCCGGAACCGAGCCTACTCAGCAGTTTCGCCACACGAAATCGGACCGTGCCGAGGAGCAGCCGCCCGGCTAGTGCTCCGCGTGCCGGACCGCCTTCCGGAGACCCCGGGCCGCGCCCTCGAAGACCCGGGCCATCCGGGCGAGCCGGCGGTTGAGCTCTCGGTAGACGGGGCGCTGCTTGCTGCGCAGCGACGCGATCTCGTCGGCGTAGTCCGCGGGGTCGGTGAGGCCGGCGTCGATCTTCGCGCTGATCGAGTGGAACTCCTGCCACAGGTCGACGTACGACGCGAGGTGGGCCTGGCCGCCCCACTGCAACCGGTCACTGGACGGCTCGTGCCGCGCCAGCTCGGCCACATAGCTCTCGTAGGCGAACAGGCGTCCCGCACTGGTCAGTCCGGTCCGGCGCACGTAGGTGTTGTTGGCCAGCGCCGGGTCCCCCGACTCGAGTGCGGTGACCGCGAGGTCCATCCGCGTCACGTCGCGCTGGAGCTGCTGGTGCGGGAAGACGTACTGGTCGAAGACATCGAGTGCGACCAGCTCGGTGAGCAGATCGCGTTCCACGCCCAGCATCGCCTTGCCGACCTGCTCGGACCGATGCGGGCGCCCGGTGGCGAGCTGGGCGTCCAGCGCCTCGGCCGCCGACCGGAAGGACGCGACCGCCGAGGAGAGTCGGGTCACCGCGCGCTGGTCCGCGCCGGGCAGGTCGGCGAGCGTGACGCCGGCCTCAGCCTCGTAGGCCACCCGGGACTCGGCCTCCGTCGCGCGCGCCACGAAGTCGAGCAGGGGCAGGGACGACCGGTCGTGATCGACCCAGATGTCGTTGATCACCTCGATGTTCTGGCGCAGGTAGTCGAAGTTCACGTTGGCGATCACGTCATAGTTCGTGTGGTAGTTGCGGGTGAGGTACTGCGTGCCGACGGTGTTGAAGTAGATGCCAGGGATGCCTGCCGCGGTGAGTGTGAAGTGGTCGGCGTTGGCCCACACGACGTTTTGCGACAGCGCGCCGAACGGGGTGCGTGACGGGTCGCTCAACTGCTTCTCCACCGCATGCGCCAACAGTTCCGAGTGGGTACGGATCAGCAGTCGCTCCCCGGGGTCGCCGGTGCCGAGGAGCTCGAAGTCGAGGCTCAGGATGGCTTTGCGGCGCCAGTCCGGTCGCTGCTGGGTCACGGCGTACCAGCAGCCGATCAACCACTCGTAGTACGCGTCGGTGTAGCCGTACTCCTCATTCGTGCTGGCCAGGAAGAGCAGCGTGCGACGCGGTCGGAAGCCGGTCTCGCGCACAGCCTTGCCGATCCCGAGCATCGCCGCCACGGCCGTGGCGTCGTCGGCTGCCCCGTGGAACCAGGCATCGTGATGGCCGGTGAAGATGATGAACTCGTCGGCCCGGTCGGTGCCACGGATGGCCCCGAGCACGTTGTAGCCCACCCCGCCGTCCTCGGCCCGGGTCAGCTCGACGTTCGAGGTCAGGGTGACGGTGGTCGGTCCGCCGGCGATGCTGGCTCGCAGGTCGTTGGCCGCGTCGCGGGTCACGAACACGAACGGCACCCAGTCGTCGTCGTAGGTCCCGTCGAAGCTGAGCAGGCCATCGTCGCGGACGTTGTAGAACGCACCGGCGGCGGTCGTGCCTGTGTAGAAGATGACCGCGAGGGCCCCTTCGAGCGTCGCCTGGTGGCCGTGCCGGTTCACCCAGTAGTCGCCGTAGGCCCAGTTGACCAGGACGATCTTGCCGGTGGCATCCACGCCCTCGTAGTCGGCCGCCTGGCCGAGACCGAGATCGAGCACCTCTGCAGTGATCCCGCCGGAAGACGTCCCCGGCACCCCACCCCACGAGCTCGCGTTGTACGTCGCACCGCCGGGCACCGCGACCGAGGCACCGTGGAAGACCCAACGGTCGATCGGCACGGGGAGCTTCGCGACCTGGGTCATGCCCACGGCGCGCATCTCGTCGGCGATCCAGTCGACCGCGTCCAGGCTGGCCGGCGAGCCGCCGGGTCGCCAGCCGTCCGGGGTGTCCCCGAAGCCGGTGAGGGTCTCCGTGACCTCCCTCAGGTAGTCGACCTCGAGACCGGCGCTCAGGGTGGTCGCCGTTCCCCGGCCGGCGCCCTTCGAGCGGTGACCTTCCCGACCGGATGCGACGGCGGCAGGCGTCTGCCCCAGAGCGCCTGCAGCCACGCCCACCGCTCCGGTGGCCAGCATCTGCCTGCGGGACAGGCGGAACGCCACGTGCTTGCTCAGGGCCTCCGTCACCGACGCAGGCTCACCCAGGTCCGCCGGGTCGGGGGCGTCTGCGCCGTGACCCAGGACCAGGCTCAGGTCCGGGACCTCCGCCAACGGCCACGGGCTCGGGTCCTCTGCCGGCCGGAAGCTCTCGTCGGCACCTGGCTCACGTTCGCGCATTGCTGATTCCGTTCTGCCGCCCCGAGGCAACGCTCGTTGGGGGTCGGGCAGCAACGGGGCGCACCGCCCTACCTTTCGATCCTGGCATGAACGCCCCGTCTGGTCCACGGCTCCGATCCCGACCCGATACGGACTCATGGGGCTCCTCCACCTCTCACGGGGCAACCTCGGCCCGACGCGGCGTAGCCTGCTCGTGGACCTCATCCCTTTCCCGGGCTCGGGAACGATGACCTGTACCGGAGGCACTACGGATGGCCCTGCACATCGAGGAGCTCGGCTGGGCCGACACCCCGATCGGGGTGATCAGCCTTCGGCGTCGCCACGAGCCGGTCGTCGGTCACGACGTCTACGAGGTGAAGATCGACGACGAGTTCTTGATGTCGAGCCTCTTCACCGTCGTGGAGACCGAGCTTGCACACCTGGGTCTGGCCCGAGTGGAGGGCGACCGGCTGCACGTGCTCATCGGTGGCCTGGGTCTCGGATACACGCTGCGTGCCGCGCTGGAGGACGACCGGGTCTCACAGGTGCAGGTGGTCGAGGCGGTCGACGCGGTCATCGACTGGCACCGCCGCGACCTGCTGCCCGACACCGTCGGCCTGGCCGCGGACCCGCGCTGCGACCTCCAGCTCGGCGACTTCTTCGCCCAGGTCGCCGACGGCACCACCGCGCGGGCGTCGTACGACGCCGTGTTGCTCGACATCGACCACTCGCCACAGAACCTGCTTCATCCCAGCCACGCCGCGTTCTACACAGCCCACGGACTGCGGCGCCTCGCCGAGCGGATCGTGCCGGGCGGCGCCTTCGCCCTGTGGTCCGACGATCCGCCCGACCCGGTCTTCCAGGCCACGCTCGACGAGGTCTTCACCGACCCAGCGACCCACGTGGTGAGGTTCGCCAACCCGCTGACCGGTGGCGCATCGGCCAGCACGGTCTACCTCGCCCAGACGCCGCGCGCCCGCTAGAGCACGTCCGAGCGTCCCGTCGCTCCTGGACCACCCGAGCGCCGCGTCAAGCCTTCTTGAGGTCCTTCAGGATCTGCTGGCTGGCGAGCTTGCCGGGGGCACCCGTCACGCAGCCACCGGGGTGGGTGCCCGAGCCGCACTGGTAGTAGCCGTCGATGGGCGTGCGGTACTGGCTCCAGCCCGGGGCCGGCCGGAAGAAGTACATCTGCGGGCCGAAGAACTCGCCGCCGAAGATGTTGCCCTCGGTGAGGCCGACGGTGCGTTCGATGTCCAGCGGCGTCTTGACCTCGCGCTGGAGCACCAGGTCGCTGAAGCCGGGGAAGAACGACTCGAACGTCGACTGCACGGTGTCCGCGAAGTTCTCCCGTTCGGTGTCCCAGTCGCTGTCCTTGAGGTGGTAGGGCGCGTACTGCACGAAGCAGGACATCACGTGCTTGCCGACCGGCGCCATGTCCGGGTCGACGAAGGACTGAATGGCGCAGTCGATGTAGGGGCGCTGGCTGTACCAGCCGTACTTCGCGTCGTCGAAGGCCCGCTCGAGGTACTCCATCGACGGACCCACGTTGACGAAGCCTAGGAACTGGTCGGTGCGGTCGCCGAGCGCCGGGTACTTCGGGGCCCCGTCGAGGGCGAAGTTCACCTTTGCCGAGGTGCCCTGGAACCTCATCCTGCGGATGTTCTCGACAAGCTCGCTCGGCAGCTCGCGGGGCTCCACCAACTGGGTGAAGGTACGCCGCGGGTCGAGCGAGCTCACCACCGTGGACGCGGTCAGCTCGGTGCCGTCCTCGAGCGCGACGCCGACGGCGCGGCCGTTCTTGGTGATGACCGACTCGACCGGGGCGTCCAGGAGGATGTCGGCGCCGAAGGACTCCGCCGCTCGGGCGAGGACCTGGGTGAAACCACCGTTGCCGCCCTTGTGGAAGGACCAGGCGCCGAACTGGCCGTCGTGCTCACCGAGCGAGTGATAGAGCAGCACCAGCCCCGAGCCCTGCGACATCGGGCCGACCTTGGTGCCGATGATGGCCGAGGACGCCATGTAGCCCTTGAGGATGTCGCTCTCGAAGTAGTCGTCGAGGAAGTCCGCGGCGCTTCCGGTCAGCATCCGGACCAGGTCGTGGATGACCTTGGGTTCCACACCTCGCAGGTGCTGGACCAGGTCGGCCGTCTCCGCGAGGTCCTCGGGCGAGGAGCCGAAGATGTTCGGCGGCACCTTGTCCAGCAGCGGCTTCACGACCTGGCAGATCCGCTCCATGTCGTGCTCGAAGCGGTCCATCGCGTCCGCGTCGTGCGCGGAGTGCCGCGTGATCTCCTTGAGGTTCTCGTCGCGGTCCTGGCCCAGCAGCAGGTAGTCGCCGTTCTCCATCGGCGCGAAGGACGAGGGCATCAGCAGCGGGAGGAAGCCGTGCTTGACCAGGTCCAGATCCTGCACGATGTCGGGCCGTAGCAGGCTCAGCGCGTAGGAGAACGAGGTGAAGTGGAAGCCCGGCCGCAGCTCCTCGGTGATCGCAGCACCGCCCACGAAGCCACGCCGCTCGATGATCGCGACCTTGAGGCCCGCTCTGGCCAGGTAGGCACCGTTGACGAGGCCGTTGTGTCCGCCGCCGACGACGATCGCGTCGTACTTCTTGTGCTGGGTCTTCGCCATGGGTCACGCCGTCTTTCGCGGAGGGTTGAAGAACGGAAGACGGGTGACCTCGGCCATGACCGTCTCGTAGTGGTGGTTGATCGTGAGCTCGAGGTTGGCTCGCGAGCCCGGGACAGCCAGGTCCGGCCGCACCCGGGCCATCGCGATGTGCCGCTGGAGCACCGGGGAGTACATCAGGCTGGTCGCGTAGCCGACCTGCTCGCCGTCGTCGTCGTAGAGCATCGAGTCGTACTCCAGAGGCGTCTCGTCCTTGGGCGGGATGAGCCCGGCCTCGTTGTAGACGCGGTCGTAGTCGGCCCAGTCGAGCATCAGCCCGACACTGGCCCAGCGCGAGGTGTTCTCGGCGAGCTCCCGCCGGATGGCGTCGCGACCGATGAAGGGACGGTCGTCGGCGTCGATGCCCTTGAGCATCCAGCCGAAGCCGAGCTCCTTGGGCGTGATCCGGTCGTGGTCGGTGAAGGCGTAGCGCGAGGACGAGAACTCCACGTTGATCAACACCAGCCCCGCCTCGATGCGCGTCATCAACAGCGCCTGCTCACCGAACGGCTTGAGCTGGTGGCCCTCTCCGGCCTCACGGACGGCGTCCAGCACGTCGAGCGCGTCGTCACGGCCGACCCGGATCTCGTAGCCGAGGTCACCGGTGTAGCCGGTGCGGGAGACGGACACGGGCGAGGTGCCGATCTTGGCATCGGTGTGTTCGAAGTAGGCCAGCTTCTCGATGCCCGGAGCGATCTTGGCCAGGATCTCGCGGGACCGTGGCCCTTGCAGCGCGAGCATGCCGTAGGCGTCGGTCACGTCCTCGATGGTCACCCGGAGGCGCCCGGCCAGGTCGCTGAGGTAGCCCAGCTGTGGCTCCGCGCTGGTGAGCAGGAATTCGGTGTCGGAGTGACGGAAGACCACGCCGTCCTCGAGGATGAACCCGCGGTCGTCGCACCAGAGGGTGTACTGCGCACGCCCCGGCCGACACAGGCGGATATCGCGGGTCATCACCCCTGCGAGCAGCCGCTCGGCGTCCTTGCCGGCGATGAGGTACTTGTAGAGCGGCGAGGAGTCGAAGAAGCCCGCGGCGTTGCGTACGGTGAAATACTCATGCTTCGCCGACATGACGTACTTCTGGGCCGACAGGTAGCCGGACCAGTGGCCCCACAGCCCCGTCGTGTTGAGCTCGGCCAGCCTCGGGTGAAACGGCGTCGTGCTGATCATCGTCGACCTGTTCCGGTGGTTTCCGGTGCCACCACCACGGATGTTACTGAACGTTCAGTCAATACGTCGAGGGTCCAGGGCCGGAGACGGCTGGGGCGCGGCGTCGGTCCCGGCTATCGTGGGGAGCCAAGGATGTCGAACGAGGCCCAGGAAGCAGGCGGAAGGTGACCAAGCAGGTCCGGCAGCTCGACCGCGTGATCATCAGATTCGCCGGGGACTCGGGCGACGGGATGCAGCTCACCGGCGACCGCTTCACCCAGCAGTCGGCCGCGTTCGGCAACGACCTGTCGACCCTGCCGAACTTCCCCGCGGAGATCCGGGCGCCCCAGGGGACACTCCCCGGAGTGTCCTCGTTCCAGGTCCACTTCGCCGACCACGACATCCTCACGCCGGGTGATGCTCCCGACGTGCTGGTAGCGATGAACCCCGCAGCCCTGCGCGCCAACCTGAGCGACCTGCCCCGCGGCGCGACGGTGATCGTCGACACCCATGACTTCAGCGCCCGCAACCTGAGCAAGGCCGGCTACACCGTCAGCCCGCTCGACGACGACTCCCTGGACGGGTACGCCCTCCACCCGCTCGACCTGACCGGCATGACCGTCGAGGCCGTCAAGGAGTTCGGGCTGTCCCGCAAGGACGCCGCACGCGCGAAGAACATGTTCGCGCTCGGTCTCGTGTCCTGGCTGTATGGGCGCCCCGTGGACTCCACCATCGAGTTCTTGACCCGACGGTTCGCCAAGGTGCCCGACATCCGCGACGCCAACGTGACGGCGTTCAAGAGCGGCTGGAACTTCGGCGAGACCACCGAGACCTTCGCGATCCAGTACGAGGTCAAGCCCGCGGCGATGGTTGCCGGCGCCTACCGGAACATCACCGGCAACCTGGCGCTCTCCTACGGGCTGATCGCCGGCGGACTCGAGTCCGGGCTGCCGATCTTCCTAGGCTCCTACCCGATCACCCCGGCGTCCGACATCCTCCACGAGCTGAGCAAGCACAAGGACTTCGGTGTCACCACGTTCCAGGCCGAGGACGAGATCGCCGGGATCGGCGCCGCACTCGGCGCCGCCTTCGCCGGCCATCTCGGGGTCACCACGACCTCAGGACCAGGTCTCGCACTGAAGTCCGAGACGATCGGCCTCGCGGTCATGACCGAGCTGCCGCTGCTGGTGATCGACGTCCAGCGCGGTGGCCCGTCCACCGGCCTGCCCACCAAGACCGAGCAGGCCGACCTGCTGCAGGCGATGTACGGACGCAACGGCGAGGCTCCCGTACCGGTCGTGGCGCCGCAGTCCCCCGGAGACTGCTTCGACGCGGCACTGGAGGCGATCCGGATCGCGGTCACCTATCGCACGCCGGTCCTGTTGCTCTCCGACGGCTACCTCGCCAACGGATCCGAGCCCTGGCGGATCCCCGACGTCGACGAGCTCCCGTCCATCGACCCGGGCTTCACCATCGCGCCCAACCACCGCCCGACCGAGGGCGACCCCGAGTTCTGGCCGTACCTCCGTGACGAGGCCACGCTGGCCCGCCCCTGGGCGGTGCCCGGCACACCTGGCCTCGAGCATCGCATCGGCGGCCTGGAGAAGGCGGACGGCACCGGCAACATCTCCTACGACCCGGCCAACCATGACTTCATGGTGCGTACGCGGCAGGCCAAGGTCGACCGCATCGCCGACTCGCTGCCGCCGCTCACAGTCGACGACCCGTCCGGTGAGGCCAAGGTGCTCGTGCTGGGGTGGGGGTCGACCTACGGCCCCATCGGCGCCGGGGTACGCCGGGTGCGCAAGGCCGGATACCACGCTGCCCAGGTCCACCTTCGCCACCTCAACCCGCTCCCCCGAGACCTCGGCGAGATCCTCAGCCGCTACGACAGGGTGCTGATCCCCGAGATGAACCTGGGCCAGCTCTCGATGCTCGTGCGGGCCAGGTACCTGGTCGACGCCATCGGCTACAACCAGGTCAACGGGATGCCGCTCAAGGCCGGCGAGCTCGCCGAGGCCATCGGCGAGCTGGTGGCCCAGGCCGAGGGAGTCACCGTCGACCTGATGGCCTCGACCGGCTCGGCGAACCAGGAGGCACGTCCATGAGCACGACCGAGCTCCCCTTCCCAGGCCTGCACAGCGGGATCGAGAAGGTCCCGACGACCGACGGCGACCAGACCGCCAAGGAGTACACCTCCGACCAGGAGGTCCGGTGGTGCCCCGGCTGCGGTGACTACGCGGTGCTCAAGGCCGTCCAAGGGTTCCTGCCCCAGCTGGGGCTGCGGCGGGAGAACATCGTGTTCGTCTCCGGTATCGGCTGCTCCTCCCGCTTCCCCTACTACCTCGACACCTACGGGATGCATTCCATCCACGGCCGGGCTCCGTCGATCGCCACCGGCATCGCGACCGCGCGCGAGGACCTCTCGGTCTGGGTGGTCACCGGCGACGGAGACGCGCTCTCCATCGGCGGCAACCACCTGATCCACGCCCTACGGCGCAACGTCAACATGACGATCCTGCTCTTCAACAACCGGATCTACGGGCTGACCAAGGGGCAGTACTCCCCCACCTCCGAACCGGGCAAGGTCACCAAGTCCACACCGATGGGCTCGGTGGACCACCCGTTCAACCCGGTCTCCTTGGCCCTGGGCGCTGAGGGGTCCTTCGTCGCCCGCACCATCGACTCCGACCGCAAGCACCTCACCGCTGTTCTCTCGGCCGCCGCAGCGCACCGAGGAACCTCCTTCGTCGAGATCTACCAGAACTGCCCGATCTTCAACGACGGCGCCTTCGACGAGATCAAGGGAACCCACGCCGTTCAGGCGTTGATCCCACTCGTGCACGGGGAGCCGATCAGGTTCGGCGTCGACCGGACCCAGGGCTTGATCCACGACGTCGCTACGGGCGGGGTCAAGGTGGCCGACGTGGCCGAGGTCGGCGAGGACGCGATCCTCCGGCACGACTCCCACAACCCGGACCCGACCATGGCGTTCGCGATCTCCCGGCTCACCGACGCGGGCTACCTGCACCGTGCCCCGATCGGGATCTTCCGACAGGTCGAGCGCCCCACCTACGACGACCAGGCGCGCGCCCAGGTGCGCAGCTCCGAGGCGCTGGCCACGACCCCCGCGCCAGAGCGACTCTCGGCGCTGCTGCGCGGCGGCGACCCCTGGACCGTCGTCTGAGCGTCGGGTGGGTTGACGCCCTGAGCGCTGATCCCACTGACCTGGCCGGCCTGGGGATGCTGGCCGGTCAGGAGATGCTGGCCGCTCAGGCGCGGTAGGTCCGCCATGCCGGGGAGTACGACACGGCGTACTTGCCGTACTTGCGGACCTTGGCCCGCCAGAACCACGAGCCGGCCCGGGGCGCGTAGATCTGCAGGCGGTAGCGGCTCTCGTCGGTCGTGGTGACCTTGCTGGAGACCTTCCACGCGCACGACTTGCACTTCTTCTTCTGCACCAGCACCGTCTTGTTGGCGTGGCCGGGGCTGACCTTGCCCTTCATGATGAGCTTGCTGCCCCGCTTGATCACCGCCGCGGTGACGGTTCGCTCGGGCAGGAGCTGGGCCTGACGAGAACTGGTCTCGGCCGTGCGAGTCCCGGCCGACGCGGCACTCGCCGAGGCGAGGGGAGCTCCGAACGAGAGAACGGAGACGGAGAGGGCAGCGGTCGCCACGGCAGCAGCGAGACGGTTCGGCGACATTCGATCCCCCTGGGTCGAGCGGTGTTGCTCAGGGGCCAATCTGCCCCCACGTCCGATCGTAGTCCAGCCCTGATGGGCGCTGAACCGTCCGCCCTATGCTGACCGCGTGTCGGAGTCTCGTCGTGGCCTGCTGTACGGCGTCGCGGCGTACACCCTGTGGGGGGCGTTCCCGCTGTACTGGCCGCTCCTCGAGCCTGCCGGCGCGCTGGAGATCCTGGGCCACCGGGTTCTGTGGTCGTTCGTCGTCATGGGAGCCCTCGTCTGGGCGACCAGGCGGACCGCACAGCTGCGCCGCATCGTGGCGGACCGGCACAGCCTCCTGTTGCTGAGCGCGGCTGCCGCCGTCATCTCCGTCAACTGGCTCACCTTCATCTGGTCGGTGAACAACGACCGGGTGGTCGAGGCCTCCCTGGGCTACTTCATCAACCCGCTCGTCAGTGTGCTGATGGGCATCGTCGTGCTCGGCGAGACGATGCGCCGAGGCCAGTGGGTAGCCACGGGCGTGGCCGTCGTCGCGGTCGTGGTGCTGACGGTGGACTACGGCCGCCCGCCCTGGGTGGCACTCGTGCTGGCCTGTTCCTTCGGCACCTACGGACTGCTGAAGAAGCTCGCCAACGTCGGCGCGGTCGAGTCCCTGACGTTCGAGACGATGCTGATCGCGCCCCTCGCGGTGGCCTACCTCGGCTGGCTGACGCTGCAGGACCGCTCGGCCTTCCTCAGCGAGGGGCCAGGTCACGCCATGCTCCTGGTCTCCACCGGCCTGGTGACTGCCGTGCCGCTGATCTGCTTCGGCGCCGCCGCCATCCGGATCCCCCTGGTGAGCCTCGGGCTGCTGCAGTACCTCGCACCCGTTCTCCAGTTCGCCCTCGGTGTGTTCTGGTTCCACGAGCCGATGCCGCTCGGCCGATGGGTGGGCTTCGTCCTGGTGTGGCTGGCCCTGTCAATGTTCACCGCGGAGGCGGTGCGCTCCCACCGCCAGCAGCTGCGCCTGGCCGCGGAGGCCTCCGCCATGTGAGCGCACCGCCCGGGGTCGACCGTCTGGTGCGGGCTTCCTGGCACCGAGGGCGGTGCCGGCGGCGTACTCAGTCCCCGGAGACCCGCGGCAGTGGGGGCGGGCCGCCTCAGGAGGAGCGGACGGCCACCACGTCGGCGAAGGCTTCGAGCGCCTCGCGGACCGGACCCCCGGGCAGCGCGGCGAGCAACGCCTTGGCCTGATTGGCCTGGTCGACGACGTACCGGGTGGCACGGCCCATGGCCGGGTGCGCGCGCAGCAGGTCGAGGGCCTCGGCGTGCCGAGCCTCGTCGGTGAGGTCGCCGTCGAGAAGGTCGCGGAGACGAGCGTCGGCCGGATCTGTGGACGTGCGGGCCATCAGCACCGGCAGTGTCGGCACCCCCTCGCGCAGATCGGTGCCCGGGGTCTTGCCCGACTCCGTGGAGTCGGAGGCGATGTCGAGGATGTCGTCGGAGAGCTGGAACGCGGAGCCGACGATCTCGCCGTACGCCGTGAGGGCCTCGCGCACGGAGGCCGGCGCGCCGCCGAACAGGCTGCCGTAGCGGGCCGACGTGGCGATCAAGGACCCGGTCTTCCCTGCGACCACCTCCAGGTAGTGGGCGAGCGGATCCTCCCCCGGACCAGGCTTCGTGGTCTCGAGGATCTGGCCCTCGACGAGGCGCGTGAAGGTCTGGGCCTGGATGCGCACGGCGTCGGGCCCGAGCTCGGCGGTCAGCTCTGAGGACTTCGAGAACAGGAAGTCGCCGGTCAGGATCGCGACGTGGTTGTCCCACCGGGCGTTGGCGGAGTCGGCGCCCCGACGCAGAGCCGCCTCGTCCATGACGTCGTCGTGGTAGAGCGACGCGAGATGCGTCAGTTCGACCACACAGGCGGCGGTGAGGACCTCCTCGGCATCCGGGTGGGTGCCGGCCTCGGCCGCCAGCAGCACCAGCAACGGCCGGAACCGCTTGCCCCCGGCATCGAGCAGGTGCGATGCCGCCTCGGTGACGAAGGGGGTCCGGCCACGCACATGGCCGGACAGCGCGTGCTCGACGCGCTCCATCCGAACGCGCAGCCGCTCGGCCAGCGCCTGGTCGAGCACCGGCAGCGCCAGGCCCGTCGACCCGGACTCGCTGGTCACCTGATGAACTCTCCCGCCCGACCGGCCAGGTCAAGCACCGGGCCGGGTAGAACACCGAGCACCGCCGTCACGGCAAGGGCTACGGCGATGGTGCCCGACGTCAGGATCGACGGATGGGTCACCGCGGGCCCGTCACCGACGGGGTCGGAGAAGTACATCAGCCAGATCACGCGCACGTAGAAGAAGGCGGCGATCATGCTGGCAAGGATCGCGGCGATCACGACCGGCCAGGCCCCGGCCGAGAGGGCGACCGCGAAGACAGCCCACTTGCCCACGAACCCGGAGGTCAGCGGGATCCCGGCCATGGCCAGCAGGAAGAACGCGAACACCCCGGCCACGATCGGCGCCTCTCGCCCGAGGCCGGCCCAGCGCGACAGCGTGGTGGCCTCGCCGGCCGAGTCGCGCACCAGCGTGACCACCGCGAACGCACCGAGCGTGGCGAAGCCGTAGGTGACCAGGTAGAACAGCACGGCCTGAAGCGACGACACCTCCCCGTCGGCGAGCTCGGCGGCACTCTGCACCCCGAGCAGGCCGGTCAGCAGGAACCCGGTGTGGGCCACCGAGGAGTAGGCCAGCATCCGCTTCACGTCGGTCTGCCAGATGGCGAGCAAGGCACCCACCACCATCGTGAGGATCGCGATGATCCACAGCATCGGTAGCCAGCTCCAGCGGTCGGTGCCGAACGCGACGTACAGGAGTCGGAGCATGGCCCCGAACGCCGCCACCTTGGTGCCCGCGGCCATGAAGGCCGTGAGCGGCGTGGGTGCTCCCTGGTAGACGTCGGGCGTCCAGGCCTGGAACGGCGCGGCGCCGACCTTGAAGAACAGCCCGACGCTGAGCAGGCCGAGTCCGAGCAGCAGCAGCGCGCCGTTGTCGGCGTCGTTGCGAATGGCCTCGGCGATCACGGCGTACTCCATCGAGCCGGCGTAGCCGTAGATGAGCGCGAGGCCGTAGAGGAAGAAGCCACTCGAGAAAGCACCCAGCAGGAAGTACTTCAGCGCGGCCTCCTGGCTGAGCAGGCGGCGTCGGCGCGCCAGGCCACACATCAGGTAGAGCGGGAGCGAGAGCACCTCGAGGGCGACGAACAGGGTCAACAGGTCGTTCGCAGCGGGGAAGAGCATCATCCCGCCGACGGCGAACATCAGCAGCGGGAAGACCTCGGTGTGCTCCAGACCGCGAGTCGATGCCTCGCGCTCGGCCTCGGTGCCCGGCAAGGCGCTGGCCTGGCCGGCGAACGCCGTGACGCCGCCCTCCAGACGTCGCTCCGCGAACAGGAACGCACCGGCGATCGCCAGCAGCAGCAGCAGGCCCCACAGGAACACCGTCGGGCCGTCGACGGCGATCGTCTGCTCGGCCGTGAGCGAGCCGTACGCCGCACCGTCGGCCTGCTTGTCGAGCCCGAGCCCGACCATGACCGTTCCGATGAATGCCGCCACCAGGCCACCGATGGTGAGGGTCGCCTGCGCGAGGAACCGGCTCTCGCGGGGCAGGAAAGCCTCCAGCAGCACGCCGAGGCAGGCCACCCCGAAGACGACCAGCATCGGCCACAGCTGGGCGTACTCGATGGTGGGCTTGACGAACTCGTTCACTCCTGGCCTCCCTCGGCCGAGTCGTGCCCTTGCCCGTCGACCAGTGGTACGACAGGAGGCTCGTCGTCGACGCCCACATAGATCAGCGTCGCCTCGACGTACGGGTTGATCACGTTCAGCAGGGGCATCGGGTAGATGCCGAACACCAGCAGCGCCACCACCAGCGGCACCACGGCGCCACCTTCACGTCGACCCAGGTCCGGCATGGCCTCGACCGAGGCCGGCGTCGGACCGGTCATCGTGCGCTGGTACATCCACAGCATGTAGACGGCCGCGAGGACGATCGCGGTGACCGCCACCGCCCCGACCCACCAGGCGTAGTGGAAGGCGGAGATCAACACGAGCAACTCGGAGACGAACGGTGCCAGGCCGGGCAGGCCGGCCCCGGCCAGCGCGACGACCAGCAGCAGCCCGGCAAGCACCGGGGTCACCTTCTCGATCCCCCTCATCTCGCTGATCAGGGTGGTGCCGCTGCGGCGGATCAGATAGCCCGCGATCAGGAACAGCGCGGCGGTGCCGATCCCGTGGTTGACCATGTAGAGGACCGCGCCGGCGCCACCCTGGCTGCTGAAGACGAAGATGCCGAGCACGATGAAGCCGAAGTGCGACAGCGAGGTCAGACCGATCAGCCGGAGCACGTCGTTCTGGCCGATCGCCACCAGCGCGCCGTAGACGATCGAGATCAACGCCAGCGCCACGACCACGGGCGTGGCCCACCGCGAGGCCTCGGGGAAGAGCCCCAGGCAGAAGCGCAGCATCCCGAAGGTGCCGATCTTGTCGAGCACGCAGACCAGCATCACGCTGGTCCCGGTGGTGGCCTTCTCCGTGGTGTCGGCCAGCCAGGTGTGCACGGGGAACATCGGCGCCTTGATGGCGAAGGCGATGAAGAAGCCGAGGAACAGCCACTTCTGTGTCGTGGGATCGATGTCGATGGCGGCCAGGTCGTGGAGCAGGTAGGTCGGCGCACCCTCACCGGCCGAGACGACATAGAGCCCGATGACCGAGGCGAGCATCACCAGGCCACCGGCCAGCTGGTAGATCAGGAACTTCACTGCCGCGCGGCCCCGGCCTTCGCGCCCGAACCCACCGATGAGGAAGTAGGCCGGGATCAGGGTCGCCTCGAACACGACGTAGAAGAGGAAGACGTCGGTGGCGGTGAACACCGCCAGCGACAGCGCCTGCAGCGCCAGGGTCCATGCGACGAAGGCGTTGGTGTTGCCCTCGTCCGCGTCCTGCCAGGACGCCAGCAGCACCAAGGGGACCAGGAAGGCCGTGAGCAGCACCATCAGCAGCCCGAGGCCGTCGACGCCCAAGGCGTAGTGCACGCCGAGCGGCTTGATCCAGGCGTGCTGCTCCTGCAGCTGCATCCCGCCGCCGGTGGTGTAGTTGGCAGCCACGCCGACGGCCACCGCGAGGGTGACCCCGGAGAAGGCCAGGCCGATCTGCTTGGTCAGGGCGCGTCCGGGCTCGTGCGGCAGGAACGCGACGACCAGGGCGCCCACGAGCGGCACCGCGATCAGCAGCGTCAACCAGGGAAAATCGCTCATGCGAGGCTCACCGCCAGCAGGGCCAGCACGACGAGCAGCACGCCGGCGAGGAGGGACAGCGCATAGGAGCGCACGAAGCCGTTCTGGATTTTGCGCAGCTGGCCCGACAGACCAGCGACGGTCAGGGCGGTGCCCTCGACGACTCCGTCGACACCGGCCCGATCCATGGTGGTGAGACCGGATACCAGACTTCGTCCGGGGTCCACCACCAGGCCCTCATTGATCGCGTCTCCGTAGAGGTCGGCGCGAGCGGCACGGGTCACCAACGACACGTCCTGCGGCGCTTCGCGCGGAATGCTCTGTCGCCCGAAGACGTACCACGCGGTCGCGACGCCGACAGCGACCACGACCACCGCGATCAGCGACACCGCGATCGGGGGCAACGCAGCGTCCTCGTGCGGGGGCTCTCCGACCACCGGCGCCAGGAAGGTCACGATCCAGTCGTTGAGCAGCAACAGGCCACCGAGCACCGAGAGCGCCGCCAGCACGATCAGCGGCACAGTCATCACCCGGGGCGACTCGTGGGGGTGCACACCCTTGTCCCAGCGCTTCTCGCCGAAGAACGTCATCAGCATCAACCGGGTCATGTAGAAGCCGGTCACTCCGGCGCCCAGCAGCGCGGCAAGGCCGACGACCCAGTTGTCTGCGAGAGCGACCTCGATGATCTTGTCCTTCGACCAGAATCCGGAGAATCCCGGGAAGCCGATGATCGCCAGATAGCCCATCGCGAAGGTCAGGAAGGTGACCGGCACCGCCGCCCGCAGGGCACCGTAGCGGCGCATGTTGACCTCGCCGTCCATCGCATGCATGACCGAGCCCGCGCCGAGGAACATGTTGGCCTTGAAGAAGCCGTGGGCGAGCAGGTGCATGATCGCGAAGGCATAGCCGGCCGGGCCGAGGCCGGCGGCCAGCATCATGTAGCCGATCTGGCTCATCGTGGAACCCGCGAGCACCTTCTTGATGTCGTCCTTGGCACACCCGATGATCGCGCCCCACAGGATCGTCACCACGGCCACGACCACGACTGCGGTCTGGGCGTCAGGGGTCAGGTCGAAGATGAAGTTCGAGCGGGTGATCAGGTAGACCCCGGCGGTGACCATGGTCGCCGCGTGAATCAGCGCGGAGACGGGCGTCGGACCCTCCATCGCGTCCAGCAACCAGGCCTGGAGCGGCACCTGGGCGGACTTTCCGCAGGCCGCTAGGAGCAGCAGCAGGCCCAGCGCGGTGAGCGTGCTCTGTGAGGCCTGGTCGGACACCTCGGAGATCGCAGCGAACGAGGTGGTGCCGAACGTCGTGAACATCAGCGCGATGGCCAGGCTCAGCCCCATGTCTCCCACGCGGTTGATCACGAACGCCTTCTTGGCGGCAGCCGCCGCGGAGGGCTTGTGCTGCCAGAACCCGATGAGCAGGTACGACGCGAGGCCGACGCCCTCCCAACCGAGGAAGAGCACCACGTAGTTGGCGGCGAGCACCAGCGTCAGCATCGCGGCCACGAACAGGTTCAGGTAGCCGAAGAACCGGCGGCGCCGAGCGTCGTCCTCCATGTAGCCGATGGAGTAGATGTGAATCAGCCCACCGACGCCGGTGATCAGCAGCAGGAAGAGGGCGGACAGCGGGTCGTAGAGCAGGTCCATCCCGACATCGAGATCGCCCGCTTGGAACCAGGTGAACAAGTGCTGTCCGACCTGGCGGTCCGCGTCGGCGCGGCCGAGGACCGCGACGAACATCGCCAGGCTCAGTCCGAACGACGCGAGGACCGTCGCGCATCCGAGCAGGTGGCCCCAGGCGTCGGTGAGGCGGCCCCCGACAAGGAGGACCGCGGCACCCAGAAGCGGCAACGCGATCACCAGCCATAGCAGCGAGAACACGCCGTCGGCCGGTCCCGGCGCCACGACGGGTACCTGCGACATCAGGTGGTCGCCACCCTCGAAGAACACGTTCGACACGGTCGACCTCTCAGTACTTCAGCAGGCTCGCGTCGTCGACCGAGGCCGACCGACGGGTCCGGAAGATGGTCATGATGATGGCAAGCCCGACCACGACCTCGGCCGCGGCGACGACCATCACGAAGAACGCCGCCACCTGGCCGTCCAGGTTGCCGTGTTGCTTGGCGAAGGTCACCAGCGCGAGGTTGCAGGCGTTGAGCATCATCTCGATGCACATGAACACCACGATCGCGTTGCGGCGGGTGAGCACGCCCACGCTGCCGATGGTGAACAAGATCGCCGAGAGCACGATGAAGGGGGTCAGGCTCATGCGTCGCCCCCCTCGATCTGGCGCTCGATCTCGTCGATGTGGTCGGCTTCGGCCGGGGCGGAGCGTACCGAGCCGCGAGCCGCGAGCACGCGAGAGACCGACGCCTCCGAGGCGCTGCCGTCGGGCAGCAGCGCCGCCGTGTCCACGGCGTTGTGCCGAGCGAACACGCCGGGTGAGGGCAGCGGTCCCGGGTGCTTCCCGACCTCGGCGTAGTCCTTCATCCGCTGCGCAGCGTTGGAGGCCTGCGTGGGCTTCGGGGTCAGTCGTTCGCGGTGGGCGAGAACCATGGCCCCGATCGCGGCAGTGATCAGCAGCGCCGAGGTGACCTCGAAGGCGAAGACGTAGCGGGAGAACACGATGTTGGCGAGGCCTTGGACGTTCCCCCCGGCGTTCGCCTTGTCCAGTCCGACAACGGTGCCCAGGCTCATCTGGGCGACGCCGACGATCAGCACGGTGCCGAGAAGGAGTCCGGCGAGGACCGCCGTCAGCCGCTGCCCTCGGATGGTCTCCACCACCGAGTCGGAGGCGTCGACCCCGACGAGCATCAGCACGAACAGGAAGAGCATCAAGATGGCGCCGGTGTAGACGATGATCTGCACCACGAAGAGGAACGGCGCGTCGAGCACGGCATAGAGGATCGCCAAGCTGATCATCACCACGGCGAGCAGCAGCGCCGCGTGAACGGCCCTGCGCACCACGAGGATGCCCAGCGCAGCAGCCACCATGACGGGTGCGAGGATCCAGAAGGCGATCACGAGCCCTCCCCTTCCTGGCCGGTGGTCGATCCCGAGAAGTTGCCGCGGTAGTAGTCGCCGTCGTCCTCGCCCAGACGCATCGGGTGCGGAGGCTGCTCCATGCCGGGCAGCAGTGGGGCGAGGAGGTCCTGCTTCTCGTAGATGAGGTCCGCGCGGCTGGTGTCCGCGAGCTCGTACTCGTTGGTCATCGTGAGCGCACGCGTCGGGCAGGCCTCAATGCACAGCCCACAGAGGATGCAGCGCAGGTAGTTGATCTGGTAGACGCGGCCGTAACGCTCACCGGGGCTGAAACGCTCCTCGTCGGTGTTGGAGGCGCCCTCGACGTAGATCGCGTCGGCCGGGCAGGCCCAGGCGCAGAGCTCGCAGCCGATGCACTTCTCGAGACCGTCGGGCCACCGGTTGAGCTGGTGCCGCCCGTGGAACCGGGGGGCGGTCGGCATCTTCTCGAAGGGGTACTGCTCGGTCACGACCTTCTTGAACATGGTCCGGAACGTGACCCCGAACCCGGCAACCGGGTCCCAGAAGTGCTCCTTGATGCCCTTGGCCATCAGATCTCCTCACCGGAGGTGGCGTAGGTCGACGCGGGTGCCGACTCGAACGTGAGCGGGGCGGCGGCTCCTCGGACGGCTCCGCCGTCCGGCATGGGCGGCACGGGGAAGCCCCCCGCGAAGGCGTCGGGCACCGCAGCCTCGGCCTCCTCGCCCTCCGCGAACTCCCGCTCCTGGCTGTCGCCCACGAACGCCAGCACCAGGAACACGGCGACCAGTGCTCCGAGCCCGATCAGCAGCTGGTTGCGGCTGAGGCCGGCCGAGTCGTTCACCCAGCGCATCGTCGCGACGGCGACGATCCACACCAGCGAGATCGGGATGAGCCGTTTCCAGCCGAAGGCCATGAACTGGTCGTACCGCAGCCGGGGCAGCGACCCGCGCAGCCAGATGAAGATGAAGACGAAGAAGAAGACCTTGCCGAAGAACCACAGCAACGGCCAGTAGCCGCTGTCGGCGCCCGGCCAGATGTTGATGATCCCCCAGGGCGCGTGCCAACCGCCCAGGAAGAGTGTGGTGGCGACCGCGGAGACGGTGGCCATGTTGACGTACTCGGCCAGGAAGAACAGCGCGAACTTCAGGCTGGAGTACTCCGTGTGGAAGCCGCCGACCAGCTCACCCTCGGCCTCGGGGAGGTCGAAGGGGGCGCGGTTCGTCTCGCCCACCATGGCGATCATGTAGATGACGAACGAGGGGATCAGGATCAGACCGAACCAGAACCTGTCCTGGGCGGCCACGATCTGCGACGTCGACATCGAGCCGGCGTACAGGAAGACCGCGACCAGAGCGAGCCCCATCGCGACCTCGTAGGAGATCATCTGGGCGCTGGAACGCATCCCGCCCAGCAGGGAGTACGTCGACCCCGACGACCAGCCGCCCAGGACGATGCCGTAGATGCCGATCGACGCGACCGCCATCAAGAACAGCACCGCGACCGGCATGTCCGTCAGCTGCAGCGGTGTCGTGATGTCGGTGAACGGGATCGTCACCACCGGTCCGAAAGGGATCACCGAGAACGTGACGAAGGCTGGGACGGTCGCGATCACCGGCGCCAGCAGGAAGACCACCTTGTCGGCGCCCTTCGGGATGATGTCCTCCTTCAGCGCCAGCTTGACGCCGTCCGCCAGAGACTGAAGCAGGCCGAAGGGTCCGTTCACGTTCGGGCCGATCCGGTGCTGCATGCGAGCCACCACCCGGCGTTCGGCCCAGATGTTGAAGAGGGTCAGCAGCACCAGCACGAAGAAGATCAGCACGGCTTTGAGGATGATGACCCAGACCGGGTCCTTGCCGAAGGCGGAGAGGTCGCCCACCGCCTCCCAGGCGGTGATGACACCTGTGGTGGTCGCAGGGATCACTGGCCGGCTCCCTTCGCGGTGACTCGGCTTCCTGGTGAGGCCAGGTCGGCCAGCACCCCGTCCCCGAACGAGTTCGCGGGAACCCAAGCGACGCCGTCCGCCATGTCCTCAGCCAGCTCGGCCGGCAAGGTGACGGCACCACGGTCCCCGGTGACGACGACGTCGGCGCCATCGAGGGCGGCGAAGGCCTGAGCACCCAGGCGGACCACCGGACGACGTGCGGTGGCACGCAGAGGCTCCTGGCCGTCCTGCAAGGAGCCGAGGTCGAGCAGCTGCTTCCAGGTGGCCAGCGCCAGCGAGCCCTGGTCGGGCGTCGCGGCTTCCGCGGTCGGCGGGGCGAACGCCGGCCGCTCGCCGTCCCACGGACCCAGCTGCTCCATCTCGGCGCGCACCTCGGCGACGCTCCGGAAGCCCAGCGGACGGCCCAGCTCCTCGGCGATGCCTGCGAGTACTCGCAGGTCGGGCAGCGAGGCCGGGTGGTCGAACACCGCCTCGAAGGGACGCGGACGGCCCTCCCAGGTCACGAACGTGCCGGCCTTGTCGGTGGCGGGTGCCACGGGGAAGACCACGTCGGCGGCCCGGGTCATCTCGGTCTCCCGCAGCTCCAGAGCGACCACGAAGCCAGCGGCCTCGACTGCCGCCCGCGTGGCGGCGGGGTCGGCGGTATCACGCGGGTCGACGCCACCGAGGACCAACCCACCCAGGGTCCCGTCGGCCAGGCCGGCGACGATGCCGTCGGCATCCAGGCCGGCGTCTGCGGGGAGATGGTCGACCCCCCAGGCCGTGGCGACGTCGACGCGGGCTCCCGCGTCGGCTGTCGGGCGCCCGCCGGGCAGGAGGTTTGGCAGGCAGCCGGCCTCGACAGCGCCCCGGTCCCCGGCGCGACGCGGCACCCAGGCCAGCTTCGCGCCGGTGCGGTCGGCCAGGGCGACGGCCGCGGCCAGTGCGCCCGGGGCCGTGGCCAGCCGTTCGCCGACCAGGACCACGCTGGAGGAGTCGAGGGAGACGGAGCCGTCGTCGGTCAGTGCGGCCAGCGCCGCTGCCTCGTGGCCGGGAGCCGTGGGCACCAGCCGACCGTTCATCTTGGTCAGGCCGCGCGAGGAGTACGGCGCCACCGACAGCACGCTGGTGCCGGCACGGGAGGCCTTGCGCAGTCGAAGGAAGATCGTCCCGGCCTCGTCCTCGGGCTCGAGGCCCGCAAGAACAACCGTTCCGGCGGCCTCCAGGTCGGCGTACGTCGCCGGCCTGCTCAGCGCCACATGGCTGGCCAGGAAGCCGGTCTCCTCGACCGAGAGGGGGCGGGCCCGGAAGTCGATGTCGTTGCCGCCGAGCGCCACCCGCGCGAACTTGCTGTAGGCGTAGGCGTCCTCGGCCGTGACCCGGCCACCGGTCAGCACGCCCACCCGGCCGGCCGCCTGGAGCCCCCGCGCTGCCACGGCGAACGCTTCGGGCCACGATGCGGCGCGCAGGGACCCGTCGTCGTCGCGCACCCACGGGTGGGTGAGGCGGTCCGCGCCCCGGGCGTAGGTGAAGGCGAAGCGGTCCTTGTCGGTGATCCACTCCTCGTTGACCTCGGGGTCGTTGCCGGAGAGGCGTCGCATCACCTTGCCGCGACGGTGGTCGATGCGGATCGCGGCCCCGCACGCATCGTGCTCGGCGATCGACGGTGTGGAGACGAGGTCGAAGGGGCGCGACCGGAAACGGTAGTCGGCCGAGGTGAGGGCCCCCACTGGGCAGATCTGGATCGCGTTGCCCGAGAAGTAGGACTCGAAGGGCTCCTTCTCGTAGATGCCTACCTGCTGCAGCGCCCCCCGCTCCAGCAGTGCGATGAACGGGTCCCCGGCGATCTGCTCGGAGAATCGCGTGCAGCGGGCGCACAGCACGCAACGCTCGCGGTCCAGCAGCACCTGTGCGGAGATGCTGATCGGCTTGGGGAAGGTGCGCTTGATGCCACCGGACTCGGCGAACCGGGACTCGCCGCGACCGTTGGACATGGCCTGGTTCTGCAGCGGGCATTCGCCGCCCTTGTCGCAGACCGGGCAGTCGAGCGGGTGGTTGATCAGGAGGTACTCCATCACTCCCTCCTGGGCCTTGTGTGCGCCCTTGGAGGTCACCTGCGTGTGCACCTCCATCCCCTCGGAGACGGTCAGGGTGCAGGAGGCCTGCGGCTTCATCCGGCCAGGAGGGCCTTGCATCTGACGCATCGAACCGTCGGGTCCGGGCATCGCGACCTCGACCAGGCACTGGCGGCACGCGCCGACAGGGGCGAGCAGCGGATGGTCACAGAACCGCGGGATCTGGATGCCGACCTGCTCTGCCGCGCGGATCACCAGCGTCCCCTTGGGGACGCTGACACTGATGCCGTCGATGGTCAGCGTCACCAGGTCGGTCTTGTTCGGCGTCACGGTCATGCCTTGGCTCCGGCGGTCGCGAAGAGGGTGGAGGCGGCCGGGTCGAACGGGCAGCCGCCCTGCTCGAGGTGAGCGAGGAACTCGTCGCGGAAGTACTCGATGGACGACGTGATCGGCGACGTCGCCCCGTCCCCCAGCGCGCAGAAGGACCGACCCAGGATGTTGTCGCACTGGTCGAGGAGCTGGTCGAGGTCGCTCTCGGTCCCGTGCCCCTTCTCCAGGCGGGCCAGCGTCTGGACCAGCCACCACGTGCCCTCGCGGCACGGGGTGCACTTGCCGCACGACTCGTGCTTGTAGAACTCCGTCCACCGCAGGACCGCTCGAACCACACAGGTGGTCTCGTCGAAGATCTGGAGCGCCCGGGTGCCCAACATCGAGCCCGCTGCGGCCATCCCCTCGAAGTCGAGAGGGAGATCGACGTGCTCGGCCGTCAGCAACGGGGTGGACGAGCCACCCGGAGTCCAGAACTTCAGCTCGTGACCGTCGCGGACCCCGCCAGCGAGCTCGATCAGCTCCGCGAGCGTGATGCCCAGCGGAGCCTCGAACTGGCCGGGGTTCCTGACGTGTCCCGACAGAGAGAAGATGCCGAAGCCCTTGGACCGTTCGGTGCCCATGGCGGAGAACCATCTCGCACCGTTGCCGATGATGCTGGGCACCGAGGAGATCGTCTCGACGTTGTTGATGACGGTCGGGCTCGCATAGAGACCTGCGACCGCAGGGAACGGCGGCCGCAGCCGCGGCTGGCCGCGGCGCCCTTCCAGCCCCTCGAGCAGCGCGGTCTCCTCGCCACAGATGTAGGCACCGGCGCCCGCGTGGACGACGACGTCGAGGTCGTAGCCCGAGCCGTGGATGTCCCGGCCCAGGTGCCCCGCCTCATAGGCCTCTTCCACGGCGCGCTGGACTCGGCGGATCACGTGGAGCACCTCACCCCGGATGTAGATGAAGGAGGTGTGAGCGCGGATCGCGAACGAGCTGATGATGACGCCCTCGAGCAGCGTGTGCGGGCTCGCCATCATCAGCGGGATGTCCTTGCAGGTGCCCGGCTCCGACTCGTCGGCGTTGACCACGAGGTACTTCGGGTTGGGGTTGTCCTGCGGAATGAAGCCCCACTTCATGCCGGTGGGGAAGCCGGCGCCGCCGCGCCCGCGGAGGCCGGAGTCCTTGACCGCCGCGATCAGCGCGTCCTGGTCCATGCCCAGAGCCTTCTTGAGGGCGTCGTACCCTCCGCGCGACTGGTAGGCCGCGAGCGTCCAGGACCGGTCGTCGGCCCAGTTCGCGGTGAGCACCGGGGTCAGGGTGTCGGTCACTGCGGGCCCTCCTTGTCCTGGGTGGCTCGGGGCCCCTGAGCGACCCGGGACCCGGCGTCCGGTGCCGCCCAGCCCCGCTCCTGCGCGATCGTGAGCCCGAGCAGCGACGCCGGGCCGGCAGACGGGCCCTCGTCGGCGCGGCCGTCGCCGAAGCCCGCCAGCACCCGCTCGGCCTCGCGCCAGGTGCACACTCGCGGACCGCGGGTGGAGTGCACCTCGGCACCCGAACGCAGGTCGTCGACCAGCTGGACCGCCGACTCCGGGGTCTGGTTGTCCATGAACTCCCAGTTGACCATCATCACCGGCGCGTAGTCGCACGCGGCATTGCACTCGACGTGCTCGAGCGTGATCGCGCCGTCCTCGGTGGTCTCGTCGTTGCCGACGTCGAGGTGCTCCTTGAGCCGCTCGAAGATGACGTCGCCGCCCATCACGGCGCAGAGCGTGTTGGTGCAGACACCGACGTGGTAGTCGCCGACCGGCTTGCGCTTGTACATCGTGTAGAACGTCGCAACGCCACTGACGTCGGCGGCGCTGAGGCCCAGGATCTCCGCGCAGGCCTCGATCCCCTCGGCTGTCACCCGGCCCGCCGCGGCCTGCACGAGATGCAGCATCGGCAGCAGGCCGGAACGGGGCTGGGGGTAACGCGCAGCGATCTCGCGCAGCTCGGCGTAGGTCGTCTCGTCGATCGGGGCGGCTCCGTGGGAGGCGTTGCTCACCGGTCGACACCTCCCATCACGGGGTCGATCGAGGCGATGGCCACGATCACGTCCGCCACCATCCCACCTTCGGACATCACGCTGGTCGCCTGGAGGTTGGTGAACGACGGATCGCGGAAGTGAGCGCGGAACGGCCGGGTGCCTCCGTCGGAGACGACGTGGGCACCGAGCTCGCCGCGCGGGGACTCGATCGGCACGTATGCCTGGCCGGGCGGCACCCGGAAACCCTCGGTCACCAGCTTGAAGTGGTGGATCAGCGCCTCCATCGACTCACCCATGATGTGGCGGATGTGGTCGAGGCTGTTGCCCATGCCGTCCGAGCCGACTGCGAGCTGGCTGGGCCAAGCGATCTTCTTGTCCGCGACCATCACCGGTGCGCCTTCGAGGTCGGCCAGCCGGTCCGCGGCCTGCTGGACGATCCGCAGGGACTCGCCCATCTCGTTGAGCCTGATCCGGAAGCGGCCGTAGGAGTCGGCGGTGTCCCAGGTCTGGACGTCGAAGTCGTAGTCCTCATAGCCGCAGTACGGCTGGGTCTTGCGCAGGTCCCAGGGATAGCCGGTGCTGCGCAGCACGGGACCGGTCAGCCCGAGCGCCAAGCAGCCGGCGAGGTCGAGGTGACCGACCCCTTCGAGGCGGGCCTTGAAGATCGGGTTCGCGTTGCACAGCGCGGCGTACTCCTTGAGACGCTTGTACATGAGCGAGATGAAGTCCCGGATCTCGTCGAGGGCGCCCGGCGGCAGGTCCTGCGCGACCCCACCGGGCCGGATGAACGCGTGGTTCATCCGCAGGCCCGTGATCAGCTCGAAGAGGTCGAGCACCAGCTCGCGCTCGCGGAAGCCGATCGTCATGACCGTCAGGGCGCCGATCTCCATGCCGCCGGTGGCGATCGCCACGAGATGGGAGGAGATGCGGTTGAGCTCCATCAGGAGCACCCGCATGACCTGCGCCTTCTCAGGGACGTCCTCCTCGATGCCGAGCAGCCGCTCGACCCCCAGCACGTAGGTGGCCTCGTTGTAGAACGGCGAGAGGTAGTCCATCCGGGTGCAGAACGTGGTGCCCTGCGTCCAGGAGCGGTACTCCATGTTCTTCTCGATGCCGGTGTGGAGGTAGCCGATGCCGCAGCGGGCCTCGGTGACCGTCTCACCCTCGAGCTCCAGGATCAGGCGAAGCACGCCGTGGGTCGAGGGGTGCTGGGGACCCATGTTCACGACCACCCGCTCGTCGGCCCGGTCGCCCAGCCCTTCGCTGATGGAGTCCCAGTCCTGACCGGTCACGGTGAACACCGTGCCCTGGGTGGTGTCGCTCGAGCCGGCGAAGATGTCTTCGGTGGTCGTCATCAGCTGTAGGACCTCCGCTGGTCGGGAGGCGGCACGGTGCCGCCCTTGTACTCCACAGGGATGCCGCCCAACGGATAGTCCTTGCGCTGCGGGTGGCCGGGCCAGTCGTCGGGCATCAGGATCCGGGTGAGCGCGGGGTGACCGTCGAAGATGATGCCGAACATGTCCCACGTCTCGCGCTCGTGCCAGTCGTTGGTGGGGTAGATGCTCACGGTCGAGGGAATGTGCGGGTCGCTGTCCGGGCAGGCAACCTCGAGACGGACCCGTCGGTTGTGGGTCATCGAGAGCAGGTGGTAGACCGCGTGCAGCTCGCGTCCCGTGTCGCCGGGGTAGTGCACCCCGCTGACGCCGGCGCACAGTTCGAAGCGGAGTCGGTCGTCATCGCGCAACATCGCGACGACGAACGGCAGGTCCTCGCGGCGCACGTGGAAGGTGATCTCCCCGCGATCGATCACCACGCGCTCGACGGCCTGGTCCAGGTCGGTGGCCGCGAGCCGCTCCGCGAGGGCATCGGCGACCTCGTCGAACCAGCCGCCGTAGGGCCGCTGTGCGGCGCCGGGGAACACGATCGGAGCAACCAGGCCGCCGTACCCGCTGGTGTCGCCGGATCCGTCCACGCCGAACATGCCGGTCCGTGCACCGACCGCGTGCTCGACGGAGGCGTCGGCGGCGACGACGTCGGTGGAGGGGTCCTGGGTCTCGTCGCTCATCGCAGCATGCCCCGCATCTCCGAGGTCGGCAGCGCGGCCAGCGCGGCGGTCTCCTGCTCGATGATCTCCGCCTCACGGTTGGCGCCGAGCTTGGTGTGCTGCACCTGGTCGTGCAGCTTGAGGATCGCGTCGAGGAGCATCTCCGGTCGGGGCGGACAACCCGGCAGGTAGATGTCGACCGGCACCACGTGGTCGACGCCCTGGACGATCGCGTAGTTGTTGAACATGCCGCCTGAGCTGGCACACACGCCCATGGCCAGCACCCACTTGGGCTCGGGCATCTGGTCGTAGATCTGGCGCAGCACCGGGGCCATCTTCTGGCTCACTCGCCCCGCCACGATCATCAGGTCGGCCTGTCGCGGGCTGGCCCGGAAGACCTCCATGCCGAACCGGGCGAGGTCGTACTTGGGCCCGCCCGTGGTCATCATCTCGATGGCGCAGCAGGCGAGCCCGAAGGTCGCCGGCCAGAACGACGCCTTGCGCATGTAGCCGGCGACTCCCTCGACCGTCGTCAGCATGACGCCGCTCGGCAGCTTTTCCTCGACACCCATGTGGCGGTGAGCCTTCCTGTCAGTCCCAGTCCAGGCCGCCACGTCGCCAGACGTAGACGAAGGCGACGAAGACGGTAGCGATGAAGAGGACCATCTCGACCAGCCCGAAGGCCTCCATGGCGTCGAAGTTCACAGCCCAGGGGTACAGGAAGATGATCTCGATGTCGAAGACGATGAAGAGCATCGCGGTGATGTAGTACTTCACCGGTATCCGGCCGCCGCCGACGGCCTGAGGTGTCGGCTCGATCCCGCACTCGTAGGAGTCCAGCTTGGCGCGGTTGTAGCGCTTGGGGCCGATGAACGCGCTCATGACGACGGAGAAGATGGCAAACCCGGCCGCCAGGATTACCAGCGCCAGGACCGGTGTGTAGAGCTCCATCTCTGTCCTCCCTGTCTGCCTGGTCTGCGCGTCCGCCTGTGTCAGGTCTGTCACACTTGTGGCTTTGTGAAGGCCTTCACGAACTGGGCTCGGTCAGTCTAGGGGCCCTGTGCCCCATCCTGCATCCCGGGTTGCCGACCGTCTCGGCCGGCGACTCCCGGGCCGCCTGTGGGGAGCCCGGGAGGAGCCGTGGCCCGATGCAGCGCGACGATGCCACCCGAGAGGTTGCGCCACTGGGGTCGATCCCACCCGGCGTCACTCAGCAGCTCCGCGAGCGCCTTCTGGTCCGGCCACGCCCGGATCGACTCGGCCAGGTAGACGTAGGCGTCCGGTGACGACGAGACCGCCCGGGAGATGCTGGGCAGCGCCTTCATGAGGTACTCCAGGTAGACGGTGCGGAACGCGGCCTGGGTCGGATGGCTGAACTCGCAGACCACCAGCCGGCCGCCGGGCCGGGTGACCCGAAGCATCTCGCGCAGCCCCGCCGCCGGGTCGACGATGTTGCGCAGGCCGAAGGAGATCGTCACGGCGTCGAAGGTCTGGTCGGCGAACGGGAGGCGGGTGCCGTCACCGGCCGTGAACCGCAGCGCGGGCCGAGCCTGCTTGCCCACGCGCAGCATTCCGAGTGAGAAGTCGCACGGGACGACCCTGGCCCCGCGGTCCTCGAACGGCTGGCTCGACGTCCCGGTGCCCGCGGCCAGGTCGAGCACCAGCTCACCGGCCAGCGGGTCGACGGCTGCCACCACCTCCGCGCGCCAGCGACGGTCCTGTCCCAGCGAGAGCACGTCGTTGGTGACGTCGTAGCGACGAGCGACGGCATCGAACATGCGCCGTACGTCGCTCGGCTGCTTGTCCAGGTCTGCCCGCGCCACGGTGGCGAGCCTACGGGTCTGCACGGGCACCCGCCGACATCGCCCGTCTCTGCCACGCCTCCCGGTGGCCCGCTGGGGGGACGGTTCCCACGCCAGGCAACCAAATGCTTGGTTCGTGCGTCTCCTCCCGAGACACTTGTCCAGTTCGGCCGCCGGTTCGGGACGGCGACCGCCACCGAGGGGGAACGAATGAAAGCGCTGCGCATACTCGTGCTGGGCCTGGCCGCCGCACTGCTGCTGGGCACCGGGGCGTTCGGCGCGTACGCCGTGTACGGGCCCGAGATCCTGTCGGGCGGAGCGACCGACAGCGAGGCGCTCGGCACCTCGTCGGGCGGACCCTCCCCCAGCGCCGACCCGAGCACCAGCCCGTCCGCAACGCCGAGTGCGAGCCCGGCCGAGGCAGAGCCGACCGAGCCCCCGGCGCCGCCGTTCGAGCTGGCGCCGGGAGACCATGGTCTGAAGGTGCGCGAGCTGCAGCACCGGCTGTTCCAGATCGCCTGGCTGCCGGAGCCGACGACCGGCGCCTACGACCCCGCCACGCAAGCGGCCGTCCGCGGTTTCCAGGCCAAGCGCGGGTTCGAGCCGACCGGCGTGGTCGACCCTCGCACCTGGCGCCGGCTGCGGAGCATGACCTCGAAGCCGAACCACGACCAGCTGCACAACATCTTCCATCCGGGCCCGACGCTCTACGGGCCGGGCGCGACCGGCGAGGAGGTGCGCGGCGTCCAGGCCCGCCTGGTGCAGATCGCGTGGCTGAGCGGAGACATCACCGGCAGCTACGACTCGGCCACCACCGCCGCGGTGCGCGGCTTCCAGGCCAAGCGTGAGATCCCGGTGACGGGGAAGGTCGACCAGCGCACCCTGGACCGACTGGTCGCGATGACCTACGCGCCGACGTACGACCAGAGGCACAACATCGTCCCGGAGCCCGGCGCGCCGGATCCGCGCTGCCTGACCGGCCGGGCCCTGTGCGTGGACAAGTCCACGAACTCCCTGCGGTGGATGGTCAACGGGGCCACCGTGAAGACGTTCGACGTGCGCTTCGGCTCGGCCGAGCTGCCCACCCGCGAAGGGGCCTTCAGCGTCTTCTTCAAGTCGCGGGACCACGTGTCGTCGCTCTACCACACGTCCATGCCGCTGGCGATGTTCTTCTCCGGCGGTCAGGCGGTTCACTACTCGCCGGACTTCGCCGCGCACGGGTACGCCGGCGCGTCCCACGGGTGCGTCAACGTGCGCGACTACGACGGCATGCTGTGGCTCTTCGACCAGGTGCAGGTCGGTGACAAGGTCATCGTCTACTGGTCGTGAGTCCGCCTGGGACGCCCGAGTAAGGTGGCCCCTCGTGACGACCATGCCGGCCGGGGCGACCGCCGACGGTGGTGCCGCCCCTCTGGTGGTCCGCACCGTCGCTGTCCCCGACGACCACGCGGAAGCGCTGTTGGACCGGGTACCGCCCGACGCTCCGGTCTGCTGGCTCCGCGCCGGGGCCGGCCTGGTCGGCTGGGGCGCCGCCGCCACGATCCGCACCGCCGGCCCCACCCGGTTCGCCGATGCCGACAAGTGGTGGGCCGAGACCACGAGTCGCGCGGACGTCCGCGACGAGGTCGGCGAGCCGGGGACCGGCCTGGTCTGCTTCGGGTCGTTCGCCTTCGCCGACGAGCCGGGCGACTCGGTGCTCGTCGTCCCGAGCGTCATCCTCGGCCGCCGCGGAGATCGCGCATGGGTCACCACGATCGGACGCGGCCCCGGCGCCGTACCCACCATCCTGGAGGCGGAGCCGCCGCGGCCCCCGTCGAACGTCGCCTTCGCGGACGGTGCCCTCAACGGCGAGCAGTGGATGTCAGTGGTTGCCGATGCGGTGGCCCGGATCAGCGTCGGTGACCTGGAGAAGGTCGTGCTGGCGCGCGACCTGCTGGCCACGGCCGACGAGCCATTGGACGTGCGGTGGCCGCTGCAGCGCCTGGCCGCCGACTACCCCACCTGCTGGACGTTCCACGTGGACGGCCTGCTCGGCGCCACGCCGGAGATGCTGGTCCGCCGCGAGCGCGGCCTGGTCACCTCACGTGTCCTGGCCGGCACCATCCGCCGCACCGGCGACGACGACCACGACCTGACGCTCGCGGCGCACCTGGCCCACTCCTCGAAGGACCTCGAGGAGCACGAGTACGCCGTGCGATCGGTTGCCGACGCCCTCGACCCGCACTGCTCGTCGATGAACGTGCCGGAGGCACCGTTCGTGCTGCACCTGCCCAACGTCATGCACCTGGCCACGGACGTCGCGGGCGTGGTGCACGACGCCGAGACGGTCTCCTCGCTTCGGCTCGCCGAGGCGCTGCACCCCTCGGCCGCGGTCGGCGGCACGCCGACGCCGATCGCGACCGCGCTGATCGCCGAGCTCGAAGGCATGGACCGCGGCCGCTATGCCGCTCCGGTCGGCTGGATGGACGCCTCCGGCGACGGCGAGTGGGGGCTCGCCCTGCGCTCGGCCACGGTGTCGGGGCGCACCGCTCGGCTGTTCGCCGGCTGCGGCATCGTCGCCGAGTCCGACCCGGAGTCCGAGCTCGCGGAGGCCCAGGCGAAGTTCGTGCCGGTGCGCGACTCTCTGTCCGCAGGCTGACCCGGCGTCACCGGCAGGAGATGACCTTGCCGGGCCGGACCACCTCGAACTTCGAGCCGTCAAGCGGCTTCGCTCGGAACTGGTCGAGCGCGTCTGCCCAGCGGGGGTCGGAGGTGCCGGTGACATACATCGCCGACCCCTGGTCGGCGTACATGAGGCCGTAGCGCTTCATCGCGACGACGATGGCGCGGGCCGCGCCCGTATAGCGCCGGGTTGCGACGGTCTTCTTCAGCCGAAAGCGCATGCCGTAGGCCGGTAGCGCCTTGCCGCGGTTGTCCGAGGGCCCGCAGTGCCGTGCGGGGTAGGTGTAGGCGTTCCGGGCGTTCGGGAGGGTGAAGCGGAGTGCGTGGGTGATCGCGCCGCTCGCCGCCTCGTCGTAGTCGAGCAGGCCGGGAAGGATCGGCAGGCCGGCCGCGTCGGCGGAGGTCCACCCCCGGGGCCGGAGCTTGTTCGAGCCGAGGTCCCAGCGCGCCGCGGCACTGGCCCGCCAGGCCACGACCGTGCCGTCAGCGTCCTTGACTCGCTTGCCGTGGTAGAGCTCGACGAGCTGGCACGTGCCGCGCTGGACGGTGATGACGTGACGGTCGCCGCCGCCGGGGTTGGGCTGGCTGCTGCTGCCGCCCTCGATGTCTGCGTGCCTCGGGATGGGGACCGGGCCGGTGTCGCTCTCGCTCCGGTAGTTCTCGCCGTCCACGCCGAAGCGCAGCGGCAACAGCGCCTGGTCGGGTGCGGCGAGGTTGACGGGGATGCCGTAGTACTCCTCGCTGCTGCCGAGGTCGAGGTGGACCTTCGAGCCAGCCGCCTGACGCTTGATGATCCGGGCCGAACCCCGTGCGATGCGTCGGTGGTCGATACGCGTGTTCCACGGGTTGTCGGCCGGGAACACCTTGCAGCCGCCGACGGTGTGCACCGGCGCGGCGGCGCGCGCCGCCCTGGCGAAGGGCGGGTCGGCGGCGGCGTGCGCGAGTGCCGGGGTGGCCGGCCGCGCCGAGGCGGGAGCCATCAGCGCCAGCGCCACCGCGGTGACCACGAGGAACGGCAGGAAACGGGGCATGGCTCCATCATGCGGCCCCCGCCGTGGGAGGGGCGGGTCAGGGCAGGTCTGCCCCATCGTCGAGTCGGAGGTACGTCTGGTGGTCAGGCAGTAGCGCATGTAGGTGGCCGTCGACGATTCCTAGCCCCACGTCGGAGTAGATCCGGTCGTGGATGGCCAGGTTGCGGGGTGCGCCGACCAGACGCGCGAAGTCGACGGCCTCGGCTGCCCGCATCCAGGGCGCGGAGACCACCACGCACAGCACGTCGACGGGCACGTCGGGTGGAGTCAGGGCATCGCCGGGGTGGAAGAGGGTGGTGTCGCCGGCGGTGACGAGATATCCGCTGTTGAACGCGCGCGGGAAATCGGGATGGATCACCGCGTGGAGCTCGCCGACGGACCGCACCGCGAGCGCCGCCTCGAAGGAGTCGCCGGGCGCCACCACGGTCACCCGCTCGGCCACGTCGGGTGCCTCGTCCCGGAGCCGCGCGGCCACGGCGTCGATCGTGAAGACGGGTGCAGCGCTGGCCCGGAGCCGCGAGGGGTCGTAATGGTCGGGGTGCTCGTGAGTGATCAGCACGGCATCGGCCCCGTCGACAGCCTCCGGGTCGGTGAAGCAACCAGGGTCGATGACCACCACGCGACCCTCGTGCTCGATCCGGATGCAGGCATGCCCGAACTTGGTGAGGCGCATGTCGCCAGACTAATCCGCTGGCGACCTACTCCCGTCGTCCAGCAGAATCCAGCCGTGCATGAGGTCATCTTCTCCGGACTCGTCACGGGTTGGGCGATCGCGATCCCCATCGGTGCGGTCGGTGCGTTCCTGGCCACGCTCACCGCGCGGACGTCGCTGCGCGTCGGGGCCGCGGCCGCCCTCGGCATCGCCACCGTCGACGGGGGGTACGCCGCTGCCGCCGTGCTGGGTGGCACGGCCCTGTCGGCGCTCCTCGCACCGGTCGCCGACTCGCTCCGCCTCGTCTCCGGGGTGATCCTGCTCGCGATCGCGGCGCTCACCGTCGTTCATGCCCTGTTGCGCCGGAGCCGGATCCCCAGGGAGGCGGAGCCGCTCCGGCCGGCGTCGGCGTACGTGCTCTTCGTGGGGTTGACCGCGGTCAACCCGGCCACGGTCGTCTACTTCACCGCCGTCGTCCTCGGCAACGAAGGCCTGGTCACCTCCTGGCCCGATGGCGTCGCCTTCGTCGCCGCCGTCTTCGCCGCGTCGGCCTCCTGGCAGCTGACCCTGGCGATCGGTGGCGCGATGCTCGGGCGCGTGGCCATCGGTGCTCGCGCGCAGCTGGTGACCGGGCTCGCGTCGGGACTGGTGATCGGCGGCCTGGCGGTGTGGACTCTGGTGTCATGACGCCACTTCCGGACGGGGTGACCCTGCGCGAGGCCACGCTCGACGACGCCGAGAGGGGCGCGGCGCTGCACATGGCCTGTTGGCGAGAGGCCTACGGGCCGATCGTCGACGGGCAGCGTCTCGCGGCGCACCTGTCCGACCCGGCCGGTTGGGGGGAGCGGTGGCGGGTCCAGCTCCAGCGGGCGCCGCGGCTGCTGGCCGTGCGGGGCGACGAGCTCGTGGGGTTCGCGGTGGCCGGGCCCGGTCGTGACCCCGAGCTTCCCAACGCCCTCGAGCTGTATGCGGTCTACGTCCGGGCGGCGTGGTACGGGCGCGAGGTGGGGCAGGTGCTGCTCGACGCGGTGCTCGGCAGCGCGGCGGCATACCTGTGGGTCCTGGAGAACAATGTCCGGGCGCGCGCCTTCTATGCCCGCAACGGCTTCTCTCCCGACGGCGCGCGGGAGCGCTACGACCCGCTGGATGCGTGGGAGCTACGGCTGGTGCGTGGCAGCATGCCCGCATGACCGAGCGGTTCCTCGACCTGGCGGACGCTGGCTGCGACGTGACGTCCCCGGCTGTCCACGACGCGCGGGAGCAGGACTGGTACGTCGAGACCAGCTATGGCTGGGCGGTCCTGCGGTACGCCGAAGCCAGCGCCCTGCTGACCGACCGGCGGTTCCGCCAGGGCAACGCGCGCTGGCCCGAGCAGAACGGCATCCATGACGGACCGTTCGCGACGTGGTGGCAGGAGGTGCTGCTCAGCCTGGACGGGCCGGACCACGCCCGGCTGCGCCGACTGTTGATGCCGGCCTTCCGGCGGCGGTCGATCGAGGCGATGCAGCCCGCGTTCCAGTCGCTCGCACACGAGCTGATCGACGGGTTCGCGGCGCGGGGTCGGGTGGAGTTCGTCTCGGAGTTCGCCGAGCCCTACGCCGCTCGGATCCTGTGCCTGCTGCTGGGGCTCCCGACCGACGAGTGGCCGCAGGTGGCCCACTGGGCCGACGACCTCGGCAAGTCCTTCGGCACCAACATCCGGGCGGACCTGCCGCGGATCGAGGCCGCTCTGGCGGGGCTCACGTCGTACGTCGACGAGGTCGTCGCGGACCGCACGCGGCAGCCGCGGGAGGACCTGGTGACGACGCTGCTCCACGCACACGAGGGGGACGGCCGCCTGAGCCGCCGCGAGCTGTCGGTCTCGCTGGTGTTCCTCGCGTTCGCGGGAATGGAGACCACGCGCAACCAGCTCGGGCTCGCCCTGCAGACCTTGCTGGCGCGGCCCGAGCAGTGGCGACTCCTGGGACAGCGCCCGGATCTCGGGCGGGCCGCGGTCGAAGAGGTGATGCGGGTCAACCCGACGGTGACCTGGGTGACGCGTGAGGCAGTCGAGGACGTCGACCTCCACGGCCTACACATCCCCGCCGGTGGCATCGTGCAGGTGCTGTCTCACTCGGCCGGGACAGACCCCCGAGTGGTCGCCGCGCCCGAGTTCGACCTGACGAAGGCCGACCAGCGGCCACCGCACCTCGGGTTCGGTGGGGGCGCCCACCACTGCCTCGGGCATTTCGTCGCCCGCACCGACATGGCGGTGGCTCTGCCGCTGCTCGCGCAGCGGATGCCGGACGCCGTACGCGACGGCCCGGGCAGGTGGCTGCCCGTGTCCGGCAACACCGGCGCCCTGGAGTTCCCGATCTCCTTCAGGCCCACCCCGACGCCGTACGCCGGCACCCGGTGACCCCCCCCCCCCGGGCTCTCGGCGTCGCGTCCGCACGCCGTTTGGCCCCCAACGACACGTTCTTGGTGCTCAGGGCTGCAGTTTCTGCCCATCCGAGGGGTACGGCGCCACATGGGCCTGTGAAGAACCCGTCAGGAGGCGACGGGTCGCTGGTCAGGAAGCGACGGGTCGGCGAGCCTAGAATGGCGCCATGGGATTCCTCGACGACGTCAAGGCGGCCGCAAACGATCTGGCGAGCAGCGTGGACCACCAGTTGTCGACGTCGACTGCTCAGCGTGATGTCGAGAAGCACCTCCGCGACCTGGGCATGCTGGCCTACCTTCGCGATACCGGCCGCACCATCGTGCAGGAGGACTGGGACCGGATCTTCACCGCGATCCGCGAGCTCGAGGCGAGCGGCGCCATCGCGTCGTTCACCCTGAAGACGGCCGGCGCACCCCCTCCGCCGGCCGGCCCGACGCCACCGCCCCCGACGGAACCACCACCCGCCTGACGCCGAGGCCGACGTACGCCGCTCCCGACGGGTCAGGCGGTGAGGTGGTGGCGGAAGCACCAGCGCCAGGACTCCCCCGGCTCGGCCGACTGCATCACCGGGTGACCGGTCGCCTCCCAGTGCGCCGTGGCGTGCTGGGCGGGTGAGGAGTCGCAGCAGCCGATCTGTCCGCACGACAGACACTGCCGGAGGGCCACCCAGACCAGGCCGTCCGCGACGCACTGCGCACACCCCGGCTCCTCCTGGGTCTCCACCGCGGGAAACGAGTCCAGGTCGGGGCACTGGTCGCCCTGGCGGCTCAGTTCGACGCGCTGTCCGGCCCGGAGCTCCTCACGGGCGTGCGCGGCGGAGTCCAGCATCGACTCCTCGAGGTCGAGCATCGCGAGCACGTCGGCGACCACGTCGGACGCTACCGTCCCGCCCGAGCGGATCTCGAGCACCCGCGCCCTCTCGACCCCGATCATCGCCAGACGGGCCCGGGCGTAGAGATCACTGGGCGACTCGCTGTCCGACGTCGTGCTGAGGCGCTCCCACGCCGCGAAGTTGCGCTGCTCCACCCGCTGCCGGATCAGGTCGAAGACGCCGTGGGGATCGGGGTCCCGCATGTCGTCGAGCGCGCCCAGACCGGCCGTCGTCGCCTGCTGGAGCAGCGTCGCCCGGGCCAGCGCGTCCCCCGCCGGGTCACGGGCCGGCAGGTCGAGCCGTCGAGCCAGCCACGGCAGCGTCAGGCCCTGGCCGAACAACGTGCCTGCGACGACCGTGAACGCCATCAGCAGCAGTACCTCGCGATGCGGCGCGTCCTCCGGGATGACGAAGGCCGCGGCCAACGTCACCACCCCACGCATTCCTGCCCACCCGAGCAGTACCGCCACGCGCGGGGAGGGCAGCCGACCTCGCCAACCTGGGCCCGGCGCGACCAGCAGGTAGCGCGCCCCCAGCATCCACACCATCCGCAGCGCGACGGTCGCAGCGAGCGTCGCGGTACAGACCACCGCGATGCGCGCAGCCGAGAGGTCGCTGTTGCCGACGTCGTCGAAGATCCAGTGGGCCTGCAGCCCGATCAACAAGAAGACCGCGTTCTCCAGGACGAAGGCGATCGTGCGCCAGTTCATCCGCTCGGAGATCCGGGAGGCGGCGGTCTGGATCACCGGCGCCTTGTGGCCCAGCAGCAGACCGGTCACGACGACGGCGATCACCCCGGAGGCGTGGATCTCCTCGGCCAGCAGGTACGCCGCGAACGGGACCACCAGCGACAACGCCGTGTCCAGCAGCGGGTCGGTCAGGTGGGTGCGCACGCGGGCCACCACCAGGAAGGTCAGCACGCCCACGAGGAGGCCGCCCCCGGCGGCGATCACGAACTCGAGCCCGATCTCGCCCGCCGAGACCGTAGCCCCGGCGGCGACGATCGCCGTCCGCAGCGACACGATCGCCGTGGCGTCGTTGAGCAGCGACTCGCCCTCGAGGATGGTCACGATCCGTCGTGGTAGCCCGATCCGCCGCGCCACCGCCGTGGCGGCAACCGCGTCCGGAGGCGCCACCACTGCGCCGATCGCGAAGGCGATGCCCCAGCCCACGTCGGGCAGCAGGGCGTGGACGACCCAGCCAACACCGAGCGTCGTGAAGATGACCAGCCCGACGGAGAGCAACGCGATCGGGCGGCGGTTGGCGTTGAAGTCGATGAGCGAGGTCTGCACCGCGGCGGCGTACAGCAGCGGTGGCAGCAGCCCCACCAGCACGAGGTCGGGGTCGAGCCGGATCTCCGGCAGCCCGGGGACGTACGACGCCGCCCCACCGGCGACGATGAGCAGGAGCGGCGGCGGGAAGCCGATCCGCTCCGCCAGACCCGTCCCCGCGAGGATGACGACCGCCATCGTCACCACCAGTGCTGCCGTCTCCACGGCACCATTGTGGAGGGCGCCCCCCGCCTGCCCGACGCCGAGGTTCGCCAGGCGGCCCCTCAGGTGGTGCGTGCGACCCGTGCATCGGGGCTCCCGAGCCGAGATCGGAGACCCCGGGCGGGCCGAAGGCGAGCACCGCGAGCTGTGCCGGCTACAGCGCCCGGATCCGCTCGTCGAGGTCGCGTCGGTTGTCGCGGCGCACCGTGGCCTCGATGACCTCGATCCCTCCCGCCGGGTTCGCCAGGGCGTGCTCGAGCTCGGCGAGGCTGTCGACGCGCCAGTGGGGGGTCCTGGACGCGGCGCACAGGCTGGCGACATCGACCCCGTGCGGGGTCCCGAAGAGCCGCTCGTAGCGGTCGGCGTACTGCGGGGCACCCTGCTCGAGCATCGCGAAGATGGACCCGCCGTCGTCGTTGACCACCACCAGGGTCAGGTCGGGGCGGGGCTCGTCCGGCCCGAGGACCAGGCCGGTGCTGTCGTGTAGGAAGGTCACGTCGCCCATCAGCGCCAGGCACCGGCTGCTGGACGGCCTGCCCAGCGCTGCACCCACGGCAGCGGACACGGTGCCGTCGATGCCGGAGAGACCCCGGTTGGCAATGACCTTGCGCCGGTCACCGACGCGGTACGGCGCGACCATGAGGTCGAGGTCGCGGATCGGGCTGGACGCCCCGACGTGGAGCAGTCCTTCGGGCGGCAGCGCCCTGCTGACCGCACCCGCGACGGCGTACGGCGTGAGCCCCGGCTCGGCGACGAGCAGCGCGTCGAGCCGGGCGGCGAGGGCGCGATCGGCCGCGCGCCATTCGTCGTACCACCCGGCGTGGCCGGGGTCGGCGTCGTACCGGTCGCCGGGGTCGAGCTCGTGGTCGACCGGGAACGGCCGGGCGTTCCAGACTCCGGCCGGTGGGGCCGACCAGACCTCGACGTCCTCGCGGGCCAACAGCGCGGCGACCGGCCGGGAGAGGGTGGGGTGGCCGAACACGACCACCCGCTCGACCCGGGAACCGAGGTCGCCCTCGAGCAACAGCCGGTAGCAACGGATCACGTTCTCACCCGTACGGCAGCCGCTGGTCGGCTCCGCCAGGAGCGGCCAGCCGGCCCGCTCCGCCAGCACCCTCCCCGGCGGGCCGGCGTCGTCCCCCGCCACCACGACGGTCCGTTTGCCCCCCGGGATGCGTACCTCCCGGCCCTTGCGGAGGGTGTCGTTTGGCCCCCAACGACGCGAATCGCGGTCCAAGACCTGTCGTTGGGGGCCAAACGACACCCCTTCGGGGCCGGTCGCAGGCACCAGGGGGTCGTCGAGCTGCACATTGAGGTGGAGCGGGCCGCCCCACCACATCAGCCAGTCCGGAGCATCGCCGGCCGTAAGGTCGCGGGTCGGCACCAGCGGTCCGAAGATCCCATCCTGGTCGGTGGTCTGGTTCGCGCCGGTGCCGCGCAGGCGGGCGGGGCGGTCGGCGGTCACGACCACGAGCGGTACGCCGGCGTGGGCGGCCTCGATCACCGCGGGGTGCAGGTTCGCCACAGCCGTGCCCGAGGTGCAGATCACGGCCGCCTGGGCACCGACCTTGGTGAGGCCGAGCGCCAGGAAACCCGCGGTCCGCTCGTCGAGCCGGGTGTGCAGCCGGACGGCACCGGCGGCAGCCGCGTCGTACGCCGCGAACGCCAGCGGAGCATTGCGTGACCCCGGACAGACCACGACCTCGCGGACGCCGGCATCCACGAGCGTCGAGACGACGTCGCGAGCCAACCGGGTCGAGGGGTCCGTCACAAGCGTCGATCCTGCCGCACCGCACGCACCGCAGCCAGCCGGTCGGCCCAGGCCTCGTGCCGCGCGGGCGGCGCGGCAAGCCGCCGCACCGCCGCCTCGTCCAGCGCGACCCTGCGGACTGCGATGTTCCCGCGCTCCGGCATCAGCGGCGGCTCCACGACGTCGTCGGTCAGCAGCGACCCGGTCGCCAGCCCGCAGGCGAAGGGCAGCTCCGGCAGCGCGGCGGCCAACGCCACACCGGCGGCGATCCCCACCGACGTCTCCAGCGCCGACGACACCACCACGGGGAGGCCGATCTCCTCGGCGATCCGGAGGCACGCACGGACCCCGCCCAGCGGCTGCACCTTGAGGACGGCGACGTCGGCGGCCTCGAGGTCCCGCACGCGGTAGGGGTCCTCCGCACGCCGGATGGACTCATCGGCGGCAATCGGAACCTCGACCCGGCGCCGTACCTGCGCCAGCTCCTCCACGGTGGCACACGGCTGCTCGACGTACTCCAGCCCCCCCGCAGCCCGGTCGAGCACGCCGATCGAGGACACCGCGGTCTCGAGGTCCCAGGCGCCGTTGGCGTCGATCCGGACCCGACCGCTCGGGCCCAGGGCTGCGCGCACCGCCTCCAGCCGGGCCTGGTCCTCCCCCGGCGCCTGTCCCGACTCGGCCACCTTGACCTTCGCGGTGCCGCACCCGGCGCCGGCCACCAGGTCGTAGGCCGCCACCGGTCCGACCGCGGGGACCGTCACGTTCACCGGCACCCGGTCCCGCACCGGCTCTGGCCAGTCGCCCGCGGCTGCCTCCTCGGCACAGCGCAGCCACGCTTCGGCCACCACCGGTGGATACTCCACGAACGGGCTCCACTCTCCCCACCCGTCGGCGCCCCGAACGAACGCGGCCTCGCGCACGATGAGGCCGCGGAAGCGGGTCCGCATCGGGATCGAGACGACGTGGAGCTGACCGCTCACGCCAGCCCTCGCAGCGCCACCCGGTTGACCTTGCCGTTGGCGAGCATCGGCAGCGACTCCAGAACCACCAGCTGTCGCGGCGCCCAGGCGCGAGGGACCCCGGCGGCGGCCCAGTCGCGCGCCTCGTCCAGCGAGACCGTGCCGACCACGAACGCCACCACGCGCTGGCCCCACTCGGGGTCCGGCAGGCCCAGCACCTCGGCGGCCGCGATCGCCGGATGCTCGCGGAGGCGGCCGGCGACGGCGTTCGTGGCCACGTTGACGCCCCCGGAGACCACCACGTCGTCGAGCCGGCCGACCACCTCGAGCCGCCCGTCCTCATCGACCCGACCCAGGTCGGAGGTCTGGAACCAGCCGTCCGCGAGAGTCTCTCGCGTCAGCGCCCAGTCGTCGTCGTACCCGTCGAAGAGTGTGGGCCCGCCGATCCGGATCCGCCCGTCGTCGCCCAGCGCGACGTCGACGCCGTCGAGGGGAACGCCGTCGTACACGCAGCCCCCGCAGGTCTCGCTCGCGCCGTAGGTCGCCACCACCCGCAGCTGTGCCGCCGCGGCGCGCGCCCGCAGCTCCGGGTCGATCGGACCGCCGCCCAGCAAGATGGCGTCCATGGCACCCAGTGCTACGACGTCCAACGGCGAGTCGAGCATCCGGTGCAGCTGGGTCGGCACCAGCGAGATATATCGGCGCGAGGGGCCGGGGGCCCAGCCGTGGTTGGCGGTCGCGAGGGACGGGTAGGCATCGAGGAGCACCGGTGTGCGATCGGCCACGACGGACCGGGCGAGCACCATCAGCCCGGCGACGTACGTCGCGGGCAGTGCCAGCACCCATCGACCGGGTCCACCCAGCGCGCGATGCGTCGCGGCCACGGAGGCCAGGACGGCTGGCCTCGAGAGGACCACCCGTTTGGGGGCTCCGGTCGAGCCGGAGGTCTGCACGATGAGGGGCTCGGGTTCTTCGGGGGCCCCGAGCCAGTCCCGTAGAGCGTCGAGCACGTCCCGTGCGCTGCCGTGCACCGGCCGCAGGTTGCTCACCCGACGAACGCTAGCCCCCCGCGGCCACCTGGACGAGCGAGGCGCTCTGGCGCCTGCTTGAATCTGGCGTCATGGCCTCCCCCGCCCAGTGGCTCGCCGGTGCCCGGCCGCGTACCCTGCCCGCCGCCATCTCCCCCGTCCTGGCCGGCACCGCCGTGGCGTCGTACGACGGCGCAGCCGTCTGGTGGAAGGCCCTGCTGGCGCTGGTCGTCGCGTTGGCACTGCAGGTGGGCGTGAACTATGCGAACGACTACTCCGACGGAGTGCGAGGCACCGACGACCAGCGAGTGGGCCCGTTGCGCCTGGTGGGTTCGGGCGCCGCGAGTCCGGCCGCGGTGAAGATCGGGGCCTTCGCCTCGTTCGGGGTCGCGGCGCTCGCGGGATTGGTCCTGGCCGCGGCCACGGCGTGGTGGCTGGTCGCCGTCGGTGCGGTCTCGATCGTGGCGGCGTGGCTCTACACCGGCGGCAAGCGGCCCTATGGCTACCTTGCGCTGGGCGAGCTGATGGTCTTCGTCTTCTTCGGCCTCGTGGCCGTGATGGGCACGGCCTATGTACAAAGTGAGCGTTTCACCTGGGCGGCGCTGTACGCCGCCGTCGGCATCGGGGCGCTTGCGTGCGCGCTGCTCGTGGTCAACAACCTGCGTGACATCCCGACCGACCGCGAGGTGGGCAAGCGAACCCTCGCCGTCGTGCTGGGCGACGAGCGCACCCGGTCCCTGTTCGTGCTGCTGACCCTCGCGGCGGCCGTCGCGGTGGTCGCCGTGGCGGTGGTGACCACGTGGTGGGTGCTGGTGGGCCTGGGCTTCCTGACGGTGATGGTCGCTCCGTTGCGTACGGTGCAGGGAGGCGCTACCGGCCGCGAGCTCGTGCCGGTGCTCCAGCAGACCGGGATCGGCGAGCTGACGTGGGCGGTGCTCGTGGCTGTCCCGCTGCTGCTCGGCTGATCGGCCGCCGGCCACGTCGACGGCCGACGCCACCTCTGGGGCTGGTGGGTCAGTCCTCTTTGCGACGCAGCTCGTCGAACTTGCTCGCTACCTTGTCGGCGCGACGCTCCACCCGCTCGGCGAAGGCTTGGCGAGGGCCGTTGAGCAGCACGATCGACAGGCCGCCGGAGATGAGGAACGAGAGCACCAGCGGCCAGATCAGTGCCGAGCCGGTGCCGAGGAGCTTGACCCAGAGGCCGAGCACCACCGTCAGCACCGCCGCGAAGAGCAGCAGCCGCAGCGCGGTGTAGACGATGAACTCCTTCATCGGGACAGCCTAAGCCGCCCCCTTCTTCCCCCACCCAACTAGGGTAGGGACGTGTTGAAGTTCCTCCTTCTCGTGCTCTTCCTGGGCGTGGCCATCTATTTGGGTATCCGCCTGCTCCAGGGCCGCGGGGACGACGGCGGCACCCGGCCAGTTCCGCGTCCGATGGCGCCGGACGACGACCCGGAGTTCCTGCGCGACCTCGACCGTCGTCGGCGTCGGCTGGAGGACCCCGACTCCTGAGGTCCGGCAGCCCCGGGTACTCGCCGTACTGGTGCGTACGAGTCGCCAGGTGACCTGTACTCACCAGTATCGGTTTACCCTTCGTCGGGCCGCGAACCCGGCTAGCGTTCCTCCCATGCGTTTCCACCGGGTGGCCCTGGCCGCTGCACTCGTGCCGTTGCTGGCCGCCTGCGGCAGCGACAAGCCCGACGTGACCCCGGCCAGTGAGTCACTGCCTGCGTGTGCCGACGTCTGGGTCGCGGGCGAGACCCTGGCCGGCGACTACGAAGGGTGCGTCGACGAGGACGGCGTCCTGAACGTCCCCGAGATCCAGGACTGCACGGAGAACGACGACCAGATCACGACGTTCGACGCCCGCTTCTTCTCGCTCCTGGGCGGGGAGATCAGCGACGCCGGTTTCACCTCGACCGACTACGAGCAGGTCTTCGCCTCCTGCTTCGGCGACGACTGGTAGCCAACGGTCCTGCTCAGTGGGAGTGCTGGAGCGTCTGCACCACCGCTGGGCGGTCCGGCACCGGCGCGGCGTAAGAGTGCTGCGAGGTCGTCGAGAAGTAGTTGATCCCGATGAAGTTGAACCAGAGCGTGGCGATCCCGACCAGCGAGAGCCAGGCGGCCCGGCGACCCTTCCACCCAGCGGTCGTCCGCGCGTGGAGGTACGCCGCGTAGACGACCCAGGTGATGAACGCCCAGACCTCCTTGGGGTCCCAGTTCCAGTAGCTGCTCCAGGCCTGGTGCGCCCAGATCGGCCCCGTGATCAGGGCGGCGAACGTCCACACGGGGAAGCCGAACGCGTGGAGGCGGTAGGAGATGCGGTCGAGGACCGCTGGCTCGGGGAGGCGTGCGACGTACCCGGTGGTGCGATCGGCGGCCCGATCCTTGATGAGGAACAGCGCGGAGGTGAGGCCGCCCAGGGTGAAGGCCCCGGTGGCGATGATCGCGCTGACGACGTGGATGACCAGCCAGGGCGAGTTGAGCGCCTCGGTCAGCGGCGAGACCGGTTCGTAGAGCCACAGCACGGCGACCATCAAGGTGGCCAAGACGAACGTGACGACGATGGGGCCGAGCCACGAGAGCCGGAAGCGGCGGTAGAGCGCGAGGTAGAGCACCGCGACCACGAAGGTGCCGGACAGCGTGAACTCGTACATGTTGCCCCACGGCACCCGCACGGGGTCCGCTGCCAGACCGCGGCTGACCAGAGCCAGCCCGTGGACACCCGCCGCGATCAGGGTGAGCAACACGGCCAGCCGGCCGAGGACGAGGCCACGCGAGGCGTCGCGGACGGGTTTGTCGAGCAGGTCCACCGAGGCCGCACCGGGTTCGGCCGCATGCGGCTTCGTCGGCACAGCCGGAGCCGAGACACGCAACGCGCTCCACTCGGCCGTGTGCGTGAGCAGCGCCAGGAAGTAGACAACGCCGGCCGCCGCCACAGCCTGGTTGCTCAACGCTTCCCACGCGCTCGTGGTCATCGGCTCTCCTCCGTCGTCCGTCCGCCCAGCGAGGCCACGATATCCGCGACCACCTGATCGAGGTCCCCACCCTCGGAACGCTCGAGCGCGCCGACCTCGACCACGGTCTCATCCTCCTCGCGCCGCGCGCGCACCCACACCCGTCGGGGCCGCATGAACAACGAGAGCAGCAGCCCCAAGAGCGCCGCCACGACGCCCCCCAAGGCCACCCACTTGCCGGGGCTCCGGCTGATCTGGATACGGGTCCAGCGCTGCACGCCGTCGAAGGAGACCGTGCCGGCGCCGTCAGGCAGGTCCACCGACTCCCCGACCCCCAGGTCGACCCGGAACGCCTGCCCGTCGTCCTTGGTGAGCAGGGTCGCCTTGCTGCGGTCCAGCACGTACACCGACTGCGGGGCCCCGGTGTCCATGTTGAGATCACCGGTCCACACCGTCATCGAGATGCGCGGGTTGAGGGCCTCCCCGAAGCTGGAGAACGGGCCGGTCTCGCGGGTGTACCCGTAGGTCGGGTACAGCTCGCCGTCCAGGCCGATCTGCGTGGGCCGCGCATTGGCCGCCTTGACGACCCCGAAGGAGCGGAACGTCCGCTGGTCCACGGGCAGGAAGATCGTGGGTCCGCTGTAGGCCACGTCACCGTTGCCGTCGCGCACCGTGATGATCGGGGCATAGCCGTGCCCGATCAGGAACACCTCCGTGCCGCCGATGGTCAGCGGGTGGTTGACCTTCAGGTCGTAGCGCTGGTCCGCGCCCTCGGGGGTGGTCCGGTAGGTCAGCGGCGCCACGAACTTCTGAGCCATGCCCGCGCGCGGGCCCGTATAGAGCCACTGGGCGTCGAAGTCGTCGACGGTGAACGAGAACGGCTCCATCACCGAGGGGTCGAAGAGCCGACCGGGCGCGAAGTCGTCGTACTGCGTCAGGGTGTTGGAGAAGCCCTGACCCACCACGACGATGACGCCGCCGCGGTAGCCCAGGAGACTCCCGAGGCCGAAGCCGACGAGCACCACCAGCACCGCGATGTGGAAGACCAGGTTTCCGGCCTCGCGGAGGTAGCCCTTCTCGCCCGAGACCGCGTCGTCCGCGACCGCCAGGCGGAAGCGCCGGGAGCGCAGGACCTCACGGGCTCGGTCGAGTACCTCCTCGGCCGGCTCGGCCGTGCGGTACGACGCGTGCGCGGGCAACCGTGAGAGCCGACGCGGCGCGGCCGGGGGCGCCGCGCGCAGACCGCGCCAGTAGACGCCCAGACGGGGCACGATGCAGCCCACGAGCGAGACCATCAGCAGCAGGTAGATCGCGGAGAACCAGGGCGAGCTGTAGACCGCGAACAGCCCGAGCCGGTCGTAGATCGGAGTGAGGCTGGGGTGGGCCTCCTGCCACTGCGAGGTCTTCAAGGAGTCGACGCCGCTCTGCGGGATGACCGAGCCGGGGATCGCGGCCACGGCCAGGAGCAGAAGCAGGACGAGGGCGGTGCGCATGGAGGTGAGCTGACGCCAGGCCCAGCGCGCGAGCTCGGCCGCGCCGAGCTCTCCGGGGCCGGGCCCCGGCGCGGGTGCGGTGTCGGGAGGCGACACGGTCGTCACACGCCCACCTCGAAGCCGGCCACGAGGGTGGATCTGGAGCCAGGTCACCATCTGGTCCCACCAGCCGGTGAGCAGGAGCACACCCACCGCGATCATCATCAGCCCGCCGAACCGCGTGACCCACACCTGGTGCCGGCGTACGAACGACACGGCGCCGAGCATGCGTTCATAGGCCACGCCCGCCAGGATGAACGGGAGCCCCAAACCCAGGGCGTAGACGGCCGAGAGCAGCGCGCCGCGCGCGGCCGTGGCCTCGTTGAGGGAGAGCGTGGTGATCACGCCGAGTGTCGGGCCGATGCACGGGGTCCAGCCCAGTCCGAAGAGGAACCCGAGGACGGGTGCGGCAGCCAGACCCACGGCAGGGACGGCGTGGACCCGCCAGTCACGCTGGGCGAGGGGCACCAGTCCGAGGAAGGCCAGCCCGAGCGCGATGCTCACGATCCCGAGGACGACGTCGAGCTCGCGCTGCCGGGTCACCAACCAGGCGCCGGCCGCTCCCGAGGCCAGGCCGAGGAGCACGAAGACGGTCGAGAAGCCCAGCACGAACAGGACCGAGCCGGTCAGCATCCGCCCCCGGTGTCGACGCGTGACCTCGGCGTCCTGCAGGTCGGCGCCGGACAGCCCGGTCGCGTAGGACAGGTACCCCGGGAGCAGCGGGATCACGCACGGTGAGAAGAAGGAGACCAGCCCGGCGACCAGAGCGACCGGAACGGCCAGCAGCAGGGAGCCGCTGCCCGCGGCGTTCTGGAACCAGTCAGCCATCTGTCGCGTCCTCGGCCGCGACGTCACTCACCAGGTCCGTCAGCGTCAACTGGGAGGGAAGCGGCCCGATGATGCTCGCGGCAACACGACCCTCGGTGTCCAGCACCACCGTCGCCGGGATGGTGCGCGGCGAGAGGGTGCCGCTGAACGCCAGCAGGATGCGCCCGTCAGGGTCGTAGAACGACGGGAACGTCACGCCGAAGGTCCGCACGAAGCTCTCAGCGGTGGCTTCGGGCTCGCGGGTGTTGACGCCGACGTAGTCGGCGACGTCGGACGTCTCGGCCGCCGCGCCCACCAGGTCGGGGGTCTCGGCACGGCACGGCGGGCACCAGGAACCCCAGACGTTGACGACGACGACTCGTCCACGCAGGTCCGAGAGGGCCAGGGCCTCTCCCTCGAGGGTCGTGCCCGAGGCGTCGATGGGACCGCCGCGGTCAGCCGCGTCGATCACCGTGATCTGACCGTTGCCGGAGATGTAGCCCTTGTCGCCGGTGCCGTCGACCGTGTCGTCGCAGCCGACCAGCAGCAAGGCCAGGCAGGCGACGAGCGGGGCGAGGACGCGGCTCAGGGCCGCTTCTCCTCGTCCGCGCCACCCGCGGAGAAGGTGGCCGACTTGTCCCGCACCGGGATCAGGTCACCGGCCGGCTCGGAGTAGGAGACCCGCACCAGCCGAGCCCCCGCGAAGTGGAAGGAGGTGACCGAGCACAAGGTGCACTCCCGGCGCCGCGGGTCGTGGAAGAACGGCCGGCCCTCGGCCGAGAGCCGGGTCACCCAGATCGGCAGCTGGTGGGAGACGACCACCGCCTCGTGGCCCTGCGCGACCACGCGCGCGTCCTGCACTGCGGCCCGCATCCGCGCGGCCACGTCGATGTAGGGCTCGCCCCACGACGGGCGGAACGGGTTCCACAGGTGCCGCCATGCCGACGGCGAGCCGAGCACCTTGGCGGCCTGCCCGAATGCCTGGCCCTCGAACACGTTCTCCGACTCGATCACCCGTTGGTCGCTGGCGATCTCCAGACCCCGGGCCGCCGCCAGCGGGCGGGCGGTCTCCTGGGCGCGCTCGAGCGGCGACGCGACGACATGGGTGATGTCGCGGCCCCCGAGGGTGGCAGCCACCCGCTCGGCCATCCGGCGGCCCAGGTCGGAGAGGTGGTAGCCGTCCCGTCGCCCGTAGAGGATCCCGTCAGGGTTGTGCACCTCGCCGTGGCGCAGCAGATGGACGGTGGTCTGGTCGCTCATCGAGTCCCTTCGGTGGCGGCGGCCGCGGCCCGCGCGGCGGCGGGCAGCGCGTCGAGAACGGTCTGCAGGGCCCGGTCGTCATGGGCTGCGGAGACGAACCACGTCTCGTAGGCCGATGGCGGCAGGTAGACCCCACGGTCGAGCATGGCGTGGAAGAACGCGGCGTACGCCGCGACGTCCTGGGCGGACGCGTCGTCGAAGTCGCGCACCGGCCCCTCGCGGAAGAACACCGAGAACATCGTGCCGGTGGCCTGCACGGCGTGGGGCACCCCAGCGCCGGCGAGTGCCTCCGCAGCGGCTGCTCGGAGCACGCCGGCAGCGTGTCCGAGGGTCGCGTACACCTCGTCGGTGGCCAGGCGCAGCGTGGCCAGACCGGCCGTGGTCGCGACCGGGTTCCCCGACAGCGTGCCTGCCTGGTAGACACCGCCTTCCGGCGCGAGGTGGGCCATCACGTCGGCCCGCCCGCCGAACGCCGCTGCAGGGAAACCGCCGCCCATCACCTTGCCGAAGGTCATCAGGTCGGGGCGCCAGCCCTCCACGGCGCCGTCGAGGCCCCATTGCCCTTGCGCACTCGCGCGGAATCCGGTCATGACCTCATCGGAGACGAACAGAGCACCGTGCTCCGCGCACGTGCGGGCCAGGAACCGGTTGAAGCCGGGCTCCGGGGCGATCACGCCCATGTTGCCGGGCGCCGCCTCGGTGATCAGGCAGGCGATCCGCTCACCGTGCGCCTCGAACGCAGCGGTCACCGCCGCGCGGTCGTGGTAGGGCAGCACCAGGGTCAGGGCCGTGGCCGAGTCGGGCACTCCCGGGGTCCCGGGGGCCGCGAGCGGCCGGTCGGACGCGTCGGCGCCCGCCACGTCGCGCAGGGTGGCCAACCCGGAGCCGGCCGAGGCCAGTAAGGCGTCCACATGACCGTGGTAGCACCCGGCGAACTTCACCACGACGTCTCGGCCGGTGAACCCGCGGGCCAGCCGGATCGCGGACATCGTCGCCTCGGTGCCGGAGGAGACGAAGCGGACCCGCTCGACCGGGGTTCGGGCGACGATCTCCTCGGCCAGCTCGACCTCCGGCACCGTCGGGGTGCCGTACGACGTCCCCCGGGCCACGGCCTCCACGACCGCCGCCTGCACCTCGGGGTGCGCGTGGCCGAGCAGCATCGGGCCCCATGAGCAGATCAGGTCGACGTACTCCCGCCCGTCGACGTCGGTGAGCCAGGCTCCTCGCGCCGACCGGATGAAGCGGGGGGTCCCGCCGACCGCCTGGAAGGCCCGCACCGGCGAGTTCACCCCGCCCGGAGTCACGGCCCTGGCCCGCGCGAACAGCTCCTCCGACCCGGCGGTGGAGTGGCCCGCGGCCTCGCTGGTCGCGTCGCCCGAGGACCGGGCGGCTCGAGTCTCCGTCACCGGTCGAGCTCCCCGAGCAGCCTGGCCGCCTCGCCGGCCCAGTAGGTCAGGACGATGTCAGCGCCCGCACGACGGATCGAGGTCAGCGTCTCGAGAATCGCCGGCTCCCGCTCGATCCACCCTCGGGCGGCGGCGGCCTCGAGCATGGAGTACTCACCTGAGACGTTGTAGGCAGCGACCGGGACGTCGACCGCGTCCCGCACCTGACGCAGCACATCGAGGTAGGCCAGCGCCGGCTTCACCATCACGATGTCGGCGCCCTCCTCGACATCGAGCAACGCCTCGCGCACCCCCTCGATGGCGTTGGCCGGGTCCTGCTGATAGGTGAACCGGTCACCGTGGAGGCAGGAGTCGACGGCCTCGCGGAACGGGCCGTAGAACGCCGAGGCGTACTTCGCGGAGTACGCCAGGATCCCGACATCGGTGTGCCCGTAGGAGTCCAGTGCCGCACGCACGACGGCCACCTGCCCGTCCATCATGCCGCTGGGCCCCACCAGGTCGACGCCCGCCTCGGCCTGGGCGACGGCCATCTCTGCGTAGACCTCCAGGGTGGCGTCGTTGTCGACGCGCCCGTCGGGCGTCAGCAGTCCGCAGTGACCATGGTCGGTGAACTCATCCAGACACAGGTCGCTCATCACGCTCAGCGACTCACCCACCTCGGCCCTCACCTCGGCGATCGCCCGGTTGAGGACACCGTCCGGGTCGCGACCGGCGGACCCGGTGGCGTCGCGGCGCTCGGGGATCCCGAAGAGCATGACCCCGGCGAGCCCGAGGTCGGCGGCCTGCGCCGCGGCCTTCCGAAGCGTCTGCGCGGTGTGCTGGACGACTCCCGGCATGGACTCGATCGGCCGGGGCTCGGTGGCTCCCTCGCGAACGAACAGCGGCAACACCAGGTGCTGGGGTCTCACCGACGTCTCGGCGACCATCCGCCTCAGGGCAGAGGTACGCCGCAACCGTCGCGGTCGCACCACCGGGTAAGGAAGGTCTGGGCCACCTGCTGGGCCCGCTGCTGGGTCCACTACTTCGAGCTCGCCCGACGCCGGGCCGAGGGCTTGCGGTCCGACGGCTTGGTCACCGGCTGATCGGCCTCGACCATCGCCAAGCGTCGTGCGGCGCCGAAGTCGGCCAACGCGTCGACCAGGACCTCGACATCGGGCTTCGACGCCAGCACGTCGACGCGGAGACCGTGCTCCTCTGCTGTCTTGGCGGTGGCGGGGCCGATGACGGCGATGACGGTGGTCGGGTGTGGCTTGCCGGCGATGCCGACCAGGTTGCGGACCGTCGAGGACGAGGTGAACACGACCGCGTCGAACTTGCCCGACTTGATCGCGTCGCGGATCGGCGCCGGCGGCGGCGTCGCGCGCACCGTCCGGTACGCCGTCACGTCGTCGCACTCCCAGCCCAGATCGATCAATCCGGCCACCAGGTTCTCGGTGGCGATGTCCGCCCGGGGCAGGAAGACCCGGTTGATCGGGTCGAGCTGCTCGTCGTACTCGGGCCAGTCCTCGAGCAGCCCGGCCGCGGACTGCTGACCGGTCGGCACCAGGTCGGCCCGCAGACCCCAGGCAGCGATGGCGGCGGCGGTCTTGTCGCCGACGGCCGCGATCTTGAGCCCCGAGAACGCGCGGGCATCGAGGCCGTACTCCTCGAACTTCTCGCGCACGGCCTTGACCGCGTTGACCGAGGTGAAGGCGATCCACTCGTAGCGACCCTCCACCAGCCCACGAACGGCCTTGTCCATCTGCTGCGGGTTGCGCGGAGGCTCGACCGAGATCGTGGGGACCTCCTCGGCCACGGCGCCGTACCCGCGCAGCCGCTGCGAGAGCGCGCCCGCCTGCTCCTTGGTGCGCGGCACGAGCACGCGCCAGCCGAACAGCGGCTTGGTCTCGAACCACGACAGGGTCTCGCGCAGATCGACGACCGGGCCGATCACGGTGATCGCCGGCGGGGCGATCCGCGCCGCGCGGGCGTCGGCGCCGACCTCGGCCAACGTGGACACCAGGGTCTGCTGGTCGGTGGTGGTTCCGACGCGGGTGATCGCGACCGGCGTTGTCGGGGCGCGACCTGCCGCGACCAGTGCCTCTGCGATGGCGCCGATCTGCGCCGTGGCCGAGAGCAGCACCAGCGTCTGGTCCTGGGCGTGGCGGCCCCAGTCGACCTTGTCGGTGCCGCTGAGCACCGTGACCTCGCGATGGGTCTTGTCCGTCAGCGGGACGCCGGCGTAGGCCGGCACGGCAGCGAGGGCGCTGACGCCGGGCACGATCTCGAAACCGACCCCGGCCTTGACGCACGCCTGGGCCTCCTCGGGCCCACTGGCATAGAGGAACGGGTCACCGACCATCAGGCGCACCACGCGTAGGCCCTTCTTGGCCTCACGGACCACGACCCTGGCGCGGGCAGCATGGGTCAGACGCTGTCCGTCCTCGCCGAACCCGCCGTCGACGAAGACGGGGCTCTTCTCGTCGGGCGTGCTCTCGGCCGGCAGTCCGAGCAGGGCCCGGACCATCGGCTCGTGGTCGGGCGCCTCGGTGACCACGACCTCGGCGGATCGCAGCAGGTCGAAGGCGCGCAACGTGAGCAGTCCGGGGTCACCGGGGCCGCTGCCGACGAAGGACACCCAGCCGCGCCGGGCGGCCGATGGTGTCGTCGTCCCGGCGGCGGACCGGCGGGCGGGCGAGGTGGTACGTCGAGTCATGCGTGCTGCTTTCTCGCTCGATCTTCCAACAGGGTGGCAGCGCCGTCGCCGAGCATCTGCTCGGCGAGACGGGTTCCGATGCCGAAGGCATCGCCGGGGGAACCAGAAGAAGACATGCGCACCGACAGGACGCCGTCGGGCGACAGCGCCACGGCGCGCAGCCACAGCTCGTCACCGTCGTCGCCCTCGACGATCTCGGCCAGCGCTCCGACGGGAGCCGAGCACCCTGCCTCGAGCGTGGCCAGGACGGCGCGTTCGGCCCTCACGGCGGCGCGGGAGGCGGGGTCGTCGAGCACGGCCACCTGCGCGAGGGTTGCCGTGTCGGAGGTACGGCACTCCACCGCCAGCGCACCCTGACCGGGCGCGGGGAGCATCTGGAGGGGGTCGAGGGTCTCGGTGATCTCGTCCGCGCGTCCCAGCCGGACGAGGCCGGCCCGCGCGAGGACTACCGCGTCGAGGGTGCCGTCGGCGACCTTCCCCAGCCGGGTGTCGACGTTGCCGCGCACACCCACGAGGTCGAGTCCCAGGCCGAGCGCCGCGAGCTGGGCGACGCGCCGCGGAGAGCCGGTGCCCATGGTCGAACCGACCGGGAGCTCACCCAGCGTGAGCCCGTCGCGGCACACGACGGCGTCGCGAGGGTCCTCCCTGACCGGCACGGCCGCCAGGGTGAGCCCGTCGGCTGGAGCGGTGGGCAGATCCTTCAGGGAGTGGACCGCCACGTCGACCTCTTCGCGCAGCAGAGCCGCACGGACGGCGCCGACGAAGACCCCGGTCCCGCCCAGGGTGGCGAGCGGCGCGCGGGTCAGGTCACCCTCGGTGGTGACGTGCACGAGCTCGGCGTCCCGCCCCGTGGCCTCCCTGAGACGAGCGGCCACCACGCCGGCCTGGGCGAGGGCCAGCCGAGAGGAACGGGTGCCGACTCGGATCGGGGCGCTCATCTGAGCCGCCCGGGTCGCGTGACGGCGTCGACGGCGTCGGGGTCGAGGGCGAACAGCTCGGCCAGCGCGGCCGCGTAGGAGACGACGCCGCCCTCGCCGGCCAGCTCCTTGACCCGCACGGTCGGCTGGTGGAGCAGCTTGTCGGCCAACCGGCGCAGGGTCCGCTCGACCTCGCTCCGGGCGACCGGGTCGAGGTCGGGGACCCGCGAGTCGAGACGGGCCAGCTCGGCTTCGACGAACGCCGTCGCCATCGTGCGCAGGGCGACCACGGTCGGGGCGACGCTCGCCTGCCGGCGAGCGCTCAGGAACGCCGCGACCTCTTCCGCCACGATCGAGCGCACCCCCGCGACCTCCTGGTCGCTCTCGGAGCGGTGGGGCTCCTCGGCGAGCGACGCCAAGGTGATCAACGTGGTGTCCGGGCGCTCGGCCACCGCGGGGTCGATGTCGTGGGGAAGTGCGAGGTCGACCAGCGTGATCGGCCGGTCCGGCAGCAGGTCGGCGGTGATCATCAGGTCGGCAGCGCCGGTGCAGGCGACCACGAGGTCCGCCTCCGCCAGCGCCGACCGCAGCTGAGCCATCGGCGCGACGCGCACGGAGTACTCGTCGGCGAGTCGCTCGGCGTGCGCGGCCGTGCGGTTGACGACGGTCACGTGGGCACCGAGCCGGCTCACGGTGGCCGTGGCCAGCCCCGCCATCGACCCGGCCCCGACGACCGCCACCCGAGCGCCCTCGAGGTCGCCGGTCGTCCGCCGCGCAATGGTGAGCGCGGTGGTGACCAGAGAGGGAGCCGCCCGATCCACGTCGGTCTCGGCGTGGGCGCGCTTGCCCACGCGCAACGCTTGCTGGAACAAGGAGTTGAGGGCCGGGCCCACGGTGCCGAGCTCCTGGCCCAGCGCCAGTGCGTCACGGGTCTGGCCGAGGATCTGGCCCTCGCCGACGGCCATCGACTCCAGGCCGGAGGCCACATGGAACAGGTGGGACACGGCGCCGTCGTCGTAGTGGACGTAGAGATGCGCCAGCATCTCCTCGGCACTCAGGTCGGCGCGCTCCACCAGTAGGCGGGAGAGCTCCTCGACGCTGCCGTGGAAGCGGTCGACGTCGGCGTAGATCTCCAGCCGGTTGCAGGTCGCCACCACGGTCGCCTCGTCGACGTGGGCGCTCGAAGCGGCCTCCGTGACCAGCTTGGCGACGCCGTCGGAGTCGAGGGCCAGCTGCTCGAGCATGGCCACGGGTGCCGACTTGTGGGAGACCCCCACGACGAGGACGCTCACACGGCCTCCTGGGGTGACTTGCGCTGCTCGTGGTAGGCGAGGATCTGCAGCTCGATGGACAGGTCGACCTTGCGGACGTCGACGCCCGGGGGGACGCTCAGCACGATCGGGGCGAAGTTCAGGATGCTCCTGATGCCGGCGGCGACCATCCGGTCGGCCACATCCTGGGCAGCCACCGCCGGCGTGGCGATCACGCCGATGGCGACGCCGTGCTCACGCACGATCTGCTCGAGGTGGTCGAAGGGACGCACCTGCACCCCGGCCACGGTCTCGGCCTGGCGAGACTCATCGGCATCCAGCAGGGCGACGACCTGGAAGCCGCGGGTGCGGAAGCCCGAGTAGTTGGCGAGCGCGTGACCGAGGTTGCCGATCCCGACGATGGCCACAGGCCAGTCCTGGGTGACCCCGATCTGCCGCGCGATCTGGTAGCGCAGGTAGGCGACGTCGTACCCGACGCCGCGGGTGCCGTAGCTGCCGAGGTAGGACAGGTCCTTGCGGAGCTTGGCGCTGTTGACTCCGGCCGCCGCGGCCAACTCCTCGCTCGAGCACGTGGCGATGCCCTCCTCCGCCAGCGCCGTGAGCGCGCGGAGATAGATCGGCAGCCGTGCCACCGTCGCCTCGGGGATGACCCGAGCGGTGTCGGAGGAGGTCCGTGCGGTCACAGCGTCTCGTTTCTAGCCGCGCGGCCCGGGGCCCCTGCTGAACGCTGCCTCATCCGGGTGGCTTCCGTACGGCGCGACCACTCTAAGAGTTTGTGAACGTGAGAACAAACTGAGCGACCACCCGTCGCTACCACATGTGACGCAGCCCACAGGGCCCGGGGTTCTCAGCCGCGGAGGGCGGCGCGGAGGCGGTTGCCGTCGACCCGCCAGAAGTCGTGCTGGCGGCCGTCCACGAAGGTCACCGGCACCTCCTCGGAGTAGCGGGCCAGGAGCTCAGGGTGCGCGTCGATGTCGACCTCCTCGAAGCGCTCCCCCAGCTCGTCGCAGACCCCCGACACCACGACGCGGGCGTCGTCGCACAGGTGGCAGCCCGTCCGCACGAGGAGTCGGATGCGCGGCGTGGAGCCGTCCTGGTCGCTCACTCGATCAGCCCCTCGGCCCGGCGCCGCTCGATCCAGCGCAGCCGACCCTTCTGCACCTTGCCGGTCACGGTGAGGGGGAGCTGGGCAACCACCTCCACGCGTGCCGGCTGCTTGAAGCGGGCCAGGCCCGCAGCGCACCGTTGCCGCACGGCGGCCTCGACGACGGCGGGGTCCGTGTCGGGCGCGACGACATAGGCCACGACCGCCTCACCCGTCTCGTCGTCGGGGACACCGATCACAGCGGCCTCGCGCACTCCGGGGACCTCGCGGACCACGTCCTCGACCTCGTGGGGATAGACGTTGAAGCCGGAGACCACCACCAGCTCCCGCACCCGGTCGACGAGGAACAGGTCGCCAGTGGCATCGAGGAAGCCTACGTCGCCCGTCGCCCACCACCCTTCGGGATCGGGCCCGCCCGAGCCGTCGGGCCAGTAGCCGCTGAACAGGTTGGGGCCACGTATCTCGATCTCGCCCGGGTCGCCGCCCTCGGGGGGCCGCCCGAGGTCGTCGACCAGCCGCAGCTCCATGCCGTCGAGTGCCCCGCCGAGCGAGCCCGGCTGCGGGTGCTCGCTGCGCAAGGTGCTGGTGACCACGGGCGCGGCCTCGGTCAGCCCGTAGCCCTGGTGGACCGTGATCCCGGTGAGCTCGGCGAACCGCTCGGTGACCTCCGAGGTCAGCGGAGCCGATCCGGAGAGCATCAACCGGACCGAGCCGAGCCGGTCACGCAGCTCCTCCCCCAGGGGCAGCCAGTGGGCGAAGACGCCGGGCGCGACGGGAACCACGCTGCAGGCCTCGTCGTCGATCAGGTTCAGCGTGGCCTGCGGCTCGAAGCGGTCGGCCAGCACCAGCTTGGCGCGATGCCACAGCGCGCTGCCGAGCACCACGTTGAGGCCGTAGACGTGGAACAGGGGAAGGATCCCGAGCACGACGTCATCGCCGTTGACCAACGCCGGCTCGACGCGGGCGATCTGGTCCAGGTTGGCCAGCAGCGCGCGGTGGGTCAACATCGCCGCCCGCGGCGGTCCCGAGGTCCCGCTCGTGTAGAGCAGCGCTGCCAGCTTCTCCGGGTCGGGCAGCGGTGGCACCGGGCGAGCCGGCGCCGTGACCAGCGCGGAGTAGGACACCTCCTCGCCTTCCGGGTCACCCGCGACCACGACCACCCGAGGCGCGACCGCCCGGGTGAGCAGCTCGACCGTGAGGTCGGTGTCCACCCCGTCGAGCGCCGCCGCGACGACTGTGACCGCCTCGCGGACCGCGGCCAGCGACGCAGGCTCCGCGACCACGAGCCGCGCGCCGGAGTCGGCGATCATGCGCGCCAGCTCTGTCGCCGTGGAACCGGGGTTCACCGGCACGGCCACCGCCTGGGCTCGCAGCACGCCGACGTACGACGTGACGAACTCCAGCCGGTTGGCCAACGCGATCACGACGCGGTTGCCGGCGACGATCCCGACCTCGCCCAGCCCGGAGGCGACCCGCCCCGCCTCGTCGTCCAGCGAGGCCCAGGTGAGGCTGCGTCCGGCCGCCTCCACCAGCGCCAACCGGTCCGGCGACTCCCCCGCAGCCTCGGCGACCAGCTCAGCCAGGTCCGTCCGCGGCATGCGCCCGATCCTCCCACACCGGATCCGGCTCGTCAGCGTGACTAGTCTGTGCCTGTGACGCCAGCACACGCCGACCGGCACCGCCGCCCGGTGGACCTGCGCCAACGATCGACGATGGCCGGAGAGGCGGCAGCCGCTGCCGCGGAGGTCGAGACCGCGCTGGACACCCGGCCCGACCCGACCGGCGGCGCCTTCTTCGACGTGGACAACACGGTGATGCAGGGCGCGAGCATCTTCCACCTCGCGCGCGGTCTGCACCGGCGCCAGTTCTTCACCACCCGCGAGATCGCGAGTGCGGCCTGGAAGCAGGCCTACTTCCGCATCGTCGGGGTCGAGGATCCCGAGCACGTCGCCGATGCCCGCAACTCCGCCCTGTCGTTCATCGCCGGCCACACCGTGACCGAGCTGGAGTCACTGAGCGAGGAGATCTTCGACGAGGCGATGGCCCCCCGCATCTGGCCCGGCACCCGCGCGCTCGCGCAGCTCCACCTCGACGAGGGCCAACGGGTCTGGCTGGTCACCGCTGCGCCGATCGAGATCGCGCAGATCATCGCTCGTCGCCTCGGACTGACCGGCGCGCTCGGCACCGTCTCCGAGCACATCGACGGGGTCTACACCGGTCGGCTGGTGGGCGACATGCTGCACGGGCCGGCCAAGGCCGAGGCCATCAAGGCGCTGGCCGAGCGGGAGGGGCTGGACCTGAGCCGCTGCTCGGCGTACTCCGACTCCTACAACGATCTGCCGATGCTCTCGCTCGTCGGCGACCCCTGCGCGATCAATCCCGACAGCAAGCTGCGCACGCACGCGCGGACCCTCGGGTGGCGGATCCGCGACTACCGCACGGGCCGCAAGGCAGCCCGGATCGGACTCATGGGCGCGGGCGTCGCCGGGGCGGTGGCAGGTTCCGTGGCGGCCGGCGTCGCGCTGCGCGGCCGCCACACCGGCACCTGAGGGGCCTCTCAGCCGAAGACCGACTCGCGCTCACGTAGCAGGGTGTACAGCGTCTGCTGGATGGTCTCGCGCACCTGGTCGGTCACGTTGAACACCAGCATCGGGTCGTCGGCGGCCCCGGGCTCGAAGGAGTCGGTGCGGATCGGCTCCCCGAACTCCATCAACCACTTCGACGGGAGCGGGACGAGTCCGAGCGGGCCGAGCAGCGGGAAGGTGGGCGTCACGGGGACGTAGGGCACCCCCAGGATCCGAGCCAGCATCGAGAGGTTCCCGACCATCGGGTAGATCTCCTCGGCGCCGACCACGGAGAGCGGGACGATCGGGACCCCGGTGCGCATCGCCGCCGAGACGAACCCACCCCGGCCGAACCGCTGCAGCTTGTAGCGCTCGGAGTAGGGCTTGCCGATGCCCTTGAAGCCCTCCGGCCACACACCGACGAGCTCGCCGCCCCGCAGCATCCGCTCGGCGTCCTCGTTACAGGCGAGGGTGGCACCGGTCTTGCGTGCGAGCGCGCTCACCATGGGCAGCCGGAAGACCAGGTCCGCGCTCAGCGGGCGCAGCGACCGACCGGTGCGCTCGTAGACGGTGGAGACCGTCATCACGGCGTCGACGGGCAGCGTCCCGGAGTGGTTGGAGACGAGCAGTGCGCCGCCTTCGGCCGGGATGTTCTCCAGACCGCGAGGCTCGATCCGGAACCATTTCTCCGCGATCGGGCGCAGCACCGTGAGCACGAAGAGCTGGGTGAACTCGGGGTCGAAGCCGTAGTCGTCGACGTCGTACTCGCCGGCCAGCCGGCGCCGCCAGAAGGCCAGCATCCGTGCCAGCTGGGCCTCCCAGTCGCGCCCGAACAGCTCCAGGGCCGCCGACTGGATGGCCTGCCACCAGTCCGAGACCGGGATCCCCGCGAGCGGTCCCCGCTCCTCGGTGGTCGCCGCGGCCCGCGTCCGGTCCCCCGATGGCGGGGTCAGGGTCTCGGAAGCCTCGGTGGGCGCAGGCCGAGTCGCGGCCTCGCGCTCCCGGTCCGCGGCCTTGGCGGCCGGTTCGCGCACGGGCTGCTTCGGTGTCTTCGAAGCCGACTTCCGGGCTCGCCCCGGGGCCGAGGAAGCTGCCGGCTTCGACGAGGCGGTCGAGCCGGAGCTGCCCGTGGTTGCCCCGCGCTGGTTGGGTACGGCGTTGGCCGCGGGCGCCGGGTCGCCGGACAGGTCGCGGGCCGCCGCCGAGGGGCGCTGCCTGCCGGTACCCCGGCCTGGGCGACCTCGGGTGCCGATCGGGATGATCTCCGCGTCACCCAACGGGCACCTCCTCGTTCGTGGACTTGTCGAGATGCCGCGCGAAGTCGGTGAAGCTCTCACGGCTGGTGTGGTCCGGCTCGAAGCCGAGCACATCACGCATCGCGGTGGTGTCCATCCCGCGGCCGAAGGTCAGGAAGCCGAGCTGCTCGGGGGAGAAGTCGGCCACCCGGGCCGAGCGAAGGAGCGAACCCAGGCCTCCGACCGCGAACGGCGGCAACGGCACGGACGTGCGGCCGAGGATGCGGATCGCCTGGGACAGGAGCAGTACGCCGTCGCCGGCGACGTTGAACGTGCCGGCGACCTCGTGCAGGACGGCGTGGCGCAGCACCCGGTGGAGGTCCCGCTCGTGGAGGAACTGGAGCCGGGGGTCGAAACCGAGCACGGTCGGGATCACCGGCATCCGGAAGTACGACGTCATCGGACTGGCAACATGGGGGCCGAAGACGTTGGCTGCGCGCAGCATGGTCACGCGCACGTCGGGGCGCCGCCGCCCGAACCCGCGGACGTAGCCCTCGATCTCGTAGGCGTCCTTGGCGTAGCCGGATCGGGGCAGCCGCTTGGCGTGCATGTCCTCGGTGAACATGGCGGGATCGCGACTGCTGGCGCCGTAGACCGTGCTGGTCGACTTGACCACGAGGTGCTGGAGCCCCGGCGCCTTCTGGCAGGCCGCCAGCAGTTGCATGGTCCCGATGACGTTGAGCTCCTTCATCGTCCCACGACCGCCGGCGCTGCCGGGGGTGGAGATGACGCTCATGTGGACGACGGTGTCGACGTCCTCCTTGGTGATGACCTTGGCGATGACGGGGTTGCGGATGTCGGCGCGCACGAATGACATGTCGCCGATGTCGCCGCGCGGCGGAACCACGTCGACCCCGATGACCCGGTCGATGCCGGGGTCCACGGCAAGACTGCGCGCGAACCGTCGCCCGAGGTCACGCGAGACCCCGGTGACGAGCACGACTCTGCCCATACCGTCGCCTGCCTGGTGCCTGACGCGGACTACTTGCCGAGCTTACGACGCTGGACGCGCGTCTTCTTCAGCAGTTTGCGGTGCTTCTTCTTGGCCATGCGCTTGCGACGCTTCTTGATGACTGAACCCACGGGACACCTTTCAACAACCTCGGACGCCGTTCACGGGCGCACGCCCGAGACGACCCGGACAGCCTATCTGCCAGGGCACAAGGGGCGACAATCGCGGGTCGGCGGCGGTCAACCAGCCGAGTAGAAGCTCTTGCGCAGGTACTCGTTGACGTCTTCCTCGACCACCCGGAAGGACCTCCCCACGCGTACTGCAGGGAGCTCGCCGCCGTGCACGAGCCGGTAGACCGTCATCTTCGAGACGCGCATGGTCGCCGCGACTTCGGCCACGGTCAGGAACTTCACCTCGGAGATGTCTCCGCGCGAGTTGGTTGCCATCGTGCACCGATCCTTTGTTGCGGGCACCCCGCCGGCTTCCCCGCCGGCGACCAACATGCACGCCATCGTGAGAATAGAGCCTGATGTGACTGCTGGGGAAGGGAATGACTCGGAAAGTTGGACAGGCGACGGCGTGGCGGCTTGCGCTCATCTCGTTGAGGCTCGCGTCTGAGCACTCAGATCCAGGCGCTCAGGTCTTCGCCCTAGGGCATCGGGTCGAGGCCGTGGTAGGGGAAGACCTCCCGGCGGGTCGCCGCGATCGCGCGGTCGAGCCAGGTGTCCGGGTCAAAGCCCTTGGTCCAGTCGCGCCACTCGGGTCGACGACCGTCGGTGAGGCGGTGCGGCGCCTCACGGTCGAGCGTGGCGCGCACGTGGTCGCGCCACGCCTGGGGCGTCTCGGTCAGCGGGTCCAACGGGCGGCCCGCCACGATCGAGAGCAGGTGCACCCAGGCCCGCGGCACCACGTCGACCAGTGCGTACCCGCCACCACCGGTCGCCACCCAGCGACCCGCGGAGACCTCGTGAGCCAGGTCGTGCAGCGCGAGGTACGCCGCGCGCTGACCGTCCACACTGAGCATGAGGTGGGCGAGGGGGTCTTCCATATGGGAGTCGCAGCCGTGCTGGGTGACCAGGATCTCCGGCTGGAACTCACGGAGCAACGGCGGGACCACCGCATGGAACGCGCGTAGCCAACCGCCGTCGGAGGTCCCCGGGGGCAGCGCCACGTTCACCGCGCTGCCCCGGGCCCGACTGCCTCCGATGTCGTGGGGGAACCCGGTCCCCGGGAAGAGCATCTGGCCGGTCTCGTGGAGAGAGATGGTGAGGACCCGGGGGTCGTCCCAGAAGACCCGCTCAACCCCGTCGCCGTGGTGCACGTCGACGTCCACGTAGGCCACCCGCTCGGCCCCCTGGTCCAGCACGCTCCGGATGCCGACGGCCACGTCGTTGTAGATGCAGAAGCCGCTCGCGTTGCCCGCCATCGCGTGATGCAGCCCACCGCTGACGTTGGCGCTGTGGAGCGACTCCCCCGTCCACACCTGGCGGAAGGCCTCGACCGTCGCCCCGACGACGTGGGCCGAGGCGCGGTGCATCCCCGGGAACACAGGGTTGTCGTCGGTGCCGACCCCGCGACCGAGGTCGACGTACCCCGGTACCGTGCCGGCCTTGGTGACCGCCTCGATCAGCGCCGCGTCGTGGACGGTGGCGATCTGCTCGTCGGAGGCCATCGGCGCAGGAACCATGCGCAGCCGGTCGCCGATGATGCCCAGCTCCTCGGCCAACCGGATGGTCAGGTCGACGCGCACCGGAGACATCGGGTGGTGGGGTCCGAAGTCATAGTCTGTCAGCGTCTTGTCGAACACCACCGTGGCCGGGCCATGGCACTCCATGGTGGCCAACCTACCCCCGGCGTCCGTGACACAGCCGACGCGCGTGTGCCACCATGATCGGGTGCTGACGCAGCGACAGACCTGCTGGTGGGCCGCCTGACGGCGGACCCTCACTCGAGCACGCACTCACTCGACACCGCGGCCGCCCATGGGCGGCCGTTCTGCGTTTCCAGGACGCGTGAGGGTCGCCCAGGGCCTGACACCCCAGGAGCACCCATGTCCACCCAGACCTCCCTCTCGTCCTCCACCAACGGCGCGCGAACCAGCCGGCCGCGCACGCTGACCCTGCTCAAACCGACCGGCCATCTCACCCTGGGCAACCTCGTCGGCGCCCTACGCCCGATGGCCGCCGCCCAGCACGACAACGACACGGTGTGCGGCATCGCCGACCTGCATGCGCTGACCGTGCCGCACGACCCGCGCCAGCTGCGGGGACTGGTCACCGAGATGGCGACCTTGTTGCTGGCCTGCGGACTCGACGACAGCACGCTGTTCGTCCAGAGCCGCGTGCCGACCCACACCGCGTTGAGCTACCTGCTCGAGTGCACGGCGTACACGGGCGAGCTGAACCGGATGATCCAGTTCAAGGAGAAGGGCCGGGACCGCCCGGCCACCCGGGCATCGCTCTACACCTATCCGGTGTTGATGGCCGCGGACATCCTGCTCTACCGTCCGCGGGCGGTGCCGGTGGGCGAGGACCAGCGCCAGCACCTCGAGCTGACCCGAGACCTGGCCGCGCGCTTCAACAACGCCTACGGCCGCGTCTTCACGGTCCCGGAGATCCTCACGCCCACGACGGGGGCGCGGCTGATGGACCTGGCCGACCCGCTGAGGAAGATGGGCAAGTCCCATGCGGACGGCAGCGGCATCATCTACCTCCTGGACCCTCCCGACGCGGTGCGTCGCAAGGTGCAGCGCGCCGTCACGGACTCCGACGCCGGCCCGGATGCTGTCCGCCGCGACCCCGGCAAGCCGGGCGTCACGAACCTGCTCGACATCCTCGAGGCGTGCGGAGGACCGGGCGCAGCCGCCGGTCTGGCGACGTACGGCGCCCTGAAGCGCGCGGTCACCGACGCGGTGATCGCGGTCCTGGACCCGGTCCAACGGCGCTACGCGGCGCTCGCAGCGGACCCGGCCACCGTGGCCGCGACGTACGACGCCGGCTCCACGAGGTGCCGCGAGGTCACCACACCCGTTCTGGAAGCCGCCCGCACCGCGGTCGGCCTCTGACGCCGGGACGTCATCCGAAGCGGTCGCCCGGGCAGCCGCACCGTACGACGTCCCGGCGAGAACCCCTCAGGAGCCGGCGGCGAGTTCGCGCGAGCGGTCGCGAGCCGCCTCCATCGCGGCCAGGAACGCCGCCCGCACCCGGTGGATCTCGAGCTCGCGCAGTGCGGAGGCGGTGGTGCCTCCGGGCGAGGTGACCTGCTCGCGGAGCACCGCAGGGTGGGTGCCCGTCTCGCGCAGCATTTTCGCCGAGCCCATGACCGTCTGCACAACCAGCTCGGTCGAGGTGGCACGAGGCAGCCCGAGGTGGACGCCGGCCTCGATCATCGACTCCACGACGAAGAAGATGTAGGCCGGCCCCGAACCGCTGATCGCAGTGACGGCATCCTGCTGCTGCTCGGGGATCCGCAGCACGCGTCCGGTCGATGCCATCAGTGACTCGGCCTCGGCCAGATGTACCTCGCCGCAGTGGGACCCCGGCGAGATCGCGGCCATGCCCTCGTCGACGAGCGCGGGCGTGTTCGGCATGACCCGGACCACCGCGACGCCCTCGGGCACGTGCGACTCGATGAACGCGGTGGTGATGCCTGCGGCGAGCGAGACCAGTAGCTGCCCGCGCCGCAGCTCGGGCGCGATCTCGGCCAGCACGGTGGCCATGTCCTGGGGCTTGACGACCAGGGCCACGGTGTCGGCCTTGCGGGCTGCCTCGATGTTGGAGACCACCGCGACGCCGTACCGCTGCTCCAGCTCCGCGGCTCGCTCCGGCCGCTTCTCCCCCACCAGCAGGTTGTCGACACGGCGGCCGGCGCGGACGAGCCCGGACAGCAGGGTCTCGCCCATGACACCCGCACCGATGATCGCGGTCTGGTGGGTGGTCTGGCTCATCGGGAACTCACTTCTTGGAGACGAGGGACTTGAGGAAGAACGACAGGTTCTGGGGCCGCTCCGCGAGCCGGCGCATCAGGTAGCCGTACCACTCCTGACCATAGGGAACGTAGACCCGCATCGTCTCCCCACTTTCGCTGAGCCGGCGCTGCTCCTCGGGGCGGATGCCGTAGAGCATCTGGAACTCATAAGAACCCTGCTTGCGGCCGTAGCGGCTGGCCAGCGACGACCCGATCTCGATCATGCGGGGGTCGTGCGAGGCGATCATCGGGTACCCGTGTCCCGCCAGCAGCACCTTGAGGCAGCGAACGAACGCGCGGTCCACGTCGAGCCGGCTCTGGTAGGCCACGCTCTCGGGCTCTTGGTAGGCGCCCTTGCACAGGCGCACCCGGGACCCCTCGTAGGCGAGCGCACGACAGTCGGCCTCGGTGCGATGCAGGTAGGCCTGAAGCACGGCACCGGTCTCCGGGAAGTCCTTGCGGAGCTCGCGCAGGATCGCCAGCGTCGAGTCGGTGGTCGTGTGGTCCTCCATGTCGAGGGTCACGGTGGTCCCGGCGTTGCGCGCAGCGCGACAGATCGCCCGCGCGTTCTCCAGGGCGATCTGGTGACCGCCGCCCGCGTGGTCGCCCGGCAGGACCTGGCCGATGGCCGAGAGCTTCACCGACACCTCTGCCTTGCGGGCCAGGCCGTGAGCCGACAGACCACCGAGCAGCTCCTGGTACGCCGCGACCACGGCCTCGGCCTGAGCGAGCTCCTCGACGTCCTCGCCGAGATAGTCGAGCGTGACGTGGAGCCCGGCATCCACGAGTCTGGCCGTCGCGGCGACTGCGGTGTCGGTCGACTCCCCCGGCACGTAGCTGCTCACGATTCCCGCCGAGACGGGCATCGTCGAGACGAGCTGTTTGAGCTGCTCGCTTCGCGCGAGGAGTAGGAGTGGCTCACGCAGCACTGACATGTGTCTCCCGTCGAAGGTCGTTCGACAGGCTACGCCGTACGCCGGCGCAGCGTGGCCGCACCCAGCGCCAGACCAGCGAGGGCGAACCCGGCCACCACAGCCAGGTTCAACCATGCGTCGGTCGTGCTCGTCGTCCGCACGAGCTCTTGCATCGCGTCCACGGCGTAGGACAGGGGAAGGACGTTGCTGATGGCCTCGAGCACCGGAGGCAGCTGGTCACGCGGCACGAGCAGACCGCACAGCAGCATCTGAGGGACGACAACGGCCGGCATGAACTGCACGGCCTGGAACTCCGTCTCGGCGAAGGCCGACACGAAGAGGCCGAGCGCCGTGCCCAGCACCGCGTCGACCACGGCAACGACGGTGAGCAACCACACCGGGCCCTGGATGTCGAGGCCGAGCAGGCCGACGCTCACGCTGACCGCGAGGACCGACTGCACCGCCGCCATCAGCCCGAACGCCAAGGCGTAGCCGATCAGGAAGTCGAGCTTGCCCATCGGCATCGAGAGCAGCCGCTCGAGAGTGCCGCTGGATCGCTCGCGCAGGGTGGTGACGCTGGTGACCAGGAACATGATGAAGAAGGGGAACAACGCGAGGAGGCCCGGGCCGATCCGGTCGAACACCTCGGCGGGGACGTCCTTGAACATCCACCACAAGAGGGTCATCAACAGGGACGGCAGCAACAAGAGCATCGCCACCGTGCGGCGATCGCGGCGGATCTGGGTGAGAACCCGGTGGGCGACAGCGAGGGTGATCCGGAGACTCATGCCGGACCCCCGTCGTCGCTCGCGGCGGTCGCCACCAGGCGCAGGAACGCGTTCTCGATGTCGCCGGAGCTCGTGTGCTGCTTGATCTCCGCGGGGCTGCCGTCGGCGATGATCTCGCCTTGCCGCATCAGCAGCAGGCGGTCACATCGATCGGCCTCGTCCATCACGTGGCTGGAGACGAAGACGGCGGACCCGGCGTCGGCCAACCGGTGGAAGATCGTCCAGATCTCCTGGCGGAGCACGGGGTCGAGGCCCACCGTCGGTTCGTCGAGCACCAACAGGTCCGGATCCCCGAGCAGGGCCACCGCGAGGCTGGCTCGAGACCGCTCGCCTCCACTCATCTGGCCGACCACCTGGTCGACGTGGTCGCCGAGGTCGACGCCTTCGACCGCCCCATCGACCGCGTCTCGTCCGAGTCCGCGCACCCGCGCGAAGAACTGCAGGTTCTCGGCGAGCGTCAGGTCGTCGTACACGCTGGCGGCCTGCGTGTGATAGCCGATGCGGTCGCGCAGACCGGGTGTCCCGGCCTCCTCGCCGAACACCGACACGGAGCCGGACTTGATCCGCTGGACGCCGACCAGACACCGCATCAGCGTGGTCTTGCCGCACCCCGACGGTCCCAGCAGGCCCGTGACGCCCTCACCGATGGTGAGGTCCAGCCCGTCGAGCACCGTGCGCGCTCCGCGGACCACCACGAGGTCCTTGATCTCCACCGAGTTTTTCACCATGCGATGAATTATGCACCCGGGGACGCCGCGCGCGCAAGTCGGTGCGCGGTTGTCCACAGAGTGGGTCGCGCGGGTGGGCAGCGCGGGTCGTTCTGGGTATTTTCGACCTAGCCCGGGACTCGGGAAGGGGGCCGCCTTGACCAAGCGACGACGGCTGGCCGGGGCGGCCGTGGCCCTCGTGGTCGCCCTGCTCGTCAGCGGCTGTACCGGCGAGGATCCGGCCGCAGCGCCGACGCCGTCCGCGACAACGTCGCCCGCCAGGTCCCCGTCGGCCTCCAACTCCTCCGCTGCGCCCCAGGTCGAGTCCGCCGAGGACTTCATTCGGCGCTGGGTCGAGGTGGGAACGCGCGCATGCAGAACACCGGCGACACGAAGACGTTCCTGGCGATTGAACTCTGATTGTGCGACCCGTGCCAGGCGACTTGCTGACCGCGCGTCGATGAGATCTACGCCAACGAGGGGTTCGTCCGAACTGAGGGATGGTCGATGGTTCGGATTCGTGCAACGACAACATCGCGACGGCGCAACCGTAGCATCCCGATGTCGTCAGATTCCAGCGCCGACCGGATACTCGAGAGTGCCGCGGGAGGCACCAAGGCAGCTTCCCGGGCGGAGCGCCTCATCGAGAGGTTTGAACTACGCGACGTCGAAGCGCCTTGGCTAATGCTCGACTACAGCGAGATGCGCCTAATGATCGTCCTGCACAGCGTCACTGGCGTGCTTGATCCTGGCGTCTGCGCTACTCGTGCTCGGATCGGCTCAGGCCCACGCGGAGTGCGATCGAAGACAGCCGATCTCTATGACACACAGCAGGTCTGCTACCTCGATGCGCGACGAGGTGCAGACGGCGTTCAACTCCGGGGACGGTGCGACGTGGCGGCTCCGCCAGAAGTGTGCGGCCGACACCAGGGACGGCGTCTGCTACAACCCTCGGGCCTGCACGACCGACGCGGGTGAGGCGGGGACCCTCTACGACATCCTCCGGACACCACCGGGTGGCCCGACGGAGCTCTACGGGGTTGCGTGTCTCACCGCGGGCGAGGCGGGCGGCCTGGGGGCGATCACCCCGGCCCTGGTGTTCCAAGCGATGAAGCAGCTGTCCTGGCCGACGTCACCGATCGTGGTGCAGCCGCCGAACGGGCGGACCCTGGTCAACCTCGAGACCAACTTCTACACGACGAACACGGCGCCCTCCACCCAGACGGTCACGCTGCTGGGTCAGCAGGTGGAGATCGAGGCGACACCGGGACGCTACGTCTGGCACTGGGCGCAGCCGGGTGAGTCGAGCGGCGGGGACGCCGAGGCCTACGAGACGACGTCGCCGGGGGCGGCGTACCCCGACCTCGAGGTGAGCCACGTCTACCGCGACGCCGACCTCACGGTCCATCCGTCGGTCGACACGGTGTACTCCGGCCGCTACCGCGTCAACGGCGGTGGGTGGGTCGACATCCCGAACACCCTCACCGTCCCCGGGGCCACCGTCGCCCTCGAGATCATCGAGGCCCGTCCCCAGCTCGTCGGCTGACCGGCCGTCCTGTCAGCCGGCCGCTGCCGGGCTCCAGTCTCGACTCCCGCGGGGTTCTCGGCACCGAGTGCGCTCAGGGCAGGTCACCGGTGAGGTAGCGCTGCATCGTGGGCGCGTACGTCGCCACGACCTCCTCGGCCGGCAGGGAGGCCAGGGGCTCGACCTCGAAGACGTAGCGCAGCAGGATCAACCCGATCATCTGGCTTGCGAAGAGCTGCATGCGCAGCGGGGCCCGGTCGAGTGCCAGCGCCTCCCCGATCGGCCCGATCACGATCGGCAGGAACCCCTCGGTCACCAAGCGAGTCTCGGAACCGTCCATCAGCCCCCGAGCCGTGGCCAACAACGGCAGGCGGTTGTCGGGGTCCTCCCAGACACCCAGCACGGTCCGGAGGATCCGCTCACCCGCGCCGTCGGGCCCCAGCGCCAGCACCGGAGCCAGCTCGATGCGCGGGTCCACGGGCAGCTGCAGCGCAGCCACGAAGAGGTCGTCCTTGGTCCCGAAGTAGTGGTGCACCAAGGCGGCGTCCACCCCAGCCGCGCCGGCCACCCCCCGGATGGTGGTGCCGGCGTAGCCCGAGCTCGCGAACGACTTCCGTGCCGCATCCAAGATCGCCGCCCGGGTGTCTGGAGTCCCCGGACGCCTGCCGCGACGCGACCGCGGCGTCACGTCGCCACGACTCCGAGGTGCTCTCGCGCGAACTCCAGGGACTCGATGAGGTCACGCTCACGCTCGGCAGCGTTCGTGCACCGGCGCGTGTTGATCTCGAGCACGATGGTCCCGGCGAAGCGCTGCTCGGCGAGGTAGCGCAGGAACAGGTCTGCTCCCATCACGCCCCGACCTGGGACCAGGTGCTCGTCCTTGGCCGAGCCGGTGCCATCGGTCAGGTGCACGTGACGCAGCCGGTCCCCGAGGCGCTCGGCCATCGCGATCACATCGGAGCGAGCGATCGCCGCATGGGACAGGTCGATGGTGGTGTTCGCATAGTCCTCGGCCGACGGATCCCAGCCCGGCAGGTACATCTCCATGCCCCGACGCGACGACGCCCGCCAGGGGTACATGTTCTCCACGGCGAAGGCGATGCCCGTGGTCCGTTCGAGCTCGGCGATGCCCTCGACGAAGCCCGCGGCATAGTCACGCTGCCAGCGGAACGGAGGGTGGACGACCACGACGTCGGCGCCCACCTCGTGTGCCATCTCCGCCGACCGCTCGAGCTTCCCCCATGGCTCGGTGCCCCACACTCGTTGGGTGAACAGCAGGCAGGGCGCGTGCACCGCGCAGATCGGGATCCCGTGATGGCCCGAGAGCTCCTTGACGGCGGTGACCTCTTGGCTCAGTCCGTCGATCCCGACCATGACCTCCACAGCGTCGTACCCCAGGCGGCTGGCCCAGGCGAAGGCGTGTGCCGTGGATTCCGGGTAGGTCGACGCGGTCGACAGACCGATGGTCGTGGAGGCGGGCAGGGAGGTGGACATCGCTCAGCCGAGCACGCTGATCTGGTCGAGGCGCTCGAGGATCACTCCCTCGCGCAGCGCCCAGGGACAGATCTCCAGCTCGGGCAGCTCGAAGATGTCCATGCACGCCTCGGCCACGAGGGCTCCCGGCACGATCTGGTGCACCCGGCTCGGGGAGACGCCGGGGAGATCCTTCAGCTCCTTTGTCGGCAGGGACATCAGCTCGGGGATCCATCGGCTGAGCGCTTCCAGCTGAAGCGAGCGGGCCACCAGCGGCCCGTCACCGGAAGGTGCCGCGCCGCAGATGCGCGCAAGCGAGCGGAACGTCTTCGAGGTCGCCGCGGCCCGGTCCGCCCGGCCGGCTCGCAGCAGGTTGCCGGCGTCCCGCGCGATTTCGGCGCGAATCGTGCGCCGCAGCTCGCGCACCGTTCCCTCGTCGGGAGCTCCCCCGGCGAACCACTCCCGGGCAAGCCGGGCCGCGCCCAACGGCACCGACCAGGCCACATCGGGAGCCTCGTCCGCGCCACCGGCGATCTCGAGCGAACCCCCACCGATGTCGAAGACCGCAAGGCGACCGGCGGACCACCCGAACCACCGGCGTACGGCGAGGAAGGTCAGGCGGGCCTCGTCCTCCCCGGAGAGGACCTGGATGTCCACCCCGGTCAGGCGGTGCACGGTCTCGAGCACGACGAAGGAGTTGGTGGCGTCTCGGACCGCTGACGTCGCGAAGCCCAGCATCTCCTCGCAGCCCTTGTCCTCGGCCACGACGAGCGAGGAGGCCACGAAGTTCGAGAGGGCGTCGATGCCGGTCTGGTCGACCGCGCCGTCGGCGTCGAGATGCTCGGCGAGCCGCAGCGGCTGCTTGTGGGAGAACGCCGGGAGCGGCGCTGCACCGCCGTGGGCATCCACCACCAGGAGGTGTCCGGTGTTGGAGCCGATGTCGAGAACGCCCAGCCGCATGCGACAAAACTACCGGTCGATCGCAGGGGGACTACCGTTTGCTCGTGCCCGAAGTCGACCTGACCTTTCCACGCGCCTTCGTCGAGTTCGTCGACCCGGCTGACTCGGACCAGGTTTTCCGCTGTGACCTGACCTGGCTGACGTCTCGTTACCAGTGCATTTTCGGGCAGGGCTGCCAGGGGATCTACGCCGATGCTCCCGACACGGGCTGCTGCACGCTCGGCGCCCACTTCTCCGATCGCGACGACCAACGACGGGTCGCGGCACACGTCGAGCAGCTGGACGCCGCCACGTGGCAGTTCCGGCCGACGGGCAAGGTCCGGCGGCGCGACTGGGTCGAGAAGGACGAAGAGGGTGCCGCGAAGACCCGGACGATCGAGGTCGACGGCCAGCGCGCCTGCATCTTCCACAACCGCGCGGACTTCCCGACCGGCGCCGGCTGCGCCCTGCATGGCCTGGCTCTGCAGCAGGGCCGAAACCCGCTCGAGACCAAGCCCGATGTGTGCTGGCAGCTGCCGTTGCGGCGCACCTTCCGCAGCGTCGAGCGACCCGACGAGACGTCGTACACCGAGATCACGATCGGTGAGTACGACCGACGTGGTTGGGGCGCCGGGGGCCACGACCTCGACTGGTACTGCTCCGGCAACACCGAAGCCCACGTGGCTCCCGAGCCGCTCTATCTCAGCAGTGCGGCCGAGCTCGTGGAGCTGATGGGACAGCCGGCCTACGACTCCCTCGCCCGCCACTGCGAGTCGCACCTGCGGTCCCGATCGGCCCTGGCGCTGCACCCCGCGGATCCCTCCTGACCCAAGGCCGGTGCACCTGCGGGGACGTCTCGACATCAAGACACCCCACCCCCGCTGTGCGTTCGGCATCCGCCGCCGACCACAATGCTTGCCATGCGCCTGGACCATGTTTCATACGCCGCGGGGCCGGACGGCCTGATCAGCACCGCCGAGCGCATCGGCGAACTGCTGGGTCGGGAGTTCCAGGACGGCGGCGTGCACCCGCGATTCGGCACTCGCAACATGATCCTGCCGCTGGCCGACCACACCTACCTCGAGATCGTCGATGTGCTCGACCACCCGGCCTCCGACAAGGCCCCGTTCGGGCAGGCCGTGCGCGCGCGGTCGGCCCTGGGGGGCGGCTGGCTGGGCTGGGTCGTTGCGGTGGACGACCTGGCACCGTTCGAGCAGCGGCTCGGGCGTGAGGCGGCGCCGGGCAACCGTCACCGTCCCGACGGAACCGAGCTCACGTGGCGCCAGCTGGGCGTCAACGGCCTGATCTCCGACCCGCAGCTGCCCTTCTTCGTGGCCTGGGACATCCCGCCGCAGCTGCACCCGAGCTTCGGGGCCGACGACCAGTTCTCCCTGGCCTGCCTCGAGATCGCCGGCGACCCGGCCCGCGTGAGCGAGTGGCTGGGAGTCTCGGTCGAGGCGCCCCTGGAGGACATCAAGGTGGAGTGGGTAGCGCCCCACGGCACGCCGGGCATCCTCGCCGCCCATGTGCAGACGCCGAGCGGGCTGGTCCGCATCTGATTCCCCGTGGGGCGGTGCCCAGCCCCAACATCTGGCAGCACCCGGCGACCTATGAGCTCGAGAACCACGCCGTCGACCCGGCCGGCCTGCTGGATGCCGCTATCCGCGACCACGCCGACTGGGCGGGGCGCACCGTGCTCGACATCGGTTGCGGCACGGGTTTCCACCTTCCCCGCTTCGCCGACGCCGCGACGGAGGTCGTGGGTGTCGAACCCCATCCCGACCTGGTCGCGATCGCCAGGCGGCGTACTCGACGACTCACTCAGGTGCGGGTGCTCCAAGGCACCGCGCAGGCGCTGCCCCTCCCGAACGCCTCGGTCGACGTCGTACACGCACGCTGGGCCTACTTCTTCGGGCCGGGCTGCGAGCCCGGGCTGGCCGAGCTGGCTCGCGTCGTACGACGCGGCGGCTCCGCCTTCGTGATCGACCATGACGCGAGCCGGTCGACGTACGGCGGGTGGTTCCGGCGCGGCTTCCCGCGCCATCACGCCCCGGCTGCGGTCGAACGGTTCTGGTCGAGCCACGGTTGGACCCGCCACCCGGTGAACCTGACCTGGAGCTTCGCCGACCGGGCTGGGTTCGAGAGCGTGATCCGGATCGAGTTCCCCCCCGAGCTGGCCGAGGAGATCGTTCGCGAACACGCCGGGCTCGAGGTCGACTACGCCGTCAACGTGTGGTGGCGCGACTTCTGAGCCGGCTCAGCAGCTGGTCGCCCGCACGGCCAGGGTCGGCGCGAGCAGCACTCCGGGCGAGACCTTCGGCGGCGCACCGAGCAGTCCCTCGAGCGCCCGGACGACCTCGACGGCCACCTGCTCCAGCGGCTGGCGCACCGAGGTCAGACCAGGCGGCACCATCTGGGCCACCTGGGAGTCGTCGAAGCCGATCACCGCGACGTCGCGGCCGACGGTGAGCCCGCGCTCGCCCAGGGTGTGCATCACGCCCATCGCGAGAGTGTCGGACGCACACACGAAGGCCGAGGGAGCGGCCTCGTCCAGCAGCACGGCGGCGGCCTCCCGTCCGCTGGAGAGGGTGTCCTCGACACGGGAGGCCAGTCCGGTGGTCGACAGGCCGCGCTCGTGCATCGTGGTCAGCCAGCCGGAGCGGCGGTCCTCGCCGATGCGCGAGCCCCGGCGCCAGCCGATCCACGCGATCCGGGTGTGGCCGCGCTCGAGGAGATGGTCGGTGGCCAGCGAGGCCCCGGCCGCGCCGTCGACGTCCACCCAGGGATGCGACGCGTGCGGGTTGTCCCACGGCCGGCCGAAGGCCACGAAGGGCGCCTGGCGCTCCCCCAGCCACATGGCCTGGGGGTTTCCCAGGTAGGTGTCGGTGACCACGAACGCGTCGACGGCGGTCGAGCGCAGCAGCTCGTCGTAGCCGGACAGGGGGTTCGACTCGTCGGTGCCCGCGAAGAGCAGCACGTGGTAGCCCGCCTCACGCGAGGCCTCCACGAGCGTGTGCGTGAAGCGGTCCATGGTCGCGTTCGCCGTGCCCTCCTGGGCGGGCGCGAAGCGCATCCCCACCAGGTGGGAGGTGCGCGTACGAAGGTTGCGCGCGGCACGGTTGGGCGAGTAGCCCAGCTCCTCGATCGCCGCGAGCACGCGATGCAGGGTGTCGGCGCGCAGCAGCCTGGGGTTGTTCACCGCGTTCGACACGGTCTGGCGGGAGACGCCGGCCCGTCGGGCGACGTCCGCCAAGGTCGGAGGCACGGCCGCGTACGCCGCACTCCCCACCCGGATGTTCCTGGTCATGACGGCTCCAGACCGACGAACTTGATCGTTCCAATTCAGGATACCGCCCGTTGTCGGCGCCGTGCTCTAGCGTCCCCCCCATGAGTCGCAGCAGCGCCGCCTCGAGCCGCTCCCGCCCCCGTCCGGCGTACCGCTGCAGCGAGTGCGGCTGGGAGGCTCCCAAGTGGGTCGGCCGGTGCGGGGAGTGCCAGACCTGGGGTTCGGTCAGCGAGGCCGCCGCACCCCGCGGCGGCACCGCGAGCGGGCCGGTGACCGCACCGGCCGTGCCGATCGGCGCGGTGTCGGGCGAAGGGTCCACGTTCCGCACCAGCGGGGTGCCCGAGCTCGACCGCGTGCTCGGCGGTGGGCTGGTCCCCGGCGCGGTGATCCTCCTGGCCGGCGAGCCCGGCGTCGGCAAGAGCACGCTGGTGCTGGAGGTCGCGGCGCAGACCGCCCGCTACCACCGTCGGGCGCTATATCTCACCGGCGAGGAGTCGGCCTCCCAGGTGAGGCTGCGTGCCGACCGCACCGGTGGGGTGCACGACGAGCTGTTCGTGGCGGCCGAGAACGATCTCGGCGCCGTGCTCAGCCACGTGGAGCAGGTGCGCCCTGAGCTGCTCGTCATCGACTCCGTTCAGACCGTGGCCGCCGCGGGGGTCGAGGGGGTCCCCGGCGGGGTGACGCAGGTCAAGGAGGTGGCGGCTGCGCTGATCCGGGTCGCCAAGACCCTAGAGATCACCACGGTGCTGGTCGGCCACGTGACGAAGGACGGGTCGATCGCCGGTCCGCGCGTGCTGGAGCATCTGGTCGACGTCGTGGTCCAGTTCGAGGGCGAGCGGCAGTCACGCTTCCGCATGCTGCGGGCGCTGAAGAACCGCTTCGGCCCCGTCGACGAGGTCGGCTGCTTCGACCTCTCCGCTGACGGGATCAGTGCCGTCGCCGATCCGACCGGCCTGTTCGTGGAGAACCATCACCGCCAGGTGCCCGGCACCTGCGTGGCCGTCTCGATGGAGGGACGCCGACCTCTGCTGGCCGAGGTGCAGGCCCTGGTGACGCCGACGGCCTCGGAGCGGCCCCGGCGCACGACGTCCGGTCTCGACGGGTCCCGGGTGGCCCTGCTGATCGCGGTGCTCCAGCAGCACTGCGGGCTGCGACTTCACGCCCATGACGTCTTCACCTCGACCGTCGGCGGAGCCCGGGTCACCGAGCCACCCTCGGATCTGGCGGTGGCGCTCGCGATCGCGTCCGCGTATCTCGAGAGGCCGCTGCCCACGGGCGTGGTCGCGATGGGCGAGGTCGGCCTGGCCGGCGAGCTGCGTCGGGTTCGTGACCTCCAGCAGCGTGTGGCAGAGGCTGCGCGGCTCGGGTTCGGCGTCGCGGTCGTGCCCGGTGCCCCGTCCCCGGGACCGAGGTCACCGGAGTCGTGGACCGTGGACGGCATGCGAGTCCTCGACGTGCCGGACGTCCCGGCGGCGCTGCGTCTCTTGCGCCTCGTCGGCGACGATCAAGAGCGGCCGCGTCCCTTAGACTGAGCCGCAGGGGGCCCGCTCGGGCGCCGGGCGAGAGGAGACGCGACGGTGGCCATCGAGCGCTCCGACGACCTCCAGCGCCTGAGAGCGACGCTCGCCTCGATCGCGCCCGGCACCAGCCTGCGCGACGGGCTCGAACGCATCCTGCGCGGTCGCACGGGCGCGCTCATCGTGCTCGGTCATGACAAGGCGGTCGAGGCGATCTCCACCGGCGGGTTCACCCTCGAGGTCCCGTTCACAGCGCAGGGTCTTCGGGAGCTGGCCAAGATGGACGGCGCGATCATCGTCGACTGCGACGTCACCCGGATCCACCGGGCGGCGGTCCACCTGATGCCCGACTACACGATCCCGTCCCAGGAGACCGGCACCCGTCACCGCACCGCGGACCGCGTCGCCCGCCAGACCGGCTTCCCCGTCATCTCGGTGTCACAGTCCATGCAGACCATTGCCGCCTACGTCGGCTCCACGCGCCACGTCCTCGAAGGATCGGGCCAGATCCTGTCCCGCGCCAACCAGGCGCTGGCCACGCTGGAGCGCTACAAGCTGCGGCTCGACGAGGTGGCCAGCACACTCTCGGCGCTGGAGATTGAGGACCTGGTCACCGCTCGCGACGTCGCTGTGGTCGCCCAGCGCCTCGAGATGGTCAGTCGCATCGCCAGCGAGATCGAGGACTACGTGCTGGAGCTCGGCACGGATGGCCGACTCCTCTCTTTGCAGCTGGAGGAACTGGTGACCGGCGTCGACGCCGAGCGTCAGCTGGTGATCCGCGACTACCTTCCGGGCGGCCGGAAGAACCGGACCACAGAGTCGGTACTGGCCCAACTGGAGGCGCTGTCAGCCACCGACCTGGTCGACCCGGCCGCGGTGGCCCGCTCGCTCGGCCTGGGTGGCGGCGAACACCTCGACACGGCCGTCGCCCCGCGGGGCTACCGGCTCCTGGCCCAGGTGCCGCGGCTTCCGGCCGGCGTGATCGACCGGCTGGTTGACCACTTCGGAACGCTGCAGAAGCTGCTCTCAGCCAGCGTCGATGACCTGCAGGCCGTCGACGGTGTCGGCGAACTCCGCGCTCGGAGCGTGCGCGAGGGCCTCTCGCGCCTGGCCGAGTCCAGCATCCTCGAGCGCTACGTCTGAGCTCAGCGCTGCTTCTGCTTGCCCGGGCTCGGCGAGGCGGTGACGACCTCGGGCTTGGGGCGGGTCAGCTGGAACTGCACGTCCACCGGTTCGCCGCCCAGCGGGGCGACCGCCACGTGGTACCAGCCAGGCAGTGCCCAGTCGGTGAGCCGGCTGCAGTCCTCATCGGATCTGCGCGCCGACCAGTGGATACCCACATAGATCGGCTTCGTCGCACGCAGGATCACGTCGCGGGTCGGCACGGCTCTGCGGCACTCTCGGGTTGACCAGACGTCATCGGACCCGGAGGTGACCTTCAGGGTCAAGGTGTTCGGCGAGACCCGCCAGGTGCAGGCCAGACTGACGCGGGTGCGGATCTGCAGTCCCAGACGCACCGGCTGTCCGGCGACGGCGTTCTTGACGTTGGGTCTGATGTCGACATCCGGAGCCACGCACGGGCCACTGGGTTCGGCCAGGGGTGGCTTCTTCGGCTTGTTGGGCTTCTTCGACTTCTTGTTCTTCTTCTTGCCGGGTTTGTCGTAGGCCTTGGCCTGCAGGGTCGAGCCGTGGCTGGGCGTGGTCGGCTCCGCCGCTGCCTGGGTGGCCTGCGCGGGGCCGCTGGTCGCATCACTGCCGCCGTTGAGCAGGTTTCCCACTCCGACGACCAGCGCTGCCGCCGTCGCCGCCACCAGAAGCCGTCGCGCCCAGTACACCCGCCGCGGAAGCGGCCCACGGGGACGAGACTGCGTGCTCATGGGCGCCACGGTAGCCAGCGGGAGGTCTCGGTTGCGGGTGCCACACCGCGGGCCTGCAGGGTGGTGCGGTGACGAGCGCCGCCAGTTGCTCGGGCCCGCATAGCATCGGTCGGGTGACCTCTTCGCCGGACGGGCTCGTCGAGCCGCTTCTCGACTGGTACGACGCGAACGCACGCGAGCTGCCCTGGCGCGAGCCCACCGCGTCGCCGTGGTCGGTCCTGGTCTCGGAGTGCATGCTCCAGCAGACTCCGGTCGCCCGGGTCCTGCCGGTCCACGAGGCCTGGCTGGCCCGCTGGCCGACGCCAGCCGACCTCGCCCGGGAGGCGCCGGGCGAGGCCGTGCGGATGTGGGGGCGGCTGGGCTACCCCCGCAGGGCGCTGCGTCTGCACGCCGCGGCGGTGGCGATGGTCGCCCACCATGACGGCGAGGTGCCGGCCGACCACGACGCGCTGCTATCGCTGCAGGGGGTCGGGGACTACACGGCGGCTGCGGTCGCGGTGTTCGCCTTCGGGCAGCGTCACGTGGTGCTGGACACGAACGTCCGACGCGTCCTGACCCGCCTGGTCGGCGGCGAACAGCTACCGCCGCCGTCGGTCACCCGCGCCGAGCGGGATCGGGCCGACGTTCTGCTGCCGACCGACGAAGCCACGGCAGCCACCTGGTCGGTGGCCCTGATGGAGCTCGGTGCACTGGTCTGCTCGGCCGAGTCTCCTCGCTGCGAGGCCTGCCCGGTCCGGGCGACCTGCGCGTGGCGCGCAGCCGGCCACCCGGCCTACGACGGCCCGGCGCGTCGTACCCAGGCCTGGGCGGGCACCGACCGCCAGTGTCGCGGCCGGCTGATGGCGGTGCTCCGCGACCACGACGGCCCGGTCCACCGGTCCGCGCTGGAGGCGGCCTGGCACGACCCCGAGCAGCGCGCGCGCTGCCTGGCCGGCCTGGTCGCCGACGGCCTCACCGTCCCCGTGGGTCCCGACGCCTTCGCCCTCCCCTGACCCCCGCCGAGGAGTCCCATCTGGCGGCCGAGGGGTCTCATCTGGCGGCCGAGGGGTCTCATATTGGTAGCGAGGGGTCAGTCCTGGTCCCCAGAACTGACCCCTCAGCGGCTAGATGTGACTCCTCAGCGAGGCTAGTCGCCGTTCTCGGAGGACTGCTCGTTCTCCAGGGCGGTCAGCGGGTCCTCGACGGTCTCGGCGGAACCGAGCTCCACGGAAGCCGTCTCGAAGGGCGGCAGGTCGGGGAGCTCAGCCACCTTCTGGCCCTTGAACGTGAACGTGGCCTCGGGGCCTTCGCCCTCGACGTCGACCACCACGATCTGGCCCGGCCCGACCTCGCCGTAGAGCATCTTCTCGGCCAGCGTGTCCTCGATCTCGCGCTGGACGGTACGACGCAACGGTCGCGCACCGAGCACGGGGTCGAACCCGCGGGTCGCCAGCAGGTGCTTCGCGGACTGCGTCAGCTCGAGGCTCATGTCGCGATCCTTCAGCCGCAGCTCGACGCCGGCGATCATGTTGTCGACCATCGAGACGATCTGCTCCTGGCTGAGCGGGGGGAAGACGACGATCTCGTCGACACGGTTCAGGAACTCCGGACGGAAGTGCTGCTTGAGCTCCTCCGACACCTTCGCCTTCATCCGGTCGTAGGAGCCTTCCTTGTCGCTTCCCTGCTGGAAGCCGAGGTTGACGCCCTTGGAGATGTCCCGCGTCCCGAGGTTCGTGGTCATGATGATGACGGTGTTCTTGAAGTCCACCACCCGACCTTGCGAGTCGGTCAGGCGGCCTTCCTCGAGGATCTGCAGCAGGCTGTTGAAGATGTCGGGGTGAGCCTTCTCGACCTCATCGAAGAGCACCACGGAGAACGGCTTGCGACGCACCTTCTCGGTGAGCTGGCCACCCTCTTCATAGCCGACATAGCCGGGAGGCGAGCCGAAGAGACGCGAGACCGTGTGCTTCTCGCTGAACTCGCTCATGTCGAGCTGGATCAGCGCGTCCTCGTCGCCGAAGAGGAACTCGGCGAGGGTCTTCGACAGCCACGTCTTGCCGACGCCCGAAGGTCCGGCGAAGATGAACGAACCGCCTGGACGCTTGGGGTCCTTCAGACCGGCCCGAGTACGACGGATCGCCCGCGACAGGGCCCGAACGGCCTCCTCCTGGCCGATGACCCGCTTGTGAAGCTCATCCTCCATCTTGAGCAGCCGGGTCGACTCCTCCTCCGACAGCTTGACGATGGGGATCCCGGTCGCCACGGCGAGCACCTCGGCGATCAGCTCCTCGTCGACCTCGGCCACCTCGTCCATGTCGCCGGCGCGCCATTGCTTCTCGCGGTCGGACTTCTTCAGGATCAGCTGCTTCTCCTCGTCGCGCAGGCGCGCGGCGGCCTCGAAGTCCTGCCCGTCGATCGCCGCCTCCTTGCGCTGGCGGACGTCGGCGATCTTGTCGTCGTACTCCCGCAGGTCGGCGGGTGCCGTCATCCGGCGGATCCGCAGCCGTGAGCCGGCCTCGTCGATCAGGTCGATCGCCTTGTCCGGCAGGAATCGGTCGGAGATGTAGCGGTCGGCCAGCGTGGCGGCCGAGACCAGGGCTTCGTCGGTGATCGTGACCCGGTGGTGCGCCTCGTAACGGTCACGGAGCCCCTTGAGCATCTCGATCGTGTGGGCGATCGAGGGCTCCGCCACCTGGATCGGCTGGAAGCGACGCTCCAGAGCAGCGTCCTTCTCGAGATACTTGCGGTACTCGTCCAGGGTGGTGGCGCCGATCGTCTGCAGCTCACCCCGAGCCAGCATCGGCTTGAGGATCGACGCCGCATCGATGGCGCCCTCTGCGGCGCCGGCGCCGACCAGCGTGTGGATCTCGTCGATGAACAGCACGATGTCGCCGCGGGTGCGGATCTCCTTGAGAACCTTCTTCAAGCGCTCCTCGAAGTCACCGCGGTAGCGCGAGCCGGCCACCAGCGCGCCGAGGTCGAGGGTGTAGATCTGCTTGTCCTTGAGCGTCTCGGGCACGTTGCCTTTGACGATGTCCTGGGCAAGGCCGGCGACGATCGTCGTCTTGCCGACCCCCGGCTCGCCGATCAGCACCGGGTTGTTCTTGGTACGACGCGACAGGATCTGCATGACGCGCTCGATCTCTGGCTCACGGCCGATGACAGGGTCGAGCTTGCCCTCGCGTGCGGACTGGGTGAGGTTCTGGCCGAACTGGTCCAGCACGAGCGAGGACGACGGGGCCTCCCCGCTGCTGCCGCCGGTCGCTGCGCCGGCCGTGGTCGACTCCTTGCCCTGGAAGCCCGAGAGCAGCTGGATGACCTGCTGGCGGACGCGGTTCAGGTCCGCTCCGAGCTTCTGCAGCACCTGCGCCGCGACGCCTTCGCCCTCACGGATCAGACCGAGCAGGATGTGCTCGGTCCCGATGTAGGAGTGCCCGAGCTGCAGGGCCTCGCGCAGTGACAGCTCGAGAACCTTCTTGGCGCGCGGGGTGAACGGGATGTGCCCGCTGGGTGCCTGCTGGCCCTGCCCGATGATCTCCTCCACCTGGGCGCGCACCGCCTCCAGCGAGATGTCGAGGCTCTCGAGGGCTTTCGCCGCCACGCCCTCGCCTTCGTGGATGAGGCCGAGCAGGATGTGCTCGGTCCCGATGTAGTTGTGGGAGAGCATGCGGGCCTCTTCCTGGGCCAGCACAACCACCCGCCGGGCTCGGTCTGTGAACCGCTCGAACATGTTTCGCCTCACTCCTACGCTGCACCGTCACGCCGAACGGCGTACGCCGTCGACCGCACCTGGGGTTCAACTACCCCCACAGCCTACGTGTTCCCCGGTCACGAGGTTTGGGTCGATCGAGATCCGGGTAGGGTCAATCTCGGCTCTCGGGGAAACGTCCGTCATCGTGAGGCAAGACAGGCACATGGGGCCACCATCGACGAGTCGTCGCACCCTGCTCGCACTGGGGGCGACCGGTCTGCTCGCGGCGACGACTCCCACCGTGGGCGGGGCTGTCATGGCCTCGGCGGCCGCCCGGCCCCGGTTCCCCGGGGACCCGGGCAGGCAAGCGCTCTACTACGGCGCCTCGCTGGACACCGAGATCGATATCGAGACCTTCGAGGCCACGGTCGGGCCTCTCGGCGCCCAGCGCATCTTCAGGCGGGCCGAGGAGACCGCACTGCTCTTGGAGCAGGCCGCTCAAGCGGTCGCCAACCGGCGCTTCCCGATCCTCTCCATCAAGCCGCCCGCGAGCTGGAAGGACGTGGCCGACGGGCTCTGCAACACCTGGCTGGACGAGATCCTTGACGGCCTGGCTGCGCTCGACACCCCCATGTGTCTCACCGTCCAGCACGAGCCGGAGAACGACACCGATGGAGACGGCAACAGGCCCATCACGCACCGGAAGATGACCGAGTTCGTGCTGGAGAGAGCGGCGGGCAGGGCTCCCCAGGTCAACGTCATGCAGATCCTGATGCGATGGACGTTCGCGCCTCAGTCGGGCCGCAACCCGCGCAACTGGATCAGCCTGGAGCCGACGTTGTTCGGGATCGACGGCTACAACCCGTGGGAACCCGGCAAGTCCAAGCCCTGGCTTCCCCTGCGCAGGCTGCTGCTTCCCGTCATCGACGTCGTCGGCACCAAGAAGCCCCTGGTCATCGGCGAGTACGGCACGCGAAGCGACCCTGAGACTCCCGGCCGGGGTGCGAAGTGGATGAAGAGCGCGCTCAACTTCGCCGTCGACCACAACGTGGTCGCGATGGCGTACTTCAACGTCAACAAGAAGAACGAAACACGGATCCAGCTGGACACCGAGCGCACCAAGGCCTTCAAGCGTTGCCTGAGTCACGAGGCCACGGTCCGGCCAATCGGGTAGGCCGAGCGTCAGGAGATCTTGCCGTACTCGGCGCCCTTGACGCACTGGGTGGCGCCCTCAGACACCGTCGCCTTGATCGTGAAGTCCACAGTCTCGCCAGGGGCCACATCCTCGAGGACCTTGAACCCTCGACCCATGACGTCGCCGGCAGACGTGGTCCAGCTCACCGTGACCAGGTAGTCGACGTCGTCCTCTGCCGAGGAGGTGATACTGCCGTCCACACGTTGCTTGCCGGCCGCGGTGGCGCAGTCCCCCATGGTGAGATCCTTGATGGCGCCAGCACGGTTCTTCACCCTGGGCAGATCCTTGAGGGGCGGCGAGACGTTCGCCGGGTCGACCGACTGTCCGTCGCTGGGGGACCCTGACGCCGCCGCTGCATCGGAGTCCGAGGAGTCCGAGGAGTCACCGCTGCACGCCGCCACGGTCAGTGCCACGAGGATCGCGGCGATCGCCATCGACGGAGTCTTCATCATTGTCTGTCCTTGATCAGTGTGAGGGGGTCGTAGGGGGCCGCTGTCACGACGTACTCGCTCGGCGCCTGCGGCCAGATCCCCGCCTGAGAGGCCGTACTTCGTCAGTCGGTGGCTCTGCGCTTGTGGCGGCCAGCAAGGAGCAGTCCGATCCCCGCTGCGAGCATAACGAGAGCGGCCAACGGGGCGGCGGGGCTCACGGGCGAGCCGGTGTCCGGGAGGCCGCTCGGGTGCGCCGTCGGAAGTATGACGCTGTCAGCATCACTCACCCGGGTGCACGGTTGCGTGCCGCCGGAACCGCAAGCCGAGGCGGTGACCGAGGCATGGTTCACGACGTTGCCCGACTGCACGTCTGCGGCGGTGACCGTGTAGGGCTTCGCCGTACAAGTCGTGGACTCGCCGGGATCGAGCCTGGTTTGCTCGCACGTCACGGTGCCGAGCTTGGCGTCGTGTACGACCACGTTGCGCAGTCGGACGTTGCCGGTGTTGGTCACCGTGAAGGTATAGGTGATCGTGTCGCCCACCGCGACCGGTCCAGCCGTGTCCGCACGCTTGACCAACGTGATCCCAGGCTCCGGCGAGGCGGTGGAGATCACGACCTGGTCGGTGGCACTGACCTCGACCCCACCGGCGCCGCTGCCGTAAGCGGTCGCGGAGTTGATGACTCTGCCGTCGCGAACGTCCTGCGCGGTCACGGAGTACGGCGGCGCGGTGCAGGTCGTGGACCCGCGGGGAGCGAGCGTCGTAGCGGCACAGGTCACCGGGCCAAGCATCGGGTCGTCGACCCGAATTCCCGACAACGTCACGTTTCCGGTGTTGGTGACCAGGAACGAGTAGGTGATCTGGTCACCGATGCCGACCGGGCCCGTGGTGTCGGCGCGCTTGACCAGGCTGATCCCCGGGGTCTGGTCGATGGGAACACTCACGCTGTCCTCTGCCGTCACGACGTCATCGATGGGCGACGTGCCGGTCGCAGTCGCGGTGTTGTCCACGATGCCGACGTCAACGTCAGCCTGCGTGAGCGTGTAGCTGGCAGTACACGTCATCGAGGTACCGGGCGCCAGTGCTGTCGCCGGGCAGTTGACGGGGTTGACCAGGGGGTCGTCGACACTGACGGGGTCGAGAGTGACGTTGCCGGTGTTGGTAACCACCAGTGTGTAGTCGATCGTGCCACCCTCGACCGAGTTGGAGGGCGCGGACGCCTGCTTGTCCAGCGCAACCGATGGAGTCTGCAGCACTTGCCACACTGTCGAGTCCGTCGCCGTGACGTCAGTTCCGGTGGGGTCGGTCCCGGTGGCGGTCGCGGTGTTGTCCACGCGACCGGCGTCCACGTCTGCTTGCGTCAACGTGTAGGTGGCCGTGCAGGTCGTGGACTCGCCGGGCGCGAGCACCGTGACCGGGCAGGTCACCGGGTTCGCCGTCGGGTCATCCACCGAGACAGGGTCGAGGGTGACGTTGCCGATGTTGGTAACCAGGAACGTGTAGTCGATAGCGCTGCCAGCCGCGTCGCCCGAGGAGGCCACTGCACTCTTGACCATGGTGATCGCCGGACCAGACGTGATCGGCACATCGGTGGAGTCCGTCCCCGTCACATCATTCCCGGTGGGGCCGGAGCCAGTGGCAGTCGCGGTGTTCGCCACGTGTCCGGCGTTCACGTCTGCCTGGGACAGTGAGTAGGTGGCCGTACAGGTCGTGGACTCGCCGGGTGCGAGCACGTTGACCGGACAGGTCACCGGGTTCGCCGTCGGGTCATCCACCGAGACCGGATCCAACGTCACATTGCCGGTGTTGGTGACCAAGAAGGTGTAGTCGATGCTGTCCCCAGCACTGTTGCCCGACGGGACACCGGCCTGCTTGTCCAAGGAGATGCCCGGGGACGCCGGGATCGCCACATCGGTGGAGTCGACCGCGGTGACCTCGGTGGCGTGGGGGTCGGTCCCGGTCACGGTCGCGGTGTTCGCCACATGCCCGGCATCAACATCAACCTGAGTCAGCGTGTAGGTCGCCGTACACGTCGTCGACTCACCGGGTGCGAGGACCGTGACCGGGCACGTGACCGGGTTCGCGGTCGGGTCATCCACGTTGACCGGGTCCAGGGTCACGTTGCCGGTGTTGGTGACCAAGAACGTGTAGTCGATGCTGTCCCCAGCACTGTTGCCCGAGGGGACACCAGCCTGCTTGTCCAAGGAGATGTCCGGGGACGCCGGGATCGGTGTGGAGACCGTGTCGGTGTCGGTCACGTCGGTGTCGTTGGGGTCGGTCCCGGTGGCGGTCGCGGTGTTGTCGACCACCCCGGCATCAACATCACCTGGGTCAGGGTGTAGCTGGCCGTACACGTCGTCGAGGCACCAGGTGCGAGGACCGTGACCGGACACGTCACCGGGCCCGCGGTCGGGTCATCCACGCTGACCGGGTCCGGGTCACGTTCCCGGTGTTGGTGACCAAGAACGAGTAGTCGATGCTGTCCCCAGCAGCGGTCCCGTTCAACGTGCCCGACTTCACCACACTGATCCCCGGACCCGCGGTGATCGCCACATCGGTGGAGTCGACCGCGGTGACGTCGGTGTCGTGGGGGTCGGTCCCGGTCACGGTCGCGGTGTTCGCCACATGCCCGGCATCAACATCAACCTGGGACAACGTGTAGGTGGCCGTACACGTCGTCGACTCACCGGGTGCGAGCACCGTGACCGGACACGTCACCGGGTTCGTCGTCGGGTCATCCACACTGACCGGGTCCAGGGTCACATTCCCGGTGTTGGTGACCAAGAACGTGTAGTCGATGCTGTCCCCAGCACTGTTGCCCGAGGGGACACCGGCCTGCTTGTCCACGGTGATGCCCGGGGACGCCGGGATCGGTGTGGAGACCGTGTCGGTGTCGGTCACGTCGGTGTCGTTGGGGTCGGTCCCGGTGGCGGTCGCGGTGTTGTCGACCACCCCGGCATCAACATCGACCTGGGTCAGGGTGTAGGTGGCCGTACACGTCGTCGAGGCACCAGGTGCGAGGACCGTGACCGGACAGGTCACCGGGCCCGCGGTCGGGTCATCCACGTTGACCGGGTCGAGGGTCACGTTCCCGGTGTTGGTGACCAAGAACGAGTAGTCGATCGCTGTCCCCAGCAGCGGTCCCGTTCAGACGTCGCCCGACTTGACCACGCGTGATCCCCGGGACCAGCCGGTGATCGGTGTCGACATCGGTGGAGTCGACCGCGGTGACGTCGGTGGCGTGGGGGTCCGTCCCGGTCACGGTCGCGGTGTTCGCCACATGCCCGGCATCAACATCAACCTGGGTCAGCGTGTAGGTGGCCGTACACGTCGTCGACTCACCGGGACCCGAACACCGTGACCGGACACGTCACCGGGTTCGCCGTCGGGTCATCCACACTGACCGGGTCCAGGGTCACATTCCCGGTGTTGGTGACCAAGAACGTGTAGTCGATGCTGTCCCCAGCAGCTGTTGCCCGAGGGGACACCGGCCTGCTTGTCCACAGGAGATGCCCGGGGACGCCGGGATCGGTGTGGAGACCGTGTCGGTGTCGGTCACGTCGGTGTCGTTGGGGTCAGTACCCGTCACGGTCGCGGTGTTGTCCACCGCCCCGGCGTCCACATCACCCTGAGTCAGGGTGTAGCTGGCCGTACACGTCGTGGACTCCCCGGGTGCGAGCACGGTGACCGGGCAGGTCACCGGGTTCGCCGTGGGGTCATCCACCGAGACCGGATCGAGGGTGACGTTGCCGGTGTTGGTGACCAAGAACGAGTAGTCGATCGCTGTCCGCCGGCAGCGGTCCCGTTCAGCGTCGCCGACTTCACCACACTGATCCCCGGGGATGCCGGGATCGGTGTGGAGACCGTGTCGGTGTCGGTCACGTCGGTGTCGTTGGGGTCGGTCCCGGTGGCGGTCGCGGTGTTGTCGACCACCCCGGCATCAACATCACCCTGGGTCAGGGTGTAGCTGGCCGTACACGTCGTCGAGGCACCAGGTGCGAGGACCGTGACCGGACACGTCACCGGGCCCGCGGTCGGGTCATCCACACTGACCGGGTCCAGGGTCACGTTCCCGGTGTTGGTGACCAAGAACGAGTAGTCGATGCTGTCCCCAGCAGCGGTCCCGTTCAACGTGCCCGACTTCACCACCTGATCCCCGGACCAGCGGTGATCGCCACATCGGTGGAGTCGACCGCGGTCACGTCGGTGGCGTGGGGGTCCGTCCCGGTCACGGTCGCGGTGTTCGCCACATGCCCGGCATCAACATCAACCTGGGTCAGCGTGTAGGTCGCCGTACACGTCGTCGACTCACCGGGTGCGAGGACCGTGACCGGGCACGTCACCGGGTTCGCCGTCGGGTCATCCACACTGACCGGGTCCAGGGTCACATTCCCGGTGTTGGTGACCAAGAACGTGTAGTCGATGCTGTCCCCAGCACTGTTGCCCGAGGGGACACCAGCCTGCTTGTCCACGGAGATGCCCGGGGACGCCGGGATCGGTGTGGAGACCGTGTCGGTGTCGGTCACCGGCCCACCAGTGGGCGGGGTACCCGTCACGGTCGCGGTGTTGTCGACCACCCCGGCATCAACATCGACCCTGGGTCAGGGTGTAGCTGGCCGTACACGTCGTCGAGGCACCAGGTGCGAGGACCGTGACCGGACACGTCACCGGGCCCGCGGTCGGGTCATCCACACTGACCGGGTCCAGGGTCACGTTCCCGGTGTTGGTGACCAAGAACGAGTAGTCGATGCTGTCCCCAGCAGCGGTCCCGTTCAACGTCGCCCGACTTCACCACACTGATCCCCGGACCCGCGGTGATCGCCACATCGGTGGAGTCGACCGCGGTGACGTCGGTGTCGTGGGGGTCCGTCCCGGTCACGGTCGCGGTGTTCGCCACATGCCCGGCATCAACATCAACCTGGGACAACGTGTAGGTCGCCGTACACGTCGTCGACTCACCGGGACCCAACACCGTGACCGGACACGTCACCGGGTTCGTCGTCGGGTCATCCACACTGACCGGGTCCAGGGTCACATTCCCGGTGTTGGTGACCAAGAACGTGTAGTCGATGCTGTCCCCAGCACTGTTGCCCGAGGGGACACCGGCCTGCTTGTCCACGGAGATGCCCGGGGCCGCCGGGATCGGTGTGGAGACCGTGTCGGTGTCGGTGACCGGCCCACCAGTGGGCGGGGTACCCGTCACGGTCGCGGTGTTGTCGACCACCCCGGCATCAACATCACCTGGGTCAGGGTGTAGCTGGCCGTACACGTCGTCGAGGCACCAGGTGCGAGCACCGTGACCGGACACGTCACCGGGCCCGCGGTCGGGTCATCCACACTGACCGGGTCCAGGGTCACGTTGCCGGTGTTGGTGACCAAGAACGAGTAGTCGATGCTGTCCCCAGCAGCGGTCCCGTTCAACGTCGCCGACTTCACCACACTGATCCCCGGACCAGCGGTGATCGCCACATCGGTGGAGTCGACCGCGGTGACGTCGGTGTCGTTGGGGTCCGTCCCGGTCACGGTCGCGGTGTTCGCCACATGCCCGGCATCAACATCAACCTGGGACAACGTGTAGGTCGCCGTACACGTCGTCGACTCACCGGGACCCAACACCGTGACCGGGCACGTCACCGGGTTCGTCGTCGGGTCATCCACACTGACCGGGTCCAGGGTCACATTCCCGGTGTTGGTGACCAAGAACGTGTAGTCGATGCTGTCCCCAGCACTGTTGCCCGAGGGGACACCAGCCTGCTTGTCCAAGGAGATGCCCGGGGACGCCGGGATCGGTGTGGAGACCGTGTCGGTGTCGGTCACGTCGGTGTCGTTGGGGTCGGTCCCGGTGGCGGTCGCGGTGTTGTCGACCACCCCAGCATCAACATCACCCTGAGTCAGGGTGTAGGTCGCCGTACACGTCGTGGACTCACCCGGACCCAACACCGTGACCGGACACGTCACCGGGTTCGCGGTCGGGTCATCCACACTGACCGGGTCCAGGGTCACGTTCCCGGTGTTCCTCACGAGGAAGGTGTACGGAATCGTCGAGCCCGCACTGTTCCCCGACGGGGCGCCTGCCTGCTTGTTGAGCGTGATGCTCGGAGTCGCCGGGATCGGTGTGGAGACCGTGTCGGTGGCGGTGACCGGCGTGCCACTGGGGGGAGTACCGGACGCAGTGGCCGTGTTGTTGACGACACCGGCGTTCACATCGCCCTGGGTCACTGTGTAGGTCGCCGTACACGTCGTCGACGCACCCGGAGCCAACACCGTGACCGGACACGAGACCGGCCCCACTTTGGCGTCCGAGACCGATACCGGGTTCAGCGTCACATTCCCGGTGTTCCTCACGAGGAACGTGTACGGAATCGTCGAGCCTGCGGTGTTCCCCGATGGGGTGCCGGCCTGCTTGTCCAACGAGATCGCCGGGGCCGCTTGCTGGTTCGTGAACGTGCAGGTCACCACCGAACCCGGCGCCGTCGCACTGCCAGGCACCGTGAACGTGCTCCCGCTGAGGCTGCCCACGCTGGCACCGCCGGCGTTCGTGCAGACCGCGCCGGCGAGGGCCCAGGTCGCGGGGAGTGACGACTCGCTGATCGTCACTGGAGAGTTGGGGTTCTGCACTGTGAAGGGCTGGATGCCACCCGTGCTGGTGTCGCCATCGACTTGGGTCGGGGTTCCGGCCGCCGAGGTGGTCACCGTGCCGGCGGCCTGCGTGGTGTTGCTCAGCGAGAAGCCGAACGGCCCGCCCGCGGCGCCTTGCGTGGTCTTGCGGAGGATGAGCTGCGGTCGGTTGGCCAGTCGCAGGGTGTAGTCCTCGACCTCGCCGGAGTTGGCCAGCCCGGTCGAGGACTGTGTCTGGTTGTTGTCGTACCCCAGGCGGAATCTGGCGTACGTCGTGCCCGGCGTCACACTTCCGGGGATGTTCCAGCTGAGCGCGCCTGAACTATCGCCGGACCCGACGTTCGCGCAGGTCCGTTCGGAGGTCTCGAACGAGCCGTTCAGGTTCCAGTCGATCCACCCACACAACCGCGCGTTCTTGCTGACGCCGGAGATCGGTACCGAGAGCGCGTAGGAGTTTCCCGAACCGATCACGACGTCGGGGAGTCCGGCGAACGCGTCCTCGTCGGGTACGTCGCCGTCAGCCGCGGGAGAGGGGAAGGGGCTGACTGTGGCATTGCGGGTGTTGGGGTTGTCCTCGTCGACAATGCTTCCGAGCTTCAGATCGCTGAGCACGTGCGTCGGCGCCTGGCTCCCGTTGTACGACGCCGGGGCGTCGGAGAAGTCCTGGGGCAGGGTGACCGTGGCGGACAGGCCGTCCGCGCTGGTGCCCGTGTTGGCCGGCCCGGTCGCGGAGGCGTTCTGAGTGAACACCGCCGTGGCGGCGAACGCGACCGAGGTCACGGTCCCGTTCACCCGCAGACTGCCGCAGGCAGCCGTGCCGGCAGCATCGTTGAAGGGAGAGCCGAAGACGTTCGTCGTACACGAGGAACCGGTGCTGTTGTTGGTGGCGGTGACGCGCGTCCCGCCCGAGGTCACGGCGAGCTGGGCGTTGCCGCCGACCTTGGTCAGCGTCACGCCCGCGGTCGTGACGTCGAAGATTGCATGCAGCTCGGACTGGTTGGTCCCGGACCGAGCGGCCCCGCCGATCCCTCCCAGGTGGATCACCGGGTTGGCGACGGGCTGGCTGAACGCGAAAGTGACGGTCCCCAGGTTGGCGCACGTCCCGGACGCCGCACACGACCCGGTGTCCACCAGGATGCCCGCCGCCGTGTCGCCGGTCTCCATGTTCGTCGGAACGAACTGCGCGGCGCTGAAGCCGCGAGCCCCGAGAGTCGTGGTCGGGCCCAGGTCCGTCGCGCCGGTTGTCGTGATCGTGGCCTGGAGGCCGCTCGGGTAAGTGATCGTCGTCGAGTCGGTGGCTCCCGTGCTCGGGTTGGACCAGGTGGTCGTCGGGAACTCGTAGGCCTCGGCCTCGGGCGCTGCGGACAGATCCAGGGTCAGAAACGACAGTGTGAAGGTCACGAGCGTCAGCACCTGGACGAGGGCGAAGGCCCTGCTCTCTCGCGCGCGGCGCGCGAGACGACCAGTGGTGACCACTACTTGTCCCATCTCCCGAGCCGAGCCCGGGCACCTACCTACCGTTCGCGCCGTATCAAGCACCCGGCAGGCAACGCGCCGAATCGTCGCCGAACTCGTTGCTGCGTGGCCACTGTCGCGCGCTTCCTGGATGAAGACCGCATGACCGTGCGGCAATTTACCGGTTCCGAGCGGCCGCCGCGAGTCGGGGCCGCGAGGAACTCACAGTCACAGGACGTCTCCCGAAGCGTCGCGTGACGCGGGAGTTCGCAACTCGCCTCGTGGATTGGGTCACATCAGACGTGACTCAAGGTCACTCTGGGTCAGTTCGCGGCCTCGAAGGCCGCCCGAACTTCAGCGGAGACCCGCCCCCGGTCGGAGACCTCGTAGCCGTTGCTGCGCGCCCAGTCGCGGATCTGCTTGCTGCTCGGGCCGAGTGCGGCGGCGCTCGAGCGACGGCCGCGGCGTGACCCACTTCCGACCTTGCGGCCATGGCCGACGTACGTAGCGAGCGCGTCGCGCAACTTATCGGCGTTCTTCTTGTTGAGATCGATCTCGTACGACGTCCCGTCGAGACCGAACGACACCGTTTCCGTAGCGTCCGAACCATCGAGGTCGTCGATAAGAACGATGTTGACTTTCTGAGCCATGGCACTTCCCTTTTTCGCGAATGAAGACGGTGGTTCCGCATGCTACGCGAAAAATCGACGTCCACGGCCATGGGTGGACAGACATTCTTCCTGAAACCCAGATGGATGAACGCCCACTCAGCAAGGATCTGACTCACCTGGCAATGAGGTTGCGCCTTCAAAGGCAATCGTCAATTCAGACCTGACACAATTGCTTTCGTGGGATATTGCGGGGCTTGCCTTCGTTCGTCGCCGGCTTGCTCCGCAGGTACCCCGAGAACAGCAAGGCGCTAGGCCTGGCGTTCGTACACCGCGGCGACTCCCACCATGGTGAGCCAGGGCTCGAGCCGGTCGAACACGGTGCATTGGGCGAACATGAGGTCAGCCAGATACCCCGTGGCCATCACGGTGACATCGTCGCCGTCTTCGCCGAGCTCATCGATCATCCTCCCGACCATGCCGTCGACCTGAGCCGCAGTCCCGAAGACTATTCCCGACTGCAGCGCCTCCACGGTGTTCTTCGCAATCACCGTGCGAGGTGCCAGAACTTCTACGGTGTGCAACTGCGCTCCGTGCGCACTCAACGCTTCCAGTCCGATTTCCACTCCCGGGGCAATCGCGCCACCGACATATTGACCCGCACGGTTGAGGACGTCGAAAGTGATCGCTGTTCCGAAATCGACCACGATGGCGGGGCCGCCCACCAGCTCGGCCGCCGCGACAGCGTTGCAGATGCGGTCTGCGCCCACCTCGCGCGGGTTGTCCATCAGGATCGGGAGTCCGGTGCGGGTCCCCGGCTCCACCACGACGACGGGAAGGTCTCCGAAATGGTCGGCCGCCATGCCGCGCCACACCTGCAGGACGCTGGGGACCGTCGCCGCGATCGCGATCCCGTGGGGAACCGCGCCGTGGAGCAGTCCGCGCACGAGGACCGCCCACTCGTCGGCGGTCCGTCGTTCGTCGGTCGAGACCCGCCACTGGGCGACCACCCCTTCGGGGTGCGCCCGTTCGACCAGTCCGAGCCCGGTGTGGCTGTTGCCGATGTCGGCGACCAGGAGAGCCATGGCTACTGCTCCACCAGGTCCAGGCCGAGGTCGAACACGGTCACTGAATGCGTGAGCGCGCCCACCGAGATGTAGTCCACACCGGTCCGGGCCACCGCTCGAGCACGCTCGAGCGTCAAACCTCCAGAGGCCTCCAGCGTGGCGCGACCGGCCGTGACCTCGACCGCCCGAGCCATGGTGGCGTCATCCATGTTGTCCAGGAGGATGCGCTCGCAGCCCGCCGCGAGCAGCAGCTCGAGCTGTTCGAGGTCGGTGACCTCGACCTCAACCGGCAGATCCGGCCACTCGCGGCGGACGGCCTCGTAGGCCGGCACGACGCCGCCGGCGGCGATGACGTGGTTGTCCTTGACCATCGCCATGTCGGCCAGCGAGAACCGGTGGTTGACGCCGCCACCGCAACGCACGGCGTACTTCTGGAGGTCGCGGAAGGTCGGCAGCGTCTTGCGGGTGTCCAGGACCCGGGCCCGGCTTCCGGCCAGCGCGTCGACCCAGGCGGCAGTGGCCGTGGCCACCCCCGCGAGGTGGCAGGCGAAGTTGAGCGCGGTCCGCTCCGCGGTGAGTAGGCCCCGGGTCGGCCCCGCGACACGCATGACGACGGTCCCGGGCTGGACCCGGGTGCCATCCGGCAGCCGATCGGTCACCTCGACCGCATCGCCGAGCACGATGCGAAACACGGCCTCCGCAACCGCCAGCCCGGCCACCACGCCCTGGTGCCGTGCACCGAGATCGCCCCGACCCGCCGCGTCCTCGGGAATGGTCGCGACGCTGGTGGTGTCGACCGATCCGCCCGGCAGATCCTCCTCCAACGCCTGCACGATGAGCCGACCCACGGCGTCGGGGTCCAGGCCGGCCACGCGCAGCTCGGCGGCCAGGCCACGAGGGACCGGGTGGAACCTCACGGGGAAATCCCGTCGGTGGCGGGCGCACTCGCGAACCTCAGCGTGACTCCGTCGGCCCCCAAGGTGGCGTCGAAGTGCCCTGCCCAGTGCGCGTCGTCACGGGCGGGGAAGTCCTCCCGCCAGTGGGAGCCGCGCGTCTCTTGGCGCTGCCGCGCCGCCGCCGCCAGGGCCGAGGCGATCGTGACCAGGTTGGTGGTCTCCCACGCCTCCTGGTCGATGACCAACGCAGTCTCGCCTTCGGCGAGCACGGCGAGCTCCTCGGCTGCGTCCCGCAGACCGTCGGCGTGACGAAGCACGCCGGCCTGGGCGGTCATGGTCTCCTGCAGCTTGCGTCGCGCGGCTGAGGCGATGAGCCCGGGCGGTCTGGTCTCGGGGGCGGGGGCGGACCACGCCCGGAGCTCGTCGGGAAGGACTTCGGCGATCCGGCGGGAGAACACCAGCCCCTCGAGCAGCGAGTTCGACGCCAGCCGGTTGGCTCCGTGGACCCCGGAGCACGCGACTTCCCCTGTGGCATACAGGCCGGCGACCGTCGATCGTCCCCACAAGTCGGTCGCGACACCGCCAGAGGCGTAGTGGCACGCCGGCGCCACGGGGATCAGGTCGGTGACCGGGTCGACCCCGTGGTGCCGGCAGGTCGCCAAGATGGTCGGGAAGCGGCGCTCCCAGAACTCCGAGCCCAGGTGCCGCGCGTCGAGCCACATGTGAGGTCGGTCGGTCTCGTCCATGCGCCGGGTGATCGCCTTCGCCACGACGTCGCGTGGCGCGAGGTCGGCCAGCTCGTGCTGACCCAGCATGAAGCGGGTTCCCTCGAAGTCGACCAGGTAGGCGCCCTCACCGCGTACAGCCTCTGAGATCAGCGGCTGCTGTCCCCGGGAGTCCGGCCCGAGATACATCACGGTGGGATGGAACTGCACGAACTCCAGGTCGCGCAGCACCGCACCCGCGCGCAGCGCGACCGCCATCCCGTCGCCCGTGGCTACCGATGGGTTCGTCGTCTGCGAGAACACCTGGCCCAGTCCGCCGCTGGCCAACACCACGGCTCGACAGTGGACCGCCCCGACGCCGTCGCGTTGTCCCTCGCCCATGACGTGCAGCGTGAGACCCGCCACCGCGCGGTCCGCGTCGAGCAACAGGTCGACCGCCAGCGCGTGCTCGACCACCTCGATCTCGGTGGCGCGTTGGACGGCCGCGCACAGCGCGCGCTGGATCTCCGCGCCCGTCGCGTCCCCTCCGGCGTGGGCGATGCGATCGCGGTGATGGCCACCCTCTCGGGTCAGACTCAGCTCACCGTCGGGGTTGTGGTCGAAGTTGGTACCCAGCGCGATCAGCTCGCGCACGGCGTCTGGCCCCTCGGTCACCAGCGCCCGGACGGCGTCGAGGTCGCAGGCCCCAGCACCCGCTACGAGAGTGTCGTGCTGGTGCTCAGCCGGCGTGTCACCAGGCCCCAGCGCGGCTGCGATCCCTCCCTGCGCCCATTGGGTGGACCCCGCGTTGAGCACGTCCTTGGTCACGACCAGGAGGCGGTGATCGGGGAGGGCGGCATGGATCCGCAAGGCTGCGGTGAGCCCCGCGATCCCGGAGCCGACGATCACGACATCGGCGCGGATGGTCCAGCCCGGGTCCGGAGCAGTGAGGCGCTCGGGCACCACCAGAGGCGAGGCGGGCAGCATGGGGGCAGGCTATCGGTCGGCCGTGCCGAGCTCGATGGCCATGTTGTCGATGAGTCGGGTGGTCCCCACTTGGGCGGCCACGAGCACCCTGCCGGTGGTGCCGGCCGTCGGCCGTGCGGGCAGCTCCCCCAGGTCAGCGTTGGTCACCACGAGGTAGTCGACGTCAACGCGCGGCTCACACTCGAGCTGAGCAGCCGCGGCAGCCCGTGCCGCGGACGGGCCGAGGCGCCCCGCCTGCTGCGCGGCTCGCAACGCCCGACTGAGGGCGAGGGCGGCGGCCCGCTGGGCATCGTCGAGGTAGCGGTTGCGCGAGCTCATCGCGAGCCCGTCGGGCTCACGCTGGGTCTCGGCCCCGACGACCCTGAGGCCGAGACAGAGGTCGTCGGCCATCCGCCGGATCAGCGTCAGCTGCTGATAGTCCTTCTCCCCGAACACCGCGACATCAGGTCGGACGAGCCCGAACAGCTTGGCGACGACCGTGAGGACACCACGAAAGTGGCCGGGACGGGACGCCCCCTCGAGCACGGAGCCGAGAGGTCCGGGCTCGATGCTCACCTGGGGCTGTCCGCCGGGATACATCTCGTCGGTCGACGGCGCGAACACCACGTCGACGCCCTCGCCCGCACACATGGCCAGGTCCTCATCGAGCGTGCGCGGGTACCGCGCGAGATCCTCGTTCGCGCCGAACTGCAGCGGGTTGACGAAGATGGACACGACGACGGGCCCGGCGCCGACCTCGGCCCGGGCTCGACGCATCAGGCCGGCATGACCTGAGTGCAGGGCCCCCATCGTGGGAACGAGCCCGACCTGCAGGCCTTGCGCCCGGCGCTGTCCCACATGCTCGGCCAGCTCGTGCCGGGTGGGCGCCAGCACGGGCCCGGTTGTCATCGTCGGCGTCAGCGAAGTGGCGCCGTGGAAGGTGTCGCGGGGGCAAGCGCCTCATCGAGGACGCGACGGATCTTGGCCGCCCTGATGGGCAGCACCCGGCCGTCGGTCACGACGCGGTCGAGCGTGGCGCGCGCCATGGCGACGTACGACGGCAAGGTGTGCGGCGCGGTGGCGGCGATCTCGGCCAGGTGGGCCCGGACGGTGTTGACGTCTCCTCGCACGATCGGTCCGGTGAGGGCCGCATCGCCCTGGTGGAGCGCGTTGTCGAGCGCTGCGGCCAACAGGGGGCGCAGCGTCTCGGCAGGATCGAGCTCATCGCCGTCGCCGGCCGCGGCGCCGAGCAGCTCGACCGCCTGGGTGACCAGCGTGACCAGGTGGTTGGCTCCGTGCGCCATCGCCGCGTGGTACAGCGTCCGGCGCTCCTCCGGCACCCACATGGCCCGGCCGCCCAGGTCTGCGACCAGCCCTTCGCAGAAGTCTCGCTCGTCCTCACCCACGGTCACGCCGAAGACGCAACCCACCAGACGCGGCAGGTCCACGTCGGTCCCGGTGAAGGTCATCGCCGGGTGGAGGGCGACCGGTCGGGCCCCCACGGCCGTGGCCGCCTCGAGCACGGCGAGTCCGTGGCGACCGGACGTGTGGACGACGTACTGGCCGGACCGGATCGCCCCCGAGTCACTGAGCACCCTGACGACGTTCCTCAGCATGTCGTCGGGAACGGTGAGCAGCAGGACGTCGCAGCCACGAGCCACCTCGCTCGGCTTGGCGACCAGAACACCCGGCAGCAGTTCCTGCACGCGGTGACGCGAGGCGTCCGACTCTCCGGCGACGGCCACGATCTCGTGGCCCGCGGAGCGCAGGGCGGACGCCAAGACGGCACCGACGCGACCCGCGCCGACGACGCCGACCCGCGGGGCGGACGTGCTGCTGTTCATAGCCGTACCTCTCTCGTTCCAGTCCCTCCGACCACCCGCAAGCGGGCCGGTGTGGGTACCAGACGGTGTCCTGGTGGCAGTAACGACGAGCGTACGCGTTGGGATTCCCCGGGGGAAACCGCACGCTTGCGTGACGTAGGTAACTCCGGGGTTGCCACGGCACCGTGCGAAAAAGATCTCGGAAGCCGCGTCATGAGCCTTCGGCAGGGTCGTCTTACTGTCGGAAGCAGCCGATCGCGGAGGATTCCCGAGACCCGCCGCGACACGGGGGGACTGCGTCCATGCGGCCGGGCCGCTGCTTCCTCGAAGCGGCGGCCCGGTCCTTGCGTTCCAGCCACCTGCCCCCGGCCAACCGTCACTCCGGCGGCTCCCTGAGCGCGTCCTCGCCGATCCGCAACGGCCGCGGCACGCGCGGCAGCCACTCGTGCGTCACGTAGTCGACCACGTGGACGCCGTCGGGAGCCCTCAGCTCGACCACCCCCGCTGGAACCTCGCCGGACCTCAGCGCGTGGAAGACCTCCCACTCCCGCCGCTTGCGCTTGTTGCGGTAGCTGGTCGCGAACGACTCGGGGTCGGTCCAGTGCGCGAACTCGTCACCGTCGAGATACTTCAGCTCCACGCAGAGCCCGTGCGGAAGCCCGATGGACCGCACGTGCGTGGGGGTCGTGCGGATCTCCCACTCGTAGGCCTTCGTGTAGACGAAATCCGGCCCCATCGGGAAGCCCCACTCCTCAGCATTGCGCCAGCCGAGGTCGAGGAAGCCGTGTCGGTCGTCGGCGAGGTACAGCCCATGCCGGGGCACCCGGACGATCACGGGCTCGTCGCCGACCTGCCAGCCGAGATCTCCGATGGACACCTCGCCCTCGGTGGTCAGCACCATGTCCCCGTCCCACTTCCACGAGTAGCGGGTGGTGACCTGCGAGAAGCACCAGTTGTAGAAGTACGAGAGCGAGTGCACCGAGAGCTCGTGCTGGGAGAGGTGCTCGGCCCCCGCCCGGGCCACGTCGAAGGGGTACGTCGTGACGGTGAGCCGCTCCTCACGCCCGTGTGCTCGCGCGGCCTCGATCGCGACCTCGGCGGTGCCGTCGGTCGACCCGTTGTCCACGACGAGAACGAAGTCGCAGGCACGCAGCAACGGCGGCAGGACGAACGGGAGCGACGGCGCCTCGTTCTTCACCCGGAGGACGGCGGTGGTCCCGGCTCGCTGACCACCCGGTCTCACCCACGGCCAGACGATGTCGAACTCCTCGTGGCCCTCGATGTTGCACAGCCCCCTGTCCCCCGCGTGAGCGGTCACCGCGGGCGCCCGATGGCCTTGCGCACCCGGCGCCGCAGACTCGGCGGTACGGCGGCGCGCACGCCGTGCGGGATCTTGTCGGTGAGGGACTGGCGCGGCGCAGCCGGCTCGTTCGCCGGCGCCTGGAGCCGCCTCCTGAGCTCGGACGTCGCGGCCACCACGGAGGACTTGGAGATCGACTCGGCCTCCTCGTACAGCGCGACGTAGGCCTCCCGCAGCTCGTCGAGCGTGGCCTGCGCGGCGAGGGTGTCGGCCTCCGGGTCGGTCAACGCGGTCAGGGCGCTCCAGGTCTCCCCGGTCAGGTCGTGGAGGCGGGGCGGGAGACCGAGGTCGTCGAGGGAGACCGACACCCGCCGCAGCGTGGGGTCGATGAAGCGGTGTCCGTCTCGGATCTGCTCGCTCTTCGCGTGCAGGACGTTCTCGAGGCCCAGCCGCTCGGCGACACTCATGGTGACCTTCGTCCAGTCGTCAAGCAGGTCGGCGTACTGGACGAAGGCGCGGCCGCCGTCGGCGATGCTGTCCCGGGTCGCCCGCTCCGTGTGCAGGAGCATGTTCACCCAGGACGACGTGAGGTGGGCCGCGCCCAGCTTGTTGCGGTAGTAGAGCTGCTTGCTGCCGACCACCTCGGCGGGCGGACGCAGCATCGTCGCGAAGACCGGTGTACTACCCGACCGGACTGCGGCCACCCGCCAGAGCCCGAGGAACCAGCTCAGCCGCGGGTCCTTGACCACCAGCTCGGGGTGGTCGACAAGGTGGCTCTCCAGCCACTCCGACGCGCGGATCCGCTCGGGCTCCCGGGTGGCGATCCGCCCCGTTTCGAACCAGGCCGACGGTCGGCTGTCGCTGACCGTGACGACGGCCTCGGCGAGCAGCCGATCATGGAAGTCGACGGTCCACTGCGGTTCGGCGAAGCCCTTGGGGTTGGTCGCGTCGGGCACCACCTCGGGCTGGGGCACATGGAGGCCCAACAGCTGCATCAGACCGGCCATGGTGCTGGTTCCGCTGCGCCCGGCCCCCGCAACGAAGAGCACCTTCCGCGGGTAGTCACCCTCAACGGCACCGGGTACCTGGGGACGGGAGGGGCTGGGCTGGCTCACGGAGGCTGAGCCTACCGGGGCAGGGCGGCGGGCTGGCTACGCTGCACCCGTGGGTGCGGCATGAAGCGGCGTGGGCGAGAGCCTCTCCTGAGCGTCGTCGTCCCGGCGTACGACGTGGAGGCCTGGCTTCCGGACTGCCTCGACAGCCTGCTGGGAAGCGACCATCGCCACCTGGAGATCGTGGTCGTCGACGACGGGTCGCCCGATCGATCGGGCAGGATCGCCGACGGCTACGCCGAGCGCGACCCGCGGGTGCGCGTGGTCCACACCGACAACCAGGGGTTGGGCGCGGCCCGGAACGAGGGAATGCGCCAGGTCACCGGCGACTACGTGGCCTTCTGCGACTCCGACGACGTCGTGCCGGCGACGGCCTACCCGATCCTCCTGGGGGCGCTGGCGCGCTCGGGGTCGGACTTCGTGACCGGTTCGATCGCCCGCTGGGAGGGCGACGAGCTGCGCGAGCCGCCGTGGATGAGGCGGCTGCACGCAGCAGACAGGGGCCGGCGGATCACCGCCGAGGACCACCCCGAGATCCTCGGTGACGTCTTCGCCTGGAACAAGGTCTTCCGCCGGTCCTTCTGGAACACCTCGGGTCTGTCCTGGCCCGAGTCCGTGCGCTACGAGGACCAACCGACGACGACCCGGGCCTACCTGCTGGGGCACTTCGACGTGCTGCCCGAGGTGGTCTACCACTGGCGGATCCGCACCGACGGCACCTCGATCACCCAACAGCGCTCCACCCTGCGGGACCTGCAGGACCGGTGGACCACCAAGCGGATGTCGCTCGCAAGCGTGCGCGAGCTCGGTTCCGACGCAGTCCAGGAGGTCTTCGTGGACCGGGTGCTCGCCGGTGACCTGCACCGCTACTTCGTCGAGATCCCCGGCTGCTCCGAGGACTGGTGGGAGCTGCTGCGAACAGGGGTCACCGAGTTCTGGGGCACGCGCTCACTGGTCCACAGCGGCCTGCCGCCGGTCCACCGGCTCGTGGGCTGGCTCGTCGAGCAGGGGCGGAGGCAGGACGCCGCCGCGGTCATGGAGTACGCCGCGGCGCTGGGCGGTCCGGTCCCACGGACCGGCGCCGGGAGCGGGCTGCGACTCGACGTACCGGTCCTGGATCCAGGGTCCGTGGACCCCGCGGCCCTGTTGCTGCGCCCGCATGAGCGCTGACAGGACCGCGGGATCTCTCAGATCAGCCCCTCGGTGGACAGGAAGTCCGCGGCCACGGCGGCCGGCTCCTCGCGGTCCACGGAGATCCTGCCGTTGAGCTCGGTGAGCTTCTCGGTCGTCAGCGCCGCCATCAGCCCGTTGAGAGCGTCGCCGGCATCCTGGTGGTCGGCGATCCACGCCGAGGAGACGGCCGGCACGAGGTTCTGCGCCGGCTGGATGCCCTGGTCGTCGACCAGCAGCACCAGGCCCTGGCTTGCCAGGGTGCCGTCGGTGGTGCTCGTCAGCCCGAGCTGGGACTCGTTCCTGATCACCGACTGGTAGGTCTGGTCGCTGGCGAAGCCCAGCGGCAGGATCTTGGTGATGTCGATGCCGTAGACCTGCGTCAGCCCGCCCTCGCAGTCCGGCCGCCCCTCGCAGTCGGGAGCGGCCGCCAGGACGACCTGCTTGCCCGAGAGATCGGAGAGCGTCAACAGACCGTTCTTCTGCGCATAGGCCTCAGAGACGAAGAAGGCGTTCTGATCGGTGGCACTGGAGGGTTCGAGCAGGGTGATGCCGGCCCCGTCGAGCAGATCGGCAGCCGCGTCGATGGACTCACCGGCGTCGTTGGTGGTCAACGACTCTGCGTCGGGGCCGTTGGCCGTGGCGTTGAGGTAGTCGACGAGTCCGCCGACGTACTCCGGGACGACCTGGATGCCGTCGGGGAACTGACCGGCGGCCATGTAGATGTCGCGGGTGTCCACCAGCTGCACGCTGGCGTCGTACCCCTGCGCGTCGAGCAGCTGCTCGTACATGCTGGCCACGAGGGTGGCCTCCGGGAAGTTCTGCCCCGAGATCTTCACCGACCCCTTGTCCTGGGTGGAGCCGCTGGGCTGGTCGCTGGCAAGATCGTCGCCGGCGCAAGCCGCTGTGAGCAGCAGCGCTGACAGCGCTGCTGCGGTGGCGAGATGGCGTCGTACGTTCACTGTGTCACCTTCTGTGTCCCGTGGCGTTGAGCACCACGCGTGTCCGGTGTGACCCGGAGTTCGTCGTTCGCGACCCTCACACGGCGGCCGGCCGAACCTGGTCGTCGCCCCGCACCGGGCGCTGTCTGAGGGGTGCGACCAAGCGCTGGGCACCCACCCCGAGCAGCTCCAAGAGCAACGCGACAAGAGCGACAACAACCGCTCCGGCTATTCCCTTCCCGTAGTAGGTGTTGGCAAAACCCGATGTGATCACCCGTCCGAGGCCCGGTCCGGCCACCAGCGCGGCAATGGTGGCCGTGGCCCACACCTGCACCAGCGCGAGCCTGACCCCGGTCATGACCAGGGGCAGGGCCAGCGGCAGCTCTACCCGCCAGAACTGCTGGGAAGAGCTCATCCCCATGCCGGCGGCAGCCTCCTTGACGTCGGCCGGGACCTCGCGCAGGGCGACATAGGCGTTGGTGATGATCGGCGGGAGTGCGAAGGCCGCGAGCGCGAGCAGCGTGGCGATGCCGGCGCGGCCATAGGGCCCGAACGTCGCCACGCCCGGCCAGTCGGCAGTGACCAGCAGCGCCAGCAGCGCAAAGGTCGGCACGGCCCGGCCGACGTTCGAGACGTTGATCGCCAGGAAGCCCCCGCGGCCTCGATGGCCCAGCCACAGGGCGAGCGGGAGTCCGACCAGCAGCGCCACGAACAGGGCCGTCAGGGAGATCAGCAGCTGCTGGAGCAGCAGTTGCAGCAGCCCCTCGGAACCCGTCCAGTTCGCCGGGTCGACGAGGTAGTTCCAGGTGTCACCGAGCACATTCACGTCGAGGCCCCCCGTCGTACCCAGGGCATCAGCAGGTACTGCAGCCCGACGAGCAGCAGGTCGAGCGCCACGGCGAGGACGACGCACAGCACGCACGCCGCCAGCAGCTCGGCCCGGAAGTTGCTGAAGACGCCGTCCGAGATCAGGTTGCCCAGGCCGCCGTGGGCCACGAGGGTGCCCACCGTCGTCAGGGCGACCGTCGAGACCGTCGCAACGCGCAAGCCGGCCATGATCACTGGGAGGGCCAGCGGCAGCTCCACGCCGATCAGCAGGCCGCGACCCGAGTAGCCCAGCCCCCGGGCGGACTCCACCACTTCTGCGGGGACCGATCCCAGCCCGTCGAGGAAGGCGCGCACCAGGATGGTCAGGCAGTAGAGCCCGAGGCCGATGATCACGGTCAGCGCCGTGATGCCCGTGAACGGGACGAGGAGCGGGAACAGCGCCAGCGACGGAATGGTGTAGATCGCCGTCGACGTACCGACGATTCCGGACTCGAGTCGACGGTGGCGTCGGGCCAGCAGGGCCAGCGGGAAGGCCAGCGCCAGGCCGGCGAGAACCGCCGCCACGGTGATCCAGAGGTGCTCGATCGTAGCGGCGACGAGCTGGTCGCGCCGATCGACCAGGTAGTCGCCGCACACCCACTCGTTGACCAGGCGGCTGTAGCAGGAGGGCTGCGACCCGTCCACGACCCCGACCACACGTGCACCGTGCGCGAGTAGGGTCACCGCATGGAGGCTACCGGGGAACCGATGATCCGCCTCGAGGGCGTCGGCAAGACCTACGACGACGGCACCGTCGCCGTACACGAGGTCGACCTGATCGTGCCGCGCGGCGAGATCATGTGTCTGGTCGGTCCCTCCGGCTGCGGGAAGTCCACCACGCTGAAGATGATCAACCGGCTCATCGAGCCGACGACCGGGCGGATCTTCCTCGACGGGCGCGACGTCACGGGCGAGGATCCGGTCCAGTTGCGTCGCGGCATCGGCTACGTCATCCAGCAGGTCGGACTCTTCCCGCACCACACCATCGTCGACAACGTCGCGACCGTCCTGTTGCTCCTCGGCACCCCGAAGGCCCGGGCCCGGGCCCGGGCTGCGGAGCTGATGGAACTGGTGGGCCTGGACCCCGACGTGTACGCCGGGCGCTACCCCCACCAGCTCTCGGGTGGCCAGCGCCAGCGGGTGGGGGTGGCCCGTGCGCTCGCGGCCGACCCGCCCGTGTTGTTGATGGACGAGCCGTTCGGAGCGGTGGATCCCGTGGTGCGCGGCCGCCTGCAGGAGGAGTTCCTGCGGCTCCAGCGCACGCTCGGCAAGACCGTCGTGCTCGTCACCCACGACATCGACGAGGCCGTGAAGATGGGGGACGGGGTCGCCGTCTTCGCGACCGGCGGCCGGCTTGCGCAGGTCGGCACCCCCGCTGAGCTGCTCGGCCACCCGGCCGACGACTTCGTCAGCGACTTCGTCGGCGCCACCTCGGGCCTACGCCGGCTGACCGTGACCGCCATCGACCCCGAGCATCTCGAGCCCATCGACGGGGTGAGCCTGGGCGACCTCGCCACCACCATCGATGTCGAGGCCACCCTCGAGGAGGCCCTGGCCGCGCTGCTCCGCGAGGACAAGGCAGCAGTCGGCGTCCGACGCGGCGCGGAGTTCGTGGGCGTCCTCAGCCCGAACGGCATCCATCGCGCACTCCGCGCCAGCCTCCGCTGACCCGTCGCACATTGACGTGTTGTGCACAGCACACCTGTGCACAACGCGTCAGTGTGCGACGGGTGGGCGTGAAGGTACGGCGGGTCAGGCGTGCTTGCGCAGGCCTTCGACGCCGACGGCCTGCCAGGCCTCGAGCTCGGAGCTCAACAGGTCGCGCTCCTGCTCGAGCTCGGCCACCCGGACGATCGCCTCGGCGGCCCGCTCCTCGGCTTCGTCGAGTCGGCCGGCGTAGGCAGCGACCTCGGTCTCGGCGAGGTGGGCGCGTTCGGCCTCCGACCGCGCCTGACGGGTCGCATCGGCGGCCCGACGTTGGGCCGCGCACAGCGCCTCCTCGATCTGGCCCAGGGCCTGCTCGCGGCTGCGAAGCCGCGAGGACATGCCGTCGGCGAAGGCGAGGTTCTCGGCCACCCGCTCACCGGTGAGCGCGGCATACGCCTGCGCCTGCTCGGCGTGGCCACGATCGGCCTCGCGACGGCTCTGCATCAGCTCGGTGTGGGTGATCCTGGTGGCGATCGTTCCGAGGACGACGCCGGCGACGGCTGCTGCGGTGATCAGAGGGGTGGACGCGAGGACGGTTGCGGTGGCCACGAACGCGGCGGCCAGGAGCAGCAGAACCACGGCGACCGTGAGTCTGGTGCTGCGTTGACGGCGGCGGGCGGCGGGGGAAGATGCCATGAGGGCAGACTAAGGCGCGTCGTCGTCGGATCCGACGCGACACGCGCGCTCAAGCATCACCGCCGCGGCGACCATCGCGGCCGCCCCGAGGCAGGTCACTGCGGATCTGACGATGCGCTGCGTGCCCAATTCTGCCTGGAGTCCGACCCAGCTGAGGCCATAACCGGCATAAACGCCGGCGACGAGAGCGCCGACCAGAGCGCACGCCCGGGCCATCACGAAGCGGTTCACCATCCGGTGCGGCTCTGGCCGCGCCCGGTCGCCCCGCATCGCGCGCGAGGTGGCCCTCGCCGTTCCGGCGAGGATCGCCGCGACGAAGAAGAGCAGCAGGGCCTGTGTCCAGGTCACCAGTGGGGCGTAGCCGAACCAACGCACGCTCAGGGGATGGAAGACCCAGCCGAGCACCACACCCGCGAGCGCCCAGATGGTGAGCACGGTTGCGGACACCGGTCGGAGCCGCCCGGGGCCTCCGGACGGTGGTGGTTCCTCGGTCACGGAACTTCGAGGAGCAGATCGTCGCGGCGGGTCAGTCCGTCCCGGTCGGTACCCTCCAGGAGCTCGGCGACGGCGCCGGCATCGGGGAGTACGGCGTCGGGCTCGACGTCGTACCAGGGCTGGAGAACGAAGGCGCGCTGGGCCGCCCGCGGGTGCGGCAGCTGCAACGAGTCCGTGGCCGACCGGCGGTCCCCCACGATGATCAGGTCGACGTCGAGGGTACGCGGGGCGTTGGGTTCGCTCCTCTCCCTCTGGAACGCGTCCTCGATCGCCAGCGCGCGATCCATCAGCCTTTGCGCCGGGAGCGTCGTGTCCGCGAGGACCACGGCGTTGAGGAACGCGGGCGCTTCCTCGGGGGAGTCCACGGGGTCGGACTCATAGACCGGTGACACCGCGGTCACCCAGACGTCGGGGGTGTCGGCGATCGCGACCACTGCCCCTTGCAGGCTTGCCAGACGCTCCCCCAGGTTGGACCCCAGGGCCAGCACCACCCGTCGAATGGGTCGCATCTCGCCGGTGATCGTGTCTGCGTCGACGATGTGCGGGTTCGGCGTCTCAGTCACTGGTGCCCTCACGTTTCCTGGTGATGGTCAGGGCGACGTCCTGGAACGTCGCCTCGATAGGCGCATCCGGTTTGTGCACGGTCACCTTCGCCCAATCAACACGAGAATCCCAACAGCAGATGTCCGCGATGCGTTGCGCGACCGCCTCGATCAGGTCGACCGGATCCGACTCCACGGCGGATTTCACCGACGCGACGAGCGTCCCGTAGTCGACGGTGTCGTGCAAGTCGTCCGATCCGGCGGCGGCTCTGGTATCGAGTCCCAGGGTGAGGTCGATGAGGAAGACCTGGCCGTCACGGCGCTCGTGGGCGAGCACCCCGTGGTGGCCGAAGCACTCGATCCCCGTGATCGTCAGCTCATCGGTCATCGGTCTGCCTCCATCGCGGACACCACGGCCAACGCGTCACGCGTGGCCCGGACATCGTGCACCCGCAGGCCCCACAACGGGAAGCGGGCCAGGATCGCCGTGAGGGCGGCATGCGCGTGCTCCCGACCATCGGTCGGCCGGGGGATGCCCTCGGGATCGGCCAGCAGCGCGCCGAGGAACGACTTGCGGGAGGCGCCCACCAACAGCGGGAAGCCCAGCTCGCCGAGCCGATCCCACGCGCGCAGCAGCTCCCAGTTGTGTGCGGCGCGCTTGGCGAAGCCCAGCCCAGGGTCCAGGACCACGCGCTCGTCAGGCACACCGGCGGCGCGGATCGCCGCGACCCGATCACCCAGCTCGCGGCACACGGCCTCCACGACACCCCCGTCCGCGTCGTACGTCGCGTGGTCGGTCATCCGGTCGGCGTGGGCGCGCCAGTGCATCGCGACGTACACGGCGTCCGATCCCGCGACCACCGTCAGGATGCGGGAGTCGGCGAGTCCCCCAGACACGTCGTTGACCACCCTGGCCCCGGCGTCGAGCGCAGCGGCAGCCACGTCCGAGCGCATGGTGTCGACCGACACCACGACCCCGGCGGAGACCAGATCCCCGATGATCGGCAGCACCCGCGCAAGCTCCTCGTCGAGCGTCGGCCGGGCAGCACCCGGTCGGGTGGACTCCCCGCCCACGTCGACGAGATCGGCGCCCTGCGCCACCATCGCCAAGCCGTGCGCCACCGCAGCATCCCGGTCCACCCAGAGGCCACCGTCGGAGAACGAGTCCGGGGTGACGTTGAGGATGCCCATCACGCGAGGACGCACCCACGGCGAGGCGGGGGCCGCGCCCATGCTCACCGGCCGCGGTGGATGAGGGCCATGGCCTCGCTGCGCGTCGCAGCGTTGTGCATGATGCCGCGCACTGCCGAGGTGATCGTCCGCGCGCCGGCCTTGCGGACCCCGCGCATCGTCATGCAGAGATGCTCCGCCTCGATCACCACGATCACTCCGCGCGCCTCGAGCAGCTCGATGAGGGCGTCCGCGACCTGGGTGGTGAGCCGCTCCTGGACCTGGGGACGCTTGGCGTACACATCGACCAACCGTGCGAGCTTCGAGAGACCGGTGATCTTCCCGGTCTCCGCGGGGATGTAGCCGACGTGCGCGACCCCTGTGAAGGGCACCAGGTGGTGCTCACACATCGACCAGAGCTCGATGTCGCGCACCAGCACCATCTCGTCGTGGCCGATGTCGAAGGTCGTCGTCAGGACGTCCTTCGGGCTCATGCGCAGACCCGCGGTCAGCTCGGCGTACGCCCGGGCCACCCGAGCCGGAGTGTCGATCAGGCCTTCGCGTTCGGGGTCCTCGCCGATCGCGTAGAGGAGCTCACGGATAGCGTCCTCGGCGCGCTTGTGGTCGAAGTCCGGTACGTCGGCCGGATTCCTGTCGGGGCATGCGACGGGGTCGATCATGAGGTCGGAGGAGGCAGCGGCGGGCCGCCGTGGAGGTCGCCTCCCGGGCCGGGTGGGGTCACGACGACACCTCCGTCGGCCGGGCTGGGCGCCGTTCCGTTGGCCGCGGCGTTCGCTGCCACACGGTCGCGGATCTCCTGGGGGATCTCGACGGGTGGGATCTCCGAGGGGTTCCGGTCCGGTGAGCCGGTCCACGCCGGTCGCGTGGGACGCCGGCGTAGGGGCTCGAAGATTCGCGCGACCTCCGCCTTGTCCAGGGTCTCCTGGTCGATCAGCTCGAGCACCAGGGAGTCCAACACATCGCGGTTCTCCTCCAGGATGTCGAAGGCCTCCTGATGCGCGCCCGCCAGCAGCTTCTTGGTCTCCTCGTCCACGACCGCGGCCACGTCCTCGGAGTAGTTGCGAGCGTGCCCGAGGTCGCGCCCGAGGAAGGGCTCTGAGTTGGAGTCACCCAGCTTGATGGCGCCGAGACGTTCGGTCATGCCGTACTGGGTCACCATCGCGCGAGCCAGGTTGGTGGCCTTGTCGATGTCGTTGCCGGCACCCGTCGTGGGGTCGTGGAAGACCATCTCCTCCGCGGCCCGGCCACCGAGCATGTACGCGAGCTTGTCGAGCATCTCGCTGCGCGTCTGGGAGTACTTGTCCTCGTCGGGCAGCACCATCGTGTAGCCGAGGGCCCGCCCACGCGGCAGGATCGTCACCTTGTGCACCGGGTCGGTGCCGGGTAGCGCTGCCGCCACGAGGGCGTGACCGCCCTCGTGATAGGCCGTGATCAGCTTCTCCTTCTCGCTCATCAGGCGGGTACGTCGCTGCGGTCCTGCGATCACCCGGTCGATGGCCTCGTCGAGCGACCCGTTGCTGATCAACTTCTCGTTGTTGCGCGCCGTGAGGAGCGCGGCCTCGTTGAGCACGTTGGCCAGGTCGGCGCCGGTGAAGCCGGGCGTACGCCGCGCCACGCTCTTGAGGTCGATGTCGGCGGCCATCGGCTTGCCGCGAGAGTGAACCTTCAGGATCTGGTGACGCCCGTTGAGGTCGGGGGCGTCGACCTGGATCTGGCGGTCGAAGCGGCCAGGACGCAGCAGCGCCGGGTCGAGCACGTCGGGCCGGTTGGTCGCCGCGATGAGGATCACGCCACCGCGCACATCGAAGCCGTCCATCTCGACCAGCAGCTGGTTGAGGGTCTGCTCCCGCTCGTCATGACCGCCGCCCATGCCGGCGCCGCGATGGCGACCGACGGCGTCGATCTCGTCGATGAAGACGATCGCCGGGGCGTTCTCCTTCGCCTGCTCGAACAGGTCTCGCACGCGGGACGCTCCGACACCCACGAACATCTCGACGAAGTCGGAACCGGAGATCGAGTAGAACGGCACGCCCGCCTCGCCGGCCACGGCGCGCGCGAGTAGGGTTTTGCCGGTTCCGGGCGGACCGTACAGCAGCACGCCCTTGGGGATCTTTGCTCCGACCGCCTGGAACTTCGCGGGCTCCTGGAGGAACTCCTTGATCTCGCCGAGCTCTTCGATGGCCTCCTCACACCCGGCGACGTCGGTGAACGTCGACTTGGGCATGTCCTTGGAGATGAGCTTGGCCCGCGACTTGCCGAACTGCATGACCCCGCGGCCGCCGCCACCCTGCACGTTGTTCATCAGCCACAAGAAGACCAGGATGATGATGAGGAAGGGCAGCAGGCTGAGCAGGAAGCTCAACAAGATGTTCGGTTGAGGGTTCTCGGAGTTCGACTTCTCGATCGTGCCGGCCTCGAGCTGCGCGTCGACCTCGTCGATGATGCCGAGCTGCTGTCCAGCGACCCAGTAGGCGACGACGTTCTGGCCGCCGTCCCGCTTGACGTTGTCGTCGAGGACGGTGCGCATCTCCTGGTCGCCGTCGACGAAGGTGATCTCCTTGACCTCGCCCGACTGGATGTACTTCTCCATCTGCGAGGTGCTGATCTCGTCGTAGCCGCCGCTGGGCGCCAGGAACTGCAGCCCGATCAGGACCCCGATGACGACCAGGAGGATCCACAACCAGCGACCCTTGAGTATGCGCTTCACAGGCTTCTCTCGACCAAAATTCGTGCCGCCCCGTCCGTGGCCGAGGCGGTCGTGTGCAGGAAACAACGACGGTACACGCCCGCCGCAACGCTCATTGTCGCAGGCATCTGGTCACTGCGCGGTAATCCGCGGAGGTTCAGCGACCCCGGTTCGCGGCGTGGCGCACCGCCGCTTCTCAGGAATAGACACCTGGCGAGAGCGTCCCGATGTCTCGCAGGTTGCGGTAGCGCTCGCGGTAGTCGAGCCCATAGCCGACCACGAACTCATTCGGGATCTCCCACCCGACGTACTTGACCGGAACGGTCATCTGCGCGGCCTCGGGCTTGCGCAGCAGAGTCGCGATCTCGACGCTGGCGGGGTTGCGGCTCGCCAGGTTGGAGATGAGCCAGTTCAGGGTCAGACCGGTGTCGATGATCTCGTCGACCACCAGGACATGACGGTTCGTGATGTCGGTGTCGAGGTCCTTGAGAATGCGGACGACCCCACTCGATTTGGTGCCCGAACCGTAGGACGACACCGCCATCCAGTCCATCTCCACGTGGCGCCCGAGGGACCGGGCCAGGTCGGCCATCACCATGACCGCGCCGCGCAGCACGCCGACCATGAGGAGGTCCTTCCCCTCGTAGTCGCCGGCGATCTGGTCCGCCAGCTCCTGCACCTTGGCCTGGATCTCCCTCTCGGTGAAGATCACGTTCACCAGGTCATCGCCCACGTGGCCAGCATCCATGCCGGAAGAGTAGTCGGAACCGCCGGGATCTCACTCCCCAGGAGGGCTACCGGGCCCCGACCCGGTGGGCGGGTCGGAGTCGGGGACCGTCCGCGCGACCACCAGCCGGTCGCCCTCACGCAGCCCGCGAAGATGCCCCGGCAGATCGATCCATCGTTGCCCGTGCCAGGCCGTGACCAGTGCGTCGAGCGCCAGCACATGGTCGTGGAAGAGCTCGCCGGCCGGAGCGCCCGCGCGCAGCGCCGCCAGTCTGAGCACTCGGCGCCGAACGGGATCCGCAAGCGCGGCGAGCAGCGTCACCGACACGACGGTGGCCGTCGGCTCGGGCCCGTCCCGCCCGGGGAGCAGCACCTCGGCGAGGGCTCCCTCGGCGAGGTCGTCGAGGTAGTCCATGTCGGAGCGGAGCTGCTCAGCAGTCCGCGCGAGGGTAGCCGCCACCCCGGGGCCCAGCTCGTCCTCGAGCACGGGAATCAGGCGTACCCGCACCCGCGAGCGGAGGTAGGCCGGATCGGCGTTGTGCGGGTCCTCCCACACCTCCAGTCCCAGTGCCTGGCACGCAGTCACGGTGTCGGCCCGCGTGAGGTCGAGCAGCGGCCTGCGAAAGACCCCGAACGCACGCCGCATTCCCGCCAGCGAACGGCCACCCGACCCCCGCGCCAGACCGAGGAGCACGGTCTCGGCCTGGTCGTCCCGGGTGTGGCCGAGCAGCACGGCCTCGGCCCCGAACCGCTGCGAGATCTCACCGAGCACGGCGTAGCGCGCCTGACGGGCGGATGCCTCGGGGCCCACCCCCGCGGCCTCCACCCGCACCGTCGCCGAGACCGTCTCGGCGGCACCCAGCTCGGCCATCTGTGCCACCACTCGGGCAGCCTGGTCCGAGGATCCGGGTTGAAGTCCGTGATCGACGGTGGCGCCGATCACCTGCCAGGCCCCCGAGGGCGCCTCGGCAACGGTCGCGGCGAGCAGCGCCAGGGAGTCGGCGCCGCCCGAGCAGGCCACCATCACGACCGCGCCGGGATCCAGATCAGCGAGCCCGCGTCCTACGGCGCGGCGGACGGCCGCGACCGAAGGATGGCGGCTCACCGGCTCACCCCAGCACGCGCCGCATCCACGCGTCGGGATCGGTCACCTCGGCCTTGGACGGCAGGTGCTCGCGGGTCGCCCAGACCGTGTTGAACTCCTCCATGCCGGCTCGGTCGACGACGGCGCGGACGAAGGCCGCCCCGTCGCGGTACTGCGCCATCTTGGCGTCGAGCCCGAGTAGTCGTCGCAGCAACCGGTCCAACGTGCCGATGCCCTTGCGCCGGGCGTTGAAGCTGGCGCGAATGGCGGCCACCGACGGGATCACCGACGGTCCGACTCCGTCCATCACCACATCGGCGTGGCCCTCGAGCAGGGACATCACTCCCGTGACCCGGTCGATGATCTCGCGCTGCTCGGGGGTGCCGACCATGTCGAGGAGGCTGGTGCCGGGCGCCCGCACCGACTCCGAGATCCGTCGGATCAGGTCGTCGGCCACCGCGGCCGGCTCGACCGAGTCGACGAGGGCAGCCACCTCACTCGCGAGGTGGTCCCGCATCCAGGGGACGGCCGTGAACTGGACGCGATGCGTCTCCTCGTGAAGGCAGACCCACAGCCGGAAGTCCGTCGGGTCCGCGTCGAGCTCTCGCTCTACGTGGACGATGTTCGGGGCCACCAGCAGGAGTCGGCCGGTCGGCTCGAAGAACGGATCGAACTGGCCGAGCACCTTGCTGCCCAGGAAGCCGAGGAGCAGCCCGACCTCCGCGCCCGTGACACGAGAGCCGACGGCCTGGGTGAGCCCCTGCGGGGGTCCCTTGCGCTCGGTGAGCTTGTCGACCACAGGGGTGATGATCGCGGCGAACGAGTCCGCGTTGGCCTGTACCCAACCGGCGCGGTCGATCACCAGCACCGGAGCGGTCCTGTCGGCAGCGACCAGCCCGGTGAAATCGCGCACGAGGCCCGTCGAGAGCTCCGCCCCGCGGCGGAGCTCGCCCACCACCGCGGCTGCCTCGGCGCTGCCGATCGACGGGCCCTCCCCCGCCAGGCGGGACCCGACCGAGACCGCCAGGTCCCAGTCGACCATGGGTGCACTCATCGGCCGCCACCACTCGGGCCCGGCCCGCGGCAGAGGACCGCCGCCGATGGAATGTCTGGGCTCATGCGACGACCCTACGGGTCGCCGGTGGAAGGGCGCCGCGAGTGGCCATGGTCATGAGGAGCAGGAGCAGGCAGCCAGGGCCGCAGCCATCGCATCAAGGGCTGACCGCGCCGCCAGCGTGTCGGGGAGGCGCACGCGGTCGGCGACCATCACGAACACGAGCGGGGTACCGGACCGGTCGGTCACCAGCCCGGCCAGCCCGGAGACTCCCGTCAGCGTGCCGGTCTTGGCGCGCACCGACCCGCGCCCGGCCGGAGCGCCGTCCTCGAACCGGTAGGACAGGGACCCGGTGAAGCCTGCCACGGGTAGCCCCGTCACCACCGGACGAAGGTCGGGGTAGGCCGCGTCGGAGGCAACCCGCAGCACGCCGATGAGGGTGTCGGGGTCCAGACGGTCCTGGCGTGACAGCCCACTGCCGTCATGCACCCGCGCACCGGCCAACGGCACGCCGAGGTCCGCGAGCGTCCGGGTGACGCCGCGAGCCCCGCCTCGAAATGACCCGCTGTCGACCACCGACAGCCCGACGTGGTGGGCCAGAACCTCGGCGGCCTCGTTGTCGCTCACGTCGAGGACGCGCTCCACGATCTGGGACAGCGGCGCGCTGTCGACCGAGGCCAGCGTGGTCGCGTTGTCGGGCGCGACGCGAGGGCGGGGGGCGCCCTGGACCTTGATACCCCGCGCTGCGAGGGCACGCGCGAAGGCCGCAGCCGCGTAGGCGGCCGGGTCGCTGACCCGACCGGACCCCGAAGCGGGTCTCCCCTCGTCCACCCACAATGCCGAGATGGGCGCGACGACCCCTTCCGGCAGGTAGGTCGGCTCCCAGGTGGGCGCGGCCCCAGGCCCGGTGAAGAGGCTGGCGTCGTAGGCGAGCCGGACGGCGCGCCGGCCCTGCTGCCGCAGCGTTCGCGCGGTGGCGCGGGCGAGCTGGACCACCGACGCGCGTGCCGGGTACGGCGCTGCGGCTCCGTCCGCCGGAGCACGGCTGGCCAGGTAGGGGTCGCCCCCACCGACGAGGACGATCGAGCCACCTCCGCCGGTCACGACCCGCGTCGTGAAGACGTGGTCGGGCCCCAGCTGCTCCAGGGCTGCGGTCGCGGTCAAGAGCTTCATCGTCGATGCCGGGATCGCCGGGGACTTCCCGATCGAGAACCTGGGCCCGCCGTCCGCGAGGGCTTCCACATGCACGACGAGGTGGGGACCGAGGGTCTTGGTGGCGAGTCCGTTGGCGAGGCTGCGGCGCACAGCGGCGACATCCAGCGCACCGGACGAGCTGTCGACCGGTTCGGCGACGTCCAGAGCAGACGCCGGGCTGGGCAGCGGCCAGGCGGTGGTCTCCTCGACCGGGCTCGGTGTGGCGGTGGTCGGCTCGGGGGCGGGTGAGGCGATCAAGGAGGGCGGGGCCACGGTGCTGGCCCGACGCTGCTGGTCGAACTCCCACACGGCAACGCCGCCGAGCACGACCATGGCCAGCGCGAGCAGCGTGGCAATGGCCGCGGCAACACGGCGGCCCCGAACCCTGGGCACGATTTCCTCCCCGGCTCCCCCGATCCAGTGCTGGTGGGCCACACTGTGTCACACGGGGCCACAGGGGCCGAATGACGCAGGGAGGCTGAGGTGCTCGAGTTCGACGTACTGGTGGAGATCCCGAAGGGCAGCCGGAACAAGTACGAGGTCGACCATGATTCGGGTCGGATGAGGCTCGACCGTACGCTCTTCACCTCGACGCAGTACCCGGCCGACTACGGGTATGTGGAGGAGACGCTGGGGCTGGACAGCGACCCGCTCGACGCGCTGGTGCTGCTGCTCGGAGAGCCGACCTTCCCTGGCTGCCTGATTCGGTGCCGGGCCATCGGCATGTTCCGGATGACCGATGAGGCCGGCGGTGACGACAAAGTTCTCTGCGTCCCGGTGACCGACCCGCGCCTGGAGCACCTACGTGACATCAACCACCTGCCGAAGTTCGACCGGCTCGAGATCGAGCACTTCTTCACCGTCTACAAGGAGCTCGAGCCCGGCAAGTCCGTCGAAGGGGCGGAGTGGGTCGGCCGGGCCGAGGCCGAGGCCGAGGTCCGGGCGTCGTTCGAACGCGAACGGGTCAGGCTGGCCGAAGCCGAGGAGTCCGGCGGTCACTGACCGCTGCGCGGGACGTGAGATCGGCCGAGCGCAGGCTCAGCCCAGCGAACCCAGGTCGACGACCTCGTCCTGACCGGGAGCGGTCAGGTCCAGCGGGTCGTTGAAGGCGCCCAGCGTGATCACGCCTTTGTCCTTGCCACCGCCCTCGCGTTCGATCTTGAGGATGTAGTGGCCCTTGTCGCTGGTGGACACCCAGACGTGGGTGGTGCCGGGGTCCTCCTCAGTGATGAGCTCGATGGCCGGCTCGCCGTCGACCTCACCGGTCTGGCCTTTCGACACCGGCTTGTCACCCTTGGTGTCTGCGAACTCCGACAGGAGTCCGTCGAGATCACAGAACGAGTCGAACGTAGTCGTCCCCGACGGCATCTTGGCCCACTTGTCTCCCACGAGGTCCCGGATCGTCGAGCTGCCCGTGGAGCTCCAGAACGCCTCATCGCCGCGCACGTAGGTCTCGCCGCCAACGCTCAACAGCTCAGCCGTGCCCTCGGACAGATCCAAGGTGCCCTGACACTGGCCATCGCTGTCGAGGCCCAGGTCGAGCCCGATCTTCTGGTCACCCGAGGTGATGTCAGCCTGGATGGTCATCGAGGTCACGTCCTGCATATCGGCGATGACCTCGGTCTTGATCTCCGCGGCGGTCTGGTCGGTGAACGCGCTGGACTGCGCACCGCAGGCCGAGGCACCCCACACCAGCGCCCCCGCGGTCGCCAATGCTGCCGTCGTCTTGATGATCGTCATGTGATCGCCCCTCGCCGTCGTGTCGGGCGCAACGCCCCCCATATCGGACCACACCGGTCCAAGGAGCGGGGCATCCCCGTCAGGGACGGGCGAAGAACGTGGGCGGGATCCAGTAATACATGGACTCGAGACTGACCGGGCGTCCGGTTCGCGGCGCATGGATGATCTGACCGCCCCCGACGTAGAGAGCGACGTGGTAGATCGAGCTCGGGCTGCTCGAGGACCCCCAGAACACCAGGTCGCCCGGCTGCAGCTGCGAGACCCGGATGGGCGTGGACTGCTGGTACTGCGCCACGGAGTAGTGCGGCAGTGACCGGCCCCCGGCGCCCCACGCACGCATCGTCAGCCCGGAGCAGTCCCAGGCATCCGGGCCGGCTGCGCCCCAGCGATAGGGCTCGCCGAGCTGGGCGCGCGCGAACGCGATCGCGGACGACGCGCCACCCGACGGTGCCGGAGGGCTCGGGTCCGTCGGCGGCTCACTCGGCGTGGGGCCTGTCGGCGTGGGCTCCGTCGGCGTCGGCTCGGTGGGAGCCGGCTGCGTGGGGGACGGCTCGCTGGGGCCCGGCTGCGTCCCGGCACCGGCACCGGCGCCGGAGTCGGACTGCTGCTGCTCGTGCTGAGCCGCTGCCGCTGCCGCCTCGGCGGCGGCGGCCTCCAGCGCTGCCTGGCGGGTCGCTGCCAGAGACGTGCTGATGCCCTCGAGCTGAGCCAGCTCTCGGATCAGTGCGTCCTTGCGCGCGGTCACCGCCGCGGCGTTGGCCGCAGCCGCGGCCTGTGCTGCCCGAGCAGCGTTTCGGGCCTTGCGGGCTGCCTCGGCGGCAGCCGACGCCTCGTCCCGCGTCTCGGCGGCCTGGTTCTCGGCGACCTCGGCCAGCGTGGAGGAGGCCCGGAAGGTGTCGTAGCGCTCATCCAGGGCGGACTCGGCGTTCCGCAGGGTGTTGGTCTGGTCGACCACGGCAGCGATGCCATCGCTCTGGATGATGGCGGAGAGGGCTTGGAGCTGGGGGGCCACCTGGTAGCTGAGCGCGAGGGCGTCGGCGTATGCCGCCTGCTGGCGGGACAGGTCGCGCGCGGCCGCATGAGCGCGCTCGTCGGCCGCGGTGGCGGCACGTCGAGCCAGACGCAGCTCCCAGCGGGCGCCGTTGTACTCCTCCGCAGCGCGCCCGGCGCTGATGGCCGACTCTCGGAGCTCGGCGTTGGCGACGGCGAGCTCGCCCTGGATGGCGTCGACGTCGTGCGCCTTGCCCTGGGCACGCGCCGCCGCGTCGGCCACGTCCTGCTCGCTGGGGACCGGGTCCTGGTCGGCGGCCGAGGCGGTGGCGAGCCCCGCGAGGAGCGCGACCACCGTCAGCGGTACGAGCAGCCAGCGCAGCCGGCGGACCGGCTGCCGCTCCCGGACGCGGCGTGGTGGTCGCACTGGTGGGTTCCCCCTGTGGTCGTCATGGGGCCTCGGGCGACTTCCCCATCGCCCGAGGCACTTCAGGCACGCTAGTGCTCACCAACCACAAAGGAAACAGTTTCCCCAGAAAAACCTCAGAAGTCACGGCGTGTCGGCTTGACGAATGACAGGCTTGTCATTCGCCCGCCGCCTTGGGGCAGGGTTCAGCCTCGCTCGCCGGCTCCGGCGAGGGAGGCCCCTCGTCCGGCGCGTGCAGCACGGTTGAAGCTCTGACCGGACGCGACCCCTCCGAGGTAGAAGGCCACCAGAGCGATCCCGATCCCGGCGACGTCGTCGGCGACGTAGTGCCATCCGAAGTAGAGCGTCGCGACGACGGTCACGCCGAAGTTCACCCACAGGACCCAGTGCACGACCTTGGACCTGAGCGTGGCCTGGGCCATCAGCGCCACCAGCAGGGTGATCGCGCAGTGCAGGCTGGCGAAGCCGGCGACCGACTGGACGGCGCCCTCGAGCACCCCGTTGCCGACATCCTGTCTGCCGTACTGCAAGGCACTCATCAGGCGAGATGAGGCCGTCGCGTCCAGCCCGTCGTAGAGCCACGAGTACTCGAACCCCGGGCCCAGTGTGGGGAGCGCGTAGTACGACGCCGTCCCCAGCGACCACGCGATGCATTGGGAGATGACGAACCAGTAGCCGTAGCCGATGTTGCGCGACCACACGAGCCAGGCCGTGAGTGCCAGCGGCACCAAGGGCAGGAACCACAGATAGATCGTCGAGAGGAAGTGCGCCGAGATCGAGGTGCCGAAGACCGCGTGGAGCACCACGGCCGGTTCGTGGCCCAGGAAGAGGGCCCGGTCCATCAGGTGCAGCTCACGGTCGTAGGTCTGCTCACCCAGCACGGACGGCAGGAAAGACTTCAGATTCCGGTAGCTGACGTAGGTGATGTAGAAGCAAGTGACGCCGAGGACGACCAGGACGATCCGTTCGCGCGTCCAGTGCTCCTTGATCCGTGCCACCGCCACCGGCTTCATCGCGGGGACCCGGAGCCGGGACTGCCACAGCGTGCGGGGCACCAGGTCCGCGGCGAACGCACCTGCCAACAGCATCGGTCCCCGGACCCAAGCCGGGCCGAGGAAGCCATCCGGGTCGGCGAGCGGCTTGCCCAGCATCACCGCGGTGAGGACCGCGAGGGCGCCCATGGTCGCGGCGATCCCGATCAGCACGAGGTGGGCACGGCGATACACGCACGCCAGTTTAGGGACGCAACCGGGGAGGGGACAGCCGGGAGGCGGCGCAGCCGACCGCGGCGCCCGCGACCCGGACCGAATCAGGAGGGAACGACCGCAACCCGGGTGCGGTCCACCGCCAGGTGCACGCGTTCGCCGGGCGCGGGTGCGGCCCCCAGCGGCGCGACCGCGTCGGCGAGGCCCACTCCCTCAACAGCGACCCGCAGCCGCACCTGCTCCGGCGTGGCCCGGGACGAATCCACGGTGGCCGCCAGGGGGCCGCTGCCGCTGACCGCCAGCGCCGAGCGCCGGACGGCGACCGCCGGACCCGGTGCGAGGCCGGCCGCGGAGAGCACCCTGGCCGCAGCGTCGCCCCGCAGGACCTGGGCATAGCCGAGGAAGAGCGCAGTGTCCGCGTCGGCCGGGTGCTGCCACACCTCGGAGATGGGGCCGGACTGCACGACCCACCCCTCCCTCATCACGGCCAGCTCCTCAGCCACCGCGAACGCCTCTTCGTGGTCGTGGGTCACGAGCACCGTGGTGGTTCCGGCTGCCTGGAGGATCTCGCGAAGGTCGGCTGCCAACCGTTCGCGCAGCGTCGCATCGAGGGACGACAGCGGCTCATCGAGCAGCAGGAGCCGCGGCTCCACGGCCAGCGCCCGGGCGAGGGCAACCCGCTGCCGCTCGCCGCCGGACAGCGTGGCCGGCAACCGGTCGTCGAACCCCTCGAGACCGACCAGACGCAGCAGCTCGCGGACGCGCGACGCCCGCTGCGGTGCCGGGGTACGACGTAGCCGGAGCGCGTACTCGACGTTGCCGGACACCGACAGATGTCCGAACAGCTGGCCGTCCTGGAACATCAGCGCGAAGCCCCGGCGGTGGGTGGGGACGCCCGCAAGGTCGCGGGTGCCGTCGAGGATCCGGCCCCGGCTCAGTGGCTCCAACCCGGCCAGGGCCCGCAGCAGCGTCGACTTTCCCGACCCGGACGGACCGAGCACCGCCAGGACCCGCCCCTCGGGCAGGTCGAGGGTCACGTCCGCAACGGCGCTCGCGCCGTCGTACGACACGCTCACGTGGTCCAGCCGCACTCCCATGACGTTCAGAAGGCTCCCACGGATGCGACTCGCAGCCGGTCCACGGCCAGCATCACCAGCGCGGTCAGGGCCGCCAGGACGACCGAGGCCGCCAGGGCCATGCCGTAGCTGCCGGCCCCGGGGTGCGAGAGCAGCCGATAGATGACCACCGGCAGCGTCGGGTGGCCCTCGCGGGCCAGGAACGAGGTCGCCCCGAACTCGCCCAGGGACACCGCGAACGCGAACCCCGCCGCCGCCAGGAGGGGCTTCCACAGCACCGGCAGGTCGACCGTCAGCAGCACCCGCCACGGCCGGGCGCCCAGCGACGCGGCGGCCTGGCGCTGACGGTCGTCGATCCCCCCGAGCACGGGAGTCAGCGTCCGCACGACGAGCGGGAGGGCGACCAGCGCCTGGGCGATCGGCACCAGCAGTGGCGAGTCACGCAGGTCGAGGGGCGGTTGGTCCAGGGTGATCAGGAAGCCGAACCCCAAGGTGACTGCCGAGACGCCCAGCGGGAGCATGAACAGCCCGTCCAGGACCGACCGGGCGCGGCGTTCGGGCGCCGACCGAGACCGCTGAGTGGCCAGGACCGCGACCAGCACGCCCAGCAGCAGCGCCATCCAGGTGGCGTCGGTGGCCGTCCGCAACGACGTGCCCAGCGCCTGGGTCACCGGGACCAGTCCGGCGCCGGTCGGCTGCTGTAGGGCCACGTAGTTCGAGGAGGTCCAGCCGTCGCTGTCGCGCAGCGAGCCGACGAGCAGCATGAGCAAGGGGGCGGCGACGAACCCCACGAGCAGGACCGTGACCATCAGCCACGGGAGGTCCCGTCGGGTCGGTCGCGCGAGCGGCGTCGGCCGTCGCTGCACGGTCGCGTCCGACACGGCTCGGGCGCGCTGGGTCACCGCCAGCAGGACGATGACGACGACGAGCTGCAACAGCGAGAGCGCCGCGGCCGCCTGCAGATCGAGCAAGGTCGTGGTGAGCAGGTAGATCTCGGTCTCGACGGTGGCATAGCGCAGGCCACCGAGGGTCAGGACGACGCCGAACGCGGTCGCGCAGAACAGGAACACGACACTGGCCGCCGAGGCCACGGCCGGCCGCAGCGCCGGCCAGGTCACGGTCCGGAACACCTGGGCGGGGCTCGCGCCGAGGGCAGCGGCCGCCTGGCCCGGGCGCTGGTCGAGGGCCTCCCAGGCCGAGCCGACCACCCTGACCACGACCGCGAGATTGAAGAACACGAGGGCAGCCACGATCGCAGCGGCGCTGCCGTCGAGCCCCAGTGCCGCCAAGGGTCCGCCCTGACTCAGCAGCTGCCGGAACGCAACGCCCACGACGACCGTCGGCAGGACGAACGGCACCAACAGGAACGCCCTGACGAGCCGACGACCCGGGACCCGCAGCCGGTGCAGCACATACGCCGCGGGGAGGCCGAGGCCCACCGTCACCGCGGTCGCGAGGGCGGACGACCAGAGCGTGAACCACACGACGCGGTGCACCCGCGGACGAGCCAGGACGTCCAGGACGCCCCCGGGGTCGAACGTTCCGTCCGGCCACAGTCCACGCTGCAGCATCCCGGCCACCGGCAGCAGGAAGAACAACCCGAGCACCGCCAGCGGCACGGCGGCGAGCGCGACCAGGGTCGCGAGCCTGCGGGTCACCGCGTGGTGACCTCGGTCCAGGTCGTGAGCCACTCGTCGCGCTTGGCGGCGATCTCGGCAGGATCGACGGCGTACGTCGTGTCGGGGGGTGTCGCAAACGTGGCCCAGTCCGTCGGGAGGGGGGTGCCGTCGGCGACCGGGAAGACGTACATGTTGTCGGGCAGGGCGGCCTGCACCTGCGGGCTGAGCAGGAACTCGATGACCGCCCTGGCACCGGCCGGGTTCGCGGCGCCCGCGAGCACCCCCGCGTACTCCACCTGGCGGAAGCAGGTGTCCAGCAGCGCCCGGGTGGTCGAGCGACCGGCCTTGTCCAGCGTGAACGCGGGCGAGGAGTCGTAGGACAGCACGATCGGGCGGCTCCCCTCCCCGCCGCCCTGGGTGAAGTCCACGAAGTAGGCGTCGCTCCAGCCGGCGGTGAGCGTGGTGCCGTTGGCCATCAGCCGGGCCCAGTAGTCGGGCCAGGAGTCGCCGTACGCCGCGATGGTGCTCAGCAGGAACGCCATCCCCGGCGAGCTGGTCGCGGCACCGGGCGTGACGAAGAGGTCGCGGTACGCCGGCTTGGTGAGGTCGTCGAGCGTGGCGGGCTCCGCCAGGTCGTGGGACGCGAACCACCGCGTGTCGATGTTCACGCACACGCTACCGGTGTCGATCGGGTGGAGAAGGTCGGCGCCGTCTGCCAGCTCGAAGCTCTCGGCACCGGGCGGCGGCGTGATGTCGCTGGCGGCGAACACGCCCGCGTCGAGCGCTCGGGACGCGAAGGTGTTGTCGACGCCGAAGGCCACGTCCCCCGTCGGGTTGCCCTGCGTGAGCACCAGCTTGTTGGTGAGCGTCCCGGCGTCACCGGAGGCGCGAACCGTGAGTGCGTAGCCGGATTCTTTCTCGAACGACGCCAGCAGCTCGTCCGGAAGCGCGAACGACTCATGGGTGACCAGCACGACCTCGCCTCCCGGCTCGTCTGCCGTCGCGTCGGTCGAGGTCTCGCCGAGGAGGCTGCAACCGGCGGTGAGCGCGGCGACGGTGACCAGCGCGGCCAGCGTCCACCCTCGCCGGGTGCGCCCGCGGATGGGCATGGTGGGCAAGCCGTCCATGATCGACTCCCTTCGCCGGTGCTAACCGGTGCAGGTTCGAGGGTCTGCGGGTGGATCCGCACTCTCAGCTCGCCGGGGGCCGGACGGTGTCCGGTGGGGCGGGCTCCCCTGTCTGTGGCGCCATCCTACGCAGCCGGCGATGGAGGGGCCCGGGCTCCGGCCGGGCGCTGGCGTGGCACGCCTAGGCTGGCGCTCATGCCGAGCATCCCCCATCAGCTGGTGGCCTTCGCCCTGCCGCGGGTCTTCCGAGCCCAGGAGCTCGAGCACGAGCCCACCGAGAGGGCCGCTGTGCTCGCCCATCAGGCAGAACGCAGCCGGGCCCTGCCGACGTGGTCCGTGCCGAGGTTCCGACACCGGTTCGCGGTCGTCGAGGAGCGGGTCGGTGGGTTCCCGTCGTACGTGATCACCCAGCGCGACGCCGAGCCGACCGGGACGCTGTTCTATGTGCACGGCGGCGCCTACGTCGCGGGGATCGACCCCTTCCACGTGCGGTATGCGACACGGCTCGCAGATGCTCTCGGAGTCCGCATCGTGATGCCGGACTATCCGCTGGCGCCGGACCACACCTGGCGCGACTGCCACGAGCCGCTCGTCGAGCAGGTCGCACGGTGGTCGGCCGCACCCGGAGGCGCCGTCCTGGCGGGGGACTCCGCGGGCGGGGGGCTGGCGCTGGCGCTGGCCGAGTCCCTGCGCGACCGAGTTCTCCCGCAGCCGCGGAAGCTGCTCCTGATCTCTCCGTGGGTCGACCTCACCATGAGCAGCCCCGAGACGCCGCATTTCGCCCGTCGCGACCCGTGGCTGAAGCTCGGCAAGGCGCACGCGTACGCCGCGTGGTGGGCGGGGGGTCCCGAGGAGGTCGCTCGTCCGGAGGTGAGCCCGGGCCTGGGTGACCTGTCCGGGTTGCCGCCGGCGTTGCAGCTCTACGGCACCCGTGACCTGCTGGCCGGCGACTGCCGGGAACTTGCGCGACGGGCGACCGAGTCCGGCTGGGACCTCACCAGCATCGAGGAGCCCGACCTGCTGCACGTCTACCCGTTCTTCGGCGACATCCCCGAGGCCCGACGGGCATTTCGCCAGACAACGGACTTCCTCCGGTGACGTCGACGCGGGTGGTGGCCTTCGCCGACCTCGACCCCCGCACGGGCTATGACGTCTGGCGGCTGCGGCAGGCAGTGTTCGTCGTCGAGCAGGACTGCCCCTACCCCGACCTCGACGGACGCGACGTCGAGCCCGGGACTCGGCACGTGCTCGTCCACGAGGGTTCCGACCTGGTCGGGTACCTCCGCTTGCTCGATGACGGCGACGCTGCCCGGATCGGGCGTGTCGTGGTGGCAGCCGGCGCGCGCGGTCGCGGCCTGGCCGGCCGGCTGATGCGCGTTGCGCTGGCCGAGGTGGGTTCCCGGCCGACGCGGCTGGACGCCCAGGTCGGGCTGGCAGACTGGTACGCCGGGTTCGGGTTCGCCGCCACCGGGCCAGAGTTCGCCGAGGACGGCATCCCACACCTGCCGATGGCTCGACCCGCCGCGAGTCAGCCCGGCTGACCGCGGCCGGCTGGGACGCGACCCACCAGCACACACCCGCCGGTCTCGCGGTCCAGGACCGTCTCCACCTCCAGGCCGTGGCCCGGGAGCTGATCGGCCAGTCGCTCGGCCTGGCCGCGTCCGACCTCGACCATCACCGCGCCGCCGGGCGCCAGCCACGCTCCTGCCCCAGACGTGATCCGGCGCGCGAGGTCGAGTCCGTCCGTGCCGCCGTCGAGGGCTTCGCGGGGCTCGTGGTCGCGGGCCTCGCGCGGCATCGTCGCCACCGCTGCGGTCGGGACGTACGGCGGCACCGCCACGATCACGTCCACCCCACCGCCCAACGCATCCGGCACGGGCTGATACAGGTCGCCGGCGACGACGTACGCCGTCGAGCCGAGGTTGCGGCGGGCATAGCCGAGGGCCACCTCGTCGACGTCCGCGGCATACACGCGCACGTCCGGGATACGAGCTTCGATGGCGGCCGCCACCGCACCCGAGCCGCAGCAGAGGTCGACGAGCACGGGGTCGGCTCGAGCGGCGAGATGAGCAACCGCGGCGGCGACGAGCAGGGCGCTGCGCTGCCGGGGCACGAACACGCCCGGACCGACCTTCAGCCGGAGACCGGCGAAGTCGACCCACCCGACGAGATGCTCCAGCGGGTCCCCGGCGATGCGGTGATCGCGCAGCTCCGCGAGCCGGTCCGGGTCACCCTCGGCCGCGTCGGCCAGCAGGCGCGCCTCGTCCTCGGCGAAGACGCAGCCCGCCGCCCGCAGGGCGCGCACCAGGTCGGCCGGTGGCTCCGAGGTCACGTGGTGGCCGAGCTGTGGTCGCTGTCCCAGCGCAAGGTCCCCACCAACAGCAGCCAGGTGCCCACGCCGACCACGATCCAGGTCGAGGAAGCCGCGGCTACGAGCAGCGCGAGCATGCCCGAGGCCAGGCTGATCTTGACCGCCCAACGCGGCCACTGCGGCAGCCGTCGGGCCGCTCGTGGGGCGCACCACCGGCCCCAGACCACCGTGGCCACGACGACCAGGAACCCCGCCAGGAGCGCTGAGGCCAGCACGCGGTCGCCGAGCGCCCAGCCGGCCACCGCGAGGCACACCAGCATCGCCAACTCCGCGACGAAGGCGGCCAGGTGAGGCAGGCGCACCGGTGGCGTGTCGGGCGTCAAGCGTCAACCCTCGCGAAGGCACGCACCGGGAACGTCGCGAGGCCGCGCACAGCCACGGGCACGGCTGTGAACCGGGCCGCGGGAGTGACCAGGTCGAGCCGGGTGAGGTGCTCCACGACCGGGATGCCGGCCGCGAGCAGCAGGGAGTGGGCGGGCCGCTCCCCGGTCCTGGTGTCGTCGATGTTCACCGAGTCGATGCCCACCAGCGCGGCGCCGCCGTCCACCAGGGCCTGGGCGCCGGGTCCGGTCAGGTGCGGGTGCGCGGGGTCGCCGTACCCCTCGGTGCGCCAGTGCCGGTCCCAGCCGGTGTGGATCAGCACCGCCCGGCCGGCGACGTCCAGGCCGTCGAAGACCTCGGCGCCCACGGCGTCCGCCGCTCCCTCGCGGCGTACGACGCTCACCGGCAGGTCGGCGCACCGCCCCAGGGGGAGGTCGGCGAGGTCCCAGCCATCGCGGTAGCGGTGCGCCGGGGTGTCGAGGTAGGTGCCGGTGTTCGCGACCATCGCAATCCGCCCGATCTGGAACTCCGTGCCCGCCGCGTAGTGGCCGGCCGAGTCCTCGAAGCTCAGGTGGCTGCCGATCTCGGGGACGGGCAGGCCGGGGTAGGTGACCATCCCGTGCTCGACGTGATGGCTGAGGTCGACCAGGCGCATGGCGTCAGTCTCGCAGGGCATCCGAGGGACTGGGGTGATCCAGCCCGGCAAGAGTCCAGGCAGTGGGCGCGCGGAGAGGTTGACCTCCATGGCCATCCACGCGGCCACGACCCGCGGAGCCCCCCGCCGTGCCACCTGCGGATCGGCAATCGGTGCTGGACCGCTAGACGCTGGGCTGGCGCCGTCGCTCGAGGTCGAGCAGGTCGATGCGTCCCCGTCCGAGACCGACGGGCCCCAATCGACGTGCAGGCCGAGGCGCTTGGTGGTCGTCTCGAGCGACGTGCCAGCAGGCTGCCACCGGACGTGCCGGGGAGCAGTGACCAGCGTGGCGGCAAGACGTCGTGGTACATGCTTGAACCCGGCGTCCCACAGAAGCGGCACCAACTCGCCCAGGCGCCGGCACAGCGGCGAAGCTAGCGTGCATCTGCTGGCCGACCAGCACCATCTCGGCGAAGAGTGGTGCCCGGCGCGATGATGGCTGTGGTGCTCCTAGAGGGCGCGTGACCGCCGCCATTCAGCGCCCCACCACCGGGGGAGCAGGGGCTGGGCGGCCTCGGCCCCTACGGCGTCGCGGCTGTCACGAGCTCGGCCAGCACCGGGTTGTCGAGGTCAGCCGCGAACAGCGCCGCGGCGCCCACATCCCCGAGCCGGCCCAGCGCGGCCCGATGGAGCATGGCGCGCACGGTCAGCTCACGCATTCCGGCGCCGGAGGCCAGTGCGTGCATCTCCTCGGCCCAGGCCGCGGTAGCGGGATGCCCCTGCTCTCGGCCCAGCTCACACAGGGCGTCGAGGATGAAGACGTCGAGCCACACGTAGGGATCGGCCAGGCGCTTGCCACGGCTGCGCGCGTCAAGCAGTGCGGAGAAGGCCCGATCCACATCGCCGCGTTCCCGATGCAGCAGTGCCAGTCCGCGAGCCGAGATCCCCTCCCAGCACGGATCGCCGATCTGACACGCACGCGCGAACGACTGGTCCAGGGAGCTGGCCGCCGCCGGCAGGTCCCCGCGGAGGAGCCGCGCGTGACCCAGCAGCGCCTGGGGCCATGGGAGGAACGACAGCCAGTGGTCCGCCTGCGCCACCTCGACGGCCCGCGCAAGACAGTCCTCGGCATCGACAAGCTCGCCCCGCAGCAGACGGATCCGGCCGCGCATGGAGAGTGCATAGGCCTGCAGGCGCGGCGTCCCCGTCGTGCGGGCCAGCTCGACCGACTCCCGCAGCAGCGACTCGGCTCGCTCGTAGGCACCGAGGTCGCTCGCAACGGAGCCGAGGTACATGCCCGCCTTGGCCAAGATCTCCGGCCCGATCGCCCGGTCGGCCAGCACCTGGTTGAGGTGGCGCTCCGCTCTGTCGTAGCGACCGCGAAGGAAATCGACATAGCCGAGCTCGGTCCGGGCGCCCGCGAGGCCGACCAGGTCACCGTCGACCTGCGCGATCCGTTCGGCTTCGGTCAGCATCGCCAGACCTTCCTCGTCGAGCCCGCCGAAGGAGTGGACCAGAGCCTCGGCCAGCACGAGGCGGGTCTCGACGCGTAGGCGCTGACTGCCCGCGTCGTCCGCGAGACGGATGGCGGTGTCGAAGGACTCGACCGCAGCTCGCAGGGCACCCGCAGAGACCGCGGCGGCACCGGCCTCGGTCAACGCCTGCACAGCGCCGATCCCGACGGACGTCGACCCTCGACGTCGTTCGCGCCGGGCCAGCAGCATGGCTGCGCCCGGTGTGGCGCCGAGCTCGCGATCGGCCGTCTCGGCCCAGGCGGAGAACTGCCGCTCTGCGGCCTCGTCCTCACCGGCCAGGCGGTAGAGCCGGACCAGGAGTGCCTGGTGGTTCTCGTCCAACGGGCTCAGGATCGATGCCTTCAGCGCGAGTGCACGGGACTGGTCGAGGTCTCCCTCAGCCAGGCGCCCGAGGGCTCCCTCGTGGAGGATCGACTCCGCTGCGGCGGCCAGCCGACGGCGCTGGAAGAGCAACCAGGACTCGAAGGCCGAGGCACCTGAGACGGCCACGCCCTCCAGGAGGTCGGCGTCGAGGTGAGCGACCTCGACAGCCGCACGCCAATGTCCGTGCACGACCAGGTCGACGTCGACAGTGGTGCCTGGCGCAAGCTTCAGGGAGACGGGATCGCCGTCGAGTCTTGCTCCGGCACCCAGGCCGCGGCGGATCTCCGCCAGGCTCCAGCGCAGGGCTCGGAGCGGGTCCTCGGCGTCCGCGAACAGCAGCGACGCCAGCTGGGCACGGGAAGGTGGTCGCTCGGCGAGCACCAGAAATGCCAGCACCGCCCAGCTCTTTCGGCTGCGGAACCTGTAGCCACCCCCTCCGTCGACCGCGAGCCGCGGTGGGCCGAGGAGGTGGATCGCCAGCCCGGAGGATGAGTGGACGGCGGTCTCGCTCATGATGCGGTCACCGGGGAGGGCCTCGGCTGCATGTCGCTCGGACGCCGATCTGAAGGAGTCGCCGCCGGAGGTGGACCTACCCTGCGTACGTCCACCGACTGACTGGGCGAGGGCGCGATTCCGGCCCCCGCCCAGTGTGGCACAGCCGCCGCGCGAGATCGCCCGAGCGCCAGCGCCTCTCAGCACGCGAGCACGTGTTCCACGGAGCCGACCATTGCGGCGACGAGATCGGCACGGCCGTCGTCGTCGAGCCGTGCCAGCAGCATCCCGTGAGCGGCACCGAACGCGCGGAGCCGAGCAACCTCGGCGCCGGACCAGTCAACCAGGGCCGAAGCAGTTCCGGGGTTGCTCGCCCGCAAGACGGAAGCCATGACCTCGAGCGCATGGCACTCGGTGATGGTTCCGTGGGCCGACAACGCGCCCCCCAGCCGATCGAGCTCCATCTCGAGCGGATCGAGGGCTGCACGCGCTGGTTCCGGTGGCCAGGATGCCGCGCGTACCGCCGGACGCGGGCGGTGAACCAGCGTCAGCCGACCGTCCACCACGGCTCGGAACACCTTGTTGTACGCGGAGCGCATCTGGCCTCAGCTCCCCTCGGTGACGGTGTAGATCTCATTCGCCACCAGGCCGTGCGCCTCCCGGTGCACGGTGTTCGCGGCTTCCGCGTCCGGGGCCTCGACCAGGCAGAAGATCTTGCCGGCCGACTCGTCCACCCAGTACCGCAGGTAGCTGACCCCGAACGGACCCTGTGTCGTCAGGTCCGCCTCGTGTGCGGCTGCGACGTCCTGGGCCGAGACCCCACCGTCGATCGTGTGTGCGTCCATGAACAGCGCCATGATGTATTCCCTTCATTGCTCCGCCCAGCGGGGATCGCTGGGCTGGTGCAACCAGGACACCGCTGCGCCGTGTGACATGGGGTTTGACACATGGCGACCCGCCCACGTTGGCGAGTATCGGGGCTCGGCGTGACACAGGGCATGACGGGTGCGTGCGGCGCTCGCCGCAATCGGTGAGCTCGATGGCGCTGGCGTCAAGTCAGGCTGGGTGTCCAGCACCGACGTCTAGCACGTGATCCTGCCTACCGGGATGTCGTCATGACGGCGACACCGACGCCGCACCAGGCGTGGATCGCGAGGTCCTGTCCCTCTGGAGCGCCTGCGCCTTCTTGTAGGGGGCCGCCGGGTCAGCCCATAGGACCATGTCCAGGGAGCCGCCTGTCGGAATCGAACCGACGACCTATTCATTACGAGTGAATCGCTCTACCGACTGAGCTAAGGCGGCGCGCTGCCCGGCGCCTGGTCATGGACCGGCCCGGGCAACCCGGAGAAGTATACGGACGCGCGCCGCCCCCGGCGAACCGACGACTCAGGCCGCGACGAGGGACCCGTTGGCCGCTGCGGGTGCCCAGGTCTGGGCGTTGCCGCACCAGCAGGTGAAGTCGACCTCGATGCCATGGTCGGTGTTGTGCATGCGGGCGATCTGGCCCGGGAAGATCAGCATCTTCCGGTCACAGGCGGAGCAGTGGTGAGCGAACATTTTCGGCCTCCTTCGAAGGGCTCGACAGTGGTGGTAGTTCTAGGATGCGGGATCACAAGCAATAGGGGTAGCCTCTCTTTCCAGCATCTCCCATAGGATGTACCTATGCTTTCGCTGCACCAGCTGCGCTGCTTCCTCGCGACGTACGAGCTCGGCTCCTTGACCGCGGCCGCGGAGTCCCTCGGCTACGCCCAACCATCGGTCAGCGAGCAGATCCGGACGCTCGAACGCTCGCTCGGGGTAGAGCTGTTCCACCGGGTCGGCCGCGGGGTCGTGCCCAGCGCCGCCGCCGAGTCGCTGCGCCCGCACGCCGAGCGGACCATTGCCGAGGCGGAGGAGGCCCGGCGCGCCGTCCAGGCCGTGACGGCCCTGGAGTCGGGAACGATCCGCTTCGGCATGTTCGGTACCGCCCGTCTGTACGCCGGCGCCGGGCTCGTCGCTGACGTACTCACCCGCTACCCGGGGGTTCGCGTCGAGCTGATCGGCCAGAACTCCACCGAGGTCCAGGAAGACCTGCGCCGTGGCCGGATCGAGGCGGCCATGATCGCGGTGCCGAGCGTGAGCGCCGGCCTCGATGTGCGGCCGGTCGCGCGCGACGAGCTCGTCTACCTCAGTGCCGACCCCGAGAAGCTGACGGCCCCCGTCACCGCCAGACGACTCGCGCAGGCGCAGCTGGTGATGCCGGAGGCGACCTGGCAGGCGGTGGACTCGACCCGCATCGTGCTCCGCCGCATGCTGCAGGAGACGGGACTGAACCCCAGCACCCGGATCGAGGTCGAGGACGTCGAGACGGCCGTCGAGCTGATGGGGATGGGGCTGGCGGACACGGTCATCCCGCGTGGGGCAGCGCTCCAGCTGTTGCCCCGGCTGGCCCCGGGCGCAGGGTGGGTGCCGCTACGCCCGCGCCAATGGGACATGTTCGCTATCGTGCACCGTTCGGGACCGCGACTCTCGCCCGCGGCCCGACTGATGATCGAGCTGGCGACCGCCCGGATCCGGGAGATCGCAGAGCCGATCGGGGGCGACGAGCCACCTGCGGACTAGCCCACCGACGGCCGATCCGGGTGATTTCGGCCGCCGAACGGCCATTTCTCGACAAATCCTGACGAACGGGTTCCTCCGGGCTGCTAGGCGCATTAGCGTCAGCCGCGGCAGGAACGTTTGCAAACTCGGGAGACAAACATGTTGCCGGTTCTTGGGACCCCTATTTCTCGGCAGGTGGCCTTCGTCGGCCCCTTCGGGGTGGGGAAGACCACCGCCGTGTGTACGGTGTCGGACTCTGCGGTCACGACGACCGAAGTGATGAGCTCGGCGCTGCGTGCCCAGACGGGTCGCCACATCAAGACCACGACGACCGTTGGTCTGGAGATCGGCGAGTGGACGGCACCGGACGGCCGGAGGGTGTCCATCGTCGGCACCCCCGGTCAGGAGCGGTTCGACCTCGTACGCCGCTCGGCCATGCCGCGCAGCACGGGCGTCGTGCTCTGGCTGTTCGGCAACCACGACGCCGCGCTGCTGGATGCGGAGCTGTGGCTCGAGTTCCTTGGCAAGGAGGTGGCCACCGAGAAGCTCACGGTGGCCGTCACCCGTCTGGACAACGACGCGGACCCGCTGCTCTCGCAGTTTCGCGAGGTCGTCCACCGATGCGACGCGCGGATCCCCGTCGTCGCCGCCGACCCGCGCGAGCGGGACTCGGTTGCCGAGGTTGCAGCGATCGCCCTGCGACTCCCCACCACCACGAAGGAGGTCGTCGGATGACATCCCGCGCCCACACCCTGGCCACCGCTGCCGCTATGGCCGCAGCCACCCCTCTGGACCTGGACATGTCCGAGCAAGATGCGGAGATCGTCGTACTCAAGCCGCGTCGAGCCGAGCCCGACGGCACCGAGATGAACGCCGACGTCGCGGCGTACTGGGAGCTCTGGTCTGAACAGATCGGCCGGGCGCTGCTGCCCGTGCTGGAGGGTCTTGCACAGTCGCTGCCCACCTTCAGCTCCGCGATGATCTGCACCGCCGACGGATTCAACCTCTGCTCCCTCGGCATGACCGAGAGCGAGGTCAGCCAGCTCTCAGCGATGACCAGCTCTCTGCACTCCATCGCCGACGCAGTGTCGTCCTCCGTGCACGACGGGGATGGCGGGCCGCTCGACGTGGTCAGCTTGACCAACGGCACCAACAAGACCGTCGGCATGGCCCTGCGCCACCTGATCGTCGGTCAGCTCCTCCTGTGGGTCACCACCAAGGACGAGACCCTCGGTGTGCTGCTCGTGCGTTCCCGGGTGGCGGCGGAGGCCATCCGGGACAAGCTCGGCGACGACTGACCCTCCCCGACTCCTCCCCCACCCAACCCCCCTTTCCCTTGAGGAGAACCACCATGCTCGACATCGATGTGATCGCCTTGGAGAAGGTCGTCCAGGACGCCCAGGCGATCCTGAAGGACGGCCTGATGGCCACTGACATCTGGGACCGGGAGACCGGCCTGAGCCTCGCCGGCCACAACCCCCAGCCCGAGGCCGTCGCCCTCTTCAATCAGCTCACGACCGAGATGTCGGAAACCCTGGGCGGCTCGGGGTTCCCGGCGCTGAACCGCTACTACCTGCTGGACCTCGAAGGCGGAAACACCGTCGTCATCCAGAAGCACGGCGAGGACCTGATGTCCGGCATGCTCCTGGACGCCGCGAAGGTGAACCTCGGCATCCTGGTCAGCGTGGTCATGCCGAAGTACGCGAAGGGCGTTCTGGAAGCACGCAACCCCGGAGACGGCTGATCTGAGACTTCCTGGCGGGGTGGCTGCACCCCCGCAGCTCCCCCGTCAGCGGGGGTGCAGCCACTGTTCCCGATCCTCGCCCGACCGAGATCTCGTCGTACGCCCTCGCGGCTGACCTCCTCGGTCACCAGATGTGACCCCTCGGTCGCAAGATGTGACCCCTCGGCGGCCAGATGTGACCCCTCAGCAGGAGAGGCCGTCGGGAGGGACGATCCCCGCGATGAGGTAGGCCTCCACGGCTTCGTCCACGCACCGGTTGCCGGCGTTGTAGCCGGTGTGGCCGTCACCGTCGCGGCGGATCAGGACGCCGGAGTCCAGCTGGTCGGCAAGGGCCTCGGCCCAGGCCAGCGGCGTCGCCGGGTCTCGACTGGTGCCGACCACGACGATCGGTGCGGCCCCGGCTGCCAGCACGTCGGGCGGCGGCGGGGGCGGCGGGCGGCGCGGGAACCCACGGCAGCCCACCAGGCTCCACGCAAAGGCCCGGCCGAGCGTGGGCGAGGCCTCCTCGAACGTCGGCAGCAGCCGCTCGATCGCCGTGGCGGGTAGCGACTCCGGGTCGTCGGCGCAGGTGATGGCGACGTACGCCTCGAGCGTGTTGTCGGTGTAGCCGCTGCCGTCGAGCGCCCGCGAGGTGTAGGCGTCCGACAGGGCGAGCAGGGGTGCCCCGTCGCCGGCGAACCCGGCGCGCAGCGCCGTCGACAGCAGGAACCAGTAGTCGCGGGCGTAGAGCGGTGTGATCAGGCCGTAGAACGCGTTCCCGGCACGCAGCTGGCGGTCCCCGGCCGGGAGCGGGTCCGTCTCGACAGCCGCCAGGAAGTCCGCGATCCGCTGGCGGCCCTCCTCGAGGCTGTCCCCGAGGAAGCACGCGTCGGTGCTCTCGAGGCAGTTCTGGATGTAGGCGTCGAGGGCGGTCTGGAAGCTCGCCGCCTGCTGCAGCTGCAGCTCCTCGGCGTCGAGGGTCGGGTCGATCGCCCCGTCGAGCACCAGCCGCCCCACCCGCTCGGGAAACAGGTCGGCATAGGTCGCTCCGAGCTGCGTTCCGTACGACGCGCCGAAGTAGGCCAGCTGCGACTCCCCGAGGGCGGCGCGCAGCACGTCGATGTCGCGCGCGGCCTCCTCCGTGCTCACGTGTGCGGCGACCGCACCCGAACGCTTCGTACACCCGCGCCCGAAGGAGCGAGCGCTCCGGACGAACGCGGCCACCTCCTCGGGGGTGTCGGGATCGGGCTCCTCCGCGACGTAGTCGTCGAGCTGGTCGTCGCTGAGGCAGTCGACCGGGCTGCTGGCGCCGGCGCCCCGCGGGTCGAAGCCGACCAGGTCGAACCGATCGGTCAGCTGGGGCCGGAAGAAGCCGGTCCCACCGGCGGCGTAGGACTGGCCCGGCGCCCCGGGGCCACCGGGGTTGACAACCAACGAGCCCAGGCGTTCACCGGGAACGTCCGCGGCACGTCGCAGCACGGCGATCTCGATGGTCTCCTGTGCGGGCCGCGCGTAGTCCAGGGGCACCGTCAGCGTGGCGCAGTCGAAGCCGTCGCAGGGCGTCCAGTCCAAGGACTGCTCGTAGAAGCGCGCCAGGGCGGGAGTCGGCGAGGTCCGTGCATCGTCGCTGCGTGGCAGGGGGACCCCGCGCGGCGCCGAGCTCGACGACCCGTTCGGGTCGCGCAGGACCAGCAGGGTGCCGAGCACTCCGGTGGAGAGCGCCACCAGCCCGATGATCAGGATCAGGGCGACCCCGCGTCTCAACCCGCTCCCCTCCGCGGCACCCGCAACGCCAGCATCATCGACTCCAGCGCCAGCATCGGCGGCACGTTGAACTCCAGCATCTGCTCGCGTGCCGCGAAGATCGCGTCGATCCGCCGCAGCTGCGCCTCGGGCGTGGAGGCCTGCGCGAGCTCGGTGACCTCGGCCCGCAGCTCTTCGTTCACCAGCGTGCCGGGCACCCCTGCGGCGAGCATGATCGCGTCCCGGTAGACCGACGCCAGGTCCATCAGCCCACGGTCGACCACGTCGAGGTGCCGACGCTTGGCGCGGGCCTTCTGAGCCTTCACCAGGGCCGCCAGGGCGGGGGCGTACTCGCGGGGTCGGCGCCCGCGCTCGACCACCCCGTAGGACGCATCGAGGTCGCTCTTCTCCTGAGTGTCGAGAGAGTCGGTCAGATCTTGGGCCTCCTGCTGGGTGGCTTCGTTGAAGTTGGCCGCGGCCGTCATGCAGGCACCCAGGCCCGTCAGCCGCACCGGCAGCGAGATCACCTCGCGCCGCCGGTTGCGGGTGGCCTCGTCGAAGGCCAGCGCCCGGGCTCGACCGATGTGCCCCTGGCTGGCCCGCGCGGCGTAGGACGCCAGCGACTCGCTGATGCCCAAGGAGCGCACCAGGAATCCCGCCACCTCGGGCGTGGTCGGCGTCGACAGCACCACCAGCCGGCAGCGCGACCGGATGGTCGGCAGGACATCCTCGACCGTGGGCGCACACAACAGCCACATCGTGTGCTCGGTGGGCTCCTCGATGGCCTTGAGCAAGGCGTTGCAGGCCTGCTCGGTGAGCCGGTCGGCGTCCTCGACCACCATCACCTGGCGCCCGGGTCCCACTGGGGCCAGCGCCGAGCGACGCACCAGGTCGCGGACCTCGTCGACGCCGATGGAGAGCTTCTGGGTGCGCACCAACGTGACGTCCGGGTGAGAGCCGGCCAGTGCGGTCCGGCAGGCCCGGCAGTCGCCACAACCGCCCTGCTCGCACTGGAGGGCCGCGGCGAACGCGAGGGCGGCGTTGGACCGGCCCGACCCAGGGGGACCGGTGAACAGCCAGGCATGGGTCAGGCCGCGACCCCCGACCGCCGCCCGCAGCGTGTCGATGACCGGGCGCTGACCCACGAGGGAGTCCCAGACCGTCACGACACGACCTCGCGGTGAGCTCGTGGAAGCCAGGGCTGCACCCGTGCTCGGACCTCAGCGGCGATCTGGTCGACCGGCTTCCGGGCGTCGAGGACCAGGTAGTGCTCCGGGTCGGCGGCCGCCATCTCGAGGAAGGCTGCCCGGACCCTGGAGTGGAACTCGACCGACTCGCCCTCGATCCGGTCGCGCCCGGCGAAGCGACCCAGACCGTGCTCGGGCTCCAGGTCGAGCAGCACGGTCAGGTGGGGGCGGAGGTCGCGGGTCGCCCAGCGCGCCACCACCTCGACCTCGGCACGGGTCAGGGCGCGCCCGGCGCCCTGGTAGGCGAGCGTGGAGTCGACGTAGCGGTCGGTGATCACGACGCGGCCCGCTTCCAGCGCAGGCAGCACGACCGTATCGACGTGCTCGGCCTTGTCGGCGGCGTAGAGCAACGCTTCGGTGCGGTGGCACAGCTCGCCCGTCGCGGGGTCGAGAACGATCCCGCGCAACTGCCGGCCCACGGTGGTGTCCCCCGGCTCGAAGGTGAGCACGACCGAGTAGCCGGTCGACTCGAGCCACTCGCCGAGCGCCCGGGACTGGGTGGACTTGCCCGCACCTTCACCACCCTCGAAGCAGACGAAGACACCGGTCTCGGAGAACAGCCGAACCCCTCCTCCTCGCCGACCGGCGCCCGACGGGTCGCCGGGCCAGGGCGCTTCGCCCCGGCTGCAGGGTCGACGCTACGAGGTCGCGCCGACACCTGCCAGGGCGGCCCCGACGTAAGTTGCCTCAGCGGGGTCGGCGTCGGGCCGTCCATAGCCCAGATGGACCCTTGTGACGCGTTCTTGACTCTCGTACCGTTGACTTCGGCGCTGCGGCGCCTACGCTTGGGTCAGGAATACAACATTTGGTCAAGGGCACATGTCGTTGGGGAGCGGCGCCTCAGGCCGGCACGGGGAGTTGGCGATGTCCGACACACCTACTGGGCGTGCCGCCTATGTGGCGCGCCCACGGGTCTGGCGACGTCGGGTGCTGGTAACGGCGCCCGTCGTCCTCCTCAGCGCGGTCTGGACGCTGGCGCTCGGTGAGACCGCCAGCGCCCCGGCCGCCGACATGTACTCCCCCGTCGCGGCGACTCCTCTCCCCGTAGTGACCGAGACGACCGTTCCGACGGCGACCATCCGCGCGCCAGGCTACGCCGTCCCGCCCACCACCACCTCAAGCGTGCGCGCGACCGCGGCCGTGGCTCGCACGAGCACCACGGCCGACATCCCCGACGCCGCGCTGGCCGCCTACCAGCGCGCCGCCACGGTCGTGAACGCCACCGACACCACCTGCAACCTCCCCTGGCAGATCGTCGCCGCCATCGGCCGGGTGGAGTCGAACCACGGCCGCTTCGCAGGTAGCACGCTCGACGCCGACGGCGTGGCCACGCCGCCGATCATCGGTGTCCGGCTCGACGGTCACGGCGCCGTCGGCAGGATCCGCGACACCGACGCCGGCCAGCTCGACGGCGACAACCAGTTCGACCGGGCCGTCGGCCCGATGCAGTTCATCCCCTCGACGTGGTCCTACGTCGGCGTCGACGCCGACGGTGATGGGGTTCGCAACCCCCAGGACATCGACGACGCCGCGCTCGCGGCGGGTGTATACCTGTGCGCCGACAAGGGCGATCTCGCCACCGAGGCCGGCCAACGGCACTCCATCTACCGCTACAACCACAGCACGTCCTACGTCGACCTCGTGCTCTCGATCGCGGAGTCCTACTCCACCGGCAACTTCTGGACGGTCGCCACCGCCGGCACCGGAGGCACCACGGGAACGCCCACCGTCCCCATCACCACCATCCCCACCTCCCCGCCACCCGGCGTACCGACCGCCGTTCCCGTCCCGGTGCCCACAGCGGTTCCCGTCCCCGTACCCACGGCCGAGCCCGCGGACCCGAGCGATGATCCGGGAGACGACCCTGGTGACGATGCCGATGACGATGCCGGTGACGACCCCGGTGAAGATGCGAGTAACGAGCCCAGCGATCCGGCCGACGAGCCGACGGATGAGCCGACGGGCGGGCAGACCACGGAGCCCTCGGACAGTCCGAGCGACGAGCCCAGCAACGAACCCGCGGCTGAGCCCGCTACCGAGCCCAGCAGCGTCCCGGCCACACCCGCCGAGCAGCCAACCGAGCAGCCAGCCGAGCCCGCTGCGGAGCCGACCCAGGCGCCCGCACCGACGGCCGCCGACGCCTTGGCGCTGTGCACCCAGGTCGGGATCGACCCGGCTGGCCCCGACGGTGCCGCGTGCGTCCAGATCGCACTGGATGCCGTCGCGGACGGCCAGCTGCCTTCATCAGCCACCCTGCTGGCCATGCTGGCCCTGGCCGGCGTCGCACTCCCCTAGGCGGTATGACGGGCCATGACGCCCCGCTGACCTACGTGGCGGCGGCCTTCTTCGTCGCGGTCTTCTTCGCGGTCTTCTTGGTCGTCCGCTTGGCTGCCTTCTTCGCGGTCTTCTTGGCCGTCTTCTTCGCCGGCCCCTTGGCCCGCCGCTCGGCCAAGAGCTCCGCCGCCCGCTCCAGGGTGATCTCCTCGACCGTGTCGTCCTTGCGCAGGGTGGCGTTGTACTCCCCGTCGGTCACGTAGTCACCGAAGCGACCGGACTTCACGACCACCGGCTGGCCGCTGACCGGGTCATTGCCCAGCTCCTTGAGCGGCGGCGCCGCCGCCGCGCGCCCGCGTTGCTTGGGCTGGGCGTAGATCGCGAGTGCCTCGTCAAGGGTGATCGACAGCAGCTGCTCCTCGCTGGTGAGCGAGCGTGAGTCGGTGCCCTTCTTCAGGTACGGCCCGTAGCGCCCGTTCTGCGCTGTGATCTCGGTCCCCTCGGCATCGGTACCCACGACACGGGGCAGCGACAGCAGGCGCACGGCATCGTCCAACGTCACGCTCTCCAGCGTCATCGACTTGAACAGCGAGCCGGTGCGCGCCTTGGCCTTCTTCGGTGCGTCCTCGGGCAGTACCTCGGTGACATACGGGCCGTAGCGACCACTCTTCGCCACCACCGGAAGGCCGGTCTCCGGGTGCGTGCCGAGCGGGATCTCCGCACCGGCCGGGTTGGCGAACAGCTCGCTCGCCTTCTCCATGGTCAGCTCATCGGGCGGGAGGTCGTCGGGCACGTTGGCCCGTTTCCCGGCTGGCGTCCCGTCCTCGTCGGGCCCCTCGAGATACGGGCCGTACCGACCGACCCTGAGCACGACGCCGGAGTCCGGTCCACCGATGGGGAACGTGGCCAGCTCCTTGGCGTCGATCTCGCCCAGGCCGGTCACCAGCGGGTGCAGCCCCTGGATCCGGTCGGAGCCGTAGTAGAACTCGGCGAGCTCGGTGTTGCGGTCCTTGTGCCCCTTGGCGATCTCGTCGAGCACCCCCTCCATCGAGGCGGTGAACTCGTAGGACACCAGCCGCGTGAAGTGGTCCTCCAGCAGTCGCACCACCGAGAAGGCCAGCCAGGCGGGAACGAGCGCGGTGCCCTTCTTGTAGACGTAGCCACGGTTGAGGATCGTCCCGATGATCGACGCGTAGGTCGACGGACGGCCGATCTCGCGCTCCTCGAGCTCCTTGATCAGCGTGGCCTCGGTGTAGCGCGCCGGAGGCTTGGTCTCGTGCCCGGCGGCCAGGAGAGAGGCCGCGGAGACGCCCTCACCCTCACGCAGGTTCGGGACCCGGACCTCGGCGTCGTCCCGCTTCTTCGAGGAGTCGTCCTTGTCCTCGACATATGCCTTGAGGAAACCGTGGAAGGTGATCGTGCGGCCGCTGGCCGAGAACAACACGTCCTGCCCGGTGGCGGCCTCGCCGCCGATCCGGATCGTGACGGAGTTGCCGGTCGCATCCTTCATCTGCGAGGCCACCGTGCGCATCCAGATCAGCTCGTACAACCGGAACTGTTCGCCGGTGAGCCCGGTCTGCGCCGGCGTCCGGAAGGACTCGCCCGCAGGCCGGATCGCCTCGTGTGCCTCCTGGGCGTTCTTCACCTTCGAGGCGTAGGTACGTGGGGCATCGGGCAGGTACTCGGCGCCGTACAGCTCTCGGACCTGTGAACGGGCCGCCTCCACCGCGCCTCCCGAGAGCGTCGTGGAGTCGGTGCGCATGTAGGTGATGAAGCCGTTCTCATAGAGTCGCTGCGCCACCGACATCGTCGTGGACGCGCTCATCCCCAGCTTGCGGGAGGCCTCCTGCTGCATGGTCGTGGTCCGGAACGGCGCGTAGGGCGAACGTCGGTACGGCTTGGACTCGACCGAGCGGACGTCGTAGGCCGTGTCGCCGAGCGCATCGACGAGCGCCTCGGCCTCGGCGCGACCGAGGTGGACCCGCTCCCGGCTCGCCGAGGACGCTCCCTTGAGCTCACCGTCGGTGCCGAAGTCTGCCCCCCGCGCGACCCGGACCCCGTCGATCGAGTGCAGCTTGGCGGGGAACATCCGGGGGTCGTGGGACTCCCCACCGTCGAAGGTGCCTTCGAGGTCCCAGTAGGACGCCACCCGGAAGCGCATCCGCTCGCGCTCGCGGTCCACCACGAGCCGGGTCGCGACGGACTGCACGCGGCCCGCGGACAGCCCCGACATCACCTTTCGCCAGAGGACCGGAGAGACCTCGTAGCCATAGAGGCGGTCGAGGATGCGCCGCGCCTCCTGAGCCTCGACGAGGTCCAGGTCGAGCTCTCGAGGGTTCTCGGCGGCAGCGAGGATCGCCGGCTTGGTGATCTCGTGGAACACCATCCGGTGCACCGGCACCTTCGGCTTCAGCTCGTCGAGCAGGTGCCACGCGATGGCCTCGCCCTCACGGTCCTCGTCGGTGGCGAGGTAGAGCTCGTCAGCGTCCTTGAGCAGCGACTTCAACTTGGAGATGTGCGCCTTCTTGTCGCGCGGGACGACGTAGTAGGGCTCGAAGTCGTTCTCGACGTCGACCGCCAATCGGCCCCAGGGCTTGTCCTTGATCTTGGCCGGGGTGTCCGCCGCACTCTGCGGGAGGTCGCGGATGTGGCCGATGGAGGACTCGACGACGTACCCCTTGCCGAGGTACCCGCCGATGGTGCGGGCCTTGGCCGGGGACTCGACGATCACCAGCTTGTGTGCCACGACGTCCTGGATCCCTCTCTGCTCGTGCTGCGCGGGCCGGGCCGAGGCCCAGCGACGGGGCCCGGAGGGGCCCACGGCGGAACACGGTAGCGCGAACCCCCGGGCCTCCGGCTCTCCCGGTGCCCCCTGGTACGCCGACCCGTCGCAAAATCACCACCGACCCGTCGCCAAATCACCAGTTGTCCACAGGCCTCGCGCTCGCAGCCGTGGTGGACTGTCCACGTGCTGATCCGACCGGCGGAGCTGACCGCGATCCGGGCGGGCGAGGTCGACCTCGCCTTCCGCCGCTGGGAGCGTCCCCGGGTTCGGGTCGGCACCCGCATGCGCACCGGCATCGGGCTGGTCGAGGTCACCTCGGTCGACCAGGTCACGTTGTCCTCGATCCCCGCGGCCGAGGCCCGCCGCGCAGGCGCCCCGTCGTTGGTCGCCCTCCGCGAGTCGCTGTCGGCCCGGGCGGACCGGCCGGTCTTCAGGGTGGGTCTGCGGTACGCCGGCGCCGACCCCCGGGAAACCCTGCGCGAGGAGCTGCCCGACGTCGAGGACGTGGGCCGGCTGTGCGCCTGGTTGGACCGGCTAGACGCGGCCGCCAGCCACGGCCCGTGGACCCGCGCGACTCTGCTGCTGATCGCCACCCACCCCGGACGGCGTGCCCCCGACCTCGCCGCAGAGCTGGGTCGTGAGACCCCGGCCTTCAAGCGAGACGTCCGCAAACTCAAGGAGAAGGGGCTGACGGAGTCCTTGGAGATCGGCTACCGGCTCTCACCACGGGGGACCGCCGTCCTGGGCGATGCGGCTCCGCCGCCGCCACCGCCGTCGGGGACACCCCTCCCGCGCGTGGGCGCGCCCGCTGCCCGGGCACTACGCGCCGCCAAGATCCAGACCCTGGAGGACCTCACGGTGCACACCGAGGCTTCGCTGGGGGCCCTGCACGGCATCGGGCCGTTCGCCCTCGGCCGACTGCGGGAGTCGCTGGACGCAGCAGGGCTGGACTACGCCCCGGAGTGACCCCCGTCGGGGGCACTCGTCCGGGGCGCGACGAGGTAGCCCTCCGCCACCAGCTCAGCCACCACCGGGAGCAGCTCGGCTCTCATCGCAGCGCGGTCTCCGGCCAGCAGCTGGGCAACCGCGTCGATGATCTGGCCGAGCGACAGCTCACCGTCGCAAGCGCCGACGACCGCGGCGACCATCGTGTCGACCCGGCGGCTGCGCCGCAGTCCGAGCTGTTGACGCACGATGATCACCGACGGGTCCTCCGCCCCCGGCACACCGAGCGACTCCTGCTCCAGGCCCGGCGCCACCGTGAGTCGGTCGTCGAGAGTGACCCCCACGCCCACGGCATCCCCCCAGGCAGCGATCGCAGGGGCGACGGGCTGCTGCACGGCGTACGGCCAGTCGAGCAGCTCGTGGGTTCCGGCACGTCGCCCGTCGGTGCGACGCAGGTTCACCCACCCGAAGCCGATCCCTTCAACGCCCTGCGCGTCGAGCCAGGACAGCCAGGTGTCGTAGCGACGGGCATAGTCGGCGCCGCCGTGGTGACCTGAGTCCTTCAGCCAGAGCTCGACGTACTCCGCGGGGTCGACGACCTCGCGCTGAACGACCAGTGCATCGCATGAGCCGTCGAGCCAGCCCGCCAACCGCTCGTCCCAGGGGCGATCGGTGCGGATCACCCAGTTCGCGAGGATCTGGCACCAACCCCCCGGGGTCAGCCGGTCCGGAGCCTGCCGCGTGAGCTGCTCGACGACCTGGTCTCCGGGCAGCCCGGAGTCGCGGTAGACCAACCGCTCACCTGTGGCCGGCGAGATCACGAACGGCGGATTGGTCGTGATCAGGTCGAACCGCTCCCGCGCCACCGGCTCGAAGAACGAGCCCTCTCGCACGTCGATCACGCCGTCCGCGGAGGCCGGGCCATCGGCCGGCCCCCGGTTCAGCTCGGCGTTGAACCGGGCCATGCCCAGGGCGCGCGGGTTGATGTCCGTGGCGACGACCCGACCAGCGTGCCGGGCCAGGTGCAGTGCCTGCACACCACAACCGGTACCCAGGTCCAGCGCCGTCCCGACCTGGTGCCGGAGCGTGAGCTGGGCGAGCGAGGTCGAGGCGGCGGAGATCCCCAGCACGTGCCGGCCGCGCACCCGAGCCGCTGCGCCGTCAAGCCCGGGAGTCAGGTCGGACAGCACCCACAGGTCGTGTTCGCCGCGCGAGTCGGGGGCGGCGTACGGCCGAACGTCCAGAAGCGCGGCTGTCTCACCCACGCTGGTGACGAGGACACCGTGAGTCGCCAACCGATCCACCAGCCGAGGCAACGCACGTTCCGCCTCGGCTCTGGCGACCGGTACCTGGAGCAGGAAGAGACGGGTGAGTGTCTCGAGCGGCGAACCATCACCGGTACGCCGAAGCGCGGGCGTCGTCTCGTTGCGCCCCAAGGCCGCGTGGGCTAGCGGGCCCAGCAGGTCAGCCACGGCGTCGTAGGTGAAGCCCGCGGCGACCAACGCCTCCCGCAGCGGTGCCGCGACGTCCAGCCCCGGCTCGGCAGCGTGGCCGGCTCCCGTGTCCACCCCCGCACGCTATCCGCCGACCCGTCGCCACATGACCGCTGACCCGTCGTTTGTTGACGAGTTGTGCACACGAGGCGCCGGTGCGCCTGTGCAGAACGAGTCAATTCGCGACGGGTCAGCGAGAAGGGGTCAGGCGGGGGCGTCCTCGCCGATAGCGACCTCGCGCTGCTTGGACACGTAGACGGCGACGACGATCACGGTCACCGCGACGAGCGCGATGATGATCCGCAGGGTGTCGTTCTGGTCCTGGCCGACGCCCAACGACACTACGGCGCTGGCGATCAGCAGTGAGACCAGGTTCATCACCTTGATCAGCGGGTTGATCGCCGGGCCGGCCGTGTCCTTGAAGGGGTCACCGACGGTGTCACCGATGACCGTCGCGGCATGGGCATCTGAGCCCTTGCCCCCGTGGTGTCCGTCCTCGACCAGCTTCTTGGCGTTGTCCCAGGCCCCACCGGAGTTCGCGAGGAAGATGGCCATCAGCGTCCCGGTCCCGATGGCACCGGCCAGGAAGCCGGCCAGCGGCCCGACACCCAGTCCGAAACCGACGGCGACCGGCGCGAGCACGGCCAGCAGTCCGGGGGTCACCAGCTCGCGCAGCGAGTCCTTGGTGACGATGTCCACGACCTTGCCGTACTCCGGTCGGCCAGTGCCCTCCATGATCCCGGGGATCTCGCGGAACTGGCGACGCACCTCGAACACCACGGCGCCGGCGGCCCGGCCCACGGCGTTGATCGCAAGGCCTGAGAACAGGAACACGACCGCAGCGCCGATCAACAGGCCCACGAGCACCCCGGGGTTGAAGACGTCAAAGCTCAGCCGCGCGATCTCGTCGTTGCTCGGGCGTGCCTTGACCAGGGCCTCGTAGACCGAGGTCGAGTACGACCCGAACAGCGCGGTCGCCGCCAAGACGGCGGTCGCGATCGCGATGCCCTTGGTGATGGCCTTGGTGGTGTTGCCGACCGCGTCGAGCTCGGTCAGGATCTGGGCACCCTCGGGGCTGACGTCGCCGGACATCTCCGCGATGCCCTGGGCATTGTCGGAGACCGGGCCGAAGGTGTCCATGGCCACGATGACGCCGACAGTGGTCAGCAGGCCGCAGCCGGCGAGCGCGACCGCGAACAGCGAGACGGTCACCGTGGCGCCGCCGAGCAGGAACGCACCGAAGACCGCCGCGGCGATGACCATCGCCGTGTAGACCGCCGACTCGAAACCGACCGAGAGACCGGAGAGGATCACGGTGGCGGCGCCGGTCAGCGACGTCTTGGCGACATCCTTGACCGGGCGGTGCTCGGTGCCGGTGAAGTAGCCGGTGAGTGCGAGGATGCCAGCGGCCATCACGATGCCGATGACCACGGCGATCGACGCGATCACGCGCGGGTCGCCCTGGGCCCCAGGCATGTCGAGCCCGGTGAGGTTGTCGAAGCCGTCGAAGGAAGACGGGAGGTAGACAAACGACGCCACGACCGAGGCCAACGCGCCGACGCCGGCGGAGATGTAGAAGGCCCGGTTGATGGTCTTCAGGCCGCTCTCGCCGGGCCGCGGCTTGGTGATGAAGACGCCGAGCACGGCGGTCAACGCACCGATGGCGGGGATCAGTAGTGGGAAGACCAGGCCCTTGTCCCCGAACGCCTGGGAGCCCAGGATCAGGGCAGCGACCAGCATGACGGCGTACGACTCGAACAGGTCAGCGGCCATGCCGGCGCAGTCACCGACGTTGTCACCGACGTTGTCGGCGATGGTCGCAGCGTTGCGGGGGTCGTCCTCCGGGATGTTGTTCTCGACCTTGCCGACCAGGTCGGCGCCGACGTCGGCGGCCTTGGTGAAGATGCCACCGCCGACTCGCATGAACATCGCGAGCAGCGCGGCGCCGAAGCCGAAGCCCTCCAGCACCTGCGGGGCCTCATGCTTGAACAGCAGCACGACGGCGCTGGCACCAAGCAGTCCGAGACCGACCGTCGCCATGCCGACGAACGCACCGGTCCGGAAGCCGATGTTCATCGCCACGTCGCGGCCCTCGTTGTTGGCCGCGGCCGCGACACGCAGGTTGGCGCGGACGGCGAGCGACATGCCGAGGTAGCCGATGGCCGCTGAGAAGCCGGCACCGACCACGAAGAACAGTGAGCGCCCGATCCGGATCGTCAGGTCGTCGGCCGGCAGGGCCAGCAGCACGAAGAACGCGATCGCAGCGAAGACGGCGAGGGTCCGGAACTGCCGGGTCAGGTAGGCGTTGGCGCCTTCTTGGACCGCCAGCGCGATGTTCTTCATGTTGTCCGTGCCCTCGTCGGCGGCGAGCACCTGCTGACGGAACATCACCGCCAGACCAAGCGCGCCAAGCGCGATCAGGGCGACGAGTACCACCAGGAGGAGATTGCCTCCGGCGAGTTCTGGCTGCACGACAGCGGGAAGGATCCCGGCCATGTGTTTCCTCCTGGAGTGATCCCAAAGACGCGGTGAACGTGCGGAGTCTACGCACGCAGACGGCCCGGGAGTGACCGGGGGCGCGGGGAGAGCGCGCCGGCCCACGGCGACCGGGCAGTGGTTCGGGGTCGGCCAGGTCAGCTGTGGGCGAGCGCCGACTCGGCGGTGCCGTGGATGGCGAAGACCTTCGCCAGACCTGTGATCCGGAAGATCTTGAGGAGGCGATCCTGGGTGCAGACCAGCTCGAGCGACCCGTCGTGTGCCCGAACCTTCTTCAGCCCGCCGACCAGGACGCCCAGGCCGGTCGAGTCGAGGAATTCGACGGCCTCCATGTCGATGATGATGCGGTAGCGGCCGTCGGCGACCAGCTCAGTGATGCGGTCGCGGAGCTTCGGTGCCGTGTAGACGTCGATCTCGCCACCGACCGAGACGATGGTGGTGCCATCGACGTCTCGTGTAGTCAGCGTCAGGTCCACCGAATCCGCTCCTCCGCGCACTGGGCGCCGTTCTTGACCACGGGCCGTCGGCACTGGTCCTCAGCAGTATCAAACCACGGTTGAGCCGGTCTCGCCGACAGGTGTCCCCAGCCCGGATCTCGCGTCGAGCCACCGGCGGCGCCGGGGCCGGCGCCGGGGCCGAGTCGACCGGTAGCAGGGTGGTGCGGCGGCGACGGGTGTCGGCCGGGTTTGCCAGACTTCCTGCGTGGAGCAAGCCAACCCCGGATCCGTGGCCGGGCAGCGAGGGCCGCGCCGGCCGGTCCGCGAGCTTGTGGAGTCTCTCGCGGCAGCGCCAGGACGGGAGGAACGGCTGGTCCACCTGGAGGTGCTGCCACCGCGTGCGGCGGTGTACGCCGACTGGCCGGCGTGGGTGCCCGACGACGTACGCGCTGCCTGGGGTCGTCAAGGGGTCCGGCGACTGTGGCAGCACCAGGTGGCCGCGGCCGACGCGGCGTACGACGGACAACACGTCGTCGTCGCGACGGGAACCGCCTCGGGCAAGTCCGTGGCCTATCAGCTGCCCGGGCTCTCGGCGATCCGTGCCGCCCGAGGGGAGCGCGGTCGGCGCGGCGCGAGCGTCCTGTACGTCGCTCCGACCAAGGCGCTGGCGCACGACCAGCTCTCCTCGGTGTCCGCCCTCGGGCTGGACGTGCGCGCCTCGACGCATGACGGCGACTCCTCGCGCGAGGAGCGGGACTGGACCCGCGACTACGCGGAGTACGTCCTCACCAACCCCGACATGCTGCACCGCTCGCTGCTGCCGACCCACGACCGGTGGGCGGCGTTCTTCTCCTCGCTGCGCTTCGTGGTGGTCGACGAGTGCCATCACTATCGCGGCGTGTTCGGCGCTCACGTGGCCCACGTGCTCCGCCGGCTGCGACGCATCTGCGCGCGGTACGGCGCCTCGCCGACGTTCGTGCTGGCTTCCGCCACGGTGGCTGACCCGGCCGGCGCCGCCGCCCGGCTGACCGGTCTGGACGTGCTGGCCCTGACCGGGGACTCCTCTCCTCGCGGCCAGCTGGCGCTGGCGCTGTGGGAGCCGCCGTTCACCGCCGGGGTCGGAGAGAACGGCGCGCCGGTACGACGCGCGGCGGCCTCCGAGACGGCCGACCTGCTCGCCGACCTGGTGGCGGAGGACGTGCGGACCCTCGCGTTCGTGCGGTCCCGTCGGGGCGTCGAGCACGTGGCTTCGACCACGGCGGGACTGCTCGCCGAGGTGGACCCCGCGCTGCCCGCTCGGGTGGCGGCCTACCGCGGCGGCTACCTCCCCGAGGAACGACGGGCGATCGAGGCGGCCCTGCGAAGCGGGGAGCTGATCGGGCTGGCCGCCACCAACGCCCTCGAGCTCGGCATCGACATCACCGGCCTCGATGCCGTGATCGTCGCCGGGTTCCCCGGCACTCGTGCAGCCCTGTGGCAGCAGGTGGGGCGGGCCGGCCGCGACGGTCAGGACGCGCTGGGAGTACTGGTGGCCCGCGACGACCCTCTCGACACCTACCTGGTGAACCACCCCGAGGCGCTGCTCGGGCAGCCGGTCGAGGCCACGGTGTTCGACCCCACCAACGAGTACGTCCTCGGCCCGCAACTGTGCGCGGCGGCCCAGGAGATCCCGCTCACGGAGGCCGACCTGCCGTTGTTCGGGCCGACTGCGGGGAGCGCGGTGGCGGCCCTCACGGAGGCGGGGCTGCTACGGCGCCGGGCTCAGGGCTGGTTCTGGACCGACCGGCGGCGGGCCAGCGACCTCGCCGACATCCGCTCGTCCGGTGGATCGCCGGTGCAGCTGGTGGAGGAGGCCAGCGGGCGCGTGGTCGGCAGCGTCGACGCCTCGAGCGCCCACGGCAGCGCCCACCCGGGCGCGGTCTACGTCCACCAGGGCGACCCGTGGCTGGTGACCTCGCTCGACCTCGACGATCACGTCGCCCTGATGCACCCCACCGATGTCGCCTACTCGACCACCGCGCGGGAGGTGACCGAGATCGGGATCCGCGAGGAGCGCCGTCACGAGCAGTGGGGCGAGTGCCGGTTGAGCTTCGGGATGGTCGAGGTCTCCCACCAGACCGTGGCCTTCCTCAAGCGGCGGCAGCCGGGTGGCGACGTGCTGGGCGAGGAGCCGCTGGACCTACCGGTGCGCCGCCTGATCACCGCCGCCGTGTGGTGGACGATGCCCGACGACCTGTGGGCCGAGACGGGTCTGCTGGCCCGTGACCTCCCCGGCGCCGCCCACGCCGCGGAGCACTGTGCGATCGGGATGCTGCCGCTCGTGGCCACCTGCGACCGGTGGGACATCGGCGGCGTCTCCACCGCATTCCATCCCGACACCGGCCGGCTGACCGTCTTCGTCTACGACGGCCACCCCGGCGGCGCGGGCTTCGCGGAGCGCGGCTTCGGGGCCGCCCGGCCGTGGCTGAGCGCGACCCGGGAGGCCATCGCGTCCTGCTCGTGCTCGGAGGGCTGCCCGTCGTGCGTCCAGTCACCCAAGTGCGGCAACCAGAACCACCCCCTCGACAAGGCGGGAGCCGTGGTCCTGCTGGAGACCCTGCTCCACGCCGGGGAGGCGATGCCCGGGTCCGCCGAGATCAGCGCCGCACAGGGGTAGCGTTCACCTCATGGTGATCTTCGGACTGCTGCTGATCGTGTTGGGGGTCCTGGCGATCCTGGCCGGCCTCTTCGTGAGCAAAGGCCAGGCCGAGCTTCTCGGCTTCGACCTCTCCGCTGCGGAGATCTTCGTCGCCGGGGTCGTGGCGGGCGCCTTCATCCTGTGGGGCTTTACGATCCTCAAGTACGGCACCAAGCGCGGGCTGCGGCATCGTCAGGAGCGCAAGAAGATCTCGGAGCTGTCCGAGAAGCTCGACCGTGCCGAGTCCGAACGCGACAAGGACAACGACGACCGCTGACCCGGTCCCGGGCGCCTCATCGCGTGACTGGTCCCGCACGAGCCTGCGCCGTGAGCATCGGTGACCGCCCGAGGAGCTGGGGCCCCGGGACGGCAACGACGACGTCCACGCCGGCAGGCACCACGGCACACGACCGGAGCTCTGCCTCGTTGGCGCTGGCGACGGCCGCGGCCTCGGCGCAGGGGTCGCCTCCCGAGGCCCGCGCTCCCGCGCCTGCCAACGCCGCCAGGTCCGCGGCCGCTTGGGCTCGCCGGTGCGCGAGGAGGAGCCCCTCGGCCCCGCCGATCCCCAGCGCGACCACCATCAACAACCCGACGCCGGCCATCACCACCACCGTGGCGGCGCCTCGCTCCTCGGGCCTCATCCGGTCGGCTCGACGGCGGCCACGGCCTCAGCCGACAACGTCACTCCGGGTACGCCGAGGATGCCGGCGGGCCCGTCGACGGTGGCTCGCACGACCACCGACACGGTCTCGCCCGAGTGGTGGATCCGCACGGTCGAGCCCCGGGGAGCCACCTGCCAGGCCAGCCGCTCCGCCTCCCCTGAGGACTCACCTCGGGCGGCGACGCGGGCCGCCTCGCGGGCCGCGTCGACCAGCCTCACCTGGGTCACGCCGAGTGCGAGCACCCAGGCGAGCGCAACGGTGACAGCGACCAGGAGCGGTAGGCCGAGGGCGAGCTCGGCGGTCACCGCGCCCCGCTCGCCGCGACCGCCGCGGCTCATCCCGCCCCCAGCAGCCCGAGAACATGGTCGAACAGCGTGCCGATGAGCCGCTGGCCGAGCCCACCGGTCAGCATCGTGTAGAGAAGCCCCGCGAGCCCGGCCCCCGCTGCTGTGCCGACGGCATACTCGGCGGTGGTGATGCCCCGCTCGTCGCGGCCGGTGTCGATGTGTCGCATGCTGCCTCCTTGTGCCGCCGCCACCTGCGGCCGCACCGACGACTCTGGGCCGATCGGGCCGGGCGTGGCATCCGCATTGCCTGCGACTGTGGAGGAAGGCCCGCGGCCTGGGTCGGTGGAGGGCGGCAGGGCCGCCCCGCCACGAACGCACCTAGGGCGACTGGACCAGAGCCGTCACCAGGCCGCCCACGATCGGCACGATGCCGAGCAGGATGAAGGCCGGAAGCAGGCACAGGCCCAGCGGCAGGGCGGCGCGCACGCCCACGGCGCGGGCTCGGTCCTCTGCGGACGCACGTTGCTCGCGTGCCAGGTCCTCGCCGAGGCGCTGGACGGTCTGAGCCACAGACGCCCCCGAGTCGTGTGCTCTGGCGAGCGCCCGGCCGAGTGGGGCCAGGAGGGGGTCGGCGGCGAGAGAACGCCATACGACGACGGGGTCCTCGCCCAGCCCGAGTCGCGCACGGGCGCCGACCAGCCGGTTCGCGGCCGGGCCGGGGAGCGCCTCGACGACCAGGCCCAGCCCGGCCGTGGGCGACGCGCCGGCGTGCAGGGTCGCGGCGAGGAGCGCCACGAGATGTGGCAGCTCGCGGCGGACCTGCTGGCGCTCTCGTCGAGCGCCCGGAGCCTCGGATCGCCCGACCAGCTCCCACACCACGGTGGCCGTGAGCACACCAGCGACGAGGGCGAGGACGCCGAGTCGCTCTCCCAGCCACACCGGCGGAGCCACGCCGGCCGCACCCGCGAGGAGCGCTCGCCGACGAGCAGCATCCGCCCGAACGGACCGCGGCCTCTCCTGGATGCGCCGAGCCGGCCGAGGACGCGTGGCCGTGAGCAGCAGGGCCGCTGCCCCGGCCAACAGGCCTGCGTCCACCCAGAGCGGCGGCGTCACCCTCCCCTCCAGACTCCCCCGGCGATCGCCTCGATCCACCAGAGACCGGCGAGCGTCAACGCGAGCCCGGCGGCGAGGCACCCGACACCCCATCCCGTGAGCAGGAACGACCAGGCGCGCGTGCCGCCGGCGCCGCTCAGGAGGACGACAGGGACCGGCAGCAGCGCCACCAGGCGGGCCGTCGCGCGCGCCGAGGAGAGCTCCGCCTCGATGACCCGCCGGGTCCGATGCGCGCCGCGCAGGTCGTCGGCCACCAACCGCGATGCGAGCGCGAGACCGCCCCCGCTGCCCTGAGCCACCTGCCACGCTCCGGCGAGGATGCGCAGGTCAGCAGCCCCCGGTGTCTCCCCCACCCGGCGAAGCGCCCCCGGTACGTCGCCCCCCAGGCGGAGCGCGTCGGCAGCGGGGCGTAGCGGTGGCCACTCTTGGGCCGCCCGGTCGAGCGCGACCCCGTTAGGTTGACCGGACTCCAGCTCCGAGGCCAGCAGCTCGCAGGTCTCCAAGACCCGGTCGGCCGCCACGACCACACCGCGAGCACGGGCCCGGTGTCGTGCCAACGCAGCGGCTGCCCCCGCTACGAGGGCTCCGGCCGCCACGAGTGTGGCGAAGGCGGGGAAGGCCAGGACCAGCAGCATGGCCGAGGCCCCCAGCACCATCGGCCCTCCACCCCCACGGACCCGGCCGGCCCCGGGCGCACCGCGGGTCGGGGGGATCCACAACGCGACCGCCAGCGCCGTGAGGCAGGCGGCGATCACGGCAGCGCCAGCCTCTGCCTGAGCCGGCGCTCGCCAGGTCCCGGCCGCAGCTCCCCGGCAGCATCGGCGACGAAGGCCGACACGACCTGCACCAGCCCCCGCTCATCGCGGTCCAGCACACCGACCTCGGCCAGGGTCCGCGTGCCGTCGGCCCGGCGGCTCAGGTGGACCACCGCGTCGACAGCGGCGGCCAGCTGGCTGTGGACTGCCGAGCGACGCAGCCCCGCGGGGAGAGCCAGAGCCTCGATCCGTGCGGGCACGTCTCCCGACGAGTTCGCGTGCACGGTGCCGCAGCCCCCTTCGTGACCGGTGTTGAGGGCACCCAGGAGCACCACGACCTCCGCTCCCCGGACCTCGCCCACGACCAGGCGGTCGGGCCGCATCCGCAGGGCCTGGGTGACGAGCGTCTGGAGGTCGATCGCGCCGGCTCCCTCCACGTTGGGCGGCCGCGACTCCAGCGTCACCAGATGCGGATGGTCTGGGCGCAGCTCGGCCGAGTCCTCCACGACCACGATCCGCTCGTGGGGCGAGACCAGGCTCAGCAGGCTCGCGAGCAGCGTGGTCTTGCCGGTCCCGGTGCCACCGGAGACCAGGAAGGCCAGGCGTCTCGCCACGAGCTGGGACAGGAGGTCGGCTGCCCCCCGCGAGAGCGAACCGAGCCGGACCAGGTCCTCGAGCGAGAACACCCGGCGAGCCGGGACGCGCAGGGACAGGAGGGTTCCCGGTCCGGCCACAGGTGCGAGCACGGCGTGGAAGCGGGTCCCGTCGGCCAAGCGCACGTCGACGTAGGGGGAGGCGTCGTCGACCCGACGACCCGCCGCCGCAGCCAACCGCTGCGCGAGGCGGCGCACGGCCCCGTCGTCGGGGAACCTGACCCCGGTGAGCCGGAGGCCGTCACCCTCGTCGACATACACAGCGGACGGCCCGTTGACGAGCACGTCGGTGACCCCCGGCCGGCTCAGTAGCGCGTCGAGCGGCCCGGCTCCGACGGAGTCGCGCCGCAGCGCCTCGTGGACCGCCAGCACCGCCGCGTCACCCACGGGCCGCCCGGTGGCCCGCAGGGCTTCGGCCACGCGGTGCGGGGTGAGGTCCCCAGGCCGCGCCGACAACCGCTCTCGCACACTGTCAAGAAGCGCCGCGGACACCTCGGTCATCCTGAGCCTCGCCGTGCGGCGGCCTGCAGAATCTCAGCGGCCACCCGCGCCAGCGCGCCGCGCCGCGCGCGCACCGGGCCGAGACCGAGATCGACCGCTTCGTCGAGGTGCCGCTGGTCGGCCATCGCCAACGGGGCTCGCACGCCGGTCACGGAGGCGACCTCATCGATGGGAACCCCAGCACCCCGCACCACCAGCTGCGGCAGCGCACCGGGCAGACGGGCGAGCAGCCGCGACGTCGAGGACAACCCCAACACAGTGGCGCGGGAGACCACCACGAGCTGGTCACACCTCGACACCAGCTCGTCGACGAGGCCGTCGGTCGAGCGTGGCAGGTCGAGCACCACGGTGTCGTAGCCACGTTGCGCGGCAGAGAGTGCCTCGCGTGCCGCGAACGGCTGCGGCGCGCAGCACCGCCCCGGGCCCCAGGTGAGCACGCCCAGGCCCGACCTGGTCGGCACCGCGTCACGCAGGGCACGGGCACTGAGCCGCCCTGTGGTCTCGTGCAGCGCCTCCCACCGAATCCCGTCGGCATCCTCGAGCCCCAGCACCCGGTCGAGGCCGGGCCCACCGGGGTCGACATCGATGACAAGGGCCGGCCCGTCGCGAGCGGCCACCTGGCCCAACGCACAGGCCAACGTGGTCGCTCCGGCCCCTCCGGACCCGCCGGTGACCCCCAGGGTCAGCCCGCGCGCCCGCACCGGGTCGACCAGGTCCGTCAGCGCCTCGACCACCCACGACTCCGAACGCGGCAGCTCCACCACGTCGTGGGCGCCCAGAGCCAGCGCCCACCGGAACACCTCGTGCGGTGCGCCCGCCCACGTGACGACGTGCACCCCGGCACGACGGGGCGGCGCCAGCCGCACCAGCGACTCGGCCACGTCGACGCCGACGAGCACGAGGGGCGCCGACATCCACGACCGCAGCGCCACGCCCCCCTCGTTCGCCAGCTCGGGAGTCACGCCCGCGGCCGCGGACAGGCGCACGAGCTCCTCACCCAACGCTGGGTCCGCCGTGACGATCAGAGGTTGCTGCATCCGAGCAGCGTGTCCGGAGGGGCGCTCCGGCGCCGAGGTGGACCAGCCCGCCGTGGAGAAGCGACGCGGCGAGGCGACCTGTGCACGCCGTTCGGGCCAGCCGCTCCCGTCCCCCTTGGCCCGACCTTGCCCACGTCGACCGCCCTCACCCCCAGCCCTCCCAGCCCTGACCTCTCTAGGATTGGCCGCATGGTGCTGAGTCGCACGGCGGCGTTCTTCGATCTCGACAAGACGGTGATCGCCGCGTCGAGCTCGTTGGCGTTCAGCAAGCCGTTCCAGGCGGGCGGGCTGATCTCGCGCCGGGCCGTCCTGCGCACGGCGTACGCGCAGTTCGTGTTCCTGGCCGGCGGCGCAGACCACGACCAGATGGAGAAGATGCGGCAGTTCATGACGCAGCTGTGCGCCGGGTGGGACGTGGCGACCGTGCGCGAGATCGTCGCGGAGACCCTGCACCACGTCGTCGACCCCCTGGTCTACGACGAGGCCGTCTCGCTGATCGACGAGCACCACGGCCTCGGGCGAGACGTCGTGATCGTCTCGTCCTCGGGCAGCGAGGTGGTCGAGCCGATCGGCCAGATGCTCGGCGCCGACGACGTGATCGCCACCCGGCTCGAGATCGTCGACGGCAAGTACACCGGCGAGATCGAGTACTACGCGTACGGCGAGGAGAAGGCCCGCGCGATCGAGGAGCTGGCCGCCGAGCGTGGGTACCGGCTCGCCGACTGCTTCGCCTACAGCGACTCGATCACCGATGTGCACATGCTGGAGGTCGTCGGGCACCCCGTGGCGGTGAACCCCGACCGGGAGCTGCGCAAGGTGGCCGCGCAACGCGGTTGGCCGGTCGTGGTCTTCACCAGACCGGTGGCGCTGCGCAGCCGCATCTCACTCACCGCCAAGCCCACGCTCGCCGCCCTGGCCGCGGGCGGCGCGCTGACCGTCGGCGGACTGCTGTGGGCCACCTCCCGGCGCCGCAGACCAGGCGCCTGACCCACCACTCGGCGGCAAAGTCAACCCTTGTGAGCGGGCCGCCAGCGGCGTACAACGGAGGTAGGACAACAACATATTTGCACGTGAGCCGGGTACCCACGCGGCGATCTACCCTTCCTACAGGGCGCGAGTCCCCGGGAAACTCCCGAGGCAGCATTTGAGAGTTGCACGCTTGGTAGCCACGGCGTCACGTGTCAGCGGCGGCATCCGATCCTGGTGAGCGGATGCCGCTCGCATGCCCGGCCGGTACGCGCCGTCAACGCAGCGGGCTGGCCTCCGCCCCGGCGGCGTAGGCCGAGGCCGCCTGGAGCAGCCAGGCCTGGACACCGGACACTCCGCCGTCGCGGTAGCCGCGCAGCCCCGCAGCGTACGCCGGCCCGGCCGCGAGGTGCCCCGCCTCAGGCACCGTCAGCGACTTCTCGTCGACCCCCCGGGCCGCCAGCACCAGTCGCTCCGCGGCGCGCGCCACGACACCGTCGTGAGTCCCGAACGGTTCGGCCGTCGCCAGCTCGGCATGGACGACCGCGGCGACCACCAGGACCGGGGCGGCGGTCGGCTCGCTGAACAGACGACCCACACCACGCAGCCGCTCGGCGGCGGTGTCGTCGCGCGGACGACCCGCCTCCGCGGCGTCCCGCGCCCCGGTCGCCAGCACGTGGAGCCGCGCGAGGACCTGCAGCGGCGCGGTGCGCACCTGCGACCGCAGACCCAGAAGCTCGGTGGACACCCGCAGCGCCGCCTGGGCGGTCGGGTCACCCACCCCGCCACGACAGTCCTCGAGCGATGACCGCGAACCGGCCAGGGTTGCGCTCGCGTGGGCCCCCCGCAACAAGGACTCGACCGTGGCCTCCGGGGCGGTCCGCCGAAGGCCCCGGTCGCGCAGCACGGCGTCGATCCCGTCGCGGGCGGCGACGTACGCCGAGGCCACCCCTTCGAGGGCGGCAAGACTCGCCAGCGGGTCGGGCTCCATGAGCGGCAAGGCTACGGACCCGGGAGGTAACCTGCAGCAGATGAGTGAGGAGTCTCGAGCCGACCGCCCCGCACTCCACTCGGCCACCGAGCGGGAGCGCCAGGCCCGCTCGTTCGGGCCGGTGGCTGCGGCGTACGACCGCGGTCGGCCGTCGTACCCCCGGGAGTCGGCGGCCTGGCTCGTCGGGCGCGAGAGTGCCCGTGTGCTCGAGGTCGGCGCCGGCACCGGCAAGCTCACCGAGCATCTGGTCGCGCTGGGCCACGACGTCCACGCCACCGATCCTGACGAGGCGATGCTCGCGATCCTTCGAGAGCGCGTCCCCGGTGCGCGGGCCACCGCCGCGGCCGCCGAGGATCTCCCCCTACCCGACCGGTCCGTGGACGTCGTGGTCGCCGCCCAGGCCTTCCACTGGTTCGAGCTGTCCCGGGCACTGCCCGAGATCGCCCGGGTGCTGCGGCCGGACGGTGTGATCGCCCTGGTCTGGAACGAGCGTGACGAACGCATCCCTTGGGTGCGCCGCTTGGGTGCGCTGATCGGGACCCAGGAGCAGCTGCGCGAGCCCGAGTTGCCGCTGGTGGAGTCCGGGCTCTTCGGGTTCGTCGAGGAGCGCTCGTTCACCCAGTGGCAAGACATCAACCGGGAGTCGATCGTCGACCTCGTGGCCTCCCGGTCGAACGTGGCGGTGCTCGGCGACGAGGCGCGGGCCGCGAAGCTCGCCGAGGTGCTGGCGTTCTACGACGACTACGGGCGCGGGATGGACGGCATGCAGCTGCCCTACGTCACCCGCTGCTTCCGTGCCGGCGTCATCGACAACACGCCCCCGCCGCCACCCCGCGACGAGGCCGGGGCCGAGGCGAGCGAGGGCCCCGACGACGACATGCTGCTGATCGACTTCCGCTGACCGGCGGCCGCACACCCCCGAGTCGTCGGGGCCGAGGTCGCCGGTGAAACGTCGTTTCATCACGGTATGCAGGTGAACCCACGCTTCCCGTGCCGTGCTCGCCCCGGGAAGCGCGGGTTCGTCGACATACCGTGATGAAACGACGGCCAGCGGTCAGGCGCCGCGGGTCCAGACGTACGGCGTGGTGGTGGTGACGGCGACGAAACCGCTGCGTTCGAGGATGGGACGGGACATGTCGGTGCAGTCGCTCTGCAGCAGCCGCAGGCCTCGACCGAGCGCCGATCGGGCGCGGGCCGCCGTCAGCGCCCGGTAGATCCCCCGCCCGCGCCAGTCGGCGCGGGTGGCCCCGCCCCAGAGCCCGGCGAACTCGGTGCCGACCACCACGTCCAGCCGACCGGCGCAGATCACCTCGCCGTCGGCCTCGGCCAGCCACAGCTCGATCCCCTCGGGATCGGCCATGATCTCCTCGGCCAGGTCGTCGTCCGCGGGTCCTGAGTCGTTGGCAAACACCAGGGACTGCATGGCTCCGGCGCGGCGTACGTCGGCGCGCAGGTCCGCGCCGCTGCCGGCCCTGCGGACCACCACCCCGTCGGGCAGCGCGACGTCGACCGCCATCGCGACCGCCTCCCCGATCATCACGGTCTCCACCTCCCCGGGGACGAGCCCGCGCGCGACCAGACGGTCGCCCAGGTCGGACGGCGCGTCGTGTCCGCGGGCCTTCCACTCGAAGCGGCGTACGTCGGTGTCATCGCGGAAGTGCGCCACGGTGTCGTCGATCAGGGCTTCGAGTGCGGCGCCTGAGGCTCCCCCCAGGTCTCGGTAGGTCACGAACCCGCTCGTGCCGAATCGCGCCCACCGGAGCGGGTGGTGTCGCACCGCCTCGTCGGCCCGGTCGATCTCGGCGTCCTCGCGCAGTTGGGCGTCGTACGCCGCCAGCAGTTCAGCTCGGCTCTCCACGCGCGCCACCGTAGCGCCATCGGGCGAGCTACCCAGGGGGACCGGCAGGGGATGCGCACGGGTGCCCCCCGCTCGCGGCTCCGCGTCGGCCGCGGCGCAAGGACCGCTCGTCGCAGCCCGCCCGCGACCCCTCGCCGTAGGGCGAGGGACGGCCTAGGCTGCAGGTCCCAGACGTCCTGCCCTGGATGAGGAGAACCAACCCGTGAGCGACCAGTCGTCAGAGGCCCTGTCCAACCTGATGCACGAGGAGCGCAGGTTCGCGCCACCGGCCGACCTCGCCGCGCAGGCCAACGTCGGCGCCGAGGCCTACGAGCGAGCCGCCGCCGATCGGCTCGGGTTCTGGGAGGATGCCGCGCGCCGACTGGACTGGGGACAGGAGTGGGAGCAGGTCCTCGACTGGTCCGACCCGCCGTTCGCCAAGTGGTTCACCGGCGCCACCATCAACGCCTCCGTGAACTGCCTGGACCGCCACGTCGCTGCCGGGCGCGGCGACAAGATCGCGTTCCACTGGGTGGGTGAGCCCGAGGGTGACACCCGCGACCTCAGCTACGCCCAGCTCAAGGACGAGGTCTGCCGGGCCACGAACGCGCTCATCGAGCTCGGCGTCCAGAAGGGCGACCGGGTCGCGATCTACATGCCGATGATCCCCGAGACCGCGGTCGCGATGCTTGCCTGTGCCCGGCTCGGGGCCCCCCACACCGTGGTGTTCGGCGGCTTCTCCGCCGACGCCCTGGCGTCGCGGCTCGCGGACTGCCAGGCGCGCGTCGTGATCACCTCCGACGGCGGGTACCGGCGCGGCGCTCCGTCCGCGTTGAAGCCGGCGGTCGACGAGGCCTGCACGAAGGTCGGCGATCTGGTCGAGAAGGTGCTCGTCGTACGGCGTACCGGACAGGACGTGGACTGGAACGACGAGCGTGACGTCTGGTGGCACGACGTGGTCGAGCGTCAGTCGGCCGAGCACGAGCCGGAGCTGCACGACTCCGAGCACCCGCTCTACGTCATGTACACCTCGGGGACCACCGGCCAGCCCAAGGGGATTCTGCACACCACAGGCGGCTACCTCGTCGGAACGTCGTACACCCACTGGGCGGTCTTCGACCTCAAGCCCGAGACCGACGTCTACTGGTGCACGGCCGACGTCGGCTGGGTCACCGGCCATTCCTACATCGTCTACGGGCCACTCGCGAACGGCGCGACCCAGGTGATGTACGAGGGCACCCCGGACGCACCGCACAAGGGCCGCTGGTGGGAGATCATCGAGAAGTACGGCGTGACGACCTTCTACACCGCGCCCACCGCGATCAGGACGTTCATGAAGTGGGGCAACGACATCCCCGCCAGGTTCGACCTGTCGTCGGTGCGCCTGTTGGGCTCGGTCGGCGAGCCGATCAACCCGGAGGCCTACATCTGGTATCGCGAGAACATCGGCAGCGATCGGGCGCCCATCGTCGACACCTGGTGGCAGACCGAGACCGGCCAGATCATGATCTCGCCGCTCCCCGGCGTCTCCCACGGCAAGCCCGGATCCGCGATGACTCCGTTGCCCGGCGTGAGCGCCGACGTGGTGAACGACACCGCGGAGTCCGTGCCCAACGGCTCGGGCGGCTACCTCGTGCTCAAGGAGCCGTGGCCGGCCATGCTGCGGACTCTGTGGGGCGACGACCAGCGGTTCAAGGACACCTACTGGTCGCGTTGGCCCGGGCTGTACTTCGCGGGCGACGGAGCGAAGAAGGACGAGGACGGCGACCTGTGGTTGCTCGGCCGCGTCGACGACGTCATGAACATCTCTGGCCACCGACTCTCGACCACGGAGATCGAGTCCGCCCTCGTCTCGCATCCGAAGGTCGCCGAGGCGGCAGTCGTCGGCGCCTCGGACGACATGACCGGCCAGGCCGTGTGTGCGTTCGTCATCCTGCGCGAGGCCGCCGGGGACGGCGGCGCCGACATCGTCCAGGAGCTGCGCAACCACGTCGCCCACGAGATCGGCCCGATCGCCAAGCCGCGCCAGGTGATGATCGTCCCGGAGCTCCCCAAGACGCGCTCCGGCAAGATCATGCGCCGGCTGCTCAAGGACATCGCCGAGCACCGCGAGGTCGGCGACGTCACCACCCTCGCCGACTCGACCGTCATGGACCTCATCCAGACCAAGGAAGGCGCGGGCTCCTCCGAGGAGTGATCCCAGAGGGGTCACAGCCTGCCGGTGGGGCCGCTTCAGGCGCGGGCGTGGAAGCGGTCGCGGTGAGCGAGTACCACCGAGCCCAGGAGGGCCGCGATGACCGAGCCACCCAGGACCGCCGCCTTCGCCGCGTTACGTTGCGCTTCGTCGAACGACAGCTCGGCCACCAGCAGGGAGACGGTGAAACCGATCCCCGCGAGGACGGCCACGCCCACGATGTCGCGCCACCTCAGGTCGGCGTTCAGCTCGGCGTGGGTGAACCGGGTCACCAGCCAGGCGCCGAGGAGGACGCCGACCGGCTTGCCCACGACCAGGCCCAGGACCACGCCGACCACGATCGGGTTCGTCAGCAGGTCCGCCCCGCCGGTGATCGCGACCCCGGCCGACCACAACGCGAAGAAGGGCACCGCCACCCCCGCCGAGATCGGCTGCAGAACGTGCTCGAGATGCTCGGCCGGGCTGTGCTCCTCGTCCGGGTCAGGCCGCACCCTGGTCAGCAGTCCCAACACCACGCCGGCGATGGTGGCGTGGATACCGCTCTCGTGGACGAACCACCAGGCCGCGATGGCCAGCGGGACGAAGTAGATCCACGACCGCCACCGGCGATGCTGACCCCACCAGTAGGCCCCCATGCAGGCGCCCGCGGCCAGGAGCGCACCGATGTGGAGCTGGTCGGTGAAGAAGACCGCGATGATCGAGATCACGATCAGGTCGTCGACGACGGCCAGGGTGAGCAGGAAGGCCCGCAGGGACGTGGGCAGGTTGGAGCCGACCACCGCCAGCACCGCCAGGGCGAAGGCGATGTCGGTGGCTGCGGGAATCGCCCAGCCACCGGTCGCTCCGCCCTCAGCGAGCTGGTTGACCACCAGATAGATCCCAGCCGGGATGACGACACCGCACACCGCCGCCATCACCGGCACCGCGGCGTCGGCAGGGCGGCGCAGCGACCCCACGACGAACTCGCGCTTGAGCTCGAGTCCCGCGACGAAGAAGAACAGCGTCAGCGCTCCGTCCGCGGCCCAGTGCTCTATGTCGAGGGGGCCGACCTGGGCATGCAGCAGCGTGTCGTACGACGCGGCCCAGGGTGAGTTGGCCCACACGACCGCCACCGTGGCGGCCAGCAACGCGAGCGCTCCGCCCACGGCCTCCTGGCGGAAGAAGTCCCCCAGGAACCGGGACTCGCCAGGCTCGATCTCGGGGAAGATCCGGCGTACCAACGGTCGATCAGACACAAAGCATCCTTCAGGGTCGGGTGACGGGCCGGGCTCGGCCCGACCCTGCCGACCAGACTTCCCGGCGCTCCGAGGAAAGGATAGCGGCCGGCGGAGCCGAGGATGGGCGGGCAGACGCGCCCACGGGGGTGCGGTGGGGTTCTTGTAGGGTCGGTGGCACGGCAGCGGACGCGCGCGGAGGAGGCCCCATGTCGAGCCAGCAGGTCAAGGACAGCGACCCGACCATCGGTCGGCTCGTGACCGATGCCAGCCGCGACATCTCCACGCTGATCTCTCAGGAGATCCAGCTGGTGAAGACCGAGCTCCGGGTCAGCGTCAAGACCAGCGGAACGGGCGCTGGCCTGCTGGGTGCCGCCGTCTTCTTCGTGCTCCTGGCGATCGTCATGCTCTCGATCGCGTTCGCCTTCCTGATCAACTGGAACGGCGACGGGCTGGCGCTGCAGTGGGCCTTCCTCGTCGTCTTCGGTGCCTACGTGCTGATCGCCGCGCTGCTCGGCCTTCTCGGCGTACGCAAGCTGAAGAAGGTCCGCGGTCCGGAACGTTCGATCCACCAGGCGCAGGAGACGGCCGCGGTCCTCAAGCGCTCCTGACCCGTCGCTTCCTGACCGCCGACCCGTCGCTTCCTGACCGCGCGCCTGTGGAGAACCCGCCAGTTCACGACAGGTCGGCGATCAGTTGGCGCAGTCGCCGGTCGACACCGTGCTCGAGGTGGCTACACCGGCGGCCGCGCTCGCGCCGATCTGCTCGGCGGTGAGGGCATAGCCGGTCTGCTGGTCGGTGACAGACGCGGCGAAGACCAGTCCGACGACCCGACCGCGCGAGGACACGATCGGCCCGCCGGAGTTCCCGGGCCGCACGATCCCGCGCAACGAGTAGACCTGGCGCACGACCGTGTCGTCGCCATAGATGTTCGGCGACCGGAGTCGCTGCTCGGCCCGGATGCGCCCGGGCTCGATGTCGAAGGGGCCGTCCTGGGGGTAGCCGAGGATCGCGACCCCGTCACCTGCCTGCGCGTTGGTGGACAGCGGCAGCGGACGCACCGTCGGGTCGTTGAACTCCAGCACCGCGATGTCGAGGTTGGGGTCGTAGAGCACGACGTCGGCGGACACGACCTGGTCGCCGATCGAGATCTCGGGATCCGCGACACCGGCGACGACGTGGGCGTTCGTCATCAAACGCCCGGCGGCGTACACGAAACCGGAGCCCTCGACGCCCTGCCCGCACTTGTTGGAGCCCCTCACCTTGAGCACGCTCTCCCCGGCGGTCAACACGTCGGGGTCGTTGCGCAGCCGCTTGGGTCCAGGACCTACCTCGACGATCCGCTCGGGCGCGAACGGCTCGAGGTATCGCGGGAAGAACCCTGACCCGACCACGTTGTCGAAGGCCTTCAGCACCCGGTTCGCCCCGTTGGGCAATCCGTCGTCGACCTTGGCGAGGATCGCTGAGCCTCGGACCATCTCGGTCATGCCGCCCAGCCGCGAACCCGAGATCGCCACGCCCAAGGCCCAGGCCACCAACAACACCGCCAGGGCGCTGAGCAGCGCACCTCCGACGGCATCGACCGCCCGGATGGGTTGCCAGGTGATCTGGTCCCGCAGCTGTGCCCCGGCGTACTGCAGCACCGCCTGCCCGAGCGAGGCACACAAGATCACGATGAAGAGCGCCCCCAGCGAGACCCAGAGTGAGGGGTCGGCATCGCCCAGCGCCTTCGGCGCGAGCCACACCCCCAGCAGGCCACCGACCAGCAAACCGATCGTCGCGAAGGCTCCGGTGACGAAGCCCTGCCAGTACCCCGACAGTGCGTACGCCGCAACCAGGACCACCAGGAGCCAGTCCAGCACGTTCACCGAGGCTCCTGATAAGTCGGGGGCAGCACCATCCTGCGTGTGGGATCACCTTGCAGCATGGACGGCGGAAGGTCACGCATCCGGGTCTCGTCCCAGGGGACGCTCCAACCGACGTAGTCGAAGAGCCGCGAGATCACCCCTGCTGTGAAGCCCCACAGCATGAGGTCCTTGTCGTCTCCGATGAAGAACCCCGGTCCGGTGAATCCGCTGGGGTGGCGCACGTTGATCCGGTGGGCAGGGTCGAGCAGCTCGGAGACCGGCACCCGGAAGACCGCATGCACCTCGTCGGGGTCCACCACGCTGACCGGCGTCGGCCGCTTCCACCAGCCCAGCACCGGCGTCACCGCGAAGTTGCTCGGCGGCAGCCACAGGTCGGGGAGGACGGCGAAGACCTCGACGCCGGTGCGGTCCAGGCCGGTCTCCTCCTCCGACTCACGCAAGGCCGCATCGACGGCCGTCTCGCCCTCGTCCATCGACCCCCCGGGGAAGGACACCTGCGCGGGGTGGGACCGCATGTGGTGGGCTCGCTCGGTCAGCAGGAGGTCGGGCCCCTTCGGGCCCTCCCCGAACAGCATGAGGACGGCGCCGCGACGTGCCTTCGCGTCGCTCGGGGGGAGGAACGCGGTCAGCTCCTCACCGGTGATGGTCCGCGCTCCGGCTGCGATGGGTTCCAGCCACTCAGGGATCACGACGCCAGCCCCAGGTGCTCATCGACGAGGTCCTCGAGCTGGGACACCGAGCGGATCTGGACCGCTTCGAGGTGCACCACCCGTCCGGACTCGTCGACGAGCGCGAGCATCGGCAGCCCCCGCGGCACGATTCCCGGTGGAGGTCCCGCCAGCTCTGACTGCGGGTCGGCCAGCAGCGGATAGGTCACGCCCGCGTCCCGGGCGAGCTCCAAGGCCCCCTTCGGCTGGGGGTCGTTGAAGTCGATGCCCAGCACCCCCACGCGGCCGTCGTACTTCTCGGCGAAACGCTGGTAGATCGGCAGCTCCTCGCGGCAGGGGCCACACCAGGCCGCCCACGCGTTGACGACGAGCGGGCCGCGCAGCGTCGACAGGTCCACGGACGGCCCGCCCCCCAGGCAGGGCAGCGTGACCTCGGCGAACCCGCCTTCGACCGTCCCGGATCCTGCGCCCGGCTGGCAGGGCGCGATCGCCGCCTCAGCCTTGATCGCGCGCAGTTCGGGTGTGTCGACGTCAATCCGCGCCGGCCCCGGCTGCACCCCGGGGTCCTCACCCGAGGCGCACCCCGTCGCCAGCAGCAGCACCAGTGCGGCCGCAGGCCACGCCCTCACGCGGGGCCCTCCGCGCGCACCAGGGCCCGGGCTTCCTCTGCGTCGGTCGGCCCCGCGCCGTACGACGCGCACCAGCGGGCGACCGGGCAGGCTCCGCAGGCCGGCTTCTTCGCATGGCAGATCCGCCGCCCGTGCCAGATCACACGGTGGCTGAGCATCGTCCAGTCCCGCTTCGGGAAGAGCGCGCCGATCTCGTGCTCCACCTTGACCGGGTCGCTCTCCTCGGTCCACCCGAAGCGACGCACGAGTCGACCGAAGTGGGTGTCCACCGTGATGCCGGGGACACCGAAGGCGTTGCCGAGGACCACGTTCGCCGTCTTGCGGCCGACCCCGGGCAGCGTCACGAGATCCTCCAGCCGAGGCGGCACCTGGGCGTCATACTGCTCGAGCAGGGCCTGGCTGAGCTTCAGCAAGGCCTCGGTCTTGGCCCGGAAGAAGCCCAGCGGCCCGATGATCTGCTCGAGGTGGGCGCGGTCCGCACCAGCCATCGCGGCCGCGTCCGGGTACGCCGCGAACAACGTCGGCCGCACCGCGTTGACCCGGCGGTCGGTGGTCTGAGCGCTCAGCACAGTGACGACCAACAGCTGGAAGGGGTCGTCGAAGTCCAGCTCGCACCTGGCCTCGGGGTAGGTCTCGGCGAGCACGCGGTCGATCTTGCGGGCGCGTCGGACCAGCGCGGTGTCAGGCACCGGACCAGAGTACGGCGCGCCCTCGACACTCCCACGGTGAGCCTGCGGCCCCCGCCGCTGGACGACGTGTCGCCGTGACCTATCGCAACTGGCTAGGATCGGAGGGCCGCTGGCAGCAGCGGATGAGACTCAGGAGGCTTTTGGTGAACAATGACGTGCTGCGGCAGGCCCCGCTGTTCAGTGCCCTGGACGACGAGGCAGCGACCGCACTCGGCTCGTCGATGAGCGAGAGCCGACTGCGCCGCGGCGAGGTGCTGTTCCACGAGGGCGACTCCGGAGACCGCCTCTACGTCGTCATCGAAGGCAAGGTGAAGCTCGGTCGCACGTCCTCCGACGGTCGCGAGAACCTGCTCGCGATCCTGGGTCCCGGGCAGATGTTCGGCGAGCTGTCACTCTTCGACCCCGGCCCGCGCTCGGCGACGGTCACGGCCGTGACCGACTCGTCGTTCGCCTCGCTGTCCCATGAGGACCTGCTGCGTTGGCTCGACGGTCGACCGGTCGTCTCCCGTGGTCTGCTCGCCCAGCTCGCGGGCCGCCTGCGGCGCGCCAACGACGTGGTCGCCGACCTGGTGTTCTCGGACGTGCCGGGACGCGTGGCCAAGGCGCTGCTGGATCTCGCCGACCGCTTCGGGCGAAGCGCGGACGACGGTGTCCACGTCCACCACGACCTCACACAGGAGGAGCTGGCCCAGCTGGTCGGCGCGTCCCGCGAGACCGTGAACAAGGCCCTCGCGGACTTCGCCTCACGCGGCTGGATCCGCCTCGAGCCCCGCTCGGTCGTGATCATGGAGGTTGAGCGGCTCGCTCGACGGGCCCGCTAGGGCGCCCGGCCGGCCAGGTAGTCGAGCTGGGCGCGCACCGACAGCTCGGCCGCACCCCAGAGCACGCGATCGACGTCGGCATAGACCTGCTCGACCACGGCCCGCGGCAGGTCGGGGCGGTCCGGGTCGAGGCCCCGCAGTGCCTCCCGCACCTGCTCCAGCCGTTCCTGGCGGTGTGACAGGTAGTGGTCGAGGACCGGCAGCGCGGACTCGATCACCGGTCCGTGCCCGGGCCAGATCGTCGTGACCTCCCGCGCCTCTGCGAGGGCGTGCAGGCGCTCCAGCGAGTCGAGGTAGGCACCCAGCTGCCCGTCGGGATGCGCCACCACCGAGGTTCCCCGGCCTAGCACCGTGTCACCGGTGAGGACCGCCCCTTCGACACGCACCAGGAACGACAACGAGTCGGCCGTGTGCCCGGGCGTCGCGACGACCTCGATCTCGAGCCCGTCGAAGGCCACCACGTCGCCCTCGCCGAGCCCCTCGTCTCCCAGCCGGTACGCCGGGTCCAGGGCCCGGACCCCACAGCCGACGCGCTCGGCGAAGCCACGCGCCGCCTCGGAATGGTCGAGGTGGTGGTGGGTGAGCAGAACGACGGCTACCTCACCCGCGGCCTCGGCGACCGCGTCCAGATGCCCGGCGTCGGTCGGCCCGGGGTCCACCACGACCGACCGTGCGGCTCCGGGCTCGCGCAGCACCCAGGTGTTGGTCCCGTCCAGCGTCATCGGTCCGGCGTTGGGGGCGAGCACACATCGCGCTCGGGCACCGAAGGCTCCCCCCACCCAGCTCACGGCCCGCTCCGAGGCCCCGTCGCCGACAGCCGGGAGTACCTCTCGGGCACTGACAGCGTCGGCACCTCACCGTCGACGATCTCGGGAAGGAACATCTCCACGTCATCGCGGTCGCGCGCCGCCGCGATGACGTCGCCGGTGTCGTGGTGCTCGGCCAGCTCGAGACAGGTGAGGTAGGTCGGCGGCAACATGGCCAGCTCCCGCCGCTCCACCGCCCTGGCCGCATCGGCGGCCGAGAGCCACACCACGCGGTCGGACTCGGTCGACACGTCCCGCGTGCGCTGGCCCGCGGGTAGTTCCGCCACGAAGAACCAGGTGCGGTAGCGGCGCGGCTCGAAGACCGGCGTCAGCCAGCCGGACCACAGCCCGAGTAGGTCGGCGCGAAGCACCAGCCCTCGACGTTCCAGCAGTCGGCCGAGCGACAGGTCCCCCTCCTCGAGGGCGCGACGGTCGGCCTCCCACTCGTCACCGGTCGTGTCTGCCACGACGTGGGCTCGGTCGACCCCGGCCAACAGGACCCCCGACTCCTCGAAGGTCTCCCGCACCGCCGCAGCCACCAGCGCCCGGCCGAGGGACTCCTCGACTCCCATACGCTCGGCCCACACCGAGGGTGCCGGGCCGGACCAACCCGAGATCGGTGCGTGATCGCGGGCGTCGACCCCGCCGCCGGGGAACACGCACATCCCTCCCGCGAACGCCATCGCGGTATGCCGACGCAGCAGGTAGACCTCCGGACCATGCTCCCCCGTACGGATCAGCATCACCGTCGCCGCGTCCCGAGGCACCGCCGGCTGCCGACCTGCCTCGTCGTACTCACGCGCGGCCGCCACCAACCGGTGTGGCGCCGGGACGTCGACCAAGGTCAGACCTCCACGACCAGCTCGACCTCGACCGGAACGTCCAGTGGCAACGAGGCGACCCCCACCGCAGAGCGCGCATGTCGTCCGGCGTCGCCGAACACCTCGCCGAGCAGCTCGGAGGCACCGTTCGCGACCTTGGGCTGGCCGGTGAAGTCGGTGGTCGAGGCCACGAAGACGACCGCCTTCACGACCCGTTTGACCCGTGCCAGATCACCGATCTCCGACTTGATCGCCGCCAGCGCGTTCAGAGCACATTGTCGGGCGCACTCGTAGCCCTGCTCCTCGCTGACGCCGGCGCCGAGCTTGCCGGTCGCGAGCATGGCCCCGTCACGGGCAGGCAGCTGCCCCGCGGTGAACACCAGGCTCCCGCTGCGCGCGGCAGGCACGTACGCCGCCAGGGGCGCCACGATGTCAGGCAGGGTCAGCCCGAGCTCGCCGAGCCGCTCCTCGGGGGTGGTCACGCAGACACCGGGCGCTTGAAGTAGCCCACCAGGTTCTCCGGGTTCATGCCGGGCACGATCTGCACCAGCTCCCAGCCGTCGGCACCGAAGTTGTCGAGGATCTGCTTCGCTGCGTGCACGAGGATCGGGGCCGTGAGGTACTCCCACTTCGTCATGGCCAGCACCCTACTCGCGGTGCCGCGCGGCGCGGGAAGCCCCAGGCATGACGACGCCGCCCCGGCGTGGGGGACCGGGGCGGCGTCTGGCACGGCCTTACGTCCGAGGTGAATCGGATCGTGCTGGCTTACCGCCAGTTCTATCTGAGGGCGACCTGTGCCGCCCTCAAAACAACATCAAGAGAACCTCAAGGGCTAGACCGGGGTGCTGGTCACCGTGGGTTCGGTCTTCTCGCGGACCTCGTCCTCGGTGACGCCGGGGCCGAGCTCGACCAGCCGCAGGCCGTCGGCGGTGACGTCGAGCACGCACAGGTCGGTGATGATCCGCTGCACCATGCCCTTGCCGGTGTAGGGCAGCGAGCACTCCTCGACAATCTTGTAGCTGCCGTCCTTGGCGACGTGCTCCATCAGCACGATCACCCGCTTGGCGCCGTGGACCAGGTCCATCGCGCCGCCCATCCCCTTGACCATCTTCCCCGGAATCATCCAGTTGGCGATGTCCCCGGACGCGGACACCTGCATCGCCCCGAGGATCGCGGCATCGATCTTGCCGCCGCGGATCATCCCGAAGCTGGTCGCGGAGTCGAAGAAGGATGCGCCACGTCGTAGCGTCACGGTCTCCTTGCCTGCGTTGATCAGGTCGGCGTCCTCCTCGCCCTCCCAGGGGTAGGGACCGACCCCGAGGATGCCGTTCTCGGACTGCAGCACCAGCTCGACGCCATCGGCCACGTAGTTCGGCACCAGTGTGGGCAACCCGATGCCGAGGTTCACGTACGACCCGTCAGACAACTCTGCGGCGGCGCGCGCCGCCATCTCTTCGCGCGACCAAGCCATCTCAGCTACCTCCCGGGGTCTCGACGCCGTCTGCGGCGTCCTGCCGGGCCGCCCCGGCGGGTCGCGGGCGCACCGTACGACGCTCGATCCGCTTGTCTGCTGCCTGCTCCGGCGTCAGCGGCACCACCCGCTGCACGAAGACTCCCGGGGTGTGCACCTCGTTCGGGTCCAGGTCGCCCGGCTCGACGAGCTCCTCGACCTCGGCGATGGTCAACCGCCCACACATGGCGGCGAGCGGGTTGAAGTTCCGCGCCGAGTCGCGGTAGACGAGGTTGCCGTGCCGGTCACCCTTCCAGGCCCGCACCAGCCCGAAGTCAGCCACGATGGCGCGCTCGAGCACGAACTCCTTCTCGCCCTCGGCAGAGGGGAACCTCCGCACCTCCTTCGCGGGCGAGGAGACGACGACCTCACCGTCTGCGTTGTAGCGCCACGGCAGGCCCCCCTCGGCCACCTGGGTGCCGACGCCGGTCGCGGTGAAGAACGCCGGAATGCCCGAACCCCCAGCGCGCATCCGCTCGGCCAGCGTGCCCTGCGGTGTCAGCTCGACCTCGAGCTCCCCCGCGAGGTACTGCCGCGCGAACTCCTTGTTCTCCCCGACGTAGGACGACACCATCCGCCGCAGCCTCTTGGCCATCAGCAGCCGACCCAGACCCCATTCGTCGACTCCACAGTTGTTCGACACCGCTTCGAGGTCGGTCGCACCCGAGGCCAGCACCGCCTCGATCAGCACCGACGGGATGCCACACAGTCCGAAACCACCGACGGCCAGCGTCGCGCCGTCCGAGATATCGGCGACCGCATCCGCAGCGGACGTCACCACCTTGTCCACGAGCTCTCCCCTCGCCGAGCCGGCGACGCACTCCCGCCGCCCATGGCCACCATCACCGGACCTGCCCGCGATCCTAGCCAGCGGCCTCGCCTAGGCTGACGGGCGTGCCTCAGACTTCCGACTGGCCCGACGTGCAGCTGCACGTGGTCACCGGCAAGGGCGGCACCGGCAAGTCCACCGTGGCCGCCGCGCTCGCGCTGGCCCTGGCCTCAAAAGGCCGACGCGTCCTGCTGTGCGAGGTCGAGGGGCGGCAGGGCATCGCGCGGATGTTCGATGTCGATCCGCTGCCCTACGCCGAGCGGCGCGTAGCGACCGGCCTGACCGGACCCGACCAGCAGGAGGGCTCGGTCTACGCCCTGCACATCGACGCCGAGGCGGCACTGCTGGAGTACCTCTCCATGTACTACCGGCTCGGCCGGGCGGGACGCGCGCTGGAGCGCTTCGGGGTCATCGAGTTCGCGACCACGATCGCGCCCGGGGTCCGCGACGTGCTGCTGACCGGGAAGGTCTACGAGGCAGCCCGCCGGACCAGCCGTCACAAGGCCGTGGCGTACGACGCGGTCGTGCTCGACGCTCCGCCGACGGGGCGCATCGCCAAGTTCCTCAACGTCAACAGCGAGCTCGCCGGGCTCGCCAAGATGGGGCCGATCAAGAACCAGTCCGACACGGTGATGACGCTGTTGCGCTCCCAACGCACCGCCGTGCACCTGGTCACGATCCTCGAGGAGATGCCCGTCCAGGAGGCTGTGGACGGGATCGCCGAGCTGCGCGCAGCTCAACTGCCCGTCGGCGCCGTGGTGGTCAACCTGGTGCGCCCGAGCGGGCTGGATGAGGCCGAGCTGGTAGCCGCGCGGCGTGGGCGCCTGGACCGCGCCGAGATCGAGCAGGGCCTGCGGGACGCCCGGCTGGAGCCGGAGCCCGGCCTGGTCGAGTGCCTGCTCGCCGAAGCCGGCACGTACGCCGAGCGGCGCGCGCTCGAGGACGAGCAGCGCGGCGTGGTCGAGTCGCTCGACCGCCCGACCTATGAGCTGCCGCGTCTCTCGAGCGGAGTGGACCTCGGCGGCCTCTACGAGCTGGCCGCCCGTCTCCGCGACCAGGGGATGGCGTGAGTACGCCCCGCAAGCCCCGACTCCGGGTCGGGCCGCTCGCCTCCATGGTGGCCGACAGCCCGGACCTGGACATCGACGCCATGCTCGACGATCCGGCGACCGGCATCATCGTGTGTTGCGGGGCCGGCGGAGTCGGCAAGACCACCACGTCGGCCGCGCTGGCGCTGCGGGCGGCGGAGCGTGGCCGACGCGTGGTGGTCCTGACCATCGACCCCGCGCGGCGGCTGGCGCAGTCGATGGGCATCGAACAGCTCGACAACACCCCGCGCCCGGTCGTGGGGCTCTCACCGGCCGCAGGGTCCGGGGGCCTCGACGCCATGATGCTCGACATGAAGCGCACGTTCGACGAGGTCGTCGAGGGTCAGGCTTCCCCCGAGAAGGCCCAGCAGATCCTGGACAACCCGTTCTACATCGCACTCTCCAGCTCGTTCGCGGGCACGCAGGAGTACATGGCCATGGAGAAGCTCGGCCAGATCCACCGGGCGGCCCGGACCGACGACACCTACGACCTGATCGTCGTGGACACGCCTCCGTCCCGCTCGGCGCTGGACTTCCTGGACGCGCCCGAGCGGCTGTCCAGCTTCCTCGACGGCAGGTTCATCCGGCTCCTGCTCGCCCCCGCCCGCGGGCCGGCGAAGCTGATGACCGCCGGCCTGGGGATGGTGACGAACACGCTCACGAAGGTGCTGGGAACACAGGTTCTCCGGGACATGCAGACCTTCGTGGCCGCGTTCGACACCCTTTTCGGCGGTTTCCGCCAGCGGGCACAGAAGACGTTCGAGTTGCTCCAGGCGGACGGAACAGCGTTCCTGGTCGTCGCGGCGCCGGAGCCGGACGCGCTCCGCGAGGCCGCCTACTTCGTCGAGCGGTTGCGCGAGGACCAGATGCCACTGGCAGGGCTGATCGTGAACCGCGCGACACTCCCACCCACCGACGATCTGGGGGCCGACGAGGCCCTGGCCGCCGTGGCGCGGCTCGAACGGCGCCGGGATACTCGCGGAGCGCTGACCTCGGACCTGCTGACCCTGCACGCCGACCGGGTGCGCATCGTCGAGCGCGAGCAACTCTTGCGGGAGCGGTTCGCTGCCGCGCACCCTGATGTTGCGACGGCGGTGGTGCCGGCTCTGGCCACCGACGTCCACGACCTCGGGGGGCTACGGCGGATCGGCGACCTCTTGGCCGATGGGTCCGGCTCTGCGGAGTCGCTGACCGGCGACTGACCGCCAGCCCCCACGGCCGGCGGAAAGCCGCCGGTCAGACGCCGATGGGGAGCTTGGTGTGGTCGTTCTTCGCGGCCTCGAGCACCGTCCGCCACGACGCGGCGGGGCGACGCTTCAGCAGCGCCCGGCGCTCGCGCTCGGTCATGCCGCCCCAGACACCCCACTCGATCTGGTTGTCGAGGGCCTCCGCGAGGCACTCGCTCCGGACGGGGCAGGCCCGGCACACCAGCTTGGCCTTGTTCTGCTCGGCACCGCGCACGAACAGTGCGTCCGGCTTCTCTTCACGACACGCTGCGGCCGGAGCCCAGTCCTCAACCCACATGATGATGTCCCCACATCTTCTGGAGGAGGCGGGTCCGAGTGACGCCGCTCAGTGTCCTCACGAAGTAAAAGGTAAAGAACTAGGCGCCCCGCCAACAGACACGTTCAGCCCAATTGGCATGACCCATTGTGACTAGGCCGTACTAGCCGCGAAATGGGTGTTGACTAGTCCCGTCCCGTACCCTGGGATCCATGTCCAAGCCCGCCTCCGAGCGACTTTCGCCCGCCCGCGTGCTCTCACATCTGGGAGTCATGGCGGCTGTGGCCACTGTCATGGGGGTCGTGGCAGCCGGCCTGGCGATTCCCTTCGCCGGCGCTCTCGGGCTGGGCGCGGAGAGCGTCGCGAAGAACATGGAAGACCTCCCAACCGAGCTCGAGACCGAGGATCTGGCGCAGCGGACCACGATTGTCGACCAGGCCGGGAAGCCGATCGCGACCCTGTACGACGAGAACCGCGTGAACGTCCCGCTCTCGCAGATGTCGCGGAAGATGGTCAAGGCCATCGTCGCCATCGAGGACTACCGCTTCTACCAACACGGCGCTCTCGACCTGAAGGGCACGGTGCGCGCCCTGGTCACCAACCAGGCCAGTGGCAGCCAGGTACAGGGCGGGTCGTCGATCACCCAGCAGCTGGTGAAGCTGACCCTGATCAACCAGGCCAAGACCAAGGAAGAGCGGATCGCGGCGACCGACAACACCTATGCCCGCAAGATCCGCGAGCTGCGCTACGCGATCGCGATGGAGAAGGAGCACTCCAAGGACTGGATCCTGGAGCGCTATCTCAACACGGCCTACTTCGGCGACGGGGCGTACGGCGTCCAGGCGGCGTCCCGGCACTTCTTCTCCAAGAACGCCAAGCGCCTCAACCTGCGTCAGGCCGCCATGCTCGCGGGCCTGGTCAAGAACCCGGTGGGCTACGACCCGACCAGCTATCCGGACAAGGCGATCGAACGGCGCAACGTCGTCCTCGACCGGATGGCTGAACTCAACGTCGTCTCCCAGCAAAGGGTCACGAAGCTGAAGAAGAAGGACCTCGGTCTCAAGATCCAACGCCAGGGCAACGGCTGCGTGAATGCGACCGGGTCGTTCTTCTGCGACTACGTGGTCAGCTATCTCCTGCAGGACAAGTCGCTCGGGAACAACGTCAAGCAGCGGCGGGAGCTGCTCTACTCCGGCGGCCTCACCATCCACACCACGCTCGACCAGCGCTACCAGACCGCCGCGCAGAACTCGGTCGCCAGGCACGTCTACGCCACGGACGCCGCCGTGGGCGGGCTCGCGATGGTCGAGCCCGGCACCGGCCAGGTGCGCGCCCTGGCCCAGTCGCGCCCGATGGGCAACACCGAGAAGGGCCAGACCTACCTCAACTACACGGTGCCGAAGGAGTTCGGCGGGGCTCAGGGCTTCCAGCCAGGGTCGACGTTCAAGGCCTTCGTGCTGGCCACCGCGATCGGCCAGGGCATTCCCCTGGACTACTCGATCTACGCCCCCGAGCAGATCACCATCCAGGAGAGCGAGTACGAGGACTGCGGCGACAAGCCGTACGGCTATGGCGAGTGGGACCCGGCCAACTCCACCAGCAGCGGCCAGATGACGCTCTACACCGGAACCCGCCTGTCGGTGAACACCTTCTTCGCTCAGCTCGAGGCCGCGACCGGCCTGTGCGAGCCTTTCCGCCTGGCCAAGAAGATGGGCGTCAAGCTCACGCAACCGAAGGCCGACTCGCAGGGATACGGCGCGGAGCGCACACCCACCTTCACCCTGGGCATCCCGAGCGTGAGCCCGCTGGAGATGGCCGAGGCCTACGCCACCTTCGCGGCCCACGGCCTCCACTGCGACTCGACCCCCGTGACGTCGATCGAGGACTCGCACGGCGAGCTCGTCAAGGAGTACAAGCCGAAGTGTCAGCAGGTCATGGAGACCGGCGTGGCCGACGCCGTGAGCGCCATCCTGCGTGGTGTCCAGGAGCCCGGTGGCTTCGGGTACGGCGCCGACCTCGATCTGATCGTCCCCTCGGCGGCCAAGACCGGAACGACCCAGTCCCAGCAGGCGGTGTGGTTCGTCGGCTACACGCCGGCCGTGGCGACCGCATCGATGATCGCCGGCGCCAACTCCCAGGGAGAGCCGATCTCGCTACGCGGCCAGACCGTCGGGGGCGCCTACGTCGCCAGCGCCTCCGGTTCCGGCTTCGCCGGGCCGATGTGGCGAGACGCGATGCGCCCCATCCAGAACCTCCTGCCCGACACGAACTTCCCGCCACCGAACCTGGGCGGCATCCCCAAACGGGGCTTCACCAGCGTCCCGTCCGTCTCGGGCATGAGCATCGAGGCCGCCACGACGACGCTGCATCAGGCCGGCTTCAAGGTCGCCACCGGCCCGTCGGTCTCGAGCGGCAGCCCGCTCGGCACCGTGGGCACCACCTACCCCTCAGGCGGCGCCCAGAGCATCACCGGCGGCGTGGTCCTCCTGGCACCCTCCAACGGCGTGAGCAGGAGTCCCAGCCCGGACAAGGGACGCAACAACGGCGGTAACAACGGCGGTAACAACGGCGGTGGCCGCGGTGGTGGCCGCGGCCGCTGAGGCCTCAGCCGAGCTGGCGGCGTACCTCCGCTGCGACCGCACCGCCGTCCGCACGCCCCTTCACCTGCGGACCGAGCACGCCCATGACCTTGCCCATCGCGCGCATCCCCTCCCCGGCGGCGCCTGTCTGGGCGATCGCCGACGTGACCAGCTCGGAGATCTCAGCGGCGTCCAGCTGCGCGGGCAGGTAGTCGGCGATCACCTCGGCCTCGGCCTTCTCCTTGACCGCCATCGCCTCTCGCCCGCCGTCGGTGAACGCGCTGGCGGCCTCACGGCGCTTCTTCGCCTCGGTGGAGAGGACCCCGATGATGTCGTCGTCGGTGAGCACGCGCTGCTCCTTGCCTGCGACCTCGGCGTTGGTGATCGCCGTCAGCACCATCCGCAGGGTCGAGGACCGCACCTCGTCGCGAGACTTGATCGCGGCGGTCAGGTCGGTGCGAAGTCGGTCCTTCAGGTGGCTCATGTGGGCCATTGTGGCAGCCTTGCGACGTGGGAATCATCCGGAATACCGCCAGACTCGCGGCCGGTGGCGCCGTCGCCGGCGCCGCCCTGACGACGTATGCCGCGTGGGAGGCTCGCGCCTACACCCTGCGCGAGGTGACAGTGCCTCTGTTACCCCCGGGCCAGGAGGCCCTCCGGGTGCTGCACCTGACCGACATCCACCTCACCCCCGGGCAGGGCCGCAAGCGCGCGTGGCTCGCCGAGCTCGCCGATCTGAAGCCCGACCTGGTCGTCAACACCGGCGACAACATCGCCCACCAGCAGGCCGTCCCCGCGGTCCTCGACTCGCTCGGGGGCCTGCTGGACGTGCCTGGAGTGTTCGTCTTCGGGTCCAACGACTACTACGCGCCGATCCTGAAGAACCCGGTGCGCTACCTCTTCGCCGACGACGGGCGGCGCATCACCTCGTCGGTGCCACTCCCCTGGCCCGACCTGCAGCAGGCTTTCGCCGACCGCGGCTGGCTCGAGCTCACCAACCAGACCGGCGCCCTGAAGGTTCGCGGCACCCGCATCGCCTTCGCGGGTGTCGACGACCCCCACCTGCGCTACGACCGACTTGACCTCGTCGCCGGGCCGGCCGACGCGGACGCCGATCTGCGGCTGGCCGTGACCCACGCGCCGTACCTGCGGGTGCTCGACCAGTTCGCCGCCGACGGGTACGACGCCATCATCGCCGGGCACACCCACGGCGGTCAGGTGTGCCTGCCCTGGGTCGGCGCTCTGACCACGAACTGCGACCTCGAGAACGCCCGCGCCAGGGGACTGCACCGCCACCCCGCTGACTCAAGGCCGGGGGACCCCGGATCCTCGTGGCTGCATGTGTCCGCTGGGGTCGGCACCAGCCCCTACGCCCGGATCCGCGTCGCGTGCCGCCCTGAGGCCACCTTGCTCACCCTCACGCCTACCGCCGACTGAGCCGGCCGCGGACCGCATACTGGTGAGTACGAGCCACCAGGTGACCCGTACTCACCGGTATCGGTGGACGCCCGACCACCGATTTCTGGGCCCCTCCGGGCTCCGGTATGCTCGCCCAGGTTGCGGGCCCAGGCCCGCAACGGGCTGTGGCGCAGTTTGGTAGCGCGCTTCGTTCGGGACGAAGAGGCCGCAGGTTCAAATCCTGTCAGCCCGACCGTGTGATGTCTCAAGACATCGGCAACTGCCGGACCTGTATCTGCGGGTTCGGCAGTCGTCATGTGTGGGTGGTCCACGCGGTGTTCCTTGGCCCACATCAGCGCCCCACCAGACCCCAGGCGCGCTACAGTTCAAATGTGGTTGTATCAAATATTCTTGAAGTAGGCGGGCCCAGCCAGGCGGCTCGGATGAAGGACTCATTGTCGCTGCTCTCGGCCGTGTCCGACCCGGTGCGGTGGACCGTGCTGAGCCACCTCGCTGCGGTCGGGGAGTCGTGCGTCTGCGATCTCCAGGAGCGGGTGCCGGTCGCCCCCAACCTGTTGAGCTACCACCTCAAGGTGCTGCGTGAGGCCGCCCTGGTGACCACGACGCGGCGCGGTCGGTGGGTCGACTACAGGTTGGCGGTCGACGCAGCCGAGCGTCTCGCCGCCGCCCTTCCTGTCGCACCTGGCTAGGACGCGCCATGAGCATCCTCGAGCACTCCCCCACCTCGACCCGAGGCCGCACCCTCGCAGTACTCGGCGCAGCCTCGCTGTGGGTCGCTGCCTACTGGGGCAACGGCCGGCTCTGGGACTGGATCTTCGACGGTCTCGGTGGCGGCTCGTCCGCGCCGACCGTTGCGGCGCTCCACTTCTTCTTCTACGACACGATCAAGATCGTCCTACTGCTCGCGGGCGTCATCTTCGTCGTCACGATCCTGCGCTCGTACATGAGCATCGAGCGCACCCGCGCCCTCCTGGGCGGCCGCCACGAGGGCGTCGGCAACGTGATGGCTGCGGGTCTAGGCGTCGTCACGCCGTTCTGCTCCTGCAGCGCTGTCCCGGCGTTCATCGGGTTCGTCGCCGCCGGGGTGCCCCTCGGGGTCACGCTCAGCTTCTTGATCGCGAGCCCTCTGGTCAACGAGGTCGCGATCGGCCTCCTGCTGGCTCTCTTCGGGTGGCCGATCACGGCGGCCTACGTCGGGGCCGGGCTCACCATCGCCATCACGGCCGGCTGGCTGCTCGGCCGGCTCAGGCTGGAGCGCTTCGTCGAACCTTTCGTCTTCGAGACCACACTGGGTGGCCAGGTCATCGACACCTCCGCCGGCCTCGCATTCGCACAACGGATCCAGATGGGCGCTGAGCAGGTCGTCAGCATCCTGCGGAAGATCTGGCCGTACCTCCTGGTGGGCATCGGGCTCGGAGCGGCCATCCACGGCTGGGCACCAGAGGACTTCTTCGCCCGGTACGCCGGACCGGGGGAGGCCCTGGGCGTCCTGGTCGCAGTGCTGATCGGCATTCCGCTCTACTCGAACGCCGCCGGCATCCTGCCGCTGGTCGAGAGCCTCTACGACAAGGGCCTGCCCATGGGCACCCTGCTCGCCTTCATGATGGCCGTGGTCGCGCTCTCGCTGCCCGAGCTGATCCTGCTCCGCCGAGTCCTCAAACCCACCCTCCTCGGCATCTACGTCGGCGTGGTCGGCGCCTCCATCATCGCCGTGGGCTACCTCTTCAACTTCCTGCTGGCCTGACCGCAGGCAAGCCTGAGCGAAAGGAATCGCGATGAACATCAAGATCCTCGGCCCTGGATGTGCCAACTGCCAGAAGCTCGAGCGCGTCACCCGACAGGTGGTCGCCGACCTAGGACTGACGGCCACGGTGGACAAGGTGGCGGACGTCGCCGCCATCATCGGGTACGGCGTCATGGCGACCCCGGCGCTCGTGGTCGACGAACAGGTGCTGCTGTCGGGTCGAGTGCCCCCGGCCGCCGAGCTTGGTGAGCTGTTGACCACGGCGCAGGCGAGACCGCGACCTGTGCACTGACCACGCGGCGGCCTGGTCGTGAGGTCAGCGTCCACGACCCGTGCCTCCACCGAACCCGCCACGGCTTCTGACACACTGTGGCGGCAGATCCAGTCGACCCAGAGGACACACGGTGAGCGTGCCCAGTTCTAGCAAGCCCAGTTCAAGCAAGCCCAGTCCTAGCAAGCCCAGTCCTAGCGAGCCGAGTTCTATCGAGCCCAGGTCTATCGAGCAGTTCCTGCCCCGGGGCCTCCTGATCGTCCTCGGTCTCGGTTCCGTCGTCCTCGCGGTCGCCGGCGCCCAGGCCATCAGCGGACTCCTGGCGCCCGCGTTCCTCGCCGTCGTGCTGATGATCACGGTCCACCCGATCAGCGGGTGGGTCCAGAGGTTCGGCGCGCCAGCGTGGGCGGGCGCCCTCTCAACCATCCTCGCGGTGTACTTCATCCTGATCACCATGGTCATCGCGCTGGTGGTCTCGGCAGCGCGGTTGGCGCAGATCGTGCCGACGTACGCGGACCAGTTGAACGACCTGGTCGGCAACGTCGGGTCTCAGCTGAAGAGCTTCGGCGTCAGTCAGAAGCAGATCGACTCGGTCGTCAGCTCGGTGGACCCCTCACAGGTGGTCGGCGCTGCTACGTACGTGCTCAACGGCATGCTCGGAGTGCTCTCGAACCTGATGTTCATCGCCATACTCGTGCTCTTCATCGCCTTCGACTCGGCCCGATTCAGGGGATCACTCGTCACCGCAAGTGGGGAGCGGCCAGCGGTCGTCCAAGCCCTCTACTCCTTCGCGTTGGGGACCCGGAAGTACTTCGCCGTCTCCGCCGTCTTCGGCCTGATCGTTGCCGTCATCGACACCGGGGCGCTCTATCTGATGGGGATCGAGGCCGCCGTCGTCTGGGGGATCCTGGCGTTCATCACGAACTTCATCCCCAACATCGGATTCGTGATCGGGGTCATCCCACCGGCCGTCCTGGGGCTGCTCCAGGGCGGATGGCAGTTGATGCTCGCGGTGATCGTGGTCTACTCCGTGATCAACTTCGTCATCCAATCGGTCATCCAGCCCAAGTTCGTAGGCGACGCCCTCGGGCTCAGCACGACCCTCACCTTCATGTCACTGATCTTCTGGGCCTGGGTGATGGGGCCACTCGGCGCGATCCTGGCCCTGCCGGCGACGCTCCTCGTCAAGGCGCTCCTCATCGACGTGGATCCGCACCTGCGGTGGGTGGAGCCGCTGCTGTCCGGTGGGGCGCAGGGTCCGGCCTCCCGAGCTGCCGCCGCACGGGAGGCGGCGGAGTGACAGCGGCCTGGCCAGGCGGACCCTCGCGGCCGGCACACCAGCGGTGACCGGCTCGCTGGGCGCGATCCTCGCGGTCCTGTTCACGGTGACGATCGTCGGGCTGGAGATCGGGCTGAGGATCGCAGCACTCGGCATCATTCCGGGCGGACGCAGACCGTCGACCGGCATGGCCTGGCTGCTGCTCATCATGATCGAACCCATTCTCGGGTTCACCATCTTCTTCTTCTTCGGCAGCACCCGCCTCGGCCGCAAACGTCACGAGCGCCTGCTGGCGGTCAACGGGGAGATCGCCACGAGAACACACGACCTGGTCCCGCCGCCGGACAGGACCTATGAGCCTGCCTACGTCGGCTCCGTAGTCGCGTTGAACCACCACTTGAGCTCGCTGCCGTTGACTGACGGCAACCATGTCGAGTTCATCGAGGACTACCGCGCCTCCATCGCGGCTATGACCGAGGCGGTGCGCAGCGCGCGGCGATATGTGAAGTTCGAGTTCTACATCTCAGCGCTCGACGACATGACGCGGCCACTCTTCGAGGCAATGAAGGAGGCTCATGACCGCGGGGTCAAGGTGCGGATCCTGTTCGACCACCTCGGGTCCCGAGGCATCCCTGGGTACAAGGACAACCTGGTCGCGTTCCTCGAAGGCAGCGGCATCCCGTGGCACCCGATGCTTCCCATCGCGCCGCTCCAGGGCAAGTTCCGCCGCCCAGATCTGCGCAACCACCGCAAGCTGCTGGTCGTTGACGGCGAGGTGGGCTTCACCGGGTCTCAGAACGTCACCGAGCCCGGATACAACAAACCGAAGAACCATGAGCTCGGCCGAGAGTGGGTCGAGCTGATGGTGCGCCTGCACGGGCCGGTCGTCGCCTCGCTGGAGGCGCTCTTCGCCTCCGACTGGTGGCTCGAGTCCGACGAGCGCCTCACGGTCACGCCTCAGCCGGCCCCCGCATCGGTGGCGCCCGGCGCCCTGCGTGACGTCTCGTGCCAGATCGTTCCCAGCGGACCCGGCTACGTCGCCGAGAACAACTTGCGGCTGTTCACGACCCTGATCTACGGCGCCACCAAGCGGATCTCGCTGACCAGCCCCTACTTCGTGCCCGACGAGTCGCTGCTGTACGCCGTTACGACGGCCGCCCAGCGCGGGGTCGAGGTCGAGCTGTTCGTGAGCGAGCTCTCCGACCAGTTCATGGTCGGCCACGCCCAGGCGTCGTACTACAAGGCGCTGCTCGAGGCCGGGGTGGTGATCTACCTGTACCCGGCGCCGTACATCCTGCACAGCAAACATTTCTCGATCGACAGCGACGTCGCCGTCGTCGGGTCGAGCAACATGGACATGCGCTCCTTCGGGCTCAACTACGAGGTGTCGCTGATGATGCTCGGGTCAGAGGTGGTCGACCGGATCCGGCTCGTGGAGGACACCTACCGAGCGAAGTCTCGCCGGCTCACGCTCGAGGAGTGGGAGCAACGACCCGGCAGGCTGCGCTACGTCGACAACGTCATGCGACTCACGGCGGCCCTTCAGTAGCGAAGCCGACGGCCCCCCGCCGGCCTGGAAAGGATGACGTCATGAGCGTGCGCTCTGCCCTCACCGACCACCCGGTGATGGTGACGACCACCAACCTCCTGGCTGTCCTGGTGCTGTACTTCGCCGTTCCGGTGAACCTGGACGCCGGCAAGGGCCGGCTCGTCCTCGCGGTGCTGGTGTCCGTGATCGCCGCCTTCACCCTGGGCGTCATCGTCGTGCGCGAGGTCATCCGCGGCTCCGACCGTCGGCTCAGCGGTCGCCGCCTGGTGCTGCTGCTGGAGCTGGTCTTCGTAGCGTTCGCCTTCGGCTACTTCGTCCTTGCCACCTCCTCCGCCGGCCAGTTCGACGGGATCGCCACCCGACTGGACGCGCTCTACTTCACGGCGACGACGATGACGACCGTGGGATACGGCGACATCACCGCGAAGAGCCAGCTGGCGCGGGGCATGGTGACGGTCAATCTGGGGTTCAACGTGGTGTTCATTGCGGCGGTCACCAGCCTGGTGCGCGACAACATGAGCGCCGCGGCGCGTGGCCAAAGCCCAGGAGAGAGCTGATGCCCACCGACTTCATGAACATCTCCTGGAAGGTCCTCGCCCTGCGCGGCGTGCTCGCCCTGCTCTTCGGCGTCGTCGCGATCACCTGGCCGGCGTCCACCGTTCTCGGATTGGCCGTCCTGTGGGGCGTGTGGGCGCTGATCGATGGCATCGGGCTCCTGGTCCAGGCCTTCTCCGGAGGCTCGACCGGCAACCGAGTGCTGCTCGGCATCCTCGGCGTGATCGCTCTCGTCGTCGCCTTCTGGGCCATCGTCCACCCCTCGGTTGCCGCGGCCACGCTGATCTGGATACTCGGCATCTGGCTGATCGTCCGGGGCATCTTCGAGGTCGTGGGCGCGTTCTCGGCGAGTGCGCAGGCTCCACGCTGGCTCCTGCTGCTGAGCGCCGCGCTCGACTTCCTGCTCGGCGTCCTGTTCGTCGCCAACCCCGGCAAGAGCGCCGTAGGGCTCGCCGTGTTCCTGGGCGTCCTGGCCCTCATCTGGGGCGCGGTGTTCTTGATGATGGCCTTCGCGATCCGCAGAGCCATCCCGGCCGACGCGACGCTCTGAGCCGAGCTCAGCGAGCGGCGGCCACGAGCTCCGCGATCTGCACCGTGTTGAGGGCCGCGCCCTTGCGGAGGTTGTCGTTGCTGACGAACAGGGCCAGCCCCCGGTCGTCGTCGACGCCCTGGTCCTGACGGATCCGACCGACGTACGACGGGTCACGACCCGCCGCCTGCAACGGCGTGGGGATGTCCGTGAGCTCCACGCCCGGGGCCTCGGCCAGGATCGCGCGGGCTCGGGCCGCCGGCAGCGGCCGCAAGAACTCCGCGTTGATCGCCAGCGAGTGACCGGTGAAGACCGGCACCCGCACGCAGATCCCCGACACGCGCAGCTCGGGGATCCCCAGGATCTTCCGCGACTCGTTGCGCAGCTTCTGCTCCTCGTCGGTCTCCTCGAGGCCATCGTCGACGAGGGAGCCCGCCAGAGGCAGCACGTTGTAGGCAATGGTGCGGGCGTACTTCACCGGCTCCGGGAAGCTCACCGCAGCCCCGTCGTAAGCCAGCTCCGGCGCCTTGTCGCCGGCGGCTGCCACCTGGGTGGCGAGCTCCTCGACTCCGGCCACCCCGCTTCCCGACACCGCCTGGTACGTCGAGGCGATCAGGCGCACGAGTCCTGCCTCGTCGTGCAGGGGTTTCAGCACCGGCATCGCGGCCATCGTCGTGCAGTTGGGGTTGGCGATGATGCCCTTGCGCGCCTGATGGATGGCGTCGGGGTTCACCTCCGAGACCACCAGCGGCACGTCGGGGTCCATCCGCCAGGCCGAGGAGTTGTCGACCACAGTGACGCCGGCCGCGGCGAACACCGGAGCCAACGCCCGTGAGGTGGTCGCACCGGCCGAGAAGACGGCGATGTCCAGGCCGGAGGGATCGGCCAGAGCGGCGTCCTCGACGACGACCTCGCGCCCGGCGTACGGCAGCACCATGCCGGCCGACCGGGCCGACGCGAAGAACCGGACCTCGTCGGCGGGGAAGCCCCGCTCCTGGAGGATCTGGCGCATCGCCACCCCCACCTGGCCGGTGGCGCCCACGACACCGAGCCGAACACGGTGCGACGCGGAGCTGCTCATCGGCCAGTTCCGCCGTAGACCACGGCCTCGATCTCCTCGGCGTCCAGGTCGAACGCGGTGTGCGCAGCCTGGACGGCGGCGTTGACCAGCCCCTCGTCGACGATCACCGAGATCCGGATCTCGGAGGTGGAGATCATCTCGATGTTGACGCCCGCCGAAGCGAGTGCCGCGAAGAACTTCGCGGTGACGCCCGGGTGGGAGCGCATGCCGGCACCGATGAGCGACACCTTTCCGATCTGGTCGTCGTAGAGCAGCTTGTCGTAGCCGACCTCGTCCTGGATCTTCGCCAGCGCGCTCATCGCGGACTGGCCGTCACTGCGCGGCAACGTGAAGGAGATGTCGGTCAGGGCGGTGGTGGCGGCCGAGACGTTCTGGACGACCATGTCGAGGTTCACCTCGGCCGACGCGAGCGCCTCGAAGATCCGGGCGGCCTCGCCGACCTTGTCGGGGACGCCGACCACCGTGATCTTGGCTTCGCTGCGGTCGTGGGCGACGCCGGCGATGATGGCATGTTCCATCTCGGGATCCTTCTGGGAGGCGGGGACGATCCAGGTGCCCTCCTTCTGGGAGAACGACGAGCGCACGTGGACGGGCATGTCGTGACGGCGGGCGTACTCGACGCACCGCAGGTGGAGAATCTTGGCGCCGCTGGCCGCCATCTCGAGCATCTCCTCGGTGGAGACCTGGTCGAGCTTGCGAGCCGTAGGCACGATGCGGGGGTCGGCGGTGAAGACGCCGTCGACATCGCTGTAGATCTCACAGACCCCGGCGCCCAGAGCCGCCGCGAGCGCGACCGCAGTCGTGTCCGAGGCACCTCGGCCGAGGGTCGTGACGTCCTTGGTGTCCTGGGAGACGCCTTGGAAGCCCGCGACGATGGCGATCGCTCCCGCTGCGAGGGCATTCTCGATCCGGCCCGGCGTGATGTCGATGATCTTCGCCCTGCCGTGCGCGGAATCGGTGATGACGCCGGCCTGCGACCCGGTGAACGACTGTGCCTTGTGACCGAGCTGGGCGATGGCCATCGCCACCAGCGCCATCGAGATCCGCTCGCCCGCGGTGAGCAGCATGTCGAGCTCGCGCGGCGGCGGCAGAGGGGTCACCTCCTCGGCCAGGTCACGCAGCTCGTCGGTCGTGTCGCCCATAGCGGAGACGACGACCACCACGTCGTGGCCGGCCTTCTTCGTCGCAACGATGCGCTGGGCGACCCGCTTGATCCCGGTGGCGTCGGCCACCGACGAGCCGCCGTACTTCTGCACGACAATGCCCACGGTCACGAGTCCTTGAAATCGGTGCTGAGCGGCCGCGTGCCCTGGGGGGCCCGCCACACTGCGCTGCGGCCTCGACGAGTCTACCGGGAGTCGGAGTCCTCGCCGCCCAGGATCTCGTTGGCCACCGCGACCCGGTCGGAGTCGAGGTCGACATCGGCGTCGAGGCGGTCGTGCGCCACGACGCTGAGGAGTGCGTTGAGAACCGCCCCCGCGAGGTTCCCCCAGGAGGAGACGTAGGAGAACTGCCACCACCACAGCGCCTCCTCGACGTCGCCCGACCGGAAGTGGCGCAGCCCGTTGTCGAGGTCGCTGGCGATGCTGGTCAGGTCATCCGAGAGTTGACTGTCGACCATCTCGGGGGCGTACGGGTCGAAGACGAAGCTGTAGGTGTCCAGGCTGTCGAGCATGTCGGCGAGGCGCAGCCGCATCGTGTCGAGGTCGGCGTCGGGTCCGACGTCGGGTTGGTATTCCCCAGGTGGGGTGAAGTCGCGCTGCGCGCCCAGGCGCGCACCAGCCAGCAGCACCTGGCTGACTTCGAGCAGCAGCAGGGAGATGGCGCGCCCCACGTCACCCTCGCGTGCGATGGCGCGCAGCGCGAGTAGGAACGTCTCGATCTGGTCGGCGATCTGCTGGGCGAAGTCCTCGGTGTCGAGGTCCGAGACAGCCTCGCTCGGCATGTCAGCGGCACCGACGTCGGTGGTCTCTTGGTCAGTCATCTGCGGATCGCCTCCCTGCGAACGCCCGGCCCAGGGTGACCTCGTCGGCGTACTCGAGGTCCCCGCCTACAGGCAGTCCACTCGCCAATCGGGTCACGCGCAAGCCGAGAGGCTTGAGCATGCGTGTGAGGTACGTCGCCGTGGCCTCGCCCTCCAGGTTCGGGTCCGTCGCCAAGATGACCTCGGTCACGGTGCCGTCGGCCAGTCTCACCATCAGCTCACGGATGCGCAACTGCTCCGGACCGATCCCGTCGATCGGCGAGATCGCACCGCCCAGCACGTGGTAGCGGCCGCGAAACTCCCTGGTCCGCTCGATGGCAACGACATCTTTGTACTCCTCGACCACGCACAGCACGGACGGGTCGCGGCGCGGGTCGCGGCAGATCCGGCACTGCTCGTCCTCGGAGACGTTGAAACACGTGGAGCAGAAGCGCACCTTGGCCTTGACCTCGACCAGCACCTCGGCCAAGCGGCGCACATCGGCCGGGTCGGACTGGAGGAGATGGAAGGCGATCCGCTGGGCACCCTTCGGACCGATACCCGGCAGCCTGCCGAGCTCGTCGATGAGGTCCTGGACGATGCCTTCGTACAAGGAACGACCTCAGCCCAGTCCCGGCAGGCCGCCGCCGCCTGAGAGCGGGCCCAGCGCCGCCGCGGCCAGCTCGTCGGCGCGCGACTTTGCGTCGCGATAGGCCGCCACCAACAGGTCCGCCAGATCGTCGAGCTCAGCGGCCTCGTCGCCGTTGAAGGTTCCCGGCCGGATCGAGACACCCACGAGGTCACCGACCCCGGACAGCGTCACCGTCACTGCTCCTCCGGCCACGGTTCCGTCGATCCGCTCGTCGCCGAGCCGCGCCTGCGCCTGGCTCAGCTGCTCCTGCATCTGCTGGGCCTGCTGCAGCAGCGCGCCCATGTCGAATCCGCCCCCGAGGGCGTCGAACGGGTTGTCGGTCATGTATCCACCTCTGCGTGTGTGTTGGGGTCGAGTGTGCCTGAGCCCTCCAGCCGCGACCCGCTCCCGCGCCGCGCTCTCGGTCACGCCTCAGGAGTGGGGGATCTCCTCGATCACCTCAGCGCCGAGGGTCCGCTGGAGCAGCTCGGTGCCGGCGAGCTCGCCGTCGTCGACCTGCGGGTCGTCCCGGTCGGCCTCCGCGTCGGCTGCCTGCAGGTCCTCGCGGGGAGGAGGACCACCGGAATCACGGGTCGGCGCAATCGCGTCCCGTGCCGCCGCAACGGGGGTCTCGTCCGCGGGCTCCCCAGGCTCGGCACGGGCCCAGTCGGGCGCTTCCGTGGCAGGCGCCGGGGACTGAGGCGTCGGGGATTCGGGCGCCCGAGCCGGAGCCGAGGTGGGCGAGGGGGCGTGCGCGGCCGGGGCCGGCTCGGGTTGGGCGCCCGGGTCCACGATCGCCTCGACGGTCCAGTCCGCCCCCACCACGTCGATCGCGGCCTGTCGCACGATCTCGTCGCTGCCACCTTTGACGAAGGACTCTCGTGCCCCGGCGTTGCTGAAGCCCAGCGTCAGCGTGGCGGCGTCGACGGCCACCACCTGGGCGTGCTGGGTCAGGTGGATCCAGGTCAACCGACGCCGCAGCTTGGTCGCCTCCACGATGTCGGGCCACAGGCGACGCACGTCGGCCAGCGACAGTCCACCGGTGGGTGTCGGAGCCGCGGGTGTCGGAGCCGCGGCCGCGGCGGGCTCCTGCGCTGGGGGAGGCGGCTCAGGTGTGGTCGCAGCGGTGGCGACCGCCTCGGTGGCAACAGGCCCGGGTTGGTCGTTCGCCGGCGGCGGCTCCGGAGCAGCGGCCCGGGCGGGGGCGGCGCCCGAGTCAGCGGCCACAGGCGCCGCGCTCGGCGGGCCGGCGATCGTCATCCGCTTCTCGATCCGGTCCAGTCGCGCCAGCAACCCGTCGGTCCCGTGATCTGCCCCGGGGAGGAGCACGCGGGCGCAGATCAGCTCCAGCAGCAGCCGGGGAGCTGTCGCGCCGCGCATCTCGGTCAAGCCCGCGGCGACCAGGTCGGCCGAACGGGAGAGCTCGTTGCGACCGAACCGGGCCGCCTGCGCCACCAGCCGCTCCCCCTGGTCCTCCGAGACGTCGATCAGACCTGTCGCGGGCGCATCGGGCACCGCGGCGACGATCACGAGGTCCCGCAGGCGGCGCAGGAGGTCCTCGGTGAAGCGACGAGGGTCCTGACCGGTCTCGATGATCTTGTCGACCACGGCGAACACGCCCTGGGCGTCACCGGCGGCGAACGCGTCCACCACCTCGTCGAGCAGCGAGTCGGGGGTGAACCCGAGCAGCCCCGCCGCCAACCCGTGGGTCACACCGTCGGGCCCCGCTCCGCCGAGCAGCTGGTCCAGGACCGACAGGCTGTCCCGAGCGGAGCCGGCTCCGGCCCGCACGACCAGCGGCATCGCGGCAGGCTCGATCGCGACCCCCTCCCGCTCACAGAGCTCGAAGAGGTACGACGACAGCAGCCGCGGCGGGATCAGCCGGAACGGATAGTGGTGGGTGCGCGAGCGGATCGTCGCCAGCACCTTGTCAGGCTCCGTGGTCGCGAACACGAACCGCAGGTGTGGCGGTGGCTCCTCGACCAGCTTGAGCAGGGCGTTGAAGGCCTGCGGCGTGACCATGTGGGCCTCATCGATGATGTAGACCTTGTAGCGGTCGCGCACCGGCGCGAAGTAGGCCTTCTCCCGCAGGTCGCGGGCGTCGTCGACGCCGTTGTGGGACGCCGCGTCGATCTCGATGACGTCGATCGATCCCGGCCCACCACGCGCCAGCTCGCGACAGCTGTCGCACTCACCGCAGGGGTCGGCGACCGGCGCCTGCGCGCAGTTCAGCGCCCGCGCAAGGATGCGGGCCGACGTGGTCTTGCCGCAGCCGCGCGGACCGGAGAAGAGGTAGGCGTGGTTGACCCGGTTGTTCGCCAGCGCGGCCCGGAGCGGCTCGGTGACGTGGTCCTGGCCGATGACCTCGGCGAACGTCTCGGGCCGGTAGCGGCGGTACAACGCCAGGGGTGTCTCCACTCCTGAACCCTAACGACCCGTGCCGACAGCCGGTACCCGGCCGACGAGGCGGACCCCTCAGTCCGACGGCCCGAGACCGATCGTGCCGCGGATGTCCCCCCGACCCCGGGCCACCAGGAGGCGGCCCGACTCGGGCAGCACGCCCCAGGCTTGCGCGGCCGAGTCCCAGCAACGCCACATCGGTGAGCGGCCTTGGCCGCGGAGAGACTGCTGGCGATCGGTCGCACCCGCGTTGCCACCGTCACCGGCCCTCAGGACATGTCGGCCGGCATCGACCGGCTGGACGGGTTCCGCTCGGCCCTGGGCATGCGCTTCGATCCGGACCTGGTCGAGGAGGGCGACTTCACCACGCCCAGCGGCGTCCAGGAAGTCGATCGGCTGCTGGCACGACGCCCCGACATCGAAGGGCTCTTCGTCGCCTCCGACCTGATGTCGCTGGGTGCCATCAGGTCTCTGAGTGCGGCCGGTCGCCGGATTCCTGAGGATGTGGCCGTGGTCGGCTTCGACGACGCCGAGGTGGCCGCCAACTCATCCCCGCCGCTGACCACGGTCCGTCAGCGAACCTCCGACCAGGGGCGGCTGATGGCGCAGATCCTGCTGGAACTACTGGGCAGGGAGGTCACCGACCCGATGCCCGAGCTGGCCCGCGAGCCCGAAGCAGGCGGGCTGGTGCTTGATGTGGAGCTCGTCGTCCGCGACACGGCCTGAGTGAGCGGCCCCGAGCGCACTCTGCGCTACGAGTGCAGGTCCCGGCTGGCCGACCCACACGCGAGGAACGGTGGGCCGACCCCAGGTCTGACCGAGTGACGCGCGTCAGGGGTAGCTGACCACCGTCACCGGGACATCCGGGTTGGCGATGGTCGACGATCCGCCGGTGCCGTTGACGACGTTGAGGATGCCTCCCTTGCCGCTGCTCGGGTCGAGGAAGATCGTGAGCAGGTCGGTGAGGCTGCCGGGGGGCAACGTGTCCGGGACCTCGAAGGCGTTGTCAGCGTAGATGTCGACACCCTGGTTGAAGAAGCTGTAGCTGCCCATCCCAGTACCACTGAAACTGGTCACCTTGTCGGAGACCTTCAACGCCGCCCACCCCTGGACACCGTCGTGCTGCCACGCTGCCTGGCTAGGGGGGTCGTACGGGAGCTCGTTCTGGAAGAACACGACGTTGCCGCCGTCCCCGTTCCAGATCACCTCGTACTTCTGGTAGTGCTCGACGAACAGTCCCGTCGCCGTGACGTCGTCTCCATTGATGATGACGCCGGTGTCAGCGGTGTTGACGGTCCAGCCGAAGGACCCCGGGTTGCCATGGTCGGCGCGCCAGGCCCAGATGTCGTCCAGGATCACGTGGTCGCTGTTGACCTCCAGACTGACCGTGGCCTTGCCGACATGCGGTCCGCCGATGCGGAAGAACACGTCCTGCAGCGCCGTCGGGTTGGCGGCATCGTCGCGACCACTGTGCGAGCGTCCCGATTCGTGGCCGTGCTTCTGCTTCCCGATCCTCATCAACACGGGCGAGTTCACCGGGCCGGCGTCGACCATGAGTCCGGCGATGTCCACGCCGGGGACGTCGGCCACGGCAAGGACGACAGCGCCGTCCCTCGCGGTCAGACTGGCCAGTCCGAGACCCAGCACTACCGTGTTCGGCCGCTTGACCGAGATGGTGCGGTCAACGTCGTACACCCCCGGGGTCAGGAGCAGGTGCTCGCCGCGGGACAGGTGCTTGTTGATGGTCTTGACGGAATCCGTGGGATCCGCCACGAAGAATTCCGACAGCGGGATCGACCGGCCCGGGGTGGGACCGCTCTCCCACGAGGTGCCGGTGGTGTTGGCCTGGGCGTGCGGGACCAGCACCCGGTACCGACCTCGAGCGTCGACATAGAGGAAGGGCTTCTCGCGGCTTGCCCGGGTGGCTGCCACCGTCGTGTACGGGCCACAGACATCGGGGACGGCGGGGAAGCACTGACCAGGAGCCCCGACGACGCCGGAGAAGACCTGGTTCCACACTCCGTTCGACCAGCCGCCGAGCGTGCTGTTGCGCACTAGGAACTGCTGCTGGGACCCGTTGATCACGAAGTCGGCCTTGGAGTCGGCGATGAAGCCTCCGCTCGCGAATGATGGCGCGTTGCAGTAGTCCATCAGCGTGAGGTTGCCGCCGGTGACGTTGACCCGTCGCATCGGCGCAGCCTGCGAGACTGCCCAGAAGTTGCCGGAGCCGCGGCAGCCCTCGAGTCCCGCGACGTTGATGGTGAGGTTCGACAGCGAGCGCCAGAAGTTGTTCAGCGCGAAGCAGTTGCTCGCGTTCGGGTCACCGAGCGGATAGCACTGGTTGTAGACGTCGACGTGGCCGTTGATGGTGACGTCGGTGGGCGACAGCCCGAGACCCGCGACCTCGGTGTAGTAGCCGACCTGGAAGACGAGCGGCTCCTCGACCGAACCATAGGTCCCCGGCTTGAAAAGCAACGCATAGCGGCCGGTACCCATCTCGTCGCCGATCTGGGTCGCTGCCACGCCGTCCACGGCTGCCTGGATCTCAGAGGTCGGCATGCTCGGGTCGAAGACAAGAACGTTGGAACCGAAGCTGGGCTCGTGCAGCGCCTGGGGCGGAACACTGCTGGACACGGGCCCGGTCTGGGTGGACGTGGCCTCGGCCGACCCGGAGAGGCCGCTCGCGGCCGCGAGCACCATGGCCAGCAACCCGATGAGGCTCGCACTTCGCCATCGCCATGGCCTGCGGAAGGAGGGTTCTCCGGCTGTGGACCGAGCCTGGCCCGTGAGCCGTCGAGCGAGTTCGAGTGGCGCCATCTGAGTGACCTGCTTCCTCCTGTGTCGGGCTACGTCACGACCGGCTGGACCTGAGTCGCCAGCCCACCGACCTGAGGCCGGCACGCACGTCACCCGATCGAACGGACGCACTCACTCGCGCATGGGTGTGAACAGGCCATCTCCGAGAGAGCGCTCTCCGAGCGAGACAACCATAGTTCCGGCGCGGCGACCAGACCCTCTAGGCAGGGAGACCCGCGGCTCCTGCTCACGTCAGCCGAACACGGGCAGCGTCCGCCAGTGGGTCACGATCCTGCCGGCCCCGTCAACGAGGTGGACGGCGTACGTCGGCGGAAGGTCGGCGGTGATGGCCGGCAGCGGCTCGGCGTCCATGGTGACGGTGGAGACGACACCACCGGGGATCAGCACCGGCAGGCTCCGTCCGCCCACGTCGTACGACGCGGCGCAGGCCGAGTGGGCGTGTCCGACGAGCACCGCGACGATGTCGTCGTGGCCATCGAGGACCGCGGCCAGCTCCTCGGCGTTGACCAGACGAATTGGGTCCATCAGGGCCAGCTGGATCTCGACCGGGGGGTGATGGAGGCAGACCACAGCCTTCTCGCCGGAATCGCGCCCGGCCAGCTGCGCGTCGAGCCACGCGAGCGTGCCCGGGGTCAGGGCACCGTGGTCGACCCGCTCGCCGGAGGGCGCCGGGACCAACGAGTCGAGCATCAGGAATAGCACTCCCGCGACCCGCTGCGCCTCGTTGGCCGGCCCCTCGGCCGAGAGCCCACGCATCGCGGCATACCCCTCGCGCACGTCGTGGTTGCCCGGGCACATCAGCATCGGCGCCGGGCCTGGCCACTCCCCGAGCACCTCGGCGGCCTCGGCGTACTCCGCGGCGGTCCCGTGGTCGGCGATGTCTCCCGTCACGAGGACCACGTCGACAGGTGGGACCGAGGCGGCGAGGTGCCGCAGCACCCTGCGGAAGCGGCCCGGAGGGTCGCCGATCCCGCCCAGGTGGGTGTCGCTGAGGTGCGCGATGACGAGCATCTGCCTATCGTGCCGCGACCTGGCGCACGCGGTCGAGGGGTGTCGACCGGCGTTGGCCGGCTCCGCCGGTCAGCGCCCGGAGGAACGGTCCGGCTGGCCCAGGTCCTAAGGAGAAGTCAAGGCCCCCCGCGCACCCGACAGAGCTCGCTTACCCTTGCTGCCTTCCGGCCCTGGGGGAGTTCGGCAAGGTGCCGCCACGCGGGGGGTTGCGGGCGAGTCTAGGTGAGCCCCCGCTTCCTGCCCAAGCCGGTGTGAGCCGCGCCTTCGCGAAGGCCGCCGGAATTCGCGACGCCCGAGTCCGCCCGGTACCCTCCTCAGCGGAGGATTCGCCTAGTGGCCTATGGCGCTCGCTTGGAAAGCGGGTTGGGTTAACAGCCCTCGCGGGTTCGAATCCCGCATCCTCCGCCAGGTGATGTAGGTCTGACCTGCGAAAACGTCGAACAGCCCCGATCCGGTCCGGTCGGTCGCCATGGGTTCGATCGGCTCTTAGTCTCAATTGAGTCCCAGGATGGCGCCCACTTCGCGTTTTCGGCCGGGCTCATTCGTGCTCGCCCGCCACGGGACGACCGTGCCCCCTTGCGCGATGCCCACCCGTCCCGTCTTCGTCGCCTGTCAGCCCCAACCGACATCCGGATCAGGCCGATGTGCGGGTGGCCCTGGCTGGGTCGGCCCGCCCTACTCAGGCTCTGCGGTAGAGGACTCGGCTCAGGCCAGGCCAACCCTCAGCCACCCCCCGACCCATCACACGTGACCTGGCGAGGACGAACGGCGTTTCAGCCCAGTCGCCGAAGGCGAACTCGAAATCGTCGATCACCAGAAAGTCAGCCCGAGTCGGGACCCCGTCGAGGATCACGAAAGCCTCCGTGGGCGTGGTCGCCGCGACCCGAGCGGCGATCTCATCAAGCGCAGCCAGCTTCGCTGGCGCCACCAGAAACAGGAGCATCTTCTGTGCTCCGGACATTCGAAAGTGCAGCCCAGCCTCTCGATGGAGGGACTCGTTGAATGAGCCCCCGATAGGCGCCAAGCGGTCCGTCAGCACAGCGAAGCGCTCGCCATTGCACCGCCCGACCCATACCGAGAGCGGCTGAAGGGTTCCTGACTCAGGAAGTGGCACCGCCCCGACCATCGCAAACACGAACTCGTCAGCGTCGGCCGCGCCGTGCTTCGTCGTCACGCCTCTCAGTATCCGGTTCTGCCGCGTAGCGTGCGCACGCGGCCATGCGGATCCAATGGCTTCTGCCAGGTGGCTTCGGCAGTCTGGTTCCGTAGCGGCCGGCGGGTCAGCACTCTGTGGATCTGATCGCTTGGAGGTCTTGCGGCAGACCGTGCGCTCGCTGGTCGTGAGGAGGGCGTCAACCACTGCTGGGATGTCGTGCCCCAAGGGTTTGGTGAGCACTTGGCCATGAGATCGCCGGTTGTCCTCCTCCACGCTGCGCCTGGTGTAGCCAACTGAGCAGGAGGTGAAGGGGATGTTGTTCATCGGGGATGACTGGGCCGAGGACCACTACGACATCGAGCTGGTCGACGAGCAGGGGCGGGTCCTTGCCCGCCGGCGGCTGGCCGAGGGGATCGAGGGGGTGGCCCGGCTGCACGCGCTGGTTGCTGAACACCTCGGCGACGACGAGTTGGAGCCTGAGCAGGTCGGTGAGCTGGTCAAGGTCGGCATCGAGACCGACCGGGGCCCGTGGGTCGCTGCCCTGGTCGCGGCCGGCTATGAGGTGTTCGCGATCAACCCGTTGTCGGTGGCCCGCTACCGCGAGCGGCACTCCACCTCACGGGCGAAGTCGGACCTGGCCGATGCGCATGTGCTGGCTGAGATCGTGCGGGTCGACCGGGCCCACCACCGGTGTCTGGCCGGTGACTCCGAGCAGGCCGAGGCGATCAAGCTGGCCGCCCGACACCACCAGACCCTGGTCTGGGAACGCACCCGGCACCTGCTGCGGCTACGCGCAGCGCTGCGGGACTTCTTCCCCGCAGCACTGCTGGCGTTCGACAGCCTCGACGCACCCGACACCCTCGGGCTGCTCGCCCTGGCACCCGACCCCGACCGGGCCGCCCGGTTGACCCGCCGGCAGGTGGTCGCCGCGCTGCGTCGGGCCCGGCGCCGCAACACCGCCGACCGAGCCACCGCGATCATCGGTGTGCTGCGCGCCGAGGAGCTCCGCCGCTCTGCGCAGGTCCAGGCCGCCTACGCCGCGGTCGTGTCCAGTCAGGCCGCCCTGTTGCAGGGACTGAACACCCAGATCGAGGCCATGGGCGAGGTGGTGGAAGCCCATTTTGGGGTCCACCCGGACGCTGAGATCTACGCCAGCCAGCCCGGCCTTCGCCCGATCCTCGGCGCCCGGGTCCTCGGCGAGTTCGGCGACGACCCGCACCGCTACATCGACGCCCGGGCACGCAAGAACTACGCCGGCACCGCCCCGATCGCTAGGGCATCAGGCAAGAAGAAGGTCGTCTTGGCCCGCTACGTCCGCAACAAGAGGCTCGGCGACGCCCTGCAACAGTGGGCGTTCTGCTCACTACGCGGCTCACCCGGCGCACACGCCTACTACGGCCAGCTCCGAGACCGCAAGATCGGCCACCAGCCGCGCTGCGCCAACTCGCCAACCGCCTCGTCGGCAGCCTCCACGGCTGCCTCAAGACCGACACCCCCTACGACGAACACACCGCCTGGGACCACCACATCACCAGCGCCGCTTGACTTCCTAGAACCTGGGATGTCTGCCGCCGGGCGAGCACCTTTGGCGATGAGCGGACGACCCGCCCAGTGAGTTAGTCAGGCGTCAGATGAGCGGTTTCGCAGTGCGCTGAACGGCACGAGGATGAACAGAGCGAGCGCTAGATAGCCGAACACGGCCAGGACAGGCAGGAACAGTCCGTTCACGATCATCAGCGCGTAGCTGCCTAGCGTGGGTGTGAGTCGCTGGGGTGAGGATCTTGACGTCCTCGTCGGCCAGGTCCGAGCGCACCAACTGCCCGCGGACTGCGTAGCGCCAGGTCACCGACACCATGATCATCGCCAGGAGCAGGTTGATCCCGTAGACGGTCGCCGCGATCCGCTCGGCATCGAATTCGCGGGTGTACTCGGCCAGCAGCGTCGTCGGGAACGGAAGGAACGCGACCACCAGCAGGCGGAGGAGCAGATTCAACCGGAGGATCACCGAGTCGGCGTGGTCGAGGTACTCGGTGACGACGGTGTGGGCGAGCCACACCGCCCCGATCGTCGAGAAGCTCACAAAGTAGGCCAGGTAGGAAGACCACTGGTCGCCCAGGGCCTTCAGCAGGTCGTCCTCCGAGCCCAGGGGGACTGAGATCTCTAGGACGAGCAGGGTGATCACGATCGCGAACACGCCATCGCTGAACGCCTCCATGCGCCCCGTCCGGTAACCCGGTCGCCGATCCTGCGGCTCCTCCTCGGACACAGCCCGACCCTTGCAGCCGCCGCCTGGGCGCGGAAGCGGGGGTCGACCTACACCCCATACCCGGAGACGAGTACGGTCAGAGCGTGAAGCGCTCCCTTGCCCTGGCCGTGGCAACGTTGGTGCTGGCCGGATCGATCGCAGCTTGCAGCAACAACCAGCCGGCCGTGTGCACCTCCGTCGACAGCCTCAAGTCGTCGGTCGACGACCTCAAGAACGTTGACGTCACATCGTCTGGCGCGGTCGGTGACCTGCAGACGGCACTCAGCTCCGTGGAGAACAACCTGTCGGACGTCAAGTCGGATGCCAAGTCGGAGTTCTCGACCCAGATTGACGCGGTCGACACCGCCGTCGCGTCGCTCAAGACCAGCATCGACTCGGCAACGTCAGACCCGTCTGCTGCGAACGTGGCCGCGGTCGCGGCCGCGGCACCGCCCGTCACCACCGCCCTCCAGACCCTCATCAGCGACGTCCAATCGACCTGCTGACCCCGCCGGGCCAGCCGCGGGCACACCCGGCCCGGAAAATCCGCCGGCTATGCCGGAGTCACAGCCGCCCTCATCTGCCACAGATAGCGTGCGCTGCGGCCATCCGGACATGCCGCTGAAAGCGTGCACGCAGTGGCCTACGTGGTAACACGCAACCACACGGCGGAGCGTCCCGTGCCCTGCGGCTTGAGGAACCCTTCGTCCTTCAGTTCATTGAGGACGAGTCGGATGGTCGGATCGCTGATTCCGGGTAGCGCGGCTCTGACATCGGAGATCGCAAAGACGGGCGCACCATGCCTCAAGACGTGCTCACGGACGCGTTCCGCTTTCGTGCCTCCAGATCTATCGGCGGCGACGCCCTCAGCGAACCGGGCGTAGCCGCGAGCGAGGAGTTGGCTGAAGTACTGCAGCCAGGGCCACGGGTCGTTGGCGTAGTCGTTCCAGTCGTGAGTTGAGGCGAGCAACGCCTGGTAGTAGTCCTCGGCAGATTCGGCGATGAGCTGTTCGAGCGACACATAGCGGCCGACCCCATAGCCGGCATCGGCGAGGAGGGCGTTCGTCAGCGCACGTGCCACGCGACCATTGCCGTCATCGAACGGGTGGATGATGAGCAGATCGAGGACGAACAGGCCGACGAGGAGCACTGGGTGGTGTTGGTTTGCCTTGACGGCATCGGCGTAGCGGTCGATGAGGTCGGCGGCGTAGTGCTCGGTGCGAGCGGCAGGGACGGGCTTGAATCGGACGGTCTGGTCTCCGTCGGGAGACCGGTCGACGACAAGGTTGTCGCTCTCCTTGAAGGTCCCACCGGTGGCCTTGGTCTCCGCGAACAGCAGCCGGTGCATGTGAAGAAGCAGGCCGACGTTCAGGGGGCGCCAGTCCTCGGCGAACAGGTAGTCGAGGGCAGCACGGTAGCCGGCGAGCTCTTGTTCGCTGCGCGTGCGGAGCTCCATGGGCTTGTTGGCGATGATGGCAGCCGCACGACTGCGGTTCTTGACGACGACCCCCTCGAGGGCAGACGACGCGGTGATGCTCGCGACCCGGGCCCGGTTGGCCAGCTCGGTGAGTAGGTCGGGCACCTGGTTGAGGTACAGGCCCTCGCTGCCTTGGCCGCGGTCGATGTCGCGCAACGTCATCACCAGGGGCGCTGGCACAGCGCCGAGGACTCGATCAAGGTCGACGAAGGAGTGCACCAGAAGCCCTTGCAGATGGTCTAAACTAGATAATGCGACGGTCGATTATGTAGTTTAGACCAGTTCGATCGCTCGCCAGCCCGAACAGCCCCAAGATCGGCGGACTAGGCCAGCGCGCACGCTGCGCCGCAGATCCATGGCGCGATCTCATCGTGCCCCTACCTCACGTCACCGGACCGTTCGACCGCCGCGGCGCTGGGGTCGGCCACGTCACAGCAACGGCTCTCCGGCGAACACCTCCGGGGTCCCGAGCACCCCCGCGTCCGCCATGGCCTTTGCGAAGGCTGGGTCGGCCATGGTCGGCCCGAGCAGGGCTGGGTCGGCTTCGTGGACCAGCCAGACCGTGTTCGGGTCGTCCGCATCGCGAAGCACGGCGACGTCCTTGATCCCGATCGCTGCACGCGCCGCAGCGAAGTCATCGAAGTAGGGCCGCCACTTATCGAAGTCGGCGACCTGTTGCTTCAGAAAGATGTGCGCCATGAGAACCCTCGACTGTCGGTGTCGGATGAGATGGATCCCCATGGCAAGCGAGATCCCGGGAATGTCCGACCGCCAGCCATGCAAGGACCCGTTGCGCCTCACCTACTCTTCACGCGGCCAGGGTTCTGCACCGATCCGCAGGAGTTCGGAATCGGTTCTGCACGGCGGCCACGCCGCGCCCGCTCCCTCAGGAGTTGGAGAACACCGCGGAGTCGCCCCCGGCGTCCGGCCCACGACCGGCCCACGACCAGGCATAGTCCGGGTCCTCGACAGCGAGACCGCCCTCGCCGAGGTCGAGCGGCGCGAAGGTGTCGACCATGACGGCCGACTCTTCGAAGAACTCCACTCCCAGGGACGCTTCGATCGCTTCTGGCTGCGGGCCGTGCGCATGGCCGCCCGGGTGCAGGGAGAGCGAGCCGAGCCGGATGCCGGAGCCCTTGCGCGCCTCGTAGTCGCCGCCGACGTAGAACATCACCTCGTCGGAGTCGACGTTCGAGTGGTAGTACGGCACCGGGATCGACAGCGGGTGGTAGTCGACCTTGCGCGGCAGGAAGTTGCAGATCACGAAGTTCCAGCCCTCGAAGACCTGGTGCACCGGCGGCGGCTGGTGGACCTTGCCGGTGATCGGCATGTAGTCCTCGATGTTGAAGGTGTAGGGGTACAGGCAACCGTCCCAGCCGACCACGTCGAAGGGATGTGTGGCGTAGATCAGCTGGGTCCCGACGATGCCAGCGGAGGTGCGGTGCTTCACCAGCACCTCGACGTCGGTGGGGTCGTTCGCCGACCCCGTGGCGACCAGGTGCGTGCTGGTCGGCCCGTGCAGGTCCCGCTCGCAGTACGGCGCGTGCTCGAGAAGCTGTCCGTATCGGGAGAGGTAGCGCTTGGGCGGAGCGATGTGGCTGTTGGCCTCGACCGGGTAGAGCCGGGACGCCTCGGCCGGCACCCATCGGTGCGTGGTCGCGCGCGGGATGACCACATAGTCGCCGGTGCGGTAGCTCAGGACACCAAAGACGGTCTCGACCGTGCCGGAGCCGGACTCGACGTAGACACACTCGTCACCGATGGCGTTGCGGTAATAGGCCGACGGCTCGACATCGGTCACGACGTAGCCGATCCGCACGTCGTTGTTGCCGAGCACCAGCCGCCGGTCGGCGACCGCGTCGGTGCCGGTCCTCAGATCGTGCAGCCGCAGATGCCGCGGCTTCAGCGGATGGTTGGGCGTGCGCGACTGGTCGGGCAGCTCCCAGACCTCCGAGCCGACGATCGCCGAGGGCACTCCCCGGTGGTAGAGCAACGAGGAGTCCGAGGAGAACCCCTCCTCCCCCATCAGCTCCTCGTAGTAGAGCCGGCCCTCGGGGTCTCGGTGCTGGATGTGCCGCTGGCGCGGCACCTCGCCGACGCTGCGGTAGTGCGCCATCCCTTGCCACCTTCTGCTCGGAGAAGTGCCCGATTAACGAACACGCCTACTCGTATTCCGATCAGCATCCCGCTAGGCTTCCGAGCGTGTCAATGCCTCAGCCGGCCGAGGGCTCGCAGACCCTGGAGCGCGGGCTCGCCATCCTGGTGGAACTGAGTCGGCATCCCGACGGGCTGAGTACCAGCCGGCTCGCCACCGTCTGCGGCCTGCACCGCTCGATCACCTACCGCCTGCTGGTCTCCCTGACCCGCACCGGGTTCGCCGTACGCGACGCGGCCGGGGGCTACCGGGTCGGCCCGGCGGCCACCGACCTGGCCGAGCGCAGCCGCCCTCCCCTCCGGGTGGTCGCGGAGCCGGTCCTTCGGCGACTCGCGAGCGAGGCCGACGCGACCGCCAGTCTGGTAGAGGTGATCGGCGACGCAGCCGTCACCACGCTGGTGGCCGAGCCTCCCAGCGACGGGCCGCGGTTCTCCTACCGGCTCGGCAACCGCGATCCCCTGGACCGCGGCGCGGGTGGGCTGGCAGCGCTCGCCTCGGTGCCCGCACGACCCCACGAGCCACCGCGGGTGGGGGAGATCCGCCGGACCGGCCTGGCCACGACGTACGCCGAGCTCAACCCCGGCGCGTACGGGATCGCCGTACCCCTTCCCGGCTGGGACGTGCCGGCCGCCCTCAACATCGTGACCGGGCGGGAGGAACTGATCACGTCCGCGGCTCCGCTGCTGCAGGCTGCCGCCGAGCAGGTCGGCGAGGCTCTCGGCAGGTCGGGGTCAGCCGGCGTCACCGGATGAGCGGGCGTCACCGGATGAGGCGGGGCGGTCCACGAGCACCACGACCAGGGTCCTGGGCCCGTGGACTCCCTCGACGCGGCTCAGCTCGATGTCGCTGGTGGCCGAAGGCCCGCTGATCCAGGTCTGGGGACGCCGCGCGTCGAGCCGGACGACCGCCTCGGGCACCGACGCCACCACCTGGTCGGCCCGGATGACGCAGACGTGCAGGTCGGGGACGAGGCTCAAGGCACGCCGCCCCTGGTCGGGGCGATGGTCAAGCACGATCGTGCCGGTCTCGGCGATCCCGACCGCGGATGCCGTGACGACCGCGTCGATCGCATCGAGGTCGGCCGAGGAGAGAGACAGGTCCGCCTGCTGTCCCGGCACGGACCAGGGCAGCTCGGGCGGGACGACGACGCTCCGGTCCCCGACCAGGGCCGCCAGCTGCGCTGCCACCTCGTCCTCGGCGCAGCGCACGACGGAGGCCCGATAGTCCTCGACCCGCTCAACGAACAGGTCGAGCACGGCGGTCGGGTCCGGCCTATCGCGGTAGCCCCGCGGGATCGACACGGGCTCCTCGGGCGCTTCGGCCAGGGCCGAGTGGACCGCGGCGAGGATGTCCTCTCGGGAGCTCATGAGTGATCCCGCCCACCCCGAGTACGCCGCCACCAGGCACGGAAGGACTCCTGAGCCGGCGACGGCAGGTCGCGTGCTCCGGTCCAGGCCCGTCCGGGCCCGGGGATGCTCGTGAGCGCCCGCCGCCCGCCGGGCAGCGTACGCCGACCCCAGCGCTGGGCCGCGGCGCCGGCCAGGCCGGACAGGCGCCCGGCCATCCGGAACCGACCTGGGGCTGCGAAGGACCAGGATGCCGCGCGCATCGCCACGGCCTCCGGCTTCGGTACGCCGCCTCGATGGGTGTCGACCACCTGCGCACGCAGGTCGACGAGCACGGTCGGGATGTCGATCCGGACGGGGCAGACCTCGAAGCACGCCCCACACAGGGACGACGCAAAGGGCAAGGCGTCGGTCTGGTCGTCGACTCCGACGCCTTTCAGCAGCGGGTTGAGGATGGCGCCGATGGGACCTGGGTAGACCGAGCCGTAGGCGTGGCCACCGGTGCGCTCATAGACCGGACACACGTTGAGGCACGCCGAGCAGCGGATGCAGCGCAAGGCCTGACGTCCCACCTCGTCGGCGAGCGCGCGCGTTCGCCCGTTGTCCAGCAGGACGACGTGGACCTCCTGCGGCCCGTCTCCGGGGGTCACCCCGGACCAGGTGGAGGTGTAGGGGTTCATCCGTTCACCCGTGGAGGACCGTGGCAGCGTCTGGAGGAACACGTCGAGGTCGCGCCAGGTGGGCACGACCTTCTCGATGCCCACCACCGAGACCAGCACTTCGGGCAGGGTCAGGCACATCCGGCCGTTCCCCTCGGACTCGACCACGACCAGGGTTCCCGTCTCCGCCACCGCGAAGTTCGCCCCGCTCACCGCCACCCTCGCTCGGAGGAACTTCTCCCTCAGGTGGGCTCGCGCGGCTGCGGCCAGCGCAGCCGGGTCGTCGGTGAGGACCTCCGGCGCCGGGCGCCCGGCCGCCGCCATCTCGCTCAGGAAGATCTCCCGGATCTCGGCACGATTGCGGTGGATGGCCGGGACCAGGATGTGGGAGGGCAGGTCGTGGCCGAGCTGCACGATGAGCTCGGCGAGGTCGGTCTCCCAGGCGGCGATGCCCAGCCCGGCCAACGCCTCGTTGAGCTCGATCTCCTGGGTGGCCATCGACTTGACCTTGACGACCTCGTCGACGCCGTGGTCCTGGGCCACCCGGGCCACGATGGCGCAGGCCTCGGCGGCATCCCGGGCCCAGTGCACGACGGCGCCGTTTGCCTGGAGCGAGGCCTCCAGCTCGAGGAGGTAGCGGTCGAGGTGCAGCAGCGCGTCGTCCTTGATGCCGGCGCCGGCGGCGCGGAGCTCCTCCCACTCGTCGACCTCGTCGACGACGGCCGACCGCTTCGCGCGGATGGTCGAGGTGGCGTGCGCGAGATTTCGCCGTAGCTGGGTGTCGGCCAGCGCGGCGCGCGCCGCGCTGGGGAAGGCCGGCATGCCCACGAAGGTGAGGGGGCGCTCCTCAGCCACCGTGAGCTCCCTCGGTGGAGGCCAGCACCTCGGCGAGATGCAGCACGCGGACGCCGGCCCGCTGGCGCGAGAGCAACCCCCCGATGTGCATCAGGCACGAGTTGTCGCCGGCCACCAGCACCTCCGCGCCGGTGTCGCGCACGTGGCGCGCCTTGTCCGAGCCCATGGCCACCGACACGTCCGGATTCTTCACCGCGAAGGTCCCACCGAAGCCGCAGCACTCTGTGGCGGCGGGCAGCTCGACGAGGTCCAGACCCCGCACCGCCCGCAGGAGCCGCTCGGGCCGGTCCCCCACCCCCAGCATCCGCAACGAGTGACAGGTGGGGTGGTAGGTCACCCGATGCGGGAACGACGCTCCGACGTCCTCGACCCCGAGGACGTCGACCAAGAACTCGCTCAGCTCGTAGACGTGGGGCGACACGTCGGCGACGGCCGCCTCGAGCGCGGGGTCCTGGCTGCGCCGGGCGACGAGGGCGTGCTGGTGCCGCGCCGAGCCCGCACACGAGCCCGACGGCGTGACGACGGCGTCGAACCCGGCGAAGGTGTCGACGAAGTTGCGGACGACGGGCACGGCCTCCTCGAAGTAGCCCGTGTTCACCATCGGCTGCGCGCAGCAGGTCTGCGTCGCCGGGAACTCCACGTCGACCCCCAGCCGCCGGAGCAACGTCACGACGGCCTTCCCGGTGTCGGGGAACATCACGTCGTTCACGCACGTGACCATCAACGCGACCTTCACGGGCCCATCCTTGCCCGCGTGGGCCGGGGCTTGACAAACTTCGAACCTCGTTCGAAACTACGAACCATGTTCGAAGATTCGCCGAGCGGCACTTCTGGGAGCGGCGCCTGGGAACGGCGCCGCGCGGTGACCCGAGGCGAGATCATCAGCGCGGCCTGGGACCTGTGCCACGAAGAGGGGCTGGCGGCGCTCTCGTTGCGGGAGCTCGCCGGCCGCGTGGGCATGAAGGCCCCGAGTCTCTACTCCTACTTCGCCTCGAAGGAGGCGATCTACGACGCGATGTTCGCCCAGGGCCAGCGCGAGCTCCGCGATGCACTGAGCGGCGTGCCCGACGAGGGCATCGGGCGTCAGGAGTTCCATCACGGGGCGCGGGTGTTCTTCGACTTCTGCACCGCCGACCCCACGCGCTACCAGCTGCTCTTCCAGCGGGTGGTCCCTGGCTTCGAACCCTCAGAGGGGTCCTACGCACTCGCCGTCGAGGTCCTCGACCGGTTCCACCACCAGGTGGGCTCCGTCGGCGTGGACGACCCCCGGCTGATCGACCTGTGGACCGCCATGGTCACCGGGTTGACCGACCAACAGATCTCCAACGACCCGGGCGGGGACCGGTGGGGACGCCTCCTCGCCGAGCTGGTCGACCTGTTCTGCGACCACGCGGGAATTCCCGCCTGACGACCACGACGATGGGAGCACACACTGTGAACACGACGACCGAGGCGATCTCGCCGACGCAGCCGATGATCAGCCACCGCGAGAGCGCGGCGCTGGCCGCGACGGCCTACGACCGGTTCGCCGGCGTCGTCGAGTCCCTCGACCCGGGGCACTGGAGCCATCCCACGGACTGCAGCCTGTGGACCGTGCGCGACATGGTCGGCCACATGGTCGGCGCAATGCGGTCGGCAGCCTCGCTGCGTGAGCTGGTCAGCCAACAGCGGGAGATCACGGCTCGGCAGTCTCGGGGAGAGGGCAACGAGACCGACGTGATGACCCAGGTGCAGATCCAGCGCACGGCTTCGCTCAGCACGGCCGAGCTGACCCGCGAGTGCCGGGCCCTGGTGAGCAGGGCCGCGGCCGGACGGCGGCGCACCCCTGCCCCGTTGCGCCGGTTCGTGAGGTTCCCTGTGACTGTCGCCGGAGGCACCGAGACCTGGACCCTCGGATACCTCGTTGACGTGATCCTCACCCGGGATGCCTGGATGCACCGGGTCGACCTGGCTCGCGCGACAGGGACAGACCTCGAAGTGACCTCCGAGCACGACGGTCGCATCGTCGCCGACGTTGTTGCCGAATGGGGTCGGCGGCACGGCTTGCCGTTCGAGCTGACCTTGACCGGACCCGCCGGCGGTGTGTACACCTCCGGCGAGCGAGGCGAGTCTCTCGAGATGGATGCTGTCGAGTTCTGTCGGACAGTCTCCGGGCGCGTGTCGGGCTTCGGGTTGCTGGCCGTCCAGGTTCCCTTCTAGGCGTCGCCCTCGCCGAACAGGGCATCGATGTCCGGCAGGTCCGTGAACCCCGAGAACGTCCCGGCGTCGGAGATCTCACTTGCAGTCCGTAGGAAGCCGGCCCACGCGGTGCGCGCGAGCGTTCCACCAACGCTGATCCTTCGAACTCCGAGGTCGGCCGCCTCGGCCACCGTCATGAACGGCGCATTGATGAGCAGGTTCACCGGCTTGGGAGCCACCGCAGCCACAATCGCGGAGATGTGTTCGACGCGCTCGATACGCGGCGCGTAGAGACAGTCGGCGCCGGCCTCGGCGTAGGCGGACAACCGCCGGATGGTCTCGTCGATATCAGGTCGTCCGCAGACGAAGCCTTCAGACCGTCCCGTGAGAAGGACACCGCTGTCGCTCTCGTCGATGGCCTGCCGCGCCGCCCGGACCCGGTCGACGGCGAGGGCGAAGTCATGGAGGGGGTCGTCCGCGTCGCCGGTCGAGTCCTCGATCGAGAGGCCGGCGACTCCCGTGGCCGCGGCCAGGGCGACGTTCTCGCTCACTGCGTCGGGGTCCACTGCGAAGGCGCCCTCGAAGTCAGCGTTGACGGGCACCTCGACGGCGTCCACGACCCTCCGGAGATGGTCGAGCACATCCTCGAGGTGAACCGCATTGTCCGGAAGACCCAGCGTCCAGGCCATGCCTGAACTCGTGGTCGCGAGCGCCGGGAAACCCATCAGCTCGAGGGCACGGGCGCTCCCCGGGTCCCAGGGGTTCGGCATCACGAAGCATCCCGAGTCATGTAGTCGGCGGAACGCCGCCACCCGATCGGCCATCCCGCTCACTCGCCAGCACACCCGCAGCACGAAGCAGCGGTCACGGTGGGTGGACGCCTCGCGTCGTGCCGCACCGTGAGCATGACCGGCAGCCTAGCGGGTAGCCTGCTTCGGCCCCCGGTCGCGATCTCGGGGCACGGCGCCGGCGCTTGCCAGCGTGCCGATCGTGACAGGATCACACCATGGCACTGCTCGACAGCTGGACCCGCGGAGAGCACACCGCCGACGGGATCACCCACGTCACCTACCGCAAGGGGTCCGGCCCCGGCGTCGTGGTCGTGCCGGAGATCCCGGGCCTCTCACCCACGGTCATCGGCTTCGGTGAAGAGGTGGTCGACGCGGGGTTCACGGTGGTGATGCCCCAGCTGTTCGGCGAGCCCGAGACGGCGAAGGGTCCGCTCTCCATCGCGACCACCGTCGCGCGCGCCTGCATCAACAAGGAGTTCAACAAGCTCGCGCTCGGGATGACCAGCCCGATCGCCGGCTGGTTGCGCAGCCTCGCCCGGGAGTTGCATGACGAGCTGGGCGGGCCCGGGGTCGGAGCCTTGGGCATGTGCTTCACCGGCGGCTTCGCCCTCGCGATGATGGTCGACCCATGGATCACGGCGCCGGTGCTGGCGCAGCCCTCCCTGCCGTTCTGCCTCGGCAAGGCCCGCAGCGCCGATCTCAACCTTTCCCCGGAGGACCTCGCCGCCGTCAAGGCCCGGGCGGCCGACGGACAGCAGGTTCTCGGCCTTCGGTTCCGCGGAGACATGGCTGTCGGAACCCGCTTCGACACCCTGCGCCGCGAGCTCGGCGATGCCTTCGTCGCCGTGGAGTTCGACGGCAAGCAGCACTCCACCCTGACCGAGCACCGTCAGCAGGAAGGCGTCGATCGGGTGCTCGCGTTCTTCGAGGAGAACCTGCGCGCGGGCTAGCGAGGGGGTCCCAGCAGGCGTTCGAGCGGCCAGTCCAAGGCCAGCACGGTCACGATCACCGTCCCCCCGACGAGCAGCAGCGCCAGCACCAGACCGCCGACGAGAAGGCGCCCGTCACGAGCCGGCTCGACCTCCTGACCACCGGGGGCGCCCGAGACGAACGCCGTCACCAGGCGACGTCGGCTGAACGAGTTCGCCTCGACGAGGTCACGGGTGGCCGACACCGCGTCATCGCTCCAGGTGGGCGAGCACGCCCGTCGCAAGCACCAGGAGTGGCGGCAGCGCCAGAACGGCCCCGGACTCGACGATGTCGGCCAGGCGGGTTCGCCATGGAGTCGACCGGACCGGCACCAGCGCGACCACCAGCATCAGCGCCCCCGAGGTTGTGACAGCAACGGCGAGGACCGGGCGCCACGACTCGTGCAGCCACATCGCCGAGCCTGCCAACGCCACCAGCCCGGCCAGCGCCGACCCCAGACCGACCTGCACCAGGACGGCGGAGCGGTACCGCCGCGTCCGCAACATCACGGCCAGCGAGGAGGCGAGGGCGACCAATGCTCCAGCGACGCCCAAGGAGACCGCGAACGGCGTGGCCAGCACGAGGAGCAGCCCCACGGTGACGGAGCCGGTGACGACGAGGTCCTGAGCGGTGCTGAGGTCGACCGCCAGCCGTTGCTCGTCGATCTGCGACGATTCCGTGCCCGGGTCCGCCGGGCTTCGGAGCGGTTCGGGGGTCACACCGGCCGCGCTCAGTGCCAGCCAGGGCAGCGCGCTGCTTGCGAGGACCAGCATCACCAGCACCGCGGTCAGGACCACGCCCGGGTCGATCCCACCGGCATGCGAGACCAGCCCGGCGATGGCAAGCAGCGCGCCCACCGCGCAGGGGACAGCGGCACGCACGCGATGCTCGCGAAGGCCCACGAGCGCTACCGCGCCCGCAGCCAGGATGCCGAGGCCGACACCTACTGGCGCTGGCCCCAGCCGACCATCACCCGGCCACGCGAGAGTGCCGGACACGGCGGCGTACGCCGCACCGCCGAACAGCATCGCGGTCGCAGGCTCACGGGCGCTGCGCGCGTGCGACAGCGCCATCGCGCCGGCGACGAGCGCGCCCGCAACCGCACCCGCGAGGACCGCTGCCCACCGGCCACCCTCGACGAGAAGGGCAATCGCACCCACCACCAGCAGCAGCCCCGCAGCCCCACGGGCCGCACCCCGCGCGGCGGTGACGTCCCAGGGCGCCACCGCCGACTCGGCCACCTCGATCACGGCCTCGACCAGGGCGTCGCGCGCCGTAGGGAGCGGGAGGTCGTCGAGCGCGGCCACCGTGAGCAGTGCGCCGTCCACGACGCCCTGCGTGTGCAGGCCCGGGGCACCCGACAGCACGCGGCCGTCGGTCGTCACCAAGGCGTACCCGACTGACGCCCTCCCGCGATCCAGCAGCCCGACGGCGCGGGCCAGCTCCGGCAGCAACTCATCCACGGGCAGCTCGCTGGGGAGCACGAGGTCGACCCGGCGTGTCCCGGAGGCGACCGTGACTCTCACCAGAGCCCTGAGGTCCGGGGAGTCGGTCATGTCCGCCATCCCGATGCGTCGTCAGCGGTCGAAGGATGCGGCGCCCCGCCTGTCGGCAGCGCGATAGTCGGCGTTCGACTGGGTCACGTTGCGGCTGGTCTCCTCGAGCAGGTGACGCATCTCCTCCATGGCCGAGTCCCACCTGGCCTTGGCGGACACGTAGGCCTGCTGCGCGCTACCCGTCCAGTCGCTGCGCAAGGGGCCAAGATCCGCCTCCAGCCGGTTCAACCGCACCTCGATGTCCCGGACCGTGCATCGAAGGTCCTGTGCCCCGGCTTCCAGCCCGGAGTGGTCGACCAGGAGCCCGTCGAAGTCCATCCTCGTCTCCTTTCCTCGCGTGCGGCTCAGCCCAGCCGGGCTGTCGTGCGCGCGTACGTCACCGACTGGGTCTCGTCGGTTCGGAGGTTGTCGCGTTCGGCGACAACGAGTGCCTGCGCGAAGTCGTCGAGCGCACCGACCACCACCGCCTGCTTCTCCGCCCACGCCGTATGCAGAGCGAAGAAGGCGGCCCCTCCGGCGCCGACCCAGCGGCCGCGCAGCCCGGAGATCTGCGCGTCGAGCCGCCGGCTGACGCTCGCGAAGTCGTGCTTGGCCTCCGCTACCAGCCCAGCGGCCCGGGAGAGGGTCTGCTCTCCCTGGCCCATCTCGTTGGCCCGTTGTGACATGTCCCTCTCCCTACTGGTGACTTCCCCGTGGCGTGCACGCACGGGACGACCCATCCGTACCCCGAGGGCCTACCCGCAAACGCGGTGGTCCCGATTTCCACAGGCGCCGGTCGTCGGAGGCACTGGCGCCACCCAGCGCACCTACGGTGGCGGGACCAACCAGGACCGGGAGGTGGCGTCGACCATGGCGACCCGGGGCGACACCGGGCCGGACCCGCCGGAACAACCGTCGGAACGGCTCGTGCTCCGCCCACCCCCGACGCTCAACTCTCCGGAGAGCTCCGGTGGCGCGCTGTCGTTCGCGATCCCGATGGTGGGCAGCCTCGGCTCGGTCCTTCTCGTCCTCGCCCTGGGAACATCTGACCACCACCGCAGCTACCTCGCAGCAGCCGTGTTCGCCATCTCCGGAGTCGGCCTGGTCGTCGTCCAGCTCGACCGCCAGCGCACGCAGCGCATCGGGCGGGTGTCCCTGGCACGCAGGCAGTACCTTCGCTACCTCGGCGACGTCCGGCAGACGGCCCGACGCGCCGCGGACGAGCAGCGCCGCGCACTGGCCTGGCGTCATCCCGCCCCCGCGGCTTTGCCCGCAGTCGCCCAGGAGCGCTCGCGGATCTGGGAGCGGACCGGGCCCAGCGACGGATTCCTCCGCGTGCGCTACGGCGTCGGTCGCCAACGATCGTCACTGGAGCTGGTTCCACCCGAGGTCGACCCCTTCGATCGGGTCGACCCGGTGGCAGCGTCAGAGCTACATCGACTGCTCGATGTGCACAGATCGTTGGACGCCCTGCCGACCGACGTCGACCTGCGGGCGACCAGGCAGATCGAGCTCCGCGGATCGCCGGACCGGGCGCGGGCGCTGGCCAGGTCGGTGATCTGCTCGGCCACGGCCTTCCACGACCCGGGCCGGTTGGTGGTAGCCGTCCTCAGCGCCCCACGGCATCTGGCTGACTGGGACTGGGTCAAGTGGCTGCCGCACACGGCGAGCACCGAGGGCGCCGACGCGGTCGGCCCGAGGCGGCTGGTCGCGACCTCGGCAGCTGCCCTGGCCGCACTTCTGCCCGGGGGCCTGCCCGACAGGCCTCGGGTCGGCCTCGGCGAGCCGAGGCCGACCCAGCACCTGCTGCTCGTCGTGGACGGCGTCGACCTGCCGAGAGGGGACCTGATCGCGCCCCCGAGCGGCCGGCTCGGGGCCACGCAGCTGTTCCTGGCGCAGCGCCCCGGGCTGTCCGGTGCCTCCCGTGGTGGCGACCTCGAGGATGCTGGTGCCCTGCGTCTCCTGCTCGAGGATCTGCCGCCCGAGGACGGCCGCATCCCTGTCACGGCGATGCACCCAGCCGAGGAACCGCGACGAAGCCTGGCCGACCAGTGCGACCTCGCGACCGCGGAGGCCTTCGCCCGGCGGGTGGCCCCGCTTGCGACGTCGAGCGCGGCCGAGCGCGGCGCGCGCGAGACGACCAGCCCTCGCAATGCTCCCGGCGTGCTCGGCCTCGGCGACGTCCATGGGTTCGACCCGTCAGCGGCCTGGCGACCGGGGCCGGCCGGTGATCGGCTGCGGGTGCCCGTGGGTGTGGCCGACGACGGTGCGGTGGTCCATCTCGACCTGAAGGAGTCCGCCGAAGGCGGCATGGGGCCACACGGGCTGGTCGTCGGCGCGACGGGGTCCGGCAAATCGGAGCTTCTTCGCACGCTGGTCCTCGGTCTGGGCGCCCGCCATTCCCCGGCCCAGCTCACCATGGTGCTCGTCGACTTCAAGGGCGGGGCGACGTTCGCGGGCCTGTCCCAGATGCCGCACGTCTCGGCCCTGATCACCAACCTGGCGCAGGACCTCACGCTCGTCGACCGGATGCAGGACGCGTTGTCCGGCGAACTGGTCCGTCGCCAGGAACTGTTGCGCGCCGCAGGGAACTACGCGTCGGCCCGCGACTACGACCGGGCCCGTGCCGCACGACGCGAGCTCCCGCCCCTGTCCTCGTTGCTGATCGTTGTCGACGAGTTCTCCGAGCTCCTGTCGGCCGAGCCCGAGTTCATCGACCTGTTCGTCACCATCGGGCGGCTCGGCCGGTCCCTGGGACTCCATCTGCTGCTCGCCTCGCAGCGACTCGAGGAGGGGCGCCTGCGCGGCCTCGAGGCACACCTGTCCTACCGGATCGGGCTCCGCACGTTCAGCGCCGCCGAGTCGCGCGCGGTGCTGGGCTCGTCCGACGCCCACGACCTGCCCCCCGTACCGGGACTTGCCTACCTCAGGCCCGACCCGTCGACGCTGGTGCGCTTCCGAACGAGCTTCGTGTCCGGGCCGCCGCCGAGCCACCCGCGGCTGAGACCGGGCCGGACCGAGCAGCTCAGGGGCATCCTTCCGTTCACGGTCGCCGAGGTCCGTCCCCTTGGTCCTCCCCCGCCCAGCGCGGACCCACCCACCCCGGCGGCGGACAGCCTCGGGTCGGTCCTCGAGATCGTGGTCGCCCGGATGAAGGGCCACGGACCGCCCGCCCACCAGGTATGGCTACCGCCACTCGACGCATCCGACCCGCTCGACCGGCTCTTCGGTGATCTCGCCGAGGACCCGACCCGCGGACTCGGGTCACCGTCGTGGCGCCGGTCGGGCGGTCTGCGCATCCCGCTGGGCACCGTCGACCGTCCGCGCGAGCAGCGGCGCGACACCCTGGAAGTCGACCTGAGAGGCGGAGCCGGCCACGTCGCCGTGGTGGGTGGGCCGCGTAGCGGCAAGTCCACCCTCCTGCGCACGATCGTGGCGAGCCTGTCCCTCGCGACGACCCCGCTCGAAGCCCACTTCTTCGTGCTCGACTTCGGCGGCGGCGCCTTCGAGTCGCTCCGGTCGCTGCCGCACGTCGCCGGACTCGCCACCCGGTCCGAGCGCGACGTCGTACGCCGCATGGTGGCCGAGGTCGCGGGCATCCTCAGCCAACGCGAGGCCTACTTCCGAGCCCGAGGGATCGAGTCGATCGACACCTACCGCACCCGGCGCTCGTCCGGTCTCGCCGACGACGGCTACGGCGAGGTCTTCCTGCTGGTCGACGGCTGGGCCACCCTCCGAGCAGACTTCGAGGACCTCGAGCCGGATCTCCAGCTGCTGGCCGACCGAGGGCTGGCCTTCGGCCTGCACCTCGTGGCCGGCGCTTCTCGCTGGGCGGACTTCCGCTCGACCATGCGCGACCAGTTCGGCACTCGGCTCGAGCTGAGGCTGGGCGATCCCACGGACTCCGAGATCGACCGTCGGGCCGCCGCGCTCGTTCCCCCCGGCCGACCCGGCCGGGGTCTGGTCCACGGCGGACGCCACTGCCTCGCCGCGCTCCCCCGCATCGACGGCAGCGGGAACCCCGCCGATCTGGCGTCAGGCGTCGACGACCTCGTCGCCAGGGTCCGCACAGCGTGGCGCGGCCCGTCCGGCCCCCGACTGCGCCTGCTCCCCGACCGGATCGGGTTGGACGCCGTGCGGGTCCAGTCCCAGGCGCTCGCAACCCCGGCGAGCATCCTGCTGCTCGGCATCGACGAACGACAACTGACCCCGGTGGGGCTCGACCCGGGCCTCGAGCCACATGTCGTGGCGTTCGGCGACGGCCGCTCCGGGAAGACCGCTCTCTTGCGCACCTATCTTCACGAGATCATGCGCATCCGGTCCCCCGAGCAAGCGCAGCTCGTCGTCGTCGACTACCGGCGTTCGCTCCTCGACGAGGTACCGGAGGAGTACCTGCTCCACTACCTGACCTCGCCGCCGCACGCTCAGCCCGCGCTGGACGAGCTGGCCGCCTACCTCAACCACCGGATGCCGGGCCCGGAGGTCACGGTCGACCAGCTGCGCGGCCGCACTTGGTGGACCGGCGCCGAGGTGTTCGTCGTGGTCGACGACTACGACCTTGTCGCCACTCAGCAGGGCTCCGCGGTGCAGGCGCTCGAGCACCTCCTGCCACATGCTCGCGACATCGGCCTGCACCTCGCGATCGCCCGTCGGTCGGGGGGCGCGTCCCGGGCGCTCTACGAGCCCGTGCTCCAGACGATGCGCGACCTCGCGACTCCGGCGCTGCTGCTGTCGGGAAGCCCGGACGAGGGGCCATTGGTCGGCGCTCTGAAGCCGGTCCCGGCGCCGCCCGGGCGGGCGCGGCTGGTGACTCGCGATCGGGGCATCGAGGTGGTCCAGGTCGCCTGGACCGACGCCTCGACGTGAGGCCTCCCTGGCCGCGGTGCGCACGAAGTCCTTGAAGGCACCGGACTCGACGACCTCACGCACGATGTGGTCGTCGTCCTTCTCCTTCGTCTTGCTCCGGCGCCGCTTCGAAGGCGTACCCCGGGGCGACCGCTGCGGAGATCGGGTCGAGTTCCGGAGGGTCGACAGGAGCGGCGAACCCGGGCGTCTGACTCATGCAGCGCAGCCTGGTTGTTGCCCGTGACCACGTGCCGGTCGCGCGGTCCGGCCGGCGCCGGGGCCGCGGATACACTCGCGCCGTGATCTTCAAGAGGATCGGTGTCGGGCGACCCTACCCGGAGCCCTCCCTGTCCTCACGAGCCTGGGCGCGCGTGCCACCGCGCGCGATCCGGCTCGACCAGCTGGTCACGACCAAGGACACCCTCCAGCTCGCGACGCTGCTCGACGACGACTCCACGTTCTACGGGGACCTGTTCGCCCACGTCGTGGAGTGGCGCGGGGAGTACTACCTCGAGACCGGCCTGCACCGGGCCCTGCGTGCGGCGCTCCAGCAGCGCCAGGTCCTGCATGCGCGGGTCTACCCGCTGGAGGACTGATGCCGCAGTTGGCCAAGACCGGCCTCACCATGCTGGTCCTCGTCGGCATCGTCGCGGCCGGCATCGCTTGGGGGTGGAAGTCGTTCACCTCGCCACTGCCGGAGCGCGCTGTGGAGCCGGCGATCTGCACGGCGACCGAGGTCGCCAAGGGTGACGAGGTGTTCCCGGAGGACGTGACCGTCAGCGTCTACAACGCCAGCCGGCGGGTCGGTCTGGCCGGCCGCACGCTGGAGCAGCTGAACCAACAGGGTTTCGGCATCGGGAGCAAGGGCAACGCCCCGGACGGGACCAAGGTGAGAGTGGCCGAGATCTGGGTGGCCGACAAGCGGGACCCGGCTGCCCTGCTGGTGAAGAGCTACCTGGGGCCTCGGGTCAAGCTGCGTCGGCTCGACGGCCTGGGCCTCGGTCTCACGGTCGTGGTCGGCACGAAGTTCGACAAGGTCACGCAGGGTCGTGAGTCGGTGGTGGCCAAGACCAGCACCACCGTCTGCACCCCGCCGCGCGGCACCGTGTGACGAGGAGGGTGCTCAGCCCCGGCCGGGGTCCGCCCCCAACCACTGCGCCAGCCGGCCCCCGGCCGAGACCTGTCGTAGCCGCTGCTCGGTCCGCTCCCGCACCTTGCGCGGGGTCACCACGAGCAGGTCGTCGCCGTGCCGCAGCACCGTGCGTCGTTCGGGGACCAGCGTCTGTCCAGCCCGGATGATCATCGCCACCGAGGCGCCGTTGGGCAGGCGCAGCTCGCCCACCTCGACCCCGTGCATCTTCGAGACCGGGCTGATGGTGACCTGGAGCAGATCGGCAGCGACTCGCTCCAGAGGCGCGACCTCGACCTCGAGACCACGCGGCTCCGAACGCCGGGTCACGCGCAGGACCTTCGCTGCCCACGGCAGCGTCGGCCCGGTGACGACGGTCCCCACGACAACCATCACGAACACCAGGTCGAAGAGCCGGGTCGAGCCGGACACCCCCTCGGCCAGCGGGATGGTGGTCAGCACGATCGGGACCGCGCCCCGCAGCCCCGCCCACGAGAGGAAGGCCAGTTCTCTCCCCGGCACGCCCTGACCCAGTGCGCTGAGGACGACCGAGACCGGCCGCGCGACAAACGTGAGGACCACGAGCGCGGCCAGCGCCATCCCTATCGTGGTCCAGGTGATCCGACCGGGGACCACGAGCAGACCGAGCATCACGAAGAGCCCGATCTGCGCCAACCAGGCCACCCCTTCGGCGAAGGACCTGGTGGCCGCCCGGTGTGGCAGCTCCTGGTTGCCCAGCACCAGCGCAGCGGCGTACACGGCGGCGAACCCCGATCCATGCAGGGCCGACGCGCCGCTGTAGGCCAGCTGGGTGAGTGTCAGCACGGCGATGGGGTAGAGCCCCGACGACGGCAGCGCCGCCCGGCGCATCAGCCAGGCACCGCCCGCGCCGACGAGCAGTCCGATGACAACCCCGGCGGCGAGCTCGAAGACGATGATCCCTCCGACCACGACCACCCCCTGCTCGGCCACCGCGCCGGTCGAGATCAGCGTGACCAGGACCACCGTGGGTGCGTCGTTGAGACCCGACTCCGCCTCGAGTGCGCCGACGAGCCGCTTCGGGAGGGGCACCACCCGGAGCACCGAGAACACAGCGGCCGCGTCAGTCGGCGACGAGACCGCCCCGAGGAGCACGGCCAGCTGCCACGGCAGTCCGAGCAGGTAGTGGCCGGCCGCCGCCACGATCGCCACCGAGACGGCCACCCCCACCGTGGCGAGCAGGGCCCCGAGCCGCATCGAGGGGCGTACCTCGCGCCAGTCGGTCGTCAGACCACCCTCGGCCAGGATCAGGGAGAGGGCGGCGAAGCCCAACGCATGCGTCAGCTGCGCATCGTCGAAGTGGACGCCCACCGCCGAGCTCCCGAGGAGCACGCCGATCAGCAGGTAGATCAGCAGACTGGGCAGCCCCGCCCGCGAGGAGAGCCGCACCGCCAGGATGGCCAGCAGCGTGACGGTCGACCCCGCCAGCACGAAGGCGTCGAGCTGGTGGACGTCGAAGCTCACGTGGTCCTCCGGCGTACGTCGGGGGCGGGGTCTGATCGTATCGACCGCGCCACCGGGCCTTCGCGCAGAAGCGGCACAATGGACGCATGGGCAGGGACTCCGCGGGTCGGTACGCCGTCGCCAGCCGTGCGAACGTGCCCCCGTTCCATGTGATGGACCTGCTCGCCGCTGCCGCCGAGCGGCAGCGCATCCACGGGGACCTGGTCAACCTCGTGGCCGGCCAGCCCAGCACGGGCGCGCCCAAGCCGGTCCGCGACGAGGCGATGCGCCTGCTCGCCGGCGACGACCCGCTGGGCTACACCGTGGCGTCCGGGGTCCCCGAACTGCGCGAGGCCATCGCCGGGCACCACCTCCGTCAGCACGGCATCGCTGTCGACCGCGACGACGTCGTGGTGACCACCGGGTCCTCGGGCGGCTTCCTGCTCGCGTTCCTGGCCGCCTTCGAGATCGGCGACCGGGTGGCCATGGCCCGGCCCGGGTACCCCTGCTACCGCAACGTGCTGGCGGCCCTCGGGTGTGAGGTCGTGGAGATCCCGACCGGCCCTGAGACCCGCTACCAACCGAGCGCCGAGCAGCTCGATGCGCTCGGCGACATCGCGGGGCTGGTCGTGGCCTCGCCCGCCAACCCGACCGGCACGATGCTGCTGCCGGCCGAGCTGGCGGGGCTCGCCCGATGGTGCGAGGAGCACCAGGTGCAGCTGATCTCCGACGAGATCTACCACGGCATCGAGTACGCCCCGCTCGACGGACACGCACCCCTCGCGCGCAGCGCGTGGGAGACCTCGCGGGAGGCAATCGTCTTCAGCTCGTTCTCGAAGTACTTCTCGATGACCGGCTGGCGGATCGGCTGGATGCTGGTCCCCGAGCGACTGCGTCGCGCGGTCGACGTCCTCACCGGGAACTTCACGATCTGCCCCCCGGTGATCGCTCAGCGGGCCGGTCAGGCGGCGTTCGAGGAAGCGTCGTACGCCGAGCTGGACGGCCACGTCGCCCGCTACGCCCGCAACCGTGCGCTCCTGCTGGACCAGCTGCCGGGGCTGGGGCTGACCCGACTCGCCCCGGCGGACGGTGCGTTCTACATCTACGCCGACATCAGCCACCTCACCGACGACTCGATGGCCTGGAGCCGTCGCTTGCTCGCCACGACCGGCGTGGCCGTCGCGCCCGGGATCGACTTCGACACCGCCGACGGGCACGGCTTCATCAGGTTCAGCTTCGCTGGCCCCCGAAGCGACATCGAGGAGGGCCTGCGCCGGTTGGCGACCCACCTGGGTGGCTGACCCGGCAGATCTCCACAGGCCGGCCACCGCGGTGTTTGGGGCCGGGTCGACCGGGCAGGTGATCGGTGGGCATACCCAGGCAAACACGGGTCGACGGGACGGGTCGACAGGACGGGTCGACAGGACGGGGGGCACGCATGTACGGCGACACGGCGGTGATCCGCCGGCTGGCCCACGACCTGCGGGAGCAGGCCGATCAGCTCCGAGGTGAGGCCGTGGCGCTGCGTGGGCAGGCCGAGGCGGTGCTGTGGCATGGGTGGGCCGGCGACGGCATGCGAGCGCTGGTGCGCGAGAGGGCCGCGTCCCTGCGCGGCGTGGCCACGGCACACGACGAGGCCGCCGACGTCCTCGAGCAGCATGCGCGAGACGTGGATCGACGCAAGGAGCAGATTGCGGCGTTGGAGGGCCGGGCCCGAGCGCTGGTGGCCTCGGCCCGGGGCCGGTTGGCCGACCTCGGCCGGCGGATCGTCGACGGGGCCGAGGGGCTCGTTGCCGACCCCGGCGACCTGCTGCTCGACCGATTCGTGCCACCGCCGACCGGCCACCTGGACTGGCTCGACGTCGAGCTGCCGGGGCTGCAGCGGTGACCACGGTCCGACTCGACCTGGACGGATCACCGGATCCGACGACAGAACCGCCACGTCGTGTCGTGCTGTCGCGGGCGGCCCTCGAGCAGCTCGGGGCTCGCAGCGGCGTCACCTGGCCGTGGCAGCGCCGCCACAGCCGGGTGGACCTGGACCTGGCCCTGGGAGGCCGCACCCGGGCCCCGAGGGCCAGCGACGACCCGACCGGCGAGCTCGTCGGCGCGCGACTGCTCGACGCGGAGGGCGGGGTCCGCGCTCCTGTGCTGGGCGTGCTGTCCGGGTTCGCCCGGCCGCAGGCAAGCGTCGACGTCGACCTGGCTGGCCGACGGACATCGGGGGCGCCGGGCTTCGCTCAGCTGCGCTCCTGGCAGCGGCTGGCGGCCGGGCGGGTGACCACGCTGACGGTCGCGGGCCCGACGTCGGCGGAGCTGGCCTGGTTCGACACGAGCGGGTGGCAGGGTGAGCTGGCCCGGCTGGTGCGGGTCGACGACACTGCCACCGATCCGCCGCCCGACCCTGTGGTCGAGCTGCCGCTGGAGACACTGCTGGCCTCCGGGGCGGCCCTGCGCTCGCAGCGCGACGGCGCGTTCGCCGAACTCGCCGCGCGCGCGGTGGGCCAGGTCGGCCCGGACGCGGAGCGGTCGTGGAATCCCGCGCGCACCGCCGACCAGCTTCGGCGGGTCCATGAGGGGGTCTCCGCACGGCTGCAGGCCGTGGTCGCCGGACCGGGCCCGACGGGAAGACGCACCCTGGGCCTCATCAGCTGGCTGCGGTATGCCGACGGGTGGCGCGAGGTCACGCCGCTCCCCCGGGCGCAGCGACCCCGGCTACGGCTGGCTCCGGTGTCGCCGTCGCGGCTCGGGGCCGAGGTGGCCCGGCTGACCCTGGGGGTGCTCGCGTGACCCGCAATCCGGTCACGCCAGTCGCCCCCAGCAAGGTCACCGGCGGCTCCCATGGCCTGGCCGCGGCCTACGCGCAGATGCAGGCCCTCGCGACGTCGTTCGGCTCGGCCGGCAACCGGATGCGTGCGCGGGCAGGTCTGGGCCGAAGGGTCCTCACGAACAGTGACCTGGTGGAGTCGGCGATCCTGTCGCCGAGCTCCTTCGCCGAGGCCGAGGCGAGGGTGCTGGCGGCCACGACCGGGCGCCACGGGCTGCTCACCCAGTCGCTGGCCTGGGAGGCCGATGCGATCGCCGTCCGGGTGATGGTCGCCTCGTTCGAGGCGACCGACGCGCTGGTTCACGCCACGTTCGAAGTCGTGGACTACGCCGTGGGGAGGGCTGCGGGGTTCACGCTGTCCTCGATGCTGGTCCTCGGAGCGACGACCGCGCCGCTGTGGCTGGCGCCGCTGGCGTTCAGAGGCGCGCAGGCGTACGCCGCGTACTCCCTGCTCCCTCCCCCGCTCCAGCGGAGGGTGCGCGGCGTCGCCGGGACCACGGGCGACGCACTCTCCGACGACCTGCGGGGCTGGAGCCGCGACCACCCCGGTCTCGTCCAACACCTGTTCAACGGGGGCGGCGGGGTCGTCGACGGGTTCTGGGACGGGCTGACTCCCGGCGCGCCCGCCGGGCCGTTCGGCATCGCGGTGTGCACGCCCGGCGCCGAGGACGCCGGAGCGCTCCTCGCCGGCGTCTACCCCGACGACGGCGAGCCCGTCGTCACCGCCCGCGGCGACCTGCCCACGACGCCGGGATCCCCACCGCGCGGCCTGGCGGATGTGATGCGGCACCTCGACGAGGTCAACCAGTGGTCCACCCCCGGGCGGCCGGGCAACCAGGGCACGATCGACATCCAGACCTGGACCGACGCGGCCGGCCTCCGCCACCACCTGGTCTATCTCCCCGGCACCGACGACCTCCACACCCTGCCCTGGACGATGGACGACGATGTGCGGGACCTGCCGACCAGCTTCCTGGCGGTCGACGGCCAGCGCACGTCGTACGCCCAGGGCATCCTCCAGGCGATGCACCGCGCGGGCATCTCCGCCGACGAGCCCGTGCTGCTCGCCGGACACTCCCAGGGCGGCATCGAGGCGGCCTGGATCGCGAGCCACTCCAGCGATTTCACGATCGCGCAGGTGGTGACGGCCGGTGCTCCGATCGGCCTGATGGGTGACTACCCGCCCGGAACCCAGGTGATGTCGTTCGAGAACGACGGAGACGTCGTCCCGCTCGTGGACGGCGAGGACAACCCGGATGCCACCAACCACGTGACGATCCGCTTCGACGACCCCGCGCCGGACATCGGGGGGAGCCATGCTCTGTCCCACTACATCGATGGCGCTGCCGGCGCCGACCGGTCCTCGGACCCGTCGATCGCGGACCAGATCGCGCACCTACACGCCGCGGGTTTCCTCACCGGGAGGGATGCCGTGGGGCACAGCCAGGCCTTCCAGATCACCCGCGGCCCGTGAACCGGGGTCTCGACGAGTGGTCCCCGTGACCGGCGCCACTTCCGACGGCAGGGAGGACGAGGCACGATGGGGGTATGAGCGAGTTGTCCGTCCTGCCCGAGTCCAAGTGCGTCGACCTGCTGCGCGCCGGTGTGGTCGGCCGGGCGGTGCTGTGCACGCCGGAGGGCCCACAGATCTTCCCCGTGAACTATGCGGTCTATGAGCAGTCGATCGTGTTCCGCACGACGCCGTACAGCGTGCTGGGCACCCATGCGTGGCAGACCCGGCTGGCCTTCGAGATCGACCACATGGACTACGAGCGGCAGGCGGGGTGGAGTGTCGTCGCCAGTGGGCCGGGTTCCCGGCTGGAACCCGGGGCGATGCTCGACGAGGTCGTGAGCGAGTGGAACCCGCGTCCGTGGGCGGCCGGGACGCGTCCGCTCTACGTCCGGCTGGTCTGGGAACAGCTGTCGGGCCGCCGGATCGGTGGCGGCTGGACCGACGACAACGAGCTGCCGGTGCGCCGCACGCTCTGAGCCACGGTGGAGAAGGACCACGGCGCCGGGCCAGACCGAAGTCGGACCGGCGCCGCGTCACGACGATCGGGCGAGAGTACGTCGCCCGGGTCGCATGGCGGTGGCGGCGGGATTTGAACCCGCGGTGGACTTGCGCCCACAAACGCTTTCGAGGCGTTCTCCTTAGGCCGCTCGGACACGCCACCGCCGACGAGGGTACCGGAGGCGCTCGGGCGGCTTGAAATCGAGCGACCGGGTCCCCGGAGCCCGGTCAGCGCGAGGGCGGGAAGACGCAGGTGGGAGCGTCGTCAGCGCGACGTCCGGTGAAGAACTCGGCCAGCAGCGCCGCCGACTCCTCAGCGAGAACGCCGCTGACCACCTCGGGGCGGTGGTTGAGCCGCCGGTCCCGCACCACGTCCCACAGGCTGCCCACGGCGCCTGCCTTGTCGTCGTACGCCGCGAACACGACGCGATCGACCCGCGCCAGCACAGCCGCACCCGCACACATGGTGCAGGGTTCGAGGGTGACGACCAGCGTGCAGCCCGTGAGTCGCCACTCGCCGCGCACCGCCGCGGCAGAGCGCAGTGCCACGACCTCGGCGTGGCCGGTCGGGTCGCCATCGGCCTCGCGCACGTTGCGGCCCATGCCGATGACGGCGCCGGACTCGTCGACGACGACGGCCCCGATCGGGACGTCCCCCGTCTCCAGGGCGGCGCGCGCTTCTCGCAGGGCGGTGCGCATCGGCACCTCCCACTGGCTCACAACCTCCGACGTCACGCGGAGGTGAGCCCGACGGCCTCGTCGAACAGCGCGCCGAAGCCCAGCCGACGAGCCACCTCGGAGAGCATCTCGTCGGGATAGAGCTCCTCGTCGTCGAGCAGCACGCCCATGTCCATGGCGTTCATGCCGAGGTCGCCCAGGAGGTCGAGGTCCCCGGCTGGTGCCGGGGCGTCCTCGTCCTCGGGCGGCGGCAGCCCGAGCAGCTCCACCGCCGAGCGCGCGACCTCCCACTCGTCGGCGGCGGTCACGTCGGAGAGCAGCAGCCGGGTGCGCGCTCCCGCCACCCTCGCCAGCAGGAAGAAGTCCTCGTCGACCGCGACCAGCCCCAGCGCGCCCCCGTCTCCGGGGAAGCGTCGCAGCGCCGTGGTCAGGCCGTGGACGTCGTCGAGCAAGGCGTGGGCGAGCTCCTGGACCTGCCAGACACCCTCTTCACGGTAGGCCGCCAGGGCGAAGTCGACGCCCTCGATCTGATCCGTCGTCACGGCGCCTCCTCCCTGGCGGCAACCACACGCCCCGGGCCGCCCCGGGGCATCTCCAGAGTGACAGACCGGGTGGGGCGTGGCCAACCCTTTCCGGTGCCGTGCTCAGCGTGGGGGCGGTCCCTTCGACTGCACTAGGGTGCCGCCATGCGCACCATCGTCGTGGACCATCCGCTCATCGCCCACAAGCTCACCGCGCTGCGCGACGAGAACACCGACACCCCGACCTTCCGCCGCTTGGCCGACCAGCTGGTCACGTTGCTGGCCTATGAGGCCACGCGCGACGTGCGGGTCCGCACCGTCGAGATCACCACCCCGGTCGCTCCCACCACCGGTGTAAAGCTCTCCACCCCACGGCCGATGGTCGTCCCGATCCTGCGTGCGGGGCTCGGCATGCTTGAAGGGATGCTGCGGCTGCTGCCCACGGCGGAGGTCGGCTTCGTCGGGATGGTGCGCGACGAGGAGACGCTGCAGGCCTCGACCTATGCCGAACGGCTGCCCGACGACCTGTCCGGCCGCCAGTGCTACGTCCTCGATCCGATGCTCGCGACCGGCGGCACTCTCGCGGCCGCGATCCGCTTCCTCGTGGACCGCGGCGCGGACCACATCACCGCGATCTGTCTGCTGGCCGCGCCGGAGGGCTGTGCGCGACTCGAGCGCGAGCTCGAGGGGGTCGTCGCGCCGGTCACGGTGGTGACCGCCGCGATGGACGAGAAGCTCAACGAGAAGGGCTACATCGTGCCCGGGCTGGGCGATGCCGGAGACCGGCTCTACGGCAGCGCCGGCAGCTGAGACCCGTCGACGGACGCCGGTTTTCCCGCGTGTACGTTGAGGGCTGCGAGGCCCGCTGAGGCCCGCCCCGCGATCAGGAGGCACCCGTGCGCATCGGCATCCCCCGCGAATCCAAGCCGGGCGAGACGCTCGTCGCGGCGACGACCACCACCGCCGCCCAGCTGAAGAAACTCGGGTACGACGTGCTGGTCGAGGTTGACGCCGGGACCCGCGCCGATCAACCCGACTCCGCCTTCGCGGCCGCCGAGATCGCCGTCGGCAGCGCCGAGGACGTGTGGGCCAGCGACATCGTCGTCAAGGTGAACGCGCCGACCGCAGAGGAGATCGGCCGCCTGCGCAGCGGCGCGACCGTCATCTCGTTGATGGCGCCCGCACGCAGCCCGGAACTGGTCGAGCAGCTACAGGCAGCCGGGGTCACCGGCCTCGCGATGGACGCCGTGCCGCGCATCTCGCGCGCGCAGTCGATGGACGTGCTCTCCTCGATGGCGAACGTCGCCGGCTACCGCGCCGTCATCGAGGCCGCCCACGTGTTCGGGCGTCAGTTCACCGGCCAGGTCACCGCCGCCGGCAAGGTGCCCCCCGCGCGGGTCTTCGTCGTGGGCGCCGGTGTCGCCGGCCTCGCGGCGATCGGCGCCGCCGGGAGCATGGGCGCGATCGTGCGGGCCTTCGACGTCCGCCCCGAGGTGGCCGAGCAGGTCGAGTCGATGGGCGCGGAGTTCGTCACCGTGGACATGGACCAAGAGGTCAGCGCCGATGGCTACGCCAAGGAGATGACCGCCGAGCAGGAGGCCGCCACCGCGGCGATGTACGACGAGGAGGCGCGCCAGGCTGACATCGTCATCACCACAGCCCTGATCCCGGGACGACCCGCACCGGTGCTGATCAAGGCCGACACCGTGGCCGCGATGGCCAACGGCAGCGTGATCGTCGACATGGCCGCGGCCAACGGCGGCAACTGCGAGCTCGCCGTGGCCGACGACACGCTCGTGACCGAGAACCTGGTGACGATCCTCGGCTACACAGATCTCGCCAGTCGGCTGCCCGCCCAGACCTCGCAGCTCTACGGCACCAACATCGTCAACCTGCTCAAGCTGCTCACCCCGGAGAAGGACGGGCAGCTGACCCTGGACATGGACGACGTCGTCCAGCGCGGCATCACCGTCGTCAAGGACGGCGAGCCGATGTGGCCGCCGCCGCCGGTGCAGGTGTCGGCGGCGCCGGCTGCGGCACCCGCGGCCGAGCCGGTCGAGAAGCCGCCGCCGCGACCCCCGGACCCACTCCGCAAGTGGTACATCGGCGGACTGGTCGCCGTCCTCTTCGCCTGGATGGCGGCGTACGCCCCGCCGGAGTTCCTCGGACACTTCACGGTCTTCGCGCTCGCGGTCTTCGTCGGCTACTACGTGATCTCCAACGTGGCCCACGCGCTGCACACGCCGCTGATGAGCGAGACGAACGCCATCTCCGGCATCATCCTGGTCGGCGGCATCCTCCAGGTGGGCAACCAGAACCCGTGGATCTCGGTGCTCGCGGTGATCGCGGTCCTGGTGGCCAGCATCAACATCTTCGGTGGCTTCCTGGTCACGCTCCGCATGCTGCAGATGTTCAGGAAGGGCTGAGCCCATGAATGACTTCCTGAACTCCGACCAGCTGCCGGGGTTGGTGCAGGCGGGCTACATCATCGCCGGAGTCCTGTTCATCGCCGCACTCGCCGGTCTCTCCAAGCACGAGACGGCGAAGGAGGGGAACATCGCCGGCATGGTCGGGATGGCCATCGCCTTGGTGGCGACCCTCCTGCTGGCGGCACGGCAGACCTCACTGCCGGACCCGACTGACAACTGGCGACCCCTGGGGATCACGCTGGCGCTCATCCTGGGCGCGATGGCCATCGGCGCCGCCATCGGCATCTGGCGGGCCCTCACGGTCGAGATGACCGGAATGCCCCAGCTGGTGGCGATGCTGCACAGCTTCGTCGGTCTCGCCGCGGTACTCGTCGGGTTCAACTCGTTCCTCGACCCGGGCGAGGCGACCTTCGGGTCGCTGCTCACCATTCACCTCGTCGAGGTGTTCCTCGGAGTCTTCATCGGCGCCGTGACCTTCACCGGCTCGATCGTGGCGTTCCTCAAGCTGTCCGCCCGGATGAAGTCAGCGCCGATGACGCTGCCGGGTCGACACCTGCTGAACCTCGCGATCATCCTGGCCTCGGCCGGACTGCTCGCCTGGTTCGTGACGGAGGACGCAACCCTCACCGGCGACCTCGGGCGAGGCATCATCCCGCTGCTCCTGATGACGGCGCTGGCCCTGCTGCTCGGCTTCCACCTGGTGGCCGCGATCGGCGGCGGCGACATGCCGGTCGTGGTGTCGATGCTGAACAGCTACTCCGGCTGGGCCGCGGCCGCCGCAGGCTTCATGCTCAACAACAACCTGCTGATCATCACGGGCTCGCTGGTCGGATCCTCCGGTGCGATCCTGAGCTACATCATGTGCCGGGCGATGAACCGGTCGTTCATCTCCGTGATCGCCGGCGGCTTCGGCTCCGATGGCGGTGTCACCGGCGAGACCCGCGACTACGGAGAGCACCGCGAGGTCCTCGCCGACGAGGCGGCCGAGCTGCTCGCCGAGGCGCGGTCCGTCGTGATCACACCGGGCTACGGCATGGCCGTGGCACAGGCGCAGTACCCGGTCGCCGAGCTCACCGCCAAGCTGCGCGCCCAGGGGATCACGGTGCGCTTCGGCATCCACCCGGTCGCGGGCCGTCTGCCCGGACACATGAACGTGCTGCTGGCCGAGGCCAAGGTGCCCTACGACATCGTGCTCGAGATGGACGAGATCAACGACGACTTCCCCGAGACCGACGTCGTCCTGGTCATCGGTGCCAACGACACGGTGAACCCGGCCGCGCTGGATGAACCGAACAGCCCGATCGCCGGCATGCCGGTGCTCGAGGTGTGGCGGGCCCGCGAGGTCATCGTGTTCAAGACGGTCGATGGCCACCGGCTACGCCGGCGTGCAGAACCCGCTGTTCTTCCGCGACAACACCCGCATGCTCTTCGGGGACGCCAAGGACCGCGTCGAGGACATCATCCGCGCCCTGCCCGGCTGAGACGGGCTAGCGCCCGACGGTGAAGGACCCGACCACCTCGTAGCGCGGACGACCGCGCGGTCCCTCTCCCAGGTACGACGCGACGAGGTGAAGCTGGTCGACGGCGAACGCGGGCCCGGCGTAGCCCTCGAGGAGGCGCACCCAGCGGCTGACGTCCTCGGGCCGGCCGAGCCGGGCCAGAGTCAGGTGGGGGCGGAACCGCTGGCCGTCGACAGCGACGCCGGCCCGACCCGCGGCGGCCTTGGCCCCGGTCGCCATCCGTCCCAGCTCGATCCGCCCGACGTCGTCGAGCTCCAGGCCGGCCCAGATCACCCGGGCACGGGCGGCATGCGGGAAGGCGCCGCCGCCGGCCAGCCGCGTGGTGAAGACCGTCCGCTTTCTCGCTGCCCGGGTCAGCCTCGCGACCAGGTCGTCGATGCGATGCTCGTCCACGGAGGCCAGGAAGGCCAGGGTCAGGTGGAACTGCTCAGCGCTGGCCCAGCGGTAGGCCGCAGCATCGCGCCGCACGGCCAGGAACTCATCGAGGTCGGCGACTGCCTGATCGGAGGGAACCACAGCCACGAACATCCGCACAACCTGACCCTAGCCAGGCGACTCGACGGAGCATCGTCACTCAGCGAAGAGGAGCAGCGTCATCGTCGCCCCCGCCGCCTGAGTCGCTGACGGTGTCGCCCCAGGTGGCCGTGGCGCCGGTGTGGCCCGCGTTGAACGTCGCGACGGCCACGCCGAGGGCACCCGCCACGCAGAGCACCAGCGCGAGGGTGGACATGGCTTTGGAGATGTTCTCCTTGCGCGCGGGAATCAGGAAGAACAGCGAGACGACGACGATGCCGAGCAGCACGTAGAGCGACACCGCTGCGAGGTCGCCCGCCTCGGCGTGCTCTTCGACCATCGACCGCGCCGCCTCGGTGCCGCGGCCCTCGACCAGCTCCTCGAGGCTCTCCCCGGAGGCCGTGGCCAGAGCTGCCGACCCCGCCGCGCCGAGCGCGAAAAGCAGGGTGGGCCACTTCAGCGCCACCCGCCAGGCGGGCTTCACGGCGTACAGCACCGCGAGCAGGGCGGCCAAGGGGCCGAGCACCACGACAGCGTGAACGACGAGGGGGTGGACGGGCAGGCCGCCGATCGTGTCGAACATGGGACCTCCGGGCGATGACGCCTGACCTTGTGGAGACGGATGCTGCGAGGGTAGGGCGAATGGGGTGAGAGTTGTCTGGGAGAGTCGTCGCGATGCGTGTGCTGGTGGTGGTGGATGACGAGCGGCCCCTCGTCGAGACGCTACGCCGCGGACTGACCGACGAGGGGTTCGTGGTCGACGTCGCTCACGAAGGCGTGTCCGGCCTGGGCTTGGCCGAGCACGGCGTGTACGACGTGCTGGTCCTCGACATCATGCTCCCCGGACTCCACGGCTACGAGATCCTGAAGCGGCTGCGTGCCCGCGAGGTCTGGACCCCGGTGCTGATGCTGACCTCCAAGGACGGCGAGTTCGACCAGACCGAGGCGTTCGACCTGGGCGCAGACGACTACCTCGCCAAGCCCTTCAGCTTCTCGGTGCTGGTCGCGCGGCTGCGCGCGCTGGTCCGCCGCGGAGCTCCGGCGCGTCCAGTCGCGCTGCGATGCGGGGACTTGGTGCTGGACCCTCTGACCCACTCCGTGCACCGGGGCCGGACCCTGGTCGACGTCACACCGCGGGAGTTCCTGCTCCTGCAACTCCTGATGGGATGCTGCGGTGACGCCGTGTCCACGGCGGAGATCCTCGCCGCCGTGTGGGACTCCGACTATCCCGGGAACGACCATCTCGTCGAGGTGTACGTCGGCTACCTCCGCCGCAAGATCGACACACCCTTCGGGGTCACGTCGCTGCAGACCGTGCGGGGGCGGGGCTACCGACTGGCGGCGTCGGCCGCAGGAGACTGAGCTCGCCGAGACTCGCGAGGGCGATGGCCGGCACCCGCCCCGGGCATGCTCACGCTCGAGCACCGTCAGATCAGCGCGCCGCCGACCAGCGCGCCGATGAAGTACGTGACTCCCATGGCCAGGAGACCGCCGACGACATTACGAAGGACGGCACGCCCGGTCGGCCCGTAGCCGAACCGCGCGCTGGCCCATCCGGTCAAGGCCAGTGCGAGGGTCACGGAGAGCACCGTGACCCACAACCGGACCGTCTCGGGGGACAGCGTGATCGTCAGCAGTGGCAGCAGAGCTCCAACGGTGAACGCCACCATCGAGGCCCACGCGGCGTGCCAGGGGTTGGTCAGCTCGTCGGGGTCGATGCCCAGCTCAACCTCGGCGTGGGCGGCCAACGCGTCGTGCTTGGTCAGCTCGCCAGCCACCTCGCGGGCGAGGACCTCGCTGAGCCCCTTGTCCATGTAGAGCTGGGTCAGCTCGGCCAGCTCCTCCTCCGGCTCCTCCTCGAGCTCGCGCCGCTCCTTGGCCAGCAGGGCCACCTCGGAGTCACGCTGGGTGCTGACCGAGACGTACTCACCGGCGGCCATGCTCAACGCGCCGGCGAACAGCCCGGCGACACCGGCCACGAGGATGGCTGTTCGATCGCTGGTCGCCCCCGCAACGCCCACCACCAGGCCGGCCGTCGACACGATGCCGTCGTTCGCGCCCAGCACACCCGCGCGCAGCCAGTTGAGCCGGCCACTGGCCTTGTCATCGTGCGGCTCGTCCTCGTGCGGACCAGGCTCGAGCTCGTCGAGATCGGGGGTGGGGGGCTGCGGCGTCATCGCTGGCGATCCTAGTCGGCGGACCGGTCGGGTGCCGGGCGGCAGGGCGGACGGCCCGTGCCGCAGGGAACAAGGTGAACCGACGACCGACGCGACCCTGCCCGGCACAGTATCCGCATCTGTGATCGAATCGTGATCCACGCGGCGGTGGATCACGCCTGAATCGGGCTCGAAGTGTCGGTGGCCAGTGCTTGGCTGGAGCCATGAGCACGACGATCCAGGAGCGCACTCACACACCGGGTTCAACTGCGGCGGTGCTCGCCGCGGCACGTGCCGCACGACGCGCCGAGCAGGCTGCGGCGGCGGAGATGCTGGCCGCGGCCGTCGAGTGGGCGAGCCTCCACGAGCCGATCGACGAGGCCGACACGGCCGCTTGGTGGATGCGTGGTGAGCCGGTCGCGCTGGCGGGCGAGGGCACACCGCTGGTCAGTGAGTACGCCGTGGCCGAGCTCGCCGCCGCCGTCGGCCTGACCACCGACGCGGGTCGGGCGCTGATCGGGCAGGCCCTGGAGCTGGCCTGGCGGCTGCCGAGGCTGTGGCGCCTGGTCTGCGAGGGAGAGGTGCCGTCCTGGCGAGCACGACGGGTGGCCGACCAGACCATGGGGCTCACACCGGCCGCTGCGGCGTACGTCGACGCACACGTGGCCGCGGTCGCCGGCAAGGTCGGAACCGCCCAGCTCGACCGGCTCGTCCTTGAGGCGAGGCGTCGGTTCATGACCGACCCGGTGCCGGTGGACGAGTACTCATGCCCCGAGGCCCGGCACGTCACCGTCCACGATGGGCAGGTGAGCTTCGACGGCACCGTGCACCTGACCGCCGACGTCGACCTGGCCGACGCGCTGGACCTGGAGCGCGCGGTCTCGGTGACGGCTGATCAGCTCCGGCTCGGCGGCTCGGCGGAGACCCTGGATGCCCGCCGGGCACTGGCGCTCGGGGAGATCGCCCGACAGCAGCTGAGCCTCACGTTTTCCGGCGGCGACGGGAGTCCCGAGACCGACGGTGGCAGGCCAGCGGTCGCGGCCACGCGCGCCCAGCGCCCAGTGGTCCTCTACGTGCACCTCGCCGACGAAGCGTTGGCCGGGGCGAGCGGCGTGGGGCGTTGCGAGAACACCCGTACCCCTCTGAGCATGGAGGCCATCCGCGCCTGGTGCGGCAACCCCGACGCACGGGTCACGGTCACGCCGGTGATCGACCTGCGCGAGCACGTGCGCGTCGATGCCTACGAGGTGCCCGACCGCTTGAAGCGCCGGATCGGACTGCGCGACCTCGGCTGCGTGTTCCCGTGGTGCACGCGGCCGGCCCGGGCGTGCGACCACGACCACGTGATCCCGCATGATCAGGGCGGCTCCACCTGCAGCTGCAATCTTGCGCCGCTGTGTCGACATCACCACCGGCTCAAGACCCATGCGCCGTGGCGCTACGTCATGCCGGAGCCGGGTGTCTACATCTGGACGAGCCCGCACGGCTACGTCTTCGCGCGCGATCACTCCGGCACGACCGATGTGACCACGCCCGGTGCAGGCCTCGCCGCCGGCTGCCCGCCCGACGAGTAGTCACCTCGCCCCACACCCTGTCGTGCCGAACCCGACAGGGTCATCGGCCTGCGTTCACAAGCACTCCCAGGGCGAGGTGCGGGCGATGCGCGACACTCTCCCTATGCCTGCAATGCCGGGTCGCGACCATCCATCATCCCTCCACCGCCTTCGGTCCGCGCCGTCGGTGACCTCTGGGCGCGCTCTCATCCTCGCCATGCTGGGCTTGCTGGTCTGTGACGTGATCGGGGGATTCGTCGCCCTCGCCTCGGGCGCGAACTCGTTCAACGAGGCGTGGGGCTTCGACACCCAGAACACGGTGCCGCTGCCGATCGGGGCGGCACAACTTGTTCTCGCGTGGTTAGCCGCGCGTAACACACGGCCTCCAATCGGCTTGATCGCGGCTGTCCTCCTCAGCGTGTTCTGCCTCATCAGCCTCATGGCCGGATTGTTCGACGGTGACCTCATCCAGAACGTCGCGTCGGATGGTGTCCTCTCCTTAGGAGTCGCCTGGGCAGTCGTTCTTCTCGCGTTCACCGCGGTGGTCGGTCTGCTCGCCACGATCCGGGCGAAGCAGTTGCGCCAACGTCGCTGACGGCCCTCAGTCGTCGACGCGCGGATCTGCGGCGGACAGTGCGCGGTCATGCCGAGGAGCGGACGGCATGTGGAGCGTGCGGACCCGGCGCTGGCTACATGCCGCGGGCGTGGGTTTCGGTGGGACGATCGTGCCTCTTGCGTTCCAGGGGGAATCGGACAGTCATGGCTCGTCTCTTGGTGCAGCGAAGGTACGAGGCGAGCACTGTGGTCGGCGGCGTGCTGAGCACCCTGGTTGATCCGGAGGAGTTCCCGGATCTGGGTTCGGGGCTGTGGTGGGCGGTCCAGACGGTGACTCGGTCGGGTACGGCGACGTGACCCCCGAGAACACGGCAGGGCGGTTGGTGGGGGCGATGTTCCTGTTGGAGGCGATCGCGTTCGTGACGATCGTGACCGCGGTAATCACCTCCAGCTTCGTGGAGCGGGCGCGAAGGGAGGGTGTCGCCGAGCTCAAGACCGACGAGGCGGTGGGTATCGAGCAGCTGACTGCCCAGCTCGCCGAGATCACCTCGAGACTGGAGCGGCTCCAGCAAACCCTCGATGGCGGAGGATCGGCGGGCGCGCGCACCACGCCCAGCTGAAGGTCCGCCCCATCGGGTGGCCCACGGTTGCCGTTGGCGGCGACCCGCGGCCATCGGGAAGGGATTCCGTCAGTGCCCGGCCAGCAGGTTCTTCAAGGCTGCGATGGTGACCGCGCACGTAAGGACGGCGAGCGAGTAGGCCACCGCCCGGAGCAGGGATGCTCCCGCGCCTCGAGCGACGCCGAACCCGATCAGGGAGATCAAGGCGGCGAGCAGGAACTCGGCGCCCTCGAGTTCCGCGGAGTCGGGCAGCAGGAGCGCACCAAGGGAGACCACCGATGCGACGCCGGCCGCGCCGAGCAGCTGGGCACCAGCCAGTTCGATGTCGGACGAGCGGATCGTGCCGGCCCCCACCATCCGTGCCGAGACCCGGAAGGCGAACCAGTGCGCGATCGCGAGGCCGAGCGTGATCCCCCAGATGAGGCCCATCACGTTGGTCTGCGCAACGGCGCTCTCCGGGATCGCGATCAAGGACGCCATCAGGCAGATCGCCACGTAGAGGGCCATGGTCAAGGCTTCCTTGCGGAACTCCATCTCGTGCTCACCCACGCCCGACAAGCGAGCGGCAAGTCCGTCTGCCATGGCGCCATCTTCCCATGCAGGTCTGGGCTCGGCCACGCACGAGTGTGACGTCCGACGATGATGTGCACGCCCATCAGCGCGCGCTCGTGCCGAAGGGAGGGTACTCGGTGGGTCGCCAGATACCGTCGCACCCATGGACCATCGCACCTTCCCCAGCAGCGTCCAGGCTGCTTCGGGGGTGACGTTGCGGCTGGCCCGGGAGCGTGATGCCGAGGCAATCGCCGAGTGGACCCGTGCACCCGAGGTTTACCGGTCGTGGGGCGGTCAGGCAGTCGACATGGACGAGGTACTGGCGAAGTACGTCGGTCGCCGTGAACCAGAAGTGGTGTCCTACGTCATCTGTGAGCGCGGACGTCCGATGGGGTACGCGCAGGCATGGCAACGGGATGGCCGCTACGGCTTGGACATGTTCATCGCCTCCGAATCACAGGGACGAGGCATCGGTCCGCTAGCGGCGCGGGCACTCGCCGGCGAACTGACCGCCGCGGGATGGGTGCCGCTGACCGTCGATCCTGCCGTGGACAACCCCAGGGCGATCAAGGCGTGGCGATCTGCCGGGTTCCATGAGACGGGCGAGTTCGGAGACGACGGCGGTGTGGCTACTCAGATCATGTCTTTCGTCCCGTAACCGTGTGCGGACTCGGGGACGGAGAACAACCCGGATCTGTCAGCCGCTGTCCGGCGCTCAACCGCCGACGAGCGGGCGGATCGGCGGCGGGAGCCACGGGGGCTGACGGCCATCGGATGGTCAGGAACGGCACAACCTCGGGCTCCCAACTCGCAGTTCGTGACCAATCGGCGAGGTCAGGATTCGAACCGTCGAACCCATCTCAGAGCTCTCGCGGGGCAAGTGGTCGGGCCGATCTCGTCGCCAGCGCGTGCCCTGCGTCCGGTGTGACCGCCGACGTCACCGTGATGGCGTTGCACTGCCGCGCTTCGGCGTCGCCGTCGCCGCGTGTGAAGGCAGGGAGGCGAGAAATGGACGCGGAGACATGGCTCTGGCCCGAGGGGTGGGGGTGCCCGGTCGGGCTAGCCATCTTCATGGCGGGGCTGGGATTCTTCTTTGCAGGCTTTGGGCTTTCCTCGCGTGCGCCGGTCCGCTGAACCAAGTCAAGATCGCCCAGGCCGAGCGGTAGTTCAAGGAGAGTCAGCGCTTCGAGCGGGCGTCGCCGTAGGCCGCAGTCTGATCCGGACCGCCGGATAGCAGCTAGCGGCTAGCGAAGAAGTCGCTGCAGTACGGCGTGCGCTGCCGCCGTCCGCACGTGCCACGACGTGTGCACCGACCTGCCGATGATGCGATAGCCACTGCGGCGGCTAGTCTCGCGCCATGCCACTGCTGCGCCGGACCGCCACGCTCGCCCTCGGCTGCGCGCTGGCGCTGCCGGCGCTGCCGGCCACGGCCGCCGACCCGTGGTCCGAACCGCAGACGATCGCGGCCACGCCGGCGTCGGCACCGGCGACCGCCGTGGCCGAGACCGCCGACGGCACCCTCGTCGCGGTCACACGCGACGTGGCCGGGGACTTCCGTCGCAGCGCGCGCGCACCCGGTGAGAACTGGGTGCCCGGCGACGTGTTCGAAGACCCCGACGGCCTCACGATCAAGTACGTCGAAGCGGTCGCTGTCACCCGGGACGGTGCGGGCTGGCTCGCCTACAGCGTCAACGGCTCGAGTGATGTGCGGGTCGTTCGCTGGGCCCCCGACGGCACCAGCGAGGTGACCGGCGGGATCATCGACCCGTGGACGACCGTCGACATGACGGTCGACGCCGAGGGTGACGTTCTCCTCACCTACGGACAGCGGGGCGGTTACCCGCTGTCGGCGATCTACGGCAACGCTGTCGACGGTCTGGACTCCCTCGCCGTCCCGACCTGGACCGGGGGCCAGCGACCGCACCAGTGGGTGCTCGGCCAAGGCGACGACGTGATGCTGGTGAGTCGGTTCGGCAGCCGACTCCGCACCGTCGACGTGGGGCCGAACGGCGACGGGAAGACCAGGGAGCTGGGCCGGCCAGGTGCCGGTCTCACCGACCAGGTCGCCGCCGCGATCGCGCCCTCCGGCGTGCAGTACGTGGCCTGGACGACCGCCATCAAAGGCGGGCCCAGCACCGTGCGGCTGGCGCGACGGCCCCCGAGTGGCACATGGCGACCGGGCCGCATCGTCGACCGGCGCGGTGAACGCTCGCGGCCGCAACGGTCGCTGGCGATCCGCACCACTGCGGGCGGTGCCTACCTCGCCTGGGTCCAGCCGGGCACGGGTGGGTCGGAGATCCGCGGCGCCCTGGTGCGACGGCAGCGCCCGGTGCTCGCGCAGGCTGTTGCCGGACCGCGCGTCGTCGGCAATTTCGGCGGGCGTCGACTCGCGCTCGACGTGGGCCAGCGGGGACGGCTCCTCGTTGCCTGGACCCAGGTCGGCGAGAGCGGTCGGAGGGTCGCCGTCGCGCTGGGCCGGGTGCGGGGCAAGCCCGCCGTCGCCCGGCTGTTCGCTGTGGACACCGTGGACGCGCCGGTCGCGCTGCTCCGTGCCGCGGGGGAGGCGACGGTGGCTGGCAGTTCGGCCTCCACGACCACGAGCGGCCCCGCCGTCCAGTCCGCGTCGACCGACTGAAGCCGCGGCCTACCCCGTCGAGATCGGTGGGGTCGTTGGTGCCGATGTCCCCTGACTGTCCCCGGCAGCGGTGATGATAGAGCGATGACGACGTATTCCGGCACGAAGGACTTCGAAGGCGCGACCTTCGTCAAAGCGAGCTTCAAGGGCGCCGTCCTGCGATTCTCCGATGTCAGCGGTGTGACGATGCGTAGCGTCGATGTGGACGGCCTCGACATCGACAGCCACGACCTGTTCTTCGGCCGCCTCCTCGTCAATGGGGTCGACGTGGTGCCGCTCGTGGATGCCGAGCTCAACCGGCAGTTCCCGGGCCGCGAGCTGCAGAAGGCGCAGACGCCCGAAGGCCTGCGTGAGGGTTGGGTCGCTGTTCAGTCCGCGTGGCAGACGACGGTGGCGGGCACGCCGCCGAAGCTGGTGGACGCCCATGTCGAGGACGAGTGGTCCTTGGCCCAGACCCTGCGGCACCTCATCCTGGCGACCGATGCCTGGCTCCGCGGCGGGATCCTGCGGATGCAGCAGCCGTTCCACGAGATCGGCCAGATCTTCACCGGCGCCAACGAGATGGGCTTCGACATGTCGATCTTCCGCGTGGACCCGCCCGACTACGAGGAGGTCCTCGCGGTGCGTGCCGAGCGACAGCGCCTGGTGACCGACTTCCTGGCCACGGCCACGCCGGAACTGCTCGCGGAGGAACGCGAGAACCCGTGGGGCGGCGGTGACTGGCGTCCCAGCGTCGGTGACTGCCTTCGCGTGATCCTCGAGGAGGAGTGGGCGCATCTGCGCTACATCCGACGGGACCTCGCTCGGATGCGTTGAGCCAGAAGGCGCCAGTCAGGCCGACCGTCCGCTCAGGCCACGAGTGCACTGATCTGCTTGTTATGCCGAGAGTCGGGCGGTTGGTGCAGCCGATGTGGTAGGCCAGCGGATCAGCTCGGTTCCGCCGCTGGAGCCGTCTCTGTTTTCGTTATACGATATGCGCATGGTGACCGAGGAGCAGATCGAGAAGTGGGCCGAGGAGGCCGAATCGGGCTACGACGTTGAAGAACTGAAACGTCGTGGTCGTGGGCGTCCTGGTCGCGGGGCTGAACCGATGCAGGTGGTGGCGGTACGGCTGACCGTCGAGGAGCTCAAAGCTCTTGATGCGGCGGCAGCCAAAGGCGACATGAGTAGATCCGAGGCGATCCGGGCTGCGCTGGCCCACTTCGCTGCGTGAAGGTCCACCCGACCTCGCTCGATCACGGGATCTCACCGGAGGATGCGATCCAGGCGGCAGAGTGGTCGCTGTGGGTCGAGCCTCTCGACGAGGGTGGCCCGCCCAGCCGGGAGTTGCGCCTGGGTTTCGACACCATCGGCCGACTGCTGGAGACGGTGGTTCTTGTCTTCGAGAGCGGTGATGAGCTTGTCATCCACGCTATGCCGGCTCGCAAGAAGTACCTCGACCTTCTGCCCTAGGTGCCCCACTCAGCGCCAGTCACTCGGCGGAGATCAGGCCGTGACGCCCGGTCGTTCTGATGAGCGGGCGGTGACGGACGCGATCAGCGAGATGACGCCGTTGCCTCGGCCGAGGCGACCTTGAGCCGGGGGAACAATCGCGTAGCCGCAACCGCCCCAGCCCCTGCGATCACGAGGGCCTGTGCATCGCCCCACGGTTGATTCAATTCCAAGAAGGACTCACCAACGGTCGCGATCAGGGCACTGCCAGCAACCGCCCCGGCTATCGCGAGGGCAGCGAAGCGTGGCAGCAGCGCCGAAATGGCCAGCCCAGCCGCGAACGGCAGCGAGTACATCAGCGCCCAAGCCGCCAACGCCCGCTCATCATCCCAGCCACCCACCACCATGCGCGGACCTGCGATGCCCACGACAAGTGCCACCGCGAAGGCGACAACCACGGGCAAGTCCACTCCGGTCCAACGCACATAGGGCCGACGGACGAGAACGGCGACGCACGCCACTGCCGTCACCGCGCAAACCACCGCCATGACCACCGCCAGAGTGCGCACCAGCGCCTGCTCGGTGACGGACTCCGGGCTGCAGCAGCCCCAGAAGTGCGGCCAGCGCCGACGACCAACGAGCCCGGCTCCCGCGAGTTGTGCGGCGCACAGTCCGATCACGCCGAGCAGGGCGGCGACAGCGACACGCCTGCGCGCTACAAGCACGAGGAGCCCGGACACAGCAAGGGCAAGAGCGAGAGCGGCTTGCGCAGGGCCGTAGATGGTGGGCTGCTCTCCCACGGAGAAGGCCCCCCCAAACTGGCCCTTCCCATCAACGGCCACGACGGCTGCGCTCACTGCTCCCGAGATCAGTGCAACGACCCCCAGCAGCCGCACACCGCGCTCAGGCTCTCCCATGGAGAGCACCGTACTTCTATGCACCGGTGACAATCGCACGAACCGAATCGGATTCGACAAAACGCCCGGATCTGGCCGCATAGCGTGCGCATGCGGCCATCCGGTCATGCCGCGTAGGGCGGCCTCGTTCATGCTGATGAGTGTGCGTCCCGGGCGGGCCGGTCGCCACCCGCCTGAGCTCAAGCGGGTGGCGACCCGACACGGTGCGAGTGAGGTCAGACCAGTTCTGAGCACTGACCGGTCGCGTGGCCGCCCACGGTGTTGACCTCGTCGGGGAAGAAGCCACCGGACACGCCGGGGTCCAGTCCCCAGCCGTTGAGGTTCCGGTCGATCGAGTTGCGCACGACGAAGACGAGGCGCTCCGGATCGCCCGGGTCGGTCACCGTGACGTGGATCAGCGTCGCGTTCCCGCCGATCGAGTTGAAGAGCACGCCGAGCCTGCCAGCGGTCTGCCCGATCACCGTGAGGTTGCCGCTGATCGCGTCGTTCTTGATCGACCAGGGGATATCGCCGCCTCCTCCGATCAGCGTGACGTTCCGCTTCACGGCGATTCCGTTCAGCAGCACGGTGTCCGCGCGGATGGCCGTGACGTTGCCGGTGACGGTGACGGTGGAATGCCCTTCCGGCTCAACGGTGCACGGGTGTCCCGTCTTGTCGGTGTAGTCGGGCCGGCAGCCCAGCCCGAGCAAGGAGCCCGCAGCGGCGGTGACGTTGTGTCCGACGGTGATCGTCGACGGCGCACTCTGCGTATCCAAGACGGCGCCGGCGGCGACGTACACGTTGCCGAGCACGCGGATCACGGCATCGGCCGGCACGTCACACGGGCCGGTGACCGTGATGCTGGCGTAGGTCCCGGATGGGATGTCACCACCGGTACACGTGTACGCCATCGGGATTGCCCGCCCAGACCGCGTCCGTGGCGTGATGCGGGGCTGAGCATGGGCATCCCAGCGGATGGGCGATGGCGCTGTGTCTACCGCACCGGGGGAGCGTCGACGGCGTCGCGTCCGCGTCCCCGTCGCTCGACCTCGGCGCGAGCCCGATCGATACCGCCGTGCTCGAGGGCAGCAAGCGTCGACACGCCTTCCCAGAGGAGCCGGCCCCTGCGACGGACCGTGACTCGCATGGTGGCACCAAGGTGCTCGATCGCCCCGGGCACGTTGCGTCGCTGGGCGGGCAGGGGGACCGGAAGCACGTGCGCCGTGTCCAGGCTTCCGGATCCCTCGATATCGACGCTCCACTGGGCGCTGCGCCCGTGCAGAGCCCACCGCTCGTCGCTGACCTCGGCATGGACCGGCGACACCAGCGGGTCGCCCAGGCGGATGAGCTTGCCGCCGGGGAGAAGCACGACAACGGCAGTCACGGTGGTGCGGATCGGCCCGGCGGTGATCTCGCCGCCCGCGAAGGCGACGCATACGGATGAGTCCGCGAAGCCCTGGGCCTGTCCCCACCACCACGAGTCGGGAAAGCCGCCCTTGCCCCAGTTCTTCTCCGCATAGACCGACCAGCCATCGAGCTCCCAGGTCTCCGCCCCGACAACAGCATGCCCGTGCGCCGCGCCCCCGAGGAGCCACGGGTGCCAGTACTGGTTCAGCCCAGGAACGGCCTGGAAGACGCTCGAACCGCCGAAACTCCTGCGCGGCCAGGGCACCGGGTTCGTGATCTCGGCCTCGAGCCGGGCATCCGGCGCGAGATCGACTCGCACGCGGTCGGCTGTGCCGTGGAAGGAATCGCCTGCGAACGCCCCCAGACCGTCCGTGGCGGCAGAGCCCAGCGGGTGAGCCGAGGTGCGCAGGAAGCCATGGGGATGCGCCGCAAGACCGAGAGTCGACCACGTCCCGTCGTCGGCCCGGTTCACTCCGTTAAGAGCGATTGCGACGCGTCCGGTCGCCGGGTCGGTGAACCGCCAGAAGTAGCCCTCCATCGCCACGCCGTGAGCAGGGAGCGGGTCGCCGAAGGGTCGGTCAGCGCCACTCGCGCGGTACGACTGCCGTACCGCTGTTACGGCCTTGCGCACCAGAGAAGTCATCTCGGCAATATGCCAGGTGTTGCGCGAGCCGCGAGCCTAGAAGCCCAGGTCGCGACCGATGAGCTCCTTCATGATCTCGTTGGAACCCGCCCAGATCTTGGTGACGCGGGCATCGCGCCAGGCGCGGGCCACGCGGTACTCGTTCATGAAGCCGTAGCCACCGTGCAGCTGCACGCAGTGGTCGAGCACCTCGTTCTGCACCTGGGCGGTCCAGAACTTCGCCTTGGCGGCGTCGATGGGGGTGAGCTCGCCGGCGCAATGGGCCAGCACGCACTGGTCGACGTACGCCTGGGTCACTTCGACCCGGGTGACCAGGTCGGCCATCAGGAACTTGTTGTGCTGGAACTGGCCGACCGACTGACCGAAGGCCTTGCGCTCCTTGGTGTAGGCGATGGTCTCCTCGAGGATCTGGCGCCCGTGCGCGAGATTCGTCACCGCGGAGCCCAGACGCTCCTGGGGCAGCCAGGTCATCATGTGGATGAAGCCCTCGTCGAGCTCGCCGACGATGTTGTCCTCGGGCACCCGTAGGTCCTCGAAGAACAGCTCGGCGGTGTCGGATTCGTCCTGCCCGACCTTGTCGAGCTTGCGGCCGCGCGCGAAGCCTTCCCGGGTGCTCTCGACAGCGAAGAGCGTGATGCCTCGGGCCTTCTTCTCCGGCGCGGTCCGGGCAGCGACGAGGACCAGGTCGGCGGAGTAACCGTTGGTGATGAAGGTCTTCGAGCCGTTGAGCACGAAGTGGTCGCCGTCGCGGACAGCCGTCGTCTTGAGCGCCGCGAGGTCGGAACCACCCGAGGGCTCGGTCATCCCGATCGCGGTGAGGATCTCGCCCGAGCAGAAGCCGGGCAACCAGCGCTGCTTCTGCTCCTCGGTGGTCAGATGCACGAGGTACGGCGCCACGATGTCGGCGTGGATGCCCAGGCAGGAGGGCAGCGCCATGTTGACCTTCGCCAGCTCTTCGGTGAGCACTGCGTTGAAGCGATAGTCACCCGCCTCCGAGCCGCCGTACTGCTCCGGCACCTCGAGCCCGAGCAGCCCCTGCTTGCCCGCTGCGAGCCAGAAATCGCGCGGCATCTGCTTCTCCGAGACGTGCTCGTCCAGGTGCGGACGGACCTCGCGATCCAGGAACTCCCGCACGGATGCCCGGAACGCCTCGTGGTCGTCGTCATAGATCGTCCGCCTCATGCTCACCGATGTTACCCGTCGGTCACTTAGGTCACCAGGCTGGCCGACCGGGTCCGCAGAACGTCCACGGTCAAGGGCCGGAGTTCGTTCCCGGCGCGTCGTCGGCCATGCTTGGGGGCATGCAAAGCATCTGGCCGGGCACCTCCTACCCGCTCGGCGCCACCTACGACGGCTCCGGAACGAACTTCGCCCTCTTCAGCGAAGCCGCCGAGCGCGTGGAGCTGTGTTTGTTCTCCGAGAAGAAGAGCGGGAAGCTGGTCGAGCGGCGCGTCGAGGTCACCGAGGTCGACGCGTTCGTGTGGCACTGCTACCTGCCGGACATCCAGCCGGGTCAGCGCTACGGCTACCGCGTGCACGGGCCCTACGACCCCGAGCAGGGCCACCGCTGCAACCCCAACAAGCTGCTGCTCGACCCCTACGCGAAGGCCACCTGGCGCGAGATCGACTGGGATCCGGCTCTGTTCGGCTACGAGTTCGGTGACCCGGACTCCCGCAACGACGCCGACTCCGCCGCCCACATGACCCTCGGCGTGGTGATCAACCCCTTCTTCGACTGGGAGGGCGACCGCCGCCCGATGCGCCCGTACGACGAGTCCTTCATCTACGAGGCCCACGTCAAGGGCCTCACCCAGCTGCACCCGGATGTCCCGGAGAGCATCCGCGGCACCTACGCCGGCCTCGCAGATCCGTCCATCACCTCGCATCTGAAGAAGCTGGGCGTCACCGCGATCGAGCTGATGCCGGTGCACCAGTTCATCCAGGACGCGACGTTGCTGGACCAGGGGCTGCGCAACTACTGGGGCTACAACACCCTGGCCTTCTTCGCGCCGCACTCGGAGTACGCCGCGAGCGGGGGCACCGGGCAGCAGGTGCAGGAGTTCAAGTCGATGGTCAAGGCGATGCACGCCGAGGACATCGAAGTCATCCTGGACGTCGTCTACAACCACACCGCCGAGGGCAACCAGCTCGGGCCGACGCTGAGTTTCAAGGGCATCGACAACCGGGCCTACTACCGGCTCGTTGAGGACGACCAGCGCTACTACATGGACTACACCGGCACCGGGAACAGCCTCAACGTCCGGCACCCACACTCCATCCAGCTGATCATGGACTCCCTGCGCTACTGGGTGACCGAGATGCACGTGGACGGGTTCCGTTTCGACCTCGCGGCGACGCTCGCCCGCGAGTTCTACGACGTCGACAAGCTCTCGACGTTCTTCGAGATGGTGCAGCAGGACCCCGTGGTCAGCCAGGTGAAGCTGATTGCGGAGCCGTGGGACATCGGCCCGGGCGGCTACCAGGTCGGCAACTTCCCGCCGCAATGGACGGAGTGGAACGGGACCTACCGCGACACCGTGCGCGACTTCTGGCGCGGCGAGCCGTCGCTCGGCGACTTCGCCAGCCGGCTTGCCGGTTCCTCGGACTTCTACGGCCACTCGGGCCGACGGCCCTTCGCGTCCATCAACTTCGTCACCGCGCATGACGGCTTCACGCTGCGAGACCTGGTCTCCTACAACGAGAAGCACAACGACGCCAACGGCGAGGACGGACGCGACGGCGAGAGCCACAACCGGTCCTGGAACCACGGCGTCGAAGGCCCCACCGATGATCCGGCGATCCTGGAGCTGCGCGGGCGGGCCCAGCGCAACTTCCTCACCACGCTGCTGCTCAGCCAGGGAGTGCCGATGCTGGCACACGGCGACGAGCTGGGGCGCACCCAGGACGGCAACAACAACACCTATGCCCAGGACTCCGAGCTGTCCTGGGTCGACTGGGAGTCCGCCGACCAGCCGCTCATCGAGTTCACGGCGGCCGTCGCGCAGCTGCGCAAGGAACACCCGACCTTCCGGCGCAAGCGCTTCTTCACCGGGACAACGGTCCGCACCGGCGACGGAGAGCGTCTCAACGACATCGTCTGGCTGGACACCGACGGCGAGCCCATGAGCGACGAGGCCTGGGGCGCCGGCGGCTCGGTCATCGGGATGTACCTCAACGGGCACGGCATCCCGTCCACCGACCGACGCGGCCACCCGATCACCGACGCCCACTTCCTGCTGTACTTCAACGCCGGCGCTGCCGAGGACAAGGTGACGCTGCCGTCCGACGAGTACGCCTCGCACTGGGACGTCGTCCTGGACACCGCTGCCACATCGGCCGCCTCGGAACGCCACGGGGCCGGCCGGGTGCTCGACGTCGCTGCCCGCAGCGTGGTCGTGCTCCGCGAGCACAGCGCCCCGGTGGTCGAGCCGGACCACACGGTCGCTGCCTCCATGGCCGCGGCGGCGAAGGCATCAGAGACCAGTTCAGGCTGAGCACGTCGTGTCCCCGACACCTTCGTCCCGGCCGACCCCGGCGAGCACCTATCGACTCCAGATCACCGAGGAGTTCGACCTGCTGTCGGCCGCGGCAACGCTGCCCTACCTCCACGACCTGGGTGCTGACTGGGTCTACCTGTCACCCGTGCTGGCGGCCGAGTCTGGCAGTGACCACGGGTACGACGTCGCCGACCACTCCGCGATCGACCCCTCCCGCGGACGCGCCGCCGGACTGGCCGCGCTGTCGACGCAGGCCCGGCAGCTCGGCATGGGCGTGCTGGTCGACATCGTGCCCAACCACGTCGGCGTCGCCAGGCCGTGGGAGAACGAATGGTGGTGGCACGTGCTCACCCACGGCCAGGAGTCGCAGTACGCCGAGGCGTTCGACATCGACTGGGAGTTCGGTGAGGGCCGGCTGCGGATCCCGGTGGTCGGCGATGACGACCTCGACCCGGCGCAACCCGAACACATCGACCACCTGCGGGTGGAGGCGGGTGAGCTGCGCTACCACGACCTGAGGCTCCCGATCGCCCCAGGGACCGCCGGGCTCGACGAGAACCCCGACGCCGTCCACCATCGCCAGCACTACGAGCTGGTCAGCTGGCGCGCTGCCGACCACGAGCTGAACTACCGCCGGTTCTTCGCCATCAACACCCTGGCCGCGATCCGGGTCGAGGACCCCGAGTGGTTCGCACGCTCCCACGAGGAGATCGGGCGCTGGTTCAGCGAGGGTCTGGTGGACGGGCTGCGGATCGACCATCCCGACGGGCTGCGCGACCCGGCGGGCTACCTGGCGGACCTGGGCGAGCTCACCGGCCATGCCTATGTCCTGGTGGAGAAGATCCTGGAGCCTGGCGAGGAACTGCCGGCGACCTGGCAGACGGCAGGAACCACCGGGTACGACTCCCTCGGGATGATCGACCGGGTGCTGGTCGACCCGGCCGGTCGGGACGCGCTCGACGCCCTCGACACCCGTCTGCGGGGATCGGCCATGGACTGGGCCGCTCTCACGCACGACACCAAGCGGGGCGTGGCCGACGACGTCCTCCACGCGGAGACGCGCCGGATCAGCCGGGAGATCGTCCGCGACCTCCCCACGGTCGGCCGTGAGCTCGACGACCCCGTCCTGACCCCGGAGCGGCTGGAGGACGCCGTCGCCGAGGTTCTCGCCTGCTTCGGTGTCTACCGCTCCTACCTGCCCCTCGGCCGCGAGCACCTCACAGCGGCGCTCGAGCGCGCCCAGGCGCTCCGCCCCGAGCTGGCCGAGACGCTCGAGGTGGTCGGCACGATCCTCCACGACGCCTCACTCGACGCTTCGCAGCGCTTCCAGCAGACCAGCGGCATGGTGATGGCCAAGGGTGTCGAAGACTGCGCGTTCTATCGCTGGGGACGGTTGACCTCGCTGAACGAGGTGGGCGGCGACCCGTCGGTCTTCGCCGTCAGCCCCGATGATCTCCATGCGTTCCTGGCTGGCCGGCACGAGCGCTGGCCGCACGCGATGAACGCCTCGTCGACCCATGACACCAAGCGCGGAGAGGACGTCCGGGCGCGCATCTCTGCGATCGCCGAGGACCCCTCGGCCTGGGAGGCGACGCTCGACCGCCTGCAGGAACTCGCCCCGATGCCGGACCCGACGTTCGCCAACCTCATCTGGCAGGTCGTGGTCGGCTGCTGGCCCGCGACCCGCGAGCGGCTCCAGGCCTACGCCGAGAAGGCGATGCGCGAGGCTGGGGACCATACCGAGTGGACCCGGGTCGACGTGGCCTACGAACGCGCCGTCCACGCGGCCCTCGACGCGGTCTTCGACGAACCCCGGGTCCAGGAGACGGTGGTCACCGCTGCGGCGGGGCTGGCGTCCGCGGGCTGGTCGAACGCGCTCGCGGCGAAGCTGCTGACACTGACCGCCCCCGGTGTCCCGGACGTCTACCAGGGCTCCGAACTCTGGGAGCAGAGCCTGGTCGATCCCGACAACCGGCGACCCGTGGACTTCGAGGCGCGAACGGCCATCCTCGAAGCGATCGGGCAGGGCCCCGCGCCGGAGCTCACCGACGGGCTCGACGACACCGGTCACGCGAAGCTGATGGTGACGGCCGCGGCGCTGCGAGCCCGACGTGACCGCCCGGAGCTCTTCGACGACTATCGACCCGTCACGGCCACCGGTGCAGCCTCGGCGCACCTCGTCGGTTTCGACCGTGGTGGCGCGGTGACGCTGGCGACTCGGCTCCCGGCCGGCCTGCGGGACCGCGGCGGGTGGGGGGACACCAGCATCGCCCTCGCCGCCGGCCGCTACGTCGACGCCGCCACGGGCCGCGAGATCGTCGTCGACGACGACCCGGTGCCCGTGTCCTCGCTGCTGGACCCGTTCCCGGTGGCACTGCTGCTGCGCGAGGCGACCCGGACCTCGAGCCCGCCGCCCGGCAGCTTCGGGGTCTGGGCCCCGCGACCCGAGCGCGTGCGGCTCGCGGTCGGAGAAGCGGTCGTCGAGATGGCTAAGGACGCCCGCGACTGGTGGTGGCCGGTCGGAGAGCTGCCCGCCCTCCGCGCCGAGGGGCTCGACTACGGCTACCTGATCGACGGGGCCGACCGACCCGTGCCCGACCCCCGCTCCCGTCGCCAGCCCGGGGGCGTGCACGGCCGGTCGCGCACGTTCGACGCCACGGCGTTCGCGTGGGGGGACCAGGGCTGGACCGGCCGCCAGCTCGCGGGATCGGTGATCTATGAACTCCACATCGGCACCTTCACGGCCGAGGGCACGCTCGACGCGGCCATCGGGCGACTCGACCACCTGCGCGACCTTGGCATCGACCTGGTCGAGCTGATGCCCGTCAACGCCGTGAACGGCAGCCACAACTGGGGCTACGACGGGGTTCTCTGGTCGGCCGTTCACGAGCCGTACGGCGGCCCCGCGGCCTACCAGCGCTTCGTCGACGCCGCGCACGCGGCGGGCCTCGGCGTGATCCAGGACGTGGTCTACAACCACCTGGGACCGTCCGGGAACTACCTCCCGATGTTCGGCCCCTACCAGACCTCGTCCGCGACGACCTGGGGCGAGGCGACCAACCTCGATGGTCCCGGATCCGAGGAGGTGCGCGCGCTGATCCTCGACAACGTCAGGATGTGGTTCACCGACTTCCACGTCGACGGCCTGCGCCTGGACGCCGTGCACGCACTGATCGACGGCTCCGAAGTGCACCTGATGGAGGAGATCGTCAGGGAAGCCGCCCGGCTCTCCGCCCACCAACGGCGGCCGTTGACCGTGATCGCGGAGTCGGACCTCAACGACCCGCGGCTGGTGACACCCCGGGAGGCCGGGGGTACGGGGCTCGACGCGCAGTGGAGCGACGACTTCCACCATGCCCTTCACGTCGCTCTGACCGGCGAGACCGCCGGCTACTACGCCGACTTCGAACCGCTCTCGGCGATGGCGAAGGTCTGCGAGCGGGGCTTCTTCCACGACGGAACGTGGTCGTCGTTCCGCGGCCGTGATCACGGTCGGCCGATCGACGTCGACCGCTTCGCCGCCTGGCGCCTGGTAGTGGCCAGCCAGAACCACGACCAGGTCGGCAACCGGGCCCGCGGTGACCGGCTGAGCGAGTCGCTGGACGACGATCAGCTCGCGTGCGCGGCGCTGCTCACGCTGGCCGGTCCGTTCACCCCCATGCTGTTCCAGGGCGAGGAGTGGGCCGCGTCGACGCCGTTCCAGTTCTTCACCTCCCACCCCGAGCCCGAGCTGGCCGAGGCCACCGCCACCGGGCGTCTGACGGAGTTCGAGCGGATGGGCTGGGACCGCGACGAGGTCCCGGACCCTCAAGACCCGGAGACCTTCGCTCGCTCCACGCTCGACTGGTCCGAGCTCGAGCTCGGGCGGCACGCCGTGCTGCTGGCCGCCTATCGTGAGCTGATCGCGCTGCGCCGGCAACTGCCCGCGCTGACCGACCCGGACCTGCGACAGCTGAGTGCCCAGGCCGACGGGCCGGCCCGGACCTTCGTGCTGCACCGCGGCTCCGGTGACGACGCCGTCGCGCTGGTCGTGAACCTGTCGTCTGTCGCGGTCGAGCTCGACGTCTATGGCAGCGCTCCGGTGGCCGTCGTCTGGTCGACCCCCTCTGGGGCCGCGACCGATGGCGGCCGGATCCGGCTGCCCGCGCATGCCGGCGCCCTGGTCAGACGGGCGGCCGACCACGACCGCGCGGCTCGACCGTCGTGAGGGCGTGGGTGTCAAACGGGGACTCAAACGCCACCTGGGTTACCTGTGCGCATCAGGCCGGCGCACCAGCGTCTCGCCGACAAGTGATGGGAACCACTCATGGCACTGTTCATGGACACACACAACATCGAGGGCGGCGTTGCCGCGAGTGATGTCGCAGCCGCTCATGCCGCCGACGTGGCGACGCAGGGAGCGCATGGGGTGAACTACCTCCGCTACTGGGTGGACGAGGAGGCGGGCAAGATCTTCTGCCTCGTCGAGGCCCCTGACGCGGAAGCGGCGAACATCGTCCACCGCGATGCTCACGGTCTCGTCGCCGACGAGATCTACAGCGTGACCGAACACTCCTGAGAGCCCCGGACGATGTCCGTCGCTGACGAGGTGACTATCGCCGCTGAGAAGGAGTGGCTGGACACCTGGACGGCAGGCCCGACCGAACCGCAAGGGTCTGGCCTGCCAACCGGGGCCATTGCTCCGGATGTTGCGCTGAGCGACCAGGACGGTGTCGTGCGGTCGCTGTCCCACTACTGGTCAGATCAGCAGCTGTTGCTGATGTTCTGGCGCCACTTCGGATGTAGCTGCGGCATAGATCGAGCCCATCGCCTCAGGGAGGAGTACGACCAGTACCGCGCGGTCGGGCTTCAGCCGGTGATCGTGGCGCAAGGGGAGCCGGCCCGGGCTGCGGCGTATCGCCGGGAACACGGCCTTCCCAGCCCGATCCTGTGCGACCCTGACCAGATGGCCTATCGAGCGTTCGGCGTCGGGCAATGGGCCGTGGAACGTGTCCTGTACGACGCCCCTGCGGAGTACTGGGCACACCCTCGAGACCTCGGGGAGTCGTTGCAGGATCAGCGTCGAGACGCGGGTCGGGCACTGGTCGATGACCCATGGAGGGCGACGGCGGAGTTCGTCATCGGCGTCGGCGGCGTCGTGCGTCTGTGCTACAGCTACCAGTACTGCGAGGACTTTCCCGACGCACGCCTGCTGATCACGGCAGCCCGGTTGAGCTGATGGGGTCGGACGAGCAGCGGGGCCGGGCCGGGCGCAGACACGCCGCCGGCCTCGCCGTACGTCTCCTGGGTCGACCGAGCATGGAACGGCCCGATGAGACGTCCTACCGGCTCCGGAGTCGGAAGAGCTGGGCGCTCCTGGCCTACCTGCTACTCGCTGACGGGTCTCCGACCAGAAGCCGTCTGGCGGGGCTGTTGTTCGCCGAGGCCGATGACCCGCTGCGGGCGCTCCGCTGGAGCCTGGCAGAGATCCGCCGCTGCCTGGGCGCCGACGGATCCGTGGACGGCGACCCTGTGGTTCTTCGGCTTCCCGCAGACGCAGTCGTCGACGTCGACGTTCTCACCCATGGCTCATGGGTCGAGGCCATCGACGAGGTGGCACTGGGGGCGGAGCTGTTGGACGGCTTGGCCGTACGCGGAGCGCCCGGATTCGAGTCCTGGTTGCTCTCCGAGCGCAGGCGACTTGCGGCCGCGGCCGAGGCAGTCCTCCATGAGGCAGCGTTGGGCCTCATGGCGCACGGTGCGCTCGAGCGGGCCCGCGGTCTTGCGGTGCGCGCGGCGGCGATGAGCCCTCTCGACGAGAACCATCAGTCGCTGCTCATCCGGCTCTACCGGCTCGCAGGTGACGACGATGCCGCCGAGCAGCAGTATGCGGCGTTCACCTCCTTGCTCCAAGCGGAGCTCGGGGTCCGGCCCGGCGCCGCCGTGGAGTCCGCGATGCGCGAACGTGCTCGCGATCATGCGGGCCTCGCCACGGACAGCTCGATCGAGGCCGTCATCGAGGCCGGCTCCGCAGCCATCGCCGCCGGCACCGTCGAACCCGGCGTCACCTCCCTGCGGAGCGCGGTCAGGCTCGCCGACGCGGGTCGGACGCCACGGCTCCGGGTCCAGTCGCGGCTGGTGCTGGCCGAGGCGCTGATCCATTCCCTCGGAGGTCTGGACGAGGAGGGTCTGGCGCACCTGCACGAGGCCGACCGCTTCGCGATCGACTCCGGCGACCAGGTCTCCGCGGCGCAGGCGCGAGCGGAGCTGGGTTACGTGGACTTCCTTCGCGCCCGCTACGACCGCGCCGAGCTGTGGCTCGAAGACGCCCTGAGTCTGGCAGCAGACTCACCAGCCGTCGGTGCCAAGGCCAAGACCTACCTGGGTTCGGTCCACAGCGATCGAGGGAGCTACTCGCAGGCCGTCGCCTTGCTCGACGATGCCGGAAGGCTCTCCCGTGAAGCGGCGGACCCCCGCCGTGAGGCATTCGCTCTCTCCATGAGGGGACGAGTCGACCTCATCTGTGGGCGCCTGGACCAAGCGGCCGAACGCCTCACCGCGGCTGTCGGCCTGGCCGAACGTGATCATTGGCTCTCCTTCCTCCCGTGGCCTCAGGCCCTCCAGGGAGAGGTTCACCTGGCCCGCAAGGACCTCGCGCTCGCAGTCGAGACGCTTGAGCAGGCCTTTGCCCGCGCCTGCCAGTTCGGCGACCCCTGCTGGGAGGGGATGGCTGCTCGGGGACTCGCGCTGGTGGCCGAAGCCAGCGGTGAGACCGACCGCGCCTTCGCGATGCTTCGCGACGCGCGTGCCAGATGCAACCGGCTCGCAGATCCCTACGTCTGGCTCGACGCCCACATCCTCGATGCGCAGTGCGAGCTCGGACGCAGGCACAAGCATCCCGAGACCCGACGCTGGGTCGACACCATGGGAGAACTCGCCGCGAGGACCGGGATGAGAGAGCTGAGTGTGCGAGCCCTGCTGCACTCAGCAGAACTCGGTGGTGCCGGCGACGCGTCCGCCGCGGCGCTCCTCGCGACTGAGATCGAGAACCCAGAGCTGCTGGCCCTGCTGACCTAGCGCCGAGCGCGGGCACACCGCCCGCACACCCCACGCCGTCGAGAGTGACGCCGCGGATGATAGGTCCGTCTGGCGGCCGCTGGCCAGGTCGCACCACCGCGATGCTCGCGCTGGGATCACGCACCGCCCCGGACGGCCGGCGCCCCGGGGTCCAGCAGCTCGGTCACCCAGGCCGGCACTACCTGGCTCGCGGGACCGTGCCGGGTCTCGTCGAACAAGCTCGTCCCCACGCTCGGCTCGAGGTTCAACTCTACGGTGTGCGCGCCGGCATGGCCGGCGAGCAGGACGAACCCGGCCGCGGGGTAGACCGCTCCGGAGGTTCCGATGGAGACGAAGAGGTCGGTGTCCAGCAGCGCGCGCTCGATCAGCTTCATGTCGTGGGGCACCTCGCCGAACCAGACGATGTCGGGCCGTAGCGCCGCCTCGCCACAGGACGGACACACCGGTCCGTGCGCCAGGTCGTCCTGCCAGATGGACCGGGTGTCGCAGGAGCGGCACCACGCTGACCGGAGCTGGCCGTGCATATGCACGACCCGGGTCGAGCCCGCCCGCTCATGCAGGTCATCGACGTTCTGGGTCACCAGCAGGAAGTCGTCTCCCAGCTCCGCCTCCAGCCGGGCCAGCGCGGTGTGGGCGGCATGTGGCTCCACGGTGGCGAGCGCGGCACGCCGGGCGTCGTAGAACCGGTGGACGACCAGCGGGTTCGCGTCATAGGCCTCGGGCGTGGCGACGTCCTCCACCCGGTGGCCCTCCCAGAGCCCGCCGCCGTCTCGGAACGTCGGCACCCCGCTCTCAGCCGAGATCCCGGCACCAGTGAGGACGACCACGCGCATGAGTCAGTCCTATCAGGCGGTCCTGTCAGCGTCAGGACAGCGAGATCGACACAGCCAGGGCGAGCAGGTGACGTAGCCGCGCGAGCTCGGACTCGAGGAACTCCGGACCACCGTCGCGACCGAGCACCACGATCTCGCCACCGGTGAGCGGGGCCCCGCAGAAGAGCGTCACGTCGTTGCCGGGCAGCCGCTCGGCCCGCTCCAGCGGACGCCACGGCAGCTGTGCCGGTGCCGCATCGGTGGCCTGCACGACCACACCCTGCTCGCCCTGACCGCTGCTCCCTTGCGCGACACGGGCCGCCCAGTCGACGCGAAACGTGACCGGGAGCATGCCGATCAGCCGGTCGAGCGCTTCGGCGCCGTGGCGGGTCAGCTCCTCGACCACCTCGAGGTCGAGGAACAGGTTGCCACCGGCGGCGTACCGGCTGATCCAGACGACCTGCACGCCGTCGAGAGCGTTGCATGCCGACACGATCGAGTCCGGCATCGCGCTCGGTGACATCTCGAGCAGCACGTCGTCCACCGCCGAGCCGTCGTGGCGGTGCTCGACGATCTCGATGGCTTCGATGTCTCCCCCGGCCTCACCGATCGCCGACGCGACCCTCCCCAGGGACCCCGGGACGTCCGGCAACTCGACCCGCATCAGGAAGGGCATGCTTGGAGGCTAGTGCCCAGGGGTTACGCGGTTGTTTCCATCTCGCCGCGGGCGCTCAGCCACGGGCCAGGCGCTCGCGCAGGCCGCTGGCCCGGCGCGCCCGACGGGTGACGGCGGCGCGCACGGCATCCTGCGAGCCGACGATGCGTACCCGCGACTGCGCCCGGGTGATCGCGGTGTAGAAGAGCTCACGGCTGAGGAGACGCGAGTCATCCGGGGGCAGCAACACCGTCACCTCGTCGGCCTGGCTGCCCTGGCTCTTGTGCACCGTCATGGCGTGGAGCGTCTCCACGTCCGCCAGCCTCGAGGTGGCGAAACTCAGCGGTCGCGCGGCACCCGCGATCATCGCCCGCAGTCCGTCACCGTGACGGACCACCACGCCGGTGTCGCCGTTGAAGAGACCGAGGCCGTAGTCGTTGGCAGTCACCAGCAGCGGGCGGCCGACGTACCACTCGGCTCCCCAGGCCTGCCCGACCGGACGGCCGAGCGCCTCCCCGAGCCAGCGCTCGACCAGCCGGTTCCAGTACGCCGCGCCGGCCGGCCCCTCGCGGTGTGCGCACAGCAGTCGGTGCCCCTCCATGGCCGCCAGCGCGCCGGTGGCGTCGCCGGCGGCGGCCGCCTCGTGCACGGCAAGTGCCGCGGCGACGGTGCGTTCCCGGACGGCGTCCGCCCCGGCGGCATCGTCCTCGACGAGCTCGACCTCGCCGCCGGCCCGGAGCAGGTCCAGGGCGAGATCGGCATCCCCGTCGCGTACGGCGGTCGCGAGCGCGCCGATGCCCGCGCCGAAGCGGTGTGAGGTGCGCAACGCCACGACCGAGCCCGGCTCGCGGCGTCCCAGGCCCGCGACCAGGTCGGCCAGGACGGCCCCCGCCTCGACCGAGGCCAGCTGGTCGGCGTCGCCCACCAACACCAGCCTGGCGTCGGGGCGCACCGCTTCCACCAGTCGGGCCATCATCGTGAGCGAGACCATCGACGTCTCGTCGACCACCACCACGTCGTGGGGGAGCCGGTTGTCGCGGTGGTGGCGGAACCGGGTGCGCGAGTCGGGCCGCGAACCCAGAAGCCGATGCAGCGTGGAGGCCGAGAGCCCGTGCAGTCGGTCTCGGTCCTGGACGGGCAGGTCGGCGGCGGCGCGGGCGACAGCTTCCTGCAACCGGGCCGCCGCCTTCCCGGTCGGCGCGGTCAGCGCGACTCGCGGAGCCGGGCCCCCGACGGCTTGGTCGGCGAGCATCGCCAGCAGACCCGCGACGGCGGTGGTCTTGCCGGTTCCGGGTCCCCCGGTGAGGACCGTGGTCCACCGGGTCGCCGCAGCCTCCGCGGCCACGCGCTGCTCGTCGTAGCCGGGCGGGAAGATGCGCTCGCCCGCAGCGGCCAGGTCGTCGGTGCGCACGTCCGGGGGCGGTTGAGCCGACCGCGCGACCAGGTCGTCGCGCACCTGGCCCTCCTCGCGCCAGTAGCGGTCCAGGTAGACCAGCGGTCCCTCGACGTGCAGCACCGACGCGGCCACCAGGGGGCTCACGGCGACGGCCTCGCGCCACTGGTCCAGCTCGGGCCAGCCGACGTCTTCGGCGAGCTCGGCCGCGTCGGCCAGATCGACGCAGACCGAGCCGCGGCGTACCGCCCGCACGGCGAGCGCCACTGCCAGGCGCACCGACTCCTCAGGCTCTGCCACGAGCTCGGCCACCCGGCTGGCGACATGGACGTCAGCCGGCTCCAGGACGCCGGCCGCGTTGGCCGCGGCCATCGACCCCGACGCTGAGCCGACCAGCCGCCGGTCGTGCTCGTCGGTCGGCTCGAACAGCTCGGTCATCGCGTCACCTCCGCTGCCACCAGGTCGGAGACCGCCACCACGAGCGCCGCCGGCGGCGACCATGAGAAGACGCCGGCCGGATGGCCGTCGATGACCGGGGTGTCCGGCCCGCACATGCCACGCAGATACAGGTAGAGCACGCCGCCGAGGTGCCGCTCGGGCTGGTAGCCCGGCAGCCGCCAGCGCAGGAAGCGGTGCAGGACGACTGTGTAGAGCAGCGCCTGGAGCGGGTAGTGCGAGTGCAGCATCGCCTCCGACAGCTCGGCCGGGCCATACTCCGCGGCGGTCACCGGGCGGCCCCTCTCGCCCAGCAGATTGGTCTTGTAGTCGACAACGACGAAGCGCTCTCCGTCGTCGCCCGGCGCCCGGAGCACGACGTCGATCGACCCGGACAAGTAGCCCCGCAGGGCCTGGTCACCCAGGGCGGGCCGCTCCAGCACCGAAGCGTAGGGCGCCAGCGGGTCGTCCTGAGAGAGGTGCCGGCGCCAGAGCGGGGCGAGGTCGCGCAGGCGCGGGCCGCCCGCGACCGCCGGTGCCCCGCCCGGCGGGTGGCCCGCAAGGTCGCCACCGGCCAGCGGGAACTCGAAGTCCAGCTCGCGCAGCCGGTCGCTCAGCGGCACCCGCCGCAGCGTCAGCCCCGGGACGAGCGGGCCGAGCGGGCTGTCGTGGAGCGGCACCAGCGCTGCGGCCAAGTCATCGGCGATGACCTCCACCGGCCACCAGCGCAGCTGCTCACGGACCGCGGTGCGCAGTTCGCCGAGCAGGTCCGGCGCCTCGGGGTCCGCGTGCTCCAGCACAGCGTGGACGAGACTGCCGAGCGCTGCCCCGGCAGGCAGCCCGGCCATCGGCGAGAGCATCGAGTCGACGACCGGCGCGCTCACGGTGACCTCGGGGTCCTCGACGGCGTCCGGCTCGTCGGTCAGGACCGTCTGCTCGGGCTCGCTGCCCACCGCACCCCCGCCGTCGTCGGCCCGGATCAGCCCGGAGTACGACGTCCGCCGCCAGCCCGTGTCGATAGTCCGGTCGAATCGCCGGGCGGCCAGGACCGGGGTCGCGGTCACCGTCGCTGGGGCCACGGCGTCCGCCACCGCTGAGCGTTCGTAGGTCGGCCCGCCGAGCTCGGAGATCGCCTGGAGCACGCCGGCGGCGTACTCGTCGTCGCGCACTGCCTGCTGGTCGGGCACGTCACGAACGCCCGGTTGCCGACCGAAGAGCAGGCGGTGCAACCCGCCGTAGGGCGTGTTGCGCGTCGGCGCCCACCAGGCCACGACCTGCGACTGGGCGCGGGTCAGCGCGACGTAGAGCTGACGCAGCTGCTCACCGGCCTCCTCGGACCGGTGGCGGGCCTCGTTGTCCGACCAGTGCGGTCCGGAGCCGGCGACGTCCAGCGTGCGGCGTCCCGCATCGTCGTGGAAGAGGGCCGCCTCGACCTGGTGGGGAAAGGTCTCGAAGGCGAAGGGCAGGTAGACCACGGGGTACTGAAGGCCCTTGCTGGCATGGACCGTGACGATCTGGACGGCAGCCGCGTCGCTGTCCAGTCGCCGGGTGCGCTCGGTGGTGCGTGCCGAGCGCTGGCGCTCCTCGCGGAACCACTGCAGGAGACCGGTCAGCCCGAGGCCCTCGCGCATCGCGACCTCGTGGGCGAGCTGGGTGAGGTGGCGAAGATCGGTGAGGGTGCGTTCGCCGTCCTGGACCCCGAGGACCCGAGCGGTGAGCCCCCGCTCCTCAGCGGCCTCCATCAGCGCGGCAACGCCGCGGCCGCGGACCAGCAGCGCCCAGCCGCGCAGGACGTCGGAGACCTCGTCGGTCAGAGTGTCGCCGCGGTCGACGAGAGTCCTGGTCGTCTCGCCGAAGAAGGCCGTCAGCGCCGCCGCCCGGACCCGCCCGGACCGGTGCGGCTGCTCGAGAGCCTCCAGCAGCGCGAGCACGTCAGCGGCCGCGGCGGTGAGGAAGACCTGCCCCCCGCCGGCCACCACCGACGGAACCCGGCGCGCCGCGAGCGCCCGGTGCACCATCAGGCCGTGCTCGCGCTGGGCGACGAGCACCGCGACGTCGCCGGCGCCGATCGGGCGGCCGTCGTACGTCGCCCCGGAGGCGAGCAGCGTGGCGATGTCGCCGGCACAGTCCTGGGCAATGTGCCGGCGTGCGTCGCCGACGATGATCTCCTTGCCGCGGGTGAGCCGGAAGCCGTCGCGCGCGACCGCGCGCAGCCGGAAGGCCGACGTGCCGGGGGCGCCCTGCAGCCGCGACTGCGAACGTTCGGCGAAGACCGGGCGGACGACGATCCGCGGGTCCCCGAGGGCGGCGTTCTCGAGGGCCGCCTGCCACCGATCGACCAGCGCCTGGTCGCTGCGCCAGTTGGTGGCCAGAGTCGCGCGGGTGGTCGCGGTCTCGGCCGCCTGGAGGTAGGTGACGACGTCGCCGCCCCGGAAGGCGTAGATGGCCTGCTTGGGATCGCCGATGAGCACCACCGTCGCCGCACCGCTGAAGGCTCGGTCGATCACCTGCCACTGGACCGGGTCGGTGTCCTGGAACTCATCGACCAGGACGACCCGCCACCGGGCGCGCATCCGGGCGCGGGCGGGCGAGTCAGGAGCCTCGAGGGCCGCCGCCAAGCGGGAGAGCAGGTCGTCGTAGCTCAGGACACCCAGCCGCCGCTTGCGCCGTTCCACCTCCGCCCGGACGTCGCGAGCGAACGCGACCCGGCTCCCCCCGGCGCTGTCCGGGTCGAGGTCCTCGGCGGCCAGCACGGCCTGGGGATCGCCCACGGCGGCCGCAGCCAGCGCGAGGGCGCTCGCCCGGTCGAAGGGCGGCGCATCGCGACGGTTGCCGAACCGACGCAGGTAGAGGTCGTCGACGGCCTGCTCCACCAGGTCGTCGAGCCCCTCGACCAGGCGGACGTCCGGGTCGGTGTCGCCGGCCACACCCAGGGACCGCAGCACGAGCTGGCAGAACTGATGGGTGGTCGCGATGGTGGCCCCGTCGAACGTCGCGAGCGCATCGCGCAGCCGCCGTCGGCGTCGCGCGAGCTCGGCGGGGGGCGCATCGAGCAGCCGCCCCAGCAGCACGTGGTCCCGATCAGCCGCGGGCGGGTCGGCGAGGGCGCGCTCGGCCTCGACGAGCTGGGCGCGGACACGCTCGCGCAGCTCCTGGCTGGCGGCTCGCCCGAAGGTGATGACCAGCATCTCCTCCAGCCGCGCCGCGCCCTCGGCGACGTACCGGGTGACCAGCGCGGCCACGGTGAAGGTCTTGCCGGTGCCGGCGCTGGCCTCGAGCAGGGTCGTGCCGGTGGGCAGCGGGCCGGTCAGGTCGAAGGCCTCCGGGTCGACGTCGCTCATCACCAGCTCCCCTGCTCGGCGCTCAGCAACGGACTCCACAGCGCGAGGGCGAGAGCACCGAAGCGGGTGGCCTCCCCGGGGTGCTCCTCGCCCGGGCGGGGCGCGGTGTCGAGCCCGGGCAGTGCGGCGCCCTGGCCCCAGGCCCGCACCTGGGCGGCGTCCGAGCACTCTCCGGGGAAGCGAGCGTCGTCCCAGTCGTAGCCGGCCTTGCGCACCGCCTCCGCGGTGGTGGCCTCGGTGCGGCGCAGCCGCGCGTAGGCGTAGGACGCCTTGATCGGCAGCGGAAGCGGCTCGACGAGCCCGCGGTCCCGCAGGTCGACCAGCCGGCCGAGGACCTCGCGGGCGGTGTAGTCGTCGACCGGGCCGAGCAGGGAGGTCGCGTGGTCGTCCCGGGAACGGCTGTTGGTCGGGCGGCCGACGGTGTGCGCGGTCCAGTTGCGGTCCGGGTCCGACGCGGTGAGCGCCAGCACGCGGACCCAGGACTGCAGGCGGTGCGTCGCGCCCAGTCGGGAGTAGCTCACCGGGACCAGTCGGTCGCCGTACACACCGGGGACGGTGCCGCGGAGCCGGCGGCCGGACCCGAGGTCGACGTCGACGTCGACCGCGGACGCGGGACGGGTGCGCAACGCGAGGGCGGCGCGCGCGAGGGGGATGGCCCGCTCGACGAGGTCCCCGAGCATCCGCCAGCCGAGCCGACCCGGCGGGAGGACGCCGCGGCGCCACTCCTGCTCGCGGGCGCGGGCGGGGTCGACGCCGGCCAGGACGTCGGTCAGGACCCGGTCGCCGACACCCCACTGCGCGAGCTGGTCGATCTCCACGGGGAGCCGGTCGGTGACCGGCGGCTCGTCGTACGGCAGCGCAAGGTCGAGCCGGCTGCGCAGGAAGTCGCGAACGGGGTGCTTGAGGAAGGCGGCGAGCGCGTCGAGCGGCACATCCTCTCGCGGCGGCGCCGGCAGCGGGCCCGGAAGGAAGGGGGTGGGAGGGTGCCGCGGGCCCGCCGCCGCTCGGGCGCCGCGCACGGAAGCGTGGTCGAAGGTGAACGGGGTGCCGCGGACCAGCGCACCGGAGACCACTGCACGTTGGTCGAACGGCTGGAGGGGATGGTGAATGGTCAACGCCGCGGCCAGGCCCGAGCCGTCGCCGGTGGTGGCGACCGCGTCGAGGGCGTCGAGCAGCTCGCCCAGGGGTACGGCGGGCGGGCGAGGCTGACCGGAGATCTCGTCGGCACCCGTGTAGGTGATGACGAGCGTCTCGGTCGCGGCCATGATCGCGTCCAGGAGCAGCTGCCGGTCCTCGCTGCGAGCGTCACGCTCGCCGGTGAGGGGCGTGCGGGCGAGCAGGTCGTCGCCGTCGACGACGCCGGCGCGCGGGAAGACGCCGTCATCGAGACCGAGCAGGCAGATCACCCGGTGCGGCACCGACCGCATCGGGACCATCGTGCAGACGGTGAGCGTGCCGGTGCGGAAGTTGGCGCGGGTCGGGCGACCCGCGAGGCGCGCGGCGAGCAGGGCTCGGACGTCGGGCAGCCGGAGCGAGGTCTCGGCCAGCGGCCCCGCATCGGCAGCGACCCGGCTCAGCTCGCGCTGGACCTGGCCGCTCTGCCAGGAGTCGGCGGCCGAGACCTCGCTCAGCGCGTCGACGCCCTCGGCGAGGGTCGACATCCAGTGCCGCAGCGGCGGGCTGCCGACCAGGCGATCGGTGACCGCGGTCAAGCGGGCGACGTACTCGGCGACGCGACCGGCAAGGTCGACCTGGCCGCTGCCCACGTCGTCGAGGGGCAAGGTCGCGCCCAGCCAGGTCCCCGCGTCATCGGAGAGCGCGACCCCCGCCAGCACCCGGTCGAGACCGAAGCGCCAGGTGTTCTGGACGAAGTCGGCCAAGCCGAAGTCGGCTCGGTGCTCGGCGTCGAACGCCCACCGGATGCCCGACTCCTGGACCCAGCGGGTGAGCTGGTCGAGGTCGTCGTCGGTGAAGCGGAAGCGGCGTCGTACGGGCTCGGCGTGGGCGAGGTCGAGCACCTCACTCGCGCCTGCGCGGCCGCCGGCCAGGTCCAGCAGCCGCGAGGCCACCGCGAGCAGCGGATTGGTCTGGGTCAGAGCGCGATCGGCCAGCGAGACCCGGAGCTGGTGCGCGGGATGCCCCTCGCTGCCGACCACCTCGGCGAGCCCGAACCCGGCCTGGATCAGCGGCGCGTAGGTCTCGATGTCGGGACACATCACGACGATGTCGCGCGGCTCGAGCGTGGGGTCGTCCGCGAGCAGGCCGAGCACCACATCACGCAGCACCTCCACCTGCCGGGACGCTCCATGGCACGCGTGCACCTGCACCGACCGGTCCTCCGGGCGCCAGGTCCGCGCACCCCCCGCCCCCGCTCCCGCTCCCACCCCGTTGTTCGCCAAGTCGCCTTGCAACCACCCCAACACCCCCGCCGAGGGGTCACCTATTGCTGCCGAGGAGTCACGTATTGCCGGTGAGGGGTCAGACCTGTTCGCCATTTGTGACTCCTCAGCGCCCAGATGTGACTCCTCGGCAGCAATACGGGACGCGTCGGGGGGAGGAGGGAGGAGGCGTTGCAGCTCGCGGACGTCGCGGCCGAGGGAGGCGAGCAGGGGGTGGCCGGCCCGCTCGTGGCTGTCGTCGGCGTCGCGCCGGACCGGCCGCTGCGCCGCCGTACGACGATCGCCGGTACGGCGAGGCCCCGGCCCGGCACCCGCGTCCCCACCCAGCTCGCCGGCGAGGGCAGCCCACAGCGCGGGCGAGGGATGCGGCAGGAACAGGTGGACGTCGCGATGCCTGCCCAGCGCCTCGAGCAGCTCGATCTCGGTCACCGGGAGCCGGGTGTGACCGAACAGCGACACGCGGTCGGGAAGGTCGACCTCGCCCGGCCGCGCCCTCAACATCTCGACGGTACGGCGCTGCCGCGCGTCGGGCGGCTCGACCCTGACGTGCGCGACCAGGCCGCGCCACAGGTGTGGCTGCCACGCCAGGTCGTCGGGCACCCCTCCGCCCGCCCCGTCGAGGTCGCGGCCAGCACCCCAGGCCTCGACGACCGCCGGCCGCTGCCGGGCGTACGACGCGAACAGGCCGGCGATCCGGCGGGCCACGGCCCACCGCCGGCCCTGGCGCAGGTCCCCCTCCTCCCCCGAGCGGTCCCGCCCCAGGTGCGAGGCCAGCGTGGCCGCCCAGGGCTCGCCGAGGGACTCGTCGATCACCTCGAGCAGGGGCCAGGCCAGCGCGTCCGGCGACCAGGGGTCATCCTCGGAGGTGCCGAGGATCTCGGCGACCAGCGAGGACGGGGAACGGAAGTCGACCCCGGCGCACACACCGTCGCCCCCCGAACCCGCGCCCAGGTGGTGCGAGAGCCGCTGGGAGAGCCAGCGCTCGACCCCGCGCGCCGGCACGACGACGACCTCGGCGGCGAACGGGTCGGCCAGCGGCCGGGCCAGCACCGACGCCAACTCGTCGGCCAGCGCGTCGGACCGCGTCGCCCGGTGGAGGTGGAATGCCACACCCGCACCTTACGGTCGCCCGGCGACCCGGCACGAGGGCCGCCCCCGGACCTGCTGTTGCGCTATCAGCAACCCGGTGCACGATACGAGACAACTTGGCCTGGCGCGCGTACGCTGTCCGCGAAGGAAGGAGCAGCCCCATGCTGTCCGACATCGAGATCGCCGACGCCGCCGATCTTCAGCCGATCATCCCGCTCGCCCAGGAGAAGCTGGGCATCGAGGCAGAGGCACTCTCGCCGTACGGGCATACGAAGGCGAAGGTCTCGCTGCCCTACATCCGCTCGCTGGCCGATCGGCCCGACGGCACGCTGATCCTGATGACCGCCCTGTCCCCCACGCCCGCGGGCGAGGGCAAGACCACGACCTCGGTCGGGCTCGCCGACGCGCTGCAACGGCTGGGCAAGAAGTCGATGGTCGCGCTGCGCGAGCCGTCGATGGGCCCGGTGTTCGGCATGAAGGGTGGCGCCGCCGGTGGCGGCTACAGCCAGGTCGTGCCGATGACCGACATCAACCTGCACTTCACCGGGGACTTCGCCGCCATCGCCGCCGCGAACAACCTCCTCGCCGCACTGATCGACAACCACGTGCACCACGGCAACGCGCTCGGGATCGACCCGCGCACCGTCACCTGGAAGCGGGTCGTCGACCTCAACGACCGCGCGTTGCGCCAGATCGTGGTCGGCCTGGGCGGTGTCGCCAACGGCTACCCCCGCGAGGACGGTTTCGACATCGTCGTCGCCTCGGAGGTGATGGCCATCTTGTGCCTTGCGGAGTCACTGGCCGACCTCAAGAAGCGCCTCGGTGACATCGTCGTCGGCTACGACCGGGAGAAGCACCCCGTCACCGCGCGCGACCTCGAGGCCGACGGGGCCATGACGGTGCTGCTGCGCGACGCGCTGGAGCCCAACCTCGTCCAGACCCTCGAGCACACGCCGGCGATGATCCACGGCGGCCCATTCGCCAACATCGCCCATGGATGCAACTCCGTGATGGCGACGCGTACGGCGCTCAAGCTCGCCGACTACGTCGTGACCGAGGCGGGCTTCGGTGCCGACCTGGGCGCCGAGAAGTTCATCGACATCAAGTGCCGCGCCAGCGGGCTGCGCCCCTCGGCGGTCGTCGTGGTGGCGACGGTGCGCGCCCTGAAGTACCACGGCGGCGTCGCGGCCGCCGACCTCAAGGCCGAGAACGTCGAGGCCCTCGCGGAGGGCATGGCCAACCTGCGCCGCCATCTTCACAACGTGCGTGAGGTCTACGGTCTGCCACCGATCGTCGCGATCAACCGCTTCCCCACCGACACCGAGATCGAGGTCAAGACCCTGGTCGACCTGGTCCAGGCCGAGGGTGCCTCGGCGTTCCCCGCGACGCACTTCGTGGACGGCGGCGAAGGGGCCGAGGCACTGGCCCGCGGGGTTCTGGAGGCTATCGAGGCGTCCTCCGGCGACGGCTTCTCCTTCGTGTACGACGACGACCTGTCGCTGACCGAGAAGGCCGAGGCGATCGCCACCCGCATCTACGGCGCCGCGGACGTGACCTGGGACGCCAAGGCCAAGCGGCGCCTGTCCCGGATCGAGGCCGACGGCTACGGCCAACTCCCCGTCTGCATGGCCAAGACGCAGTACTCCTTCTCCACCGACCCGACCGCCGTCGGGGCGCCGTCCGGCCACACCGTGCACGTGCGCGAGGTCCGGCTGGCCGCCGGTGCGGGCTTCGTCGTCCTCGTGACCGGAGACGTCATGACGATGCCGGGACTACCGAAGGTGCCGGCGTCACGGCACATCGACATCGACGACGACGGGCTGATCGTCGGCCTGTCCTGAGGGGTCCGCCCCGACGTCGCGCCCCGTCGTGCGACCCCGGCCCGACGACGGACGCACGTCGCCCCCCGCCCCTCCTCAACGAAGGTGCGAGGGGCGACGGCTCCCCCGTGATCCCGGCCGTCAGCCCGGGATCTCGCGCTGTTCCTCCACGTGAGTGACCCGCCCCCGTTGCGAGTTCATCACCAGGGCCAGCACGATGGCGAGCGCCCCCACGACGATGAGGATCCACCCGAGGGGGCCCTCGTCGACGAACTGGGTGCCCACGTTGATCACGTCCAACGCCAGCACGAGGCCGGCGAGCAAGAGGACGATGCCGAGTCCGAAACCCATGGTCTCTCCTCGCTTCCTAGTAGACCCGCCGACGGCTGCCGCCGAACGGGACGAGGTTGAGCACCAGACCAACAACGGCAAGGATGGCGCCGATCGTGGTCAGGATCGGAATGTTTGCGGCCAACCCAACGATCAGCAGGATCAGTCCCAGAATGAGCATCAGTGCCCCTTTCGATTTCAGTAGACCCGAGTCAAGAGGCTCTGGGGCCGTAGCGGTACACCCCCAGGGGTGAAGCCTGGACCGTCAAGGGTGGCTATCGTCGTCCTATGACGATTCGGGTGGCATTGGTCAACGACTACGAGGTGGTCGTGCACGGCCTCGCCGCGATGATGCGTTCGTACGGCGACCGCGTCGAGGTCGCCGAGCTGACCGCCGACGCCACCGTCGCCACGACGGTGGACGTCGCGCTCTACGACACCTTCGCCCAGCACCAGGGTGACCACGCGGCGATCATCCGACTGCTCGAGAACCCGTCGGTGTCCAAGGTCGCGGTCTACACCTGGAACACCGCCGCCGACCTCGAGCGGGCCAGTCTGCGCCTGGGCGCGGCCGGCTACCTGTGCAAGTGCCTGACGGCCGCCGAGCTGGTCGCCGCCGTCGAGTCGCTCCACGCCGGCGACGTCGTGGTGTCCGACCAGATGTCGCGCCGGGCGCTGATCGGCGGTGACTGGCCGGGACGCGAGGAGGGTCTCACCCCGCGCGAGGCCGAGGTGCTCGCGCTGATCACCCAGGGGCTGACCAATGCCGACATCGTCGAGCGCACGGGCTTGTCGATCAACTCGATCAAGTCCTACATCCGCACGTGCTATCGCAAGATCGAGGTCGACACCCGCGCCCGAGCGGTCCTGTGGGGTGTGGACCACGGGTTCCAGCCGGACCGGGTGCGGGTCGCCCAGCCTCAGATCCCCGGCGCCGGCGGCTGATTCCGCCCGGCCGCAGATTTCCCCATTCCACCGCGCTAGACCACCTCCCGGACCTACCCTGGCGGCATGCGTGGCGCGCGGGGCTACTCCCGGCTTCAGGTCCCCGCAGTCGCCGCCCTGGTGGTGAGCAGCCTGTTCCTCGGCATTGTCTGGTCCCAGGCGGACCCGACCCCGGAACCCACGCCGGCCCAGGACGAGCTGGTCGCGCTGGTGCAGGCGACGACGGGGACGGTGGTGGACGCGTCCGGCCGACCGGTGCCGGACGCGGAGGTCGACGTGCTCGGGGTCCAGGCGGCCCAGCACCTCACGGATGCCGCCGGGAACGCCGAGCTCGCCCTCGCCTCGCCGGCACTGGTGCGGGTCACGGCCGCCGGCTACTCCGACCGGGTCGTGGCCGCGGCGCCGGCCGCCCCGTTCACCGTCTCCCTGGTGCGCCGCACAGCCGGCAGCCTGTCGCTGCGGTTCGGCGGCGACGTGATGATGGGTCGTCGGTTCTATGAGGCGAGTGACACCGAGGACGCCTGGCTCCAGCGCGACTCGGGCGTGGACGACCATGCGGCGACCCTGCGGCGGATCCAGCCGCTCCTGGCCGACGCGGACCTGACGATCGTGAACCTCGAGACGTCGCTGATGAAGCATCCGTACTTCTCCGGGGCCCGGCCCCGTCGCTTCCACCCCGACAAGGACCTCGTCTTCGCGAGCGCCCCGGTGACCGCGCGCGCACTCAAGCTGGCCGGCGTCGACGTCGTCGACCTCGGCAACAACCACGTGTACGACGGGCTGGCCGTCGGGTTGGACTCCACGATCCGGGTCGTCGAGGCCGCCGGCCTCGTGCACTTCGGTGCGGGACGCACCCCCGCCGAGGCCTGGCGGCCGGCGTACGCCGAGGCGAGGGGACAGACGGTCGGCTTCGTCGGCTGTACGACGGTGACCGGTGACCGCTACCCGATCACCTACGTCACCCGACCCGGCCAGGGCGGGGCTGCCGAGTGCGCCCCCGAGCCGCTGCGTGCCGCGATCGCCGAGGCGTCCGCCCACGCCGACACGGTGGTCGTGATGATGCACGGCGGGGTGGAGTACCAGCAGTCCCAGGACGCGCTGGTCCGCTCGCTGAGCGCCGTCGCGGCCGATGCGGGCGCGACCTTGGTGGTCAACGGCCACCCCCACGTCATCGGCGGCTTCGTCACGGACCAGGACGCCCTGGTGGCCGAGACCCTCGGCAACCTGCTCTTCGACCAGAACCTGTGGTCCACGCTGCGCTCCTACCTGCTCCGCGTCGACCTCGAGAACGGCCGCCCGGTGCGCAGCCAGATCGACCCGTTCGCGATTGCGGGCTACACCCCGGTGCCCACCACGGGGCTACTCGCCGACGCCTCGGCTCGGGTCGCGGCCGGGTTCCTCCCCGGGCCGATGCTGCTCGGTGAAGGCGCGGCCGCCACGAAGGTCACCGACCCGGGCCCGGTGCCCTCGCTGCGCGGCGAGCGCGGCGAGGTCGCGACGCTTCCCGTGGGTGCCTGGCTGCTGGCCGGGCAGGCCGGGGTCACGCCGGGGCAGGACCTGCTCTACGGCACCGGCAGCTTCGAACAGATGGACACCGGACCCGACACCACACAGCCGTTGCTGTGGGGCCTGGGCAAGTACACCCAGGTCACGAACGCCGCGGCCTGCACCGGTGCCCGAGGTGTGCACCTGGTGCGCAAACCCGCCAGCGACTTCGACGTGATCGCCACCCCGCTGCACCGGATGCCCGTCACCCCCGGCGAGCGACTCACGCTCGCGGTGAGTGCCAGCCGCGCCTCGGACGGCGCCCAGGCCGAGGTGCGGTGGTACGCCGCCCTCGACGGCCCCAGCGACGGGATCGCCGTCCTCCCGATCGAGTCGTTCGAGGACGACGGCTGCCGACAGTTCCGCCTCGACGTCACCGTCCCCGACGGTGTCGTCGCCGTCCAGCCGTACCTGCGACTGATCGACCCCGGCAGCCCGACCAAGGCCGGCGAGCTGATCGCCGACGATGTCCGTCTGGTCCGCTGGGACAGCCCGGGCGCCGGTGGGCGGATCTTCGACACGGTGAGCTTCGACGACGCCGGTTCGGCTCGGCTCACGGCCGACGGCCGCTGAGCTCACCGCGGCAGTTCGCGCACCGTCGCGTGGCCGTCCACAGCGTCCACGGCGAACCGGCGGGTGAGCGTGACCGCCTCCAGCAACCGGCGGTCGTGGGTGACCAACAGGAGCGTCCCTGGAAAGGTCTCCAGCGCCTGCTCCAGCTGCTCGATCGCCGGCAGGTCTAGGTGATTGGTGGGCTCGTCCAGCACCAGCAGGTTGACGCCGCGCGCCTGCAGCAGCGCCAGCGCGGCGCGGGTGCGCTCCCCCGGCGACAGCGTGTCGGCTGGTCGCGTCACATGCGAAGCGACGAGTCCGAACTTCGCCAGCAGCGTTCGCACGTCGGCCTCGGCCCAGGTGGGCAGCAGGTCCCCGAGTGCCCGAAGGAGGGGCAGGTCGGCGGCGAAGAGCGAACGGGCCTGGTCGATCTCTCCGACGACCACGCCCGGCCCCAGCGAGCTCGACCCCGCAGAGAGCTCCAGTCGCCCCACGAGGACGGCCAGCAGCGTCGACTTGCCGGCCCCGTTCGACCCCGTGAGGGCGATCCGGTCCGTCCAGTCGATCTGCAGGTCGACCGGGCCGAGCCGGAACCCCCCACGCTGAACGACCGCCCCTCGCAAGACCGCCACCACCTCGCCTGCCCGGGGCGCTGTGGCGATCTGCAGCCGCAGCTGCCACTCCTTGCGGGGCTCCTCGACCACGTCCAGCCGGTCGATCATCCGCTGTGACTGCCGGGCCTTGGCGGCCTGCTGCTCACTGGTCTCCGCCCGGGCCTTACGGCCGATCTTGTCGTTGTCGGTCGCCTTGCGCCGGGCGTTGCGGACGCCCTGCTCCATCCAGCTGCGCTGGGTGCGGGCGCGCTCCTCCAGGCCGGCCCTGGTGTCCGCGTAGGCGTCGTACGCCGCGCGGGCCTGGGTGCGGGCGAGCTCACGTTCGGCCAGGTAGGCGCTGTACCCTCCGCCGACCACACGGACCTGCTGCTGGGCCAGGTCGAGCTCGACGACCCGGGTGACCGTCCGGTCCAGCAGCTCCCGGTCGTGGCTGACCACGACCGCTCCGGCCCGCAGCCCGGTGATGAACTGCTCCAGGCGGGCCAGCCCCTCGAGGTCGAGGTCGTTGGTCGGCTCGTCGAGCAGGAACACGTCGTATCGGCTGAGCAGCAGCGAGGCCAGCCCGGCCCGAGCAGCCTGGCCACCCGACAGAGCCGACATCGGCGTCCCCAGATCGGCGTCGAGGCCGATCTCGGACACGGTCTGGGTGGCTCGCTCGGCCAGGTCGGCGGCGCCGAGCGCCAGCCACCGCTCGAGCGCATCGGAGTAGGCGTGGTTCCGCGCCTCCTGATCTGCCGGCGACCCGACCGTCTCGGCGAGAGCCTGAGTGGTGCTGTCCAGCTCGAGCTGGGCGGCGGTGACTCCCGTGCGCCGGGCCAGGAAGGCACCGATCGTCTCGTGGGGTCGACGCTCCGGCTCCTGGGGGAGGTACCCGATGCTGGAGCCGGCCGGCGTCCGCCGGATGATGCCCTGCTCGGGGTGCTCCAGGCCGGCCAGCACTCGCAGCAGGGTGGACTTGCCTGCCCCGTTGGCGCCGACCAGCCCGACGACGTCGCCCGGAGCGATCGTGAGGTCCAGCCCCGAGAAGAGCTGCCGACCGCCGTGGCCGGCGCCCAGGCCCCGAGCGGTCAGCGTGCTCATGGAGCCGTCAGTGCCTCAGGTCTCGCCGGATCGCGGTTCGGAGATCGGCGTAGTGCCGTGCCTCGAACGCCACCAGCACGACCATGAGCAGGGTGAGGACCGCGAGCGCCACGATCGAGGGCACCTGCGTGGCCAACGGCGAGACCACCAGCAAGGCGACCCCACCGAGCAACCGGATCCGGCTGAAGCCTCCCAGGCTGCGCCGGCGTACGGCGGCCAGAGCGATCAGGTAGATCGCGACCCCGCCGACGAGCGCGGCGGCCGGCACCAGGTAGAGGTGCTCGTCGGGGTGGCCCAACGTCTTCTTCAGCCCCAGCGCCAGGAGAACGACCCCGGCGACCATCGGGAAGTGCAGGTAGGAGTAGGAGTCACGTGCGATCTGGTTCTGCTCCTTGCCGGGTGTGGCCTCGGCAAGCCTGTTGGCTGCCACGAGCGCGACCACGTCGAAGTACAACCACCACAGCGTCTGGGCGAGTGCGACACCGAGCACCGCCGCCACGACCACCGCGGCGTCCACCCCGGCCTCGGCGCCGACGCCGATCGCCACGATCGATTCACCGAGCGCGATGATGATGATCAGCCCGTGCCGCTCCGCGAAATGCTCGGGCGCGAGCCGCCACCCGCTGGAGCCGGCCACGAGCGGGCCTCCCACGTCGAGGACGACGGCTAGCACCCACAGCCCGATCTGGACGGCGCCCTCGGTGAAGGCGGCCGCCGTCAGCAGCCCGACGCCGACGGCGGTGCTGATCGCCAAGCCGGTGACGGACTTGCGCAGTCCGGGGTCGTCCCGGCTGGCCAGCCGGAAGAGCCAGATGTGGGCGAGCCGCACCACGGCGTACGCCCCCGCGAACAGGAGCCCGAGCTCACCGAAGACCTCGGGCACACAGAGTGCCGCGACGAGGAAGGCGGCCATCGCGACGAAGATGGCGATCCGGACGGGCCCCTCCTCGGGGTCGACCACGCTGGTCAGCCAGGCGTAGCCGACCCAGGACCACCACAGCATCGCCAGCACCAGCATCGCCCGACCGACCCCACCCCACGTCGGGTCGTGGGCCATGAAGGCAGTGCCCTGGGTGAGCGCGAGCACGAAGATCAGGTCGAAGAACAGCTCCAGCGGAGTGACCTTCGCGGTGCCGACCCGCAGGACGGGGTTGAACCGGCGCCCTCCCGACGCCCCGGCCGTCAGGAGTGGCCACCCCCGTGAGCACCGTGCGCACCGAGCCGCAGCCGCATCACGACACCGCCGTGGTCGGAGGGCCACAGGCCGGTCGCCGGGTCGCGGTCAGCGACGTTGGTGCCGGTGACCCGGCCGCGGTCGACCGCGAGACCGGACCCGCTCTTGGTGCGTGCGAAGACCATGTCGATGCGGTGGTCGAACCCGTCGCCGGTCGCGTCGTCCACGGTCTCGGACAGTCCGGAGGTCCAGCCCTGCTCCGCCGGGGCCCACTGGAGCCACTCGTCGGTGAAGCCGGCAGCGCCCGTGATCAGCTCGTAGGGCGCCTTGTGCGGCACGGTGTCCTGCGGCTTGATGCTGCTGTTGAGCGGGTCGGAGTTGCAGTCGCAGACGAAGATCACGTCCCGGTTGGCGGGGGTCGCGTTCTGAAGCAGCTCGGCGGCCTGGGCGAGCGCCAGGTCGGAGCTGAACGCCTCGAGGTGGGTGTTGACGAACCGCACCCGACGTTCGCCGACCCGGGCGTCGACCCACTGGTAGCCGCGGTCGAAGTTCATCGCCACACCGGCCACGTCGACCTGGAGGTTGTGCGTGTAGATCGCGTCACCGGCGCCGGTGATCTTCACCTTTCGGTTCGCGCGCACCAGGGTCACATCACGCATGGTCATCCGGACGTCGCGGACGTTGCCGGCCATGGTCCCGTCGAACGGGCTTCCGGTGAAGCTGGGCGCCTCGACGTCGGCCCGCAGACCGACGTTGACCGCGCGGTAGTGCGCGCCGCGTGCGGCGAGCGCGTCGAGCAGGATCTGGAGGAAGTCGTAGTCGACGGTCGCCGCGTTGGGGACGCCGACCAGCCCGAGCTCCAGCGGCCCGGAGCGCCACAGGGCAACCTCCTGGAGCCCGACGAAGTCCGGCTTGGTCTTGGCGATCTCTTTGGCCAGCAGCTTGGCCCGGAGGGGGAAGTTGGTGTCGTCGACGATCGCGCGGGTCACGTCGGTGGCGTTGGCCAGCGCCACCAGCACGTCCTGGGGCGTACCGCCGGTCGCCTGCGCCGTCAGTGCCGCGGTCACGGGCCTGTTGATGTCGGCGCCGAGGTAGAGGTTCCGGGTCATCACCGTCACCGGCGTGCCCCGGTCGTGATGACCGCGTCCGCGGCCGTCGGCGTATGCCGGCGTGGCTGCTGCCACGAGGGCGACGATCGCAGCCGCGACCGTCCATCGCACGAACCTTGACCCAGCGCGGATCCCCATGACAAACGTCCTCTCGCAGACAGCAGGTGTGCCGATCCTCGCCCGCATCTGCTCACTTGGCAATGAGGCACCGCCACCAGCAGTGAGACGCGATAGCGTCACGACATGGTGCAGCGCGACTACGAGCAGGACACCAGCGGCGGTCAGGGACCCTTGCGGATCCGCACCCGCGGCCGCGCTGTGCTGTCGAACCCGATGACCAACCGCGGCACCGCGTTCACCGCCGAGGAGCGCAGCGCGCTGGGGCTGGTCGGGCTGATGCCCAGCGGGGTGACGTCGCTGGAGACTCAGACCCGGCGGGTCTACGAGCAGTTCCGGCGGACCTCGACCCCCCTCGGGAAGTACCTCCACCTGGCCAGCGTCCGCGACCGCAACGAGGTGCTGTTCTACCGGCTGCTGAGCGAGCACCTCGAGGAGATGCTGCCGATCGTCTACACGCCGACGATCGGTGAGGCGATCGAACGGTTCAGCCACGAGTTCAACCGACCACGGGGCGTGTTCCTCTCGATCGACCGGCTCGAGGAGGTCGAGCAGTCACTGCTCGACTACGGGCTCGGCCCGGACGACGTCGACCTGCTGGTGGTGACCGACTCCGAGGGCATCCTCGGCATCGGCGACCAAGGCATCGGCGGCATCCAGATCGCGATCGGCAAGCAGTCGGTCTACACCGCCGCCGCGGGCATCCACCCCCGCCGGGCGATCCCGATCGTGCTCGACGTGGGGACCGACAACCTCGGGCTGCTGAGCAACGAGCTCTACCTGGGCGAGCGGCATGCGCGGGTCCGTGGACAGCGCTACGACGACTTCCTGGAGCACTTCGTCACCACCGCCACCCGACTGTTCCCGCACACGATGCTGCACTGGGAGGACCTCGGGCCGGTCAACGCCCACGGGGTGCTGACGAAGTACCGCGACAAGATCTGCACCTTCAACGACGACATCCAGGGCACCGCCGCCGTCGTGCTCGCCGCGATCCTGGCGGGAGTCAACGTGACCGGCGTCGACCTGGCCGACCACCGCCTGGTGATCTTCGGTGCGGGCAGCGCGGGGATCGGCATCGCCAACCTGGTCCGAGACCGGCTCATGGCACAGGGCCTCAGCGAGGAGGCGGCGTACGAGCGGTTCCACGCGATCGGCATCAACGGGCTCTACGTCGACGACCAGCCCGAGCTGCTGGACTTCCAGCGGCCCTACGCGCGCTCGCGCGCCGAGGTGGCCGACTGGGCGGTCGCCGACCCGAGTCACATCTCGCTGGGCGAGGTGGTGCGGCAGGTCCGGCCGACGATCCTGGTCGGCACCTCGACCCGAGGGGGCGCGTTCACCCAGGACGTCGTGCAGGAGATGGCCGAGCATTGCACGCGGCCGATCATCATGCCGCTGTCCAACCCGACCAGCCGTGCCGAGGCGGTCCCCGCCGACGTGCTGGCGTGGACCGACGGCCGGGCTCTGGTCGCCACCGGCGGCCCGTTCGGCGCCGTCGACCATGACGGCGTCCGCTACGGCATCGCCCAGGCCAACAACGCGCTGATCTTCCCCGGCCTAGGACTCGGCGTGGCGGCCTGCCGCGCCCGACGGGTGAGTGAGGGGATGGTCGGCGCGGCCGCCGACGCGCTGGCCAGTCTGGTCAACGCCTACCGGCCGGGCGCCGCGCTCCTGCCCACGATGTCCGACCTGCGGATGGTCTCGGTGACCGTCGGCGTCGCCGTCGTGCGGGCGGCCATCGCCGAGGGCATGGCCGACCTCGACGTCGACGACCCGATCCAGGCGGTGTACGGCCGGATGTGGCAGCCGGAGTACCCGCCGGTGGAGGCCATCTGAGTCAGGACGCGGGGCTCGGGTCGTGCGCGCCTCCCCCGCATCCTCACCTCGTCGGCAGAGCAAAGTATGGTCCGGCGCCCTGACAGTCAACGTGTGACCATCACCCCACGAGGCGCCGGCACCAAGAGGTGTACCAGGACGGAAGCCACCTCCACTACACCCCCGGGGGTTCCCCGTAGGGGCGTCGGGTGCCCTCGCGACCGGACACCGGATAGCATTCCGCGGTGACGCGACGTCAGAAATTCCCCCGAGGGGAGCACGATCCGTGGTTCCGGGTCGGCACTCTCGACGTCTCGACCACGGTCTTCGTCACCGGCGTCTCGGTCTTCACGTTCATCCTCTACGCCTTCAGCCCCAACTTCTTGCTCAGCCTGGTGCTCTTCCCCGACGCGGTGCGCTCGCTCCAGTTGTGGCGGGTGGTCACCTGGCCGTTCGCGAACGTCGATGCGAGCCTGTGGACGGTCATCACGATCTTCTTCTTCTGGTACTTCGGGGCCCGCATCGAGGAGCAGCTCGGTCGCGCCAAGATGGCCAGATTCCTGGTCATGCTCACGCTCGGCTTCGGACTTCTGGCGGTGCTGATCAGCGCCCCGTTCGGCTCGTTCCAGCCGATCCTCTACGGCCTGGGCCAGATCGAGCTGGTCATCCTGCTTCTCTTCATCGCTGAGAACCCCCACATGCGGTTCTTCTTCAACATCCCCGGCTGGGTGATCGCCGCGATCCTCGTCGCGCTCCCGATCATCCAGATGCTGGGCAACCGCCAGGGCCTGCTGCTGCTCAACCTCCTGCTCGGCTTGGGCCTGGCCGCGTTGATGGCTCGCTCGATGGGAATGCTCGCCGAGTACTCCTTCGTCCCGAAGATCGGCGGCGCGAGTGGCGGCGGCGCGCGGCCGCGCCGTCAGCGGCGCAAGCGCTCCGGCAAGAGCGGCGGCGGTGGCGTCGTGGCCGGGCCGTGGGCGGGCTCGTCCGCCCCGCCGAACAGCGACCGCGCCCGTCTGGACGCGCTGCTCGACAAGATCAGCGAGGGCGGCATGGACTCCCTCAGCAAGTCCGAGAAGGAGCAGCTGCAGACCCTGCGGCGCCGCATTCGCGGCGAGTAGCCGCCGACCGATGCGGCCTCCCGGGTGGATAAGGGACGGTCGTCCGGGTTGGGCATCCGTCACACGTGTCCGCGGCTTCGTGACGCCGTTGTGGTCAGGTCCGAGGTCCCTGTTCCTCTGACCGACGGCGCGTCCGTCGACCTCAGAGCGCGGTGAGCTCTTCGGCGGTGAGGTCGCTGAGGCCGAGGCTCTCGAGGGTCCGCCGGCCCTCGGCCCGGAAGTCGCGGGCCAGCACCACGGAGGCGATCGCGATCACGGAGTCCATGATCGGTGTCGACACGCCGACCCGCCGCGCCAGGTCGGTGAGGAAGACCAGCGAGTAGCCCACGTCCTCGGTGAGGTACCGGTCGTCCAGCTGCTTCTGGGCCCCGATGCCCAGGAAGCCGGGCGCGGTGGAGTAGCCGGTTGAGTAGTTCTCCTCGACCATGTAGCCCTGACGCACCCCAAGCTCCGGCTCGGACATGATCTGGACACCGAGCGCAGCGGCGAGCGCCAGCCGCTCCCGGTCGACCGCCTCGATCATCCGCCCCACCGCCTCCGTGACGCCCTCTTCGTAGAACAGGAAGCCCCCGTGGGTGCGCTCGATCAACCCGGCGTTGAGCAGCGTCACCGCGGGATGGATCACCGGGTTGCCGTTCTGCAGCGTGGTCTGGAAGACGCTCTCCGCCGGCTCCAGCGCGGGATAGACAGCGGAGATCAGGTTGAAGAGCCGCGCGGTGCCTGACCGAGGAAGTCCTGCCACGGACAGCCCCGACGCGAGCTTGAGGAACACCTTGACCGTCCCCGGGCTCGTGACACGAGCGGCGTACGGCAGTGTGCTGGTCTCGCCGACCGTGATCGTCTGGTCATCGAGGGCCAGTCCGGCGGCGTTCTTGAACGCGATCGCTCCCGCGCACGAGGCCGGGCACACCAGGACCGCCATCCCGGGGGCCAGGTGGTCGCGCACCGCCTCGGCCAGCGGCTCGGTGGCGTAGGCCACGCCGACGAGCAGGACGAGGTCGGCACCGGCCATCGCCTCGGCGGCGTCGTGCCCCGCGGAGACGATCGGGGCGAAACCCTCGAGGCCACCGGAGGCGTGGATGCCGCCGGCCTCGGCCACAGCCTCGATGTTGGCAGGGAAGCCCGGCAGGTCGAACAAGGCCACGTCGTGTCCGTGTTGGGCGAAGTCGAACGCTGTCGCCAGCCCGCCATTGCCCGACCCCAGCACTGTCACCTTCATCGAACTTCTCCTCCCGGTCCGGCTCGTTCCCCAACCTAGCCCTCTCCGCGCACGAGCTGTCGCCGCTCGCTGGTAGACACGAGGCGTGAGCGCCACCAACACCGTCCCGGACCGGACCGCCGTGCGCCAGCAGGCTGAGGCCCACTTGCGTGCCCTGGTCGGGCGCGACGACGCGGTGCTGCGCGAGGACCAGTGGACCGCCATCGAGGCGCTGGCCATGGACCATCGCCGAGCGTTGGTCGTGCAACGCACCGGGTGGGGCAAGTCTGCTGTCTACTTCGTGGCGACCGCACTCCTGCGATCCCGCGGCGCTGGGCCCACCGTGATCGTCTCGCCCCTGTTGGCCTTGATGCGCAACCAGGTCAGCGCTGCGGAGCGGGCCGGTGTCCGCGCGGTCACCATCAACTCCAGCAACATCGAGCAGTGGGAGTCGGTGCACACCGCCATTGCCGACGGCGAGGTCGACGTGCTCCTGGTCTCCCCCGAGCGACTCAACAACCCGTCGTTCCGTGACGAGGTGCTCCCCCGGCTGGCGGCTACCGCAGGGCTGCTGGTGGTCGACGAGGCACACTGCATCTCCGACTGGGGCCACGACTTCCGGCCCGACTACCGGCGCATCCGCACCCTGCTCGCCGAGCTGCCGGAGGGAATCCCCGTGCTGGCGACGACCGCCACCGCCAACGCCCGGGTCACCGCTGACGTGGCGGAGCAGCTGGCGGTGGGCCACGCGTCCGAAGGGATCGGCCGCGGTGGGCTCGGCGACGATGTGCTGGTCCTGCGCGGCTCGCTGGACCGGGAGTCGCTGCGGCTGGGGGTGCTGCGGCTGAAGACCGCCCAGCAGCGGTTGGCCTGGCTGGCCGACCACCTCGCTGAGCAGCCGGGCTCCGGCATCATCTATTGCCTCACGGTCACGGCAACCCAGGAGGTCGCCGACTACCTCCGCTCGCGCGGACACCAGGTGGCGGCGTACTCCGGCCGCACCGACACCACCGAGCGACAGGCCTTGGAGGAGGACCTGCTGGCCGGCCGGGTCAAGGCGCTCGTGGCGACGTCGGCCCTCGGGATGGGCTTCGACGCCTCACTCGGCTTCATCGTCAATCTAGGTGCCCCGCAGTCGCCGGTGGCCTACTACCAGCAGATCGGCCGCGCCGGGCGGGGCACGGACAGCGCCACCGTCGTCCTGCTGCCCCAGATCGAGGACCGCGACATCTGGAAGTACTTCGCTTCCCTGGCGTTCCCACCCGAGCGGCTCGTCAGGCAGACGCTGGCCGCGCTCGCCGAGGCCGGCCGCCCCCTGAGCACCGCGGCTCTCGAGACCTACGTCGAGTTGAGCCACACCCGACTGGAGACGATGCTGAAGGTACTCGACGTCGACGGTGCCGTACGCCGCGTCCGGGGCGGTTGGGAGACCACCGGGCAGGACTGGCACTACGACCTCGACCGCTACCGCCGGGTCGCGGAGACCCGCGAGCGGGAGCAGGACGCGATGCTCGCCTACCTCGACAGCACCGAGTGCCGCATGTGGTTCCTGCGCGACCAGCTTGACGACCCCGAGGCGCAGCGGTGCGGTCGCTGCGACAACTGTGGCGGAATCTCGCTCTCCACGGAGATCTCCACGGTCGCCGTCGAGGCGGCCGAGGCGCGGCTGTCTCGACCCGGGGTGGCGCTGGAGCCGCGCAAGCTCTGGCCCAGCGGGCTGACCAACCTCGGGCTCGACCTGAAAGGTCGCATCGTCGAGGCACCGGCAGAGGGGCGAGCGGTGGCCCGGCTGACCGATCTCGGCTACGGCCAACAGTTGCGCGACCTGTTCCGCCCGGACAATCCCGACGGCCCGGTGCCGGTGCCACTGGTACGAGCGCTGGTCGAGGTGCTGGCCGACTGGCGGCCGGAGGTCGACGTCGTGGTCCAGGTCGAGTCCCAGGGCAGGCCGATCCTGACCAGCGACCTGGCCGAGGGCCTCTCGCGCCATCTGCAGGTGCCGATGGCCGGCCGGGTCACGATCACCGATCCGTCTGTCGCGCCGGGGCAGGGAGCCATGAACTCCGCACAGCGGGTGGCGGCGGTGCTCCGCCGCTACACCCCGGACGCTGCCGTGTCCGGGAGGCGGGTCCTGCTCGTGGACGACCGGATGGTCACCGGCTGGACGCTCACCGTCGCGACCCACCTGTTGCGCGGCGCCGGAGCCGCCGACGTGGTCCCGCTGGTGCTGGCCGTGGAGTCCTGACCGTGCGCGCGGCCGCCGGCGGCGCCATCGGAGCGGCTACTTCCTGGTCGACTTCGGTGGCAGTGTGCTGATCCAGTCCTGACTCTTGTCGAGCCAACCAGCCAGCTCATCGGTGCTGCGCAACAACTCATCCGGCACGGAGACATACCCCTGCATCGCCCGGCCGTACTGCATCACCGGGCCACTGTCGTAACGGGCGAGGAACTCCTCGGAGAGCCGGCTCGGCAGGCGGAGCGCCACGGCGCCGTCGGCATCGAGAAAGCTGAACATGTGTCCCTGGCAGGACGTGTACGGGTTCTTGGCTCCCTTGACGGAGGCCCCGGACATGCATCCCTCGACCGCAGCGGCGTACAGCTCGAGGGCTTCGGACGGCCCGGGATATGCGGAACCACCGGGCATGAAGTCCTCCCCCGGGTGTGAGGTGCACCGACTCCAGCCCAACCTACCCTCGCGCAGGTGGCGATGGACGGCCGACCGGTGGGCAGGCGTAGCGTCGATGTCGTACCGACTCGACGAAGGGTGGTTGGAGATGTCACACGACTTCATGGAGGTCTCGGCGCTGGAGATTCTCGACTCCCGCGGGCGGCCAACGGTGCAGGTCTCGGTGTCGCTCGCCGACGGCTCCTCGGGGACCGCGGGTGTTCCCTCCGGTGCCTCGACCGGGACGCGGGAGGCCGTGGAGCTGCGCGATGGTGATGCGTCTCGCTACGGCGGGGGTGGCGTGCTGACGGCGGTGGGCAACGTCAACGGGGAGCTCGCTGATCTGCTCAAGGGCAGGTCCTGGACGACACTGAGTGAGATCGACGAGGCCACGATCGCCCTCGACGGGACGCCCAACAAGGGACGCTTGGGCGCCAACGCGATCCTGGGTGTTTCCATCGCGGCGGCGAGGGCGATCGCCCGCTCCGAGGGCCAGCCGCTGTACGTGTGGCTCCCCGGCTTCGGTCAGGCCAAGCGGATGCCGGTGCCCTGCTTCAACGTCCTCAACGGAGGGGCGCACGCCCCGAACCCCTTGGACTTCCAAGAGTTCATGATCTCCCCACTCGGTGCTCCGAACATGGTGGAGGCGATCCGCGCCGGCGCCGAGGTGTACGCGGCCCTGCGCAAGCGACTCTCCGGTGACGGGCACAACACGGGCCTGGGCGACGAGGGCGGTTTCGCCCCCGACCTGGCAGAACCCGAGGAGGTCCTGGCCGAGATCGTTGCCGCGATCTCCGACGCCGGCTACACACCGGGCCGCGATGGCGTCGCGATCGCCTTGGACCCCGCGGCGTCAGAGTTCCACCGAGACGGCGTCTACTCGGTCAATGGACAGTCCTTGTCCAGTAACGACATGATCGCCCGCTACGAGGCCATGGTCGAGGCGTTCCCGATCTGGAGCATCGAGGACGGTCTCGGCGAAGCGGATCGCGACGGATGGCAGAAGCTCACCGCCGCCCTCGGCGACAAGACCCAGCTCGTGGGTGACGACAACTTCTGCACGAACCCGGCCATCATCACCGAGGCGATCAAGGACCACATCGCCAACAGCGCGCTGATCAAGGTCAACCAGATCGGCACCATCACCGAGACGCTTGAAGCGATGGCGATCTGCCACGCCGCCGGCTACACCCAGATGGTGTCCCACCGCTCGGGCGAGACCGCCGACACCTTCATCGCCGACCTGGTCGTGGCCACCGGCGCCGGACAGATCAAGACCGGCGCGCCCGCCCGCGGCGAACGGGTCGCGAAGTACAACCGGCTGCTGGAGATCGCCGCAGCGAACCCGGAGCTGCCCTACGGCCTGGGCTGAGGAGGTCGCCGCGGCCGGTGCAGGGTGCTCAGCCGGCCACCGTCGAGCGGCCGTGCTCGCCACGAGGCCTGTGCGGTCATCGTCGGCAGCGAACAGACGATGTCCATCCGATGGGGCGTCTCGAGGAAGACCATCTGGATCTCGAGGGTGCCGTCGCCGAGCCACCCGGCCGATGCGGCCACGGGTACGGCGTCACCGTGCGCGTCCCCGGGCTCGGACACGGCCCAATCTCCGCGGTCGGCTTCGAAGGTGAGCGTGTTGTCAGACTCCTCGATGGTGACCTCCAGGCCACTGTCGGTCCGTGCGACGGCTACGGAGGTGAGCAGCGAAGCGGAGTCGCCGTCGCTCCCTGGACTCACCACGAACCGTGCCGACGCCCAGTCCTCCCACCTGGCCGGAGCCGGTTGCCCGCCGGCGGGAGCCAGCCTGAGGTTCCGCAACCGTTGCTCGAGATCCTCCTGCGCCGCCTCGACGAGCTCGGAGGTGCCGAGGCCGGGTAGGAGGCGTTCCCACACGTGGTTCAGCACTGCCTGCATCGCCTCGGTGCCACCGGTCATCGCAATGACGGAGTCCTGTTCCGGCAGGACCAGGCAGAACTGGCCGAAAGCGCCATCCCCCCGGAAGCCGTGGCGGGACATCCAGAACTGATAGCCGTAGCCCTGCCGCCAGTCGAGGTTCTCCTCGGCCGGGTTGGCCACCCGCCGAGACGTCGCCTCGTCCACGTAGCTCTCCGGCACCAGCTGCCGCTCACCCCAGCGGCCCCGCTGAAGGAACAACTGGCCGAGCTTGGCGACGTCCTCGGTGCGAGCGAACAGGCCACTGAAACCCAGCTCACGGCCGGGCGGCCAACACTGCCAGCCCACCTCGCCGATGCCGAGCGGCTCGAAGAGTCGCGGGGAGAGGTAGTCGCTCAGCCGCATTCCGGCCCGGCGCTGGATAATGGCCGCGATGGCGTACGTGCACGGTTGGCTGTAGGCGAAGAGGGTGCCCGGTGGCCGGTCCGGGGGCAGTCGGAGAAATCCGCGGACCGGCTCCTCCGGGTCGAGCGCCCGGGCCTCCGGCCACATGTCGTGGTCATGGCCGGCGGCCATCGACGCCAGGTCGCGGAGGGTGATCGCCCGGCTCCGCGGGTCGGTGATCTGGTCACCGAACTCTGGGAAGTGCGAGATGGCCGTGTCGTCGAGCTGGACCAGACCCTCGCTGATGGCGAAGGACAGCGCCGTGGAGGTGAAGCTCTTGCTCAGGGAGTAGAGCAGGCGAGTGCGCTCCGCGGCGTGCGGCGCCCACCACCCCTCGGCGACCACGCGCCCGTGTCGCAGCACCATGAGGCTGTGCAGCTCCACCGTGGGATCCGTCTCCACGGCATCGAGGAACGCGAGCACCGCAGCCGGGTCGACACCCTGCTCCGCCGGGCTGCTCCGCGGAAGGTCCTTCATGGCGCCAGCCTAGGACCTGTCCTGGCTCTCCACGCCGCCCCGGCAGGTTCACCTGACCGGTCCTAGGACGCGGCCATCAGGCTCACCCGCTCCGGGGACGGCTGTTGCGAGTGCAGCGCAGTGGGCTGCGCGAGGCGTGGGGTCTCCGCGGCCCGGGACTGGGCGGCCCGGGACTCCGCGGCCCGGGACTCCGCGGCCCGGGACTGGGCGGCCCGTTCCGATGCGTGTCGTACATGGAGAAGCAGCATGACCACCGTGGCCACCAGATAGAAGGCGTGCAGGCCCCAGATCGGGCCGACCGGGAGCGTCACGACGTACGCCGTCTGAACCAGGTTTCCCACGTTCGCCATGACGAGGCTGGACCGGCTGTACGACGACAGGTCGCGGGTCCGGATGCTGACTGGTGTCCATGCCTCCAGTAGGACTGACGCGCGCCTGGAGCCACATCGGGCACCTAGCCCATGTCGATGGCGGGCGGCGTGAGCAGATCTGCGCATCGGACGGCTCGGGGTGTGATCAGGTCGGGGCTGTCCGACTCCGTCCTGGGTCTACGGTCGTGGCGGGCACCCTGCCCAGACGCGAGGAGGGCCAGTGGACGTGCGACGGGTGTCATTCGTAGGTACTCGGACGACGAGCTTCGACGCCACGGTCGCCTTCTTCCATGATGTCTTGGGCATGGAACGGGCGTTCGACAACCCCGGTTGGGCGGGGTTCGCGCTGCCGTCCGGCGAGCGAGATCTCCTCGAGGTGTTCGGCGGGTTCGACGTGGACCCGCGAGTGGTGCCACCGCAGTTCGAGCATGGCGTGCTGATCGCCTTTGCCGTGGACGATGTCGCGGCAGCCAGGGACGAGCTTGCCGCGGCCGGTGTCGAGCTGATCGGGGACCTGGTGTGGGCCGCAGACGTCACGGGGGAGGCCGCGGACAGCGGGTGGGGATGGTGCTTCTTCCGCGCCCCCGACGGGAACATCTACGTACTCCAGCAGGACGGCAGGAGGTGAGCACACCGACCGGCACCACCCGACGACGTGCCGCACATGATCGCCGCGATCCCGGCGCAGACCCCGCACGAGCTGATCACCGAGGTACGCGCGATGTCTGCTGACTCACCAACCGAGCTCGCGCAGCCGCGCGTCGCCGATCCCGAAGTGGTGACCCACCTCGTGGATGACCGTCCGCCGAACCTGCTCGACGACCTGGGAATCGCTGTGGCACACCGCACAGATGGCACGCCGGTAGATCGTGATCCGGTCCGGCAGGGCGCCGGCGTAGAACGTCGTCCGACTGGTCAAGGGCACTCCCTGGTAGAGCCCCAACAGGCCGGCCGGGCCAGGGTCGTGTTGCACGGTGACCGCCACGTTGCTCATGAGTTCGCCCAGCTCTTCGGGGATGCCGTCGAGCGCCTCGCTCACCATCGCCTCGAATCGCTCGGGCTCAACCTCGACCATGCAGCAAGTGTCCACCCCGACCCCAGAAGCGTTGGCGCTCGGTCAGCCGCCGTCAGCGCGGAGTAGCCACGCCGACGGGGTCGTAGGTCGTGGTCCGTTGCGCGACGGTCCGCCCGATGCCCTGGGCGATCGCGCGCAGCTCGTCGACCGTCTTGGCGGACCCGTGCTCCGAGCCCGCCATGCGGGAGATGGTCTCCTCCATCAAGGTGCCCCCCAGGTCGTCGGCGCCGGCGCGCAGCATGGCGCGGGTGCCGTCGACGCCGAGCTTCACCCAGCTGGTCTGGATGTGGCGGATCCGGCCGTGCAGCAAGATCCGCGCCAGGGCGTGGACCGCGAGGTTGTCGCGCATCGTCGGGCCGGGGCGGGCGACACCGGCGAGGTAGAGCGGCGCTGAGGTGTGCACGAAGGGCAGCGGCACGAACTCCGTGAAGCCACCGGTCTCGTCCTGCAGCCGGGCCAGCAGCTTCAGGTGGGCGACCCAGTGCCGAGGGTGGTCGACGTGGCCGTACATCATCGTGGCGCTCGACCGGATCCCGATCCGATGGGCGGTGGTCACCACCTCGACCCAGGCGCTGGTGGGCAGCTTGCCCTTGGTGAGCACCCAGCGCACGTCGTCGTCGAGGATCTCCGCCGCGGTCCCGGGGATCGTGTCAAGGCCCGCGTCGCGCAGCGTTTCGAGGAAACCCTCGATGCCGAGCCCGGCCCGGGCCGCACCACTGGCGACCTCCATCGGCGAGAAGGCGTGCACGTGCAGCTCGGGGACCCGTTGCTTGACCACGCGCGCGAGATCGGCGTACGCCGTCGTCGGCAGCTGCGGGTCGATACCCCCCTGCATGCAGACCTCGGTGGCGCCCAGGTGCCAGGCCTCCTCCGCACGGTCGGCGACCTCGTCCAGTGACAGGGAGTAGGCGTCGGCATCGGTGCGTCGCTGGGCGAACGCGCAGAACCGGCAGCCGACGTAGCAGACGTTGGTGAAGTTGATGTTGCGGTTGACCACGTAGGTGACCGCGTCCCCCACCGCCTCCGCCCGCAGCCGGTCCGCGAGTGCGACGACCTCGGAGAGCAGATCGCCCTCGGCCGTCATCAGCGTCAGCGCCTGCTCGTCGCTGAGGCCGGCAGGGTCGCGCTCGGCCGCGGCGAGGGCGGCGATCTCGCTTGCGACGTGCCCCGGCGTCCCGCTCGGGTACGACGCCCGCCCGGCGTCGTGACGCTCGCGCAGCGCGTCCCAGTCGCCGTAGACCTCATCGAGATCCGACCGCGCGACCGTACGCCGCCCCTCGTGGTCGATGGCCGTGGCCAGGTCGGTGCGCCCCAGGCTGGCCAGCGAGTCGTCAGACTCCTGCCACGCCAACCCCTCCGCGCGAGCGCCGGGACGCGCCAGTGCGTCGGGTCCGGCGAGAGCAGCGATGTGCCGGGCGACCCGGGGATCCACCCAGGGCTCGCCGCGCGCGACGTACTCCGGGTGCACGGTCAACCTCGGGACCAGCGAGAAGCCGGCGGCAGAGACGACTTCGGCCAGACCGGCGAGCTCTGGCCAGGGTCGCTCGGGGTTCACGTGGTCGGGGGTGACCGGAGAGATCCCGCCGAGGTCGTCGACTCCGGCCTCGACCAGCAGGCGGCATTCCTCGAGGTCGACCAGGTTGGGCGGTGCCTGCACCCGCATCGACGGCCCCAGCACCAGCCGGGTCACCGCGATCGCCGCCCGCTGCTCGGCGAGCGGGAGGTCGTCGACGTGCCGCATCGCGGTCTCGGGCTTGGCCCGGAAGTTCTGAACGATCACCTCCTGGATCCCGGAGTACTGCCGGGCGACCGAGCGGATCGCGAACACCGTCTCGGCGCGTTCGACCAGCGTCTCGCCGATGCCGACGAGCAGGCCGGTCGTGAAGGGGATGGCCGCGCGACCGGCGTCCTCCAGCACCCGCAGGCGGACAGCGGGGTCCTTGTCCGGCGACCCGGCATGGGGCCCGCCCGGCTCGGTCAGCCGGGTGGAGGTCGTCTCGAGCATCATGCCGAGCGAGGGAGCCACCGGCTTGAGTCTCTGCAGCTCTTGCCACGACATCACCCCGGGGTTGAGGTGGGGCAACAACCCGGTCTCTTCGAGCACCACAACGGCCATCGCCCGCACATAGTCCAGCGTGGAGGCGTAGCCGTGCTCGTCCAGCCACTGCTGGGCCTCCGGCCAGCGTGCCTCGGGCCGGTCCCCCAAGGTGAACAGCGCCTCGAGGCAGCCCTGCTCGGCGCCCTCCCGGGCGATCGCACGGACCTCCTCGGGCGAGAGGTAAGGGGCCGCCCCGTCTCGCGCGAGCCGGCCGGGTGTCTCCACGAACGTGCAGTAGTGGCAGCGGTCTCGGCACAGCCGGGTCAGGGGGATGAAGACCTTGGGTGAGTAGGTGATCGTCCCGGGCCGCCCCGCGGCTGCGAGCCCGGCGTCGCGGACCCGGGCGGCCGCCGCGCACAGGCGCTCGAGCTCGGGGCCGTCGGCGGCGAGCAGCGCGGCCGCCTCGGCCACGTCGACGGCAGCGCCTCGCTCGGCGCGGGCAAGCGCGCGGCGGATCTGCTGGGGGGTCGGCGCGCTCACCAGGTCAGCCTAGAGCGGGCGCCCCGGCGCACGACGCGTGCCTGCTAGTCGAGGTTCGGCTACGGTCGGCGCATGGTGCGGACGATCGGCCTGCTGGGCGGCATGAGCTGGGAGAGCTCGATCTACTACGAGCGGCTGCTCAACGAGGGCGTGCGCGCCCGGCTGGGCGGCACCTCGTCGGCCGACCTGGTGGTCCGCAGCTACGACTTCGCCCGTATCGAGGCGCTCCAGGAGGCCGGCGACTGGGACACCGCCGGTGAGGTGCTCGCCCGCGACGCCAGGCTGTTGGAGGCGGCCGGCGCCGAGATGGTCCTGCTGTGCACCAACACGATGCACGTCGTGGCCCCCGTCATCGAAGCGGCGCTGACTGTGCCCTTCCTGCACCTGGCCGACGCCACGGCGTACGCCGTCCGCGACGCGGGTCTGACCACGGTCGGGCTGCTCGGCACCCGCTACACCATGGAGCAGGACTTCTACCGCGGCCGGCTCGAGGGGCAGGGGCTCGAGGTTTTGGTGCCCGAGGAACGCGACCGCACGACCGTGCACGACGTCATCTACGGCGAGCTGGTGCGCGGTGTTGTCAGCGCACCGTCGCGGGCGGAGTATCTCGAGGTCGTCCGGCGGCTGCTCGACCGCGGCGCCGCCGGCATCATCGCCGGCTGCACCGAGATCGAGCTGCTGGTGGGTCCAGACGACGTGCCGGTGCCCTACTTCCCCACCACCCGACTGCACGTCGAGGCGGCCTTGAGGTTCGCCCTGGACACCTGACCCCGCCCGGGCCCGTCGAACTCAGTGCAGGCGGTCGGCGAGGTCGTGACCGGCGTCCTTGACCTTCTCGCCGGCGGACTTCACCGCCGCGACGTCCTGGTCCGCCTTGCCTTCGGCCTCCAGATCCTCGTCGTCGGACACCTTGCCCGCCGCCTCCTTGGCCTTGCCCTGGAGATCCTCCGCCTCGTGGCGGGCCTTGTCCGAGATACCCATGATGATCCTCCTGTGGTCGGTTGGCTCCCCATTCCAGCATGGATCCGGTGGCAGCGAACCACCCTCAGGGGTGGCCTCGCCCTCACCGGGCACAGCCACCGGGACCTACGGCAGATCGCCCTGGGGTCCGGAGTCCTCCTGGCGAGCGGTGCTGTCGGGGTGCAGGTCCTCGACCGTGGCCCCGGCACCCTCGCCGTCGCCCGAGCCCGGCTTGATCTTGGCGGCAGCCGCGCCCGCCGCGCCGACCAGCGCGTCCTTGACGGCGGGGGCCTTGTCGACCGCCGCGCCCGCGGCCTGCGAGGCCTTCTCCTTGGCCAGGCCGGCGGCCTGATGCGTCTTCTCCTGGACCCGTGGGTCGTCCTTCACCTTGCGGAAGGCCTGCATGATCTGCTCGTAGCGAGCGCGCCCGGCCTTGGTCCCGAGCACATAGCCCACTGCGAGCGCGACAATGACCAACAGCTTCTTCATCAGAGTCCTCTCCTCGTGCGACGACGACACCCCGTTGCGTCGAGGCGATGACTCCACCGTCCCGCACCCGCCCCGGAGGCCCACACCCCGGGGGGTGTCGCGCGGACGTCGGTCAGCGGAACGCCGCGTGCCCCGTCAGTGCCTGACCGAGCACCAGCGTGTGCATCTCGACGGTGCCCTCGTAGGTCAGCACGGACTCCAGGTTGTTGGCGTGGCGGATCACGGGGTACTCCAGTGAGATCCCGTTCGCGCCCAGGATCGTGCGGGCGGTCCGGCAGATCTCCAGGGCCTCACGCACGTTGTTGAGCTTGCCGATGCTGACCTGCTCGGGTCGCAGCCGGCCGGCGTCCTTCTGGCGGCCCAGGTGCCACGCCAGCAGCTGGCCCTTGACCAGCTCCAGGGTCATGTCCGCGAGCTTCGCCTGGGTCAGCTGGTAGGCCGCGATCGGCTTGCCGAACTGCACCCGCCCGCCGGCGTACGACAACGCTGCCTCCAGCGACGACCGGGCCGCGCCGAGGCAGCCCCACACGATCCCGTAGCGTGCCTCGTTGAGACAGCCCAACGGACCCGCGAGCCCCCGCGCATCGGGCAGCATCGCTTCGGCCGGCAGGCGTACGCCGTCCAGCACCAGCTCGCTGGTGACCGAGGCCCGCAGCGACATCTTGTGCCTGATCTCCGGCGCCGAGAACCCGGCCGAGCCGGTGGGGACGACGAAGCCGCGGATCCCGTCGTCCGGCCCGTCATCGGCCACCCGGGCCCACACCACCGCCACGTCGGCGATCGACCCGTTGGTGATCCACATCTTGCGACCGTCGAGCACCCAGTCGGAGCCGTCCCGACGCGCCCGGGCGCGCATGCCCGAGGGGTCGGATCCGTGGTCGGGCTCGGTCAGCCCGAAGCACCCGATCGCGTCACCGGCGGCCATCCGGGGCAGCCACTCCTGCTTCTGCTCCTCGCTGCCGAAGCGCCAGATCGCGAACATCGCCAGCGAGCCCTGCACCGAGACCATCGACCTCACCCCGGAGTCGCACGCCTCGAGCTCGAGGCACGCCAGCCCGTAGTCGACCGCCGACATCCCGGCGCAGCCGTAGCCCTCGAGATGCATGCCGAGCAGGCCCATCTCGCCGAAGCTCTTGACCAGGCCCCGGGGGTCGTCGATCCGGCCGGCCTCGAACCACTCCGCGACGTACGGCTCAGCGACCCCCTGGACCAACTGTCGCACCGACGCGCGGACGTCCTTCTCGTCCGCCGTCAGGAGATCGTCGATCCCCGCCGGGTCCTCGACCCGGAACGGCGGGACCCTCTCCGAGCTGCTCACGCTTCCTCCTGCGATCCGTCCTACGCCATGCCTCCGGCGAGTCTCCCAGCCCCGGACAACGAGCCTCACACCGGCAGGTCCACGCGGTGATGGGGCGTCGGGGTGGTTGACTCTGCCCATCGTGGCAGCAACCCGCGGTGACAGGAGGACGAGGTGATACCCGCAGACGTCCGCAACGAACTGATCGCGTTCGGGCTGACCGAGCAACAGCTCGCCCTCGCCGACCGGCTGCCGCCACGGGTCAGCCGAACTGTGTGGAAGATGATGGCGAACTGGCCCGGCAGGGTCTCGCTGCGGGTCGCGGCAGGGCTGAAGCGCATCCAGGTCTTCGACCGCGCCATGACCATCGCCGCCCAGCTCTTCACCTCGGTGTTCCCGATCATCATCATGGGCGCCTCGATCTTCAGCGCCTCCCTGACCGTCGACACCCTTGGCGGCCTCAACCTGCCCAAGGAGACGCAGGACCTCGTGGACGACGTGGTCTCCACGAGCGGCGGCGGGAGCGCGTTCGGGTTCATCGGAGTGCTGGTCGTCCTCATCTCCGCGACCAGCCTGTCACGCGCCCTCACTCGGGCCTACGACGCCGTCTGGCAGCACGGACGCACCCGCAGCACTATCGGTCAGGCCTGGCGCTGGCTCGCCGCGGTCCTCGTGCTGGCGATCTCGGTGGTGCTGAGCCGGTTCGTCGTGAAGACGCTCGAGGGCCTCCCACCGCGCGACTTCTGGAGCACCTCGCTGGTGTTCGCGGTCAACACCGCGATCGCGGCCTTCCTTCCCTGGATGCTGATGGCAAGGCGGGTGCGGATCCGCTCACTGCTGCCGGGGGCGCTCCTCTTCGCGCTCGCACTGCTGCTGACACACCCGTTGTCTTCGAGGTACCTGCCGGTCGCCCTGCACTCGAGCGCTCTGCGCTACGGGTCCATCGGCGTCGCTTTCGCCTACCTGGCCTTCCTGTATCTCGTCGCCTGGGGCCTCCTGGCCACCGCGGTCATCGGCCAAGTGATTGCGCGGGACGAGGGCTCACTCGGGCGGTTCGTCCGAGGGCCTTCGGGCAGCAGCGCGACACCTGACGCCGACGAGAGAGCGGAGGACTCGGACTCCACGGCCCCCGGCTGAGGATCCCGGTCACCGTAGGTGGCGCTCGAAGAACTCCAACATCCGTGTCCAACTGTCTTCGGCGGCTCCGTGCTCGTAGCCCGCGGCCTCGGGGCTGTGAGCGGCGAGCCAGGCCACCAGCCCCTCGTGCTGGTTCATGTAGGCGTGGCCCGCCTGCGGGTAGACCCGCAGGTCGTGTGCGACGCCGAGCGTGACGAGGTGGTCGCGGAGCCGCTTCGCCTGGGGCCCGAAGACCCGGTCCTTCGCGCCGTAGCCCGCCACGCACGGCGGAAGGCCACGCAGAGCGTCCACGTCGGTGGGAACACCGCCGTAGAAGGTGGCCACGGCCGCTGCGTCACTCCTGGCCGCCCACAGCAGAGCGAACCCGCCTCCGAGGCAGAAGCCCACCACACCGATCCTTCTGGGGTCGACGCCAGCTCGACCAGCCAGGAAGTCCTGTCCCGAGGCGAGCCGGTCGAAGGCTGGCCCGGCTCCGCGCCTGAGGTCGGTGATCGCGCGGACCACGCACGGCAGCCGACGCCCGGGCCCGAAGTAGTCCGGGATCAGCACGACGTACCCCTCATCGACCAGGCGTGCTCCGATGCGGTCGATGTCATCGGTCAGACCGAGGATGTCGTGGACGAGAAGCAGCGCCGGCCGCCCTGCCGCTTGGTCCTCAGGCTCGAGCAGCAGGGCGGGCACGGCCGGGCCGTCGTCCGCAGGGTCGATCGTGACCTCCGAGGTCCTGGTGGTCAGGCCGGCGCCCCGTCCAGTCGTTCCAGCGCCTGCTCCAGCGCGTGGATCACGAAGTCGCAGAATCGCTCCGCGTCCTCCTCGCTGCCCGGCCGCAGCAGACCGTCGAGGCCGGCCCCCAGCTCCGAGGAGAGCGCCTTCCGAACGCTCGCGACGTAGTCCGGTTCGACACTGCGGTAGCGGACCGGTCGGTAGCCGTCGAGAATGTCCGCAGCCAGCTCGATGAGCCCCGCCTCGGCCACTACCCTGGCGGCGACCGGGGCATCGTTGCGTGCTGAGGCCCAGTGGCCGTGCGACCGGTAGTACCTCATCGCCTCGAGTGAGCAGCGCCCGACCAGCGATGTGGACTCGTGCCACCGGACCGCCCTGACCCGCAGGGCATAGGCCTGCGACGCCAGAACCGCCAGCGAGGTCTGCCGGGCCAGGTCGATGCACGCCTCGCACGCGGCGAGCGCCCGGTCTCGCTGGTCCTCACGCATCGCCACGTTGGCTTCCACGGCGAGACCGAAGGCATGTCCGATGTCCCCGGTGGTCGTGCTCACCAGCAGCGCGCGCCGCGAAGCCGGCGACGGGTCGATGTCCGGATTCACCGCGGCCAGCTGGGCGATGGCGCCCACGGTGAGCTCCCGGATCCCACCGGTGCCGGCGACGAACTCCTCCAGGACGGACAAGCTGTGGGCGAGATCGCGCATCTCCCCGGCGGCGCCGGCCCGCCAGAAGTGGGCCAGTGCCGCGGAGTAGCTGCCCTCAGCCTCTCCCGCGAGGTCGACGAGTGTGGCTGCCTCGTCGAGGCGCCGCTCGAAGGAGAGCAGACGCGCACGGCCGGCCAATGCCTCGAGGACCCGCGGGTCCGACCGGGACGCGACGCGGGCCAGCACCTCGTCGGACCAGTCGCCGTGCTCCATGCTCAAGGTGACCTCGGCATAGTCCACGGTCGCGTTGAGGATGTCGAGCGCTTCGTCCACGCGGTCGAGCTCCAGGGCGTACCGCACCGCCGTGCGGTAGTGGGTCCAGTCCGCACGGATCTCCTCGAAGGCCGTCTCGACCTCCGACCCCGCGAGGCGGGCACCGCGGTCGAAGGCTCGGTCTCGGAAGCACCGCAGGTGGGCTCGACGGGCGGCCTCCAGGTCGTCCACGCGAGCCTCCGCGAAGAGCCGGATCGACTCCAGGAGTCGGTAGCGCGGGACCGGGCGACTGTTGTCGACATCGACCAGGGAACACTCGGCCAGAGCGACCACGTGCCGAACCGCACTGATCGTGTCAAGGTCTCGGTCGTCGGTCGCCACGTTCGTCGCGCTGGCCAGGTCGAACCAACCAGCCATCTGTGAGAGCCGGCCGAGCGTCTCCTGGTGCGGCTGCGGCAGCTCGCTGAACGACGCGGCGATCGCCCCCTCCAAGGTCACGTGGGATCCGTCCTCGGGCCGGGTGGCGCTCAGGAGATGGAGGCGCTGGTCCAGCAGCCCCGCCAGCTGTTCGACGCCGAGGACCCGCGCCTGGGCGCAGGCCAGCTCCAGGGCGAGCGGGAGCTGGTCGAGCGACTCGCAGACCGCGGTCACGGCCTCGCTCGCCCCGAGCACCACTCCGTGCTCCGCGGCTCGCTCGCGGAACAGGGCCACGCCGTGCACTGCATCGAGCACCGGAACGGCCAGCACCACCTCGCCGGGGACGTCAAGCCGTTGCCGACTGGTGGTGAGGATGGTCAGCGGTCCACCGGGCGCGAGGAGCCGGGCCACCAGCCGGGCGACCTGCGAGAGCACGTGCTCACAGTTGTCCAGCACCAGCAGCGCGTGCTGCTCGGGCAGGACGCTGAGGAGGGTCTCCTCGGCCGTGGTCGAGGGAAAGCGGGTGGCGCCGATGGCGCCGAGGATGTGGCTGCCGACGTCGTCGTCGACTCGAGTCTCCGCCAGCTGGACCAGCCACGCCCCGTCGGGAAAGTGCGCGGCCACCCGGCTGGCGACATGATGCGCGACCAGCGTCTTGCCGACACCGGCCGGGCCGACGAGCGTCAGCAGGCGGTCGCGCAGCAGCCGCTCCTGAAGGTCCGCCGTGAGCTCGACCCGGTCCACGATCGCCCGCCGCGGTGGCGGCAGGACCGGCACCGGCCGCGTCCCCCCGGGCGCTGGGAGTTGATCTTGCTCGGGTGCCGCTGCGCGACCGTCCGGTGGCGTGATCTCGGCGACGAACTGGTAGCCGCGACCGTGCACAGTCCTGATGACCTGCTGGCGCTGCCCGTCGTCGCCGACCGCCACCCGGGCGGAGCGTACCCGGGAGGTGAGTGCGGACTCGCTGACGAAGCGGTTCCCCCACACCTCGTCGAGCAGCTCCTCCTTCGACACGACCCGGGTCCGGTTCTCCACCAGGTGTCGGAGCACGTCGAAGACCTGCGGCTCGACGGGGACGAGCTCTCCCTCACGACGTACGGTCATCGCCCGCAGATCGAGCTCGACGCCGGCGAAGCACAGGAGCCCCGAGCCTCCGTTCGCGGCGGCAAGGCTGGCCATCCCGGCATCATAGGGCCACCCGACCGCCGATCAGCTCCGGAATCCGAGCAGGGTGACGCTCTTGACGTCGAAGGTGCTCGTCGCACCGACGGCACTGTCGGAGACGAAGTCGTAGTCGTTGCGTCGGCCCGCGACGAGGGTGAAGCCCGCGTCGGTGATCATGTCCTGATAGTCGTCCTCCTGGGCGGCACCCCCGATGCAGGCGGCCCACAGGTCCGCGTTGCACACCACAGACTCCGGCAGGTGGGCACCCGCCACGATGTCTGTCACGACCAGACGGCCGCCAGGACGCAGCACTCGCGCCGCTTCGGCGAAGACGCGCCGCTTCTCGGCAGACAGGTTCACCACGCCGTTGGAGATCACCAGGTCGAAGCTCTCGTCCGCGAACGGCAGCTCCTCGATCCGGCCCTCGCTGAAGGCCACCTGAGCGAAGCCGCTTGCGTCACGCAGCCGCTCTGCCTTCCGCAGCTGGGGGCCGGTGAAGTCGCGGCCGGTGACCTGGCCATGGGGCCCTACCTGCACGGCGGCGGCGAACACGTCCATGCCGCTGCCGGAGCCCAGGTCCAACACCCGCTCGCCCGGAACGAGCCCGGCCAGCTGGAAGGGGTTTCCGACGCCTGCGAAGGACTCGATCGCCTGGGCGGGGATCTGGTCCAGGACCCCGGGCTCGTACCCGAGACGCTCGGCCAGGTCCCGGCCCAGCTCGAAGTGATAGTCGCCCTGGGGGCGCTCGGCCACGTCGGTGTACATCTGCACGACCTGGCTGGTGAGGTCGGCGACGTCGACCGTGGGAGTGGTGGTGTGGCTGCTGCTGGTCATGGTGGTCATCTCGGACTCCTGAAGGACGATCCACCGGGCTTCGGTGCTCCAGTGGTGATGCCTCCACTGTCGTCACGGGTGGCGCGAAAGTCCTGAAGAAGTTGTCCAGAGAACGTCCAGGCTCAGCCCTCGCACAGGAGGGCCATCCGCTCCATGACCGCACGACCGTCCTCCTCCGAACGCCGTCCCAGCCCGCAGGCGGCAGAGATCGTGACCTCGCTGCCGAGCTGGTCCTCGATCAGGCCACGGATCGTGAGCTGGTCGGCCACCGTCTGGGACTCGTGGGCGAAGCCCGCAGCGAACCGGGTCCCGGGCGGCACCACCAACCCGCTCAACGGCGCGTAGTACGCGGGGTCGGTGGGCGCGGGCTGGTCGGCTGCGGCGAAGGGCGCGTGGATCAGGTCCAGCGGTCGCCCGGCCGGCCAACCCGCGACGATCGCGTTCGAGAGCAGCACCAGCGGGGAGACGTCATCCAGCGTCCCAAAGGGTTTGTTGTTCATGTCCCCCAGGCACAGATGGACGGCGAAGCGGGTGCCCGCCGGCGAGCCGGCCGCCAACCCCGTCGTGGGCCTGGCCAGCACCTTCGCGAGGGCGGCCCGGGCCGGGGGAGGCGCTTTCGAGAGCAGCACCAGCTCGGCCGGCACCTCCACCTGGAACACGGTGTCCGGTCCGGTGATCGCGCTGACCTGGCGGATCTCGCTCAACGTCGCCTCGGTGAACGCCCGCCGGTGGCGCAGGGCCCCGGCGGGGCCGAGGCTGAACATCGCCAGGTCGAAGTCGCCCGGCACGCCTTCCTGGAACACCAGGTCCTCGAGCCCGGCCGCAGCTCGCACCTGCTGGAAGTCCGGGAAGCTCTCCGTGACGGCGGCCACGTGGCCGAAGTCGAGGTTCGCGCCGTAGAGCGTTCGCCCCTTGCGCACCTTGAACTGGGGGATCTTGTCGTAGTCCGACCAGTCGCCCGAGCGACGAAGCTCGAGGTCCGGGTTGTCGTGCAGGCCCTCGACGATCGAGAGGACCCAGTTTCGCCGCTCGCCGGTCTCGCCGTCAGGCAACGAGCTCAGGCGGGCGCCGAGGATGTCCACGGCACTGGTCATCGCTGCCAGTGGGGTCGGGCCGGGCAGGCTGCCGACCAGGTGTGCTTCGCGCTCGGTCACGGCACGCTCTCTCTCGGGTTCGGGGCATGGGGCGGGCAGACCAGTCCACCGTAGGCCCGCCACCACCCCGCCCGCGAGGGTAGGACCACGGCGCGACTTTGCTGCCGCTGCCATCATCGACGGTGGGAGGAGCCGCCCCATGACCCGTCGTTCGTCACTCGTGGCGTTGCTGGCCGTGCTCCTGGCCCTGACGCTGGCCGCCTGCTCGCGGGCCACGCCAGGTCCACCCAGCGCAGGGTCCGCCGCACCCAGCCGCAGCCCGGGCGACACGGCGGAGGACTCGCCCTCCGAGCCGGCTGGGTCGCCCAGAGGGAGTGCTGCCGGCCCCACCACACCGGCCACCGCGTCGCCGCATCCGGTGTCGCTCCCGGCCTACTTCGACCGGCCGGTCCGCGGAGGTGGCCTGCGCCTGGGGTCGGTGCGCGAGCGCACGGCGGCCTACACGTCCTATGACGCGTCCTACCGCAGCGGCAGGATGCGGGTCACCGGCGTGCTGAACGTCCCCACCGGCCGTGGGCCGTTCCCCGCGGTCGTGCTGGCCCATGGCTACATCGACCCGGCGTACTACGTGTCCGGCCAAGGCATGACGCGCGAGCGGGGCTACCTCGCCGGGCGCGGATACGTCGCCTTTCACGTCGACTACCGCAACCACGCGGGCTCCGACGACGACCCGCACGCCGCACGTGAGCTGCGGCTGGGCTACGCCGTCGATGTGCTGGCCGCCGTGCGGGCGCTCCGGCTCAGCGACCGGGTCGCGGTCGACGGCAAGCGAGTCGCGCTGATGGGGCGGTCCATGGGTGGCGGCGTGGTCTACAAGGCGCTCGAGATGTCACCGGGGCTGGTCTCGGCCGCCGCTGTGTGGGCGCCGGTCAGCTCGCTCGAGGCCCAGAACTACAACCGCTGGATCCGCGGCGAGGCCAGCCGCTCCGGCCTGGACCGGTACGTCGCTCGCACCTACGGGCTGCCGGGGACACCGGGCAGTCGTCGCTTCTGGCGGGAGATCTCGGCGCGCACCTACCTCGACCGGATCACCGAACCCCTGCTGCTGGTGCAGGGTGGCAGCGACGACACCTGCCCGCCCGCGTGGACGCGGGCGTCGTACCGGGCGCTGCAACGGGCCGGGGTCGACGCGCAGCTGGCGTGGTACCCCGATGAGGAGCATGCCTTCGGGCCGCGCTTCGTCGCGGCCATGGACCGCACCGTCGACTTCTTCGACCGCCGTCTCGCGTAGCCAGGAGGCGATCCTTGCTCAGGAGTTCGACGACTGGGTCGGGATCTTGCTCCTGATCCAGGCCACCAGATCGCTGCTGCTGCGGGTCTGCAGCCACACCCGGCCCGGGCCCACGAAGTCGGTCACCAAGCCCTCACCACCGAGGATGGTGGACTTCCAGCTGCCGGCCTTGCGCACCGAGTACGTCACGGTGTCGTCGAAGGCCACCACGTGGCCGGTGTCCAACGTCATGGTCTCGCCGGCCGGCAGGGTGACGTCCCGCAGCGCCCCATAGGTTGCCATCAACAGGTCGCCCTGGCCCGAGCAACGCAGGAGCAGCAGTCCTTCGCCGCTGAAGAAGGTCTTGCCTCCGCCCCACTTGGTGTCGACCTCCACCCCGATGTCCGAAGCGATCCAGGAGCCCGACTGCACCATCAACCCACCCGTCCCGCTGAGCGACACCACGGTCATGTCGCCTGGGAGGGCCGCGGCCACCGCGACGACGCCACCGGAGGTGGTGGAGAAGTCATTGACGAAGAAGCTCTCACCGCCCAGAGAGCGTTTCAGCCCTTTGAGGAAGCCGCCCTGAGTCGACGTGGACATCGAGATGTCCCCGCGCGTCATGGCCATGGCCCCGGCCTCGACCCGGACCGCACCTCCCGCCGGCAGCGAGATCTCACCGAACGCGAACGCAGGACCAGAGTTGATGTCGACGATCATCTCCCCATGCTAGGCGCGCCGGACGGCCCAGCCCTTCGTGTCGGGCGCAGCCTGCCTCGGCCGCCCGCCCCTAGGCTCTGGGGCATGACGACCGCCGCCGCACACCCCGACTTCCCGCTCCACCGGGTTCGACCCCCCGCCGGCTGGCTCAACGACCCCAACGGGCCGATCCGATGGCGCGATCGCTACCACGTGTTCTTCCAGCACAACCCGCACAGCCCGGTCCACGACTCCATCTGCTGGGGACACGCGAGCAGCGCCGATCTGGTCCACTGGCGCTACGAGCCGGTGGCGTTGCGGCCGACTCCTGGCACACCGGACGCCGGTGGCATCTGGTCAGGCTGCACGGTGGCGGATCGCGGCTCGGTGGTGGCGGTCTACACGGGCATCCGGGAGGGAGCAGACACGGCGACGATCTGCCTGGCCACCGCGGATGACGACCAACTCCTCACGTGGACCAAGGCCGACCAGCCGGTCGCGTCGCCTCCGGAGGACCTGGACCTGCAGGGCTTCCGGGACCCCTTCCTGTTCACTCACGAGGGCCATCGGTACGCGCTGGTCGGGGCCGGCGAAGAGCCGGGACGGCGCCCGTCGGTGCTGGTCTACGAGTGCGACGACCTCACGCGGTGGCGCTACCTCGGGCCGCTGCTCGACGCGACCAGCCGGCTCGCCATGGAGCTCGCTCCCGCCGATATCTGGGAGTGCCCGCAGCTGTTCCCGCTCGGCGGTCGCTGGGTGCTGGTCGTGTCCCTCGTGCTGGACGGGCTGACCCGCGTGTCCTACCTCGTGGGGGACCTCGTCTCCACCGATGGCGCGCCGCGCCTCGTCGTCGCCACGGGCGGGTTCGTGGACCACGGCCACGACTTCTATGCGCCGGCGGTGCTGCTCGACGGTGACCGCGTGCTGCTGTGGGGGTGGACCTGGGAGGACCGCGCCGACGATGAGGTGCTGGAGGCCGGCTGGGCCGGTGCCCTGACGTTGGCCCGCGAGCTGTCCCTGGGCCCGGAGCTGCACTTGCTCAGCAGGCCGGCCGCCGAGACGAGCCTGCTCCACGGTGAGGAGACCCGACTGGCCCTCGCGCCGGGAGAGGCGGTCGAGCTGCCACGTGGCGCCGTCGACCTCACCCTCGAGCTGGCCGGTCGGGAGCCCTCTTCCCTGGCGATCCTCGGCAACCTCACGCTCGAGCTCGACCCGCTGCGCGGTGTGGCGAGGCTGGTCCGGGACACCTTCGAGCCCCAGCGTCGCGGGTGGGACACCAGCGGCCCGTGGCGACCCGACGACCTCACGCGGATCCGGGTCATGGTCGACGGGTCCGTGGTCGAGGTGTACGTCGACGGGGGCCCCACGTTCACCGAGCGGGTCTACGGGGTCACCGACCGGTCGATCGTGCTGACCACCGAAGCCGCAACCCTGGGCGATCTTGTGATCCACCGGTTGCCGTTGCCCGCGTAGACCACCCCGATCGGCGAGCGCCACTCGCCCGGTCACCGAGCGGCGTAGGGCACCGGCCGTCAAGAGAAAACGGCCGGCGGCAACGTTCGGCAGCGCCCAGCGCGCCCAACGCCTACCATCTCTCTGACTGGGCCGTGGACGGCTGTGACACGGTCGAGGAGATCACCCTGGAGCGGGCGACCGGGCACTCACCGACGACGGCACCTTCCTGTGGGGGTGGGGATGAAGGACAGGCGGGTACGGCGCGCCTCCAGGAGTCGCGCGGTGAACTTTCGCCGGGCCGTCCCGGCGTCGCTGCTGGGGGTCTGCCTGGCGACCTCGATGCTGGGGGTGCTGGACTCCCCCGCCGCGGCATTGTCCGCCCCGCGACCGTGCTCGGCCGGGCTGGTCGCCCTGACGTTCGACGACGGCCCCTCGTCAGCAGTGACAGCGCCGCTGCTGTCGGCCCTGGCGTCGCAGAAGGTGCCCGCCACGTTCTTCATCGTGGGCCAGCGAGTGCCCGGCTCGCAGGAGCTGCTTCGTCGGATGGTGCGGCAAGGCCATGTGGTGGCCAACCACACCTACGCCCACGAGGACCTGACCCGCCTGAGCGACGCGAGTATCCGGTCGACGTTGAGACGCACCGCCGGAGCCATCAGGTCAGCCGGGGTCACACCGTCGCGCCTCGTGCGGCCGCCTTACGGCGCCGTGACCGACCGGGTCCGCGCCGTCGTCTCCGGCATGGGTCTGACCACCGTGCTGTGGGACGTCGACTCACGGGACTGGGAGTCAGGAACGTCGGCTCAGATCGCGGCCCGCGTGCTGGGAGCGCTGCGCCCCCAGCAGAGCAACGTCGTACTGCTGCACGATGGGGTGGCCCGGTCGGGGTACACGCTGCATGCGGTGCCCGCCATCATCCGCGGCGCGCGTGCGCGTGGCTTCTGCTTCGCCACGCTGGGCCCCTCAGGACGGCCCATTCCCCCGGTGCCCCAGGTGCGCGTGAGCAACGCGGCGGTCCGCGAGAAGGACCCCGGCTCCCCGGTCGCACTGCGGTTCACCCTCATGCTGGACCGGCCCACCTCTCGTCGCGTCTCCGTCGGGGTGAACACGGTGGCGGGCTCCGCCCGCGTAGGAAAGGACTATCGCGCCGTCCACCGCAGGGTCGTCTTCGCCGCCGGATCCGTGCGGCGCACGGTCAGGGTTCAGGTTCGCGGGGATCGCATCGACGAGCAGCTCGAGAGGTTCCGACTCCGACTCGGCGCCGCCCGAGGTCTGAGGATCAAGGATGCAGCCGGCACCGGACTCATCCGAGACGACGACCCTCGGCCCCGGCTGCGCATCTCGGACGGCTCCATCGAGGAGCCGGCCACCGGGTCCACGACGATCACGCTGGTCGTGTCCCTCGACCGGCCGCGCAGCCGTCCGGTCAACGCCCGGGTCGTCACGGTGGCCGGGACCGCTGATGAGTCCGACTTCGTCCCGGTCGATGTGGTCGTCTCGTTTCCCGCGGGTCGCGTGCGCGCCGAGGTGCCCATCGAGATCCTCAGCGACATCCTCGACGAGCCGGTAGAAGCCTTCGAGGTGCAGCTCCGGTCAGCGACCGGAGCAACCGTCCTCCGCGGCACGGGCACCGTGACGATCACCGCGCCGGCACTTCCGGCGACCGGCTGAGGAGGATCCGGCCCGCTCCACCTACACGTTGCGGAAGCCCGTGACCATGATCAAGATGCCGACCAGGGCCATGGCGACCGCGGTGACCAGCAATCCGTTCTGGGCGAGCCAGTTCCGCGAAGCGTTGAGGCGAGCCTGCATGCGATCGGGGAAGACGAGGGTCATCACGGTGGGCACCCACACCGTCGAGGTCGCGATCACCGTGTAGATCACGATCACGGGCAGGCTCTCTTGGAGAGCGAGCTTCTGCCCACGGATCACCAGGCTCGCCGCCGCCGCGAGCAGCAGCGCCTTGGGCCGGAGGTTGAGCGCGAGCCCGACGCCGAACGCGGGCAGTGCGCCGAACGAGTCGATCTTGCTCACCCAAGCGGGCAGCGGGCCGGCGCGGCTCCTATTCCGTCGGAGGAAAGCGAGCACAGCCAGGATGATCAGCGCGGCGCCGATGAGAATCTCGAGCTGACCGATGGTTGCCGATTCAGACCGTGGTCGTCGACCTATCGGGACCGCCTGGGCGGCAAGAATGCCCAAGGTGAGGACCACCAGGCAGCCCAGCACCCAACCGGCCAGGAACGGCAGGGCGGACTCGCTGCGTCGGGGTGAGAGCAGGATGACGAACATGGCCAGGATCGGCATCGAGCTCGCGGCCGCGACGATAGCCAGAGGAAGGATGCCGCCAACCGCCTGCCACATGCCGCCTCCATCGCGTGAGCCGATTATCCCGGAGAATCCACCCTATGCGCTCCGGACGCTCGCCGTTGCCGCCGTCGCCGGCGCTGGTGGCCCACCCGCGGTGCGGGCATGCCACTGGACGACAGGCCCTGCTCAGGAGCACGCTGGGTCGACGGGGGATCGACCAGCGGAGGAGCCGCCATGGACGCCGTGACCCTGCATCGCCGGACCGTCGAGGAATGGACCTCCCGAGTGGCTGTTGTGCGTTCGGACCAGTGGGGTCTGCCTACGCCCTGCACCGACTGGGACGTGCGGGCCTTGGTCAACCATGTGGCCGGTGAGGACCGGTGGACCCAGCCATTGCTGGAGGGTCGCACGATCGCCGAGGTCGGCGACAGTCTGGAGGGCGATCTCCTGGGCGACGACCCCGCCGGCGCGGCGAGCCTCGCCGCGGCCCAGGCGGTAGCCTGCGCCGAACAACGGGAGGTGGCGGGCGCCGTCGTACACCTCTCGTACGGCGACGAGGACGCCTCCGAGTACCTGCGCCAGCTGGCGGCCGACCACCTTGTCCACGCGTGGGACCTCGCCACCGCGACGGGCGGCGACCGCGACCTCGACCCGGATCTGGTGACCGAGGTCGCCGGCTGGTACGCCGCCCGTGAGGAGCTGTACCGCGCCGCCGGCATCGTGGCGCTGCCAATCGAGGGCGAGTTCGACACCCCTCAGGACCGGTTGATCGCCGCCTTCGGGCGCCGCCCCTGAGGGCCCAAGCCCGGCGTGGGTTGCGGCCCGCGCGCGCCTCAGTCGTCCATCCGGCGGCCGACGCCGTCTGTCGGTGCGACCAGGCGGATCCCCATGGCCTTCAGGATCGTCGGCATGACGTCAGCGGTGCGGAACTTCGACCCGGTGGTGTGGCCGTGCATACCCTCGCTCCAGAAGACCATCGGGACACGTTGGACCGACTCCTGGGCGCCACCGTGGTCGCCGTACACGCCGTAGCTGGTCCGGTCGTGCAGCAGACCGACCACGTCCGGGCCGTCCGGCGCGGCCATGGTGTCGACGATCTCCTGGCCGTGCGCCCTCCACCACTTCCGCTCCGATCTGGCCATGGCGTTCGTCCCGCTCAGGACGAAGTGGTCACCCTGGTGCCAGTAGGACGCGATCACCCCAGGCAGGGTCAGCATGTTCCGGGCACCCTCCAGCTTCTTCGCCTCGGAGTGGTCGATCAGCCACGACTCCACCGCGGTGGACTGGTAGGAGAACTGGACATTCCCGTCGGCGTTGAGCGCGGCGATCGCCGGGGACGGGTTGGAGTAGGTGACCGTGTCGGGAGCAGTGGCCCCGGACCCGGCATCCCACACCCCCAGCTCGGGGGGCGCGTAGTACCAGTTGCTGTCCCCCGCCCCGGACGTCGTCTTCCCGTAGAAGTTCTCGGCATAGGTGGCTCCATGGTCCGCAGTCAGGACGACCAGCGTCTTGCCACCTCGCTCGGCATCGACCTCAGCAACAGCGTCGAGCATCTTGCCCAGCTGGTCGTCGGCGTTCTCGGCCATGCACTGGACATGGGTCTGGCCCGCGAGGGTGGTGCAGTCCTGGGGCACGGTGTCGTCCTGCGCGCCCCACATGTGACCGGCCTTGTCGATGCCGCCCATCGTGACGAACATTCCCGACCAGTTCTCCTGGTGCATCATCTCGATCGCCGCGTCCGCCGCCCAGGTGTCGCCGCCCAGGTGGGCCGGGTCATTGCCGGGCAGGAACCGGTTGCCGTCCTCGGGGTAGAGCCAGGTGGGGAACGCCGCCTTCGTGCCGTAGTCGTTGTTCTTGTCCGAGTTGATGAAGTACCGCCCGCACAGAGTGGGGTCGGCTGCGTCAGGCAGCGTGAGGTAGGACGGAACGTTCTTGCCCACCGGCGAGCGCCAGCTCCCGTTACCGGATGTTCCTGGGATGGACAGGTTGCGGCAACCCGTTGGGTAGTCGCTCGTCACGTCGGAGCGACGACTGGACAGCCGCACGGCGATGTCGCCGCTGTCACCGGTCGCGGACTCCACGGCGTAGGACTTCTCGCCCACGGTGATGAACGACGTACCGGGGTAGGCCGCATGCAGGTAGTCGGCCAGCTTGGGGTAGGCCCGTCCGGCGTTCTTCTCGATGGTGGCGAAGTCCGCCAGGCTGAGGTCGCCGGTGATGTGCATCGCGTCCACACCCTTGCCGAAGACGTTGGCGTGGTCACGGTAGGCCTCGTCCGTCCAGCCCATGTGGTGGGGATTCAGTCCTGAGGTGATGACGTTGTGTGCGATCACCGTCTCTGAGGCCATGTAGCCCAGGTACGCCTTCTTGAAGTTCTGGCCGCGACCACGAAGAGATCTGAAGTTCGGCATGTCGAACTTGTCGGCGTACGCCGGAACCATCTGGTCGAAGAGGACGATCAACACCCGCGTGGGTGCCTGCGGTCGCTTGGCCGAGGCCGGGCTTGGGGCCGGGCCGCCCGCGACCAAGAGCGTGGCGGTCAGAGCAACGACAGCGGCGGTGGCGAGGGTTCGGTTCTTGCGCATGAGGCGCTCCGATCTCGAGGTGCCGGAGTGGCTGGCCTCGAATCTTCGGATCGTGCTCCCATCCTGTGGTTCTGTCAACGGCCGACCGGGGTCCTCGGATGGTCGGCCGAGGTCGTCAGTTCGGCAGCCGGACCCGCAGGAACTGGGGCCGGTAGCGAGACGGATCCTTCAGCACCTTGTCGAAGTCGGTGTTGTTGCGGCTGTAGGACGCCACGATCGACCCCTTCTTCGGGAAGAGGTCGGGGTGCGCCAGCGGCATGTAGGTGATCTCGCCTGTCGCCTGGGTCGCCAGCTCGCCTACCGGGGCGCTGGGCGTGAACGGCCCCGTCGGTGCCGGCGCGGTCCAGAAGGTCAGCTTGTCTCCGAAATCCCCATCGGCTCTGCTGAAGGCGTACCAGGTGTCACCCCGGTGGAACACGCTGAACGTCTGCGAGACACCACCCTCGGCCGGGATCAGCACGGCCGCCCGGCCTGGGTCCTTCTGCCACGAGCCGCCGTCCCAGTAGCGCCACTTCTCAGTCATGAGCACCTCGTCCGGTCGAACGCGTGCGACTTGGACGGAGAACCCGAAGACGAAGGACTGCTCGGGGTTCGCGGTGCCGTAGAGATAGAGCCAGTCGTTGTCGGCGGCCAGCGCCGCCCCCCACGCCGGGCTGGTCTTGCTCGGGTCGTCGGGCCCCACATCCTCATGGTCGATGAACTGCGGGACACCGCCGCGCTCGACGACGAAGACCGCCAGCCCGGGACCCAGGTTGTCGAAGGCACCGGCTCCACTGGTTGCCACCCGTTGCGTGGAGACGGTCACCAGGTCGTATCCCGTCCGCGACACGAGCGTGAACGACATGGGCCAGTACCCGATGCCGTCCCCCCGGTCGGGGATCAGGGCCCCGCGGTTCTGCGGTACGACGGCGGCCACGCAGTCGTGGTTCCACACCAGCATGGAGTTGCGCACGAACTCGGGGCCGCCGAACTCCTTGTCGCGCAAGGTGTCACCGAAGACGAACAGGAAGCGCCCGTCCTGGAGCTTGACGTCCGCCCCCACGTCGGCACCTTCGAGGGCCGGGCCGGCCTGGAGGTCGAGGATCAGCCGGTTGATGTCCTCGACGTTGTTCGGCGTACCTTCCTGGACGCACTTCGTCTCGGACGCCACACTCGGCAACGGCTCCGCCGCCACGATCTCCACCGGCAGGAACGCGATGACGGCCGCCATCACCGCCGCCAAGGGGGCCACGACGGCCATCACCCTGAGCCGCCAGAACCGGGCGCGGCGGTCCGGGTCCTGCTCGTCGGGCGCGCCGTCGGCCGCGGGCATTCGAAACCGTCGCGCGGCCACGAGGAGCACGGTGGCCGTCACCAAGGCAGTGGCCAGGACCAGCACGGGGCGTAGCGCGCGGGCAGGATCGAGATACGCGAGTGCCGTGGCTGCCTCCTGCGCAGCTCCGGTGGGCGTCGCGGGCGACAGCGTCGGCCAGGGGCGCGGCAACAGGTAGTGGCTGGTGCCGGTGATCAGGGGGGTCGAGAGCACGAAGTACGCTGCTGCGACCACCGCAAGGCCCGCGAGGCCCGCGAGCGCCTCCACCGCGAGCGTCAGCAGGCCCATGGTGAAGGCGTAGCCGGCCCCCAGCGCGACGAGGCGTGCGTCGTTTCCGGGGAGGCTGGTCGCAGGGAGCAGCTGGATCCCGAGCACGGCCACGATCGAGACGACCGCCAGCAGCAGTACCCGGGCGAGCCCGTGTCCGCGGCTCCTCGCCACCGGTCCGCGCACGAGCGAGATCGCCACGACGGCCCCGAAGCCCACGAGCCCGCACAGCAGGATGAAGAGGCGCACGCGGCCGGATGCGTCGTCGCCCGCCGCGCCGCGCGAGGTCGTCATCACCTGCACCGTTCGCCCTTGGCTCTTCTCCACACCCGTCAGCCGGTCGACCACCGCCTGGTTGAGCGTCGGGTCGCTCGTCGGGTTGACGAGCACGGTGTCGGATGTTCCGCTCAGATCGACCAGGACGGCAGCGACCGCTGTCCCATCGTTGACTGCCGCGCGGGCGTCGTCCTCCGAGTCGGTCCAGCCCGCATCGAACGGCTGACCCGGCAGCTCGTCCGCCCGCTGGGCGAGTGCCGCGGCGACGACGGCGGGGGCGGCGACCACGATCGGGACCCGGTGGGGTTCACCCGCGCCCCCGCGACCGGTCATCGTGATCAGCAGAACCGCCTGAGCGAGGAACACCAGCACACAGACCAGCACCGTGCGCCTGCCCATGGTGGTGGCCCAGTCAGGACCCGGGACCCTCGGCACCCGCTCAGCATGCCACGGGGCCTACCCGGCGGCTGGGAGGTCTCAGTCGCTCCCGCTGTTGAGGATCTGGATCCCGCCCATGCAGGCGAAGGCGTTCACCTGAAGTGCGGGGGCGTCCTCGGAAAGCTCCTCGTTTGGGCGCAGGTGAAGATCGACGCCGCCCGCCATGGTGGACTCCTCCACCTGAACCACCCACTCCGGCGGCACCGTGACCTGGACGCCGCCCATCACGGCGTACACGTCCAGGGTCGCGCCGTCGGGGTTCGGCGAGGCGTCCCGGAGATCGAGCTCGAGCCCACCCATCACCGCGATCGCCGACCCCGATCGAAGGCGGGGGGCCTGGCTGGCCAGCTGCTTGCCCCAGCAGATCGCCGCGATCCGGAAGTCGTCGGATTGCTCGTCGCCGCTCGACAATCGCCTGGCTACCAACCAGCCGATGGCATCGACCGCGAGAGTCACCATCAGCACCCTGCGCAGTCTTCTTCCCCTGGCTGCGGTTCTGTTCGCCATCTCGCCATCGTGCCACGACCGCAGTGTCGGCGCGACGCGAGCGGTCGCACCTGGGACCGTGCTCAGCGGAAGAAGGCCAGGTACCGCTGGGCCTTCTGGTCGACCTTCCAGAAGTTGCCACCGATGACCACGCCGCCATCGGTGGCGGCGATCGTCCGCACACCCCAGACGCTGTTGATGGCGGGACCGAATCCCGGATCGGGCACACCGGTGGTCGCATCAAGAGCCCGGACCCGAGCCTGGGAGTCATCGAGGGCACCCTCGGCGAAGCCCACCCAGAGGGTCCCGTCGTGGTAGGTCACCTCGTGGACGTCGCCGATGACGCGGTACCGGAACACCCGCTGCCCGGTGGCGGTCGACCAGGCGACGGCGCTGTTGATGTCGCCACCGATGCCGCCGTACAGCAGGGTTCCGTCGGCACTGATGTCGAGCGCCCGCGTGGTGGCGGGCTTCTCGAAGCCGAGGGGCTCGAGCTTGCCGTTGGCGCCATTGATCCGCGCGATCTTGCGCTGGTCGGCGCCGCCGATCGTGTAGAAGTTCCCGGCAATGTACAGGTCGTTTCCGTTGCCCTGCGGAGGAGCGACGATCGCGCGCACCATCCGCTCCACCTCGGGTTTGAAGCCACCGGGGACTGCGCCCGACGTCGCTGCCACCTTGGTCAGGTAGGCCTGGGACTTCCCGTTCACCTTCGTGAACACCCCGCCGACGTAGAGCATGCCGTGCTGATGCTCGAGGGCCCGCACCGTGTTGTCGAGTTCCACCTCGAACTTCTTCTGGACCGCGCCGCTGGAGGCGGTGAGCTTGACCAGGCGCCTTGCGTCACGACCGTCGACCGAGGTGAACTCGCCCCCGGCCCAGACCGTGTCTCCGTCGGCCTCCAGTGCCCAGACCACGCCGTTGGCCTCGGGACTCCAATCCAACGGCTTCCCGGTCGAGATGGAGAAGGCGGCCAGGCGCGCCCGCTTCTTCGACTCACCTGTGGTCGAGACGATCTCGGTGAAGCGTCCGCCGAGGTACACGGTGTCGCCGATCACCGCCGAGGCGTAGATGGGGCCGTTGACCTGCCACGAGGCCGCGGGGGTGTCGTCCACCTGGACGACTGCTTCGGCAGGCAGAGCGGACCCGACGAGCAGGAGGGGTACGGCGCACAAGGCGGCGCGCAGGGCATGGGTGAGACGCATGCGCCGATTCTCTGGTGCTCTCCTCGCCCGTACCGCAGAACGGTGCAGCAGGCCAGGGACGCCTAGACCACAGGCTGCCGCCGACGGCGAGGGAAGGCGAACCACCCGAGCACGAACGCGGCCAGCGCGAGGAACGTGCCCGCCGCCTGCGCGAGACGGATGCCGTCCACGAACGCGTCATCGACCGCGTCGATGACGTCGTCGCGGCTGATGGTCTCGGTCGACTGGTCCGGGGCCGCGGGTGCGATGACCGACGGGACCGCCTGCGGGTTCGTGGCGGCCCCGACGTCGGCTACGACCAGTGCACGTTCGTCGTCGTCGCGGATGATCGTTGCGAGCTCACCCGGAAGCTGAGCTGTGACGACCAGGGCCAGGATGCTGCCCATCACCGCGAATCCCGCGGTCGATCCCAGTGCTCGCTGAGAGTTGAGGATGCCCGACGCCATGCCCGTCCGACCCGGATCGACGTCGGTCATGGCCAACGCGGTCGAGGTTGCGACGGCCGCACCGATCCCGGCGCCCAGGAGGGCCAAGCCGAGAAGCGTCCACCCCAACGGGCGTCCGGCGCCGTACCCCAGGACCGCCGAGCCGACGCACACGGCAGCGACCGCGGCCAAGGTGGGCCCTCGTCCGCCGAACCGGGCGGACAGGCGGCCGGCGAAGGGCGCCATGGCCATGTTCGGCAACGAGAACACGAGGAGCAGCACGCCCGTGTCCGTCGCGCTGTACTGACGGATGCTCTGGAAGTACTGAGTCGTGACCAGCAGCGTTCCGTAGGCGCAGAAGAGCACCGCGAACGCCGTCACGATGGCCGCGGTATAGGGGGCGCTGCGGAACAGGCGCACATCCATCATCGGATCGCTGCTCCGCAGCTGGAAGAGAACGAACGCGACCAGCACCGCCGCCGCTGTGATCAGGGGGGCGTAGATGGCTGGTGAGCCGAACCCGTCGACGGGTGCCTGCACCAGCGCGTAGGTCAGCGCGCCGATCCCGACGATGAAGAGAAGCTGGCCGACCGGGTCGAAGCTGTGGTGCGTCGGGTCCGCCGACTCGGTCACGAAGAGCACCGTCAACACGATGACGGCAGCGCCCACAAAGGGATTGACCAGGAAGATCCAGCGCCAGCCGACGGTGTCCGTGAGGACCCCGCCGAGTGTGGGCCCGATCGCCAGACCCACGCTCGCGATGCCGGTCCACAAGCCCACTGCCTTCGCCTTGGCGGCCCGGTCCGGGTAGGCGGCGCCGACCAGGGCCAGTGAGGCGACGTTGACCACCGCAGCGCCGACGCCCTGGACCCCACGGGCGACGTTGAGCACGCCGAGGGACGGCGCCAAGCCGCACGCGAGCGACGCTCCACAGAACAGCACGATGCCGACCAGGTAGGCCCGCTTGCGGCCCCGGGAATCAGACAGCGACGCCGAGGTCATCATGAACATCGCCATCGTCACGCTGTACGCAGCAACGACCCACTGGAGCCCGGACTCGCCGACGTCGAAGTCGGACTGGATGGCCGGCAGCGCGACGTTCGTGATCGTGGCGTCCATGAGCACCATGAACAGCCCCAGACCGGTCGCCACCAGGGTCAACGCCGCACGGCCGGTGCGCGCGCCGTCGTGCGTCGCGTTCACCGGGCCTCGACGCCAGCCGATCTCCGCTGCGTCATCGCGGCGCTCCGGATGGTTCCCGGCTCGGGCGGCTGGGCCCAGCCGGTGGTCGTCCCATCGCCCTGGCGGTCGCGTCCAGAAGAGGTCGCATCGGCGGGAGCACGTCGGGGTGCTCCCCCGTCCATGATCTCGCGAACGCGATCGGTTCGTTCTCCATGCGTGCTCCCAGGAAGCGTGGTCTCGGCACCGGAGACTATCGATCTCCCCGGCGCGGGGCAGGATACGGCCGCCGAGGCCACGTCACTCGATGGCCGGGCCGGCCCAGCGCCGGTAGGCCTCCACGGCCGTAGGCAGGGTCGGGAAGACCCGCTCGGCGCCGACTCGGTCCAGCAGCCCGGAGCTGGTCAGGTCCCGAGCCAGGTCCTGCTTGACCCGAGCCAGCCCGAACTCGATCCCACGACGGGCGAGCTCCTCGCGCAGCTCCTCGAGAACGTCGGTGGCGGTGATGTCGACCTCGACGTTCGCCTCAGCGTTGAGGATGAACCACCGCACCGGCTCGGGCGACGTGGCGACGGAGCTCAGGGCCCTGCTCTTGAAGTCGGCGGCGTTGGCGAAGAACAGCGGCGAGTCGTAGCGGTAGATCATCAGGCCTGGGAGCACGGTCGCGTCCGGGTAGTCGTCGATGTCGTGCATGCCGGCGAGATCAGGCACGAACCCGAGAACGGCGTCGTGCGGGCGGGACACCCGGCGCAGGATGTTTGCCACCGACAGTGCGATCGCCACGAGGATCCCCTGGAGTACACCCAGGATCAGCACCCCTGCCGTCGTGGACAGCGCAATCACCAGCTCACTGCGACGGAACGCCGCAAAGCGTCGGAACTCCGGGATCTCGACCAGCCGGGTGGCGGCGTACACGACGACCGCTCCGAGCGCGGCGCTGGGGAACGCCGCGAGCAGCGGCCGGAGGTAGACCACGGCGAGGACCGTCCCGAGCACGGTGACGAACGCCGCCAGCTGGCTCTTCGCCCCCACCGCGGCGGCGATCGCCGTGCGGCTGCCGCTGCTGCTCACCGGGAACCCCTGCATCAGACCGGCGCCCAGATTGGCCGCGCCCAGGGCCAGCAGCTCGCGTGGCGGGTCGACCGGGTAGCCCCGCTCCTCGAAGGCCCGAGCGGTCAGGATGTTGTCGGAGTAGGCGACGAAGGCGACGCCGAACGCGGGGAGGATCAGTTCCACGAACTCACCGATGCTGAGGTGCGGGAGGCTGAAGGCCGGCAGCGCGGAGGGAATCTCGCCGATCACGGCGACGCCCCGGGCCTGAAGGTCCAGGACCGCGACTGTCGCGGTCGCCAGCAGCATGCCGATCAGGGCGATCGGGGCAGTCGGCCAGAGCTTCGCCCCGCCGATCATCGCCGCCGCGGCACTCGTGCCGAGCACCAGAGTGGGCACGTGCACCTCGGAGAGCTGCCCGAAGAAGGAGATGAGCTGGGGCACGAAGCCGTCACCCTCGACCTCGAGCCCGGTCAGCTTGCCCAGCTGGGAGACCACCATGATCGCCGCAACCCCGGCCATGTAGCCGATCAGCACTGGCCGCGAGAGCAGGTCGGAGAGCCGGGCCAGTCCGGCGAACCTCCCGATCACGCAGAGAACGGAGACGACGAAGCAGAGGGCAACCGCGATCGAGGCGTACTCCGCGCCGGTGGCGGCCACGCTGCCCACGGCCACCGCCGTCATCAGGGCGGTCGTGGATTCCGGCCCCACCGAGAGGGTGCGCGAGCTGCCCAGGAGCGTGTAGGCGAGTAGCGCCCCGATCGCCCCCCACAGCCCGGCGACCGCGGGAAGTCCGGCCAGCTCGGCATATGCCATCACCTGCGGGATGAGGTAGGCCGTCACGGTGATGCCGGCGAGCACGTCCCCGCGGAGCCACGAGCGCTCATAGCCGGGCAGCCACCCCAGCACCAGCACGCCGCGGTCTGCCGGCCTCGGGCCCTCCATAGCCGGCCAGCGTAGAGCGTTCGGCCGTGCCTTCGCACGACGCGCCACACGAGTCACGATCGGCTGGCCGATCTGCCGCCAGTCAGGTCGCCAGGACGGGGTCCTACGTCTCCTCGTGTGCGCGTGGAGCCGGGTCGGAGCGTTGGCGCAGCCCCTCGAAGAGGATGCTTTCGATCTCGAGCAGGGCCTCACCGGCCGTGAGCCCGGCCGACTCGAGCAGTTCCTCGTCACGAACGAGGGCCGCGGTGTGACGAAGCAGTCCCGCCAGGAACCGCGCATTCAGCGGCCGGATCTCGCCGTCACGGACCGCGTCCTCGATCAGGGAGACCACCCGATCGACGAAGCGATCTGAGACCAGCCGATAGGCGACCCGGGCGGACTCGAACCGTTCCACGTCGCGCCGGAAGGCATGGGATAGCGGCATCAGGGCCTCGGCCCCCGCGCGTAGGTAGTTCCGGGTCCGCTCCCACGAGGTCTTGGCCTCATCGGCTCGGGTCTCGGCCTCCCGCAGCCTGGCTTCGCCCCACCGTCCGATGGTGAGCACCACCAGGCTGTCCTTGTTGGGCGCGATCCGGTAGAGCGTCGAGTTCGAGCACGACAGCTCACGCGCCAGCTCCGAGACCGCGACGGCCGTGAAGCCTCGCTCGGCGATGATGCTCATGACGCCGTCCAGGAGCTCTTCGCGGCGGCGGTCCCCCAGACCCCGCGCCGGGCGCGCTCCGTCTGGCTGTGAGCTCGGGAGGGTGGACATCGACGGCTCCCCGGAGAGAGTAAGGTGAAAGAAGTCAGAATACCCGAAGAGTTACGTGACATGCGGAGGAGAACGACGATGGCTGACCTGAATCTAGCCCTGGTGGTGGGCACCTATCCGGACGCGGCAAGCGCCGGGAAGGACTACGACGCCCTCAAGGCGGCCGAGAAGGCCCAGGACTTCGACGTGGTTGGCGCGGTCGTAATCAGCCGCGGGGAAGACGGAGAGGTCACCGTGGATGAGCACGGTGTCGCAAGCCCCGTCGGCGGCTCAGCCGTCCTCGGCGGCGGCGCCGGGCTCGTCGTCGGCCTCTTCGCGCCTCCCCTGCTGCTGGCCACCGCGGTCGGCGCCGGGATCGGCGCCGGGATCGGCGCCCTGGTCAAGAGGCACCAGGAGAAGGAGATGGGCGTCGAGCTCGAGGAGTACCTGCCCCCCGGGTCGTCCGCAGTCCTCGCCATCGTCGACGACACCTACGCGGACCGCGTCGACCGGGCCCTCCAGCACGCGACCAAGAAGATCGACAAGGCCATCGACTCCGGCGACTACGAGAAGCTGCAGAAGGCTCTCGCCGAGGCGTCGACCGACGTGGACAAGGCCATCGACTCCTGACCGGTTCCGCACGTGGGTCCGGGGCGCCATCCGCCTCACGGAAGCGGGCCTGCTGCTGGCGGACCGAGCCTCCGAGATCCTCGGGCGGGTCGACTCGGCGACCAGGGAGCTGTCCGGCCTGGTTGGTCTCACCGCAGGTCGAGTCCGGCTCGCCGGCTTCGGCTCGGTGATGAGTTCGCTGGTTCCGCACGCTGCCGCCCTTCTGGGGCGGCGACATCCAGGGCTCGCGGTCACCCTCACCGACACCCACCCTGACGATGCCCTGGACCAGTTGCGGGCCGGCGACGTCGACATCGCCGTGATCTTCCGACATGACGACACCACCCACGAGGACGGCGACGTCCGCTTGACCCACGTGCTCGACGATCCGTTGTTCCTTCTCAGCACCGGTGGCGCCCGCCACCGTCGCACTCCTGACCGCTCTTCGTGATGCGGCGATCGATCTGAGCAGCACTGAATCCGGGTGAGGCGGTCACAGCGGGCGGCGCCGCGGCGCGTGACGTCAGCTGGCCTCACGGCGCAGGAAGATCCCGGCGGCGGGCTTGGGCTCGAAGAACGTTGCCTTGGGTGGCATCACCTCGCCGGCGTCCGCCACCTCGATGACGGTTTCGACCGACGGCGGAGCCAGGGTGAAGAGCGCGCCGCGGTCGACGTCGCAGCGGGCGACGAGGTCCTCGAGCGGGGTGGCAGCCGGAAAGGTGGCGACGGTGCGCACCCGTCCGGGCGGTGCCGGGTCGAGCCGATCGAGCACCTGGGTCTGCAGCATCGTCACGTCGAGACCGCCCACCCCCGTCGGGCGGGCGGCTGCAAGGCGAACGGCGTACCAGCGGGCGTCGACGTACAGCCCCATCGCGCCGACCGCCGGTGATGGGGGCTCGACGACCTGCTCGACGTCGAAGACCCCGCGGAGCAGCGCTACGAGCCGTCCGGGGTCGACCTGCCCGGAGATCCTGCGGTGGAACGCCGACAGGGTCAGCCCATGGGTCGGGTACAGCACGCAGAGGAGCCCGGCTTCGGGCGGTCGGCCGGCCGCGCGCCACTCCTCGAGGGCGGCGGCCGTGCGGTGGTGACCGTCGGCGATGTAGAGCCGGGCGACCGCCAGCTCGTCGACCAGCGCTCGGGTCGCGGGGGCTTCGGGGAGTCGCCACAGGGTCTGCTGGAAGCCGTGCGGTCCCGCGAAGTCCAGGGTCGGCTCCGCGAGCTGTGCCTGCGCGAGTGCTCGGGTGAACTCCGGCCCGGCCCGGTGCAGAAGCTTCACCAGCGCCGGCGGGGAGTGGGGCCGTCCGTGGTGCCAGATCAGCGCGTCCACCCGCATCTGGTGTACCGCCTCGTGCCCGCGGACCTGCCCTTGGGCGATCGCCTCGACGGCGACGTCGCAGACAAGACCGGTGTGGGAGGTTCGACCGCGGGCCTGGCGGTAGACGTAGAGCGAGGCGGGGAAGTCGGCGTAGGCCGCGAGGTCGACCGCCACCCGGTAGAGGTCGACGCCCGACTCATCCTGCGACTCCGACATCGCCGTGACCGTGCGCCGCGCCTGCTCCTGACGGACGAGGTGCGTCGTGAACGGGCGCACGGCTCGCAGCGGGTCGGTCACTGCCCGTCCTCGGCGACCACCGGCAAGGCCACCGCCGAGACCCCGAGGACGTCGGGGATGGAACGCAGCGACGTCAACAGCTCCGGAGAGGCCGAACCCTCGACGTCGATGAAAGCCACGGCCGCCTCGCCCCCACGGAAGACGCGGTTGACCATGTGCTGGACGTTCAGCCGGGCCCCGCTGAGGTGGTCGAGCACCTGGGCCAGGACGCCGACCCGGTCGAGATGCCGCACGGTCAGGGCGACCGTCCCGAGGCGGTCGGGGTCGAGGTTGACGCAGTCGCGCACCTCGCCGCGCATGAAGCCGTCGACCAGCTCGGTCACGCCTCGTGCGATCGCCCGTTGCGCCTGGCCGGTCGAGGCGCCGATGTGGTGAGTGGCCACGACCGCGGGATGCCGGGCCAACGGCGACTCCCACTCGGCGCGGCCCTGGCCGGGCTCGCCGTCGTACACGTCCAACCCTGCTCTGACCCGGCCCCGGTCCAGGGCCCGCAGCAGCGCCGGCTCGTCGACGAGGTCACCGCGCGAGGTGTTGAGCAGGATCGCTCCCGGCCTCATCCGGGCCAGGAACGCCTCGTCGACCAGGTGTGTGGTCTCGGCGCTGGCAGGCAGGTGCAGCGACACGATGTCCGAGCCGGCCAGCAGCTCGTCCAGCGAGTCGCACATCCGGATGCCCAGCTGCTCGGCGCGGGCTGCCACAGACGGCGCTCGACCCTGCCTGACGACCGACTGCACCTGGATGCCGAACGCCGCTGCCCGCTCCGCCACCAGAAGGCCGATCGACCCGAGACCGAGGATGCCCATCGTCGAGTCGAGCAGCCCCTCGGCCTTGGCATAGGTCGCCTTGTTCCACCTGCCCTCGCGCAGGTCGGCGACGTTGTCGGGGATGCGTCGGTCGACGGCCAGCAACAGACCCAGCGTCAGCTCGGCCACCGCTGCCGCGTTGCGGCCGGGCACGTTGCAGACGAACACGCCCCTCTCGGCCGCTGCCTCGGTGTCGATGGTGTTGGTGCCGGCTCCGGCCCGGATCACCAGCACCAGCCGGTCCGCCGCCTCGAACACCGCGCGCGGGACCTTCGTGCTGCGCACGACAAGGACGTCGTACCCACTCATCTCAGCAGGAAGGTCCTTCTGGCTGAGCTCGGGCCGCGACACACACTCGTGACCACGCTCCTCCAGGTCATGGAGCGTCTGCTCGGACAGGGTGTCTGCGATGAGGATGCGCACGTCACGACCTCCAGAAAGGTGCTGACCGCCAAGAGCGGCGGTGTCCGGCCACGCTAACGCTTCGGTGGGGTCCGGCGTCGACGGCGGAGGTGTCAAGCCTGGTCGGTCTCACGGCGGGCCGGGTCCGGGTTTCCCAGTTCGGCTCGGCGATGGGCTCGATGCGATCGTGAGGTTCGCGGGAGCTACCTGCTGCATGACGAACCTCACCGATTGGTCGTGAACTGCAGCGCCTGGCCCGAAAACCTGCGGCTTCTGACCAATCGATCACGTCCGGAGCCGGTTGGGCGCTGGCGCGTTCGGCCGGTTAGAGGGTCAGTGGCTTGACCGGAGACATGAGCAGGCTTGGATCGTTGCGCCAGTCGACACCTGGCACGTCGATGTACAACTCGATCTCATTGCCGTCGGGATCGGAAATGTAGAGGCTGTGGGTCACGGTGTGATCGCTCATACCAAGGACGGGCACCCCGTGAGCACTCAGCGACGCCAGCGCCTCGCGCAACTCGTCATCGCTGTCACCAACCTTCAACCCGAAGTGATAGAGCCCGAGACGACGGCCTGCGGGCATCGGCGCCGCGTCCTCGCCCACCTCGATGAGCAGCAACTCGTGATGCGTGCGTCCAGAGGGCGCGCTGAAGCCCACAGCGGGGAATGCGAGCACCTCGTCGGCGTCCTGCAGCGAACGCCAGCCGAGCACGTCGCGGTAGAAGTGCGCCGACCGCTCCAGGTTTCGCACGTACAGCACGAGATGGCCGAGTTCTCGGACCTCCATGGATGCCACCTCGTCTTTGCTCACCGGCCGACCGGCCGACCCGGCACTAGCCATGCCTACCACCGACCGATCGGGAGGGATAGGGAGACTCACCTACGGATCTGGTGCCGCTCATACGAATGAGACAACCGGACACCCTTCAGGTCAGGTGTGGCGCGCCCGGAGGTATTCGAAACCCCAACCTTCTGATCCGTAGTCAGATGCTCTATCCGTTGAGCTACGGGCGCCTGTCACGAGGACTGCACGAGGATAGCCGACCCATCGGGTGATGCCGAAATCACTCGGACGGCTCCCGGGACCCCGGTTCGCCGAGTGAGCCGGAGGGTTCGGAGTCCAGCCCGTACCAGTGCGGCGCCTCGTTGACGTCGTCGAAGCCGCGAGCAACGACGACGTCCGTCGAGGAGTGCAGCAGGATCGACAGTGCGACCGTGATCGCGATCAGGTGGAACAGCTCGTCGGCGCCCGCGAAGCCGGCGTTGAGCACGAGGAGCCCGTACACGACGGAGGCGAAACCCTTGGGTCCGAACCACATCGCGGCGAACTGTTCTCGGTTGGTCAGGTCCGCACCCAGGAAGGAGAGCCACAGGGCGATGGGCCGGGCCAGGAGGATCGCGAGGAAGGCGAAGACCCAGCCACCGAGGCTGACCTCGGAGAGGAAGGTGGGGGTGATGAGGACCCCGAAGACCAGGAGGGCCGCCAGCTTGAGCAGCTCCGCGACCAGCTCGCCGAAATCCTCGAAGGACTCCCGCTGACGCTCCCCCATCGTGGCAACGGTGATACCGGCCGCGAACGCGGCCAGGAACAGGTTGGCGTGCGTTACTTCCGCGATCGCGAGGACCAGCAGGCCGATCGCGGCAGCGTTCAGTGCCTCGTAGTGCTCAGAGGCGCGGAACAGTCGCGACTGCTCGAGCTTGATAGCCGCGTACGGCACGACGATCCCGATGGCGATCCCCGCCACCAGCTCAAGGCCGAGCTCAGCCAGGTGCAGCTCATCTTCTCCGACGGTCAGGGCCAGCAAGACGATCACGAAGGGCAGTGCCAGGCCGTCGTTGACCCCGGACTCCACGTTGAGTAGATGGCGCAGTCGCCCCGGCACCCTTTCGTTGCCGACGAGCGCCGCCGCAAAGACCGGATCGGTCGGCGCGAGCACCGCGCCGATCAGCAGCGACTCCAGCCAGTCCAGGCCGGCGACGTAGTGCGCGAAGGCGGCCGTGATCACGAGCGTCAGCGGGAGCCCGAGCAGCAGGGCCCGGCCGGGCAGTCTCCAGGCGGAGGTGAGGTCGCTCCACCCGACCCGCATCCCGTCGGTGAAGAGCACCGCGAAGAGCGCCAGCTCGGCCAGCGTCCCGACCAGGTCATCACTGCCGTTGAGGTTGATGACTCCCAGGACACCGTCACCGAGGAGGAAGCCGGCGACGAGGAAGATCACCGCCGTCGACAACACGGTGCGATGCGCCAGCGCGGATACCAGGACGGCCAGCAGAAGCACCGCGGCATACGACAGAAGCAGCACGAGAATCCCTTGTCTTGAGGGGAAAGAGACCCAGGTCACACCCCTTGATCGATCCAATATGTCGGCGCGAGGGCCGGGGGTAACTTACCCGCAAGGATGTCACCCGACAGCGTCGCCGGGGCCTGACACGTTGCAATCACCCGCGCGAGAGGGGCACGAGGCCATGACCGCCCAGCTGGAGAGACCGACTACTCACAAGGGGATTCTGGCCTTCGTGGCCGAGGCTGCCGAACTCGCGCAGCCGGACGCCATCCATTGGGTCACGGGGTCCCAGGACGAGTGGGTAGAGCTGACAGACCTGCTCGTCGAGTCGGGCACCTTCACCCGCCTCAACCCGGACATCAAGCCCAACTCCTTCCACGCGGCCTCGGACCCGACCGACGTGGCTCGGGTGGAGGAGCGCACGTTCATCTGCTCCCAGGAGGAACGCGACGCCGGGCCGACGAACAACTGGATGGACCCCGATGAGATGAAGGGGCTGCTGCGCGGCCTCTTCGCCGGCTCGATGAAGGGCCGGACCATGTATGTCATTCCGTTCGTCATGGGCAACCTCGACGCCGACCACCCCCTCTTCGGCGTCGAGATCACCGACTCTGCCTATGTCGTCACCTCGATGCGGATCATGGCCGGCATCGGCACCGACGTACTCCGCAAGATCGAGGAGACGGGCGCGGACTTCGTCCCCTGTCTCCACTCGGTCGGGGCACCCCTGGAGGAAGCGCAGGCCGACGTCGCCTGGCCGTGCAACGACACTAAGTACATCGTGCACTTCCCCGAGGAGCGCGCGATCTGGTCCTACGGTTCCGGGTACGGCGGCAACGCACTGCTCGGCAAGAAGTGCTACGCCCTGCGCATCGCCAGCGCGAAGGCCCACGACGAGGGCTGGATGGCCGAGCACATGCTGATCCTCAAGCTGACCCCTCCCGACGGCGACGCCCGGTACGTCGCCGCGGCGTTCCCCAGCGCCTGCGGCAAGACCAACCTGGCCATGCTCAAGCCGAGCATCCCGGGGTGGAAGGTCGAAACGCTCGGCGACGACATCGCCTGGATGCGGTTCGGCGAGGACGGCCGTCTGTACGCCGTGAACCCCGAGCACGGCTTCTTCGGTGTCGCACCTGGCACCAACGAGACCACAAACCCCAACGCGATCCGCACCATCGAGCGTGGCAACTCGATCTTCACCAACGTCGCGCTCACCGAGGACGGCGACGTGTGGTGGGAGGGCATGGAGAACCCGCCTGCCAAGGCGACCTCCTGGAAGGGCCAGCCCTGGACCCCGGAGAGCGAGGAACTCTCCAGCCACCCCAACAGCCGCTACTGCACGCCGATCGAGCAGTGCCCGATCCTGGCCGACGAGTACTACGCGCCGGGCGGGGTCCCCATCGACGCGATCCTCTTCGGCGGCCGACGCAAGACGACCGTCCCGCTGGTGACCGAGGCGCGCGACTGGACCCACGGCACCTTCATCGGCGCGACGCTGTCCTCGGAGACCACGGCCGCGGCCGTAGGCGCGGTCGGCGTCGTCCGCCGCGACCCGATGGCGATGCTCCCGTTCATCGGCTACAACGCCGGCGACTACATCAACCACTGGATCGAGTTGGGCAAGCAGCACGACGCCGCGAACATGCCCAAGGTCTACCTGGTCAACTGGTTCCGCCGCGACGACGACGGCTCGTTCCTGTGGCCGGGGTTCGGCGAGAACAGCCGGGTGCTCAAGTGGATCATCGAGCGCATCGAAGGAAAGGCCGACGCCGTCGAGACGCCGATCGGCTACCTGCCGACACCGGGCTCCATCGATACCGAGGGGCTCGACGTGACCGAGGAGCAGATGGCCAAGGCGCTGGCGTTCGACGGTGAGGAGTGGAAGGCCGAGATCCCCCTGGTCACCGAGTGGTTTGAGAGGTTCGGCGACGACCTGCCGGCGGTGTTGTGGACCGAGCTGGACGGGCTCAAGGCGCGGCTGAGCGACTGACCGGTCCCCCCGAGAGCCACGGAGAGGGCCCCACCCGTTTCGGGTGGGGCCCTCACTCTGTGTCCGGACTGTGACAGCATCGGAACTGCGGGGGTCTCGAGGAGGTTGGGTGCCGGGTTTCAGTCCTGACGAGCGAGCGATGTTCGAGTCCAAGGCCACCGAGCTGTTCGAGGAGGTCGTGGCCCAAGGTGGCCTGCCCTCGGACGACCCGCGCATCGCTCCGGACGGCCCCTGGCGTCTGGGGTTCGACCTGCTGGTCAAGCTCGGCCTGCTCATCATCGACGTCGACAACACGACGTACGTCGCGGTGGACCCGACCACCGTCCAGTCGCGCGTCGTCTCACCGATGAGCCAGGAAGGCGCCGTGATGCTGGCGGAGTCGTCCCGCTGGGCACAGGCCTTTGCCTCGCTCGCCCAGACCTGGCGTCGCTCACCCGGCGCCACGCGCGGGCCGGTCACCGAGGTCCGCGGCGACGCGATCGACCCGTTCATCGCCTCGATGGTCGGCGATGCCGAGACCGAGCTCCTCACTGCACAGCCACAGACCGGCCGGGACGCACCGACCCTGGCCGCGGCCGCGGTGCGCGACATCGCCGCCCTCGAGCGGGGGGTGAAGATGCGCACGCTCTACCAGCACTCGGCCCGACGCAGCTCCATCACCCACAAGTACGTCGCCGCCGTCACCGAGCGCGGCGCCGAGGTGCGCACGCTCGATGAGTTCTTCAACAGGCTGATCGTGGTCGACCGGCAGCTCGCAGTGATCCCCAGCTACGAAGGGCTCGACGCGGCCCTAGCCATCCGCGAGCCGTCGCTCGTGGCCTACCTCATCGACATGTTCGACCGGTCGTGGGAGCGGGCGCGTCAGTTCTCCAACCGCGAGATGTCGATGATGCGCCACGTCGCTGCCGAGCAACGAGCCATGACGATCCGGATGCTCATCGAGGGCCACGCGGACCCGACCAGCGCGAAGCGTCTGGGCGTCAGCCCGCGCACCTACGCCGGCTACGTCGCCGAGCTCAAGGAACAGCATGACGCGCAGACCCGCTTCCAGCTCGGGTACGCGATGGGTCGCGAAGGGGTCTCGGGCCAGGAGCCCACTCAGGAATGACCGGGCCTTCCCGATAGCCGAGGCCGCCAGTTCCGGGAGCCCGGGCCGAAGCCAGCCCAGAGAAGCCGGACCCGCAGACGCCACGAGGGCAACAACCTGACGGTTGTTGCCCTCGTGGGCCTGAGACTGTGGCCGGGGGGTTGGCTCTGTACCGACTCGTGTTGGGGAGGCTCCTCGTCCCAGGGCTTGGCTGCGAAACGCTCAGCGAGTAGCGACGATGGAGCCGCGGCCCCAGCTGGTGTCCCGTGCCTGAGCGGGGCCGGCCATGCCGATGATCCCGAGACCAAGAGCGGTGGCGAGAAGTGCAACACCTGCGCGACGGAGAATGTTCATGGTTCACTGCCTTCCAGAAAGGGGCCGGCGGATGGCCCTGTTTGCATATTCTCGCTGCCGAACCGGGCCTAGTCATGCGCCTGGGTGCCTCAGAAACATGCAATGCAAAAGCCTGCAATCAACAACAACATAGGGTAAGTCGCCCAGCGGACGGGCCGGCCCCGTCCCATCGTGATGAAACGGGGCCGGGTGCCGCGGAGGCGGCGGGATTTGAACCCGCGAGAGGTGTGACCCTCAACCCGCTTAGCAGGCGGGCGCCATAAACCGGACTAGGCGACGCCTCCCCTGTGCCCGGACAGGCTACCGGTCGTCTCGCGGACTTGCCGAATCACCCGCCGCACCGGACTCAGAGGCGCCGTAGCCCATGGCCGCGTTGCAGGAACCGCTGCAGATCGAGCACGAACTCCTCACGATCCACATCGAGCACGCGCACCGGCACCGTCGTGGTCTGCCCGTCGCGCAGGCGCAGGACCACGCAGGGCTCATCGGAGATGTGGGTCGTGACGACGTCCTCGACGTCCGGCCACGCGGCTGTCGCAGCGCCGACGCCGCGCACCAGTCGCACCCGATAGCCGCGATCGTCGAGATGGACCACCGTGACGCCCCGTCCGAGCCAGTAGGCCAGCCCGAGCACCGCGAGCAGCCCGGTCCCGGCCACTCCGAGCACCACCGCCAGCGGACCACCGAGCAGACCGCTGACGAGCGTGACCACGAACACCACGGCGGCCAGCGCCACCAGACCCGAGCCCATCACCCGGGCCACCAAAGGCCGCGCGAGTCGATAGTCGGACACCACACGACGATTCAACACAATGGGCGGATCCCGTGGGCACCCGCCCCTTGTTTCGCGGGCGTTGGCGTGTCAGCCTGTGGTTCAGGTCACGTCCCGCCCGAACGGCTTCATCCCGGGAGGCACCTCATGCGTGCGACCAACACCGCTCTCCATAATCTGCACCAAGCCCTCGAGGTACCGCCGCAGCGTGGCCAGTCTGCGGGCACCTGGCGCTGGTCCGTGCGCCAGCAGATGGCTGCTGTCCGCGACGTCCTCATTGCCGAGACGGCCCACCACGAGGACGAGTGGCTGGCTGCTCGTGGCGGGTCCGTCCTCCGCGAGCGCAACTCTCTGCTGAAGCGGCTCAGCGAGCTGGGTCCCCGGATTCTCGAGAGTGAAGACATCGACACCGTCCGCGACGAGCTGATGCGCCTGCTCGGCGACATCCGTCACCACGTGCAACGGCTGCACGACCTCGCCTACGACGAGGTCGAGATGGAGATCGGCGGCTCGGAGTAGCCCGCCCCACCCGCTGACCCGTCCGCTCTAGACTGCCCTGGTGGCTGCCTCGGCAGTCCACGGAGGGGTGCCGGAGTGGCCGATCGGAACCGCCTTGAAAGCGGTCGCTGGCAGAGATGTCAGCCGCGGGTTCGAATCCCGCCCCCTCTGCCGATCCCGTCCGCACCGCCCGTCCGCGCCGCATGTCCGGGCGGTACGCAGCGGGCGCCACGCAGTGCCCTCAGTGCAGGGGTTGGGTGCGTGGCGGCTCGGGACGGATGGCGGTCGCCTCCTCCGCGCGTCGCCCACCGCGGCCGCGGGACCCGGTCAGCGCCAGGTCGCCGCGGATGACGACGTAGGCCACCCCCAGTCCGACGACCACCGAGTAGAGCTCGATCAGCCCGATCCGCGCCAGGGACAGGCTGGGGTTCACCAGGACATGTGTCACTGGGGCCGTGGCGGCGACCCCGAACGCCGAGGCCCACCAGCCCTGCCGGCGTCGTGCGCGTTGGTGGGCGCCCCACGCCAGCGCCGGGATGCCGAGGAGTGCTTGCAGCGGACGGGGGAAAGCGCCGAGGTGCTCGCGCGTCCACGCCACCGTCTGCACGCCGGCGTCGACCAGGCCGGGCGTGCCATAGCTGCGCAGCAGCTCGGCGTAGACCAACGTCAGCGTGAAGGTGGCGAAGCCACCCACGACGATGACCAGTCCGCGGGTACCGAGCCCGTGCAGCCCCGCACCGAGCCGGTAGACCAGCGCCAGCACCAGCGCGAGCGAGACGGCGAGGGTCGCGTAGTCGAAACGCTGAAGGTCGAGCGTCGGCTCGAAGCCGATCGCCGCGACGGCGCCGACCGCCGAGATCAGCATCGCGATCAGGACCTCGCGGACCGCCGCCAGGAAGGTCACCGCGGGCACCGTCGCCATCACGCCGAGCACCGCACCCAACGAGGCCGTCATCACTGCCGCTCCCGCGCAGAGCAGGGGCTCCTGGGTGACCAGGGTCGTGACACCGAGGGTGAGTGCGAGCAGAGCGAAGACCACCCACCGACCACCGACTCGGGCTGCCAGGATCCAGGCGTACGCCGTGCTCACGACCACCGCTCCGGCGCCGCCGACGTACGACGGCCCGATCCCGGCCATCGCTAGGCCGAGCAGGGCGATGCCGATCAGGACGAGCGAGAAGTGCAGCACCACCACAGCGCGATGTCGCCAGCCCCTCCCCTCGGGGTCTGGCGTCGTGGCGCGCTTGCGCCGCTCGCGGGCGGCGACCCCGACCCGCGCCCGCGGTTCGCGCGGGGCGCTACGGAGGCCGCGGCGGGGAGCCGCGCGGCGGCCGGGGGAGGAAGACACGGGGAGGAAGATTACATCCGGCGGTTGGCAAGCGACGGATTGGTGGATCGGGCCTCGGCCAACTGGTCCCGGTGAAGGTCCGCGGTCAGCATGGCCGGCCCCTCGTCGGCCTCGGCGAGGATCTCACCCCACGGGTCGACGACCAGCGAATGCCCGGAGTAGCGCGGCCCGGGCTGGCCCGCCGCAACGACGTACGCGACGTTCTCGATGGCGCGTGCGCGAGCCAGGGTCCTCCAGTGATCGACCTTGCGCGGACCGGCGACCCAGGCCGACGGCACCACCAGCACCTCCGCGCCCGCGTCGACCAAGGCTCGCCCCAGCTCGGGGAAGCGCAGGTCATAGCAGGTCATCAGGCCGACTCGGAAGCCGGCCAGCTCGACCACGCTCGCGGTGAGCGGACCGGCGGTGAGCCGGTCCGACTCGCGGTAACCGAAGGAGTCGTAGAGATGGATCTTCCGGTACGTCGACTCCGCCGCACCGCGCATCACCAGTGTGTTCCACGGGCGGGCCGCGTCGTCGGACCGCTCGAACATGCCCGCCACAAGCGTCGTACCGCAGTTCTCAGCGACCTCCTCCACAGCGGTCGCGAAGGGTCCGTCGAGATCCTCGGCGAAGGCACTGATGTCGGACCCCGGCTGACCGAAGTCCCGGGCGAACGCCTCGGGAAAGACCACCAGGTCCGTCGACGACGGCGTGAGCGTGCTCAACGCAGCCCGGTTCTCCTCGGGCACCAGCGAGGCGGCGTGCTGGACGAGGGTCACGCGAAGCCGGGCGGTCATCCTCCCAGACTGCCACCCTCGGGGGACGAGTGGGAGGATCGCAGGCGTGCAGGAGGTTTCCGCGGTGGTGCTGGCCGGCGGCACCGGCGAGCGCCTCGGCGGCGTCGACAAGGCGAACCTGACCTACGCAGGCCGCTCGTTGCTCGCCCGGGCCCTCGATGCCCTCCCCCCGGCGGCGCCGGTGATCGTGGTGGGTCCGCAGACCCCCACGCACCGCCCGGTGCGGTTCGTGCGCGAGGAACCACCCCTGGGTGGCCCGGCCGCGGGCCTGCTGGCGGGGCGCGACGCTCTGGGATCCGTGGGCGGGCTACTGGTCGTGCTCGCGGTCGACATGGCAGGCGTCACCGAAGCGACCGTACGCCGACTGGTGGCGGCCGCCGACGGGGCTGATGGAGCGATCCTGGTGGACGCACAGGGCCGACGACAGCTCGCGCTGGCCGTGGAGATTGGCAGGCTGGACGCGGCCCGGCCGCCCCTCGGCGACGAGTCCGGACTGCCGATCCACCGGTTGCTGGCGGGGCTCACCCTCGTCGAGATCAGGGCCGACGGTGACGAGGCGCTCGATGTCGACACCTGGTCCGACCTGCGTCGGGGCTTGCGAGCCGCGGCCCGAGCGACGAATGTGGGCCCCGTGAACCTCCACGACTGGATCGACGAGCTGTGTGACGCCCTCGAGGTGGAGACCGAGGTGGACGAGGGGCTGGTGCTCGACCTCGCCCGCACGGCCGCCCACAACGTCGAGCGCCCGGCCGCACCGATCACGACCTACCTCTTGGGCTTCGCCGCCGGGCGGGCCAACGCCAAGCCCGACGCCATCGAACGTCTGGCCGCCCGCGCGCAGGCGCTGGCCGACGAGTGGGACCGGCCCCCGGGCGCACCCGATCCGGTCGACATCGATGACGAGGTGCCCGACGACAGCAGCATCGACCACACCGGCGAGACGTTCGAGGAGGACTGAGGCCGCGATGCGAGCGGTCGTGGCCGCCACCCCCGGCGGACCCGAGGTGCTCGAGCTGACCGAGCTGCCCGACCCGGAGCCCGCAGCCGGCGAGGTCGTGCTCGACGTCGTCGCCGCGGCCGTCAACCGGGCCGACCTTCTCCAGCGGAGGGGCCACTACCCGCCGCCACCTGGCGCTTCCGAGGTGATCGGGCTGGAGTGCAGCGGCACCGTCGCGGCGGTCGGTGCCGGTGTCGACGACTGGTCGGTGGGCAGCGAGGCCTGCGCCCTGCTGGCCGGTGGCGGCTACGCCACCAAGGTCGCCGTACCCGCGGGGCAGCTGATGCCCGTGCCGGGCGGGGTGGACCTGGTCAGCGCCGCGGCGCTGCCGGAGGTGGCCTGCACCGTGTGGTCCAACGTGTTCATGGTCGCCGCCCTCCAGCCCACCGAGACACTGTTGGTGCACGGGGGCGCCGGCGGGATCGGCACGTTCGCGATCCAGCTCGCCCACGCGCTCGGTGCGCGGGTCGTCGCCACGGCCGGCACCGAGGCGAAGCTCGAGATCTGCCAGGAGCTCGGTGCGGACGTGGCGATCAGCTACCGCGAGCAGGACTTCGTCTCCGAGGTGCGGACGGCCACCGACGGGCGTGGCGTGGACGTCATCCTCGACAACATGGGGGCGTCCTACCTCGGTCGGAATGTCGACGCCCTGGCCATCGACGGCCGGCTGGTGGTCATCGGTTTGCAGGGCGGCACCCGCGGCGAGCTCGATCTGGCGGCACTGCTCGGGAAGCGCGCCGCCGTCATCGCGACCTCGCTCCGGTCCCGCCCCGAGGCGGAGAAGGCAGCCATCTGCGCCGGAGTGGTGGAACACGTGTGGCCCCTGGTCATCGAGGGTCTGGTCCGCCCGGTGATCCACGAGTCGCTGCCGCTGGCAGCAGCCGCCGCAGCCCATGCCCTGATGGAGAGCGGCGACCACGTGGGCAAGATCCTCCTCACAGTCTGAGCCCGGCGAACCCGTCCGGCATCACTCGGGCGCTCCAACTAGGGTGGACGCATGAGCGACCACGGCACCGAGAGCCCTTCTGCCGATCCCGGCGAGACCGAGCCCGTCGTCGTCATCGGGCCCGACGGCCAGCCGGTGGCGGTCCAAGCAGTCGCCGACGGCGACGACGGAGACGCGGACCCTCACATCACCGACCTCATCGAGCAGCCGGCCAAGGTGATGAGGATTGGCACCATGATCCGCCAGTTGCTGGAGGAGGTGAAGTCAGCGCCTCTCGACGAGGCCAGCCGTGCCCGACTCAAGGAGATCCACCAAGCCTCGATCAAGGAGCTGGAGACGGGCCTGGCGCCCGAGCTCGTCGAAGAGCTCGAGCGACTCTCACTGCCGTTCACCGATGAGGGCACCCCGACGGAGAGTGAGCTGCGAATCTCCCAGGCCCAGCTCGTGGGCTGGCTCGAGGGGCTGTTCCACGGCATCCAGACCGCCATCTACGCCCAGCAGATCGCCGCCCGCGCACAGCTGGAGCAGATGCGTCGCTCGCTGCCTCCGGGGGCCACGATGCCGCAGGGCCCGGACGGCCAGGCTCAGCCGATGCCGGGCAGCCCGTCCAGCGGCATGTACCTCTGAGCCCATCCGGTACCCACCCGGGAACGAACCCGGTTCACTCCGACGGCTTCGCCTTCCGGCGTACCAGCAGCAGGCCGAGCACGCCGACCAGGGCGACGGCCGCCCCGGGCGCGACGAGACGCCCCAGGGGCGGGGGGTCGGAGACGTCGAGGTCGCCGTACTTCAGTGGTGGCGGCTCGGGGGCCGGCTCCACCAGCACGTCGCCCGCACCGAGGACCCGCTCCACCCGCCGCTGGTAGTCCGCGGTGGCACGAGCACTCCCCTGACAGACCGAGCCGGAGTACTTCGAGTCGGCGCCGTTGACGAAGAAGATCCAGGGCTGCCCGTCCGGGATACGCCCCAGGCCACAGGCTGAGGTCTGCGCCGCTGAGGTGATCTGTGCCGAGGGCTCAGTGATCTTGCCCTGGTAGATCCGGTCGATCTTGACGTCGTAGCGCCGGACGCTGCGGGACTTCGTGGCCGTCCCGATCTTGTCGAGCGAGGAGTTGAGGACGACTGCGGAGAACACCGCGTCGACGTCGTCGGCCAGCTTCTGCACGCCCGCTCGAGGCGATGGACAGGTGCAGTCCGCGGCGAGGGCCGGCGGAGCGAGCACCAGGGACGCTGCCGCGAGCAACAGCACGGCCAGGGCACGACGCAACCACGACGACGCACTCCCGGCGTGGGGCAGGACCAACGGCGCGGACACACCGACACCCTACGGCGGACCGGTCAGAGGCCGAACAACGCGGCCAGCGTGCGGGCGACCCCGTCATCGTCGTTGGCGGGGGCGATCCGGTCCGCGGCCGCCACCACGCTCGGATGGGCGTTCGCCATCGCGTACGACGCTCCCGCCCACTCCAGCAAGGGCAGGTCGTTGGGCATGTCACCGAACGCGACGACCTCGTGGGCCGAGATGCCGAGCTCGTCGCACAGCAGCGCCAGCGTGGAGGCCTTCGTGACACCCGCGGCACTGATCTCCAGCAGCGTCGACGCCGACGACCAGGTCACCACGGCCCGGTCCCCCACGACGGCCGCTGCGGCGTCCCAGAACTCCTGGGGCTGCCATTCCTCATGCCGCGCGAGCACCTTGAGCACCGGGCGCTCCAGCAGGCGTTCAACGGGCGCCCGGACACTGCCGTCCGGCACGGGGTACCGCTCGAGGAAGCCGGGTTCGAGCCCGATCCCGTCGATCGTCTCGACGGCGTACGCCGTCCCCGGGATCGCCTCACGGATCGACGAGCACACCTCGAGCCCCGCCGTCGGGTCGATGGGGCGTTCGCGGCGTACGGCGTGGTCCCCCACATGCCAGACGAGGGCGCCGTTGGAGATGATCGCGAGCCCGTGCTCACCCACATGCTCGAACACCTCGACCGCCCAGCGCAGTGGCCGCCCGGTCACGAAGACCACCGGGACGCCGCGCCGGTCAAGCTCGGTCAGGACCTCACGGGTCCGGCCGGTCACACTGCCGTCGGAGTGGACGAGCGTGCCGTCGAGGTCCGTGGCCACCAGGCGTGGTGGTGACTGCGGTCTCGGCCAGGGGCGGCCCTCAGCCATCGAGGAACCAGCGGTCCAGCTCCACGGCTGCGCCGTCCTCCTGCACGGTCAGGGTCACGGCGTCCGCGGCAGCCTTCACCTCGTCCACGGCCTGCCCCATGGCGACTCCGCGGGCTGCCCAGCGAAGCATCTCGATGTCGTTACGGCCGTCACCGACGGCCAGGACCTCGGCCGAGGTCAGGCCCAGCTCGTCGGCGACATGCTCCAGCCCAGAGGCCTTCGAGACACCCACGGGCGAGAGATCGAGCCAAGCCGTCCAGCCCACGACGTAGTCGGTGCCGTGCAACCCCAGCTTGGCTCCGAGGTCGACGAACTCCTGGACGGAGGCGGTGGGATCGCGGATGATCACGCGGCTGACGTGGTCGGCCACGAGGTCGTCGACCTCGGTCAGGATCATCTCCCCGGAGAGCTCGCCGTCGGGAAAGTGCCGGTTCACGCGATAGCCGACGCCTCGCTCCTCCACCGCAACCAGAGCCTCGGGGTGGTGCTCCAGCACGGCCCGCACCGCCGGCCGGGCGTCGAAGGTGACCTCGTGGACGACCTCGACGGGCGGGTAGCGGAAGACGACCGCCCCGTTGGAGGCGACCACCCACAGCGGGTCGTGGTCGACATCGGGAAGGTCGAGCAGGTCGGCCACCAGCGTCATGCCGTGCGGCGAGCGCCCACTGGCCAGCACGATGTGGGCACCGGCCGCTCGTGCGCGGCGTACGGCGCGGTAGACCGCCGGCGGGATCTCCTCGTAGGTCTGGCCCGACCCCTCGATCCACGTCAGCAGGGTGCCGTCGATGTCCAGGGCCACCAGGCTCGGCCGCCAGGCGCGCTGGCCCGACGCCTCGACAGGTCCCTGGTCATCCACCGGGACGGCCTCCTCAGGCACTGGTGGGCTTGAGCAGGTCGGTGCCCATCCAGGGCTGGAGCGCGATCGGCACGCGCACGGAGCCGTCGGCCTGCTGGTGGGTCTCCAGGACAGCGACGATCGCCCGGGTCATCGCGCACAGCGTCCCGTTGAGCGTGGCGACCGGCTTCACCTGGTCACCGAAGCGGCCGCGGGTGTCGAGGCGCCGGGTCTGGAACTCGGTGCAGTTCGAGGTGGACGTGAGCTCGCGGTACTTGTCCTGGGTCGGGATCCAGGCCTCGCAGTCGAACTTGCGCTGCGCCGAGAGCCCGAGGTCACCGGCCGCGACGTCGATCACGCGGTAGGCCAACTCGAGCTTGTCGAGGAACTCCTTCTCCCACGCCAGCAGGCGCTGGTGCTCGGCGAAGGAGTCCTCCACGGTCGAGTAGACGAACATCTCCACCTTGTCGAACCAGTGCACGCGGATGATCCCCCGGGTGTCCTTGCCGTGAGACCCGGCCTCCTTGCGGAAGCAGGGGCTGAATGCGGCGTACCGCAGCGGGAGGGCACCCCCGTCGAGGATCTCGTCGGAGTGGTAGGCAGCCATCGGGACCTCGGAGGTCCCCACGAGGTAGAGGTCCTCCCCCTCGATCCGGTAGACGTCGTCGGCCGCCTGCCCCAGGAAGCCGGTGCCGTCCATGGCCCGCGGCTTCACCAGGGAGGGCGCGATCACCTGCGTGAAGCCGGCTTCGCGCGCCTGCTGCATGGCCAGGTTGATCAGCGCCAGCTCCAGCTGCGCACCCACTCCGGTCAGGAAGTAGAAGCGGGCACCTGAGACCTTCGCCCCACGGTCGAGATCGATCGCGCCCAGCATCCGTCCGAGCTCGATGTGGTCGCGTGGTTCGAACCCCTCGGTCGCGAAGTCCCGCGGCGCGCCGTGGGTCTCGAGCACCACGAAGTTCTCCTCGCCCCCGGCCGGCGCCTCGTCGGCCGCGATGTTGGGGATCGCGTAGATCGCGTCGTGCCACGCGGTCTCGGCCTCGCCCTGGGCAGCCTCGGCCGCCTTCACATCGGCAGCGAGAGCCTTGGTGCGCACGAGCAGCGCATCCTTCTCCTCCGGCGCGGCCTTCGGGATCAGCTTGCCGAGCTGCTTCTGCTCCGCGCGGAGCGCCTCGTAGTCAGCGATGGCCGCACGACGGGCGGCATCGGCCGCGAGCGCCCGGTCCACCACGTCCGCGGACAGTCCGCGCTTGGCCTGGGCGGCGCGCACGCGGTCAGGGTCGTCTCGCAGGACTCGTGGATCGATCATGCGGTCAGGCTATCGGCCGGGCGGGCGCGTCGGCACGCGAGTTGTGACGGCATACTTCCCCCTGTGCCCGCCGCCCGGCGGTCACAGTCACGCTGTGCCGAGAGGAGCCGCGTGCTCGACCGACCCCGCGCCCTCGTGCTGGCGCAAGCCGCCGTCTGGCTACTGCTGTTCGTGCTCCTGGGCATCGCGGTGGCGTCCGACTGGGGGGCGCTGCAACGGCTCGACCATCGCGACATGCCGTCCCAGAACTGGGCGGTCACGGACCCGACCCTGCGACACGCCCTCCGCGTGATCGAGACGCTGTTCGGCACCGTCGCGATGACGACGTACACGACGGTGCTCGCCGTCGGCCTGTTCGTGCGCCATCACCGGCGCGCGGCGTACTTCACCGTGGCCGTCATGGTCGCCACGACACTGGTGACCACCGTGACCAAGGCCTGGGTAGGCCGACCACGACCGGCGTGGCAGGACCCGATCGGCCTCCTCGAAGGGAGGTCCTACCCGTCCGGTCACGCGTCCTCGGCGGTGGCCCTCGCCGGGGTGGTGATCGTGCTCGCGGGCATGCTGATCCGCCGTCCTGGCGTTCGCCGGCTCACGATCACCGTGGCCATGCTGACCGCCGCGGTCGTCTGCGCCGACCGCATCCTGCTCGGGCGCCACTACCCGAGCGACGTGATCGGGGGCGCCCTGCTGGGTGTCGGGATGGTCCTGCTCGGGCTCGCGCTGATCAACCCCCTTCCGCGCAGCCACTCGGAGGCGGCCGACCCGCTGCCCGAGGTGGGGCCCGCAGGCCGATCCCTGGCGGTGATCCTCAACCCGCCCAAGGTCGAGGACCTCAACCAGTTCCGCACGATCGTCACAGCGATGGCGGCCGAGGCCGGCTGGGCCGGACCGCTGTGGTACTCCACCACCGTCGACGACCCCGGGACCGGGATGGCGCACGACGCGGCTGTCGCAGGCGCCGACCTGGTGCTCGTGTGCGGCGGCGACGGCACGGTGAGGGAGGTGTGCGCCGAGCTCGCCGGAACCGGCATCCCGGTCGGGATCATCCCGGCCGGCACCGGCAACCTGCTCGCCCGGAACCTGGAGGTCCCGATGTTCCTGCGGGCCGCCATCGACGTCGCACTCACCGGTCAGGACCGCGCGATCGACCTGGTCAAGGTCAGCGGCGACGGCATCGAGGACACCCACTTCCTGGTGATGGCCGGGATGGGGTTCGATGCCGCGATGATGGAGGGCGTCAGTGAGGACATCAAGAACAAGGTCGGGTGGGTCGCCTATGTCCTCTCGGGCCTGAAGTCTTTGATGTTCCCCGCAGGACGGATCGACATCTCGATCGACGGCGGCGAGTTCACCCGGCACCGCGCGCGCACCGTGGTCGTCGGCAACGTCGGCTTCCTCCAGGCCGGCATGCCGTTGCTGCCCGATGCCGTGATCGACGACGGCCTGCTCGACGTGGTGGTCCTGCACCCGCGGCGCTTCCTGTCGTGGATCCCGCTGGCGCTACGCGTGCTCACGCGGCGGCGTCGTACCGACGAGCTGATCAACCGGATGACCGGCAAGCACGTCGTCGTCCGAGCCGCGTCCGACACGCCCCGTCAGCTCGACGGCGACTCCATCGGTGCCGGCCGCGAGCTGGACCTGGAGTGCCTCCACGGCAGGGTGCTGGTGCGCGTCCCGCGGTGAGGGCGTCGTACGACGGGTTGGTTGCGAGGCCTGGCACAGGTCGAGAGCGGTCGATGGGTCGAGAACACCCAGCGCCCGAGCGAGACGAGCCGACGACGTCCGACCTATGCCGAGGGTTCACGCGAACCGGGCAGACGCTGGCCCTTGAGTGGCGCCTTTGCGCGCATAGGGTCTACCCGAGCTACGGCAGCGCCCGTCGGATTTCACCGATGAGTGTCGGATACGGGTCCTTCAGCGGCTCCCTCTCGGCCCGAAGCTGTTCCCGGATCCTTCGAAGTGGTTCGCCGGCGACGTAGTGGCGCCCCCGGCGCTCGCCGCGAGCGTCCAAGAGCCCGAGCTCGGCCGCGTTGACGAGATCTCTGGTTGCGGTGCGTTCGTCGAGCTCGGTGAGCTTCACGTACGACGGCCGCGTCACCCTGAGCCCGAGGAGGGCGTCGAAGAGAGCGGCGCCGATCCGGTCATTCAGTCGGTGTTCGCCGATGAGCTCGTCTATTCTGCGCCACTGTGTCTCGGCGTCATCGAATCGGCGGCGCATCGTCTGTGCCTGCATGTGGTGCGCCCACAGATTGAACTTCACCCAGAGGGTCGCGTCGTTGTCCGGATGCCACGATCCGCGTCCGGTGGCTGCGAGGACGTCATCGTAGTCCTGCGTGTTGTTGCCGAGCCACTCCTCGATGCTGGAGAAGGTCGGCTCCACGACCTGGTCTTGCGCCAGCACCATGGTTTGAAAGGCACGAGCCATGCGCCCGTTGCCGTCGCGAAACGGATGGATCATGACGAGGTTCAGGTGTGCCATGGCGCCCCGCACCAGCGGGTCGTCGGGACTCGGTATGCCGAGCGACTGTGAGAGGGCGCGCATCAGCTCAGGCACCAGATCGTCGTCGGGGCCTTCGTAATACACGTTGATCCCGCACTTGTCGTCGCGCACGAAGATCTCGTTGGTGCGGTACCGCCCCGGCATCTTCGTGAGGTCGTGGTCGAGCAGCATGAAGTGCATGGACCGAAGGACCGCCTCGTCGATCACGAAGCCCGGCTCGGTCGCCACGTTGAGCACGTACGTCAGCACGCGCCGGTACGCGAGGATCTCCATCCAGGTGGCCCCGTCCGCGCTGAGCGGCGGCTCGTCATCGACCGCGGCGACGGCGTCCTCGTCGCTGACCGTGTACCCCTCGATGGTGTTGGAACCCTGGATCGCTCGGGCCGTCGTCGTGCGGCGAAGTTGACCTGCTGGTCCTCGAGATCTGCGGTCTGGGGTGGTGAAGAGGGTCGGCATGTCCGTATGTCCTTTATCTAAGTGCCGAAGATAGGGCCGACCCTGTCGGTCTGTCACTTGTTTAGCGACAAACGGACGGGCTGGTTCATGAGGTCGCGCCCGCTGGACCGTGACGACATCGCACCCAGCGGCGATCAGCCCGGAGGCGTAGAAGTGCCGCAGGTCGTGGAGCCGCACGTGAGGCAGTCCGACGGAGCTCCGGGTCGCACGCCGGCGCCCTCCCGTTAGAGCGTCCGGTCGGGGTGGTCGGTGATCACGCCGTCGGCGCCACAGGCGACGGCGCGGCGCAAGTGACGGACGCTGTTCGGGGTCCAGAGATGGACCTCGAGACCGGAGGCCTGGGCCCGGGCCACGACCTCGCGTGTGACCACGCGGTGGGCCGGGTTCAGGTGGCGGGCGAACCCGGCGGCCCAGCTGATGTCGCGCTGGGTCGGCCTGGTCTCATACAGCAGGCCGACTGCCACCTCGGGCGCCAGGTCCACGAGGGCCCGGACCCAGGCATGGTCGAAGGACTGGACGACCAGTCGGCCCTCGGCAACCGCAGAGGACAGGCCCGGGGCGAGCCGCAGCTCGAGCGCGAGGTCGAGCCCGATCCCCGGGTAGGACGCCGGGCGCTTCACCTCGACGAGCATCCGTGCCCCGAGACCGACGGCCGCCGCCCATTCGCGCAGGGTGGGGATGCGTTCGCCGGCGTACTCGCGGGAGAACCACGCACCGGCGTCGAGCCGCTTGATCTCCGCCAGGGTGAAGTCGCGGACCCGCCAGGGGTCCCGCCCCGGGAAGACTTCACGGGCGTTCGTGGTACGCCGCAGGTGGCGGTCGTGAACAACCACCAGCTCGCCGTCGCGGGTGCGGTGGAGGTCGCCCTCGACGGCATCGACGCCCAGCGCCAGCGCCAGACGGACGGCCGCCACGGTGTTCTCCGGCGCGCGGGAGGACGCGCCCCGGTGCGCGACGATGCGAGGCCGGGTCCCGTGGACGTGCCCCCGCATGCCCATGGTCGTCCCCCCTGTCGTCTCGCCCGGAGCGGTCCTGGACCCAGCCTTGGCTACGTCGGACAACCCCGGGTGTCCACGGCGCGAACACCGGTCGGCAGCATGGGAAACTGACGGGGTGACCCAGTCAACGGCCCACCCAGGGAGCCCCGCAACGACTTCGCGACGCATCGCCTACCAGGGCGAGCCCGGCGCCAATTCGGACCTCGTGTGCAAGCAGCACTACCCGGACTGGGAGGCCGTCGCGTGCGCATCGTTCGAGGACGTCTTCTCGCTGGTCGAGGGCGGAGACGCCGATCTGGCGATGATCCCGATCGACAACTCGATCGCCGGCCGGGTCAGCGACATCCATCACTTCCTGCCGTCGTCCAGCCTGCACATCGTCGCGGAGCACTTCCTGCGCATCCAGTTCACCCTGATGGGCGTGCCCGGGTCCTCGCTGGAGTCGATCAAGACCGTGCACAGCCATGTGCACGCGCTCGGTCAGTGCCGCAAGGTGATCCGCGAGCTGCGCCTGCGGCCGATCATCAGCGGGGACACCGCGGGCGCGGCGCGTGAGGTCGCCGAGTCCGGCGATGTCACCCGGGCCGCGATCGCACCGCCGCTGGCGGCGGAGACCTACGGCCTGGAGATCCTGCGCGACGACGTCGAGGACGAGGACCACAACACCACCCGGTTCGTCGTCCTGTCGCGGGACTATGTGGTCGCTCCCCAGGGCAGCGGGCCCGTTGTCACGTCGTTCATCTTCAACGTGCGCAACCTGCCGGCCGCGCTGTACAAGGCGCTCGGCGGGTTCGCGACCAACGGGGTCAACATGACCAAGCTGGAGAGCTACATGGTCGGCGGCCACTTCGCAGCCACCCAGTTCCTCGCCGAGGTCGACGGGCATCCCGAAGACCTCCCCGTCAGCCGGGCGCTCGAAGAGCTGGGGTTCTTCACCACCGAGGTGAAGATCCTCGGCGTCTACCCGGCGGACCCGGGTCGACGCGGCTGACCTGCCGGGACGTCATACGAAACGCGAGTCCTGACCACCACGACGTACGACGTCCCACGGGCGCGACGCGGGCGGGGCTGCCTGACAGGATGTCCCGGTGGAGCTTGCCGTCGTCGCGCTGACCTTCGGCGCGATCTTCGTCGTCGAGCTGCCCGACAAGACCTTCCTGGCCACGCTGGTGCTCGCCACGAGATACCCACCACTCCTGGTGTGGATCGGCGTAGGGCTTGCCTTCACGGTCCAGACGGTCGTGGCCGTCGCGCTCGGATCGGTGGCCACGCTGCTGCCCACGACCGCCGTCCGGTCGGCGGCGCTGGTGATGTTCCTGCTCGGCGCGGTCGTGCTGTTCCGCGAGGGGCGCAGCCACCAACGCTCGACCGGCGAGGAGTACGTCGCCGACGAACGCGATGTTCACGGGGCACGTGTCATCCTGACCAGCTTCCTCGTGCTCTTCGCGGCCGAGTGGGGGGACCTCTCCCAGTTGCTGACGCTGACCCTGGTCGCGAAGTACCAAGCTCCCGGAGCGGTCTTCGTCGGGGCGCTCGCTGCACTGCTCACGGTGAGCGGCCTCGCCGTGGTCTCCGGTCGAGCGCTGCTGCGCTGGCTGCCGCTGCACCGGCTCCACTATGCAGGGGCCGGCGTCTGCCTGCTCCTGGCCGGGATCACGGCGTACGAGCTGGCGGCCGGACCCGGCTAGGGTGACGCGCATGTCTCCCGCTCCGACCCACGGCGTCGACACCGAGGTCGGCACCCTCCAGACCGTCATGCTGCACCGACCCGGGCCCGAGCTGAAGCGACTCACTCCGCGCAACAACGACCGGCTTCTCTTCGACGGTGTTCCCTGGGTCTCGCGGGCCCAGGACGAGCACGACGCGTTCGCGGAGGCGCTCCGCGGCCGCGACGTCGAGGTGCTCTACCTGACAGGCCTGCTCACCGAGACCTTCGAGAGCGAGACGGCCCGCGGCCACGCCATCGCACGGACCCTGGCGGCGCTGCATCTGGGCGACACCCTGCGCCGTTACCTGCACGACCTGCTCCACGGGGCCTCGCCGGCCGAGCTGACGGCCTTCCTGACCGGGGGGATCCGCAACGACGAGGTCCGCGGCGGCTTCGGGCTGGTCACCTCACTGCTCCACGAGCACGACTTCCTGATCGACCCGCTGCCCAACCTGCTGTTCACCCGAGACTCGAGCGTGTGGGTGCGCGACAGGGTGGCGATCACGTCGCTGGCGATGCCGGCTCGCTCGCGGGAGACGCAGCTGACTGAGCTCATCTACTCCGAGCACCCCCGCTTCGTCGGCACGAGCACCATCCACGGCTGGCACTCCGAGCACGTCGAGGGCGGCGACGTTCTGCTGCTCTCGCCCGGGGTGATCGCCGTCGGGGTCGGTGAGCGGACGACGCCGGCGGGTGCCGAGCGCCTCGCGCGACAGGTGTTCCACGCCGGGCTCGCGCACACCGTGCTCGCGGTCCCGATCACTCAGGAACGCGCCACCATGCACCTCGACACCGTCTGCACGATGGTCGATGTCGACAAGGTGGTGATGTACCCCAACGTGGCGCACAGCCTGCGGGCGTACGCCGTGACGATGGCCGAGCCGGCACCCGACGACGGCACCGACACCGACCTTGTCCTCGCGGTCGCGCCCGCCGAGCCCTTTCTCGTGGCCGCTGCCAAGGCCATGCAGATCGACACACTCCACCAGATCGACACCGGCCTGGACCCGGTCACCGCCGAGCGCGAACAGTGGGACGACGGCAACAACACCCTGGCCCTCGCGCCGCGGGTCGCGGTCGCCTACGAACGCAACCATGAGACCAACGACCGCCTCGAGGACGCCGGCATCGAGGTCGTCAAGATCGCAGGCTCGGAGCTCGGCTCCGGTCGAGGCGGACCCCGCTGCATGAGCTGCCCGGTGGCGCGGGCGCCGCTTCCGGCCTGAGGACCCCGAGGCGGCCCGCGCCTGGGCCGCTCTCTGGAGTCGCATCAGCTGCCGTCGACCTGACCTCGTGTCGAGCGCAGCGTCAGAACATGCCGTTCTGGTTCTGCGACTCCGGGGGCACCACCTGCAGGACATCCCAGTGCTCCACGACCTTTCCGGCCTCGTCGAGCCGGAAGATGTCGATCCCCGCATAGTCCTGGTCGCCGGGCCACGACTGCCGGCAGTGCAGCACCACATAGTCGTCTTCGGCGACAGCTCGGACGAACTCGACCCTCTTCCCGGGGTAGTGCGCCGCCATCTGGTCGAAGTAGTCGATGAAGGCTTGCTTGCCGTCTCCGACGTGGGGGTTGTGCTGGGTGTATGAGTCCCCGGCGAACCGCTCGATCGCCTCCGCTGGCTGGTTCTGGTTGAACATGAGGTCGTAGAAGGCACGAACGTTCGACTTGTTGGCCTCCAGGCGCGCAGCGTCCACCATGGTCACTCTCCTCGCGTGGTCTCCGTCAGCCGCGAAACGCCGCGGCCCGCGGGACTATTCCTGCTGCTCGACGCTGCCCCGAGCGACTGGGGCCGCGCGACCGCCACGTCCGAGGCGGGACCACGGACCCGCGGCACCGTTCAGCCAGGGAAGAAGTCGAAGCCCGGCCGCTGCTGACGGGGGATGCAACAACGACCGGGCGCCACGAAATCTACGCGAGACCCCAGGGTCTGACAACAGAACCCTCCGCGTGTTCCGCGCAGTTGTTCGGTCATCCCAAGATCAGCGAAGAGTGACCTGTCGGTTGGCGAGACCGGACCTCGCCGCGCGCTCATCCGGGGCCAGCGGGGAGCCGTCGAGCAGTGCTTCCGCGACGGCCGCGCCGAACGCCGCAGCGGGCTCCTCGAGCACCTCGGGGCCGGTCCCGACGGCAAGGTCCCACACCGGGGCGAGCCGCCCGTAGGCCCGAAACATGCCGACCAGCCGCGACTCCGGGACGAGCTGGTCGCGCCCCGCCGCGTGCAACCTCGCGAGGGCATCGAGCAGCTGGTCCTCGGGATGCGGCATCACCCAGCGCAGGTGCTCCTTGGTGGTGACGTTGGTCCAGTACGCCGCCTCGACGCCGACCAGCCGGCTGCTCGGGGTGGCTGCGGCGTTGGCTTGCTCCAGGGCCGTCGCCAGCGCCGGGGTCTCCTCGGCGTCAGCCAGCCAGAAGCCGAAGCCGTCGTGCACGGTCACGTCGAGACGTTGGCCGGTGACCAGCTCCTGGAGGCGCGGCCCCACCCCCGGCGGCTCGGTGAGCCCGACCGAGCCCGTCTCGGCCTCGAGCGCGGCGAGCAGTACGGCGCCGAGGTCGCGCGCCGGATCCCCGAAGTTGTGCTGCACCTGCAGCCCCAACCAGATCTCGCCGTCCTCACGCACGATGGCGGGAGCCGCGGCGGGGAGCAGCGTGCACAGCAGGACCGAGCGGTCGGAGTCGCGCAGGGTCAGCGGCGCGGTGGCGGCGGGGACCAGGTCGCGCATCGCGATGACGTCACACTCCGACGGCAGCCCCTCGAACGGGCGGGCGACGTAGGCCACGGACGCCCCACCGACGGCGCCGTGGCAGGCCTTGTAGCGCTTCCCCGACCCACAGGGGCAGGGTTGGCGGGGCCCGACCTCCCCTGAGGATGAGGCGAGCTCACGGGCCTGGTTCTCACGGGCCTTGGAACGTGCGCGCTTTCCCATGGGGGGAAACTACCGGCCCAGTCGCTCCAGGATGAACGCCGGGCGGTCGGTGATCACCGCCGAGACCCCGAGGTCGAGACACCGCTGCAGCTGTTCCTCGGTGTTGACGGTCCACACATGGAGCTCGTGCCCGCTGTCGGCGAGCCGGCGGGCCAGCCGCGGGTTCTCCGTCAGCAGCCGGATGCCCGGTGCGAGCACCCAGTCGCGCCCGACGACGTTCTGCAGCATTCCCCACGAGGCCCGTTTGTCGATGATCATCACCAGCCGCAGCTCCGGGCAGAGCTTCTGCATGCGCTGCAGCGCGGTGTAGGAGAAGCTCATCACCCGCGCAGGCGCCTCGGCCCCGGTCCACCCGAACTCTCGCAACAGCTCTGCGACCCGGCGCTCGACGAGACCTCCATAGCGAGTCGGGTGCTTGGTCTCGATCGCCAGCTCGATGCGGCGGCCGGCATCGGCAACGGTCTCCAGGAGCTTGCGCAGCGTCAGGACCTTGCCGAGGGTCTCGTCGACCTCGGGTGCCTCGTCATCGAGGTCGGCCCAGGGGCTCTTCCAAGACGCGAAGTCCAGCTCGTCCAGCTCCTGGAGCTTCATGGTCGACACGATCCCCCGATGGGAGGCGGTCCGCCGGAGGTCACGGTCGTGCACGCAGACCAGATGTCCGTCAGCGGTGAGCCTGACGTCGCACTCGAGCCCATCGGCACCCGCATCGAGAGCGGCCAGATAGGCCCCCAACGTGTGTTCGGCGTTCTCCTCGCTCGCACCCCGGTGAGCGACGACCTGTGGGCTCGCCGACGGCGTCATGGCCAACATTCTGGCCCAGAGGGTCGCGTCCGGCCCATCGACACGACGAAGTGTCTTGAGGTGCACACCTCACATCGTAATACCCCCTGGGGTATATTGGAGATTCCACCCCGCACCGCCGTCAGGAGACACCTCGTGCGCCGCCTTCTCGCCGTAGCCGCTTCCGTCCTCGCTCTCACATTCGGCCTGAGCGCCTGTTCAGGTACCGACCCGGGCGTGAGCGTGAGCGCGGGCCCGACCGCCGAGGCCGCGCCGCAGTCGGGATCGACGGTCGCTGCCGAGGAGTTCGCCGCCGCCCTGAAGCGCGAGGGCACCACCGTGCTCGACGTGCGTACACCGCAGGAGTACGCCGAAGGACACCTCGAGGGTGCCGTGAACCTGGACATCGAGGACCCGGCGTTCCCCCAGAAGGCGTCCACGCTGGACCCGGCCGGTAGCTACGCCATCTACTGCCGCAGCGGGAACCGATCGGCCGTCGCCGTGAACTTCCTGACCAGCCAGGGGTTCACCGGGGTCTACCACCTCGACGGCGGCATTCAGGCCTGGTCGGACGCCGGCGGTGAGATCGTCACCGACTAGACACCGACGTCGGTTGCGGCGAGATCCTCAGCGCGCAACAGTGTCCCGATGTACTTCAACAACATCACCTTCGACTGCTCCGACGCCCGAGCGCTCGCTCGGTTCTGGGCCGAGCTGACCGGCTGGAACGTCTACTACGACGACGACCCCGAGGTCGTCGTGGCGCCGAGCTTCCCCTACGACGGCACCGGCCTGCTCTTCATCCCGGTGCCCGAGGGCAAGACGGCCAAGAACCGGGTGCACCTCGATCTGCAGCCGGAGGGGATGACGCGTGACGAGGCCGTCGCGCAGGCGATGTCGCTCGGCGCCCAGGTGTTGGAGGACCACCGCACGCCGGAGGGCGAGGGCTGGGTCACGATGATCGATCCCGAGGGCAACGAGTTCTGTTTCGAGCGGTCGGCGCACGAGCGCGGGCCACGCGCGGCCAGGAGCTTCCGGATCGGCTGAGTCTCGCCCGGGAGCACAGCCCGAGGGCGGGCCGGGGCTCAGGCCCCGCCCGGGGCCGAGGTACCTCTCAGCTCGTCGAGCTGCTCCTGAACCTCCGCCGTGGCCCGGGAGAGGAGCACCAGCTGGTCGGAGATCGCTCGCAGCTGGACCTCCACCGCCAGCTCGAGGGCCCGTTCCTCCTCGAACCCGGGCTCCTGCTGCTGCCGCACGAAGATCGATGAGATCGCGGCGGTGACCAGCGACATCATCGCGAAGCCGGTCACCATGAGGATCGCGGACAGGATCTTGCCGCCGACACCTTCGGGGGTCTCACCCACGAAGCCGACCGTCGTCATCAGCGACAGCGCCCACCACACGCCGTCGCCGTAGGTCGAGACCGTGTTCTCCTCCCAGGCCGCGAACCCGGCTCCCGCCAGCAACACGACCCCGGCCGACGCGGCGACCAGCAGCCCGATCCGGCGCCGCGCGAAGGAGAGCAGCGCGAGCACGGAGCCCGGACGGGACGTGGATGGCATGGCGCTCTCCCTCCGGGCTGCCGCTGGGGCGGCGATGGCGATTCGTCGAAATCCTGCCACGCAGGACCACATCGCCGCGGCCCGCAGCCCGCCACCCTTGCCCGTCTCCTCAGCCGGAGGAGGGAGTGCTCGGGCGATGGCGTCGGTTGCGCACCACCCATACGACGATCAACAGCACCACGACTCCGGCCAGGACCTCACCTGCGATCCCGAAGCGCTGCTCCAGCCTTTGGTACGACGCCCCCGCAAGGTAGCCGGCGACGGCCACGGTGGTGGCCCACAGCGCTCCGCCTGCCACATTCGCCACGGTGAAGCGCAGCTGCGGGATGCCGCTCACACCCGCGAGCCCAGGGACCAGGGCGCGCAGCGCGGCCACCCAGCGCCCGAGGACCACCGCGACAGCACCCCGCCGGACCAGCAGGTCCATGGCGCGGTCGACGTCGCCCGAACGCGTCATCCACGTGGGGATCCGCAGGAGGAGTGCCGAACCGTAGCGCCGACCGACGAGGTAGCCGATCTGGTCACCCACGGCGGCTCCCGCGATCGCGGCCACGATCACCGCCGAGAGCGGGAGCGTGCCAGCGTGGGCAGCGACGCCGCCGATCAGGACGGCGGTCTCCCCCGGGATCACGAGCCCGAGGAACAAGGCGGCCTCGGCGGCCGGGAGCGCGAAGACGAGCACCAGCAGCAGCCAGGGAGGAAGGCCCACCAACGCGTCGACGATGCTCGTCATCTCGGCAGTCTTGCAGAGCTCTCGCTGCGCCCGGCCGGCCGTCGTCTCCGTCGGCCGCGACCGGTCCGGCATGCTGGAACCATGCGGTGGCTGACACTCGACCTGGTGGTGGTCTCGGCGTTCGCACTGATTGGCCGGGCCAGCCACGACGAAGGCCTGACCGCCATCGGATGGTGGCACACCGCGTGGCCGTTCCTGACCGGGGCGGCCGTCGGCTGGCTCGCCCTGGCCGCGCTGCGTCGCCCGCCGGCGTCCCTGACGAGTGGACTGATCGTGTGGGTGGGGACGTTGATGGGCGGGATGCTGCTGCGCCGGGTGACCGGGGAGGGCACCGCGGTCCCGTTCGTCATCGTGGCTTCCGTGGTGCTCGGCGTGCTGTTCCTCGGTCCGCGGCTCGCTGTGCGACGGGGGAGTCGACGGGAGCCGGCGAACGGCCCCCGACCGCTCGGGCACCTGGACATCTGACGTCTGGACACCTCGGGTCTGGACACTGGGAATGTTAGTGACTAACATTCCTCTCGTGTCCAAGGCAGAGCGCACCAGAGCCCGGCTCCAGCAGACCGCTGTGGAGCTCTTCTCCGAGCACGGCTTCGAACAGACCACGGTCGCGCAGATCGCCTCGGCGGCCGGGGTCAGCCAGATGACCTTCTTCCGCCACTTTCCGACCAAGGAGTCGGCGGTGCTCGACGATCCGTTCGACCCGGCGATCGCCGCCGCCATCGCCGCCCAGCCGCTCGGCCTGCCCCCCGTGCGTCGCATCTGCGCTGGGCTGCGGGTTGCGATCGCCGGTCTGGACCTGCCCGACCAGGAGCAGGTGCGGACCCGGGTGCGGGTCGCCACGACCAGCTCCACCCTGCAGGCGGGCATGTGGACCAACACCGTCGCCACCCAACGCGTGGTCGCCGACGCACTCGAAGCCGACGGCGTCCCGCGCCTCCAGGCTCGCGTGGCCGCCGCGGCCACGATCGCCGGGCTCACCGCTGCCCTCCAGGACTGGAGCCTCGACGACGGCGGCGAGCCGTTGGCGGATCGGCTCGGCGCGGTGCTCGACCTGCTCGACCCGGAAGGAGCCTGAGATGTCGGACATCGCCCTGGAGTGCCGGGCCGCCTCACGGCGGTTCGGTGACGTCGCTGCCGTGACCGACGTCGACCTCAGCGTCCGGGCCGGTGAGGTGGTCGCGCTCGTCGGCCTCAATGGCGCCGGGAAGACGACCCTCATGCGGTTGATGCTGGGCATGCTGCGCCCCGACGCGGGCTCGGTGCGGGTACTGGGCCACGACGTGACCCGTGCTGCCGCGGCTGTCTGGGCCGGGATCGGGCACATGGTGGAGACGCCGTTCGCCTACCCCGAGCTCACCGCCCGGCAGAACCTCTGGGCCGCGGCCCGCCTTCACGGCGTACCCCGGGCCGATGCCGCCCGGGCCGCCGAGGCGGTCCTCGAGCGACTGGCCCTCCAGCAGTACGCCGATCGGCGGGCCGGCACGCTCTCGCTCGGCAACCGGCAGCGGGTCGGGCTCGCGAGCGCACTGGTGCACCGCCCGCGGCTGCTGGTCCTCGACGAGCCGACCAACGCGCTCGACCCGGCCGGCGTGGTGCTGCTGCGTGACCTGGTGCAGGAGCTGGCCGCGACCGGTACAGCGGTCGTGGTCTCCAGCCACCACCTCGACGAGGTCGCCCGCGTCTCCGACCGGGTGGCGGTGATCCATCGTGGTCGCCTTCTTGGCGAGCTGCCGCCCGACGGCGCCGACCTGGAGCGGTCCTTCTTCGCCATGGCCTACGACGCCGACGCGCGCGCCGGCCTCGCCCCTGAACAGCCCGCGTCCACGGATCAGGAGGTGGCGTGATGCGTGCCGCGATCGCCGTCGAGTGGCTCAAGCTCCGCCACAGCAGAGTCGTCCACGTGACCACGCTCGCCCTGCTGACGCTGCCCTGCGCGCTCGCAGCCGGGTTCCTGGCGGCCGCCGGCCAGGGCGGCGCCGACGCGATGTCGCGGAAGGCGAGTGCCATGGTGATCGGTGAGGGCTGGGACGGCTACCTCAACGGCGCGATCCAGATCTTCGCCACCGCTGGACTGCTCGGGATGGGGGTCGTCGTGGCCTGGTGCTTCGGCCGCGAGTTCGCCGACCGCACCGTGGTCTCGCTCTACGGCTCGGCGACGCCGCGCGAGATCGTCGCCGCCGCCAAGTACGTCGTCGTCTCCTGCTGGGCGCTGCTGGTCGCGGTGCTGGTGGGACCAGCGGCACTGCTGGTCGGTCTGGCGTCCGGGCTCGGCGCCCCCGACCGTGGGACGTTCGGGGAGCTGGGCAGGCTGAGCCTGCTGGCGGTGCTGACCGGGCTCCTGGCGCTGGGCGTCGCGATCTTCGCCAGCGCGGGGCGGGGTTATCTTCCCGGGTTCGGCGGCCTGATCGCGTTGATCGTGGTGGCGCAGGTGGGGGTGGTGGCCGGTCTCGGCGGCTGGCTGCCGTGGTCGGTCCCCGGGCTGTGGGCCGTGGCGACCCCCGGGTCCGGCCTCGACCCGGTCCCGACAGCCCAGCTCGCCGTCGTGCCGCTCAGCACCCTGGCGCTGGTCGGCGTGACCGTGGGCTGGTGGCGGCGCGCCGAGCTGCGATGAGCCGCCACCGCTCGGTGGTCGCGTAGCGGACGCAGCCCGCCCTACTCGCCCATCGACGGGGATGCTGGCCAGTCGGCCAGCGTGTCGAGGAACATCGTGCGGACCCGTGCGACCTGGCGGTCCAGGGTGCGCGCGGTCCAGCGGGTGGTTGTCACCGGCGCAAGCACGGCGACCTGCACGGTTCCCGAGGAGATGAGCATCGAGTGCGGCGGCATCGCCTCCCCTGCGTTGCGGATCACGATCGGCACCATCGGCACCTTGGCCTGCATCGCGACGTGGAAGGCGCCCTTCTTGAACGGCAGCAGCGTGGGTGTCGGCGAACGGGTGCCCTCGGGAGCGACGACGAGCGACGTACCCTCACTCAGGCTGTCGACCGCGGGCGCCAGCGCAGCCCGAGCCTGTGTGGAGTCGGAGCGGTCGACGTAGGCCACGTTGGCCAGCCAGCCCATGGCCGCGAACGTCGGGTCCTTCTGGAGCTCCTTCTTCGCGACGCCGGTGAAGTCCCGTCGCAGCAGAGCCGCCAGGATCGCCACGTCCAGCTGGCTCTGATGGTTGAAGACGAAGACCGCAGGACGGGCTTTCCACAGGTTTTCCTGACCGACGACGTCGAGGGTGACCCCGGCCGCCGCGAGGGCAAGCTCGGAGCCCACCGCGGCGGCCACCTCCAGCGCCGTCGACCGGTCACGGTTGACCAGCCCGAGACCGAGTCCTGCCGCGACGCCGGCACCGAGGCCGGCGAACGAGGCAGCGCTGCGGACGACCGTGGTGGGCGTGAGTCGGCGTTGTCGCTGCAGACGGTAGACGCGCCAGCCGCGCTTCTCGGCCTCACGGGTGAGCGTGGTGTCGGCGTTCAGCGGCCGCGGACTGCCGACCACCTCGAGGTAGGGCACATCCTCACCGCCGTTGCCATAGGCGTACGACGTCGCGAGGTCGACGCCCTGCTCGGCCGCGAACCGCCGCACCGCCACGGCCTTGCCGGGACCCCAGAGGATCGGGCCGTCGACCCGCCCCGTGAGCAGGCCTCCCTCGGACTCGATCTCGGTGACCAGCACGTGCTCGATGCCGAGGTCGGTCGCGGTGGCCTCGGCCTGGAAGCGGGTGGCCGACGACGCCATGGCGACCGTGTGGCCGGCGTTGAGGTGCGCCGCCACCAGCCGCCGTGCGTCGGGGTAGACCTTCGCGGCGATCTTGGTGCGGAAGAGCTGCTGGCCCAGAGCGTCGAGCTCGGCCACCTCGCGACCAGCCAGAGCACCGAGGGCCACGTTCACCAGGCGGGTGACGTCATGGCCGCGCTGCTGCATGTTGAAGACCTCCACCAGCGTGCGCGCCAGCTCGGTCGCGCCGATGTCGCCGCTCTTGAGCCGTTCGGTGAAGTAGAGCGAAGCGGAGTAGCCATCGATCAGCGTGCCGTCGAAGTCGAAGAAGGCACCCACCTCGGGGCCTTGTGGGCCCGCGGCGACGTCGGCGAGCAGGTCGTCGATGTCACCCATCGACCCTCACCCCCCCTCCGGCCGGCAGGACCTTCAGCGCAAGTTGGCGGACGAAACCCACCGCGCGCACTGCTTCGGCCAGCTCCTCGGCGAACGCACGCCGGTCGGCCTGCAGGTCGTCGCCACCCGTCCCGAGCAGGCCCCGGTTCTCGGCGAGCTTGATGGCACCGTTCATGAGGTCCTTGCTGATCGACTCGGGACTGTGGAGCTCCTGCTGCAGCCAGCGCTGCCGGGCGACGCCCAGACTCTCCGCGACGAGGGCGTCCGGATCCACGGGCGCGGCCGGCTCCTTGGCGGCCAGGCGGTCGGCGACCACCTGGTAGGCCTCGAGGAACGGGCCGACCACCCGGTGCGCCAGCAGCAGCCGGCTCGACTCCAGGCCCTGGGTCAGCTCGGTGGCGGAGAGCTGGTCTCCCGCCCAGTCGGGCCTCGCGACCGCTGCCTCGGCGCGGACGTCGGCGTCGAACTCGCGCTTGGTCGCGAAGAAGAACTCATACTTGAGCAGGTCGCGGAGCGCGAGCGCCCGGACCCACAGCACCCGGGTCACGTCGGCGTCGGTGACGTCCTGGGACTGCACCGCCGCGATCTCGACGATCGCATGGGTGATGAAGTAGTGGGTCACGGTGTTGCGGTAGAAGCCCGCCTCGTGCTGGCGGTCCGGCGCAATCGTGTAGACCGCCTCGAGCCCGCCGGCGTACTCCTCGACCACGCCTTCGCGTACCAGCGTGCGCAGCGCTCGCCGCAGGCCGGCCGGGCGCCCCAAGTCGACGTCGGAGGTGATCGGCAGCCCGCGCTTGCGGACGTGCTCCAACAGCGGCTCCAGCACCTCCAGCGTCTCGGTGAGGGTCATCGCGCGACCGTCGTTGTCGAGCAGCCCGAAGGTCACCAGCGCGGCCGGAGTGATGGGCGTCGCCGCATTGATCCGGTGGGCGACCTCGAAGGCGACGCGCGGCACCACGGCGGTGAGCTCGTCCGACCCCGCCCGCTCACCGGCCTCAGCCATCGCCGCGCGCAACGGCATCGGCTCACCGAAGCGCAGGTGAGCTCGACCGCGACCGCGCGACTGGGCGCGGGCGAACCGCAACACCCAGCCCAGGCTCTCGGGGGTCTTCGACCCGCCCGACTCCTCCTGCGAGAGCGCCTCCACCTCGGCCTGCTGGTCGTAGACGATGGAGACCGGCACGAGGTAGACGTCGTCACCGTCGTCGCCGTTCGCGACGAACGCATCGACGAGGTAGCGCAGCACGCCCAGCTTCGGCGGCCGCAGCTTGCCGGTGCGGGTGCGCCCCCCCTCGAAGTACCACTCGAGGTTGGCATGGTGCCGCAGCAGGAAGCCGAGGTAGAGCCGCAGCATCACCGGGTAGACAGGATCGTCCTTCGCCGTGCGCCGGATGAAGATCAGGCCGCTGCGCCGGCCCAGCTCGGAGAGCGGCCACATCGCCAGGTTGATGCCGCCCAGTGTGTAGTTGCCCCGGAACCCGTGCCGGGCCAGCACGCTGCGCAGCACTAGCGGGTCGAGGTAGGAGCGGTGGTTGGGCAGGAACACCAAGGAGTGTCTCCGCGACAGCTCGCGCAGCTGAGGCAGCGCCGACTCGTCGGCATCGACCGTGTAGGAGCGGGTCAGCCAGCGGCCCATCCGGTCCCAGGCACGCATCGCCTGCGGCCCCACCTGGGCGGCCATCTCGTCCAGGCAGCCCTCGGCGTGGGCCACGAGATCGGTCCGCGTCCGGCCGGTCTTCTCGACCAGGTCAGCGACCGCCAGGCCGAACTGGGGCGAGGCCATGACCGCACGCGTCGCGTGCCTTTCCGCGTCACTGGGTTGGTCGGTCACGCCGTCAGCCTAGGAGGGCGGCTGGTCCGTGGATACCCCCGCACCCAGATCGGGCGCAGGCACACCGGGCTCGGGCTCGTAGGATCCAGCGTCCTCGATCGGCTCGAGGTGGGTGACGACCTCGAGGTCCTCGAGGCGTTCGCACAGCTTCCTCTCGACCCGCTCGGCGAGGTCATGGCCCTGCCGGATCGACCAGTCACCCGGCACCAGCACGTGCATGCTCAGGAAGCCTCGCCGGCCGGCCTGACGCGAGCGCACCTCGTGGAAGGAGACCTCGTCGCCGGCGTACTCTGCCAGCACCTCGTCGACCACGGCCTGAGCGTCGGCGTCCAGTGCGCGGTCGAGCAGGGCGTCGAGCGACTCCCAGATGAGCCGCCACCCGGTCCAGATGATGTTGAGTCCCACCAGGATCGCCACGATCGGGTCGAGCCTCAGCCACCCTGTCAGCGCCACCAACAGAACACCGACGACAACCCCGACCGAGGTCCATACGTCAGTCAGCAGATGGTGGCCGTCGGCCCTCAGCGTGGCCGAGCGATGGCGTCGCCCGGTGCGCAGCAGCAGCCAGCCCACCACACCGTTGATCGCCGCAGCGACCATGGAGATCAGTAGCCCCACGCCGATGTTCTCGAGCTCGACCGGGGAGATGAGGCGCAGGATGGCGGTCCAGATGATGTAGGCCGCCGCGACGAAGATCATCACGCCTTCGAGCACCGCCGAGAAGTACTCCGCCTTGGTGTGGCCGAAGTGATGCTTCTGGTCGGCGGGCCGGGCGGCAAGAGAGAGCGCCAGCAGCGCCACCGCCGCCGCAACCAGATTGACCAGCGACTCCGCGGCGTCCGAGAGCAGACCGACAGATCCGGTGAGCAGGTAGGCGCTGACCTTCAGCGCGATCGTCACCAGGGCAGCGCCGATCGAGAGCCACGCGAACCGCGTGAGGTTCTCCCGGCCGCTCATGGCCCCCAGCCTGTCACCCCGCCGGGCGTCAGCGCGACCAGCACGGAAGCGGACCGGCGAGGCGGCCTGCGTCGCTCAGCCGTCGAAGTCCTCGAAGACCTGGGTCAGCCGGAACTGGTTGCCTGAGGGGTCACGGAAAGACGCGTCGATGCCATAGGGCTGCCTCTCGGGCTTGTCGCCGAACTCGACCCCACGGCCGCTCAGCTCCTCATAGGAGGCCTGGCAGTCATCGGTCGCCAAGAACACCGTGCCGGCCAACCCCTTCCCCATCAGGTCGGCGACCTGGGCACCCGTGGCCTCGTCCACCATGGGTGGCCCGGGCACCGGCATCAGCACGACGGCGAAGTCGGGCTGGGCCGGCGGGCCCACGGTGAGCCAGCGGAAGTTGCCCATCTCGGGAACCGTGACGTCGGAACGCACCTCCATGCCGAGCTTCTCGGTGTAGAAGGCGAGGGCCTCGTCCTGGTCGTGGACCCACACTTGGGCGTTGGCGATGCGGATCATGTCGGTCTCCTGGTGTCGGCGGTTGAGCGAGTGGTCTCAGCCTGCCGTCGCAGCAGGCTGCCCGTCTTCTCGAAACGTGCGGTGTTGGGGGCGCGCATACGCCTGCACGATGCAGGCCGGCACCCGCGCGTGAACGGCCGCGGGCGGGTACGAGGCCCGGTAGGCCGTCGGGGCCACGCCGTACATCCGGCGGAAAGAGCTGGTGAACGACCCCGGGCTGCTGAGCCCCACCGACGTGCAGATCCGCAGCACCGACCAGTCCGTCGTCCGGAGCAGGGTCGCGGCGCGCTCGAGGCGTCGGGTCAGAAGGTACTGGTGCGGCGACTCCCCGAACGCGCGACGGAACTCGCGGCTGAAGTGCGCCGGCGAGAGCCGCGCGGCCGCAGCCAGCTCGGCCACGCTCAGGTCCTCGGAGTACCGCGCGTCGGCAAGATCCTTGGCGCGCAGAAGGTAGCGGCTGGGCGGGAGCATGGCCACCGGCCCAGTGTGTCACGCAGCTCCGACGCGCACGGGCGCTCGTCGCCTCAGTCGGCCGAAGGTCTGCCGAAGAACTCGTCGGGAACCTCTTCCAGCCCCTCGACGCCCTCGAACAGGGAGCGGTCGAGAGGTCGTCCGTTCGGGACGACGGTCATCGCCCCCCGCGGCTCGAGGATGACCAGTCCGATGTCCGCACGGCTGGTCACCCCGTGCTGCCGCAGCTGGGACCAGAGGTGATGCTCGCTCATGCCGTGCTGGCGCAGCGGACGCATCCGCAGCTCGTCTCCCACCATCAGCACGACGGCGGAACGGCCCCACCGCGACTGCCAGGGCAACGCCACGGCCCAACGGCCGAAGAGCTGCTCGAGCAGCAGCAGGGTGCCGATCGCCACCAGTCCGCCCATCAGCGTCGGCGAGTCCCCGAGGGTCGCGCGGGCAGCGATGCTCCCGATCAGCGTCACCAGGACGAGCGTCGCCACCGACGCGCTGGCGTTGAGCCGTCTCCCCCAGAGCCGAAGGACCAGGGACAGGGCGGCGTACATGACCGTCGAGGAGACCACGACGCTGACGGCGCCGAGCGGGGAGATGCCGAGGTGCCTGGTGAGTTCGTCCACCCGTCGATTCTCCCCTGCTCCTCCTTCGGCTCGCCGCGGGGGCGGCCGGCGGTGACAGGGTCGACCGCGGGCTGGCGCGACCCCGGCGCGCACCCCCGACGTCAGCGTGAGCGCAAGAAGACCCCGAAGTGCGGGACGGTGAAGCTGACGCTGCCGCGCTCCCCGGCGTACACCAGGCCCTTCTTGATGAGCCCGTCACGGGCGGGCGACAGCGACTGCGGCTTGCGTGCCAGGTGCCTGGCGACGTCGGAGGTCGCCACCGGCTGGTCGCCGCGGTCCCCACCGAGATCCGCCATCGCCGTCATGTAGTCGCGCTCAGCGGGCGTCGCGCGGTCGAAGCGGGAACCGAAGAAGCCGACCGCGAGCTCGGACTCCGCCTCCGGCGTCGCCTCACGTACGTCGTCCACGCGGATCGGGGAGCCGACCGCGCCGTCCCACGTGGCCTTGCCGAAGGCCTGGACGAAGTACGGGTAGCCGTCGGTGACGCGATACAGCTCGTCGAGCGCGGCCGGCTCGAAGTCGACACCCTCACTCGCGGCGGGCACGGTCCACGCGCGGTCGGCCATCTCACGCGGGAGCCGGTCGACGGCGACGTAGCGGAACAGCCGTTCGGCGTACGACTTCGACGCAGCCAGCGCCACCGGGAGGTGGGGCAGCCCAGCCCCGACCACCAGCAGCGGCGCGCGTTGTTGGGTGATCTCGTGCAGGGCGCCGCACAGCGCCGCGAGCTCGGCGGTCCCCACGTCCTGCATCTCGTCGATGAACAGTGCGATGCCCACCCCGAGATCCTCACCGAGGGAGGCGACGTCGGTGAAGAGCTCGACCAGGTCGAGCTCCAGGTCGCCGGAGTCAGCGCGACCACGGGTCGCGACGACATCGATCGGCGGCGTCCAGCGGGCGCCCTTGCGGTCGGCCGGGCCGGTGCGGAGCGCGAACGACTTGAGGACTCCGGCGACCGTGTCGACCCGTTCCGGGTCCCGGTGGCGATGAGCGACCTCGCGTACGGCGGCGTGCACGGCCTGCGCGATCGGAAGGCGCAGGCTCTGGTCGGGGCGCGCCTCGATCTTGCCGGTTCCCCAGGCCCGGGTGACCGCGGCCGACCGGAGCGCGTTGAGCAGCACGGTCTTCCCGACGCCGCGGAGGCCTGAGAGGACCATGCTCCGCTCCGGGCGGCCGGCCGCGACCCGCTCCAACGTGACCTCGAACTGCTCCAGCTCGCGATCCCGCCCCGCCAGCTCGGGCGGTCGCTGACCTGCGCCGGGGGCGTACGGGTTGCGGATCGGATCCATGTCCAGGACGCTATCCGGCAATCTAGCGACATCCCTAGATTTGCCCGGGGTGGCGGCCCCAGATGTGACGCCTCGGCGCCCAGATGTGACGCCTCGGCGGGCGGTCAGGTGGTGCGGCGGTTCCGCCAGGCTTCGGTGGCGGCCTCGCGCTCCTCGGCCTGGAGAACGGCGTACCGCTGCTGGAGGCGACCGCGAATGTCCTCGGGTGCGTACTGACGACGCTCTCGCTCGCGGCGGGCCACCACGGCTCCGGTGGCCGCGACGCCCACGAACCCGGCGACGCCGAGCACCTTCCACCAGCCCGATCCCTCACCCATCGGCCCAGACTATCCGGACGGTTCCGCGCGCGGCCCCGGATACCCGGCAGACTTCCGCCATGACCCCAGGCGCACACACGATCACGCTGGCCGAGGCCGTCGAGCACACCCGCACCGGAGACGTCTGGCTCTTCCGCGGCGGGACCGGCGCCGACCGCGCGATCCAGCTCGCGACGAACGCACCGGTCAACCACGTGGCGATGGCGGTGGTGCTCGACGACCTTCCGCCGCTGATGTGGCACGCCGAGCTCGGCCGGCGCCTGGTCGACGTCTGGACCGGCACCCGCCACCGCGGCGCCCAGCTGCACGACCTTCGCGCGGCCGTCGAGCGGTGGGCCCGCGACCAGCATCAACGCGTGTGGCTGCGACAGCTGAGCCCCGAGATCGGGCGCGAGGCCGAGAACGCCCTCCTCCGCACGATCGCCCGGTGGAACGGCGCCTCGTTCCCCTCGACGGCCACGCTGGCCTGGCGCTGGGTGAGCGGACGTACCGGCGGCCTCCCGACACCGGACCTGTCCAGACTCGACCTGCCCAAGCTCGACCTCAGCGAACTGTCGATCAGCGACCGCAGCCGCGCGGAGAAGGCCGAGGTGGCCTACTGCGCGGAGCTGGCGGCGGTCAGCTTCGAGGCGATGGGTGTGCTGGAGCCGAGTCGACCGGCGAACTGGTACGACCCCGGCCGCTTCTGGAGTGGCGACCAGCTCCCGATGAACGACGGCTGGACGCTCAGCAACGAGATCGAGGTTCAGGTCGACTGACGCATCGCCGGGGCGGCGTACGCCGGGCTCAGGCTGAGGACGCCCGTTGCGTGGTGTCGGTCAGGCCGGCGCGCAGCGACTCGATCAGGTCGGGGACCTCGTCGGCATCCAACCGGAAGCTTCCGACGCAGACGTTCTCGCGCCACAGCGACAGCACCACCTGGTCGGTCTCGGGGTGCCAGGAGACCCGCAACGCACGCCCACCTCGCCGGGAGTCGAGGATGATCGACCCCGTCTCAGGGAGCGGGCGGGTCCGTCGCACCTTTCCATCATGCTCCCGCGCTGGTCGTCTCGCCACCTGCCGCCTCCGGCCGGGGTCCGGCCCGTGGGGTTTCATCACGGTATGTCGATCAACCTCCGGTTCCCTGGGCGTGCAGAACACGGGAACCGACGATTCATCGACATACCGTGATGAAGCCGCCGCCCTAGACTGGCCCGGTGCCCGAGCTGCCCGAGGTGGAGGCGCTGGCCCTGGACCTGCGGGGCCGGCTCGCCGAGCGTGCCATCGTCCGGGTGGACCTGGCCGCCTTCAGCGCGCTGAAGACCTTCGACCCGCCGCTCTCGGCCCTGGAGGGGACGCTGGTCGAGGACGTCACCCGGCACGGCAAGTTCCTCGACATCGCCGCCTCCGGCCTGCACCTCGTGCTCCACCTCGCTCGCGCCGGCTGGATCCGCTGGCGCGACGAGGTGCCGGCCCTGCCGCCCCGACCCAGCTCGAAGTCACCCCTGGCCGCCCGGGTCGTCCTGGACGACGACACCGGCCTCGACATCACCGAGGCGGGGACGAAGAAGAGCCTCGCGATCTATGTCGTCCGCGACCCCCAGGACGTCCCGGGAATCGCCCGCCTCGGCCCGGACCCCCTCGCCGACGACTTCACGATCGACCGGCTCCGCGACATCCTCACCACGGCTGGGCGCGCCCAGATCAAGGGGGTCCTGCGCCACCAAGGCACCATCGCAGGCATCGGCAATGCCTACTCCGACGAGCTCCTGCACGCCGCCAAGATGTCGCCGTTCAAGCCCGCCAGCTCACTGAGCGAGGACGACCTCCTTGTCCTGTACGACGCCATCCGTAGCGTGCTGGGCGATGCCGTCGAGCGCTCCCGCGGCCATGCGGCCTCCGAGCTCAAACGGGAGAAGAAGACCCACCTGGCCGTCCACGGCCGCGCCGGCCTGCCGTGTCCGGTGTGCGGCGACACCGTGCGCGAGGTCTCGTTCGCCGACTCCAGCCTGCAGTACTGCGCCACGTGCCAGACCGGGGGCAAGCCCCTCGCCGACCGTCGGATGTCCCGCCTGCTGAAGTAGCGCGAGATCCAGGCACGCCTCTTGGTCCTCACCCCTCGAAAGCCGGGGGAAGCGGTGTGGCCAGCACCTCCCCCAGCTGCGCGAGGTACGCCGCCCGCGGCAGCTCCACGACGCCGAGCGAGGCCAGGTGCGGCGTCCGCCACTGGACATCGAGGACCCGCACGCCGCCGGCCTCGCGCAGCATCGACACCAACCCCAGCAGCGCGACCTTGGACGCGTCGCGTCGCCGGAAGAACATCGACTCCCCCGCGAACAGCCCCCCGATCGCCACGCCGTACAGCCCGCCGGCCAGCTCGCCGTCGTCCCAGACCTCGACGGAGTGCGCCCAGCCGAGCTCATGCAGCCGGAGGTACGCGGCTCGGATGTCGTCGTCGATCCAGCCTCCCGGCCGGCGGGGGTCAGCACAGGCGTCGACCACCTGGTCGTAGGCGGAGTCCACCCGCACCTCGACATCCCGAGCCGAGCGCAGCAGCGATCGGGTGACCCGCATCGCGTCGAGCGGCAGCACTCCGCGCGCCACCGGGCTGAACCACGCCACCTGCCCCGGCGCCCCCGACGGCATCGGGAACAGTCCTCTGCGGTAGGCAGCGAGCAGCGTGCCGGGCTCGAGGTCGGCGCCGACGCCGACGAGGTCGTGCTCGGGCCACGCCTGCGGATCGCCGAAGTCCCACCGCGAGGGTGAGGGCTCGAGGGGCACGTCGATCACCGTATCGCCCGTAGGATCCCCCCATGAGCGTCAGGGACTCCGTGACCAAGCGGCTGGCGCCCCTGGCCTGGGAGCTCGCCCCCACGGTGACCTCGACCTTCGTGCTCGAGGCCCTGCATCGGGCCATCGACGGCGTCGGTCCACTGCCACCGGCAGCGGTCGCGGCCGATCGACAGCTGCGCGAGCAGGACGGCGACGTCGAACGAGCCATCCACGAGGTGATCGAGAACAACGTGCGCCTCGCCGGCGCCCAGGGCTTCGTCACCAACCTCGGCGGCCTGGTGACGATGGCGGTCGCCATCCCGACCAACATCAGCGGCCTGGCACTGATCCAGTGTCGGATGGTCGCCGGCATCGCGCACGTGCGTGGCTACGACCTCGCCGAGCCACGCGTGAAGAACGCGGTTCTGGCGGCCATGCTCGGCGAGGAGAAGGTCGGTGAGCTGGTGGCGAAGAAGAAGCTGCCGGCACCGCCCATGGCTCTGGCCACCGCCCCGGTGTACGACCCCGACCTCGACCGGATCCTCTCCTCCGAGGTGGCCTCGGATCTGGTGGCCAAGGTCGCCGGCAAGAGGCTGGCCTCGACGGCCGCCCGCAGGATCCCCCTCGTCGGGGGGTTCGTGGGTCTGGGCGCCGACGGGTTCTCGACCTGGAAGATCGGCCGCTACGCCGACCGCGAGCTCCTGCCGCGCGCGCGGCGGTAGACACCCAGCAGACCCCGTCCCAGCGGGTTGCGGCGCAGGGCGCGGACGACCTTCTCGCGGAAGCGGTACGACGGCCGCAGGTAGGCTCGATCCAGCGCCGACCGGGCCTCGTGGACCTCGGCCCGGAGCCGTTCCTCCTCGCGTCGTAGCCGGGCATTCTCCAGCAGGAGCGCCTTGATCGCGTCGACGGCGGCGCCCGCGACCAGCCGCTCCCTCGGGTGGTCGGGATCGACGTAGCGGCCGGCGGGCGGCCCGATGCGCAGGTCCTCCAGGTCGCCCACGACGTCGTACCCGCGAGTGCTGACCTCCTCGATCCAGGAGTCCGACAGGCCCTCGACCCACTCGTGCAGCTCGGGGGGCAGCGACAGCCGGGGCGTCGACGTCCGACGCGAGAGCGTCTGGTGGGCGAGCAGCTCACGCACCAGCGGCCGGTAGTCCGTCGGGGGGACGACCTGGTTCACCTCGAGGTTGATCCTGCGGATCAGCGCGGTCTCCGCGGCGCCGAGAGAGGGGTTGGCCCGTTCCGGCTCCAGGTCGAGGTCGAGGCCGTCGAGCTGGAACGCGCGGGCGAAGCGGGCCCAGAGCAGGTCGGGAGCTGAGCCCGGGGGTGGGACGGTGACCAGGTGCACCTGGTCGGCGGGCAGGTCCTGGCCCCAGCGGTTGGCGATGTCGGGGATCTCCTGCACCCCCCAGAACCAGCTGGCGATGCGGCCCTCGCGGCCGGGATCCCGGATCATCTCCAGGAAGTGGGCATAGGAGACCACGCTGCGATGCTTGACGTTCTCCTGCCACTCGGCAGGGATCTGCCGGGCCAGGTCACGCACCGAGAGCAGCACATGGATCTCCGCGTCCCCCAGCGAATCCAGGGCCCGCGCGATCTGCGACCGCGACGCGGTGGCCAGGATCTCGTGGCTGATCACGACGGTGCCGGACACCGAGCGGGTCTGTTCGGCCAGCCGGTCCCAGGCTCCGATCGCCTCCCGTTCGAGACCGCCCCACGGCATCCGCATCAGATCCAGTGCGGCCAGGAAGTGTGCGTCGAAACGGTCGGCCGGATAGTGCAGGTGGTGGCTCGCGAGCAGCTTCTGGTTGCGGAAGAGCACGTCCTGGAGGTGGGAGGTGCCCGTCTTGGGTGTGCCGACGTGCAGCAGGACCCGCTTGCTTCTCACGCCGGCTCCTCCCGCTTCAGCAACCGCACTGCCACCGCGAGGGTCCCGGCGTCGGTAGGTAGGTGACTGGCGCCCGGGGTCCGAGGAAGCACCGCATCGGGCCGTCCGTGGACAGGGTAGTCACCCGCGGCGATCGCCCGGCTCATCTCGTGGGCCCGGCGTTCGACCCACTCCCACCGCTCCTGCGGTGGGCTCACCGGGAGACCATGCTCGGCTCGCAGCCGGGGTCGGAGTCCGTGCGCGAGCAGCCCCGGACGCTCCGGCGCAGGGACCATGGGCGCCAGCGTGGCCGCTACCCGGCGGGCCAGCTCGACGGCGTCGGCGGGCAGCGGCGGCGGCACTCCCGCAACGGAGGTGCCGACCAGCTTCGGGACGGCACCGAGGTCGAGCACGTGACGCACCCGCTGGGGGCCGACCCGCACGGCCCAGCCTTGCGCGAGACGCGGCAGGTCCACGGCGCGGGGCAGCCCGGACCGCCGCACCTCCCACGTGCGCAGCCACCGCACCCAGGGCAGCGCTCCCGCGTCGAAGCACTGCATCTCCCACGCGTCGGCCAGCATCCGGTCCAGGGAGTCGCCGAGCACCAGGACCGTGGCAGCGCGCCCACCAGGTGGGCGGCCGTCCGCGGTCAAGACCGCACGCAACGAATGGGTCAGCCGTGGGTCGCCCACCAGCCGGTAGCGACGCCGCCACCAGCGTGGCCGCCGGGAGCTGCCGTCGGGAGCCGAGCCCGCAGGGGCCGCGGTGGCGACGAGCAGCTCGGCGACAAGCCCGGCTGCGACCCGGAGCAGCTCTGCGTCGGGCAGGTCGCCGGGGTCGACCGGTCGCGGTCCGAACGGCGACTCGCTGGCGGCGCCCACCAGCTCCAGGTCGGGGATCCCACGGCCGGGAGCGCTGGCGTCGAACACCGACCTCTGCAGAGTCTCGGCCGTCGGCCCGGTGAGGTTCATCCGGCGGAGCAGCTCCAGCTGGGCCGCACCGGGGAGCGCCCGGTCGGTCGGTTCGGCGGGGGTCGCCCAGCCCGACCAGGGCGTCGTGCCCCCGTCGCGGAGGTGGGCCACCCAGCCCCAGGCCCGACGCTGAGCCTCGGTGGCGCCGGCGCCGCGATCGGTCCCGGATGAGCCGGTCACCGTCGCCGGAGCCGATCGGCGCCGTGGCGCACCAGGCTGCCCAGCCGACGGTCCGGGTCGGGGCGGCCGGCGGCCTCCCGGGTCATCGCCTCGAGGCCCGCGATCGCCGCCTTCAGCACCGGTTTGGCCCGCACCTTGTCGGGATCGAGCCAGAGGGTGCCGGGGTCAGGGCGCACCGGTCGCAGGTCAGCGACGTCGCCCACGATGTCGACGTCGCTGCCCTCGAGCCAGTCGACCCACAGCTCGGCCTGCTCCTCGGCCCAGTCGTAGCGCTCGGGCGAGAGCCGCACCGGCGCTGTGTCGCGGTCGGCCAGGCCCTGCTGGGCCAGCACCTCACGCACGAGCTTGTCGTAGGTCGCCTCGCGGCGTACCGATCGATCCATCCGGCGGTTGAGCCTGCGGATCAACGCGGTCTCGGCAACGCCCAGGGAGCGGTTGGCGCGCTCGCTGTCGAGCGGGGCCCAGGCGGGGTCGATGCCGAACGCCTCGCAGAACCGCAGCCACAGCAGGTCCCCCCGCTTGCCGTCCACCCCGGGGGGCGGCACGGTCACGACATGCACCCGCTCGGGGGGCAGGTGGGCGCCCCAGGTGCTGAGGACGCGGGGGAGGTCGAGCGCTCGGGAGAACCACGGTTTGCCGGACTCGACCTTGGTGAGGAACCGGTTGAACGACCACTTGCGGCCCTGCTTGATGGACTCCTGCCAGGCCGCCGGGAGCTGCCGGCCCAGGTCCCGAGCGGAGTACACGACGTGCACCTCGCTGCCCTGGAGGTCGTTCATCGCCTTGGCGACCTTGCTCGGCTTCGCCGGGGCGAGGATCTCGTGGCTGATCACGACCGTGCCCTGGGTGCGCCGTACCTTGCGCATGAGAGCGTCCCAGCTGCCCGCGGCGTGACCCTGCGGACCGCCCCAGTCCTGCTCCAGCAGGTCCAGTGCGGCGCGGAAGTGGAAGAGGTCCGCATCGATGAACCGTGACCCGGACGGCACGTGCACCCCGTGGTCGGCGAGCGTGGCGGAGTTGAGCTTGAGCCGATCCTGGAGATAGGTCGTGCCCGTCTTGGGTGCACCGACGTGCAGGTAGACGAGGCGGCTCATGGGCCGATTGTGCCGCACCGGTCTGTCTCAGGCCTCGCCCGACGCGGCCAGGGCACGCACGACCGCCGACGGGCTCGGGCGCCCCAGGTGCCCGGCGAGCCAGACACTCGTCGCCACGAGCGAGGCGAGGTCCACACCGTGCTCGATCCCGAGGCCGGTGAGCATCCAGACCAGGTCCTCGGTGGCCAGGTTGCCGGTGGCACTCGCAGCGTAGGGGCAGCCACCCAGACCACCCGCACTCGCGTCGAAGGTCGTGATGCCTTCCTGTAGGGCGGCAAAGGAGTTGGCCAGGGCCTGTCCGTAGGTGTCGTGGAAGTGCATCGCCAGCCGGTCCACGCCGATCCCCGCCTCGCCGAAGCCCCGGATCAGGGCTTGCACGTGGCCGGCGCTCGCCACGCCGATGGTGTCGCCGATGCTCAGCTGCGACGCCCCGAGATCGAGCAGCCGACTCCCGACGCTGACGACCTGCGCGACCGGGACGTCACCCTCCCAAGGATCGCCGAAGCACATCGAGACATAGGCGCGGACGTCGAGCCCGGCGTCGCGGGCGCGGCGGACCACCGGCTCGAACATCGCGAACTGTCCGTCGAGGCTGCTGTTGAGGTTGCGCTGGGCGAAGGTCTCCGTGGCGCTCCCGAAGATCGCCACGTGGCGGCAGCCGAGCTCGAGCGCCCGGTCGAGACCCCGTTCGTTGGGCACCAGGACGGGCAGGTCGCGACCCCGGTCCCCCAGCCGCACCATCAGCTCGGCGGCGTCGGCCAGCTGCGGGACCCAGCGAGGGTGCACGAACGAGGTGGCTTCCACGACGGGCAGCCCGGCGTCCAGCAGCCGCTCGATGAGCTCCGCCTTGACCTCGGTGGGCACCGGGGTCGCTTCGTTCTGCAGGCCGTCCCGCGGGCCGACCTCGTAGATCGTGACGCTCTGGGGCAGGCCCGGGACGGCGTAGGGCTGGCCGCTCATGCCGGGTCCTCGTCGGGTACGACGACGAAGAGGCGCTCGCCGAGGTCCACCCGTCGGCCCGGTGAGGCCTCGACCTCGGTGACGGTGCCGGCATGCGGCGCTCGCAGCGTGAGCTCCATCTTCATCGCCTCCATCATCCCCAGCGCCTGGTCGGCGGCCACCCGGTCGCCCTCGGCCACCTCGACGGCCAGGACGGTCCCCGGCATCGGGGCCAGGATCGTCCCGTCGCCGGCCCGGACGGCGTGGTCGGCGAACGCGTCGGGGCGCTCGAAGACGAAGCGCTGGCCGTGGTGGGCCACCTCGACGAACGTCCGCGTGGCGTTGACCGCAGCACGCACCCGCCGGTCGTCGAGGTCGAGCAGCAACTGGTCCGACCCGGCGGCGAGGGTGGCCGCGCGATGGACCTGCGAGCCGTCGTCGACCGTGCCTCGCTGGGGGTCCACCCACACGGGGCGGTCCAGATCCACTCGCACCGGCGCCGGGTCGGCACCGGAGCGCCACCCGTCGGGAGCGAACGGGCCGGGAGGCGCTCCCCGCCGTGTCACCAGGACGTCGGCCCACGCGGCGACGACCCGCGGTACGTCGGCGTCCGGCGACGGCACCTCGTGCCGGTCCAGCCAGGCGGTGTCGATCATGGCGTCGCGGAACTCGTCGGTCGCGGCGAGCGCCCGGACGAAGCCGGTGTTCGTGGTGAGCCCGAGGATCGCGGTCTCGTCGAGCGCCGCGATGAGGCGGCTGCGGGCCTCCTCGCGGTCGGCCCCGTGCGCGATGACCTTGCCGAGCATCGGGTCGTAGGCCGTGCTCACGACCTGGTTCGGCACGAGCGCGTGGTCTACCCGGACCCCCGGCAGCCGAGCATCGGCCAGCCCCGGTGGTGCAAGCGCCTCGAACCCACCCCAGCGGACGACGGTCGCCGTCCCGGCCTGGGGCAGGAAGCCACCGAAGGAGTCCTCGGCATAGACCCGAGCCTCGATCGCGTGCCCGTCGAGCCGCACCTCGGCCTGGTCGAAGCCCAGCGGCTTCCCCTCAGCCACCCGCAGCTGCAGTGCGACGAGGTCGAGCGGGTCGGAGCTCTCGCCGATGCGGACGACCATCTCGGTCACCGGGTGCTCCACCTGGAGTCGGGTGTTCATCTCGAGGAAGTACGCGGCGCCGGTGGCGTCGTCGAGCAGGAACTCGACCGTGCCGGCGTTGACGTAGCCCGCCTCGCGAGCCAGGGCGACTGCGGCCTCGGTGACCCGCCGCCGCTGATCCGCGGTGAGGGTCGGAGCAGGCGCCTCCTCCAGCACCTTCTGGTGCCGTCGCTGGGTGGAGCAGTCACGCTCGAAGAGGTGGACGACCCGGCCGTGGGTGTCGGCCAGGATCTGCACCTCGATGTGGCGGCCACGCTCGACGTAGGTCTCGACGAGCAGCGCGTCGTCGCCGAACGCCGCGGCCGCCTCGCGCGCCGCCGCTGCCTTGGCGTCACTCAGCTCGTTCCCGGCCCGGACGATGCGCATCCCCTTGCCGCCACCCCCGGCCGCCGCCTTCACGAGCACCGGGTAGGTCAGCTCCGCCGGGTCGGTGTCGAGGTCGTAGGCCGGCACCGTCGGCACTCCGGCCGCGGTCGCGACCTCCCGGGCGGCATCCTTGCGGCCCATCGTCTCCATGACCGAGGCGCTCGGACCGACCAGCGTCAGGCCCGACGCCTCGACCGCCCGCGCGAAGGCAGCGCGCTCGGAGAGGAAGCCGTAGCCCGGGTGGACATGGGTCGCCCCCGAGGTGGTGGCGGCCGCCACCACCTCGTCGATGTCGAGGTAGGACGCAACGCGCACGGCCGCGTCGGCCTCGGCCACATGGAGGGCTTCTCGGTCGAGGTCGGAATGGATCGCCACGGTCCGCCAGCCTTCGGCTCGCGCCGTCCGAAGCACGCGGCGCGCGATCTCACCCCGGTTGGCCACCAGCAGGACCCGGGCCTCGGTCGAACGTGTCGGGACCATCCAGATCACATCCGGAAGACGCCGTACGACGGCGCCGGGGTGGGGGTGCGGGCCGCGAGTGCCAGCCCCATGCCGAGGACCCGACGGGTGTCGGCCGGGTCGATGATGCCGTCGTCCCACAACCGCGCGGTGGAGTAGTAGGGCGAGCCCTGGTGCTCGTACTGCTCGCGGATCGGTTCCTTGAAAGCCTCCTCGTCGTCGGAGGACCAGCCCTCGCCCGCGGCCTCGATCCCGTCCCGCTTGATCGTGGCCAGCACCGACGCCGCCTGCTCGCCCCCCATCACCGAGATCCGAGCGTTGGGCCAGACCCACAAGAAGCGCGGGTCGTAGGCCCGGCCGCACATCCCGTAGTTCCCGGCACCGAACGAGCCGCCGATCACCACCGTGAACTTCGGGACGACGCTGCAGGCCACCGCGGTCACGAGCTTGGCACCGTCGCGCGCGATGCCGCGGTTCTCGTACTCGCGGCCGACCATGAAGCCGGTGATGTTCTGCAGAAACACCAGCGGGATGCCCCGCTGGTTGCACAGCTCGATGAAGTGCGCCCCCTTCAACGACGACTCGCTGAAGAGGATGCCGTTGTTGGCCACGATGCCGACGTCGTAGCCCCAGATCTTGGCGAAGCCGCACACCAGGGTGTCGCCGTAGAGCTTCTTGAACTCGTGCATGCGGCTGCCGTCGACGATCCGGCGGATCACCTCGCGGACGTCATAGGGCGTCCTCGTGTCCGAGGGCACGACGTCGCCGAGGCTCGCAGGGTCCTCGTGCGGCTCCTCGGGACTCGACACGCGGTCGCCCACGTTCGCGCTGCCCGACCAGCCGGAGGCGGGAAGATCGGAGCCCGCGTAGCGAGACCCTCCGACCGGCAGCGTGTCGACGATCGAGCGGACGATCGCCAGCGCGTGCGCATCGTCGTCAGCGAGATGGTCGACCACGCCGGAGGTGCGCGCATGCACGTCTCCGCCGCCGAGCTCCTCGGCGCTGACGACCTCGCCGGTGGCCGCCTTCACCAACGGCGGCCCACCCAGGAAGATCGTGCCCTGGTCCTTCACGATCACCGACTCATCGGACATGGCCGGCACATAGGCGCCACCCGCGGTGCAGGACCCCATCACCGCGGCGATCTGCGGAATCCCCCGGGCCGAGAGGCTTGCCTGGTTGAAGAAGATCCGCCCGAAGTGCTCGCGGTCGGGAAAGACCTCGTCCTGCATCGGCAGGAAGGCACCCCCGGAGTCGACGAGGTAGACGCACGGCAGGGCGTTGTCGGCAGCGACCTGCTGGGCCCGCAGGTGCTTCTTGACGGTGATCGGGTAGTACGTGCCTCCCTTGACGGTGGCGTCGTTGGCGACGACCACACAGTCACGGCTGTTCACCCGGCCGATGCCGGTGACGATCCCGGCCGAGGGCACGGCGTACTCCCCGCCGTACATGTCGTAGGCCGCCATCGCACCCAGCTCGAGGAAGGGACTGCCTGGGTCGAGCAGGCGGTCGACCCGTTCGCGGACGAGCAACTTGCCGCGGCCGGTGTGCTTCGCGCGCGCCGACTCCGAGCCGCCCCGTCGTACCGTGGCGAGCCGCTCCCGCAGCTGGGAGACCAGCTCGGTCAACTCGCTCATGGTCCTCCCGGTTCGGTTAACGATCGTTAACCAACGGTAGCGACGGATGCCGCCCCTGTCGAGCCATGCCCCTCGCCTCAGATGCTGCCGTAGAGACCGCGCAGCACCATGTCGGTGTAGCTGACGATGCCGACGATCGAACCACCGTCCACGACCGGCGCCCGCGAGAGCCCGAACTTCTCGAACAGCCGGGCGCAGTAGCGGATGTCCATCTCGGGGTCCACGCAGACCACCGGCTTGGACATGATCTCGTAGACGTTGACCCGCTCGGGCGCCCGGTCCTTGGCGAGCACCTCGCGGGCGATGTCGGAGATCAGGACGATGCCGTACTCGTCGTCGGGATGCCGCTTGTCGACGATCAGCGACTTCGTCTCGACGTGTTTCATCTGTCGCAGTGCGTCGGCCACCGTGGTCCGACCGTCGACCATGTCGACGTTGGTCTTCATCACGTCGCGGACCCGCGTCACCCGGCGTTGCTCGTTCACAGCTCGTCCTCCACGACGTCCTCCAACCGTTTGACCTGCATCAGGACACCGACGGCGTCCTCGACATCTACCTGGAAGGCAATTCCTCGACCGGGTCGTCGGTCGAACTCCCCGGCCTCGGCGAGCGCGTCCAGGATGCGCCTGCTGAGGTGCTGCTCGACCAGCAGGAGCACCACGTCACGGCGGGCCTCGAGGTCGAGACCGAAGAAGGTCTTGGGCCGCTCCAGGCCCTCACCCCGAGCACGGCTGATGACCGTGGAACCGGTGGCCCCTTCACGCCGGGCCGTCTCGAGCAGCTCGAGGGTGTCGGCGTCCTCGACGATCACGATGATGAGCTTGAAGTGCACGCTAGGTCTCCCTCGGTGTGTTGCTGGTACGACGGCTGGCGCGCCACTGCCCGACCTGGGCGTAGCCCATCACCGTCATCATAGGAAAGAGGCTGGCCGAGGCGATCAGGCCGAAGCCGTCGATCAGGACGCTGCGCCCCGGGATGGTGCTCGCCAAGCCCAGACCGAGCGCGGCGACCAGCGGCACGGTCACTGTCGACGTGGTCACCCCCCCGGTGTCGAAGGCGAGGGCGAGGATCCCTCGGGGGGCGCGGCTGGCTTGGATCAAGACCAGGATGTACCCGCCGATGATGTAGGCGGGCAACGGCGTCCCCGTGACGATCCGGAAGCAGCCCACCGCGATGCCCACCGCGACTCCCGCGGCCACCGCCATCCGCAGGCCCCAGGAGCCGATGGTGCCGGCAGAGACCTCCTGCGCCTTGAGCGACACCGCGATCAGCGCCGGCTCGGCCACCGTGGTCGCGAAACCGATCGCGGCCCCGAACGCGTAGACCCAGCCGTAGTCCTGCCACTGGGGCGCCTGCCCCGGCGTCGACCCCACGACCTCGGGATCGGTCAGCTGCCCCGCCATCAGCTTGCCCAACGGGAACAGGGACTCCTCCAGGCCCGTGAGGAACAGCGCCATGCCGAGCACCACCATGCCGAAGCCGAGCAACACGCCTCCCAGATGGGCGACCCGACGCCGGATGACCACCACCTGGAAGAAGATGAGGATCGCTGCGATCGGCAGCACGGCCAGGATCGTTTCCCGCAACGCGCCCCAGCCCAGCTCGGCGAGGCTGCTCATGTGACGACCCCATAGATCATCACGAACACCATCGGCGTCAGCGACGCGAACGCGATGAGCCCGAACCCGTCCACGAGGGGGCTGCGGCCGCGCACCGCCGAGGCGAGCCCCACCCCGAGTGCGGTCACGAGCGGCACCGTCACGGTCGACGTGGTGACACCGCCGGCGTCGTACGCGATCCCGATGATGTGCTCCGGCGCCACGGCGGTCATGGCGACCACCCCGAGGTAGCCGCCGGCGATCAGCCACAGGATCGGCCAGCCACGGATGATCCGGATGCACCCGATGACGATGGCCAGGCCCACCGCAAACGCGACCGTGAGACGCAGCCCGAGAGCGTAGGCATCGCGCGCCGACGCCGTGTCGACAATCGCGCCGTCGACGGCGGCGACGTCGGCCGCCTCCGCCGCGATGGCGATCAGGGCCGGCTCGGCGACGGTCGTGCTGAAGCCGAGGGCGAAGGCGAACACGACCAGCCACAGCGTGCTCCCGCGCCGCGCGAGTCCGGTAGCCATCAGCTCACCGATCGGGAACAGGCCGATCTCAAGACCCCGCACGAAGAGCGTGAGCCCGACCAGCACGGCGAGCCCGCCGGCGATGATCTGGGCCAGCCCGGGCAGGGGTTGGCGCACCACCACGACCTGGAAGAACGCGACCACCAGCACGATCGGGAGCAGGTCGATCAGGCTCGCCCGCAGGCCACGCAGCGAGGTGCCCACCAGGGCGCTCAGGACGCCGCGCGCCTGTCGAGGGTGCTCCACCGCGGCCCCGCCGGGCATGCGAGCCTCCTTGCCGAACGCCGTCCTCAGGCACGAATATGCCAGGTCCTGCGGGGGACCGGTCCCGCGGCCGGAACCCGTCATGGTTTTTGCCATTCGCCTGCCGACTTCGAGAACCGCTGCCACGATGGTTGTTGAATTTCGCCACCTCTGGAGGTCCGGGACATGAAGCGAGCGATGCTGCTGGTGACCAGCGCGCTGCTTGCCGTCGGCCTCCTCGTCGCGGCCCCCGCGCCGACCCACGCCAAGGTCAAGCTCGCCGGGTGGCTCAAGCCGTCCACCACCTCGGTGGAGCGCCACGGCCAGGTCACCTTCCGTGGTTTCCTGCCGCCCAGGGCCCGCCGCACCGTGTTCCTCAAGAGCCGGGTGAGCTGGGGGTGGTCGGCCGTCGGGAAGAGCGTCACCAACCGCCGAGGCCGCTTCTCGTTCACCTACACGGCCCCCGGCACGCCCGGCAAGGTGGTGCTGCGCGTCGTCGCGCCCCGTCGACGGATCAACGGCAGGACCTACACCCGGGTCCGGACGCCGCGCCGGGTGCTGATGATCGAGCCCGGGCCCCAGGCGGCCCAGGGTGACCTGACCCGCATCACGGACGGCAGCGACGTCTCCGAGCGCCCGGCGGTGTCGGCGGACGGCCGCTACGTCGTCTTCGACTCCAAGGCCCCCAACCTCGTTCCAGGCGACACCAACGAGTACCGCGACGTCTTCGTCCACGACCGCCAGACGGGCGTCACCACGGCCGTCACCAATGGCCACGGCTCGTCGTACGCCGGAGCCATCTCGGCCGACGGCCGCTACATCGTCTTCGACTCCTACGCGTCCTCGCTGGACCCCAACGACACCAATCGGGCGAGAGACGTCTACATCTACGACCAGCTGACAGATACCGCGAAGCGGATCACCGACGGCAACGACAACTCGTGCGCCTCGACGAACGCCAGCCGATCCTGCGGTTCCGGGATCTCAGCGGACGGCAGGTTCGTGGTCTTCGTGTCCAGCGCTTCCGACCTGGTCCCGGACGACACGAACGGCTACAGCGACGTCTTCCTCTACGACCGCGACACCGAGACCACGACCGCGGTCACGGGTGGCACCGCCGGCGCCCAGGTCCCGGCCATCTCGGCCGACGGCCGATGGATCTCGTTCAGCTCCAGCGCCTCGAACCTGGTGCCCCTGGACCGGAACCGCGCGCGTGACGTGTTCCTCTTCGACCGTGAGGGTGACACCCTCAGCCGGATCACCAACGGGAACGCCGGGTCCTACTCATCCAGCTCGGCGTTGACCGCGGACGGTCGCTACGTCACCTACTACTCCAGCGCCACGGACCTGGTCGCGGGTGATACCAACCAGCGCGACGACGTCTTCGTCTATGACCGGGTCGACGACACCACGACGTTGCTCACCCAGGGCAACAACCACTCGCAGGTACCGACGTTCTCCGCCGACGGCCAGCACCTCGCCTTCGAGTCCTACTCATCCGACCTGGCCCCCGGCGACCACAACGACCTGGTCGACGTCTTCGTCTACGACTGGGAGAGCGGGGCCACCACTCGCCTCAGCAAGGGCGCCGGGCCGTCGTACGGAGCGATGATGTCGGGCGACGGCGGCGTGATCGCCTTCACCTCCGAGGCGGGCAACCTCGTCCCGAACGACACGAACAACCTGGCCGACGTGTTCACCTGGGTGCGCGAGCTGCCTCCGCCCTCCTAGAGCCCTGCTGGGGGTCGCAGCGAAAGCCGGCTTGCGCGAGCCCTGACTACAGCTTGAGCTCCAGGCGCTCGCTGGTGGGCTTGGAGCAGCAGATGAGCATCTGGTCCATCGCGGCCTGCTCCTTCTTGGTGAGGACCAGGTCCCGGTGTTCCACCGAGCCCTCCAGCACCGGCGTGATGCACGAGCCGCAGATCCCGTCGCGACAGTCGTTCTCGACCTCGATGCCGAGCGCGAGCACGACATCGAGGATGTTCGCGTCGGGCTTGAGCCGCAGGGTGTGCCCCGACTCCGTGAGGACCAACTCATAGGTGTCGCCGCCGAGCGCCGGCGGAGCCGTGTCGATCTCGACACCGGCTCGGGAGAACAGCTCGAAGCGCACCAGGTCCTGCTCAGGTCCGTGCACCTCCTCGGCCGCCGCCTCCACCGCACGCAGCAAGGGCAACGGCCCGCAGACGTAGACCAGCCCGCCCTCGGGAACCGAGCGCACGATGCCGTCGAGATCGGGACGGCCGTCGGTGTCCTCCGCGAGGTAGGACACCTTGTCGCCGAGCACCGCAAGGCGCTCCCGGAAGGCCATGGAGTCCGCGGTGCGGCCACCGTAGGTCAGCGAGAACGGTCGGCCGGAGCGTTCGAGCTCCTCGGCGAACGTCATGATCGGTGTGATGCCGATGCCACCGGCCACCAGAGCGTGGAACGACGCGTCCTCGAGGTTGAAGTGGTGCTTGGGCCTCGTCACGAGAAGTCGGCCGCCGACCCGGAGGGCCTCGTGGAGGAACGTCGAGCCGCCACGCGACTCGGGCTCCCGCAGCACCGCGATCTGGTAGGCCGACAGGTCGCGCGGGTCGCCGCACAGGGAGTACTGCCGGGTCGTGCCGTCCGGCACGTAGACGTCGATGTGCGCCCCGGGCGACCACGGGGGCAGCGGCTTGTCGGACTCGATCCGGGCGAGCCGGATCGAGATGACTCCCTCGGCCTCCCAGGTCATCTGCTGGACCCGGAGCTCGCGCTGCTCCACCACGTTGGCTGCTCCTCTCGGGTCCAGGATCCCGCGTGGTCCCGCACAGCGTACCGACGTTCCTTCATGCGGAACGGGCTTCGGTGGGGCGGCTGTCGGGTGGATCTGACCCCGTGGCGGCCACGACGACGGCGTCGGCATCGGCATCGGCATCGGCATCGGCGAGGAGGGTGCCGCGCCATTCGCAAGAGCCGGCGGAACCGGTGAGCGGAGCCGATCCTCAGTGATGGTGGCGAAGCCACGTGGTTGACGCGCACGGACCTTCGACCTCTGCGAGACCAGGCCGTCTGCGTCGCGACAGCTACCTCGCGACATCAGCCCACACACGTCCCGACCATCGCGGACTCAGAGAACGGGCTCCGCCCGTTGTCGATCGCTGGGATGGAACCTCCGATGAGTTGACAATCGAACAACTGTTCGTATATCATGGAACCATGTCAATCGCCCAGCTCGCTCCGACCCGGCCGGTGGCCGATGTTCTGGGTGACCTGCACCGGCTGGTCGACGAGCTCACCGCTTCCATGGCCCGGGCCTCGAAGTCCCACCTCGCCGACCAGATCCCGCTCTGCCACCGAGCCACGACGCGGCTCCGGGCCGCTGAGCTGGCGATGATCTCCGCCGCAGCCCGGGACCGGGTAGCGGAGCGAGCCGGGCATGCGGGCACGGATGCGTGGCTGGCCCAGGCGACCCACACCACCGGCCGAGACGCGGCGCGCTCCGTCAAGCTCGCGGAGGCCCTGACCACCCGGTTGCCGGTCACCCAGCGCGCCCTGGCCGAGGGTGCCCTCTCGGCCGACCACGCCCACGTGATCGACCAGATCGACCGTGAGCTGCCCACGGGTCTCGGCGCCGACCAACGCTCGGCCATCGAGACCGAGCTCGTCGCACAGTCTGCGCACCTCGACCCGGCCGCCCTGCGCCGTCGGGGCCGGCGAGCACTCGAGATCGTGGCGAGCGACCCAGCCGTGGTCGACGCCCACGAGGACCGCGTGCTCGGTTCGGAGGAAAGTCAGGCGTGGGAACGCACGCGGCTGACCCTGCACGACAACGGCGATGGCACGACCAGCGGGCACTTCACCGTGCCGACATTGGCCGGGGCGATCCTCCACAAGGTTCTGCACGCCCTCGCTTCGCCGCGCCGCGCGCGCCCCGGTGCCGCTCCGGCGCAGGCGGGAGAGGCCTGCCCCGAGCCTGCGGGACCGGCTTGGGACCGCCGGCTCGGGCAGGCCTTCGCGGAGATCCTCGAGCAGTTGCCGACCGACCGGCTCGCCGGCAAGACCGCGGCGACGGTGGTGGTCACCCTCGACCACCAGACGCTGATCGGCGCACTGGCTGCCGCCGCAATCGACACGGGCGAGGCCATCAGCGGCGCGACCGCGCGACGCCTGGCGTGCGAGGCGGGGATCGTGCCGGCCGTCCTCGGCGGTCAGTCCCAAGCGCTCGACCTGGGTCGCAGCAAGCGATTCTTCTCCGAGGCCCAGCGGACCGCCCTCGCTGCCAGGTACGCGAGCTGCGCCGCCGACGGTTGCGACCGACCACTGGCCTGGTGTCATCTCCACCATCGACAACCCTGGTCAGCCGGGGGCACGACCAACCTGGCCGATGCCGTCCCGCTGTGCGGCTTCCATCATCGCCGCATCCATGACCCCGACTACGAGCATCGGGAGTCCACGGGTCATCGCGGCCGGTCCGTGGTCACGTTCCGGCGACGCTAGCGAGGCTCAGCTGCGATGCGCCGCCTCCACCGAGAGCCCCAGCATCACCCGGATGCGCTCGTAGGCTTCCGCCGGGCCACGTGGGTCGAAGGGCACCGTCGGAATGCCAAGCGCCTCCGCTCCGCGCACGTTGGTGGGCTGGTCGTCGACGAACACCATGTCGCCGAAACCCACGCCGAGACGCTCGGCCATCAGCTCGTAGAGTCGTGGGTCGGGCTTGAGGTAGCCCTCCACCGAACCGTCCACCATGACGTCCACATCATCGAGGACGTGCATCTGTTCGATCCACTCCTCGGAGTGGAAGGCCCGCAGGTCGTTGGTGAGCACGCCGATCCGGTGCCCGGCGAGCTTGGCCCCGTGGATCAGGTCGAGCGCGCCGGGCCGCACCAGTTCGGGGCGCGGTGGGTCGTAGAGATGCGCAATCATCTCGCGGATCGACTCACCTTCCCCGCCGAGCGCCGCCCAATCCGCGGCGCGATGGTCCCAGTAGTCGCGCTCGCGGATCCGGCCCGCCATCAGCTGGGCCCAGTCGTCGTCGGGCCGGTCCTGCGGAGCCATTGGGCCCCGTTCGAACAACAACCGGTACGCCGCAGCGTCGGGCCCGAGCTGCTCCACCAGCTCGAACGGCGTGACGAGCACCGGCCCGCCGAAGTCGAAGACCAAGGCAGGCAGCACCGACTCGCACGGCGTGCCGTCCGCACGCGTCCCGGTCAGTGCTCCGGCTCCTCGATGATCGCCCTCTCGAACAGCACGACGTTGCCCGTCCAGCGGCACGACGGACACCACGTGAGGAAGACTCGCTCCTGGGCCACCCACCACTCCGAGGTCAGCCCGTGGTCCAACGAACCGCCGCACATCGGGCAGAACTTCGGACGGTCGATCAGGTGGCGGGCGGCGTCCGGCGCGAACCACTCCGTGGCTGGCGGCAGCCGGTGCGGATCGGGAGGCAGGTCCCGCTCCGCCGCAGCTGCCGGCGTGGTCTCCGAGGTGGGGCGGGACTCAGCCACCCGAGCCGGCCTTCTCCCGGGCTTCCGCCGCGTCCCGGTGGAGCGTGAGCAGGTCCTCCTTGATCGGCGAGTAGAGCATCGAGCCACCGGTGATCCACTGGTCGGTGAAGGCGGTGCCCGCACCGAACTTGTCCTTCTCGCACGGCAGGTGGATCACGTCGTGCTTCTCGCGGATGACACCGGGCGGGTCCTCGCCGTCCTCGACGGCCTGCATGGCCTCCTTGAACATCTTGCGCAGCATCGCAACACCCTGGTCGGAACGGCCGAGGTGCTCCTGGGTGCGGTCGGTGATCGCGCCCTGGGAGACCCAGGCCATCACGTCCTGCCCCTCGACGTAGTTGGTGATGAAGTCGCCGTCCTCGTCCAACCACTCGTAGTTGTAGACGACCGGACGCTCCTGCTTCTCCCAGGTGCCGCCCTCCGGGTGGTGCAAGGAGTAGAAGAGCTTCCAGGTCGTGGTGTCGTCGATCGGCACGCGGATCTGCATCTGGTCGATCCACTGGCCACCGACCCGCATCCCGTAGGGGAACATCAGCGGGTGGCCCACGGCCCAGTCGTCGTCGGCCTCGGAGTGACCCTCCAGGACCCGGCGCTTGATGATGCCCCACTCGAACTCGTCGAAGGCCACCTTCATGTGCTTCTTCTGGAACGACTTCGGCGCCTCGAAGCCCTGGGTCTTCCCGACGAAGTCGAAGTAGAAGCCGTGCAACCACTCGACGTGGTGGGGGTCGACCGAGTTCTCCATGATCTGGAACCAGTTGCACGGCAGCGTCGCCACGCCGACGTCCCGGATGCCGTCGAGCACGTAGACGTCGAACCGCGGCAGCTCCGGCGCCGGGCCCGGGCCGACGTAGACCCAGACCATGCCGCCCATCGTCTGCGCGAGCCCGGCGTGCGCCTTGATCTTGTCGCGGAAGGTGGTGTTGTCGGTCTCGGCCGGCTGCTCCACACACTGGCCGTCGAAGTCGAACTTCCAGCCGTGGTAGCCGCAGCGGATGCCGTCCTCGTGCACGACGCCATAGGTCAGCGACGCCCGACGGTGGGGGCAGTAGCGGCCGATGATGCCGTACTTCCCCGAGGGCGTCTTGTAGAGCGTCCAGTCCTCGCCGAGCAGGCGCACCGACTTGCTGGGCCGCTCGTCGAAGTCCTGCTCGAAGGCGATGGGGTACCAGTAGCGGCGCAGCAGCTCGCCCATGCGCGTCCCGGGTCCGACCCGGGTCAGCTCTTCGTTCTGCTCAACGGTCAACATCTGTGAGTCACGCCTCCTCGTCCAGGACGGTCACCTTGCCGGTGTTCCCGTCCACCCGGATCATCTGGCCGTTCTTGATCTGCTTGGTGCCGAAGGCGGTGCCGGTGACGGCGGGGAGGCCGTACTCGCGGCACACGATGGCCGCGTGGCTCATCATCCCGCCGACGTCGGTCACGGTCGCCTTGATCTTGCCGAACACCGGAGCCCACGAGGGCGCGGTCAGCGGGGCCACGAGGATCTCGCCGTCCTGGATCGAACCGATCTCGTCGGCGCCGAAGATCACCCGGGCCGGACCCTCGACCAGACCTGGTGAAGCCGCGAAGCCGGACAGCGACCCGTCCGCGCTCCCGCCGTCCCCGGACTGCAGCCAGGCCGACACCGAGTCCGAGGTGATGCCCCACAACATGACGGTGAAGGGTTCGGTCACGACCTCCGGCGGGATGCCGAGCGCCGGCGGGGCGCTCCAGCCGCGCAGCGCGGTGAGGATGCTCTTGCGCCGGTCAAGCTCGCGCGGCCAGTAGCCGGGGCCGCGGGAGGGGGCCCCGACGGCCCAGCCGGCGTACAGGTCGAACAGGGCCTCCGCGACCTCGTAGCGCTTGAGCAGGAAGATGTCATCGACCTGCTCCAAGAACCCGGCACCCTGGAGCACCTCGCCGAAAGCGCGCATCTTGCGCCAGATCACCGAGTGCGCCCAGTGCTCGACGTAGAAGTTGTGGTTCTCGACGTAGGGGAACACCGTGCGGGAGAGCCCCAGCTTGGCATCGAAGGTGGCCCGGTCCTCGTCGGAGTCCAACAGGTCGCGGTACTCCGACACGACGCGGTCGCGCTCGATGTGCAGGGCCTCGACCGGACGATCGAGGTCGACACCGTCCTTGACCTTCTCGATGTAGTCCGCGATGTAGCCGAACGGCACCTCGACGTTCTGGATCCAGATCTTGTCCGAGTGATAGAAGCCGGAGCCCGTGGAGAAGTTGAACCACGGCTCGCACGACTCGTCCCAAGCCGCCAGCCAGGCGTCCCCGGTCTCGGTGCCCGCCAGAGCCTCGCGGATCGCGGCGGGGTCCTTGGACGCGAAGGCTGCGTCGATCCCCGAGGAGACCGCCAGCCGAGCGAGCTTCTTCAGCTCGTCGTCGGGTCGGAACAGGTCGACGTCGACGCCGGCCACCATCTTCGCGATCGCCAGGTCGGGGATGCTCGGCCAGGCCTGCTTGCAGAAGCCGAAGAAGTCGAGGTACGCCGCGTAGCCGAGGTTCAGGAACTCGAAGTGGTACTGCCAGAGCGTGAGTGCGTGGTTGAGCAGCTCGTGGTAGGTCGCGATCAGGTCGTTGCCCGAACCCTTGCCGGCACCGGAGGTGATGACCTCCATGTCCTCCATCTCGGGCAGCGGCTGGACGTCCAGCTCGGTCATCCGCTGCACCAGGTCACGGACCTTGACCAGCCAGTCGTCGTAGAGCCGGTCCCAGTTGCCGAAGTAGAAGCCGGCGCGCTCCATGAACAGCGGCACCCGAGACTCGATGTCCTCCTCAGGGGCCGGTACGGGCGAGAGGTAGACGTACCCGTTGAGGATCCTGAAGTCCACGCCGTAGGCCGGAGGCACCAGGTAGTGGCGGGTGTTGTACTGGCCGAGCGAGGCGATGGCCATCTCGAACAGGGTGGCGTCCCATGGGCTGAGGGCTTCGGGCCAGTGCACCCCGTCCTGGAACCAGAAGCCACCGTCCTCGTACTTGCGGCGCTCCTCACCGAAGAGCGACGAGTACGTGTACAGCTGCTCCCATCCTTCGGCGCCCTCAGGCGATTCGATGTCGAACGGACTCGGGAAGCGATCGGCCATGTGAGTTGATCCTCCGGTGAAGCGACCCGGCCGGGCCGGGTGGGTGGGTGTGCGGATGGTGATGCTGACGTGCCTCGTCCAGCCCGGTCAGGGGGCCTGGGCGCCCCCTGATCGTGAGTACAGCGGGTTGACCAGCGTCGAGACGATGCTGGACATCAGGTCCTTCTCTGCCCCGACCTCGCGAGACTTCTTGCTCCAGACGGTCTCCGGCCGCGCCTGGAGGAGAACGATGTCCTCACCCGACGGCAGGTCGTCATCGACCGCCCACTCGATGTCCTGCGGACATCCGTAGTGCTTCTCGGCGGTGCGCGCCAGCTGAGCGATCGCCACGATCTCCTCGTCGGTCAACGAGGGTGCGTGCGCCAGGTCCTCGGCGAGCTCGACGATCTGGACCTTGTCGTCAGCGAGCCGGTAGGCGTGCGTCTTCGGGGAGATGGTGCGCCGGTTGATCTGCCACATGACCTTGTCGACCAGGAAGTTGTCCGGGGTCACCTCGCCCGAGACCACACCCTCGCCGAACCCCCAGGCGGAGTCGATGCACACCCCGGACCGGTCGCCGTTGGTCGGGTCGAGGGTGAAGGCCACTCCCGCCGCCCGGGGGCGCACCATCTTCTGCACGGCGACGCTCATGTCCACGTTGTAGTGCTCGTAGCCCATCTCATCGCGATAGGCGATCGCCCGGTCGGTGTACATGCTGGCCCAGCAGGACCGGATCTTGTCGATCACGTTCTCGGCGCCCCGCACCCAGAGATAGGTGTCATGCTCACCGGCGAACGAGGCGTCAGGTGAGTCCTCGGCCGTGGCGGAGGACCGCACGGCGACGGGCAGGTTCTCGACACCGCAGTACGCCGAGAGGTCGTCGTACTGCCGGCGGATCTCATCCTCGGTCGCTGCCGGGATGGGCCAGGCCTTCACGATCTCACGCGCTTTCGCGGCGACCTCGGAGAGCTGATCGGAGTTGTCGACGTCGACGTCGACGAGCATCCGGTTCAGCTCGGACTGGGTGTCGGAGAGGTCGCGTGCGGCAGCGAACACGGCGGTGGTCACCGCGAACCCGGGAGGCACCGGGAGCCCCGCCTGGCTCATCGTGCCGAGCGAGGCGCACTTGCCGCCGACGATGGGCAGGTACTTCTCGGTCAAGCTGTCGAAGGTGATGATGTGTGGCGCGTCAGTCATCGGAGCCTCCCGGCTGGTCGAATCTCATGTCGCTGTTGGGTGGCAGGGCGTCGAGGTCGGGGACGGCGATCTCCTGGACCCGGTTGCGGTAGAGGACCAAGGCCGTCACACCGCCCTCGATCAGACGGATCCGCACGAACTCGGTGTTGAAGGGCTCACCCGGGTCGTAGCCCATGACCGCCGTGGCGAACGCCCGGATCGGACCGGAGTGCGTCGCCACGACGATCTGCCGCGCGTCGGTGTGCTGCTTGAGCTCGAGGATGCCTCGCCAGAAGCGGCGTACGGCGGAGACGGGGGGCTCGAAGTAGAGCATCGGCATCGTCAGCCAGTGGGTGATCGGGTCGCCGCCGCCCTGCTGGATGCCCCAGAAGCGATCCATCTCGACCAGCCATCCCGGCCGTTCGCCGAGCCCGATCCGCTCGTACTTCTCCATCTCGCGGTGGTAGACGCGGAACGCGGAGGTGACGTCGCGCGGCCCCTCGGGGGTGGCCACCTCGAAGTTGCGGAAGTTGCGGTCGTCGTGGAGGTCGGAGACGACCGTGTGGTGACGGTCGAAGAGGTCGATGTTGTCGAGCAGTCCCCGGCGAAGGTGCTGCGCGGTCTGGCGGGCACGGTTCGTCGGAGCGCAGACCAGCTCGACGCGATGGCCGTCGTGGACCCGGCGTGCGAGCTCCTGGCCGCGGCGGTGTGCCTGCCAGGCACCGAGGGGGGTCAACCCGGATTCGGAGGAGTACCCCTGTGTCTCGCCGTGGCGGACCAGGTAGATGTCGGTGGTGACCGTGGCCAGCTGGTCGCGGCGCTCCGGGACGATCTCCTTGGTGCGGGTCACCTCGGCCCAGGCCCGGCTCGAGCCCGGGCTCTGCCCGTCAGGAGCGACGATGTCCGCGAGCGCGTTGCCGCTCGGCTCCGCGTCGACGGTGCGGTCCCGGAAGCGGCGCAGGTAGAGGGGAGTGTCGTCGCCGGGCTGTTCCTTGGCCTCGGGACTCGTCGAGCGGCGGTCGCGTTCCCGCTGCTGGTGGCGTTGCAGGTACGCCGGCGCGTCCGGCCGCTCAGTGCGCGGCAGGCTCGGGCGCTGATGGTCCGTCGCGGTCATGTGTGCACCGTGAGGAACTTCTGGTTGACGACGCCGTCGTAGTAGAAGATCGCTCGACCCATCTCGGACTCGGTCCAGGTGATCGGCTCGGCGTCGGGGTCGACCCAGTAGCCACCGGTGAACATCTCGTTGCGGTTGCCGACCGGGTCGAAGAAGTAGAGACACTGACCGCGAGTCGCGCCGTGCCGCGTGGGGTTCATCTCGATGTCGACGCCGTGGTAAGCGCAGATGTCGGCCGCGGTACGCAGATCGTTCCAACCGTCAACCCAGTGGGCGAAGTGGTGCAGACCCTGGTTGGGGCCGGTGATCAGCGCGATGTCGTGGGAGGTGTGGGACACCTCGAGCCAGGTGGCGATCTGGAAGCCGTCGTCGCCGACGATCTGTTCGGTGAGCCGGAAGTCGAGGTGCTCGACCAAGAAGCTGGTGACGGTGTCGACCTCCTCGGCGGTGAGGAAGATGTGGTCGAGCCGCGGAGGCGCCATCCCGACCATCCCCATCGGTCGCGGCGGTGGGTTGGTGAGCGGCAGCAGGTTGCCCACCTGCTGCATCGCATGGACCAACTCCATCTCCTGGCCACTGGGCAGCGCGAACCGGATCGACTCGCCGTGGCCGCGGGCCCACTCGCCGGCGGCGTACCGCTTGACGACGACACCCGCCGCCTCTAGGCGCTCCTGGTACAGGTCGAGGTCCTCGGCGTCGGTGACCTTGAACCCGAAGTGGTTGAGCCCGTGGGTCGGCTCGAGAGTCAGGATCAGCGAGTGCTGCTGGTGCTCGTCCCAGCACTTGAGGAAGACCCGGTCGGATTCCCGGTGGGTCTCGATCAGACCGACGACCTCGACGTAGTAGGCGGTGGCCAGTTCCAGGTCCGGCACCCGGAGCTCGACGTGGGAGAGACGCAGGATGCTCATGCCAGGGTCCCCGCGGATGCGTGAGCGTGACGAGTGGTGTCGTGGCTGATCATGTGTGCACCTTCATGAAGCGATCGTTGAGTTCGCCTTCGTAGTAGAAGACCGCCCGGCCGATGTTGTCCTCGGTCCAGGTGATGGTCGGGAAGTCGGGGTCGGGTCGATAGCCCCCGGTGAAGACCTCGTTGCGGGTCCCGAGCGGGTCGAAGAAGTAGATGGTCGAGCCGCGAGTCACGCCGTGCCGGGTCGGACCGACGTCGACCTGGATGCCGTTGTAGGCCAGCACGTCCGCCGCGTCGCGCACGTCGTCCCAGTCGTCGAGCCAGAACGCGAAGTGGTGCAGTCCCCCGTTCGGACCGTGCACGACTGCCAGGTCGTGGGGCGAGTGGGAGCGTTCGAGCCAGGTGCCGAGCTGGTGGCCGTTGCCGTCGAGGAGCTGTTCGGTGATCCGGAAGCCCAGCACCTCGGTGTAGAACTGCGTCGCCTCGCCCACCTCCTCGGCCGTGACGAGCAGGTGATCCATCCGGGGCGGGGTGATCACGGACGGCGGCCCGGGGACACCCTCGGCAGCGAACGGGCGGGGGTTGAGCTGGCCGCGACCGCTGCCTACCTTCTCCACGTCGTGGACCAGCTCCATGACGTGGCCGCTGGGCGTTCCGAACCGGATCGACTCCCCCTGGCCGAGCACCTCACCGCGACCGATCCGCTGCACCGGAAGGCCGTACCGGGCGATCTTGTTCTCCAGTTGGTCCAGGTCGTCCTCGTGCTGCACCTTGTAGGCCATCAGGTCGAAGCCCACCCGAGGCGCGTAGCGCAGCCGGAGCGAGTGGTGGTCCTCCTCGTCCCAGCAGCGCAGGTAGACCGAGTCGGCGTCGCGGCCGGTGACGATCATCCCCATCACCTGCGTGTAGTACGCCGTGGCCAGGTCGAGGTCCGTGACGGTGATGTTCACGTGGGCCAGCCGAAGAATGCCGCCGGGCTTCCCGGGCACAGTGTGACGGCTGCGCGGGCGGCCGAAGCGCGAGGCCGGCCCGGGGACGTCGATCCTGGTCGTGCCGGCGGGGGTCCCCTCGGCGTAGTCGACCTCGCGCTCGTCGGCAACTCGCTGCGTGGTCATGAGCCGAAACTAGGCGCGCCGTTCCGCATGCGGGGAAGTCCGTACCCCTATGCGGGACGTGAGTGCGTAACCTCGGTCACATGACCCCGTCCGAGGCGCCCGCTCGTCCAGAGGAGATGCGCCAGCGCCTGCGCGACTACGTCTACGCGCTGCACCGGGCCTACCTGACCCAGGTCGAGCAGCTCGCTCCGGCGGAGCGAGCCTCGATGCCCCTGGCCGGCGCCGACCCACTGACGGTGGCGGTGGTGGCGGCCCGACAGCTGCATCTCGTCGCCACCCACGAGCGGCTCCCCCACCCGCGGGGCCCCGAGGTCGAGGTGAGCGACGAGGTCGACGGGGTCGCCTGGACGCTGCGGTTCTTCGACGCCACGATCCTCCCGGAGCTGGGGATGATCGGGGGGCCCGACGGAGACGACCCCACGGTCGTTCGCCGCGTGCTCGGCGTGGCCGACATCGTCTACCACCTGTCGGTCTCGGTCGGTGGCGGGCTGACCGCGCACCACGCGCAGCACTCGGGGGTCGCGCTGGCCAACCAGCATGCCGCCGCGATCCGCGACGGACACTCGATCCGGCGCTCGTTCCCGGGGCGGGAGTCACTCGTCGATGAGTTCGTGGTCGCCGAGCGGCTCGGCCTGGACCACGCGGCCCGGCTGCTGGCGAGGGAGATCGCAGGCCCTGGTCTCACCGACGACGAGCTCGGCGGCGACGTAGCCTCGGTGCGGAAGGCGCTGCTGCGCCTCGGGCGCGGTGCGGGCGCGTGACCCGAGTCCCCGGTAGCACCCAGACCCTCCAGAGCGTGGCCACCGCTGCGCAGATGCTGCGCGAGTTCGGCAAGGGCGACACCCAGCTCGGCGTCAGCGAGCTCGCGCGCCGCGTCGGTGTGGGCAAGAGCACGGCGCACCGAGTGGTGTGGACACTGGTGCAGGAGGAGCTACTCGAGAAGGTCGAGGACACCGGGCTCTTCCGACTGACCTCGACCATGCGCAACCTCGGAGTGAACGCCGAGACCGCACTCTCCCTCCACCAGGCCGCCACCGGGCCGCTGGACCAGCTTCGATCGATCACGGGCCACACCCTGCACGTGGCCATCCTCGACGGCACCGACGTGCTCTACGTCGAACGACGCGAGAGCCCCGGGGCACTGGCGGTCTTCCACCGGGTGGGCGGGCGCAACGCCGCCCATGTCACCTCGACCGGCAAGCTCCTCCTGGCCTTCCTCGATCCGGAGGAGCAGGCGCGGGTGATCGGCTCGATGCGACTGACCCGCAAGACTCCGCACACGATCACCAGCCGTACGGCGTTCCTCGCCGAGCTGGGCAGCATCCGCCGCCAAGGCTATAGCGAGAACGTGTTCGAGTCCGAGCTCGGCATGGTGTCGGTCGCCGCCCCGATCCGCGGCCGCACCGGCCGCGTGGTGGCGGCCCTCTCGGTCGCCGGGAAGGTCGAGAACGGTGAGCCCGACGCTGTTCGCAAGCTGACCCGCCCGCTGATCGAGGCAGCCGGACGCATCAGTCACAACCTGGGGTGGCGACGTCCCGGACACGGGGAGGTGCCGTGAGCAGCCCGCCGGCGACCGCAGGGCCGTGGGTGCGGATCTGCCGGGCTGACGACGTACCCGCTGACACTCCGCTCGGGGTCGAGACGCGCGAGGGGGATGAGACGGGGCGGGTCTGCCTCGTGCGTGCGCCGGACGGGATCAGGGCCATGCTCGACCGCTGTCCACACCGCGACGTCCAGGTCTCCGGCGGGGTGGTCCGGGACGGTCTTCTCACCTGTCCGGGGCACTTCTGGCGCTTCGACCTGGTCGACGGCCATCGCACCGACGAGCCGGGCCAGGTGCTCTCGCTCTACCCGACCCGGGTCACCGACGACGGCTGGGTCGAAGCCAGGGTGCCGGAGCCCGCGCCGCCGGTGTCCTTGCGGGAGTGGCTGCTGCACCAGGCTCGGACCGGCGGTGGCGGGCCGGCCGGCCCGCCGTAGCCTGGGGTCATGCGCACCATCGGCAACATCTTGTGGTTCCTCCTCGCCGGCCTCTGGCTGGCGATCGGGTACGTCGTGGCCGGCCTGCTGGCCTTCGTGCTGATCATCACGATCCCGTTCGGCATCGCGTCCTTCCGGCTCGCGGGCTTCGTGGTGTGGCCCTTCGGCCGCACGGTGATCTGGCGCCGCGACGCCGGAGTCGGGTCGGTGATCGGCAACATCGTGTGGGTCATCTTCTTCGGCTGGGAGCTGGCGATCGCCCACCTCCTCGCCGGCCTGCTCCTGTGCGTGACGATCATCGGGATCCCGTTCGGCATCGCCTGCTGGAAGATGATCCCGCTCGCGCTGCTTCCGTTGGGTCGCGAGGTGGTCCCGCTGGGCGCTGCCTACCCCGATGTGTACGGCGTCCCCGTGAGCACCCCGCCCCCGGGCACGGCCTCGGGCCGGTGACCCGCGGGTTGGTTAGCGAGCGATAACCTGGCCCGGTGGGGCGCCGCGACGAGATCTTGGACACCGCCGCCGAGCTGTTCGCTGCCCGCGGCTTCCACGGCGTCTCCGTCGCGGACCTCGGCGCGGCCTGCGGCATCTCCGGGCCGGCGCTCTACAAGCACTTCCCCGCCAAGGAGGCGATCCTCGCCGAGATGCTCATCTCCATCAGCGAGGAGCTGCTCCGGGTCGGGCAGGCCCGCGTGCGCGAGGCCTCCGACGCTCGCGCTGCGCTCGCCTCGCTGGTCGAGTGGCATGTCGACTTCGCCCTGCGTGACCGCGCGCTGATCGTTGTGCAGGATCGGGACTGGGAGTCACTTCCCGAGGCCGCCCGTGGCCAGGTGCGTCGACTCCAGCTTGCCTATGTCGACCTGTGGGGTCATCAGCTCTGCCTCGTGCACCCCGGTCTGACCGTGTCTCAGAGCCAGGCCATGGCACACGCGACCTTCGGCCTGATCAACTCCACGCCCCACAGCCGACGCCTCGCGGACGACCAGATGCGCCGGCTCCTGCGTTCGATGGCCCTGGGGGCACTGGGGCTCGACGCCCCCGGTGACGGAATTGATCACGAGGCCCGGGCGCCTCGTAGGCTCCCGCCATGAGCCTTCTCGACCTCCCCCTCGCTCGCCTCGACGGCACGCCCGGGACCCTGCGCGACCTGACCGGGGGCCGAGCGGCCCTCGTGGTCAACGTGGCCAGCCGCTGTGGATCGACCCCGCAGTACTCCGGCCTCGAAGAGCTGCATGAGCGATTCGCGGACCGTGGGTTCACCGTCCTCGGAGTTCCGTGCAACCAGTTCGGCGGCCAGGAGCCGGGCACCGCCGAGGAGATCGCGGAGTTCTGCTCGACCACCTACGGCGTCACCTTCCCGATGTCGGAGAAGGTCGATGTGAACGGCGACCAGCGGCACCCCGTCTTCGCGGCCCTCGTCGAGACCCCCGACCAGTCGGGGCGTACCGGCGACGTCGCCTGGAACTTCGAGAAGTTCCTCCTGACTGCGGACGGATCACCGGTTGCTCGCTTCGGCACCAAGATCGAGCCCGACGACCCCCGGGTCGTCGACGCGATTCATGGCGTTCTCGGCTGACGCGGGACGCCCCCGGTCACTCGGGTACCGGACCGACCTGGCGTTGCTTGTCGCGCAGGGCAGCTCGGTGGTGGAGCGGGACGGCTATCTCGTGCTGCGCACGCCCGCCAACCCCAGCTACCACTGGGGAAACTGCCTGATCCTGGACGAGGCCCCCCGGGCCGGCTCGCTGGCCGCGTGGGCGGAGGTCTTCCTCCGCGAGCACCCGGGCGCCCGGCACCTGGCGCTCGGGATCGACGCCGACCTGGTCGAGGTCGACCCCTCGGAGGCGGCCGGCCTCGGGATCGACGTCGAGCACGACACCGTGCTGACAGCGCGTCGGCTGACGGCCCCCGGGCCGGAGATCGGCGGGGTGGTGTGCCGGTTCGTCGACCCTCGCGACGACGGATCCTGGTCGGCGCTGGTCGAGCTGGAGGCCGAGTCGTTCGGCGACACGCAGAGCCATCGTGAGTTCGTCACCCGGCGCTTCGACGGCATCCGGCCGCTGTTGGCGGGGGCCCAAGGCGTCTGGGTCGCGGCGTACGAGGGCGACCGGGCGATCGCCAGCCTCGGGGCCGTCGCCGTGAGCGGCGGGACGGTGCGCTACCAGCACGTCGTGACGCACCCGGACCACCGGCGGCGCGGCATCGCCGGGCGACTGCTGCGGCTGGCGGGGCAGCACGCCGTCGACACGTTGGCTGCCGAGCGCCTGGTCATCGTGGCCGACGCGTCGGGGCCGGCGATCGGTGTCTACCGCGCGGCGGGGTTCAGCGACACCAGCGACCAGTGGTCGCTTTACCGCGCGCCCGACCCGTCGCGAACTGACCGCCGACCCGTCGCGAACTGACGAGTTGTGCACAGGTCCTGGAGGCGACCTGGCGGCCTTCCGCCGTTCTGCGACGGGTCGGCGGAGCGCTAGGCCTCGAGATACTCCTCGAACTCGGGATGCTGGTGCAGCTCCTGGATGTCGGACCGAGACACCGTGATCCGGAACTGCATCGCGATCACGGCGAGGAACAGGTGGCGAGGACCTCGGGAACCTTGTTGAGGGTGAGGCCCGGCCGCAGGTGGAGTTCACCCCGGGCGTTGGTGACGTAGGTCGATGTCATGCGGGAAACTGTGAGGTGCCGTTCCTGTCTGCGACCTGACTGACGCTGGACCGGTCGGGTCGGTCACCACCTGCAGATCAGGCGTCACCAAGCGGCGGGTCGGCGGTGAAGTAGCGACGGGTGAGGGCGGGTACGACGGTCGAGATGTCGAGCTCGGCTGCCAACGCCACGTCGCGGCCGAAGCCGCCGGCGATGAGCTCCTGACCGGAAGCGCAGGCCGAGAGCAGATGCGGCAGCCGCCCGGCGACCGCACGGTACGACGCGGCGGCGGCCTCCGCTTCCGGGCTCAGCCGGCCCGCGTCGACGCCGTGGTCGAGGCAGCCGGCAACCACCGCCCCCGCACCCCACAGATCCTCCACGGCGAGCCGCAACGAGCCATCGGGCCACCGCTCACCGGCCGGGACCAGCGCGACGCTCCCGCCCTCAGCGATCTGCGCTGAGATCCGGGCCGCCACCGCGGTCGCGTTGCGCAGGGATCCGGCCACGACCACCGGGACGCTCTCCGCGAGCTCGAGGCAGATCGTCGACCCATTGGGGGAGGGCAGCAGCACCGCCTCGACGCCCTCGCAGGTCAGCAGGCTGTGCGGCGACAGGCTGGGAGCGCCCTCGGGCCCCGCGCGGCGCCCGAGGGCGAGGACCGCGCCGTGCGCCTCGGCATACGCCGGTGCGGTCTCGTCGTTCCACCGATAGGGCAGGACCCGGATCCCGCGTTCCACAGCCACCGTCACGGACGTCGTGAACGACAAGACGTCGACCACCACCGCCGCTTCCACATCGAGTGCGACGGCCCGGGCACCGGGCAGTGCCCAGTCGAGCCGAACGGCGAAGCCGGCCTGACGGTGGGTGTGCTCAGGCGGCCGCGGCATGCAGGAAGGTTCCCGCCGGATCCGGCCGACGGCAAGCCGGCGAGGGTGTCTCCACGGCCCAGATACCACCCGAAGTGACCATCTCTCGGCGGGGCCTCATCGCCTCCTAGCAGTGTCAGATCCACTACACGCAAGGGGAAACCGATGAACACCACCACACGCACCCGCACGTTCGCGCTGCTCGGCGCCGCCGCCGTCAGCACGGCGGCACTCGCTGCCGGAGGCGCTGCGCTGGCCACCGACGGCGGTCCGCAGGGCTCCGGCCACACCTCCGCGAGAAGCGCCAAGACCGTGACGGTCAACTCCTGCAACGGCGGCGCCCACAAGCAGTTGAAGACCGCCATCGTGAACACGCCGTTCACCTTCGGGGAGACCGCGGTGAACCAGCAGGACCAGAACGTCCCCGGCGCCGTCCTCAGGCTTCGCGGCCCTGCCAGCGGCCGGGACACCTACCTGGTGACCTTCTCGGCGGAGACCCAGGTCACCGGCGGCGACACCAACGACTGGCTGGGTCTGGAGATGCACGCCGACGGCACACCCATCAACCCGTACACCGCCGCGGGCGACGTGCTGGCGTTCACCGGCTCGCCGAGCTGGAACTCCAACTCCATGCAGTTCTGCGTCAGGCTCGGCCGCGGGGTCCACACCTTCCGGGCCAAGGCGAACCTGGCCGACCAGGGAACCGCTTCGACCCTCTCCGGATGGCTCGACGACTACACCTTGAGCGTGCAGCGCTTCCAGTGAGCAGGATGGGACGGCTCGGTGCGGGCCGCGGCAGGACGCCGCGGCCCGCACCGATCACCAGATCCGCACCCGGTCCTCGGGGTCGAGCCACAGGCCGTCGCCGGGCTGGGTCTGGAACGCCTGGTGGAACTCGTCGAGGTTGCGCACGATGTTGGCCCGGAACTCCGGCGGCGAGTGCGGGTCGATGGTGAGGTACTGCCGCTCCTGCTCGGGGCGGCGCTTGGTGCGCCAGCAGTAGCTCCAGTTCATGAACAGACGCCGGCTCTCCTCGGGTGTCACCTCGCCCTCGCGGGCGATGACGTACGCCGTGTGGCCGATCGTGAGTCCGCCGAGGTCGCCGATGTTCTCGCCGACGGTGAGCGCACCGTTGACGTGCTCGCCGGGGAGGTTGCGCGGCTCGAACGCGTTGTACTGCTCCACGAGCGTCTTCGACTTCACCTCGAACGCCGCCTTGTCGGCCGGGGTCCACCAGTCGTTCAGGTTGCCGGCGCCGTCGTACTGGGCGCCCTGGTCATCGAAGCCGTGCCCGACCTCGTGGCCGATCACGGCGCCGATGCCGCCGTAGTTCTCGGCAGCGTCCGCGTCCGGAGAGAAGAAGGGCGACTGCAGGATGCCTGCGGGGAAGCAGATCTCGTTGGTGCCCGGGTTGTAGTAGGCGTTGACGGTCTGCGGGAGCATGAACCACTCGCCGCGGTCCACGGGCGAGCCGATCTTCGCTAGCTGACGCGCGGTCTCGAACTGCGAGGCAGCCGCGACGTTGCCGACGAGGTCGTCGGCCCGAACCTGCAGCGCGGAGTAGTCACGGAACTCGTCGGGGTAGGCGATCTTCGGCCGGAACGTGTCGAGCTTCTCGAACGCGCGCTGCTTGGTCTCCTCGCTCATCCAGTCGAGCGCGGTGATCGACTGTCGGTAGGCACGCAGCAGGTTCCCGACCAGCTCGTCCATAAGCGCCTTCGAGGTCGGCGGGAAGTGGCGTGCGACGTACTCCTTGCCGACGGCCTCCCCCATCGCCCCCTCCACGAACGCCACGCCACGCTTCCAGCGCGCCCGCAGCTCGGGGGTGCCGTTGAGGGTGCGGCCGTAGAAGTCGAAGTTGCTCTCGACGAAGTCGTCGGTCAGGTAGGGCGCCATGGAGCGCAGCACCCGCGACACGACCCACGCCTTCCAGTCGTCCAGGGCCACCTCGGTCAGCACGCCGTCGAGGTGCTCGACGAACGAGGGCTGCTTCACCACGACCTCGGCGAAGGTCTGGGCGTTGCCACCGATGTTGGTGACGTAGGCGTCCCAGTCGAAGCTCGGAGCCAGCTGCGTGAGCTGGTCACCGGTGAGCAGGTTGTAGGTCTTCTGGACGTCGCGGGTCTCGGCGCGCTCCCAGTGGCCGGCGGCCAGCCGGGTGTCGATCTCGAGGATCCGTGCGGCGGCGCCCGCCGCGTCCGGGTACGACGCCAGCTCGAGCATGTGGGTGAGGTAGGCGACGTACTTCTCGCGGACCTCGCCGAACTTCTCGTCGCGGTAGTAGGACTCGTCGGGCAGGCCGAGCCCGCCCTGGAAGACGTGCACGAGGTAGCGGTCGGAGTCGCGGGCGTCGGTGTCGACGTAGGAGCCGAAGAGACCGACGCCGCCGTTGCGCTCGAACTCGCCGAGGAAGGCGGCCAGATCGCGCACGTCGCGCAGCCCGGCGACCGCCGCGAGCATCGGCCGGACCGGCTCGAGGCCTCGGGCATTGATGCTCGCCTCGTCCATGAACGATGCGTAGAGCGCCCCGATCTTGGCGGCCTCGTCGCCCAGCCCCTCCTCGCCCGCCTCGGCGCGCGCGGTCAGGTCCTCGATGATCGCCCGTACCTGCTCTTCCGCGGTGTCGGCGAGCTGCACGAAAGGTCCCCAGCTCGACCGGTCGGACGGGATCTCCTCCTCGGCCAGCCAGCGGCCGTTGACGTGGCCGAAAAGGTCGTCCTGCGCGCGAATCGCCGGGTCCATGCCGGCGCGGGCGTCATCCAGAATGCTCACGGCACGACCCTAACCTCCCCCACCCGGTCGAGTGGGGCGTTCCGGCCCGTCTTGTCGCGGCCCTAGGACCGGACCCGCACGACCAGCTTGCCGGTCGCCCGCCGCTCCGCGAGGTCGGTGAGGGCTTGCCCGAAGTCCTCGAAGTCGTACGTCGCCCCGATCGGTGGCCGGATGAGCCCGCGCTCGAACATCGGGAGCAGCGCCTGCCACTGCTGCTGCATGTAGGTCGGTCGCACCATGGCGTATCCACCCCACCCGACACCGCGGACATCGACGTTGTTGAGCAGCAACCGGTTGACCTTGACCTCGGGAATTCCCTGACCGGCAGCGAAGCCGACCACGAGCAGCCGGCCCAGCGGCGCCAGGCTGCGCAGCGAGTCCGTGAACACGTCGCCGCCGACGACATCGACCACGATGTCCACGCCCCGACCTCCGGTCAGCTCCTGCACCTGCGCCTTGAAGCTGTCGAGCAGGACGACGTGGTCGGCCCCCGCCTGGGTCGCCACCCGCCCCTTCTCCGGGGTTGAGACGACCGCGATCGTCGTGGCGCCGTACCCCTTCGCGACCTGGAGGGTGGCGCTGCCCACCCCACCGGCGGCGCCGTGCACGAGCACGGTCTCGCCCGGCTTGACCTGCCCACGCTCGTGCAGCGCGAACTGGGCGGTGAGGTAGTTCAGCGGGATCGCGGCAGCCTCGTCGTACGACACGCTGTCGGGGATCGCGAAGGTGAAGGCCGCCGGGACGACGGCGAGCTCGCCGGCGCCGCCGTAGGGGACGACCCCCGCCACGCGCTGGCCGACAGGGAACGAGCCGCCGGTCTGCGGGCCGACCACCACCTCGCCCGCGAGGTCCACCCCCAGGGTGAACGGTGGGTCGGGACGCAGCTGGTACTCGCCCTTGCTCAGCAGCAGGTCGGGGAACGACACCCCCACGCTGTGGACCCGGATCAGCACCTCGTGGGGCTGCGGAGTCGGCTCGTCGACCTCGCGCACCTCCACGCCCTCGGGCCCGGACGGGGTGACCACCTGAACCGCTCGCATGAGCCGGAGCCTAGACGAGGGCATGCCAGGATGACCGCGAGCCGAGGGGGTGTGCTGTGTCGGACGAGGTGCCGTCGGTGGTCGCGATCCACCTCGCGCCCGGCTCCCGGCTCCCGGTGAAGGCCGTCGACCGAGTCCGGGCCGAGGCGGGCGCGGGGCTGGTGGGCGATCGCTACCACGGGACGCGCCATCGGCACGTGAGCATCCAGTCGGCCAGCCAGCTGGCCGAAGCGGCCGCGGCCCTCGGGTCGTCGGTCGAGCCGTCGGGAACCCGCCGCAATGTCACCCTCAGCTCGGGCGCGATCCCGACCGCGCCGGGCACCCGGATCACGATCGGCGACGTCGAGCTCGAGGTGGTGCGGGTCGCTGCCCCCTGCCGGCTCCTCGACGACACGATCGGCCCCGGAGCGGCCGTCGCACTGCGCCGTCGGGCCGGCTCGATCTGCCGGGTGCTCACCTCGGGCGAGATCGCCGTCGGTGACGCCGTACGGGTCGCGCCGCCCGCCGGCACCGACGCCGCTTCCTAGGTCACTCGTCGGCTTCCTGCCTGAGACCTGGCCTGCCGCCCGGCCGCGGCCGCCGTACCCGGTCCCGGTCCCGGAAAGGGTGTCGTTTGGCCCCCAACGGCGGGTTTCGGTCCCGGAAAGTTGTCGTTGGGGGCCAAACGACGGGGTCTACGGCGTCGCCACCAGCCGGCTCAGCTCGAAGTGCATCGGGTCGGTGTAGGCCCAGTCGCCGCCCCACGCGAAGCCCCACTTCTTGAAGATCGTGACGACCTGCCGGTTCATCTCGCCCACGGTGCCGCGGCGGTTTCCCGGAACGTTGAGGTCGAGCGCGATACCGAAGGAGTGCAGCGAGAGCTGCGTGGTGCCGGCGATGTAGCGCGGGTAGTAGCAGCCGGCGTACTCGTCGGGATGGATCGCCGAGGTCAGCCCCGCCTGGACCACCTCGGTCAGGGCCGCGCGCAGCTGCGGCAGGGCGACCCGGTGGCAGGTGACGGCGCCCAGGATCGGCACCCGCTCGGTGCGGATGTTCGCGCTCACCCACGCGGGGTCCGGTGCGATTCGCCCGCCGCCGAGCACCGCGTAGCGGAAGGTCCCCACCGACGCGGCGACCGAGCCGCCGCTCAGGACTGCCGTCTGCTGGACGGTGATGTCGAGGTCGGGCCCAAGGATCTGCACCGGCGCCGTGGGACCGACGACCCGCTCGATCCGCGGTCGCACCACCTGCGGCGCCGTCAGGCGCTCGGTCGAGACCAGCAGTGCGTTGCCGTCCCGCATCCCCAGCTCCTCACCCCAACCGGTGTTGACGACCGCGTCGATCCTGGGGATCTGCGCCGCGAGGGCACCGATGTGCAGGACGGGCGCCGCCTCGTCGTTTCCCAGACGCAGGTCGCCGTGCTCATCCTTGAGCCGGGTGCCCAGCCACGGGGTGATCGCCAGCTCGCCGTCGGCGACTCGGCCCCACACGGCGCGGGTCTGCGCGCTGGCGACCGGGGTGTAGCGCCGGTACGACGCCGGGTCGACCGCCGCCACGGTGATCACCCGGTTCTCGATCGCCACCTGGGCGATGGACAGTTTCTCGACGGCGGCCACTCCCGAGATCGCCGAGAGTCGGCGTACGGTCCCGGCCGGGAAGGGCTTCTCGCTCGTCACGAGGAGGTCGGGTGGCAGCAGCGCGTCGGTCAACGGGCCGGGGCGCCCGACCGTGGGCACCGCGGCCGGTGTCGGCACGCTGGGGCTCAGGCCACCCGACACGACCGGGGGGATCGTCGTGTCGCCGGTCGGCGGGCTCGCCGAGCTGCCGCCGGCGCAGGCCGCGAGGCAGCACAGCAGCAGCGCCGTCGCCGGCGCCGGCCATCCCCCCGGCCATCCCCACTGTCGCATCGTGTACCCCCTGGCATCAGGGTAGGCGGGAGTGCCAGACGCCGGGCCGCTTCGCCGAGCGGAGCCCGGTCCACCGCACTCCCCGGCCGGGCCCCTAGGATCGTGTCGGACACGTCGCGGATCACGGTACGGTCGCGGCGACGCACCCGCACGAGAAGGAGTCACCATGGCCAGCCCCGCTCCCGGACCCCTCGGCAACGAGCCGAGGCAACCGACCCGTCGCGCGTTGCTGTGGGGGGCCAGGGCGCTCGGTTACCTCGTCTACGCCTACGTCGTGGTCACCGAGATCATCTTGGGCCTGGGCTTCATCCTGCTGCTCTTCGGCGCGAACCCGAACCCGTCGTTCGTCGACTGGGTCTACCGCTCGATGGGTCGGGCGATGGAGCCGTTCCGCGGGATCTTCCCTCCGATCGACCTGGGCAGCGCCGCCAACAACGAGGTCTCGTCGGTCTTCGACACGTCGGTGCTGTTCGCCATGATCATCTACGCGATCGTGGCCTTCGCCGTGCACGCGTTCATCGAGTGGCTGACCCACCGGATCCAGCGACTGGACGCCCAGGACGCGGAGTACCGCCGCCAGCTGGCCTGGCAGCAGGCCGCACGAGCCGACCAGGGACAGGCCGCGACGCCGGGCCTGCCCGTCCCACCCGCGGACGGCGGTCCACCCACGGCACCGCTGGCCTGACCTCGGCCAGATAGGCCCACTGGACCAGCGACGCGACAGCCGGCCGCTCAGGCGTGAGAGGCCTTGAGCTCGTCGTTGATCGCGGGGACCACCTCATGCATGTCGCCCACCACGGCGTAGGTCGCCTTGGTCACCATGGGCGCCTCCGCGTCGGTGTTGATGGCGAGGATGACCTTCGAGCTGGCACACCCCGCCCAGTGCTGGATGGCGCCACTGATCCCGCACGGGATGTAGATCTCCGGTGAGATCCGGGTGCCGGTCTGGCCGACCTGCTCGTGATGGGGGCGCCAGCCCAGACTGGTGACCACGCGTGAGACACCCAGGGTGCCCCCGAGCAGCTCCGCGAGCTCGATCACGTCACCGAAGCCGTCGGGGCCACCAGCCCCGCGGCCCGCACCAACGACGATCCGAGCGCTCTTGAGGTTGCCGCCCTCACCGACCGGCCTCGGCACGGTCGAGACGACGCGGGCCACCAGGTCGGCCTCGGACACCTCGGGAGCAAGCTCGACCCACGAGGCCCCGCCGGGCGCGTCAGCAGGCTCGGGCTCGACCGCGTGGCCCGCAACGGTGAACACGGCCGGCCTCTCGTCGAGCTGCATCTGCTCCAGCACGGCACCGCCCACGACCTGGCGGGTCACCACGAACGGCGCCAGGCCCTCGAAGCCGACGACGTTCGCGGCCATCGCCACACCGGTGCGGGTCGCGAAGTGCGCGAGCACCTCGCAGCCCCGGTTCGTGCCACCCGCCATGACCACGACCGAGCCCTTCGCCCGCTGAGCCGCCTGCAGGGCCGCGGCCCAGGCGGCGGCGGCGTACGTGGAGTACGCCGGCCCGGTCGCGTGATGCACCTCGCGAACGCCGTACGCCGCGAGATCAGCAGCGACCCTCTCCGGCACCTCCCCGACCACCACCGCGTCGATGGGTACGCCGCCTCCCGCGGTCGACAACGACCTCGCGAACGTGAGCGTCTCCCGGGAGACCTCCGACGCACCGTCCGCGTCGGTCTCGACCAGCACCAGGATCATCGGGTCACCCCCAGGCTTGCCAACAGGTCGACGCACGGCCGGAGCAGCATCGGGGCCCTCGCCGAGGATCTGCACCTTGCTCGGCGCGGCCGGCGGGACGATCAGCCGGACCCGCTTCGGCCCGGACGGGGCGGCGGTCGGCTCGCGCTCCTCGACGGCGATCTTCTTGGCCTTCATCCGACCCGACACCGTCGGGTAGCGCGGCTCCACCCCACCCTCGAGCACGGTGGCGATGGCAGGCAGGGGAAGCTCATAGGTGTCCTGGCCGCTCGGACCCTCGCCGACCGCCGTGGCCACGCCGTCGGAGACGGACACCATGTTCACCCCGGCGACCACCGGGCGCCCCAGCTCATAGGCCAGCCGGACACCGACCTGGAAGTCCCCGGAGTCGGCCGCGTCGTTGCCGAGCAGGACCAGGTCGTGGCTGCGGCCCTCGGCCTCGTGGGCGCGGACCACGGCCGCGAGCTCCCGCGCGACATCGGCAGGCCCGAAGGTGGCGGAGTCCGCCACGATGTGGGTCGCGGCGGTGCAGCCCAGCGACAGCGCGGCGCGAAGCTGTTCGGAAGCCTCGGCCGACCCCAGGGTGACCACGCTCGCGACACCGCCCGTGGCCGCCGCGATCTGGACCGCCAGCTCGACGGCGCAGTTCTCGTGGTTGCTGACGGTGAAGCCGACGTACCGGCCGTCGACCGCTTGGGCATCCTGGGTCAGCAGCACCTCACCGGAGGAGTCCGGCACCCGCTTGAGGCACACCAGGACGTTCGTCATACCGACCCCCGCGACCGAGAACCACTCGCTCTCCCGACGCCCGCGCGCGCCGTCGTTTCATCACGGTATGTCGGGTTCCCGACGGTTCCCACGGCCTGCAGACCGTGGGAACCGGGGGTACGTCGACATACCGTGATGAACCAGCGACCACCCGGCGCCGAGGTCATGCGCGGATCCGCTCGTTGGTGGGGTCGAAGAGCGAGGTGGCGTCGACGGAGGCGACGGTGACGGGGTAGAGCTCCTCCATGTAGGACACGGCGAGCTGGTTGCCGAGCACCGCCTGGTCCGGAGGGAGGTAGGCCAGCAGCACGTGCTTGCCCAGCGACGGCGCCGAGCCCGCACTGGTCACGTAAGGGTGATGGCCGTGCCCGTCGGTGAGGGACTCGCCGTCCCGGGTCAGGATCGGCTCACCACCGAGCATGTAGCGCTTCGTGCCAGAAGCCGAGGTGTGGTCGTCGACGGTCATCGTGCAGAGCACCGTCTGCGGCTCCTCCTCGCGCTGCTTGAGGTAGGCCTCCTTGCCACGGAAGTCGGCAACCTTCACCTTCGGCCGCTGCATCCCCGCCTCGACGATGGACCGTTCGGCGTCGAGCTCGAAACCGAACGCGCGGTAGCCCTTCTCGATGCGGCCGGTGGTGCCGTAGACGCCGATACCGACGGGGACCGCGCCAAGCGGCTGCCCTGCCTCGAGCAGCATCGACCACAAGCGCGCGCCCTGCTCGATCGGGACGTAGAGCTCCCAGCCCAGCTCGCCGACGTAGGAGATGCGAGAGGCCAGGACGCTCAGCGAGCCCAGCTCGATCTCGCGGCAGGTGCCGAAGCCGAAGGCGGCGTGCGAGACGTCGTCGGCGGTCAGCGTGGCCAGGATGTTGCGGGCCTCGGGGCCCCAGATGCCGATGGTGGTGTACGCCGAGGTCAGGTCGGTGACCGTCGCTGCGCCGTTCTCGTGTGCCAGGTCGGCGAACCACTTGCGGTCGACCATCCCGTGCGCGCCACCGGTCACGACGCGGAACTGGGCGTGCCCGAGCCGCATCACCGTGAGGTCGGAGACGAACCCACCCTTGCCGTCGAGCACGGGGGTGTAGATGACGCGGCCGATGGGTACGTCGCACTGCGCGACGCACGCCCGCTGCACCGTGTCGAGTGCGCCGGGGCCGGACACGTCGAAGATCGCGAACGCCGAGAGGTCGACGATGCCGGCGGCCTCGCGCATCCGCAGGTGCTCGGCGTTGATGATGGGCGACCACCAGCGCGAGTCCCACTCGTGCTCTCGCGGCATCACGCGGTCGCCGTACTCCTCGAGCAGGCCGGCGTTGGACTCGTACCAGAAGGGCCGCTCCCAGCCCGCCGCTTCGAAGAAGACCGCCCCCAGCTCCACCTGGGAGGAGTACATGGGCGCGAGCCGCTGACCGCGGTCGGACTCGTACTGCTCACCGGGGTGGATGATCCCGTAGGTCTTGATGAACGCCTCGGAGGTGCGCGCGCGCACGTGGGCACGGGTCCGCTGGTGGGGGTGGAACCGCGCGATGTCGGAGTGCGAGACATCGATCTCGGAGTAGCCGTGGGTCATCCACTCCGCGACCGCGCGACCGACGCCGGGCCCCTCCTTGATCCAGACCGCGGCGGCGGACCACAGGCCGGCCACCTCCGGAGACTCGCCCAGGATCGGCGAGCCGTCCGGCGTCAGCGAGAGCAGGCCATTGATGGCGTAGCGGATCTCGGCGCCCTCGGCCCCGAGCAGCTCCGGCATCAGCTCGAAGGCCTGCTCCAACTGGGGGTCGAAGTCGTCCTCGGTGAAGGGCATCTCCGTCGGGGAGAGCTTCGACTGCTCGATCGAGGGGATCGCCTCGGGCTCGTGCAGGATCGCCCGGTGCGCATAGGAGCCGACCTCCATGTCGGCACCGTGCTGGCGCTCGTAGCAGAAGGTGTCCATGTCCCGCACGATGGGGAAGTTGATCTCGCCGGTCATCTCGCCTTCGCCCCCGGCGAGCTGCGGGCAGGGACCGACCGAGATCATCTGGTGCACGGCGGGGGTGAGCGGGATGTGCGCCCCAGCCATCGCGGCGATCTTCGGGCTCCAGACGCCACAGGCCACGAGGACGTACTCGGTCTCGACGTCGCCCTTGTCGGTGCGTACCCGGGCGACCCGGCCCTCCTCCACGTCGATGCCGACCACCTCGGCGTTCGGTACGACGGTCAGGGCGCCCAGCTCGGTGGCCCGCTCGCGCATGATCGTGCCGGCCCGCAGAGAGTCGACGACGCCGACGCCGGGGGTCCAGAAGGCACCGATGAACTGGTCGCTGTCGATGAAGGGCACCTTCTCCTTCACCTGCTCAGGCGTCACCAGCTCGGCCTCGATGCCCCACGCCTTGGCGCTGGACATCCGGCGCCGCAGCTCCTCCATCCGCTCCGGGGTCCGGGCGAGCTCGAAGCCCCCGGACTGGGTGAAGACACCCATCTCCTGGTACTGCTGCACCGAGTCGAGCGTCAGATCGGTGATCTCCCGGGAGTGGTCCACGGTGAAGATGAAGTTGGAGGCGTGACCGGTGGAGCCTCCGGGGTTCGGCAGCGGACCCTTGTCGATCTGGACGATGTCGCGCCAGCCGAGATTGGCCAGGTGCCAGACCAGGCTGTTCCCGACGATGCCTGCGCCGATGACGACGACCTTGGCAGAGGGGGGGACATCGGCCATGGGGAACCTCCGAAGAGAGAGTTGGCGTGAGGGTGAACTCCGCTCACTGTTGCGTATCACGCACGCGGGTGCGCTATAAGGAACTGCACTAGTGTTTCTCCCGCTCAGACACCTGTCAAGACGCCACCACTGCGACTTGGCTCCGGGGCCCGCTCCAGGGGGCCTCCGGGTATCCCCCGTTGCCTCAGGATCTCTAGCCCGCACAGACGGCGAGGCCGCCTCCCTTGCGGAAGACGGCCTCGTCGTCAGGTGAGAATGCCCTGATCACTGCAGCCAGGCGTCGACCTTGTCCTGGTTGTCCGCGATCCACTTCGCCGCGGCGTCCTCCGGCGACATGCCGTCGGCAGTGATGTACTTCGCGACCAGGTTCTGGTCCTCGTTGGTCCAGGTGAAGTTCTCGACCAACGACGCGGCCGGGGAGCCCGAGTCCATGAACGTCGTGGACGCGACCTTCTTCAGCTCGGTCTCCGCGTAGTCACACGCGACATCCGCCTTGTTGGCGTCGCAGCCCTCCGTGTAGGGAGGAAGCGCCACGCGCTCCAAGGGCACCTCGGCGTGGACGTACTGCGGCTCCCAGAAGTAGCCGATCAGCCATTCCTCGTTCTCCTGCGCCTTCTTGAACGCCTCCACGGTCGCGGTCTCGCCACCGGAGAAGACGACCTTGAAGTCCAGGCCGAGGTTCTTCACGATCGCCTCGTCGTACTGCGTGTACGTCGGGTCGGAGCCGAGGAACTGGCCCTTGCCGCCGGACTCGGACGTCGCGAAGTCGGAGGCGTACTTGTTGAGGTTCTGGTAGTCCAGGACATCCGGGTGTGCCTCGGCCAGCCAGCCTGGGACGTACCAGCCGATGATGCCGACGTTCCCGGGCGAGCCCAGGTCGACGACCTCACCGGCGTCGATGCCGGCCTGCAGCTCCTCGGCGTGGGACCACTCCTCGAGGATCACGTCGCCGTCGCCGGAGGCCAGCGCCTGGTACGACGGGCCACCCTCCTTCAAGTCGACGTAGTTGACCTGGCAGCCGAGCTGCTCGGACGCCACGGTGCCCACGACGTAGGCATCGGCCTGGAAGCCGACCCAGGGGTTCACGAGCACGTTGAACTCCCCGCAGTCGCCGCCGGCCTCGGCTGCCGCCGACTCGTTGGCCTGCGTGGCGTCGTTCACGGAGCCGCCGCCACACGCCGTCAGCGCGAGCAGCGCGCTCGCAGCGACGGCGGCGAGGCGAACACTCTGGTTCTTCAGATGCCGCACGTTGTCTCTCCCTTGGTTGTCTGTCGCCTTGCGCGACCTGTGTGGTGAATTCGTGGTGTCGGGCTCACTGCCCCTGCCGCCCCCATTCCGGTCGAAAACGGGCGATCATGAAGCCCAGTCTTTCGTTCGCGCCCTTGCCGGAACGGGCGGCGGCCGACCTGGTGACGCGGTCGATCATCACGCCCAGCAGGACGATCGTGAAGCCGGCGGCGACTCCCTTGCCGTAGGCCTCGGAGTGCGCCAGCCCGTAGACGACGTCGTAGCCCAACGCTCCCGCGCCGACCAGTCCGCCGATCACGACCATCGCCAGCACGTAGAGCAGGCCCTGGTTCGTCGCCAGCACCAGCGACCCCTTGGCCATGGGCAGCTGGACCTTCGTGATCTCCTGCCACCTGGTCGTGCCCGTCGAGCGACCGGCCTCGATCGCTCCCGCGTCAACGCCGCGAACACCGTCGGCCACCAGCTTGATCGCCGCCGGTGCGGCGTAGATGAGGCCCGCGACGATCGCGGTGAAACGGGTCGGTCCGAAGAGGGCCAGCACCGGGATCAGATAGACGAACGCGGGGATCGTCTGGCCCGCGTCGAGCACGGGTCTGATGCTCAGGTCGGCACGATGGCTGCGCGCCATCCACACGCCGAAGATCAGCGCCAGGATCATGACGAGGAGGGTCGCCACCAGGGTCATGTTGAGCACAATCATCGCGTCGTGCCAGAGGTCCAGCAGGTAGATGCCCGTCAGGCAGATGATGGTGGGCGCCAGGGCTCGGATCCCGCCGATGACCAGCGCCATCAGGGTCAGCCCGATGAAGCTCAGCCACCACGGCGAGTTGGCCAGCAGCTCCTGCATCGGGTTGAGCAGGAAGTAGGAGACGAAGTCCTTGAACGCGCCGGCCGCACCCTCGGTCGCCGACACGAAGGACCGCATCCACTCATTCGCCTTGTCGCCCAGGGTCGCGCCCCACGTGAGGTCGGGGAACAACGCCGCATCGATGGCGTAGCGGGAGTACCACACCGCCACTGCGACCGGTATCAGGAGGAGGCCCAGCTTGATGCGGCGAAGCCGGCGGTTCTCGCCGCCACCGCGGGCGACCAGCTCGGAGCGCTCGCTGGCGGCCGTGGTCAGCCGGTCGAGCATGATGCCCATCACCACGATCAGGAGCCCCGGCACCAGGGCGCGGCCGAAGTCGCCCTGCGTCAGACCGCGAAGAACCGGCTTCCCGAGACCGGGACCGTTGATGTACGACGCGATGATCGCCATCGAGAGCGCCGCCAGGATGGTCTGGTTGAGGCCGAGGATGATGGTCTTGCGTGCCATCGGGATCTGGACGTAGATCAACCGCTGCATGGTCGTCTGGCCCAGGGAGTCGGTCGCCTCGATCACCTCGGCATCCACGTCACGGATGCCGAACCCGGAGATTCTCACGATCGGGGGCAGCGCGTAGGCCAACGTGCAGATCACGGCCGTCGGGACCCCGATCCCGAACAGGATGAAGACGAAGATCAGGTAGACGAAGGTGGGCATCGTCTGCAGGAGGTCGAGGACCAGGGTGATCACTCGCGCCGAGCGAGGGCTGATCCCGACCAGGACTGCGAGCGGGAACCCGATCAGGACGGCGAAGCCGACCGAGACGAGCGTGACGATCAGCAGGTCCATCGAGTCGTCCCAGTAGCCGAAGGCACCGAAGGACAGGAAGGAGACCAGCACCAGCAGCGCGATCCGCCAGTTGGCCACCGCGTAGCCGATCCAGGTTGCGATCGCGACCACGCCCAGCCAGCCGATGATCGGAGCCGGGCTGGGCGGTACCGGCTTGGAGATCAGCTTCTGGCACGCCTCGACGATCGCGTTGATGAAGTCGCCGATGCCGCTGGTCACCGAGTTGCCACCGAGCTTCAGGCTGATCTCGGACATGCGGGTGTGGAGGTCGGTCTTGTCCAGGCCACCGAGGACGAGGGTGTCGGTGCCCTTGGTCACGCTCCACAGGGCGATCCAGCCGCCGAGGACGACCAGTCCCCAGGCCCACCGCGGGAACCGGTTGGGCTCCTCGGGGATCGGTGGCGGGGCGCCGGGCTCCACCTGGCGCTCGAGCGTTCCGGCGGCCATCAGCCCTCCTCCGCCACAACGACGCGCAAGATGTCCTCGTCGTCGACCATGCCCACGATCTTGTCGCCCTCGGCGACCCGGACCGGCCCCTTGTTGGCGAGCACCGCACGGGCTGCCTCGCGCACGACCAGGCTCGACTGGATCACCGGGGAGTCGGGGCTGATCGTGTCGCTGACCGGTCGCATCACCCAGCGCAGCGTGAGGACGTGCGACTTGGGGACGTCGCTCACGAACTCCTTGACGTAGTCGTCGGCCGGCGCGCCCACCACCTCGTCCGGGGGCCCGATCTGGACGATCTCGCCGTCTCGCATGATCAGGATCCGGTCGCCGAGCTTCAGCGCCTCGGCCAGGTCGTGGGTGATGAAGACCATGGTCTTGCCGAGCTCCTGGTGCAGTCGGATGACCTCGTTCTGCATGTCTCGCCGGATCAGCGGATCCAGGGCCGAGAAGGGCTCGTCGAAGAGCAGCAGGTCCGGGTCGTTGGCCAAGGCCCGGGCGAGGCCGACGCGTTGCTGCATACCGCCCGAGAGCTGGTCGGGGTAGGAGTTCTCGTAGCCCTTCAGCCCCACCAGGTCGACGATCTCGAATGCCTTGGCGCGTCGTTCGCGCTTCGGCGTCCCCCGCACCTCCAACCCGTAGCCCACGTTGTCCACCACCTTGCGGTGCGGCAGCAGGCCGAAGTGCTGGAACACCATGGACACGTGGTTGCGGCGCAGGTCGCGCAGCTGGTGCTCGGAGGCGGAGGTGATGTCCTGACCGTTCATGACCACGCTGCCCGCCGTGGGCTCGATCAGCCGGGTGAGCAGGCGGACCAGGGTCGACTTTCCGGAGCCTGAGAGGCCCATCACCACGAACACCTCGCCCGGAGATACCTCGAACGAGACGTCCTTGACGCCGACCACACAGCCGGTCTTCTCCTTCAGGTCGGCCCGCGAGAGGTCCGCGTCGGGGGTCCCGATGATCTTGTCGGACCCCGGCCCGAAGATCTTCCAGAGACTGTCCACGGTGAGCGCGGCGTCGGACGTGGACGTCGTAGGGGCGGCTGCCTGGGTTGCGGTCATGACCGGACCTCCGGTGCGGGGCTCGGTGGCCTGGTGGCCACGCGGGCGTTGTTCCGACTGTCCCCGGGCGGGTACAGCGGGGTGTCGCTTCCGTGACGGTAGTACGGCACGTCGGCCGCTGGCAGCGGTGTGTTGCCAAGGATCAGGTCGGCGGCCTTCTCGGCCACCATCATCACGGGGGCGTAGATGTTGCCGTTGGTGACGTACGGGAAGACGCTGGCGTCGACGACCCGGAGGCCGTCGAGCCCGTGCACCTTCATGGTGGTGGGGTCGGTCACCGAGTCCGACCCGGTGCCCATCTTGGCGGTACAACTCGGGTGCAGGGCGGTCTCGGCGTCCGCCCTGACCCAGTCCAGGATCTCCTCATCGGTCTCGACACCGGGACCGGGCGACAGCTCGCCTGCGTTGAACGGCGCGAACGACGGTTGGTTCAAGATGTTGCGGGCGACCCGGATCGCCTCGACCCACTCCCGTCGGTCGGTCGGCGTGGAGAGGTAGTTGAACAGCATCTTCGGGTGTTGCTTGGGGTCGGTGCTCGCGATCCGCACCCAGCCTCGGGTGTCGGCGTACATCGGGCCGACGTGCACCTGGTAGCCGTGTCCCTTGGTGGGCGAGGTTCCGTCGTACCGGATGGCGACGGGCAGGAAGTGGAACATCAGGTTCGGCCACGACACGTCCTCGTTGCTGCGGCAGAAGCCACCGCCCTCGAAGTGGTTGGTGGCGCCCAGGCCGCGCCGGTGGAAGAGCCACTCGTAGCCGATCATCGGCCGCTTGCGCCACTTCAGCCCTGGTGCGATGGAGACCGGCTGCGTCGAGGCGTACTGGATGTAGACCTCGAGATGGTCCTGGAGGTTCTCGCCGACCCCGGGCAGCTCGTGGGCCATCCGAATGCCCAGCGGCTCGAGGTGCTCGGCCGCACCGATGCCCGAGAGCTGGAGGAGCTGAGGGGTGTTGATCGCGCCGCCGCACAGGACCACCTCTCCGGCGGCGACAGTACGGCGCGCGCGCCCGGCGCGCAGGTACTCCACGCCCACGGCACGGGTGCCCTGCATCTGGATGCCGGTCACGTGGGCCAGCGTCTCGACCCTGAGGTTGGGGCGCTTCATGACCGGGTGGAGATAGGCCCGCGAGGCGGACAGGCGACGCCCCTGGGAGATGTTGCGGTCGAACGGCGCGAAGCCCTCCTGGCGGTAGCCGTTGACGTCGTCGGTCAGCGGGTATCCGGCCTGCTGAGCCGCCTCGAAGAAGGCGCCGAAGAGTGGGTTGCGTGCGGGCCCGCGCTCGAGGACCAACGGGCCGCTACCCCCTCGCCAGTCGTCCGAGCCCCGCCGGCCGTCGGCGAGGAACAGCGACTCCATGCGCTTGAAGTACGGAAGGCAGTGGAGGTAGTCCCAGGTCTCCATGCCCGGGTCGGCGGCCCAGCGGTTGAAGTCCATCGGGTTGCCCCGCTGGAAGATCATCCCGTTGATCGACGAGGAGCCCCCGAGCAGCTTGCCGCGGGCGTGGTAGATCCGGCGGCCGTTCATCTCCGGCTCGGGCTCGGTCTCGTACCTCCAGTCGTACAGCGGGTTGCCGATCGGGATCGGCAGGGCAGCCGGCATGTTGATGAAGGGGTCGATCCGATAGTCACTGCGGCCCGCCTCGAGCACCAGGACCGACGTTCCGGGGTCGGAGGAGAGCCGGTTGGCGAGCGCGCTGCCCGCTGATCCACCGCCGACGACGACGTAGTCGTAGGAGTCGCGCCGGGTCACGAGTCGGCCTTGGCAGGCAGGTTGCCGAACCAGCCCTGCGGGCCCGGTGCGAGGTTGCGCCAGACGTGCTTGGTCTCGGAGTACTCCTCCAGTCCGGCGGCGCCGAGCTCGCGACCCACCCCGGACTGCTTGTAGCCGCCCCACTCGGCCTGAGCGACGTACGGGTGGTAGTCGTTGATCCAGACCGTGCCCATCCGCAGCCGCGCGACCACCCGGTCGGCTTTGGCCGGGTCGGTCGTCCACACGGCACCGGCCAGCCCGTAGATGGAGTCGTTGGCGAGCCGGACGGCGTCGTCCTCGTCGGTGAAGGTCTCGACGGTCAACACCGGGCCGAACGACTCGTTCTGCACGCAGCTCATCGCGGTGTCGCAGTCGTCGAGGATCGTCGGCGGGAAGAAGTAGCCGTCGGCCAGCTTTCCCCCGGTTGCCCGCTCACCGCCGAGGCGAAGCGTGGCACCCTCGGCGATCGCGGCCTCGACATAGGCCGTGACCTTGGCCAGGTGGCCCTCGGAGATCAGCGCACCAGTCTCGGCGTCCTCCTCGAAGGGCCCGCCCAGCCTGATCGCCCCGGCGCGGGTGACCAGCTCGGCAACGAACTCGTCGTGGATCGACTCCTCCACCAGCAGCCGGGCACCGGCCGAGCAGACCTGCCCCGAGTGGAGGAACACGGCCGTGAGCGCCATGTCGAGTGCGGCCTCACGGTCGGCGTCGGCGAAGACGAGGTTGGGGTTCTTGCCGCCGAGCTCGAGGGCGACCTTCTTGACCGTCTGCGCGCCCGTGGCCATGAGTGCCTTGCCGGTCTCCAGCCCTCCGGTGAACGAGATCAGGTCCACGCGCGGGTCGGTCGACAGCGGCGCTCCGGCCTGGGGGCCGGCGCCGAGCACGAGGTTGCCGACGCCAGCGGGCAGCCCGGCCTCCTCGAGGAGCCGCATCAGGTGGATCGCGGTGTGCGGGGTGAGCTCGCTCGGCTTGAGGACGAAGGTGTTTCCGGCGACCAGGCACGGCGCCACCTTCCAGGACACCTGCAGCAGCGGGTAGTTCCACGGGGTGATCAGCGCGCAGACCCCGATGGGCTCGTGGACGACCACAGACTCGACGTCCTCGCGACCGAGGTCGAGCCGACGGCTCTCCCCTCCCCGAGCGGTCTCGCCGTAGTGTCGGAAGACCGAGGTGACGTCGTCGACGTCGAACTCGCTCTCGACCAGGCGCTTGCCTGTGTCCAGGCTCTCCCACCGGGCGATCTCGGCCCGGTCCCGCTGGAGCAGGTCCGCAACCCGCAGCAGCAGGTCTGCCCTCTCGGCCTGAGGCAGGGACGGCCAGCTCCCGTGGTCGAACGCCTCGCGGGCGGCGCCGATCGCCGCCTCGGTGTCGACCGAGCCGGCCTCATCGACCGTGCCGACCAGGGATCCATCCGCGGGGCAGCGGATCTCCCGGCGCCCACCGGCGCGCGCGGACAGCCACCGTCCGCCCATGTAGAGATCGGCCACCACACCCTCCTTGTTGCGGATAACGCAACCTGATGCTCATGTCGCAACGGTCCCTTGGTCGATCATGTGGTGAACCGGAGCGGGCGTCAAGGTTTCGAGACCCCCTCGTGACCTGCGTCGCGGCCACACGAGCAGCGCGATCAGACCCAGGCCGAGCCGTTCCAGTATCGCTGCCGGCCGGTTCCGTCCGGGGACCACCCGGGGAGGGGCGGACCCCCGACCACCCTCACCTGCACCACCTGGGCGTACGTCGCGGGCTCGGCCAGACAGGCCAGCACCAGCGCGGCGATCCACCCGATCATGGTCCAGCCGGCGAGGAGGTTGAGCAGCCCGATCGCGAGTGCGTTGGACTTCTGGCGTGTCGCTGCGACGGCCCACGGCAGCATGTAGGCCACGGTCACGATCGCGGCGATCCAGGCGATCGTCAGGTGGACAGCACCCACCCGCGGACGCAGGTGGCGCACCGTCTGGTAGCCGCCGGCGATCACGGGGACGCCCAATGGGGCGACCGACCCGGGGAGCGGCCCCGGGGGGGACACCGGGACCGGCACGGCGGTGCCGACCGCAGACGGCGCCAGGGGTCGCGTCGGCGTCGGAGGTGGCCCGGACACCTGCAGCGGCAGGGTCGGCTCGTCGAGGTCGCCGCTCACCGATGACCCCAGCCCAACCGGTGCGACACCTCGGCGGCGGCCGCCACGAGAAGCAGGACCACACTGTCGACCCGGTCGACGCCGAGCCGGAAGGTCGGGCCGGACACGCTCATCGAGGCGATCACGTCCCCGTGGGCGTTGCGGATCGGCGCTGCCGCCGCGGTCAGACCGACCTCGAGCTCGTCCACGGCGACGGCGTACCCCTGCTGGCGGGTCCGCTCGACCTCGTCCTTGAGCTCGGCCTTCTTGGTGATCGTCATGTCGGTGTACGCCGCGAGCGAACCCAACACCTCGTCGCGGGCCTCGGGATCAAGGCCGCTGAGCAGCACCTTGCCGTTGGCCGTCGCGTGGAGCGGGATGTGCTGACCGGCCCAGTTGTGAGGCTGGAGGGCCGAGGAGCCCGCGATCTGGTCGAGGTAGAGCGCGGCCCGATCTGACAGCACGGCGATGTTCACCGTCTCACCGGTGTCCGCCGCAAGCTTGCGGCTGACCGGGCGGGCCTCCTGAACCACGTCCAGCCGCGCCGTGGTGGCGCCGGCCAAACGCAGCAGACCGACTCCGAGTCGGTACTTGCCACGGTCCTCGGTCTGCTCGACCAGACCGTGCGCCTCGAGGGTCGCTACCAGCCGGAAGGCGGTGGACTTGTGCACACCCATGCCCCGCGCCAGGTCGGTGACGCCTTCCTCACCCGACCGCGCGAGCGTCTCCAGGATCGAGAGTGCGCGGTCGACCGACTGGACGGTCCCCGCCGAGGTGAGGGCGACGACCGTTGCGCCCTCCGAGTCCGGGTTGCTCATGGCGCAACAGTAGCGTCGTGCGCCCCCGCCTCGCCATAGGTGGGTCTCTCGACCACGTCTCGGTCAGTCTCCGAGCTCTGCGCGGCGGCGCACGACGTACTCCTCGAGCTCGGCGCGAACGGCCTCGTCCAGGTCGGGCTGCTCGTAGTTCTCCAGCCGCTCACGCCAGATCGCCGCGGCCCGCGCAGCGGTGTCGTTGCCCCCGTTGCGCATCCAACGCTCGTAGTTGTCCGAGGAGGACAGGAACGGTCGGTAGAAGCAGGTGCGGAAGCGCTCCATCGTGTGCATGGCCCCCAGGAAGTGGCCGCCGTGTCCGACCTCCTCGTGGGCGTCGAAGGCCATCGACGCCTCATCGATCTCGAGCGGCGTGAACTCGTGCTGCAGCATCTGCAGGATCTCGGCGTCGACGATGAACTTCTCGTAGCCCGCCACCAGGCCGCCCTCCAGCCACCCGGCGGAGTGCATCACCCAGTTGGCGCCCGCGAGGAACGTCGGCAGCATCGTCATCAGCGCTTCGTAGCCGGCTTGGGCATCGGGCACCTGCGAGCTGGTCATCCCGCCGCCGGTGCGGAAGGGCAGGCCGAAGTGACGGGCGATCTGGCCGGTGCACAGCAGGCCGATCCCAGACTCGGGCGTGCCGAACGTCGGCGAGCCCGACTGCATGTCGATGTTGGAGAGGAACGACCCGAAGACCACCGGTGAGCCCGGCCGGATCAGCTGCGACAGCGCGATCCCGCTCAGCGCCTCGGTGATCTGCTGGACCAGAGCCGCAGGAATCGTCACCGGGGACATCGCGCCCATGAGGATGAAGGGCGTCAGCACCACCGCCTGGTTGGCCGCGGAGTACTCGAACTGCGCCTCGAGCATCCGGTCGTCCCAGCGCAGGGGCGAGTTGCAGTTGATCAGCGAGATCGTCGCCGGAGTCTGCTCGATCGCCTCGCGCGAGCCGAACAGGATCGAGGACATCGCGATGGTGTCCGCCGCGTTCACCCCGGAGACGACGTTACCCATGTAGACCTTGTCGGTCAGCGTCTGGAGGGCGTAGGTCATGTCGAGGTGACGGCTGTCGAGCGGGGTGTCGTTGGGCTCGCAGATGACCCCGCCCGCTGAGTCCAGCACCGCGAACGACTGCGCGAGCTTGGTGAAGTTTCGGTAGTCGTCCATCGTCGCGTCGCGGCGTACGTCGCCCTCACGCACGAAAGGCGGGCCGTAGACCGCGCCGAACGCCATGGCGTCGCCGCCGATGTGGATCGAGTTCTCGGGGTTGCGCGCCTGGACTTCGAACTCGCGTGGGGCCTTCGCGACCTGCTCGAGCACGAAGTCGGGGTCGAGGAAGACCTTGTGGTCCTCGACCTTCTGGCCCGCCGCGCGGAAGAGCTCGAGAGCCCGGGCATCCATGAACTCGACACCGATCTCGCTCATCAGCCGGCGCCAGCCGCCGTCGAGGGTGGCCATCGCCTCCTCGGACAGGATCTCGTAGCGAGGCATCTTGTTGCGGAACATGCGGCTCCTCCTTGACCTGGCCCTCAGCCTGGCCCCATCATGTGGAATCAAAGTTCCACATGATGGAACCCAGTGAGAGCAGACTGGACCAGACGAACCCGGAAGGTCAAGCGGTGACCGCGCGATGACACAGAGCCAGACCGGCAGGGGCCCGACCGGCGGCCCCCCGGCCAGCGGCACGCAGGCCGTCGACCGTGCCGCCCTGCTCGTGTCGACCGTGGTGACCGCCGAGGAGCCGCTGGCGTTCGCCGACCTCGCCGTGGAGTGCGGGCTGCCCCGGTCGACGACCTCCCGGCTGCTGACGGCACTCGAGCGCACCGAGCTGGTCGAGCGCAACGAGTCCGGGTCCTATGTCGCCGGCCGGCTCTTCTGGCTGTACGCCAGCCGACACGACCCGGGAGAGGAGATCGCCCGCCTCGCCACCCCGGTGCTGGAGCGATTGGGCGCGCACACCGGCGAGACCGTCAACCTCGGCATGCCGCGCGGCGACCGGGTGGTCCACGTCGCGCAGGTCGACTCGACCTATCTCCTCGGTACGCCGGACTGGACGCGCGTCGAGGTGCCTCCCTACGCCTCCGCGCTGGGCAAGGTCCTCTATGCCTACGACGTGCTGCCGCTGCCCCCCGGCCGTCTGGTCCAAGCCACCGAGCGCACCCACGGTGACATCGGCGCCCTCCAGCGCGATCTCGCGGAGACACGCTCCCGGGGCTACGCGACCACCGTCGACGAGCTCGAGGACGGACTGACCGGCGTCGCCGTGCCCGTCGTCGACAGCAGAGGCGTCGTGATCGCTGCTCTGGGCATCTCGGGCCCCACGTCCCGTCTCGAGCAGCGCCTCGCCTCACTGGCGACCCTGCTCGTCACCGCCGCCCGCGACCTGCGAGGGCCCCTGGATGCCGCATTGCACCGACGTACCCCCAAGGAGGGCGTGGCATGACTCCCGAGGAAATCCTTCGCGGTCTCTACGACGAGACCCTGGTCGGCAACGCACCACGCGTGCTGGAGCTGACCCACGAGGCGCTCGAGATGCAGATGGAGCCTCAGGCGCTCCTCTTCGAAGCGCTGATCCCGTCGCTGGAGGAGGTCGGCGCCCGGTTCGAACGCGGGGACTTCTTCGTGCCTGAGATGCTGATCGCCGGTCGCGCCATGGCCGGCGCGATGGAGGTGCTGCGCCCGCTGCTCGCCGAGACCGGCGTCGAGACCGTCGGCAAGTTCCTCATGGGCACCGTCAAGGGCGACGTGCACGACATCGGCAAGAACCTCGTCAACATCATGCTCGAGGGAGCCGGCTTCGAGGTCATCGACCTCGGCGTGCAGGTGGCCCCCGAGAGGTTCGTGGAGGAGATCGAGAAGCACCAGCCCGACATCGTCGGGTTCTCGGCCTTCCTCACCACGACGATGCCCATGTTCAAGGCCAACATCAACGCCTTGGAGAAGGCCGGCCTGCGAGACACCGTCATCATCATGGTCGGCGGCGCTCCGGTCACCCAGGAGTACGCCGACGCGGTCGGCGCCGACGGGTACGCCGCCGACGCCTCCGCCACCGTCAAACGCGCCAAGGACCTGCTGCACCGACGCCGGTCCATGGTGCCCGCGTGACCCCCGTCGACCCCACCGCAGGAAGGACCTCATGAGCGCCGAGGGCATCCACTTCGAGACCCGGCTCCGTTCAGCGACCAAAGAGGTCGTGATCGGTCGCGGACACCGCTTCTGCCTCATCGGCGAGCGGATCAACCCGACGGGCCGTCGGATCTTCCAGGAGCAGCTGCGCGCCGGGGACCTCTCCGCGATAGAGCGCGACGTGGCGGCGCAGGTCGTCGGCGGCGCCGACGTGCTCGACGTCAACATGGGCGTCCCCCTCACAGACGAGGCGGAGCTGCTGGCCAAGGCGATCACGCTGATCCAGCAGCTGACCGACAAGCCCATCTGCATCGACTCCTCCGTGGTCGAGGCCCTCGAGGCCGGGCTGGCGGCCTACCAAGGGCGGGCGCTGGTCAACTCGATCACCGCGGAGGACGACCGGATGGAGGCGATCCTCCCGCTGGTCAAGAAGTACGGCGCCGCGGTGATCGCCTTGCCCAACGACGTGGACGAGATCCCGATGGAGCCCGAGAAGCGGCTCGCGCTGGTCCAGAAGATCGTCGACGTGGCCACCGGCGAGTACGGCATCCCGATGCACGACATCGTCATCGACCCGTTGGCGATGCCGATCGGGGCCGACACGGTCAACGGGCTCGCGACGATGGAGACCATGCGCCGGATCCGCGACGAGTTCGGGCTGAACATGACCTGTGGCGCCTCGAACGTGTCCTTCGGCATGCCGGAACGGCACGCACTCAACTCCGTCTTCTTGCCGATGGCCATGACGTCCGGCCTCACCAGCGCGATCATGGACGTGCGGACGCCCCAGGTGGTCCAGGCGGTGAAGGCCGCCGACCTGTTCCTCGACCACGACGAGTGGGGCATGAACTGGATCGGCGCTGCTCGCGCGAAGAAGGCGGCGGACCAGGAGGCCGCCGACGCGTGAGCTCTTCGACCCCGGGCGACCAGCCGGGATTCTCGCTCGACGCCATCCACCGAGAAGGGCTGCTCGAGCCTTCCGGCTCGGGGTCGCCGACCCACGACGGCACCGGACGGATCACGCTGACCTTCCAGGTCCGCACCGCGCGCTCCGAGGACATCACGACGCGCAAGGTCCGGGTGCCTCCCGGGGTCAGCGTCTTCGACTCGGCGTCATGGAACGGCATCGCCATCGACTCGACCTGCGGCGGCCACGGCACCTGCCACAAGTGCCAGGTGCGGGTCGCGGATGCTGATATCCCCGTCACCCGCCACGACGTGCGCACCTTCACCGCCGACCAGCTCGCGGAGGGCTGGCGGTTGGCGTGCCTGGCCTCGGCCACCCGCGACCTGGCCGTCGAGGTACCACCGCTGACCACCCGGCCGAAGGCGGCCACCGTGGGAGTCGGCCGACAGGTCATCCTGCGCCCCGCCGTCCAGAAGCGGTACGTCGAGCTCGCCGAGGCCACGCTCGCCGACCAGCGCACCGACCTGGCCAGGCTCCTCGACGCCATCGAGGACCTCGAGCTGACGTGCGACCTGGCGCTGCTGCAGCAGCTCCCGAAAGTGCTGCGCGCCGCGGACTTCAAGGTCACTGCGGTGGTCGTCGACGAGGCCCTGATCGCCGTCGAGCCCGGGGACACCACCGGTGTGCGCCGCGCGATCGCCTTCGACCTCGGGACCACCACGGTGGTCGCAACGCTGCTGGACGTCGAGACCGGGACACCGCTGGCCGTGGCCTCGATGCTCAACAAGCAACAGCCCTTCGGCGGGGACGTGATCACCCGGATCTCGGCGACGATGATGGACTCCTCGGCGCTCGACACCCTGCGCCGCGCAGCTGCGAACACACTCGCCGAGCTCGCGGCCGAGGTCTGCGCTGAGGCGGGCATCGACGCGGCAACGGTCTACGAGGTCGCCGTCGCGGGGAACGCGACGATGACGGCACTGGCTCTGGGCATCGACCCCGAGCCGCTCGGGGTGGCACCGTTCGTGATGTCGACGGCGACCTTCCCCACGCTCCGGGCCAGCGACCTGGGACTGTCGCTGCACCCGCAGGCACGGGCCACCGTGTTCCCCTCGCTCGGCGCGTACGTCGGCGGCGACATCGTGGCGGGGATGCTCGCCACCGGCATGGACCGCGACAAGCGGACCCGGCTGTTCATCGACGTCGGGACGAACTGCGAGATCGTGCTCTCCGACGGCGACCGGATCCTCGCCACCGCTGCTCCCGCGGGGCCGGCCTTCGAGGGCGGAGCCATCCGGTGCGGCATGCGCGCCGCCGACGGGGCGATCGAGGTCGTGCGCCTTCACCCGGAGCCCGGCATGGAGGAGGCCGACCGGTCCGCTCCACCAAGCGGGCCCTCGGTCGAGCTCGGGGTGATCGGAGACGTCGAGCCCCGCGGGCTGTGCGGGTCCGGCCTCGTGGACGCGGTCTCCGAGCTTGTCCGGGTCGGGTTGCTCGACGGGTCGGGCCGGTTCATCCCCGACGACGACGCCCCGCGCATCGCGCCCGGCCTGGCCGACCGGCTGACCCGGATCGGCGAGGAGCGGGTCTTCGTGCTGCACCGACCCGCCGCCGACACTCCCGTGTCGGAGACCGTCTACCTCTCCCAGCGCGACGTGCGCGAGCTTCAGTTCGCCAAGGCGGCCATCTCGACCGGCTGGACGCTCCTGCTCGAGGAGCTGGGCCTGCGCCACGACGACCTCCAGCAGGTTCTGCTCGCCGGCTCCTTCGGGTCCTATCTCTCCCCCGCGTCGGCGGTGCGGATCGGTCTGGTCCCGCAGCTTCCGGTGCTGCGCATCCTCTCGGCGGGCAACGTCGCCGGGGAGGGCGCGAAGATGGCGCTGCTCTCGCTGCGGGAACGCGCAGGCGCGGCCGCGCTGCTGAAGGAGGTGACCTATGTCGAGCTCTCCGACCGGTCCGACTTCAACGACCGCTTCGTCGAGCAGCTCTCCTTCTGAGCGAGCCGGCCGAGTTGCCCTGATCGCGTGTGGCGCCTGGTCCCAACCGGCCGCGGAGATCGCGCGCCGCCATGCCTGGCCGGTCGATGTGCACCCGCTGCCGCCGCTGCTGCACAACCAGCCGCAGAAGATCGCGGGCGAGGTCCGCCGGCTCGCGCTCCGGCTGGGGCCGGCCTACGACCGCGTCGTGGTCGGGTACGCCGACTGCGGCACCTACGGCGCGCTCGACGAGGTCTGCGCGGAGCTCGGGCTCGCGCGGCTGCCGGGGCTCCACTGCTACGACGTCTACGCAGGACCGGAGCGGCTCGCGGAGTTCTTCGAGGAGCAGCCGGGGAGCTACCTGCTCACCGACTTCTTGGTCCGGTCCTTCGGCCGCACGGTCCTGCGCGAGCTCGGCCTGGATCGCTGGCCCGAGCTGCTCGAGGACTACTTCGGCAGCTACACCCGGGTGGTCTGGCTGGCCCAGGCGCCCGACGACGAGCTGCGGGACCTCGCGCAGCGTGCGGCGGACGCTATCGGCCTGCCGTTGACAGTCATCAAGACGGGGCATCGGGGACTCGAGCAGGCGCTGGGCGAGCTGGTGCTGTAGCGCTGGACGGGGGAACCTCACACCGTGTTGTGCGCCGTACTGTGGCGACATGACAACAGTGCCGCCCCGATCGGTCCTAGCCTGGTCAGGGGCCATCTCGGTGCTCGTTGTCCTCGCCAGTCTCGCCGGGCTCACTGACCCACGGGTCTACGCAGAGGAGACGTCGAACTGGACCACCCAAGCCAAGGGTCAAGACCTGGGCAACCTGCTTGCGGTGGTCGTTCTTGTCGCGGCCGCCCTCATCTACCGACAGGGATCACAGCGCGCCGCACTAGTCTGGCTCGGCACCCTGCTTTACCTGATCTATGCCTTCATCGTCTATGCGGTGGCCGTCCACCTCAACTACCTGTTCCTGGTGTACGTCGCCGTGCTGGGTCTCAGCGCCTGGAGCGTCATCTTCAACCTGAATCACGTGCGCGGCGCAGGTTTTCAATTCCCCCAGGGGCGCTCGCGAGTGGTTGCGGCTTGGGTGATCATCGCCACCGGGGTCTTGTTCGCCGGCTTGTGGCTCGGCGAGCTGGTGCCTGCCCTGCTGACGGGCGACGTGCCGGCGAGCATCACCGATGCGGGGTTGTGGGTGAACCCGATTCACGTGGTCGACCTGTCGATCGTGCTGCCGGGTTTCCTCGTCAGCGGCATCGCGGCGTTGAAAGGCCGGGACCACGGGTTGTTCTGGTTGGCGCCGTGGCTCACGTTCTCGGTCCTGATGGGGTCCAGCATCGTCGCGGCGATGGTTCTGATGATGGCGGAGGGTGTCGCCAACACCCTTCCAGCGACCATCATGGTCTCTGTTGTGGTCGTGGCCAGCCTCCTCGCACTGTGGGGGTACCTCCCCCTGTCGGCACCCGTGCGAAGTGATGGTTCAAGATCGCCCACAGCTGGCATCAGTCAACGCTCGTAGGGCCCGCGTGCCCTTTCAGGAACGCATCGACCACAGCGACCGGTTCGAATCGCGCTGCCTCCATCCCGGGCAGTGCCCGAGCCCACAGTCCCCCCGCCACGAGTGGCGCGACCAGGAAGGCCGCCTTCTGGAGCGCGATGCCCGCGCTGATGCGTCCCTGTGCCTGGTGCTGCTCGATGATGGCGGCGGCCCTGGCCATGTTGGTCATCAGCGCGCCGAGGGTGCCCGCAAGGTCGGGGTGACGGGGGACCTCGGTGAGCAGCGTCATCACCGCGCCTCCGTAGGCCCGGTTGGTGGCGTCGTATGCCTCGACGATGGCGACGAGGTCGGTGTGGACATCGTCGGTCGCGACGAGGTGGGCGAAGGGTGACGTCGCGAGGCAGTGGCTGAGGGCCGCTTCAATCAGGCGTGCCTTCGTGCCGTAGCGCCGGAACAGTGTCACTTCATTGACGCCGGCGCGGTCGGCGATCTCCTGGGTCGTCGCGGCGGCATAGCCACGGTCGGCGAAGACCGTGACGGTCGCTTCGAAGAGCGTCTCGACATCGATGACCCTGGGCATCGGCTCCCGTTCCGTGACGGGCCACTGTTGATTGACCCGATGTTTACGCAAGTATACGCTTGCAATAGATCCAGCTCGTCGATGCGACACCCCGCATCGAGTGGATCCGGTCAGGGAGGACACCGTGATGAGCGCAGCGACGTCGCCGGCCGAGGCTGCCACCCTGATGGACCGGATTCAGAAGACCGCGCTGTGGCGGCTCAAGGTCCGGCTGCAGTTCACCGGTTGGCTTCAATACATCGCCATCGCCCTAGCAGCCCTGGTGCTCGTGGGGCTCGCCGGGATCGGGCGCATCATCGGCGTCTGGCCGACTCTGCTGTTCTGGACGCCGCTGGCCATCGGCGCTCTCTTGCTTCTCGACGTCGTTGTTGACATCTCCACCATCAAGCTGGGGATCCGCCCGCCCGAGAGGATCCCGGCTCCGTTGAACGAGCTGGACGCGTTCGACGTCATGCGGGCGCGCCGGGCCTGCCGCTCCTTCCAGAAACGCGACCTCACCGACGAGCATCGTGCGCTGCTGAGGTCCTCCGTCGCTGACTGGACTCAGCCAGAAGTCCTCATCGGTGACCACCCGATCCGCCTGGAGTACCTCGCTGCGCCGCTCACGGTGTGGCCGGTCGTCGGTGGCCGCGAGTTCCTCGTCGCGATCGCGCCACGCGACTACTCGCGCACCGCCATCATCGACGTGGGGCGGAGCCTGCAGCACGTGGTGATCGAGGCCACCCGAAGGGGCCTGGCCACCTGCTGGATCGGCCCCGGTGCCGATCACGCCAGCATCATCGAACACCTCGGCGACCGCTTCGATCCCGATCGTGACCACATCGTGTGTGTCTGCGCGGTCGGCTACAAGTCGCACTTCACGCCCACGGCGAGCCGGCTGATGCAGGTCTCGCAGCACCGGCGGCTCCCCCGTGAGTTGCTGTTCTATTCCGACGCTGCCTTCCAGCGGCCCCTCGATCTCGACGCCGGCCCCTTTGCCCGGTTCGGTCGCTGCTTCGAGGTCTGTCAGTGGTCTCCCTCCTCCTACAACAGTCAGACGACCCGGTGTGTGGGCTCCCTTGCAGGCGTCGGTGCGGGACCGGATCGTCCGCGGTTCGACTTCTACGCAGCCACCGCTTCGCGCTTCTACGCGGCCGTGGCCCTGGGGATCTGGTGTGCCAACTGGGAGATCGGCAGCCAAGCCCTCGGGCTCGCTGGCAGGTTCGTGGCACTCGACGAGGCGGCGCGGAGCGACGTTGATGCGCCCGAGCTCCCTCGATACGACGTCAGCTGGGTGCTGGCCTAGCCGCAGCGCCCGGCTGGCCGCACTTCCTGCGACGACCTCCGTGCCCGCCTAGCCAGGTCCTCGACGGACCCTGGGCGTTCCCCGAAGCCACCGCCGACGAGACCTGAGCGACCCCTCACCAGGGGCGGCGCCGACTAGGCTCTGGGTCCACCGGATCAGGCTCATCCCCCGGCCTCAAGGAGCCCGTCATGCGTATTCGAGTCACCCCGTCGTTCGTCGTCGCCGTTCTCGCCCTGGTGGTGGCCTGCGGGGGGTCGGCCTACGCCGGCGTCCTGATCGGCTCGCAGCAGATCAAGGACAACAGCGTCACCAGCGCCGACATCAAGAACGGCACCCTGAAGGCCAAGGACCTCAAGAAGGCGTCCATCACCACCGACCGGTTGGCGCGCAAGTGTCGGTCCTCGCAGGCCAAGATCGCGGGCCTGTGCATCGACCGCCGGTCCTCCGGTCCGGCCCATCTCCAGCCGGCGATCCTCGACTGCAACGGGCGCGGGGGGCGCTTCATGACCCGTGACGAGTTCCTCACGCTGCGGACCAAGATCCTCACCTCCCCGGCCCGGTTCACCTGGGCCGGCGGCGCCAGCAACCAGTACGAGTTCCTGAGCACCTGGGCCACCATCGGCGGCGTCCTGGTCCCTGAGGCCACCGACCTCGACCTGAACCTGTTCGGAGACTCCCTTGGCGCGTCGTTCTGGTACCGGTGCGTGACCTACCCCTGAGAGTTCTACTGACCGACGCGGAGGACTTCACCGGCCAACGGTGGCGCCTCTCGAACCTCACGCGCGAAGGGCCCCGACCGCGGTGCGGTCGGGGCCCTTCGTGGTGAAGTCAGGAGACGCGGACGTTCTCCGCCTGCGGACCCTTGGGGCCCTGCGCGAGGTCGAACTCAACCTTCTGGTTCTCCTCGAGCGACTTGTAGCCGCTGGACTGGATGGCGGAGAAGTGGACGAAGACGTCCTCGCCGCCGCCATCCTGCGCGATGAAGCCGAAACCCTTGTCGGCGTTGAACCACTTGACGGTTCCCTGAGCCATGTTCTGTTCCCTTGTTCGGTGCTGAGGACACTGTGTCCCCAAGCCGCTGAAGACATCTACCTGTGCTGATGTCCAGCGAACCGAAAACCAGGAGTGCGAGATACAAGCCGCGACTTCGAGCGCGGCGAGGACGGCTTCTGGAGCCGTCCCTTCAACAAGACCCACGATAGTGCATGGGCTGGGTTTTCAGGGTTTCGACGACGTCGGTGCGAGGTGGCGAGTGGTTCTGGGCCGGTGACGTGTCGGGCGGCGGCGGCCGACTCCGCCCGACCATCGGCCAAGCATCCGGTGCGCAGGGCGCGCGTCCCGGGCTCTGTCGGCGACCGCACCTACGATCAGCCAGGTGAGCCGACGATGAGCAAGAACGACGACCTGCGCGCCATGCGCGAAGCCCGATACGCCCAACGCCAGGCCCGGGTCGCTACGCCGCCCGGCGTCCGCTCGTCGCCGGCGCGCTCGGCTGCGCCCGGTGGGAAACCCGCGGCGTCCGCCGATCCAGAGATTCCCGCGACGACACGGTGTGGCCATCGCTCGATGAACGGGCGCACCTGCACCCGCGAGCAGGGACATGCAGCGACGAGCCACCGCTACGGCTGAGCAGCTCGAGGGGTGCCGGCGTCGCACGGCGGTGGTCCGGGCCGACGCCGTGGCATCGGCTACCCGTATCCGCCCGAGCTCGGCCAGCCCTTCGCCTGGAGATACCAGACGGCCGAGGTGAGCACGACGGCGATCAGCAGGGCGAACAGCAGTCCGCCGGCCACCGGCAGGAACCATCCCGGTGCGCGCCTGGATCGCACAGCCACCACCTTGACCACCACGGCACCGAACACCGCGCAGCCGAGGACCCCGTGGATGACGGCGCGCATCGGCACCTTCTCACCGCTCTCGAGCCTCCCGCTCTCCAGACCCAGCGCCCAGAGGCAGTGATAGGCCACGAACAGCGACAGCAGCAGCGTGAGGACCCCGCCGGCGCGGTGCGCCCGGCCCAGCCACGGCGGCGCAGCGAGCCCGAGCTTGCCGTAGAGCCAGAGCGCGCCGACGACCTGGAGCACGATCAGCACTCCGACGAGGAGCGACACCACGACCTTCATGCCGATCACGGTGTCGAAGCCGAGGGTGGTCGTGCCGCTCAGGGTCGGGTCGTGCACCTTCCCGAAGACCCCGACGAGCAACGCGATGACCGCGCCGGCTGCGAACGCCGTGAGCGGAACGGTCATGCTTCTCGGTGCCGCCGTCTCGGCCATGCTCCAGGATGCTCCGCGGCCTCGGGTTTGGCAATCGTGTGGACCGGGACAGGCGCTGGTGCCGGGCTGACCTCTCCCCGATCAGTGGGGGGAGAGTTTGGCCAGGAGCCCCTGGCGCCACGCCTCGGTCTCGGCCACCTGGTTGAACGTGTACACGTGCAGCCCCTCGACCAGCGCGTCGGGCTCGGCGAGGGCAGGCAGGCACTTCTCCAGGAAGCGCTCCCCCGTGAAGCCGCCGGGCGTGAGCAGCCTGGTCATCAGGCCCTTGTGCGTGGACAGGAACTTCGTCGAGTCACCCACCCCGATCTTCGTGGCCATCGACAGCAGCTTGGCCTGGTCGACGGGCCCGGGGAGCCCGAGCAGCAGCGGCAGCGTGATCCCACGCAGCCGCATCCGTTGCAGCCAGGACGCGATCACCTTCGGGTCGAAGGTGAGGTTGCTGACGACGTGGGTCGCGTGCTTGCGCTTGTCCCACATCGACTGGATGGTCAGGTCGTCGTGGATCGTGGGATGCGCCTCGGGATAGCCCGCGATGCCTACCTGCGCGAAGGGTCGCCCCAGCTCGGTGAGGTCCTCCAGCAGCGCTAGCGCGTCGGGGTAGGTGTCCGAGGACTCCGCATCGCCGCCGGGGACGAAGACCGTGCGCACGCCCACCGCCGTCAACCGGCCGACGAGCTCCTCCAGCTCGGCACGCCCGTGTACCATCCGCGCTGCCAGGTGGGGTACGACGTCGTAGCCGTTCTTGGCAAGCCGCTCTGCGGTGACGACGGTCGGCTCCAGCCCCTTCGCCGGCGAGGCGGTCACGGTGACGGTGACCGAGGTCGGCACGTGGGCGAGCAGCTTCTCCTCGATCGTCGGCGTCGGCAGCACCTCGTAGCGCGCGTGCTCCAGCAGTCGGAGGGCGGTGGGCGTGTCTTTGTTGCGCATTGTGCATTCCGTTTCGTCATACGCACCGAAGGGTGTGGTCAGAGTAACGCCGACGCAGTCGCGAGCGCTATGGGTGCGCGGGAGACAATGGCGTGGTGATCGACGCCGACGATGCCCAGCGGCTGCGCCGTGCCATGGAGAGGGCGGGACTGCGGTGGGAGCCGCAGGCCGGCGACCGGTTCTGGGTGCCCGACCGCGACCTCGATGACTCGGTCTTCGTCGTGGCGGAGATGACGATCGACGTGGTCGAGGCCACCGGCGGCCCGCTCATCCGGTTCAACGGCACGGTCGAGTGGGCGCTGGACAGCATCGCCGCGGCCGACGTGGTGTGGCTTCCCTGGGAGCACCAGCTGCGGGCGATGCTCGCCGACCGCTTCGCCACCCTGGAGGCGCTCGGTGGCGTGACCGGCGGGTACGCCGTGGCCCTCAGCGACGGGTCGCGCCATGTCCACGTCGACCCCGAGCAGGCCTACCTGGCCGCTGCCCTCGCCTGGTTGGAGAGTGGCGACGAGGGCCAGGGCTGAGGTCGGGGCTCAGGCCCGGCCTTGGCCGTGCTCGTTGTCCCGAGGCAGGCACGCCCGGACCCGCTCGGCCAGGTGGGGTGGGACGACCGACTCGGGGTCGCGCAGCCCGCCCAGAGCCTCGGTGACACCGACGATGCTCGCGTAGAGCGCCGGGCAGGTCGGACAGCGAGCCAGGTGCTCCTCCAGACTGACGCGTTCGGTCCCGGGAAGCTCGTCGGCGAGGTAGTCATCGATGCGTGAGCGTGCCTCCCAGCAATGCATGGGTACTCCCTGCGTCGCGGCGCGACGGTCCACGCCTCCGGCCAGCGCGGTCACGAGCATCGCTCGGCCGCGGCGGATCCGCTGCTTGGCTGCCGGCAGCGAGACCTGCTGGATCTCCGCGACCATGGCCGCGGTCAAGCCCTCGACGTCGTGGAGCACCACCGCTGCGCGGTACGGCACGGGCAGCCGCACGAGCGCGTCGTAGAGCTCATCGCGGGTCTCGGCCCGCAGCAGGACGGCTGCCACATCGACGGTGTACGAGTCGTCATGCCACGCCTCCTCGACTGCCCGGACCACTACCTCGTCGTCGACGGGTCCCGCGACCTGGCGGCCTCCGCGGCGTACGCCGTCGATGAACAGGTGGTACATCACGCGATGCAACCAGGTCGCCGGCGCGGACTCGCCGCGGAACCGGTCAGCCCGCTCCAGCCCGCGCATCACGGTGTCCTGCACGAGATCCTCGGCCCGGTCCGGGTCGCGCGTGAGCGCTAGTGCGTAGCGCAGCAGCCCGGGCAGGGCCGCCACGATCTCCTCACTTCCCAGGGCCACCGCGCGACCCTAGCCGTTTCTTGGTGCCCGAGGACTCCGGTGGGGTCGTGCGTGGGACCGGCTGGTCGGCCATCCCGGTTCAGGCTGACTTGACCGAATCGGTGTGCAGGCCGAGGACGCGGTAGATCGGGCACATGCCGGTGGCAGCGGTCACCACCATGATCACTGCGACAGCGAGCAGCAGGATCCCCAGGAGCGACCCGAAGCCCACGGCGAACGCGGCGAGAACGGCCACGACGGCGATCGCGATACGGATGATCTTGTCGGTGTTTCCGACGTTGGTCTTCATGATGCCTCCGATGGTGGCTGGAATGGTGCGAACCGGTCCTGGTGGACCGCTCCTTCCATGGACGAACCACCGGCGGCGAGGGATACCGGCGCGGGGCGTGAGGCCCGTCACAGGTACCTGTCGGTCAACTCAGCCCGCGTCGCCTGTCACCCGACCAGCAGCGCGTCGAGCTTCTCGTAGCCAGCCACCACTCCCGACTCCATCCCGGAGGCGACGAACGCGTCGCGCGCCTCCACCGAGTCGGTGACCGACAGGGCGTGGAGGCGGCAGCGTCCGCCCTCCAGCGGCTCGAGGTCGAGGTATTCCAGCGCCACCTGGCCAGGGAAGCCCTCGTAGGAGAACGTCTGGATGATCCGCCGGCCGGGATCGACCTCGTGGAAGCAGCCGCGGAACCAGAACTCCTCGTCCCCGCGGCGGGCCACGTACCGCCAGGACCCGCCGGTCCGGGCGTCCCAGTGGTCGACCTCGGTGTCGAGGTCATGCGGGCCGATCCACCTCACGAACAGCTCAGGGTCCACGTGGGCACGGAACACCTGCTCGGGCGTCGCGTCGAACTCGCGCGCGATCTCCACGGTCGGCAACGCGGGGTCGGCGGTGATGGTCACCGGGTGGTGGGTCAGGGTCACGATGCTGCTCCTTCGTTGTCGTGAGCACCGGCGTCGGGGCTCTCCGCATCGGCGTCGTTCATGGCCGCCAGGACGGCGTCGAGGCGCTGGTAGCGCTGCTCCGCCTGGGTCTGGTAGCGCTTGATCCACGCCGTCATCAGGTCGAACACCTCGGCTTCCAGATGCACCGGCCGGCGCTGCGCGTCGCGGCTACGCGTCACCAGGCCGGCCTCCTCGAGCACCTTGAGGTGCTTGGAGACGGCCTGCAGCGACACGTCGTACGGCGCCGCGAGGTCGCCCACGGTCGCGTCCCCCACCGCCAGCCGGGCCACCATGTCGCGCCGGGTCGGGTCGGCCAGGGCCCCGAAGACCTTGGACATCGGGTCGGCCACCATTCCTCCTTGTTCAACTCTCTGGTTGACTACACTAGAACCGCCGTTCACGCTTGTCAACCATCAGGTTGAATACCGGGCGCATCGGCACCCCGGCATGGGCGAGGGTTGCCGAGCCGGCAGGTCCGGGCAAGATAGGGGCCCATGACCGTCCAGCACCCCTTCGGCATCGACTTCGGCGGCACCGGCATCAAGGGCGCCCCGGTCGACCTCGACCTCGGTGACTTCGCGGCCGAGCGAGTCCGCATCAGCACCCCGCAGCCGTCCACACCGGCCGCGGTCTCACGCGTCTTCGCCGAGCTGCTCGCCCAGTTCCCGGCCTCCACCGCCCCCGTCGGTGTCACCGTCCCTGGCGTCGTCCGACACGGCGTCGTCCACTCGGCGGCCAACATCGACGAGTCCTGGCTCGGTACCGACGCTGACGAGCTCTTCACCGAGGCCACCGGCCGAGACGTCCACGTGGTCAACGACGCCGACGCCGCCGGCCTCGCCGAGGTCCGGTACGGCGCAGCGCGCGGCCAGCAGGGGCTGGTCATCGTCACCACCCTCGGGACCGGAATCGGGTCGGCGATGGTCCACCAGGGCGTGCTCGTGCCGAACTCCGAGCTCGGCCACCTGGAGATCGCGGGCTACAACGCCGAGTCACGCGCAGCCAACAGTGCGCGGGAGAGTGAGGACCTGTCCTGGGCGGACTGGGCGGACCGGCTCACGACGTACTACTCGACCCTCGAGCGGCTCTTCTCCCCCGACCTGTTCGTCGTGGGCGGTGGGATCAGCAAGAAGTCCGGGGAGTACCTCCCCCTGCTCCACATCCAAACCCCGATCGTCCCCGCGACCCTCAAGAACCGCGCCGGTGTCGTCGGTGCCGCGCTCTACGCCAGCTCCTAGCGCACCGCGACGGGTCAGGGAGCGACGACAGTCGTCAGCATCGCGAAGTGGTCGCTGATCTTGGGGTCGTCCTGGCGCACCCGCTCCCGGCTTCGGCCCAGCCTGTCGGAGTAGAAGAAGTAGTCGATCGTCCGGTCCGGGCGCTCGACCGCCGGGTCGTTGGGGAAGTGGGTGAAGTACCTCGGGTCAACCGCTCGGAGCGACTTCTCCGACGGGAAGTGGGAGTACGCCTCGAGCAGCGGTGCCAGCTCGGTCTCGGCGTCGTAGTGCGCCTGCTGCTCGGCGCCCAGCGCGTCGTAGGCAGCCTGCGAGCCGAGCAGGTTGAAGTCGCCGCCGATCAGCCACGGACCGCGGGTGCGCTCCAGCACGCCCTGCACCGCCGCGACCTGTTCGGTCATGGTGTCGCAGCCCTGGGCGAACGCATCGAGGTGGGTGTTCAGAGCGGTGAGGCTCTTCCCGTCACGCGAGGGCAGCTGGGCGGCCAGGACCGCCCGGTCGAACTGGAACGCCACGCTCACCGGGTCCCCGCAGATGTGCGGCAGCTGGTAGCGCGTCGCCGTGTCGATCCTCGTCTTGCTCAGGATGCCGAGACTCATGCCGACCGAACCCAAGATCTTGGGGTGCGGTACGAACCTCGCCTTGTGGTACCAAGCCGCGGCCGTGCACGGGTAGGCGCCGGCCAGTCGGGCCTTGATCAGGGCGAGCTGGTCGGCGTGGTCGGTGCGCGAGCTGTCGCGGTCGACCTCCTGCAACAGGACGACGTCCGGGTCCTCCGCCCGGATCACGTCGACGACGTCGTCGAGCGTGCGGGCCAGCGACTCCCTGGTGGGGCGGGTGTCGGGACCGTCACCGTCGGGCACGTCGTACCAGAAGACGTAGCCGTCGCCGGCGAGGTACTGGATGTTCCAGCTCAGCACCCGCACCGGCTGACCCGGAATCAGCTCGGGAGCGTCCGCGGGGCAGGTGACCGACGCCGCTTCGACGTCGTCGGGGTGGTAGGTCAGCGCATAGACGGCGCCGCCGAGCACCGCACTCAGCACGAGGAGCCCGAGTGCGACCTCCGCGACCCCGCGCAGCACTCGCTTCATGGGCGGAGTGTAGGCAGCGGGCGGCGGCGCCCGGACCGGATTGGACCGGATCGATCGGACGGACCGGATCGGACGGACCGGATCGGACGGACCGGATCGGACGGGCCTCGGGGCGAGCCCGACGTCGACTAGGGTTAGCCGCCCGCGAGTTCGCGGTAGTGAGGGGGAACCGCCATGTTCGGGATCGGATACTGGGAGCTCGCGGTGATCGCGTTGGTCCTCCTAGCGCTCCTGGTCGTCGGCGCCATTGCCCTGCGGATGCGCCCACCACGCTGACCGATCAGGCCACCAGGCTGTGGTCCTTGCCCCGCAGGACCACCACCAGCAGCGCCAGCGCGACCACCTGGAGGGCCGCCACGACCAGCACCAGGTCGGTGATTCCGCCGCCGTACAACGCGCCGCCGAGCAGGCCGCCCAGCAGCGCCGCGATGCCCTGGAGCGCCGCGAAGACGCCGTACGCCGTCGCCAGCCGTCCCGCCGGCACGAGGTCGGCGACCAGTGCCTTCACGGTGGAGTCCTGGATGCCGGTGGCCGCGGACCAGAGGGCCAGTCCCAGCAGCACCACGCCCAACGTCGACGCGAACGCCAACAGCGGCACACCGACGACGAGCACCGGCATCAGCAGCAGCACCCGCGCGCCCACGCGGTCGTAGGCCACGCCCGTCGCCAACGCTGCGACGGCCTCGAACGCCATCGCCGCGGCGTACACCAGGGGCACGGCTCCGGGCTTCATCAGCCCGTCGTCCACGAGGTGGAACGAGAGGATGCCGAAGGTCATCAGCCCCACGGTGCTCGCGGCGCACGCCGCTGCGAAGAGATAGAACGCGACCGGAAGCGTGTAGGGGTCCCGGGGTGTCTCCCGTGCGGGAGCCGCGACGGGCTCACCAGGCGGGTCGTAGACACTCAGGTCCGGCACCCGGCGGCGGATCCAGAACAGCAGCACGAGTGCCACGGCGCCCGGCACGGCGAGGACCGCCAGCGCCGGCCAGGTCTGCGCGGTCAGCGCGATCACACCGGCGACGACCAGAGGTCCGGCGAAGGCCCCGACCTGGTCCAGCGACTTGTGGACCGCGAACCCGCGACCGCGGCCCACGGCTCGGGCCGCGTGCGCCAACAGTGTCGACTTCGACGGGCTGCGGACGGCCTTGCCCGTGCGTTCGGCCAGCACCATCGTGACTGCCAGCGCCAGACCCGCGCCCCCCACGAACGGCGCCAACGCCATCAGCGGCACGCACACCACGGTCATGGCATAGCCCACGATCGTCAGGGACCAGTAGCGACCCGTCCGGTCGGCCGCGGGCCCCGAGACCAGCCGGAACACCAAGGCCGCAGCCTCCCCGGCGCCGGTGACCAGGCCCACCACGAATGCGCTGGCACCCAGCGAGTAGAGGTAGGGCCCGGTGATCGAGCGGGCCCCCTCATAGACCATGTCCGCCGCCAGGCTCACCACGCCGAACCACACGACCATCCGCCACGGCGACCACGGCGGAACCCGCGAGAGGCGCTGCGGCTCACTCACAGCAGGCGTCCGCGGACCTCTGCCGGATCCCCGGGCCCGACCTGAGGGTCACGGCCGTCGAGGATCACCCGGACCCGCCGCTCACCGGTGTCGAGCACCACCTCGTGGTCGTCCTGATCCACGACGACACCGCGCACCCAGCAGGTCCCGTCGTCCTGGCCCTCCCCGATGCCGAGGGCATCGGTCGCGCTCATGGGGCCGACCGCGGTCTGCGCCTCCAGCCTGAGCACCTCGAGCCGGCTGTAGCGACCCCGGCGGCCGACGACCAGCAGCAGCATCAGCAGCAACGCGTCGGCGACCAGCGTGCTCCACAGGCCGGCCCGGCCCCGGATCTGACCGTCGACACGGGCGGCGCCGGGTCGCGACTCGAGCAACCGGACTCCGATCGTCCTGGAGGCCGCCGCGTCGTCGTACACCTGCCGGGTGACACGCGCGCTGTGTGTGGGACGGCCCGGGTCGAGCTCCTCCGGCAGTCGGTAGAACACCAGGAAGCTCGCGCCGGGACCCGCGCCGTCCACCGTGGTGCCGGCGACGTCGGCCACGACGTAGACGCCCCGGCGCTCCACGCGCCAGGCGGTGGTCAGGCTCACCAGCAGCGGGAGGTTGACCAGCAGGACCAGTAGGGCGACCAGCAGGGCGGTTCGCCGCCGACGGCTCAGAGCCACGGCTCATCCCGGCCGAGTCGACCGTTCGCGTTGCGGCTGATCACCCGTGAAGTATGCCCGGCTGGATCGGCGCGAGCCCGCCCGGCCGCGCCCATGAGGTTGGGCAGCATCTGACAGGATCGACGCCATGCCCCTCGACCTCCGCACCTCCCAGGACGAGCGATGACCGCAGGCGCCCGCATCGAAGTGAGCGCGCTGACCAAGCGGTTCGGTTCCTTCACCGCCGTCGACGACCTCAGCTTCGTGGTCGAGCCCGGCCGGATCACCGGCTTCCTGGGTCCCAACGGAGCGGGGAAGACCACGAGCCTGCGGATGGTCCTGGACCTGGTCCGCCCGACCTCCGGGACCACCACGATCGACGGCCACCACTACCGCGACCTGGCTGACCCGCTGGGCACCGTGGGTGCCGCGCTCGAGGCGACGAACGTTCATCCGGGCCGGTCCGGCCGCGACCATCTCCGGGTGCTGGCCGCCACCGCGGGCATCCCGGACAGCCGGGTCGACGAGCTGCTGGAGCTCACCGGGATTCCCGCGTTCGCCCGCCGCCGCGCAGGCTCCTACTCAATGGGCATGCGGCAGCGCCTCGCCCTGGCTGCTGCCCTGCTCGGCGACCCACGGGTCCTCGTCCTCGACGAGCCGGCCAACGGCCTGGACCCCGAGGGCATCCGGTGGCTGCGATCCTTCCTGCGCCACCTGAGCTCGGAGGGCAAGACGATCCTGGTCTCGAGCCATCTGCTCCAGGAGGTCGAGCAGACAGCCGACGACGTGGTGATCATCGCCAACGGGCGGCTCGTGCGTCAGGGCACGATGGCCGAGCTCAGCGGCGGCGGAGGCTGCGTGGTCCGCACCTCCGACCCCGCGGCGCTGGCCGCCGCGCTGGAGACTGCCGGGCACACCGTGCACCGGTCAGAGGACGGCTCGCTGGTCGCCGAGACCGACGACCTCCGCGTCGTGGGCGACGTCGCACTGCGCGCCGGGCTCCCGATCTGGGAGCTGTCCGCGCGGCGACCCGATCTGGAGGCCCTGTTCTTCGAGATGACCGAGGGTACGAACCGCAACCTCGGCGAGCCGACCGGAGGAGCCGCCTGATGTCCCTGCCGATCGCGGTCCTGCCCGCGACCACGCCGACGACGGGGCCGACCCTCCCGCGGGCGGTGCGCGCTGAGCTGCTGAAGTTCTTCACCACGCGCCTGTGGTGGGGCATGGCGATCGCCGTGTTCTTCACCGCCGCCGCCCTGGCGGTGCTGTTCGGTTTCCTCTTCACCTCGGAGTCGGTGATGGATTCGGCCGGCGGGCCCGGTGGTGCACCGACCGGAGACGCCACCCAGATCGCGAACTCCGTCTACTCCGCCGGCCTCGGCGTCGGGTACCTGCTGCTGTTGACGATCGGGGTCATTCAGATCGGCTCGGAGTACCGCCACCAGACGATCTCCAGCACCTTCCTGGCCAGCCCTCATCGGGGCCGCGCCATGGGGGCCAAGGTGATCGCCCTGCTGATCATCGGCGTGGGCTACGGCCTCTTGAGCCTGCTCGGCTCGGTGTCCACCGGCGCGTTGGTGCTCAGCCTCCGCAACGCCGATGCCTTCCCCTCGACCGAGATCCTGCGCACGCTGGCGCTCAGTCTGCTGGTGCTGGGGTTGTGGGCGCTGATCGGTCTGGGTATCGGGATCCTGATCCCCAACCAGGTCGCTGCCCTGCTGATCGGGGTAGGCGTCGCCTGGATCGTGGAACCGCTCCTGGTCTTCGGCCTCTCGTTCTGGGACTTCGCCCAACAGCACGTCGTGCAGTTCTTCCCCAGCTCGGCGACCAACGCCGTGATCAACACGGTGCAGAACTCCCCCGACGAGGTGCGTCTCGACTGGTGGGCGGCAGCGTTGGTCCTGGCGATGTACGCCGCCGTGCTCACAGGCCTGGGGATCTTCCGCACTGTGCGCCAAGACGTGAGCTGACCGCGGCCGTGCCCGACCCGACCTTCCCGCTGCTTTTCACGCCGATCACCCTGCGCGGCCTGACCGTGCGCAACCGGGTCTGGCTCTCGCCGATGTGCCAGTACGCCATCGACGCCCAGGACGGCGTCCCGACCCAGTGGCAGCTGGTCCACCTGGGGGCGCGCGCCCAGGGCGGCTTCGGGGTGGTGTTCACCGAGGCCACGGCCGTCTCTCCCGAGGGCCGGATCAGCCCGCAGGACACCGGCATCTGGAACGACGAGCAGGCAGCTGCCTGGGCCCCGATCGTGAGGTTCGTCCGGTCCCAGGGGGCGGCAGCGGGGATCCAGCTCGCGCACGCCGGCCGCAAGGCATCCTCGCACCGCGGCTTTCCGGGAGAGGCCGTCGGACCGGTGCCCGACGAGGACGGCGGATGGCTGCCCCGGGGGCCAGGAACCCAGCCCTTCCCGCGGCTGCGGGAGCCTCGCGCGATGAGTCACGCGGAGCTGGCCGAGGCTGTCGACGACTTCGCCTCGGCCACCCGCCGAGCCGTGGACGCCGAGTTCGACCTGGTGGAGGTGCACGCCGCCCACGGCTACCTGCTCCACGAGTTCCTCTCGCCGCTCTCCAACACGCGCACCGACGAGTACGGCGGGGACCGCGCGGCCCGCGCCCGGTTCCCGTTGGAGGTGGTCGACGCCGTCCGCGGAGCCTGGCCCGACAGCCGTCCGCTCACGGTGCGGATCTCGGGCACCGACTGGACCGACGGCGGCTGGGACGTGGAGGACTCCGCCTGGCTGGCCGAGAGGCTGACCGAGCACGGCGTGGACCTCGTGGACGTCTCGAGCGGTGGGAACGTGCCGGCGCAGATCCCGGTCGGTCCGGGCTACCAGGTGCCCTTGGCGGCGCGGGTCCGCGAGAGCGGCGCCACCACGGCTGCGGTCGGCCTGATCACCGACCCCGCGCAGGCCGAGCAGATCCTGCGTGACGGTCAGGCCGACGTCGTCCTGCTGGCGCGGGCGGCGTTGCGCGAACCCGGGTGGCCCTGGCGGGCCGCCTCCGAGCTGGGGCTCGGGCGCGAGGAGACGCCGTACCCGCCGAACTACCTGCGCGGAGCCTGGCGACGTTGACGTCGGCGTCGGTCTAGGTCTGGCCGGTCGACGTCTGGGCCTGCGACGTCTGGGCCTGCGACGTCTGGGCCTTCGACGTCCGGGCTGCGGGGTCGGGCGTCGGCTCGGGATGGCGGGGGTCGGGGACCAGGTCCATCTGCAGCAACCGTCGTGCGGCGCGCTCGACGTCGGAGGTCGCCGCCAGCGCCTCGGCCTGTGTGTGCTCGAGGGTGAGTCGCAGCCCGAAACCGTCCATCAGTGCATGGAGTTCACGGGCAGCCGAGAGCGCGGGCTGATCGAGGTGGAACCGACCCTCGGCCACGCCCGCCTCGATGGCCTCGCGCGCAACGTCGGTCCAGCTCTCCTCCACCTCGCGGCTGTGGGCCCCGATCTCAGGGTCGTGGGCGGCTGCGTGCCAGTACTCGAGCCACAGCACCCAGCCGTCGCGGCGTCCGACGTCGTCGAGGGCGATGCCCCGGGTCACGAACAGCCGCACCTGCTCCCAGGGGTCGGCCGTGCCCGCGACTTCCTCGCGCAGAGCGTGGAGCTCGGAGGAGACCAGGTGCTTGAGCGCTTCTTGGCGGAGTCCGGCCAGTGTCGGGAAGTAGTGACGCAGACTCGCGACGGCGACCCCGCTCGTCTCGGCAACGTCCTGGTACCGCAGCCCGGCGTAGCCACGCCGAAGCAGGGCCTCGGACGCGGACGCCAGCAGGTCGCCGCGGTTGTGAACCGGGGGGCGTCCGCGGCGGCTCGGCGGCTCTGGGGACACCTCACGAACGTAGCGGCTTTCGTCGCGGGCTGGCACTGTTTTCCGGTTGTCATCTCGGGGTGCGACAATGACGCCGGCGCCGAGTTCGTGGGGTACCTGGCGCCCGCCCTCTCGGGAGGGGGCCGTTGTTTCGGCCTTCAAGCACGGATGACCCGGCGCGCTCCCACGGGGGCGCGCCGGCGAACCGCCCCACGGCCCCGCCGACTGCCGCGGGGTTGCCGGCACCGAGTGACCTGCCGGCCACCGACGTAGCGCCGTCAACCGCGCGGAAGCCACTCGCTCGCGCCGTACGACGCGGGTCAGCGCACGATCGAGTGCTTGATGGTGCGGCTCTTGCCGAGGAAGAAGATCCCCGGCAGCGTCTCGAACCGGTCACTGGGGTTGTGTCGCAGGGTGGACCAGCGGATCGCCATCCGCCCGCTGCCGTCGTTGCTGACGTAGAAGATCGCCCCGCCGCCCTCGCGGGCGTGGTTGCCGGTCATGGTGGTGCCCGCCACCAGGAGCCGAAAGGTGTTGCCGTCGTTGTAGATGGCCCCTCCGGAGCCGCCGCCCCTCGTTCCCGCCCGGGTGGGGTTGGCGCCGTTCCCGACGGCCCGGTTGTCGGTGAAGACACTGTTGTAGACCTCCCAGGTGACCCCGATGCTGCTGAGCGCGGCGCCATTGCTGCATCGACCGTGGCGGAAGGAGCTGCCGACCACGTAGACCGGCTTGTTCTTGAACTGCGAGAGGGCGCGGACAGCACCCCCGCCGATGTCCGGGCCGTGCTTCTCGCAGCGGTTGCGGACGAACGTCGAGTGCACGATCTTGAGGCGGCCGCCACGTACGAACACAGCGCCACCACCTCCGCCGTCGTACTTCTCTCCGGTCGAGTTGCCGCGCACCATCCGCAGGTTCTGGATCACGAGCTTGGGATAGCCCTGGTTCTGACAGTGGGACGTCGTCCAGACCTGGTCGGGATCACAGGTGTTCTGGTAGAGGATCCGCCGCTTGCCCTGACCTGAGAGGGTCACCAACCCGCCTCCGTCCAGGACCACCCGCCGGCTCGTGTTGACCACCTTCGCGGTCGCCTTCATCTCGATCGTGACGGGCTCGGGCCCGCAGCGGAAGCCGATCACACCACCCGCCTTCACCGCCCGCACGACGCGCTTCGAGGTGCAGCTCTCCGGGGAGCCGGAACCCACCCAGCGATCCGGGGTCGAGGTGTCGACCGCCTTCGCCGCCGATGGGACCGCCACCCTCTTGGCCCCCTTCTCGATGGCCCGGGCGCCCGTCGTGGGCGCTGCCGGAGAGGCGGCGACGCCCTGGCCGGCACCGGTCAGCGCCACGGCGATGAGGGCAGCGATCGCGACCGCTGCCGCGATCAGGTGACGACGGCTCATGCTGCTCCTCGGCCGGTTGCGGGACCGGGACAGCCTGTCACAGCAGCGGACGCCGGGCTCCGCTCAGCCACGCTCCACCACCAGGGGAATGCCCGTCTCACGTTCGGACACCGCCCATAGCTCGTCGATCTTCTCGTCATCGACCCGGCGCAGCACCGGGTGGCGCACGGCCGCCCCGCTGAACCCGAAGCGGGGGCCGTAGAGCTGGCCGCCCCGGGCGGCCGGGTCGGTGGCCGCGCGCAGCTGGGGCAGCGCACCCTTGGCTGCGGGCATGCCGAGCCGGGCAGCCGCCTGGTGCCAGAACTCGGCGCTGCGACCGGTGTTCCCGGCCGCCAGGGTGTTGGTCTGAAGGTCGGTGTTGGAGAGCCCCGGGTGCGCGACGAGGCTGATCGCCGCCACTCCGGCCCGCTCGAACTCGCGGTGCAGGCCCAGGCCGAAGACGTAGTTGGCCCGCTTGGACTGCCCGTAGGCCACCCACGGGTCGTAGCCGCCGTGCAGGTGCGGGTTCTCCGGGTCGACGGGACCGCCCTGGAAGCGCGCGACGCTGGTGACGGTCACCACCCGGGCCGCCGCGGCCGCCAACAGCGCCGGCATCAGGTGGGCGGTCAGCGCCCAGTGGCCGAGGTGGTTCGTGCCGAGCTGGCGCTCGAAGCCATCCTTCGTCTGTTGCTCGGGAGTGGCCATGACACCGGCGTTGTTGACCAGGAGGTCGATCTGCGGTTGGCCGGCCAGGATGGTGTCGGCCGCCGACCGCACCGACTCCAGCGAACCGAGGTCGAGCGCCACCAGCTCGAGGTCCACGTCGGGGTGGTCGGCGACCACCAGGTCGACCGCGGCGGCGGCCTTCTCCTGGTCGCGCACGGCCATCACCACCCGGGCGCCCTTGGCCGCGAGCGCCCGCGCCGTCTCCAGGCCGAGGCCACCGTTGGCGCCGGTGACGACGGCGACCTTGCCGGTCTGGTCGGGGATCGAGTGCTGCGTGTAGCTCACGGAGGTCCCTCTCGAAGAAGTGCGCGGGTGTGCCACCACGCTAGGTCGGCTCGGCCCGGATGTCGCGGAGTCGGGCCGCGACGTTTGGCCCCCAACGACAGGTTTCCGGTCGAGAACGTGCGGTTTCTGCCCACTCGACCGCCTCCGGTACGCCGAAGCCCGGTCGCAGACGCCTCAAAGGTCGACCTCGTAGGCCACCATCACGGGGCCGGCCTCGCCCTCGGTACGCCGGAAGCCCGCCGCCTCATACGCCCGCTGAGCGCTGAGGTCATCCTCGCTCGTCACCACCAGGGCGTAGTCCGCTCCGGCGCCCTGGGCAGACACCATCACGAGCCGCAGCAACGCCCGCCCGAGCCCGTGACCGCGGCGGGCCGGGACGACGTACAGCTCCGCGAGGTAGGCCTCCAGGCTCTCGCTCCACAGCGACGGCGACAGGCGTACGACGGCCACCCCTTCGGCCCCGCCACCGGCGGCCGCCAGCAGCACGACGAGGCCGCCGTCGGCCGTCAGCTCGCCCAGCCGCGTCGCCAGCACCTCGGGTGGTGGGGCGGGTTCGCCGTACTCGGTGTTGAAGTCATGCAGGAGCCGCCCGGCTGCGGCCAGGTCGTCGGGAGTCATCGCGACCCAGGCGGTGGGCTCATCAGCACCCATGCCCGTAGTCTGGCACGCTCACCACGACGGGCGGGCCGACCACCCGGAGGGGGCACCAGCGAGCTGCGAACGCGTGATCTACCCGAGCACGGCCCACAGGTAGCCCGCGGCGGCGATGCCGAGAAGCACCCAGCCCCGACGTATCCAGACCACCTTCACCTCCGCCGTCGCGTCCTTGAGGACAGCGGCGGTCACCGCCAGGCCGCACAGGGCGACCGCGTAGACCAGGTGGCCGGTCGGCGAGCCGGGCCGCATCGACTCGTACATGCGATCGCCGCCGACGTCGGCCCCCCAGTAGACCCACGGCATCAGGTCGGTGAAGGCCTGGACCCACCATGCGTCCCAGACGGCCGGACCACCCTCACCGACGGCGAGGGCGATCAGCTCCACCATGAACAGTCCCACCGCCACCAGGATCCCCGCGCCAGGGAAGCGCAGCCAACGCGCGGTGACGACACCGAGCACCGCGCCGCCGAACCCAGCCACCACCACCTCGGCCAGGGACGAGACGTAGCCGACCCACCCGATGGTCCCGTTGCCGGGACGCAAGGAGTACGGATTCTCCGATACGCCAGGCGAGAGCTGGTTCACGATCGCGTAGAGCGCCAGGAACACCAGGATCGTGATCGCCGGCACCAGACAGGCCAGGCACAGGGCCAGCGTTCGCACGCGCTGGTCCGACGGCACACTGGGCAACAGCGAAAGGGCCTTCTCCTCGGTGACGGTGAGCCGATAGGCGACGATCAGCCCCGGGATGCCGAGGAACATGGCGGCCGAGAGCCCGATCTCGTCCCAGTGGCTGCCGGGTTCGTCCGGCGACATGTAGGCCTGGACGAGTCCGCCCGTCAGCAGCACGACCCCCGTCAGATAGAGCGGGTGCCGCAGGAAGCGCCGGGCGTGGATCCTCGCCAGGGCAGTTAGCACCTGGCGCTCGGCGGGAGGGGCGATGCTGGTCGGGATGCTCACCGGTGGACTCCTTCGCTGGTGTCGGTGCGGCGCTGCAGCAGCAGATAGGCGTCTTCAACCTGAGGATCGGTGAGCTCGGCGCCGGGTGGCGGGGCGCCGACGTGGCGGTAGCGGCCGGTCGCGATCCGCTGATGGACGAACGCCGACTCGTCGACGGCGTCGGCCAGCCACACGCGCCCGCGCGCGCTCGCCACGAAGTCGGGCACGCTGCCGTGGAACCGAACGGCGCCATGGTCCATGACGATCACGTTCTCGCAGACGGCGGCCACATCTTCGGTCTGGTGGGTCGAGATCAGCACGATGGCCCGCTTGCCGAGCTGGAGGACCAGGCGGCGGAAGACACTGCGCTGGTTCGGGTCCAGTCCCGTGGTCGGCTCGTCGAGGAGCACCAGGTCGGGCGTGCCGATCAGCGCCTGGGCGAGACCGAGGCGCCGGCGCATGCCGCCCGAGAGCCGGCGCACCTTCCTGGTGGACACCCCGGACAGGTCGACCAGGTCGAGCACCCGGCGTACCTCGGCGCGCCGAGCGGAAGGATCGGTCCACTCCTTCAGGACCGCCATGTACTCCAGGAAGCCGAAGGCGGTGAAGCCCGGCGGGAATCCGAGCTCCTGGGGCAGGTAGCCGAGACGTCGCCGGATGCCGGTCCGCGCAGCGTCGTCCGAGGGGTCGGCACCCAGGAGCCGCACCACGCCGGAGGTGGGCTCCTGAACGGTCGCGAGGATCCTCAAGAGCGTGGTCTTGCCCGCGCCGTTGGGGCCCAGCAACCCGGTGATCCCGTCGGAAAGGGTCAGGCTGATGTCGTCGACGGCGACCGCTGATCCGTAGCGGTGCGTGGCATTGCGGAGCTCGACCGCCGCCATCACAGTCCACCGACCCTCGGAGCCATCGCCAGCAACCGACTTCTTGCCAGGAACACCGCCAGCGATGCGACGGAGGCGGCGGCGAAGACCGACATGGCCACGTGTCCGACCAGGATCAGCTGGTCGTCGTTGAGGATGGCGAGCCAGAAGGCCGCCGTCCACGCGGCGGCCACGCCGCCCGCGGCGCGGATGGGAGCCACCCAGGTCAAGGCCGCCAGCAGCACCAGGACGGCGGTCAGACCGGGGGCGATCCACGCGACCGCGACCCACCACGGATCGAGGAGGGCACCGATGGCACACGTCACCGGAATCGAGCCGAGCAGCACCGCAGCCCCACGGAGCAGCAGGATCTTGAGCTTGGGGTACGGCGCGGCCACGGCCAACTCGTAGGTCGGATCCGCGGCCGGGCCGTACCCCGCCGCCACCCCCGCCATCGGCACCAGCGGAGCCAACAGCAGGTAGACGCCGAGCATTCGGTCAGGGTCCACCATCGCTGCTGCGACGGTGAGGGCCACGGTCACCGCCACAGCGACCGACCAGGCCGCGGTGTAGGCGGGCGCGGCGCGGAGGACGATCGAGTCGGGTTCGCGCACGCCCACCGCCCGCATCACCTTCGTCAGCGAGTTCGGGGCGGTCGACTCGACCGCGTCCGCCACCCGGGTCCAGACCGCTTCGAGGTCGGCGTCGGGCTGCGGGATGGCGGCGGCCCGGGCCCGGCACTCGGCACACCTGACCAGATGCGCCTCGATCGCCGCGGCCGCGGTCTCCGGGCAGGCCCCCGACACCCAGTCCGTGAGTGCCTCAGGTGGGGCATGCCAGGTCATGTGCTTCCTCCTGCCAGGTTGGCGCGAAGCTGCGCCTTCGCTCGCATCGCGCGCGTCTTGACGGTCCCGACCGGGACTCCGAGCAGGCGACTCGCCTCCCGCGCGGTGAGACCGTCGAGGACCGTGGCTTGGATGACGGCGCGGAACTCCGGGGACAGCTGGTCGAGGGCACCCGCCAGGTCGCCGTACTCCACGGCAGCGAGTACCAGCTCCTCGGCCGCCACCACGTGTTCGTCCTGGTCCCGCAACGGGACGGTCACGACCCCAGGCTTTCCGCGAAGCCGCGAGATCAGCCGGCGAACGGCGATTCCCCAGAGCCAGGCCGCCACCTCCCCGTCACCGCGAAACCGACTCGCCGCCTTCCAGACGGCGACGAAGGTGTCCTGCAGCGCGTCCTCGACCAGGTCGGGGTCCGCACAGCGCCGGCGGAGCCGCACCGCCAGCACCGGGGCGTGCCGGTCATAGAGCTCGCGCAGCGCCGTGGTGTCCCCCTCGGCGACAGCGCTGAGCAGCGCGGTGTCGTCCAGGGTGGCCATGGCGCTCATGTCTCTACTGTCGCGCTTTTCGCGGCGGATGGTTCCCCGCGGCGGCCCCGACCCAGGTCCCAGGCGGAATTGGGACCGCCGGTCCCATGACGACGGGACACCTCCCCCGGCATGGTCTGGGTAAGGGCCTCGGCCATCTTCGACCACCCAAGGAGGACGACGATGACCACCATCGCCGAACCTGGAGCGCCAGTCACGACCGCGGGAACCGCGAGGGACCTCGGCCGCTTCGCCGGTGTTGCCTTCGCTCTCAGCTTCCTCGCCGCGTTCACCCTGTGGAGCACGGGGATGGGCATCTACGGGAGCGACCTCGACTCGTTCGCCGCCGACAGCTCCGACAGCACCACCCAAACCCTCGGCCTGCTGCTCTCCCACCTGGTCATGCCACTCGCGTCGGTGTTCCTGCTCTGGACCGTCGCTCGCCTCAAGCAGGCGTCTGGACCTCGCCGCAGGTGGGTCGTCCGTGGCCGGACAGGTCGCCTTCGGCGCCGCCACGGTCATGGCGGTCGGGTTCTGCCTCCTGGGAGCCGCCGAGAACGCCTCCGTCCTCGTGGCGGGCGGCGACTACATCGACGGCTTCCCGGCCGACCCGGCCGTCGGATACGGAGTGGCCCTGCTGAGCGGGAACTTCGGCAACGCCACGGTCTGGGGCGCCTCGGTGCTGATGGTCGCCGTCGGTGCCGCGTCGTGGCGGGAGAGACTGATCCCGCGCTGGCTGATCTGGGGCGGCTACGTCACCGCTCCGCTCCTCATCGCCGGCTGGTACTACGGGATCCCCGTGCTGCTCCTGTGCCTGTGGGTCGCCGTCGCCGGGCTCAAGGTGCAGACTGACCGGACGTGAGCACGCAGGCGGGAGCGTGAGAATGGCGCGCAGCAGCGCTCGGATCTGGGGCTGGGGCATCGCGGCGGCGGTCGCGGTGTCCCAGGTCGCCTGGGTGGCCTTCCTCTGGGCGAACCTCGACCGGGTTCCCGACGTGATCGCCGACCAGTTGCCGATCCACGTGGAAAGCCTCGTCCTCGTCGTCTTCATCCCGGTCGTCGGGGCGTTGATCGTCTCGCGCCACCCCCGCCACCGGGTGGGATGGGTGCTGCTGCTGGCCGCTGGCAGCGTGGTGATCGACGCGGCCGCCCGGATCTACGCGACGGAGGGCCTCTACCTGCACCCCGGCGTCCTGCCCGGCCCGGAGTACGCCGCGTGGATAGCCGAGTGGTTGTGGTTCCCCGCCATGGTGTGCCTGCTCACTGTCGTCCCGCTCTACTTCCCCGACGGGCGCCTGCCGAGCCCGCGATGGAAGCCCTACGCGATCGGGCTCGCCATCTGGCTGGCCCTGTCCACCATCGGGTACGCGTTCTACCCGACCGAGCCGATCGACTTCCCGACCGCCGAGCCGGTGCTCGGGGTGCCGGCCGCGATCGTGCTCGCCGTCGGCATGCTGGCGACTCCCGTCGCGGTCCTGGTCTCGTTCGCCTCGGTCGTCGTTCGCAGGCGCCGCGCGGTCGGTGTCCTGCGCGAGCAGCTGCGATGGTTCCTCTACGCGTGCGCTGTGGCAGTCGTCGGTTGGACGCTGCTCTTCCTGCCGTGGCCGTCCGAGGAAGGCTTCGGCATCGTCGGCGTGGTGCTCAGCCACGGCCCGATCATCCTCATCGTCGCCTCGATCGGGATCGCGATCCTGCGCTACCACCTCTACGACATCGACCTCGTCATCAACCGGACGCTGGTGTTCGGCGGGCTGACCGCCGCTGCGATAGGCGTGTACGCCGTGGTGGTTCTGGGCCTGTCGCACGTGACCGCCGCCGGCATCGAGTGGCGCGGATCCCTCATGGTCGTCGCTGTGGTGGCCATCGCCGCCTACCCGCTGCGCGAGTGGTTGCAGAAGCGGGTCAACCGTCTCATGTACGGCGACCGCGACGACCCCGCGCGGGCGATGTCCGAGCTCGCCCGTCGGGTCTCCGACTCCCTCACGCCGGCCGGGCTGCTCCCGGCGATCGCCGAGACGATCGGTCGTGCGCTTCGGCTGCCGTACGTCGCGGTCGAGATGCCGGGCAGCACGGCGACCATCAGCTACGGCTCCGGAGGCGGGCCGGTCGAGCGCTTCGATCTGGTCCACCAGGGGGGATCCGTCGGCACCCTGTTCGTCGGTCGGAGATCGGAGAACGAGCCCTTCACGGCAGCCGACCGGCGAGTGCTCGAGGATCTCTCCCGGCAGGTGGCCGCCGCCGCCCACGCGGTGCAGCTCTCACGCGACCTCCAGCAGTCGAGGGAGCGTCTCGTGCTGGCCCGCGAAGAGGAGCGCCGCCGGCTGCGACGCGATCTGCACGACGGCGTCGGCTCGGCCCTCGCCGGACTCGCGCTGCATGCGGGCAACGCGCGCAAGGCCCTGCCGGACTCCCCCGAGGAGGCCGAACGCTGGGTACGTCCGCTCGAGGACGGCATCCGCGCGACCGTTGCCGACGTACGCCGCATCGTCGACGACCTGCGACCGCCCGCGCTCGACGATCTCGGTCTTGCCGGCGCGATCGGCCAACGCGCCACTGCGATCTACCCCGGCACGGTTGTCACCGACTGCCTCAACGGCGATCCGTTGCCGGCCGCGCTGGAGGTCGCGACCTACGGCATCGCCACCGAGGCTCTCGCCAACGTCGCCCGGCACACTCGAGCCAGCCAGGTCACCGTGTCGCTCGAGACGACGTCCGCACCCGGGCTGCTGCAGCTGGAGGTCTGCGACAACGGGCCGGGACTGCCCGCGCGGGTCAACCCAGGTGTGGGACTGCGCTCCATGCGCGAACGCGCCGAGGAGGTCGGTGGCACCTGCGAGATCCGGTCGACCCCTGGAGGCGGCACCGTCGTCCGCGCCGAGCTACCGATCCCCGACCCGACTGAGGCCGGCGGATGAGCAACGAGTCGACGCGGGTACTCGTGGTTGACGACCACCCGGTGTTCCGGGACGGGCTGGCCGGGACCCTGCGGTCCGAGCCCGACCTCGAGGTCATCGGATCGTGCGCCGACGGAGCCGAGGCGGTGCAGGTCGCCACGGAGTTGCAGCCCGACGTCGTGGTGATGGACCTCAACATGCCGCGCATGAGTGGCATCGAGGCGACCCGAAGCATCGTGACCGCCAGCCCCCACGTCGGCGTGCTGGTGCTCACGATGGTCGACGACGACGACTCCGTGTTCGCGGCCGTGCGGGCCGGCGCCCGCGGCTACCTGCTCAAAGGGTCCAGCCCCGAGGACATCGTGCGCGCGGTGCGCTCAGTCGATCGCCGGGAGGCGATCTTCGGACCCGGCATCGCCGAGCGGATGCTCGGCTTCTTCGCCGAGGCCCACACCCGCCCTCGCGCCCCGGCCTTCCCGGAGCTGACCGACCGGGAGCGCGAGATCCTGGAGCTCATCGCCGGTGGTGCCCGCAACCCAGACATCGCACGTCAGCTGTTCATCAGCGCCAAGACCGTCCGCAACCACATCTCGAACATCTTCAGCAAGCTGCAGGTGGCCGACCGGGCGGACGCGATCGAACGTGCCCGCGCCGCCGGCATGGGCGGCACGTGAGCTCATCGGGGTTCCGGCAGGCTTCAACCCCTCCTCGGAGGATCTGCCAAGCAACAAGAGCCCTTGGCAGGGGCGACATCGCTAGGCCCGCTGGAGCCCGGCCGGCGTCGCGGCCTTCCGGTCCCAGCGGAGCATGCCGATCCCCGCAACGAGCGTGCCCACGAAGACGAAGAGCGGCAGGAAGCTCACGAACGCCAAGACGGCGCCGACGATGAGGGCGATGCCGGTCCACGTGGGCAACGGGAGGCCGAAGATGGCCACCCCCATGGCGGCCGTCGCGAGGTAGGCGGCCACCCCCGCGATCCCGGCGATCGGCTCCAGCCACGACGGCCCATCGACGTCCGGCCCGAGCAGATAGGGCACCGCGGCGAGCAGCGTCAGCGGCAGCACGACGGCCCTGACCACGGTGGTCACGCGAACGGGCCAACCAGTACCCATCCTGGCCAGCACCCCCGACAAGATGAACAGCGAGACTCCCGACGCCACGATCGCGACCCCGATCGGCAGGAGGATGCCCCAGACCTGCCAGTGGTAGTCCCGCAGCGCTGCCTCGGACTCGGCGTCGTTGCTGCTGAAGTAGTTGCCGGCGCCGGTCAGGCCACCGAAGCCGAAGATGCCGACGAGCGCGAGAACCGCGGCGCCGACCATGAGCCAGACCGAAATGCGCAGGTGATTCCGGTTGGTGTCGCCGAGCTGGGTTCCTGTCTCCTGCGTCATGGCTGACCCTTCCATGTGGTGGATGTGCCACCACGCAAGCAGTCCCCGGTCCACCAGAGCACCGGGTTGCCCACCCACTTCGATCCGGGCAGCCCTACCGACTGCATCGGGTCTACGGGAGGGTGTCCGCGGCCGAGCCGGGAGGTTCCCGGTGGGCACTACGGCTAGCCCCACCGGACAAGCGCGCCTTCCCGGGTGTTCGACAGGTCCGTCCCGGAGCATCATGGTGCCCATGGCCGAGCCGATCCGGGTTGTCGTCGCCGAGGACCACTACCTCGTGCGTGAGGGCGTACGCCGCGCTCTCGACCTCTCCGAGGACATGGAGCTCGTCGCCGCCGTTGCCTCCGCCGTCGAGCTCGTCGAGGTCGTGAACCGCGAACGGCCCCACGCCGTCGTCACTGACATCCGGATGCCGCCGACGCACTCCACCGAGGGGATCGAGGCGGCCCTCGCCATCCGTGCGGAGCACCCCTCGGTCGGGGTCGTCGTCCTGTCCCAGCACAACGACCCCGACTACGCGATGGCGCTGTTCCGCGACGGGACGCGCAGCTTGGCGTATCTGCTCAAGCAGCGGGTCGGCGAGCCGGCAGAGCTCGCTCGCGCGGTCCGCGAGGTGGTCAAGGGCAGCTCGGTGGTCGACCCCGACGTCGTCCAGGCACTCGTTGCTCGGACGGGTCGACACGACACGTCCCCGATCGCCAGGCTGTCCCCGCGCGAGCGCGACGTCATCGCCCTCATGGCAGAGGGCAGGACCAACGCGGCCATCGCAGCCTCCTTGCACCTGTCGGAGTCATCGATCGAGAAGTACTCCACCTCCATCTTCGCCAAGCTCGGACTGGCCGAGGAACCGGAGCTCCACCGCCGGGTGGCGGCCGTGCTGGCGTTCCTCGACGAGCAGGGGCGAGCCCGGCCGCTCCTGGCCGACGAGGCGGGCGGCTCGTGAGCCGGCTACGCCCCGACGAGCGGCACGGGGGGTGGCTCCCGGAAGTGGCGCTCGGCATCGGGGTCGCCGCGACCGCGGTCAATGCCGGCGTGCTGGTGTGGGCGCGCGAATGGGGAGACCCGATCTGGATCACGCTGGAACTGGTCGCGATCGGGCTCGCTGCGCTGGTGCGGCGGCAGCGCCCGGCCCTCCCGTCGTCCTCGTGGTTCGCCATGATGGCGGGGCTCGGCCCCGTCAGCGAGCTGTGCGGAACCCTGGTCCAGGGGTTCGCCCGGGAGGGTGCCGACCTCGCCATCGCGTGGACCACCCTGATCGGCGGCATCGCCGAGGCGCTCTCCGGGCTCGCGGCCATCCTGCTGATCGGGCTGTTCCCCGAGGGGCGCATCCGGACCCGACCCGAAAGGGCAGTGCTGACCACGACGCTGGTGCTCGTGCCGCTTCCCCTCGTGACTGGCCTCTCGGCCCAGCACATCGCCAACCAGTGGTACCTCGAGGTCGAGCCCATCGACAACCCCCTCGCGGTGCTGCCGTTCTCGATGTCGGACGAGGTCGTGAGCATCCTCTCGCTGTCCACTACCCTCCTCTGGCTGGGCGCCTTCACGATTCTCGGCCTCCGCTACCGCCGAAGCGGAGACGACGTGCGGCGCCGCATTCGTTGGCTCCTGGTCCCCGTGGTCCTGATCCCGTTCGGGGTCGCCACGGAGTTCCTCCTCGGCTCGGACGGTGCAGGCGGGGTCGTCATCTGGCTGCTGTGGATGAGCGTCATGGCGCTGATCACCGTGTCGGTCACGCTCGGTCTCCTCAGGCCGAAGGGCGTGGACGTGGACGCGGTGTTGCGCCGCACGCTTGTCTACGGAGCCCTGTGGCTGGTCATCACGGCCGCCTACGTCGCCGTCGCGACCTTGGTCGGCAGCACGGCCGGGCGCTACCTCTCCGTGCCCTGGGCAGTCGCGATCGGACTGGTGGCGGCGGTGCTCTTCCAGCCCGCGAGGACCGGCCTCGAAAGGCTCGCAGACCGTTGGGTCTTCGGCCGTCGTACCGATCCAGCGCGGGCGATCGCCGACCTCGGTGGCACGCTCGCCGAGACCTTCCAGCTGGAGACTCTGCTCCCCCGGATGAGCTCGACCCTCGAGTCCGGCCTCGACCTGGCGTGGGCCGAGGTGCGGCTCGATGCCCTCGAGGCTCCCGACGCGGATCTGGTGGTTCCCGTCGTCTTGGACAGCGAGCAGCTCGGCATCGTCGCGTGCGGGCCGAAGTCGAACGGCGGCTGGACCACGGACGACCGCACCGTCGTGGCGACGTTCGCCCGGCAGGCCGCGCTGGCCGTCCGCAACGTGCGGCTCACCGAGCACCTGGCCGCGCATGCCGGGGAGCTTGCCGCTTCTCGCACCCGACTGGTCAAGGCACAGGAGTCCGAGCGGCGGCGCATCGAGCGCAACATCCACGACGGTATCCAGCAGGACCTGGTCGCGCTGATCGGTCTGGCCGGCCAGATCCGCACGGCCGGCCACATCGACGGCACCGACCACGAACAAGACCTCACCCAGCTGTCAGCGGGCCTGAGCCGAGTCCTGGACGACCTCCGTGTGCTGGCTCGGGGGATCCATCCGAGCCTGCTCTCGGACAAGGGGTTGCTCGTCGCAGTCGAGGCTCTCGCGGCACGCCACCCGGTGCCGGTGGACCTGCGGGCGGACCCAGCGCTGCGGACCATGCGGTTTCCCGATGACGTGGAGGCCGCCTGCTACTTCACGATCTCCGAGGCCCTCGCCAACACGCTCAAGCACGCCCGTGCCGAAAGCGTCCGGGTGGAGCTCGCCCTCCGACGCGCTCGGCTGGACCTCACGGTGGCCGACGACGGCGTCGGCTTCGTGCCCGACAGCCCGCTGGCCCACGCCGGACAGGGTCTGACGGGCATGAAGGATCGATTCGCCGCGTTGAGCGGAACCGTGGCCGTGCGCAGCCAGCCGGGGCGGGGTACGACGGTGTCGGCCACGATCGCGATCGACGAGGAGCACGTCTCTGAGTCGGCCGCGGAGCAGTCCCCCCTGAACGGCATCGCACCGGCCCAGGCGACCACCAGGCGTGCGCGAGTCGGGAGGTGACCACGGGTCCGGGACCGAGGTGTGCTCAAGAGTTTCGCTGCGGCGTCGAGGCCGAGCCCTAGCCTCCGAGGGTGACTGGTCAGTCCGAACCGTAGCCGTGGGCGTCCTGGCGGTGCTGGGAGCGCTTGCCGTCGTCGCCCCGATCCTGATCTCATCAAGGCGTCGGCGGCTGGTGACCGAGAGCAGCGCCGCGCCGGCGGAGCTCCGCGGGCTCAATGAGACCTTCGAGCAGCGACGGACCTATTCGGGCCGGAACATCTATGCCTGGGAGGACCGGGTCAACTCCAAGGCGAAGCTGGACCGCTACGACCTCAAGCAGTTCTTCCTGGAGAGACTCCTCGTCCTCGAGGAGGAGATAGATCGTCGGATCGCAGTCCAGGTGACGGACGCCGCTGTGTACGCCGAGTACCAGGGCGCCTGCCAAGAGCTCGGGTCCAGGCTGCTCGGTGGCTCAGCGTCCGACAACCTCAAGACCCAGACCTTCGCGCGAGTCGAGCAGAAGCTCTTCACCACGAAGCTGCTGAAAGAGCCCGTCTGCGCTGCCCAGGTGCGCTGCACCGCCCGGTACACGAGTCCGAAGGGGCAGAACGCGTATGCCAAGTCGTACCAATGGGACTTCGAGCAGCTCCGAAATGGGCTTGCTGAGATGCGACGGATCCGGGAAACCCAATCGACAGCGAAGTTCCTTCGCCAGCAGGAACGAAACCGCATGAACGCCAGCCTTCGCTACCAGGTCCTCACCCGGGACGACTCGCGTTGCCAGAGATGCGGAGCAACGCCGCAAACAGACGATGTCATCCTCCACGTCGATCACATCATTCCCGTGAGCAAGGGCGGAAGGACCGAGCTGGACAACCTCCAGACACTCTGTGAGAGGTGCCACCCGGGCAAGAGCGACCGGTCCTGAGGTCGGCAGCCTCTCCTCGGCCCCGTCAGGATCGCCGGCAGGGGCGCCGGGTCAGTCGCCCAGGAGCCAGGAGACGGCGTGGTCGATGTAGCGCTTGGCGCGACGTCCGTTGGGCATCAGGCCCGGCGCAGTCCGTCGCAACTGAGAAAGTCCGACGTAGGCACTGAAGGCCAGGACGGCGCGGTCCGAGCCCCCGGGGGTTGCCAGTTCGGCGAAGATCCTGTCCACGAACGCCAGCCGCTTGCGGGCAACGCGCTCCAGCACCGGACCGACGAGAGGGTCGTCGGCAGCTGCCAGCAGATTGGCGTCGATGACGACTCCGGGATGGTCCTCGAAGGTCGACTCGAGGAGCATCCGGAACCGCTCGCGCGGGTCGGCGACCTCAGAGAGCCGCTCGATGATCCGGTCGGTGTACTCGATCTCCCAGCGCTCCAGCGCTGCCGCGACCAGGGCTCCGCGGTCCTTGAAGTGCCAGTAGAAGCTGCCCTTGGTGGCTCCCAGCTCTCGCGCGAGCCGTTCGATCGAGACGTTCGCAGTGCCATTCTCGGCAATCGCGCTCAAGGCGGCGCGGGTCCAGTCGTCAGGGCCGAGGCGATCGGCGCTCGAACCGGGCTTCTTCGATGGTGAGGACACGACCATACGTTAGCGTACGGCCTTCTCTTGACAGGCTCCATACGCCCCCGTACTGTCCTCCATACGCCTACGTATGGAGGAACCATGAGATTCGTGACGCTGCTCACCCACGGCCCGCAGTGGCAGTCGGGCAAGACGGTCTATGAACAGGGACCAGCGATCGAGGAGCACCTCGGGTCGATGCGACGCTTGTTCGACGAGGGAGCGCTGCTTGTCGGTGGGCCCTTCGACGAGGGTGGCGGCATCGCGCTCCTCGAGGCGCCGGACCGCGACGCTGCGCTCGCCCTGATCGAGGCCGATCCCGCAGTCCGGGCCGGCGTCCTCGGCTACCGCCTCCACCAGCTGCACGCCTACTTCGACGCGATCGCCTCGTTCCGGACAGATGTCTCGGTCGGCGAGCTCGCCGCGAAGCGACGCGACGGCTGAGTCGCGCGGTTGCCGGCTGAGGGCTGCGCCCGGGCCGCCGGGTGCGGCCTGATGGCCACGATTGGGCAGTAACGACAGGTTGTTGAGCCCCGGAGTTGCCGTTCTTGACCTTTCGCCGGGGTCTGCAGATGGGCGTGTCAGGACTTCCGGGTCAGGCTCCGCGAGCTATTGATCGAAGCGATGACTCGCAACCCCGGCTGGGCCCAGCCAGTTCCGTCGATGTGGACCTTCTGGAGGTACTCAACGCGCCCCCACAAGCCGGATTCACCCCGCCGGGCACCGAGCTCGGTGGTGACGGTGCCTCCTCGCTGATCGAGCCGGGCCAGGACGTCCCCTAACGGCTCGAGAGCGCCCTCCGCAGGCGTGAGATCTCGTCAAGGTCCCAGCCCGGCTGCGGGACCGAGGAGAGCAGCAGGCGGGTGTAGGGATGCTCGGGCGATCTGAGCACCTCGCCGGTCGGGCGCTGCTCGACGACCACGCCCCGGCGCATCACGAGGACGTCGTCGCAGACGTAGCGGACCACAGCGAGGTCGTGGCTGACGAAGACCAGCCCGACGCCGGTGGCTCGGCGGATGTCGTCGAGCAGGTTGAGCACCTGGGCCTGGACGGACACGTCCAGCGCGGAGACGGCCTCGTCGAGCACCAGGACCCGCGGTGAGACGGCCAGGGCCCGGGCGATCGCCACGCGTTGCCGTTGACCACCGGACAGCTGCCGGGGCAGCGCGCCGGACTCGCGGCCGCCGAGCCCGACCTGGTCGAGCAGCTCCGCGACCCGCTGCGCTCGGGCCGACCGCTCGAGGTCCGTGTGCAGCCGGAGCACGCCGTCCAGGCAGTCGCGGACCCGGATTCGCGGGTCCAGGGAGAGGTAGGGGTCCTGGAAGACGATCTGGACCGCGCGGGCCCGGGCCAACCTGGCCGCCCTGCTCCGGTCGTCCATGGCCAGCCGCCGTCCGCCGACGACGATCGAGCCGGAGTCGGGCGACTCGAGCCCGACCAGCATCCGCGCGGTCGTGGTCTTGCCGGACCCGGACTCACCGACCAGGCCGACCGAGCCGCCGGTCTCGAGCCGGAACGACAGGCCGTCCACGGCCTGCACCACGCTCCGGCCGGCGGTGTAGGCCTTGCGGAGGTCCGTCACTTCGAGCAGAGGGGTGTCGGTCATGGTGTGGCCCCACCCTCCGGTGTCGACAGCAGGGCCAGCTCGGCGGCCAGCTCGGCCGACCGCAGACAGCGGACCGCGTGGCCACCGGCGTCGACGAGCTCGGGGACCTCGACGTCGCAGCGGCCCTCGACGGCGTACGAGCACCTGCCGGAGAACGCACACCCGCTGGGCCGTTCGAGCAGGCTCAGCGGACTTCCCGCGATCGGGATCAGCCGGCCGTGTGCTCCGGAGAGGTCGGGCGTCGACCCCAGGAGCCCCGCGGTGTAGGGATGCCGGGGGGCGCCGAAGACCGCTGCGGCGCTGGCGCTCTCGACGATCCGTCCGGCGTACATGACGTAGACCCGGTCGCACACCGCGGCAGCCAGGTCAAGGTCGTGGGTGATGAACAGGACACCGGTGCCGGTGCTGGCCTGCAGTCGCTTGAGGATCCCGAGGATCTCCGCCTGGGTGATGACGTCGAGCGCCGTGGTCGGCTCGTCGCACAGCAGCAGTTGGGGCTCGACCGTGAGGGCCCCGGCGATCATGACCCGCTGCAGCATCCCGCCGGAGAGCTCGTGGGGGTACTGCCGGAGGTGTCGCTCGGCGTCCTCCAGCCCGACCGCGTGCAGGAGCTCGACCGCTCGCCCGCGGGCCCGGTCGCCGCTCCACCCGTGGTTGAGGCGCAAGGACTCGGTGAGGAAGTCACCCACCCGCCGGATCGGGTTGATGCCGCTCCGAGGGTCCTGGAAGATCATCGACACCTCGGACCGCCGGAGCGCGAGCATCTCCTCGGTCGACGCCGCCAGGACGTCGCGGCCCCCGACCCGCACGGCGCCGTCGACCTGTGCGCCGTCCGGCCACAGGCCGAGCACCGAGCGGGCCGTCACCGACTTGCCCGATCCCGACTCGCCCACCAGGCCGACCATCTCGCCGGCCGCCACCAGCAGCGACACCTCGTCGAGCAGCGGTCGCTCGGCCCGGCCGGGCAGCGTGAGAGACAGGCGGTCGATCTCGAGGAACGCCATCAGAGGTCACGCCCGGCGATCCGGTCGGCGAGCTCCTCGCCGACGACGTTGAACGCGACGACCACGATGATGATCGCGACGGCCGGTGCGATCGCCGACAGCGGCTGCCCGGACAGGACGGCCCCCCGTCCCTCGTTGATCATCGCGCCCCAGTCCGGGGTGGGTGGCTGGACGCCGAGGCCGAGGAACGACAGCGCGGCGAGGTCGATCACGGCGTACCCGAAGTTGAGGGTGGACTGGGCGAGCACGGTGGGCGCGATGTTGGGCAACAGGCGACGCGTCGCGACGTACGCCGAGCCGAAGCCCTGGACCTGGTACGCCGCGACATAGGGCCGCGACTTCGCCTGCAGCACGAGGCTGCGGACCAGCCGCGCCACGAACGGCGTGTAGGCGATCGACATGGCGATGACCGGCGCGGCCAGGCCCTTGCCGAAGAGGGCGACGGCGAGGATCGCCAGGAGCAGGCCGGGGAAGGCGAACGCGATGTCGAAGACCCGGCTCAGCCCGGCATCGATCCAGCCGCCCCTCCAGCCCGCCACCAGGCCGAGCACGATCCCGAACACGGTCGACAGCACCACGATCGACAGCGGCCCGATCAAGCTGGTCCGCGACCCGTAGATGATCCGCGAGAACGTGTCCTGGCCGAACTGGTTGGTCCCGAGCCAGTGGGCCGGGCTCGGGGGGGCCAGCGAGAGGAGCAGATCGGTCTGGTCGGGAGGGTAGGGAGCGAGCAGCGGCGCGAACACGGCCATCGCGACGAAGCTCGCCAGGACCAGGCAGGACAGCCGGAACAGCCAGCTGCCGCCGTACGACCTGAGCCGGGACAGCCGTCCGGCCCTCGGCTGGACACCGACGAGCAGGCTCATCGTGCCGCCTTTCCAGCAGCGACCCGAGGGTCGATGAACGGGTAGGCGATGTCGACCACGGTGTTCACCAGGACGAAGGCGAACACGACCAGGAGGACGATCGCCTGCACGATCGCGAAGTCCTGCTTGTCGACGGACTGCACGAGCAGCGAGCCCATGCCGCTCAGGCCGAACGCCGACTCGACGACCGCGCTCGAGACCATGAGCCCGGCGATGAGCAGCCCGGTGATCGTCAGGATCGGGCCGAGCGCGTTGCGCAGCACGTGCCGGCGTACGACGGACGACCTGGTCATCCCCCGACTCAGCGCGACCTCCACGTGCTCGCGCTTCAGCTCGTCGAGCATGGACGAGCGGGTGACCCGGGCCACCAGCGCGATGAACGTCAACGACAGGGCGACCGAGGGCAGGAACAGGTGGTAGAGCTGGTCGAGCAACCCGCTTCCGCCCCCGAAGGTGGGGAACCAGCCCAGGCGCACCGCAAAGACCGAGATCAAGATGATCGCCGCGACGAACGAGGGGATGGCGGCCAGCACGGTCCCGACGAACAGGACCGCCTTGTCGGCGGCCCGCCCCGCCCGGAGCGAGCTGTAGATGCCGGCGGCGAGCCCGACCACGGTGATGATGACCGCGGACATCACGATCAGCCCGAGGGTCGTGGGGAGCCGGGCGGCGACGAGGGAGCCGACGTCCTCGCGGAACTGGAGGGAGCGGCCGAAGTCGAAGTGCAGGACCCCGGTGAGCCAGTGCCAGTACTGGACCAGGAACGGGTCGTCGAGTCCGTACTGCGCCGACACGGCCTGCACCATCTCAGGGGTCGGGCTCCGCCCCTGGAGCAGGAAGGTGAGGGGGTCGCCCGGAGCGAGGTAGAGCGAGGCGAAGACCAGGAACGACGTCACGAACAAGGTGGCCACCATGCTGAGCAGGCGGCGTACGACGAACCAGACCATGTCGACCCTCCGTCAGAGGCCGGGGCGCCAGGTCGGGTCGGACCAGAGGCCGAGGGCCGACTCCAGGGCGGCGCCGGCTCGGAACACCGTGGCGTCGTCGTAGGTGCGGCCGACGATCTGGACCCCGGTGGGCAGGCCCGTCGACGAGCGGCCCGACGGCATCGCCAGCACTGGGGTGCGTCCGATGACGTTGAACGGCAGGGTCATCATCACGTCGCTCCATGGGAGCTCTCGCCCCGCGACCGGGACACCGCGGTCGGCGTAGTTCTGGCCGGCCTCGAGCCCGAAGGCCGCGATCGTCGGGCAGATCAGGACGTCGTAGGTCATCAGCAGGTCGCCGAGCGGCGCATAGATCTCGGCCTCGGCGACGAGGCCGGCGGCATAGGCCTGCGCGTCGCCGACCGCCTGCGCTGCCTGGCGCGCGAACTCGCGGGTGTAGTCCATCAGCTGGTCGGCCCGCCCCTCGGCGACCTCGTCGACGGAGCTGCCGAAGATCGCGCCGAAGTGGGTCCATGCCGTGGCGGCCAGCTGCTCACGCGTCCACGGGAGCGCGACCTCCTCCACGAACGCCCCCAGCGCCGCGAGGGCCTCGCCCGCTGCTCGGGTGTTGACCTCGATCTCGGGCTCGACGAGGAAGTCGCCCAGAGTGACGCACATCGCCACGCGCAGGCCGCGAACATCGTCGAACCTTTCCGGAAGCACGTACCTCGGTCGGAGCGAGGCCTGGTCGTGGGGGTGGGGACCCGCCAGCACGTTCTGCAGCATCGCCACGTCGGCGACGTGGCGGCCCATCGGCCCGTCCGCACAGTAGGTGTCGGAGTTGAAGGGAGGCATGCCCGGGACCCGCCCGAACGGCGCCTTGAACCCCACGATCCCGCACAGCGAGGCTGGGATCCGGATCGAGCCGCCGATGTCGGAGCCCGTGGCCAGGACCGTCTCGCCGGCGGCCAGCGCGGCACCGGACCCTCCCGAGGACCCGCCGGGGGAGAGGTCGGTGTCCCAGGGGTTGCGGGTGATGCCCCACAGCTGGGAGTGGGTGAAGGGGGCGCAAGAGAACTCCGGCGTGGTCGTGCGGCCGTGGACGACAGCACCCGCCTCGAGGACCCGCTCCACGACAGGGTGGCTGGCCTCGGCGATGTGGCCCTTCTCCAGGAGGGAGCCCTCCTCGAGGGTCCGGCCGGCGATCGGCTGCTCCTCCTTGAGGAGCAGCGGGATCCCCTCCAGCGGACGCACGTCCTCCCCCCGCGCATAGCGGGACCCGGAGTCGCGGGCGGCGGCGTAGGCGTCGTCGAGGAGTTGCTCGGTCAGGGCGTTGACCGAACCCTCGACCGCTGTGGTCCGCGCGACCACGGCATCGAGGAGCTCGACCGGGGACAGCTCCTTGGCCAGGAGGAGTCGTCTGGCCTCGGCCGCGCCGACGTAGTGCAGCTCTCCCATCAGTTCGTGGCCCCGATCGTGGCTGCCCACGGGTAGTACATGTAGTAGATCGATGGAGCGACCCCGGTGATCTTGTCGCCCAGCCACAGGCTGGTCGGCGGGGTGTAGAGCGGCAGCCACGGCAGCTGCTCGGCGGCGGTCTGCTGGGCGTTCGCCATCGCCGTGGTCCGGGCCGGGTCGTCGAGGGGAAGCTTGATCGCCTCGGCGGTGTCGGCGTCGAAGCTCGGGTCGGACCAGTCGCCGTAGTTGCTGAACTCACCGGTCCTGAGCACGCCGTACATCTCCATCGGGTCGGCCAGCGAGGTGTACCAGGCCGTCATGAAGATGTCGATGCCCTTGCGAGCGGCACCCGAGCTGAACAGGCTCGTGTACTGGTCGGGCGAGATGGTCTTGATCTCCGGGCTGAGCCCGATGGCCGTGGCGGCCGCGGCGGTCGCCTGGGCGACGACGTCGGCGCCGACCGAGACGGGGCTGGTGGCGATGACGATCTTCTGGCCGTCGACGCCCGCCGTCTGGGCGAGCTCCTTGGCCTGGGCCACGTCGTAGGGGTAGTCCGGAAGGTCGGCGAAGATGGCGTCCACCTCGTCGGTGGAGAGGCCGCCCCACGTGCTCTTGGTGACGAGGGCGTTGGAGACCTCGGCCACACCGGACTCGCCGGCCTTGATGATGCCCTCGCGGTCGATGGCCATCAGCAGGGCCTGGCGCACCTTCGCATCACCGAGGACGCCGCCGAGGTTGGAGACGATCTCGCTGACCACGGTGGTGTTCAGTCCGAAGTAGAGGGTGCCGGGGGCGCCGTTCTGGAGCTGCGCGTACCCGTTGGACGGCACGTTCCAGCCGCCGTCGACCTCGCCGTCCTGCCAGGCGTTGACCCGGGTGTTGGGGTCCTGGATGAAGACGAACTGCACCTCGGCCGACTTGGCGCGCAGGGAGGAGTCCCAGTAGTCGTCGTACCGCTTGAGGGTGATGCTCTGACCGGACTTCCACGAGCCGAACTCGAAGGGGCCGGTGCAGTCGACGCCGGTGCTCGGGTTCCCGTAGTCCGCTCCGGCCTGCTGGAGGAACGCCGCGGACTCGATGGTGCCCGGCGAGACCGCCATGTACTGGTTGAACATCGAGTCGGGCTGGGTCAGCGTGACGGTCACCTCCATCGGACCGGTCTTCTCGATCGACTTCACGTTGCGATAGACGCTCGCCCAGTAGGAGCCGACCTTCGGGTTCAGGTGCAGGTTGAGGGAGGCCACGACGTCGTCGGCAGTCAGCGTCCCACCGTCGTGGAACGTGACGCCCGGGCGGATGTCGTAGACCCACGTGGTCGGGTTCGGGTGGTGGTACGCCGAGGCCAGGCCCGGTGAGAGGGACAGGTCGGCGTTCCAGCGCAACAGGCTCTCGCAGACGTTGGACAGCACCTGGTTGGGCGGGTAGTCGAAGGCGTACGGGTAGGCCAACGACAGTGGCTCGGCGTAGAGCGACCAGGTGAAGGAGTCGATGTCACCGGCGGGCTCGGGAGTCGTCGCCGACGCTTGGTACGCATCGCCTCCCGCGGACGACGACGGGGACGACGGCGAGTCGGCCGTCCCGGCGCAGCCCGCCAGCAGCAGGGCGGCGACCGCCGAGGTGGACGCGATCAGCGTGCGAATGCGGGTCGAGGGGGTGGTCATCGGTACCTCCGAGGCTGGGAGTCGGCGGGTTGGGCGGGGTCAGCTGATGTGGTGGACGAGGTCACCCTCGACGTAGGTCGCGACGACCTCGGCGTCGGCGATCTCGTCCAGGGGGTGGGCGAAGATGTTGCGGTCGAGGATCACCAGGTCGGCCAGGTAGCCGGCCTCGATCCGTCCGGTGTCGTGGTCACGGTGGTTCACGTAGGCGCTGCCGGCCGTGTAGGCGGCGACGGCGGCCCCCAGAGTCAGGCGGTTGTGCGGGTAGAGCGGCTTCTCGTCGTGGCCCGGCGCGATCCGGTTCACGGCCACGTGGATGCCGGCCAGGGGATCGGGGCTGCTGACCGACCAGTCGCTACCGGCCGCCAGTCGCGCCCCGGTGCGCAGCAGGTCCCCGAACGGGTACTGCCACGAGGCGCGCGGCTCGCCGAGGAACGGAATCGTGAGCTCGTCCATCTGCGGCTCGTGGGCGGCCCACAACGGCTGGATGTTCGCGACCGCGCCGAGCCTGGCGAAGCGGGGGACGTCGTCGGGGTGGACCACCTGCAGGTGGGCGAGGTGGTGACGGCCATCTGTCGGCCCGTTGGCGCTGCGCGCCGCCTCGACGGCGTCGAGGGCCTCCCGGACAGCGCGGTCGCCGAGCGCGTGGAAGTGGACCTGGAAGCCGAGGGCGTCGAGCTCGGTCACGTACTCGCGCAGCGCCAGCGGGTCGACGAAGCTCAGGCCCGCGTTGTCGGTCGCGCAGCCGTGTCCGTCGAGGTAGGGCTGCAGCATCGCGGCGGTGAAGTTCTCCGCCACGCCGTCCTGCATGATCTTCACGGTCGTCGCCGCGAAGCGCCCGACCTGGCCGTCGGCGCGGCGCTGCACGAGCTCCGGGATCTGCTCCTTGCCGCGGGCGCGGTCCCACCACAGCGCACCGACGACCCGGGCCTTCAGCGCTCCGGAGGCGGCAGCGCGGAAGTAGGCCGGGTAGATGTCAGAGTCGCCGAACATCGTGCCGACCGCCGCGTCCTGCCAGCCGGTGATGCCCATCGAGAACAGCAGGTCCTGGGCCGCCATCAGTCCGGCGTGGAGGTCTTCCGCGTCGGCCTGCGGGAGGAACCTGCTCACCAGGTCGCCCGCGCCCTCGTGCAGGGTGCCGCTCGGGTTGCCGTCCGCGTCACGCTCGATCCGGCCGTCGGCGGGGTCGGGGGTGTCCGCGTCGATGCCGGCCAGCTCGAGGGCGCGCGAGTTGACCCACTGACCGTGGCCGTCACGGTTGGTCAGGAAGACCGGTCGATCGGGGACCACGCGGTCCAGCGCCTCGCGGGTCGGCGTACCGCCTGAGAAGAACTCCATCGACCAGCCACCGCCCACGATCCACTCCAGGTCGGGGTTGGCGCGCGCGTAGGACTCGACGATCTCAAGGCACTCGACCGCCGACGCGGTGTGGTGGAGCTCGCAGCGCAGCATCGCCATCCCGGCCATCACGGGGTGCACGTGGGAGTCCTGGAAGCCAGGCAGCAGCAGCGAACCGGCCAGGTCCACGACCTCGGTGTGCGGGCCGGTCAGGGCGGTCAGCTCGTCGTCACCCGCGACCGCCATGATCCGGCCGGAGCGGATCGCGACGCCGGTGCGCACGACCCCGGCTGCTCCTGGGAGCAGGACGTGTCCGCTGGTGAAGACGGTGTCGGCGGTGTCGCGCATGGTGCTCCTCCTGGGGTCTCGCTGTGTCGCAGGACACAGCGACTGGACCAGATCGTAGGCAGTGTCAACAACGATGTCAATGGTGTTGACATCGTTGTTGACTCATGGTTCGCTCAGCGAGTGCCGGTCCGCCCTCGCCCCCAGTTGGATGCCGAGACGATCCTCGACGCCGCCCAGCGACTCGCTGCCACGGAGTGGGAGCCGCTGACCGTGCGGCGGCTCGGCAAGGAGCTCGGAGCCGACCCGACCGCGGTCTACCGGCACTTCCGTGACAAGGACGCCGTCGTGGTCGGAGTGCTCGACCGCCTGATCGCCGAGTGCGTCGCGTCGATCGAGGCGATCACACCCTGGCGCGACCGGTTGACCCGGCTGGCCGACGAGTCGCTGAGGATCTTCTCGGCGCATCCTGCCGTCGGCGCCTTGGCGTCCAGCCAGACCACGGGCGGTCCGGGCGAGGCTGCCGCGATCGAGATGACCCTGCGCGCCATGACCGAGGCCGGGCTCGACCGGGCCGACTCCGTGCGGTTCTACGCGGTGTTCTCCTCCTACGTGATCGCCTTCTCGAGCGCCCAGGCCAGCAGCCTGCTCGGCTCCGAGCCAGGACGGGACGACCCTCGGTGGATCGGTCGGTCCCCGGCGTTCCACTCCAGCCGCACCCCGACGGCCGTCTCGGTCCGCGAGGAGCTGGAGGCGCTGCGTGACGTCGACATCTACGAGTCGGGGATCCAGGTGATCCTCGACGCCGTGGCCGCACGGGCGGGCTCCACCCCGTGACCGGGGAGATGTCCGCGGTCTCAGCGGGATCGGACCCGATGGACGACGTAGCCCTGCGACCGATCCGGCTGCGCGGCCTGCTGCGCATCGAGGTCACCGTGTCCGACGTCGTCGAGGTCACCGGCAGCCGCCGCTACGTGCCGCTGACCGGCGGCACCTTCGTCGGCCGCGGAGGCCTGCGTGGCGTCGTGCTCCCGGGCGGGAGTGACTGGCAGCGCCTCCGGTCCGACGGATCGCTCGAGATCGAGGCGCACTACGCGCTGCGCACCGACGCCGGCAGCGGCATCGAGGTGCACTCGAGCGGCATCCGGCGCTGTAGCCCGGACGTGGTGGAGCGGATCGCCACCGGGGAGCCGGTGGATCCCGACGACTACTACTTCCGCACCCACATCAGTCTGGAGGCGGCCGACGCCGGCGTCGCCCACCTCGACGGTCTCCTCGGCGTCGCCACCGGACAGCGCGAGCAGAACCACGTCCACATCCACGTCCACGAGGTGCTCTGACATGCCCACCACGGTCGTCATCGGTGCAGGGATCGCCGGGCTGAGCACGGCGCTCAGCATGCACGCAGAGGGACTGCCGGTGGCGGTCTACGAGGCGGTGCCCGAGGTCCGCCCCCTGGGGGTAGGCATCAATCTGCAGCCACACGCCGTCCGCGAGCTCGACGCGCTCGGGCTGATGGGAGAGCTCCTCGAGCGCGGTGTCACCCCGACCGAGCTGGTCTACTGCACGAAGCGGGGGCAGGAGATCTGGCGTGAGCCCCGTGGCCTCGCCGCCGGGTATCCCTGGCCGCAGGTCTCGATCCACCGCGGTCAGCTGCAGACACTGCTCCTGGCCGCGTTCCTCGATCGCATCGGCGAGGAGCACCTCCACCTGGGCCGTCGCCTCGCCCACGTCGACCACTCGGGGACGCGCCCCATCGCCGCCTTCACCGACGGGAGCGCGGTCGAAGCAGACGTCCTCGCCGCCGCGGACGGCATCCACAGTGCCGTCCGCGCTCAGCTCCATCCCGGTGAAGGACCTCCGAAGTGGAACGGCTCGCTGTTGTGGCGCGGGATGGCAGAGGCCCCAGCGCTCCTCGATGGCAGAACCCTGGTCTGGGCCGGGCATCCTGACCAGAAGTTCATCGCCTATCCCATCCGGGACCTCGGAGACGGGCGTCAGGCGCTCAACTTCATCGCCGAGCTGCGTCGCCCTCGCACCGACCTTGCCGGGGGCGAGGACTGGAACAAGCCCGGCAACCTCGCCGACTTCCTCCCGTCGTTCCAGGGCTGGGACTTCGGCTGGCTCGACGTCGCGGCCATCATCGAGGCCGCCGACACGACGTACCTCTTCCCGATGGTGGACCGTGACCCGCTGCCGGTCTGGCGACACGGCCGCACGACCCTCGTCGGCGATGCGGCCCATCCGATGTATCCGATCGGGTCCAACGGCGCCTCCCAGGCCATCCTGGACGCCCGGGTGCTCGCGGCGTGCCTGGGGCACACCGCGGATGTCGACGCCGCACTCGACGCCTACGAAGCGGCTCGCCGGCCGGCGACGACGCGACTCGTCGAGGCCAACCGCGGGATGGGCCCCGAGCTCCCCATGAAGCTCGTCGAGCAGCGGGCTCCCGACGGGTTCTCCGACATCGGTGACGTCATCACGCCCGACGAGATCCTCACCGTCACCGACGGATACCGTCAAGCGGCCGGCATGGCCCTCGCCGACCTCCGGTCCAGCAGCTCGGTGGTCGACACGCTGGGCGTGATCCCCGGGCCCTGACCGGAGGGCGGCCAGGGTCGTGCGTCGTTCGAGATGGGTCAGCTGTCTCCCGCCGCGGCAGCGGCCTTGATCTCGTCGGCCTCGGCCTTGTCGAGCGCCTTCTCCACGATGGCGTCGGCCTTCTCCAGCGCCTTTCGGATCTCAACCGCGCCTGGGTCGGAGACCAGGGCGATGATCCCGGAGTGCCCGGGAGCGATGGCCTCCTGGAGCTCTTCGGCGAGGTCCTTACGGTTGCGGATCTGGCGGGCCTTGCCAACACCAGCGCCCGCAGCACCGAGGACCGCAGCACTTCCGAGGATCGACGGCGGGAAGATGACGCCGAGAACGACTCCGCCGACGACACCCCACCTCAGACCGCGCCGAGTGCTGTGGTCGGTGGCCTTCTGAACGTCCAGTGTCCCGTCGGCGTCGCGCTTCACGACGATGACGCCTTCGATCTCCAGGGTACGACCGTCTTCGATCTCCTTGAGTGCCTCGTAGGCCTCCCACGCTGTGTCCGCGTCGGTGAAGTCGGCGGCGAACAGTGTGTATGCGCCGTCTGTGACTGCCGCCGCTGCGGCGATGTCACCGTCCTGTCCCGTGCTGCCCTGGTCCTCTGACATCGTCAACTCCTCGTCGCCCCGGCTGGTCCGCGGCTTTGGCTTGGGGTGGATACCTGATGATGCCGCAAGGGCGGCCCGGCTGCGACCCCAGGGCGGAGAGGGTCAGCGCCGTTCACTGCCGAGCTCGGCGGAACGATGTGGCCCGAGGGTGCTCGTCGTGCCCTTCGCGCCTGGGTGCGAAGCGCACGAGAGCGCGACCGTGCCTTCATAGTCCGGGTTCCCACGCCCTCTGTCTTGGGCGTTCTGGTTGAGTGCCATGGTCGAGAGCCGCGGCAGCTGCCTCATCGCGCTGTCGTGGTAGTTCCCCGTGACGTTGTGAACGCGGTCGGCGGGGAACTACGCCTAGGTTCTCGGCGACGACCGGGCACTGGGCGAGCACCTCAAGGTCGTCCAAGAGCGCCATCGCCGGATTCGCTCGGCTCCTCGGACGCACCCCCAAGGCGGCCTCGCACATAGATGCGTACCTGAACGATGAACGGTCTCCGACCTGAGAGCCCTATCCCCCAGGCCAGAGGCCGTGTGCTTTGCGTGCGCGAGGGGGGAGTTGAACTGCCGAGGTTGACTCGGCGCCCCGGACCCCCGAGAGCCCGATTCACGCTCAAACTGAGCGTGAGGTGCGCGATGGAACCCCAAACGACATCTTTGGGATACGCCGACCTACACGGCCGGTAGCACATGAGTTAGCACATGGGAGTGGCCCTGGCAGGTCAGCCGGCAATGGCGTTCAGCATTGTTTCCGTGAAGGCAGCGACGGCGAGCCGCGCATCGGTGGCGGCGGTCGCCGCGTCGAGATCGGGGTTGTTGATCAGGAGCTGCTCCACGTACGCCTCGACGCCTTGGGCGCGGTCGTCGGAGAAGTTCGCTGCAAGGTCCTCGAAGGCTGTGCGCAGCTCAATGGGCACTCCGAGGCGCTGAAGTACGACGTCGGCGGGATCGAGCGGTCGCGATTCGTCGAAGATCTCGTTGTGGTGCAGCAGGACGAAGGCGATGTCGTAGTAGTCCTTCGCCTTGTGCCGGCCGTAGGCAGCAGCGGTCTTTGCGAGCAGGAACCCGGCGAGGCCGGCTACGTTGACCTCGGCGGTGACCCTCGCGCCCTGGTCATAGGCGACCAGCATCCGAGGTGCGTAGTCCTTGCTGGCGTAGCCCGTGCCCCGCAGGTTGACGGCACCGAGATTGCCGGTCTGCTCGAAGTGGACGTTGGCGCTTTGCGGCTGGTCGTCGAATGGACGTAGAAGGCTCGGCGCACCCGCGCGTGCCGGGGGCCCGTGTGGGGCGTCGGCGGCTTCGCCCTGGTGATCCTCGGCCAGGCTCGCCCGCGCGCGGCGCCGGGCAGGCCGGCGGTGAAGGAGAAGAGGTAGAACGAGGTGAAGTAGCGGACCTCTCTGCGCACCCCGCGCACCTCGAAGGTGGTGGCCGCCCCCAGCGACACCAGACGGGCGAAGGTCGGGGACAGGCGATCGAAGTGCGGCTGCACGACGACGCGCTGTTCGTGGGCCAGCAGCTCGAGGTTCCCCTGCCAGACCAGGTCGAGCCCCTGGCGGCGTGCTCCCTCCGAGTCGGTCGGCTGGGTCACGGCGCGCTGTCCGCGGTCGATCTTCTCGAAGCCGGCCAGCACCGACGCGTAGTGCGGCATCGGCGACAGGAGGTCGCGCAGGCGGGCGAGCCCGTCGCCGTCGGCGAGGTAGGCGAGATGGACCCAGAAGATGTCGTCGAAGATGGCGTTGTTGATCTCCAGGACAGTGTGCGCGTCGTGCGTCAGCCAAGCGCGTCGGCCGCGGCCCTGCCGTCTCTCAACGAAGCCGTGGTGGTCGGCGTCCAACCGCAGCGGGAGAGCACTCGCCTGATGTGGTGCGAGGCCAGGGCAGCCATGGCCGCCCACTTCAGACTCGGCGGGCTCTGCTGATAGAGCCAGGCGTACCAGGACGAGATCTCCAGGTTGCGATGGAAGGCGCAGCACGGCGGACTCAGCAGCGCCGCTGCCCCGATCGCCAGTCCTCGACGGTGTCGAGCCCGCGCATGGCTGCCGCGGTGGGCGGTGGGGTCGGCTCCCCCATGGCATCCTCGCCTGGACTGGCCATGGCCAACGCCTCTCAACGGCACTGGGCGGCAGCCGTCGGGCGACTGCCCTCACCTGGGTGCAACGTGGCCTGCCGCTACGGGAGTTCCTCGTCGCATCGACCGCAAGGAACCCGTAAGCCCTGGGGCGACCGGGTGGCCTGGCCTCAACCCGTCTCCACCGACGCCTGCGACGCCGGCGCACGGGGTCGCCCTCCACCCCTCTCCGTCTCCAGACGGAGACGCGAACCCGCTTCGCGCCTGATGCGCCCGCAAGCCTGCGCGAGTTGAGTGGGACACGAAGCCAACCGAGCGAGGTGACAGACATGGTCGGCGTGTCGGAGCCCCAGGGCCACAAGCCCGGCGACGCCGCCCCCGCCGAGGCGGCCGCGGACGCGCCGATCGCGCACCCGCTTCACCAGGCACTGTCCGTCCGTGACTTCCGTCTGCTTCCCGGGGCGCAGCGAGGGCGTTCACCGACAGCTCGGCCACACCGCATCACCCGACGTCCCCGTCAGGACGACCCAACCCACCCACCAGAAGAAGGAGCGACCATGACACCCGCTGTCGAACAACTCGGTCTCACCGTCAGCAACCTCACGAAGAGCTATGCCGGCACCGAAGTGGTGCACGACCTCACGTTCAATGTCCGCCCCGGGCGCATCACCGGTTTCCTCGGCCCGAACGGATCCGGCAAGTCGACGACGATGAAGATGCTCCTGGACCTGGCTACACCCGATCAGGGCACGGCAACGATCGGCGGCGTTCGTTACCGGGACCTGCCTGATCCCGCCGGAACCGTCGGCGTGGTCCTCGAGCCGAACGCGTTCCACCCCGGCCGGTCCGGCCGCAACCACCTGCGCGTCCTCGCCCTCGCGGCCGGCGTACCCGCAAGCCGGGTCGACGAGGTCCTCCTCAGCGTCGGGTTGGCGCCGAGCGCGGCGCGGCGCCGGCTCGGCACCTACTCGCTCGGCATGAAGCAGCGCCTCTCGTTGGCCGCCGCCCTCCTGACCGATCCGAGTGTGCTCGTGCTGGACGAGCCCGCCAACGGGCTCGACCCCCAGGGCATCCGCGAGCTGCGCGACCTGCTCCGGGCTCGGGCCGCGCAGGGGCACACCGTCCTGGTGTCCAGCCATCTGCTCACCGAGGTCCAGCACCTCGTCGATGACGTGGTCGTCATCAACGGCGGCCGGCTCGTCACCAGCGGGACCGTCGCCGATCTCACCAACAGCTCGGCCCTGGTCCGGAGTCCCGACGCCGCGTCGCTGGCTCCCAGGCTGGCCTCCCTCGGTGGCCGCGTCGAGACCTCCGATGCCGAGACCCTGGTCGTCGCCGACCTCGCCCTGGACGTGATCGGGCGGGCCGCCCGGGACTCCGGCGCCGTCCTCCACGAGCTCTCCCCCAGGGCCAGCTCCCTGGAAGACGTGTTCTTCGCCCTCACCAGCTCCGCCACCACCCAGCAGGAGGCAGCATCATGAACTCGATCGACCTGGTCCGCAGCCAGCTCCGCAACCTGACCACCACTCGCATGCCCGTCGCGTTCGGTGCCGTGGTCGTCTTGCTCGCGGCCGTCAACGGTGTGGCCGTAGTCGTCGGTACCGACATGGACGGCTCCAAGACGTTCATCTCGACCGGCGCCGACCAGCAGTCGCTGGTGGCCTTCGCCGCCAATGCGTTGATGCTCGCGGCCCTGTTCGGCGCCACTGCCGCCGCTCGTGAGTACGCCCACAACACGGTGATCGCGACGTACCTGATCACGCCTCGTCGTCCTCGCGCGCTGCGGGCACAGCTCACCGCGATCGGAGCGGCAGGCGCCGTCATCGGGCTGGCCGGCACCGCCTTCACCGTGGTGGCCGTGGCCGTGACCCTGCCGTTCACCGACTACGGCTTCCTGATGTCGGCCACCGACGTCCTCCGGGTTCTCGGCGTAGCGGCATGGTCTGGCGCCGCGGGGGCCGTCCTCGGCGCTGCGATCGGCACGCTGGTGCGCAACACCGGCGGCGCGGTCTCCGTCACCGTCGTGGCACTCGTGATCGCCCCGCCGGTCGTCGTCCAGCTGGTCAGCGAGGCGGCTCGGTGGATCCCTATGACTCTGGCCATGGTGGCCTCCGGGAACCCCGGCGAGACAGGCCCGCTGACCTCTCTGGTCGCCATCGCGGCTTGGGCACTGCTGCCCGCCGCCGCGGCGCTGGTGGCGGTCCAGCGGCGCGACGTGGTGTGACCCGACAGCGTCCCGGTGACCGGCCTTCGGCCCGGCCCACAGGACCACCAACGGACGAGCCGGGAGCCGGCGGGGTGACGCCCGCCGGTTCCCCGGTCTAGCGTGGGCCCCGCCCATGGCCAGCGATCACGACAGCCACGCTCCCCGACCGGCAGCCGGCCGGCTCACGGCGCTGGCCGACCGTCTTGACCCGCCCGAGCCGCGGCCTGTGCGTGGGCCCTTCACCCGCTGGCCCCGGACCTCCGACGCCCTCCTCGCCGCTCTCATGTTCTGCCTCGCCGTGGTCTCAGTCGCCGTCAGCGCGCTCGGCCCCGGCGACGAGCCCACGCTGCGCACGCTCCTCGGCCAGCCCCTCGGTGCCTACGTCCTGCTGGCGCTCGTCTCCGCGGCCCGCCGGGACCGGACGCGAGGCCATCGCGGTCACTCGCGAGCACCGTCCCGACATCGTGCTGATGGACATCCGCATGCCCGAGCTCGACGGCCTGGCCGCTACCGCCGAGATCATCGACCATGCGGACTGGCCGGTGAAGGTGATCATCCTGACGACGTTCGACCCCGACGAGTACGTCTTCCAGGCGCTGCAGGCCGGAGCCAGTGGATTCATCCTCAAGGACATCCCGCCCGAGCAGCTGGCTCCAGCGATCCGGACGGTCGCCGATGGCGGAGGGCTGCTCGACCCCACCATCACCCGCCGGCTGATCGGACGGTTCGCCCGCGCCTTGGCCGAGGACACGGCGGCCTCCCAGCGACTGGCCACCCTGACCGAGCGTGAACGCGACGTCCTCGTCGAGGTCGCCCGGGGGGCCACCAACGCCGAGATCTCCGAGCGGCTGTTCATCGGCGCTGCCACCGTCAAGACCCACGTGTCCAGCATCCTCACCAAGCTGGGCCTGCGAGACCGGGCGCAGGCAGTGGTGTTCGCCTACGAGAGCGGCCTGGTGGCGCCCGGCCACCTGGACACCGGGTTCTAGCGGCTCAGCGGTCCGGCACCCCGTCCGACCGACTCAGCGAAGCCCGGTCCCAGGAGCCCGGGCCTGTCACGCGTGCGCGAGGGGGGAGTTGAACCCCCACGTCCTTTCGGACACACGGACCTGAACCGTGCGCGTCTGCCTATTCCGCCACTCGCGCGTGAAGCGGGCCAAGGCTATCCCAGCGCGCGGAGCATCCCCAAACCGGTTGGCTCTCGGTACGCCGGCCCCGCCGGCTCCTCGACGACTGCGCCGACACCGTCGGGTCGACCGGAGACAGCGTGCTCGAGGTCCCCGGTTTCGAGACGTGGCCCACGGCCGCACCTGAGCCGAGGACGCTGGGTACCCCGATACGATCGACGAGGTTTCCACAAGGGAGGAGGGACGGACCATGGGCGGGCTGCAGCGCTTCGAGAACAAGCTGGAGCAGGCGATCTCCGGTGTGTTCGCGCGCGCCTTCCGCAGCGCGGTGCAGCCGGTCGAGATCGCGGCCGCGCTCCAGCGCGAGGCCGACAACAACACCCAGATCCTCAGCCGCGACCGCCGCCTGGCCCCCAACGACTTCCAGGTGGAGCTCTCCGGGCCCGACCTGGAGCGACTGGCGCCGTACGACTCGGCGATGGCCAAGGACCTCTCCGAGCAGCTCCAGGACCACGCAGACGCCCAGTCCTACGTCTTCCCGGGTCCGGTGACGATCGGCTTCGAGGTCGCCGACGACCTGTCGACGGGCCGCTTCCGCGTGACCAGCCGGGCGATGGCGAGCGTCGAGGGTGCCGACGGCCGCCGTCGGGTACGACGCCCCCGCGCGGTGCTGGAGATCAACGACACCCAGCACCCGCTGGTGCCGCCGGGACTCGTGGTCGGTCGCGGCACCGAGGCCGACGTCCGCATCAACGACCCCGGCGTGAGCCGCCAGCACGTCGAGTTCGTCGCCGCCATCGGCCGAGTCGAGGACGGCAGCCCGATGTCGGTCACCGTGCGCGACCTCGGCTCCACCAACGGGATGCTCGTCGACGGCCACCGGGCGACCGCGGTCGCGATCCGCGACGGATCGGTGGTCAGGATCGGCCGCACCGACCTCACGCTGCGGATGGTCGAGGACGACCCGGACGACCCGTGGCCCGGCGCCGGGGAGGGCAATGTCTGAGCTCACCCTGTTCCTGATCCGGCTGGCCTATCTCGCGATTCTGTGGATCTTCGTGCTGTCGGCGATCTCGGTCATCCGGTCCGACATGTTCGGGGCACGGGTGCCGGAGTCGGCGCGCGGGGCCGGCGTACCCCGCGGGCGGGCCGCCCGACCGGCACGCCGTCGCGGGCAGCCCAGCCACCTGCTCGTGGTCGAGGGCGTCAACGCCGGCGCCCGCGCCGAGCTCAATGACGCGCCTTTGCTGATCGGTCGTGGGCCCGACGCGGCGATCCGCCTCGACGACGACTACGCCTCCACCCGACACGCGCGCATCGCGGCGGCCGAGGACCAATGGTTCGTCGAGGATCTCGGATCGACCAACGGCACCTACGTCGGCACCACTCGGATCACCCAACCCACCACGCTCACGCTCGGCACCCAGGTCCGGATCGGCAAGACCATCCTCGAGCTGCGGAAGTAGTCGCCGATGTCCGAGCTCCCCAGCGACCTGCTCCGGCTGCAGTACGCCGCGATCTCCGACGTCGGTCGGGTCCGCAAGGACAATCAGGACTCCGGGTACGCCGGCCCGTGGCTCGTCGCGGTCTGCGACGGCGTCGGTGGCGCCGCCCGCGGCGACATCGCCTCGAGCACTGCCGTCCAGCAGCTACGCAGGCTCGACGCCCAGCCGCCCGGTGACGACCTGCTGGCCATGGTCGCGGGCGCCATGCATCGCGCCGAGGACCGCATCTCCGAGCTCGTAGACGAGGACCCCTCCCTCAACGGGACCAGCACGACTGCCACCATCGCGCTCTTCGACGGCCACCGGGTCGGCCTGGGCCATATCGGCGACAGCCGGGCCTACCTGTTCCGCCAGGGGGAGCTGAGCCTGCTCACGACCGACCACACGTTCGTCCAGACCCTCATCGACGAGGGTCGGATCACCGAGGAGGAGGCCCGCAGCCACCCCCACCGCAACCTGATCCTCAAGGCACTCGACGGGATCCACGAGGCCGAGCCCGACCTGTTCTACGTCGAGCTCGAGGCCTCGGACCGGCTGCTGCTCTGCAGCGACGGCGCCAGCGGCGTGCTCGACAACGCGCGGATCGCGGACATCCTGTCCATGGGCACGCCCGACTTCGCCGCCGTCGAGCTGGTACGGGCCAGCCTCGATGCGGGCAGCACCGACAACGTCACCTGCTTGGTCGCGGACGCCGTACCCGCCGAGACGCCGTTGGACGAGGACCTCGAGCCGCAGCTGGTCGGCGCTGCCGCCGAGCTGCCGCGCCGGGGCATGCTCGGTGCCCGGGCGACGTCTCTGTTCCGGGGGCATCGATCCGGCGACACCGGGGAGATCGAAGCGATCGCGGCAGACATCCCCGAGGAGGCCGGGTTCGCCATCCCCTCCGACCCGATCGACCCGGAGCACGCCCGGTACGCGCCGCGGCCGCGGCCGCGATTCGTGTGGGCCCGCCGCCTGCTCGCACTGATCGCGCTCCTGGGTGTCCTCGCCATGGCCGGCGGGGCGGCACGGTGGTGGACCCACCAGCAGTACTACGTCGGGCAGCAGGACGGTGTGGTCACCATCTTCCGTGGCGTCAACGGCGACATCCTCGGCTACGAGCTCTCCGAGCCCTACCAAAGCACCAACCTCACGGTCAGCCAGCTCTCCGACATCGACGCGACCAGCGTGACCGACGGCATCGAGCAAGGCTCGCTCGACGACGCCCGCCGCACCGTCGCCAACCTGTACGACCGTCAGATCACTACTGCGACGGCGTCAGGGGGATGAGCAGCCGATGAGCCACCCTCTCGCGCAGGAGTCCAGCCTGATGGGCTTCGTTCACCGCCGCCGGCGAGGAGCGGAGCTGTTCCTGCTGGTGCTCGCGCTCGCCGTCGGCATCGGCGCGTACGCCGCGGTCGGCATCGGCGTCGAGGGCGTCGTACCCACCGACATCGTCGGGTACGGCGGCTGGTTGGCGGCCCTGATCATCGGCGCCCACATCGTCGTCCGCTTCACCGCGCCGTACGCCGACCCGGTGCTGCTGCCCGTGGTGGCCGCGCTCAACGGCCTCGGTCTCGCAGTGATCCGGCGGCTCGACCTGGCCGCTGGCGCCGGCCAGGACGAGGGCTTCGCCCGCCAACAGCTCACGTGGATGACCCTTGGTGTCGTCCTGTTCGTCGCCACCCTCGTCCTCCTGCGCGACTACCGGGTGCTCCAGCGCTTCACCTACACCTTCGGCCTGGCCGCCATCGTGATGCTGCTGCTGCCGCTGATGCCCGGGATCGGCACCAGCATCAACGGCGCCCAGATCTGGATCCACGTCGGCCCGTTGTCCTTCCAGCCCGGTGAGATCGCCAAGGTCCTGCTCGTGGTCGCCTTCGCGGGCTACCTGGTGCGGCACCGTGACGCTTTGGCGCTGGCCGGGCGGCGAGTGGTCTTCGTGGACCTCCCCCGCGGTCGCGACCTGGGGCCGATCCTGGTGATGTGGCTGATCTCGCTGGGCATCCTGGTCTTCCAGCGCGACCTGGGCTCCTCGCTCCTCTTCTTCGGGCTCTTCCTGGTCATGCTCTACGTCGCCACCGAGCGGCCGGGCTGGCTGGTCGTGGGTGGCTCTTTGTTCATGATCGGCGCGCTCGCGGGCTACAAGGCCTTCCCTCATGTCGCCTCACGGGTCGAGATCTGGCTGCGGCCCTTCGACCACTACGGCGAAGGCACCGACGACCGAGGTCGGCAGATCGTCGAGACGATGTTCGGGATGGGCTGGGGAGGTCTGCTCGGCCGCGGCTTCGGCAACGGCCAGCCGTACCGGATTCCGTTCGCGGAGTCCGACTTCATCATGGGTGCCATCGGTGAGGAGCTGGGTCTGACCGCGGTGATCGCGGTCGTGCTCGCCTACGGCCTGATCGTCGAGCGCGCGCTGCGTACCGCACTGGTGTGCCGCGACAACTTCGGCAAGCTCATCGCCACCGGCCTGGGCTGTGTCTTCGCGCTCCAGGTGTTCGTGGTCATCGGCGGCGTCACGCGCCTGGTGCCCTTGACCGGGCTGACCACACCGTTCTTGTCCTACGGCGGCTCCTCGCTGGTCGCGAACTGGGTGATCATCGCGCTGCTGCTGCGGATCTCCGACCATGCCCGCAGACCGGTGCCGGTCCTCGATCCGCAGTCACGGCCGAGCGCCGACGAGGAGAACACGCAGGTGGTGAAGCTGGGGTGAACAAGCCGATCCGCACCATGTCGCTCTTCTGCCTGTTGCTCTTCCTGGCATTGATGGGCAACGCGACGTACCTGCAGTACGTCTCCAGCAGCGACCTCAACGCCGACGCCCGCAACCGACGGGTCATCGAGGCGGCGTACTCCCGGGACCGGGGCGCGATCGTCGCGGGCCGCGACGCGGTGGCGGAGAGCACGCCGAGCGACGACAAGTTCCAGTACCAACGGAAGTACGCGCAGCCGTTCAAGTACGCCCCCGTGACCGGCTACTTCTCCCTCGACAGCCAGACGGGCATCGAGCTGACCCAGAACGCGGTGCTCTCGGGCAACGACCCGCGCCTGTTCGTCAACCGCGTCGTCGACCTGGTCAGCAACACCTCCCCCCAAGGTGGCCGCGTCCAGCTGACGATCAACCCCGCCGCCCAGACCGCGGCGTTCAACGGGCTGTCGGCGCTCGGCGCGGACGTCCAGGGAGCGGTCGTCGCCATCGAGCCGGCGACCGGCAAGGTGCTCGCGATGGTCTCGCTGCCGACCTTCGACCCGAACAAGCTGGCCGGCCACGACCAGGGCCAGGTCCTGAAGAACTACCAGGCCCTCGATGAGGACCCCGCCGAACCGTTGCTCAACCGCGCCATCCAGACCCGGTTGCCGCCCGGGTCGACGTTCAAGATCGTGACGGCCGCGGCCGCACTCGAGGACGGCCTGGCGGACGGCCCGGAGTCGCTGGTGCCCGGCGGGCCGAGCTACCAGCTGCCGCAGTCGACGGCGGTCATCGACAACGGCGGCCGCAACTGCGGGGCCGGTGAGATCACCCTGACCCAGGCGGTCGTGAACTCGTGCAACACCACGTTCCTGGCGCTCGCCGACGAGCTCGGCGAGGACAAGATGCGCGCCCAGGCCGAGGCGTTCGGGTTCAACAGCGACTACCTCGAGGACCTGCGGCCCTCAGGCGAGGTCGGTCTACCCCAGCGACCTGGACCGTCCGCAGACCGCCCTGACCGGCATCGGCCAGTTCGACGTCGCGGCGACACCACTACAGATGGCGATGGTCGTGGCGGCCGTCGCCAACGGCGGCGTGGTGATGAAGCCCTACCTGGTCGACGAGGTGCTCTCCCCCGATCTCAACGTGCTGGACAAGACCGAGCCGAGTGAGTTCTCTGTCGCGACCAGCCCGGCGGTCGCCGGCGACCTGACCGACATGCTGGTCGCCACCGTCGCGCAGGGGACCGCGACCCCTGCCCAGATCCCGGGCGTCGATGTCGCCGGCAAGACCGGAACGGCGGAGAACTGTGACGGCTGCAAGAACTACGCGTGGTTCGTGTCTTTCGCACCGGCGTACGACGATCCGCAGGTGGCGGTTGCGGTGATGATCCAGGGCTCGGACGTCGCGCCAGACGACATTGCCGGCGGGCGGCTCGGCGGCCCGATCGCGAAAGCCGTCATGGAGGCGGTGCTAGGTCCATGACCACCCAACGAGGCACGATGAACGTGAAGGGCGAGATGTCATGAGCGAGGGGACTCCTGTCGTCGTCGGCGGGCGCTACGAGCTGGGCGAGCTGCTCGGTCGCGGCGGCATGGCCGAGGTCCGCAAGGGCACCGACTCCCGCCTCGGGCGCGAGGTCGCGGTGAAGCGGCTGCGCACCGACCTGGCCAGTGACGCGACGTTCCAGGCCCGGTTCCGTCGGGAGGCCCAGGCCTCGGCGTCGTTGAACCACCCCTCGATCGTCGCCGTCTACGACACCGGCGAGGAGATGGCCACCGACGGCTCCCACGTCGCGCAGCCCTACATCGTGATGGAGTTCGTCGCGGGGCGCACGCTGCGCGAGATCGTCCGCGAGGGACGCAAGATCCTGCCCGAGCGTGCGCTGGAGATCACCAGCGGCGTGCTGTCGGCGCTCGACTACAGCCACCGGGCCGGGATCATCCACCGCGACATCAAGCCCGGCAACGTCATGCTCACCCCGTCGGGCGACGTGAAGGTGATGGACTTCGGCATCGCGCGCGCGGTCTCGGACGCCTCGTCGACGATGACCCAGACCGCGGCGGTCGTGGGGACCGCGCAGTACCTCTCACCCGAGCAGGCGCGCGGCGAGACCGTCGACTCCCGCTCGGACGTCTACTCCGCCGGCTGCCTGCTCTACGAGTTGTTGACGGGTCGCCCGCCGTTCATCGGCGACAGCCCGGTCGCGGTCGCCTACCAGCACGTGCGGGAGCCGGCGTCGCCCCCGTCCGACCACGACACCGAGCTGCCGCCCGAGGTGGACGCGATCGTGATGAAGGCGCTGGCCAAGCGGGTGGAGGACCGCTACCAGTCCGCCGCGGCGATGCGCAACGACGTCGAGCGCTACCTGGCCGGCCGGCCCGTCCAGGCCGCCGCTGTGCCTCCGCCCGCGACGGCCGTGGTGCCCGTCGTGGCGCCACTGCCCCCCACCGACACCTCCTCCATGGCGGCCGCGGCCGCCGAGGAGGACGACGGGGAGCGCAGCAAGGCCGGGTGGTGGATCGCGGCACTCCTCCTGCTGCTCGCCCTGATCGGTGCTGCGGCCTTCCTGCTGCCCCGGCTCTTCGACAACACGGTCGAGCAGACCCGGGTGCCGAGCCTGGTCGGGCTGAGCGAGAAGGATGCCCGGGCCGCGATCGGCGACGCCGGGCTGGCCGTGGGTGACGTGATCTACGAGGCCGACAGCGACGTGAAGAAGGACAAGGTCATCTCTCAGGACCCTGACCCCGACATGTTCGTCGACCCCGAGAGCAGCATCGACCTGGTGATCTCGAGTGGGAAGCCGATGGTGGAGATCCCCTCGGTCATCGGACTGAGGAAGAACCAGGCCCGCGACATCCTCGAGACCGCCAACCTGCGCGTCGTACTTCAGGAGAAGCAGGCCGATGAGCCCCGCGGTCAGGTCGTGGACACCGACCCGCAGGCCGGGGAGAGGGTGCCCGAGGGCACCAGCGTGACCGTGTTCTACAGCGACGGTCCCTCGACGGTGCCCGACGTGGTCGGCAAGCAGCGTGACGTCGCGATCGCGATCCTGGAGGACGCCGGGTTCACCTACAAGATCTTCACCCAGAACGACCCCACGGACATTCCGGCCGGTACGGTCCTCGAGCAGACGCCCGAGGCGGGGACCAAGCAGAGCTCCGGGACCCAGATCGTGCTGCTGGTGACCGTCTACGAACCGCCGACGGAGACGCCGACACCGAGCCCCTCACCCTCGCCGACGGACACCGCGTCGGTCCCGCCGACCCCCTGAGGGCGGCTCGACGAGCGTCACTTGTCGCGCCGGATCACCGTGGCGTAGTTGATGTCGGTGAGGCCCTCGTAGGCCGGGGCTGTCATCACCGTGGCCGTCTCGAGGTTCCACCCGACCGCGATGTCGGGCAGCGCGGCCTGGGTCCGGTAGGTCTCGAGATAGGCGTCCTGCTCGATCGCGCGCAGGAGGTTCTCCTGGTCACCCACGCCGGAGATGACGTAGGGCTGCGCGTAGGGGACGCCGTCGAGCTGGACGGCGTTGCCCTCGCACTTGATGCCGGTCGTGGACACGATGCGCCGACCCTGCACGGTGACGGCGTCCGCGCCGCCCTTCCACAAGGCGTTGACGACGGCCTGGATGTCCTGCTGATGGACGACGAGCAGGTTGAGGTTCTGGGTCGTGGAGTTGATGACGTCCTCGGGGGCATCGGACAGGGTGACGGTGATGCCCGATCCGGTGACCGGTGCCAGACCGGCGGCGCCCCGTGCGTCCTCTGCGCGTGCCTGGAGGCGTCGTACCTTGCGGTCGGCAACGTTGGTGGTCAGCTGGTCCACCTCGACCTCGAGGGCGGCCACCTGCGACTTGAGGTTCTCCACCTCGCGGCTCTCCCCGGAGACCAGCGAGGCGAGGTCCGTGTAGCGGCCCGGTCGCAGGTCCGTGCCGTCGCTGTTGATCGCGCTGGTCACGAACAGGGCGCCGCACAGACCGAAGGCGACCGGCATCACCCATCGCCACGGCGAGCGCCGCGGAGTCTCGGCCGCCACGCGGTCGGGGTTGGAGTCGGAACCGGTCGCCACGACGACTAAGGTAGCCCGCGTCCCCATCTCGTCGGGCATCGTCGGGACCAACCCGACCGGGCCGACGCCCTTCCACAAGGAGTAGCCGTGTCCAAGCCCCGGGCCAAGCGATCCGAGCTGCTCGATCCCACTGCCGGGCCCGTCTTCAGCGTGCGCTTCATCGTGGCGCTGCTGCTGATGCTCGGAGGCATCGCCTGGATCGCCTACTACTACACGGCCGTCCGCGCCGACCCGCTGGTGCCGACCTCGGAGCCGGGCTCGCCGCAGTTCATGGCCGACCTGATGAACTGGAACTACGTCATCGGCTTCGGGGCGATCATGCTCGGGCTGGTCATCGCGGCGCACCCCTCGACCCCCCTGGGCCGGGGGCGGGGTGTCGTGGTGGGCATGCTGGGCTGCTTCCTGATCGGGCTGCTGTGGATCTGCACGTTCTACGTGGTCAGCAACAACATCGACTCGATCCCGGTCATGAACGACCTGGGCCAGAAGAACCTCTTCGTCGGCATCGCGTTCATGGCCGTGGGCTTCGTCTACGCCACCCGCTGGGAGTAGCAGCCCCGGCCACCACGGCCATGAACTACACCTATGTAAGTTCTCCACAGGCCTCTCCACAGCTGTGGACGGAGCCCTCCCCCTCCCTGCCGAGGCGTCACATCTTGCTGGTGAGGGGTCGCATATGGCGCGTGAGGAGTCACAACTGGGCACCAGATGTGACCCCTCGGCGGCAGGATGTGACCCCTCGGCGGGAAGGGTGTCGGCTGGGGTCAGAGGGTGAGGGTGCGGATGACGAACGACGCCAGGATGACCAGGCCGATCGCGCCGACCCCGAGGGTCTGCCACAAGACGCGTCGCTCGCGGGGGGCATAGATCAGAACGCCGGCGATGGCCAGGCCGCCCAGGAAGCCACCGAGGTGGCCCTCCCACGAGATCACTCTGTTGCCGGCAGCGGTGAACGCGAAGTTCAGTACCACCCAGAACAGGATCGACTGCACGTTGCCGCGCACCTTGATCGCCAGCACGAGCAGAGCGGCGAGCAGGCCGAAGATGGCCCCCGAGGCCCCCAGGGCGCCGCGCTGGGCGACCGCGTAGACCAGCGCCGAGGCCGAGAGCGCCGATCCGAAGTAGACGACCAGGAACCGCGCACGACCGAACGCAAGCTCCAGCTGTGGCCCGAGGAACCACAGCGCGAGCATGTTCACACCCAGGTGCAGGATCGCCTGGTGGGTGAACGCGTTGGTGATCAGCTGCCACCAGGCGCCGTCCGCGACGCCCGGCACCCACTGCGCGCCCAGGGCGGTGCAGGCTTCCTCCACGCCGACCCGGGCGCCGTTGCAGAACCCATACGGATAGAGCGTCAGCACGTCGAGCAGCCGGCTGGACGCCCCACCGGTCGCCATGATCGCCAGCCATACGGCCAGGTTGATGCCGATCAGGACCTTCGAGGTGATGGTGGGGTCGCTCGAGAGCTTCCCGCCGTACGGCGTCCTGCCGGACCGCGTCGTCCTCTTCCCTTCCGCGACACAGTGCGGGCAGTGGAAGCCGACAGCGGCGTCGCGCATGCAGTCCGGACAGATCGGGCGTCCGCAGCGCTGGCAGGAGATGTAGGTCTCCCGGTCGCTGTGTCGGTAGCACGTCGGCACCCCGCCCTCGGGCGGCGGCGGAGGCGGCGTCGACGGGTGGGTCATCGAGTCAGGGGTACGCCGCGTCAGTCGCGGGAGATCTCGACCGACTCGATGATGACCGGCGTGGCAGGGCGGTCCATCGGCCCGGTCTCGGTCGCAGCGATCGCGTCCACCACGTCGCGCGAGGCCTGGTCGGCCACCTCACCGAAGATCGTGTGCTTGTTGTTCAGCCACGGCGTGGCGCCGACGGTGATGAAGAACTGCGACCCGTTCGTGCCGGGACCGGCGTTCGCCATGGCGAGCAGGTACGGCCGGTCGAAGCCGAGCTCGGGGTGTGGCTCGTCCTTGAACGTGTAGCCCGGCCCGCCCGTGCCGCTGCCCAGCGGGCAGCCGCCCTGGATCATGAACCCGGCGATCACCCGGTGGAAGCCGAGGCCGTCGTAGAACCGCTCCCCGGACCGTCCGGCGTCGTCGCGGTACTCCTTGGTCCCCTCGGCCAGGCCCACGAAGTTCTCGACGGTCATCGGGGCGTGGTTCGGGAACAGAGTGATCGCAATGTCACCGCGGTTGGTCTTCAGGGTGGCCTGCAGGTCAGCCATGGTCTGCCTTTCGTGGCCGGCGCTGCTGCGACGGCGGGAGGGGACGTTCCGGTACGACGCCGGACTCGTGGTGCCCGCCGCCTCAGGAGGATCCTCCCATGCGCGACCAACTTCACCGACCAGCGTAGAGTCGCCATATGGCGTCCCCAAGCAAGCAGTCCTTTATCGACCAAGCCGCCGAGTTCGCAGAGAAGGCCCTGCCGGCCTTCGAGTCGGCCATGGAGTCGGCCAAAGAGGTGGCCGGCCCGCTCCTCGCCGATGCCAAAGAGGTGGCCGGCCCGCTCCTCGCCGATGGCAAAGCCCTAGCCTCCGAGAAGGCCACCGAGGCGAAGGCAGCGGCCGTGGCCGCGCTCGTCGCGACCAAGGAGGCCGTGGAGAACCTGCCCACCGAGCCCGAGCCCGAGCCGGAGCCGAGCAAGCGCCGGTGGCTCAAGCGCCTCCTCGTCGCCGCCGGCCTGGCCGCGTTGGGCGGTTTCGTCTACTCGAAGCTGCGCAAGGACGAGGCGGAGGACAGCTGGGACTCCTCCTACGAGCCCGCCCCGGCACCGGTCGCCGCGGACGAGTCGCCCGCCGATGACGGGGCCGGCGCCGCACCCGACGAGGCTCTGGCCGACGCGGCCGAGGAGCCGCACCAGGTCACCACCCCGGACGATCCTGCCGAGGTCGTCGAGGTCTCGGCCGACGAGGGTGCGTCCAAGGACTGAGCGCGGGTCTCGATCCGCGAGCACCGCCCGCTAGTCGACCACCGAGGGTCGGCCCTGCCCGCTACTCGACCACCGAGTGCGAGCGAGCCGGGAGGTCGACCGGACGGTGCTCGGCGACCCAAGCATCGATCTGCGCCCACCGGTCGAAGAGCCACTCGATCCGGGCCTCACGCTCGACCGGGATCTCGGCACGCGCGACCTTCCACCAGCGCATCGTGAGCTGCTTGTCCATCGGCAGCTCGCGCCAGATGTCACTGACCGTGACCAGGTGGTCGAGCCCGGTGTGGGCGACCAGGAGCACGTCGGCCTCCGGCGCCGCGTCGAGTGCGGCCAGGAAGCCCCCCGGACGGGGCGCGAGCACATGGGTCATCGCCTCCGCGCGGTCGGCCATCTTCTCCAGTCCCAGGCTGCGCAGCTTCGCGATGGCCCGGGTCCGCCGCTCGGGTGTGAAGTTGCCGCCCTCGGGGAAGATCACGAAGGCGTCGTTCTCATCGAGCCCGGAGGCCAGCTCAGCGATCTGCGACTCCAGGTCCTGCCCGGCACCCGGGTTCGGCGTGATGAAGCGTGCGGGGATCCGGTTCAGCAGCACGTCCACACAAGGATCCCAGGCCATCGTGTCCTTCAGTACCACCCGCGGCTCACGGCCGTAGTCGTTCATGAGCGCGTGGATGAGCGTGAAGGAGTCGCCCGGTCCCGCATGCCGGCAGCAGACCAGGAGCGGTATCCCGGGGTAGGCGGCCGGGGTGGGGCCGTCGGTCACGATGCTGAGGTTGAGCACCCGGCTGGCCTCTCGGAAGAACACCCAGAGCAAGCCCTGCATCAGGTCGTAGTGGATCCCCACGTAGTACGGCGTCTTGAGCAGCCGGCCGAACCCCGAGGCGAGCCAGAGTCCGAAGAGGATGACCAGCAGCACGCTCTCGCACGTGGCATAGAGGAGGACCAGCCACAGCATCCGCAGAGGGCGCCAGCGACCCGGCAGCAACGGTGACAGCCCGGCAGCGACGATCACGATCAGCGGACTGCTGAGCCACACGAAGGCCGTGAACCAGACGACGAACGGAGCCAGGACCAGCCGCCGCAGCCACCGCGCCATCAGGCGTCCCCTTCCCGGTGCTCCCCCTCGTCGGGGGCGGCGGGCGGCACCACCCAGGTGTCGAGGTACTCCGCCGAGGCAGCGTACGACGCATCGATCCGCTCGACCACCGAGGAGAAGTCCCGGTGGGCGAACAAGGAGTCGTCCCGGGCCGAGGTCCCCCCCGCCGGCAGCACGTGAGCCTCGACCTCCGGCGGCAGCTCGGCCATCTCCCTGGCGAAGCGGTGCCGTCGGGCGATCTCGAAGGAGACCCGGGCGACCTCCCAGGGTTTCGTGGGCGGCCGCAGCGGCCGGTCGATGCGGCCGACCTGGAGCACGAAGACGCGGGTGGCGCCCAGCTGGGCGGCGCGACCGACCGGGATGGAGTTGACGATTCCGCCGTCGAGGAAGTGCTCGTCGCCGACCCGTCCCGGCGGCAGCAGGCCCGGCACGGCCGCGCTCGCGATCACCGCGTCGACGACCGGCCCCGAGGAGAACCAGTGCTCGGCGGCTCGCTCGATGCTCGCCGCGCACACCTGGAACCGCACGGGCAGATCCTCGAACGTGACCTCGCCCAGCTCGTCGCGCAGACGCTGCTTGAGGGGCTCGGCCGAGTAGATGTGCGTCCGCGAGGAGACTGCGCGGCGGACGGTCCGCAGCGGGCTGTCGCCGTAGACGTCGCGGCTCTCCGAGGCCGACTGCCACAGCTCGGTGAGCCGCTCGATGACCGACAGCTCGGGGCGCTGTGCCACCAGTGCCCCGTTGAGCGCGCCCACGCTCGTGCCGAGGACGAGGTCGGGCATCAGGTCGCGTTCGAGGAGCGCCCGCAGCATGCCCACCTCGACGGCGCCGAGAACGCCGCCGCCGCCGAGCACGAACGCTGTGGTCATCGTGCTATCCGACGAGCTCGGGGTGCTCGGCGTGCACCCGTGCGGTGGCGCGCCGCTCGGCCCAGAAGGACACGATCGGCACCGTGCCGAGGAGCAGCGTGGTGACCGTGAACGCCAGGTCCCAACGCGCCTGACGCGAGAGCCAGAAGGCCATCACCAGAAAGATCATGTAGAGCCAGCCGTGGGCCACGCCGAGGTAGCGGGAGATGTCCGCGCCGACCTGCCAGGCGCTGCCACCCTCGGGCACGAGATCCGGTGCGACCAGGTAGCCGTAGTGCAGCGGCAGCCCGACGAGGCACAAGACGATCAGCAGCACCCCCACGACCCACGCCATCACGCGATAGCGGGTGAGCGCGGAGCCGATCGAGCCAGGGTTCACGGGTCCGAGGGTACGGCGTCCGCCGGCGTCGGCTCGCGTGGCGTAGCGGTGCCCTCATCCGGTGCGTCGGCCACGGCCTGCTCGGCGGCCAGCCGGTCTGCCACATGGCGCCACCACACGAACAGCGCGAACCCGCCGAACAGCCACCACTGCAGGGCGTAGAACAGGTTCCGGATCGCGGTGAAACGACTGGAGCGCGGCACCTCGTCGAGCGAGGCGGGTGCCAGCCCGGCCGTGCCGGGGTTGGTCGCGCGCGCCCCCACCGGCCAGTCGCCGGCCACCGTGAGGTCCGCGACGACGGCGTAGGCCCCGTAGAGATCCTGGTCGACGCGCTGGACCAGGTCAGCGATCCGCACCTGGGGCAGCACATCATCCGTGGGGTCCTCGTCGGTGGCGCCGGTGCCCTCGGGCGGCTGCAGCCAGGCCACGAGCTCGGCCGGGCCGGCCGGGGCCGCCGGTGCCGCGTCGGGATCCGGCGTCCAGCCCCGCACGATCGGGAGAGCCGGGCCGTCAGGGGCCCCGACTGCGAGGGGGGTGATCACCCAGTAGCCGTCGCGCCCGGCGTTCTCGCGGCCGGAGACGTAGACCGTGCTCTCCGGCAACCAGGTGCCCTCCACGACGACCGGCTGCCCCACCCGGTCGCCGGGGAACGGCTCGTCCGGCCCGAGGGCGTCGGTCAACGCGATGGGCGTCAACGTCGTCGGGTCGACCGCGTCGGCCGCCCGGTGCGCCTGCCAGGCGTCGTACTGCCAGAGGCCGAGGACCACGGCGATCCCCGCGAGGACCAGCGCCGTTGCGTGAGCCACCCAGTACCGAGGGGCCAGCGCACGGATCACGGGTCGAGCGTACGGCGCAGGGCGGCGGGACGACCCGAAGCGGGCCGGGGTCGCCGCCGCGCGGCCCGTGAGGCGCTGCTAGGTGGTCGTGTTCTCCATGGCTGGTTCCCCCTGAGGTCCGTGCCATCGCGCCTGTCGCGCAGGCCGGACCCCGGTGGGGCCAGCGACCTCAGAGCGCGGTCACGGCGGGTTCAGATCCGGTGGCCCCCCCGGGCCGTGGCGACGCCGGCCGGGCGGAAGTACCCTGGGTCCTGTGACCTGGGTGCCTGGCGCGGAACTGAGGCTGCCCGGCGCTGGCATCCTCTCCCATGTTCTGGGACGACTACGGCGCCGGTCTCTGAGCGCCCTGACGCGCGCCAAGCCGATCGACCTGTCGCAGCTCGACCGGGTTCCGGAGCGGTTGTCCTGGCCGCTGCACCGCGACGGCGTCGACCCGCTCCCCCGGCTGGGCGACCTGCGGGACGCCGAACCCGTGCACCGACTGGCCTCCTTCCTCGGGCTGCGCATCTGGCTGGTGACCGGTCCCGACGAGGTACGCAGCGCGCTGGCGAACCAGACAGACTTCAGCAACGACATCCGACCGTTCGTCGGCACGGTCGGCTCCGGGGGGGAGGGCGAGGTCGGCGGCCTGGGCTTCACCGACCCGCCCGAACACACCCGGTTGCGCCATCTGCTCACCCCGCAGTTCACGATGCGCCGTCTCGAGCGGCTCCGCCCGCGGATCGAGGCCATCGTGGCCCGTCAGCTCGACGAGATGGCTGCGGCCGGGCCCGAGGTCGACCTGGTCCAGACGTTCGCCTTCCCGGTGCCCTTCTACGTGATCTGCGAGCTGCTCGGACTGCCCGACGAGGATCGGGAGACCTTCCGGGAGCTGGGCTCAGCGCGGTTCGACGTCAGCACCGGCGGCAAGGGAGTCTTCGGTGCGGTCTCGGAGTCGCGCAGCTTCCTGATGGAGGCCACGAGCCGCCAGCGGGCGAACCCCCGTGACGGGCTGATCGGTGACATCATCCGCGCCCAGGGGGACGCCATCAGCGACCTCGACCTGGCCGGGCTCGCCGACGGCGCCTTCACCGGTGGGCTCGAGACCAGCGCCAGCATGCTCGCGCTCGGCACCGCTGTCCTGCTCGACCACCCGGAGGACTACCGCGCCTTGGTCACCGACCCCGACACCGTGGACCCGACGGTCGAGGAGCTGCTGCGCTACCTCTCGGTCGTCCAGATCGCCTTTCCTCGGTTCGCCAAGCGCGACCTCGAGCTCGGGGGACGCCGGATCGCCGAGGGCGACGTGGTCGTGTGCCACCTCCTCGGCGCGAACCACGGCGGGGACAACCCCGGCGAGTACGACGCCGCGCGGACTCCTGCGCCTCACGTCGCGTTCGGCTACGGCTTCCACCGCTGTGTCGGCGCCGAGCTCGGCCGGATGGAGCTGCGCGTCTCCTACGCCGCCCTGGCGAAGCGGTTCCCGGACCTGCGGCTCGCCGTACCCCGCGACGAGCTGGAGTTCCGTCAGCAGTCGATCGTCTTCGGGCTCGAGGAGCTTCCGGTCCGGCTCTCGTGAGCCCGGCCCCGGCGCCCGCGCCGCCGCTCCCCCGCATACTGGTGAGTACGAGTCGCCTGGTGACCCGTACGCACCAGTATCCGCGGCCGGGTAAAGATCGCTAGCCTCGACGGAACGACGACCGTGAGGACTCCGTCATGCGCCCGAAACCGCTTGGAGCACTGTTCGCCGGCATCCTGATCGCGATGTCGCTCACCTCCTGTGGGGGTGGCGACGAGGCCACCGACGTGGGTTCCATCGTCGAGAACGGCGGCGACGAACAGGTCGACGCAGGGTCCGGCACCGGCGTCACTCAGACGGGTACGCCGACGCTGACCGCCGAACCCGGCCAGGCGTGGGCCGAGGTGGACGGCGAGCGGTACACCTACAACTCGGCGGGCTCGTTGTTCTTCACCTGCGAGGTGAACGCGCAGGGCGCCCAGGTCAACTTCCAGACCAACGACGGTCAGGACCTCTCGATCACCGCGATCCCCCAGGGCGACACGTGGCAGGGCAACCTCGCGTTCAAACCCGGGGGCGGGGTCGAGATCCAGTTCGGCGCGCAGCTCCCGAACGACGCCGACCCGCTCATCGTGGGTGACGGCGCCCTGAGCTTCGAGGGCACGGGCACTAAGGTCACCGAATTCGATCTGGCGAACGCCGAGGACGTCGAGATCGCTCTCGCGGTGAACTGCGAGACGCCGGGTGGTGGCACCGACCCGACCGCGGTGATGGGCGAGGCCACCTACCTCTTCCCGCTGAGCGGCGTGCAGAGCCTCCAGTGCTCCATCGAGCCTGACGGACTCGACATCCGCGTGGACCGCCTGAGCATCGACAACCTCCAGCTGGAGATCGGCGTCCGCCAGGAGGGTGGCGGGTGGATCGGGACGGTCGCGGTCTACACCCCGGAGGGGACGTTCATCTCCCCGGTGTCCGGGGATGCGCCCGGGCTCAGCATCGACGGCTCCACGGTCTCCTACGAGGGCACGTTCACCGGTGGCCCCGCCGGTGATGTCGAGGGCACGGTCTCGATCACCTGCCCCTGAGACCGTGACCCGCGCTCATCCGGTTTCCGTCTGTACATCACATGGACGCGCGAGCATGATCGAGTGGTGTCCACTCGACGGTTGGCGGTTGGCCTGACGCCCATGGAGACACGGCGCTCGGTCGTGCTGCACCTGGCCGATCGTGCCGAGGCCCTCGGGTATGACGCGTTCTTCGTTGCCGAGGGCTGGGGGCACGACGCGAGCGTGCTCCTTGCGGAGGTTGCGACGCGAACACAGCGGATCACCCTCGGCACGGGGATCCTCAACGTCTGGGGACGCACGCCGGCAACCATCGCCATGCTCGCCACCAGCCTGGCCGAGGTGTCCGCCGATCGCTTTGTGCTGGGGCTTGGCGCGGGGAGCCCACCACTGGCCGAGGGACTCCACGACCTCGAGTTCACCGAGCCGGTCACGCGGCTCGGCGCCGTCACGCGGCAAGTACGCCGGCTGCTCGAGGGCCACCGACTCGACCCGACCGTCGAGCGCGACAACCGGCCGCTGAAGTTGGCGGTCACGCCGTCTCGCGAGGTTCCCATTCATGTGGCCGCCTTGGGGCCCCGGTCCGTGCGCCTGGCCGGTGAGCTCGCCGACGGCTGGGCACCGTTTCTCCTTCCGCTCTCCGGCCTCGGCGCAAGCCTGCAGGCGCTCCGTGAGGGCGCCGCCCGGGGGCAGCCCCCTCGGGAGCTCCCGCTGGTCGCCCCCTGCGTCCCGGCAGCGGTCTCGACCGACCCGGCCAAGGCCCTCGAGATGGCCTCGTGGTGGGTGTCGTTCTACCTCACGAGCATGGGGCCCCTGTACCGCCAGACCTTTCTCCGACTCGGATACGAGCGCGAGGTCGGGGAGGTCCTCGCCGCCAATCCCACACGACGTACGTTCGATGTGCCCGAGTCGGCGCGGGGGCTGTTGGACGAGCTGACCCTGTGGGGCGATGGCGAGCAGGCCCGCGAGGCGCTGGGCCGTTGGTACGCCGCCGGCGCGCAGCTGCCTACGCTGGTTCTGCCACCCGGGCGTCCCATCGAGGAGCTCGACCACATGCTCGAGGCCATGCGCCCGTGACCTCGCCGCGGCTACCCCTGTCTGCGGCACGACGGTGACGCCCATCGCGGTCCTTGCTAGCTGTCCACGATCTCGACCGACGCGGCTTCGTCGCCGAACCGCTTCTTGAACCTCGCGACTGCGGCGTCGACCATGGCACCCAGAGTCCGATCGAGAGGGTTGTCTCCGGCTCTCACCTCCATGACCACGACCGCTACCTCAGTGACTTCGCTGCGCTCCTCGCGTGGCTGGTCGAACTCGACGCCCTCCTCTCGCAGCAGGTGTGCGAGCGCACCCACGAGGACCCTCGGTCCCCGATACGTGATCGTCTGCGGCATGGAGCCTCCCTCCCGGGGCGTGTCTCTAGGCCATCAGGCTTCCAGGTCGGCTGACCGGGCGCGACACTGGCAGGCCCCCACCGCCTTTCACCGGAGCCTCCCGTGTGGCGATGTGGGTCGGTTCGCTGCCGCTGGCAACGACGGAGCGCGTGCGCGAAACTGCCTCCATGACTGCCGAGTACGCCCAAACCGACCGGTTCCGCGGTGCCCGGATTCGCCTGTGTGACCTTGCCGGACTGGAGATCCGCGACTGTGAGGTCAGCGGTGTGAAGATCGTCGACTGCTATGGGAGCGACGTGTATCTCGGTGGCGACTTCGAGCGCCTCGTGGTCAACGACGTCGACGTGACCGCGTACGTCGAGGCCGAGCTCGATCGGCAGCACCCCGCGCGGGTGCTGGCGCGTGAGGCCGAGTCCCCCGACGACTACCAGAACGCGTGGGAGGCCATCGAGACGATGTGGGAGGCGACGCTCGGCCGAGCCAGGCGGTTGCCCGAGGCCACGCTGCACGAGCAGGTCGCCGGCGAATGGTCGCTTGTCGAGACGCAGCGCCATCTGCTGTTCGCCGGCGATGCCTGGCTGGGCAATGCCGTGCTGGAAGAGGAACAGCCCTACCACCCGTTGGGCTTTCCTGCGGGCGGGATGCCGGCCGACGCATCGGCGAAGCTCGGGCTCACCCTGGACGCGACCCCGACGCTCCACGAGGTACTCGCGCCACGGCTGGCCCGGATGGCCACGATGCGGCGCGTCGTCGAGGGGCTCACCGACGGCGAGCTTGATCGGACCTGCGGGCGCAAGCCCGCGGAGCCGTATCCCGACCAGGAGTACCTCGTGCGCCGCTGCCTCAAGGTGGTGCTGAAGGAAGAGGTCGAGCATCACCGCTATGCCGTGCGCGACCTCGCGGTGATCGAGGCCGATGAGCGAACCCGCTAGCGAGCCGCGAAACGGCACCACGATGGGCAGAAACTGCAGGTTCTCGGCCTGGTAGTTGCGGTTCGTGACCTTTCGGCGGGGCTGCTGAGGCTCGCGCCCCCGGAGCACTCCAGCGCCGGTGCACTGCCTGCCGCTCAACTGAGCAGGTTCTGCGCAAGGACCGCCAGGAACACGGCCACCATCAGGAATACCGCGCCCGAGAGTCGCAGCCGTCGGCTCGACATCCCCGAGGCAGCCGCCCCAAGGACGGCCCCGGCTGCCGCCAACATGCTCGCCTGCACCACGAAAGCCGCAGCAACGAAGGCTGCGGTCATCTCGATCGCTGTCCACAACCAGACCACGCCGCCGAGTCCCAGGAGGGCTCCGGCGGCCGATCCGAGAAGTGCACCTCGCCCTACGCCGGCCATGGACACCCGGTCCAGCACCCAGGCGAGCGCAGTCACCTCGACCGCTAGGACGAGGTACGCGACAGGGATTCGCGCGAACAGCGCATCGTCAGCGAGCAGGCCCGGTTCGCGGGACTGGTCGAAGAGCGGCGAGAACACTCCGGCGTTGTAGAACAGGTCTACCCCGACCGCCACCAGCCACGCCCAGAAGACCACCTCGGCCCGGCGCCGACGTGGGTGGGTCGAGCCAACTCGAGCTGCCTTCGGGGAGCCTGTGGCCGCCTGCATGCCACCTGACTACCGCGCCGCTACAGCCGTTTCAAGTCGTCGCGGTCCGGTGCGTGGCCCGTGCGGGGCCATGGTGCTTGGATGGCGAGATGCGACTCCTGGTCATCGGCGGCACTCGTTTCGTGGGCAGGCACCTGGTCGAGGCGGCGCTCGCGGCCGGCCATGAGGTGACCCTGGTGCACCGCTCGGCCACGACGTTGTTCGCGTCGGCGCGACACGTGCTCGCCGACCGGAATGACGACCTGTCGGCGTTGGAGGAGGGCGAGTGGGATGCGACTGTGGACGTGTGTGCCTACCTGCCGGCGCAGGTGCGTTCCCTGGCCGCGGCCCTGGGTGAGCGGGGCGGCCATCATGTGCTGGTCTCGACCGTCTCGGTGTACGCGGAGCTGTCCGGGCCGGGCGGCGACGAGGACAGCGCACTGCTGCCGGTCGCGGGCGACGACGTCGAGGGGGTCACCGACACGACGTACGGGCCGCTCAAGGTGGCGTGCGAGCGCGCCGCGACGGCGGCCTACGGTGATCGGTTGGCCATCGTCCGCCCGACCTACGTGGTGGGCCCGAACGACCCCACGGGCCGGTATCCCTGGTGGGTCCGGCGGATGGCCCGCGGAGGCCAGGTACTGGCCCCCGGCGCACGGGATGACCCGGCCCAGGTCGTCGACGTCCGCGATCTGGCCGACTTCCAGCTCAGCCTGGCGACAGGACAGGTCGCCGGGGTGTTCAACGCCGTCCGGCCCACGGTGCCGTGGTCCGAGCTGCTCGGGGCCACCGCAGCGCTCGCCCCGGCCGGCACCACCCTCACGTGGGTGGACCCGGAGTGGCTCACCGAGCAGGGTGTGACCGGCGGGGACCTTCCGTTGTGGAGCGAGGGCGTCGCGGACTGGGCATCCGCAATGTCACCGGCCCGTGCTGAGGCGGCGGGACTGCGGCACCGACCGCTGTCCCAGTGCGTCCGGGACACCGCCGCTTGGGCCACCGACGACCACCTCGTGGACGGTGTCGGGCTCACCACCGCCCGTGAGGCAGACCTACTGGCGCGCTGGACCCAATCGCTCAACCCCTGAGCCCAGGCAGCGACCAGGACCGCTGATGGGCACCGTGACACACCGCCGCGAGAAGACCACGGGTACGAGCGGGACATCGTCAGCGCTCGTGACTGGCCGAACCTGTCGCTGCGCTTGTCAGTTCGGCTCGCCACCACGCGCCGCCCTCGATCCGCTCGACTCGGCGCAGGATGAGGTCGCCGCTCGCAAACTCCTCGAGCTCTGACCGGGTCAGCGGCCATGGCGGTCCCTTCACCTCGGAGCGTTCGTCCCGTGCGGTCGCCAAAACCAGCAGAGTGCCCTCTGGCGCCACCAACGCGGCAACGTTCTGGGCTGCGACAGTGTGCTGCTCCGGCGGCATCGACTGCACGGTAAGGCTCTCGACCACCAGGTCGAACCTGCCCTGCCACTCACGGGGAAGATCCAGGACGTCAGCAACGAGGTAGTCCACCTCACTGGCCGGATACCGCCGCCGCGCTGCGGCAATCGCGGTCGGCGCGAAGTCGAACGCCGTGGTCCGAAAGCCCAACAACGCCAGGAACTCGGCGTCGGCCCCGTAGCCGCACCCCACCACCAGCGCCTCGCGGCCGCCACCGACCAGGTTCTGCGCGTCGGCCCACTCCACGAGCTGAGGACGAGGCCCGCCGTAGTCCCAGGGCGGCCTGGCTCCCTTGGCCTCCGCGCTGGCGTAGACCGCCTCGAACATGCCGGATGGCTCGCCCGTCACGGGTCGAGGCTACCGGCAGCGTTGGCCCGTGGCACCAGTCCAGACCGGGGTGGGCCGCTCCGACCGGACTTGTGATGAGGATGTCGCGGGTTCGACTCCTGTCACCGGTGCCATCGCAGATGTGTCGCGCGAGACATCCGTGGCCCTTGCGGCGCCGCCCTGGGTCGCGAAGATGGAAGTATGGCCAAGTTAGACGACGGTCTCACCCAGGAACGAGCCTCCCGAGAGCGCAACGGCCGCGCGCTTGGCTGGTTGTCGGGACTCGGCCTGCTCGTCTTCCCATGGATCGCTGCCGGCGTACTCGCCACCGCCGCCACCATGGTGGGCCCGGAGAGCTGGGAGGCGGATCGCAGCTTCCCGTGGCTGCTCCTCGCCACCGTGGTGATGGGACTCGGCTGGGTCGTCTACGGGAGCCTGCGGATCCCAGGATTCCGCCGTGGCGCTCTGCCCGGCGCCACGATCGCGCTGGCCCTGATGTGTACGGGCCTCCTCCTGGTGTGGCTGCTGGCCTAACAAGGGGACCGCCAAATTCTGGACCAAGCATGAGGATGAGCCAGTGAGTTGCCCGGGACACCTTCGCGTGGTCGCTGCCCGGCGCGCCACGGCCGATCACCCGCCTCAAGCCAGGTGCGACACTCCGCCGCGCAAGCCGCCAACGTGGGTTCACCACCACAGGGCTGCCGCTGCACTGAGCAGTCCTAGGAGGAGCAGGCTCAGTGCCCACACAGTGTCGAGGTTGAACCACGTGCGCGACACGGCCCGCAAGCCGACCCAGCGGTAGACCAGTACCGCCAACGCTGCACCGGCCGACAGCATCGCCAGGGTGTGCGCTGCGGCGACGAGCAACGCCGGCGCGGTGTGGTCGGTCACGAGCTGACCAAGAGCGGCGTGCTCGCCTGCCATGTCGGGATGGTCCATCGACAAGAAGATCGGCAGCAGCATCAAGCCAGCACCGTGGGCGGTTGCGGCAAGGAACGACCACCATACGAGCCGGTGCGGGGCAACCCGAGCGAGGTACTTGGGGTGATGCGACCGCGAGATCAGCAGGTATCCGCCGAAGACAATCGCGACGCCCGACGCGACCAGCCGGATCGGCGTCTCCCACTCAGCGAGCGAACTGACCATCGAGAAGGGCAGCAAGATCACGGCCATCGCCAGGAAGTGGCCAAGCGCCAACATCCCCAGAGCAATGACCAGTGCCGAGGTCCGGCGCTCCATCAGCGCGGCCGAGACCGCCAGCGGCCAGCCCATGCCCGGGTTCAGCCCGTGATAGATCCCCGAAAGCGCAACCGCCCCCCAGAGCGCGGCGGTAGACGCCTCGCCCATGTCCACGGTGGATCAGCGCGCTCAGGCCGAGGGGTAGCAGAAACTGTCGGTCGAGCAGTCTCCGCCCTCGAGGCGGATCTGGTGGGAGCGGTATCCGTCGGGGAACTCCACCCAGAAGTTGTCGTCCAGGGTCAGCCCACCCTCGCCACCCGCGTCCGCCTTCACCATGGCAGCAGGCACGCCGTCGGGATAGAACTGGTCATCCCAGGTGGAGTAGAGCGAGTTGGTCCAGTAGACGCGCTTGCCGTCCCGGCTGATCTCGACCATCTGAGGTCCGCCCAGGTATGCCGCCCCGCTGGGATGTGCGGTCTTGCGGGTAATCCCGCCGATGTGGACCGAGCCGGAGAGTATGGGGTTCATCGGATCGCTGACGTCGTACTGGCGCATCTCCCCGGAGCCCCAGCATGAGACGTAGAGGAACCGGTCGTCCAGAGACAGGTCGATGTCGGTGACCAGAGGCGGCACCGCCTCGAATCCCTTGAGCAGCGGCGGCAGATCAGCAGCGTCCGCAGGCTCGGGCGGGATCGTCGCGGTCTTCTTCACGTGGAACTCGCCGTCTTCGCGCCACCAGGTCCAGATCGACCCCTCGAGGTTGGTGGTGTCGACCACGACGCCGCAGAAGCCGTACTCACGGGAGGGGTCGTGGGCTGGCCGCACCTCGAGAGCCATCTGGTGGTTCTCGCCGAGGTCGATGGTCTGCACGTTGCGTCGGCCGCGTAGGTCCCAGAAATGGAGGCGGTGGCCGTACTTGTTGCTCAGCAGGTCTTCGGCGACGATGCCGCCCTCGAACTGCGGCGGCAGCCCCCACTCGGAGGAGACCATGTAGTCGCGCGGAAGATTCCACCAGAAGTCGTAGTGCTTGTCCTGAACGCCGCGATCGATCTCCCAGCGAGGAGGAGCTGATCGACCGCGCGCCACCGAAGATCCGTGGAGCCGGCACTGCGCGGGTGAAGCAGGTCGCCGTGCCGGCCACGCTCGACGAGATCGCAGTCATCGTCGACGCGATGCCCGAGCACCTGAAGTTGTTCATTGTCCTCGCTGCGTTCGTTGGCCTGCGGGAAGGCGAACTGCTCGAACTGCGCCGGTCCGACATCGACGGCATCACCGGCCGCATCGGCGTGGCCCGCAAGGTGGACAAGGAGGCCGACAGGTCGATCCGGGGGGCCTGCGCGGAGTGCGGTCGCCCGATCAGCTCCCCCAAGACCCGGAGTGGCGTCCGGACCGTCCACGTCCCCCCGCCGTTCCTCCCGATGCTGCAGCAGCACCTGCTTGAGCACACCGCCGAGGGATCGAACGGTCTGCTCTTCCCCGGCGACCGCACCGACCACATGAGCGTCCGCTACCTGATGGACCGCTACCGCCCGGCCCGCGAGAAGGCCGGTCGCCCGGACCTGACCATCCACCACCTGCGCCACAACGCGCTCACCCTCGCCGGCCAGCACGGTGCGACGGCTGCAGAGCTCCAGGCTCGCGCCGGCCACGCATCGCAGGCCGCGATGGCGATCTACCAACACGCCACCCTCGACCGGGACCAAGCGCTCGCGGAGAAGATCGGCGCAACGTATGACGCATGGCACAAGAACCGCAGATCATGATCGTTTGGTTGGCAATCTCGGGAGTGTGAACTACAGTTGACAGCGATGAACGTCGTCACGACGGACGTCTACGAAACATGGCTGCGAAAACTCAAGCGGAAGGATCCACGGACAGCAGCGCGGATCCAGATGCGGGTCGACCGACTCGTCGCCGGGAACCCCGGCAATGCAGAGGCGATCGGCAGCGGGCTCTCGGAGCTACGGATCCATCATGGCCCGGGCTACCGGGTCTACTACAGGCAACAGGGCGACTTGCTGTTGATCCTGCTCTGCGGCGGCGACAAGTCCACCCAGGCCAAGGACATCGAGAAGGCCCACGAGATCGCGAAGGAGTGGGAGAACAATGGCAAAGACTGAGTTCAAGCCCTACGACTCGGCGGACTACCTGAACTCGCTCGAGGACATCGGCTACTACCTCGAAGCCGTCCTCGAGGAGGCGGGCGATGACCCGGCGTTCGTGGCTCAGGCACTCGGCAACATCGCCCGCTCGCAGAACTTCAGCGAGCTTGCCCGCAAGGTCGGCATGAGCCGCGAGGGTCTCTACAAGGCGCTCTCGACCGACGGCAACCCCAGTTTCGCGACGATCATGAAGGTCGCCAAGGCGCTTGGCCTCAAGATCGAGTTCCACGCGGTCGCCTAGCCACACGATGATGCGGTCGCCCGTGTCGGGTTCCTCTCGAGTACCTGGCCTGCCCGCGTCCTACCGCCCACTATGACGCAGGCAGCTGGGCATTCAGCCGCTTCGGCCTAGGTGGATCACGTCGATCCGGACAAGCCGATCGTTGATCTCATACAGAACTCGGTATCGGCCGACGCGCAGGCGGAGGAAGTTGGTGCTCCCCCACGGTATCGCTGCTGGCGGGCGTGGGTTGGTGGCGAGGTTGTCCACGGTGTCGAAGACGGTTGCGAGCCCGGCCGGGTCGTCGGCCATGAATGCCTGGGCGACGGCGAAGGCTTCGTCGGCCCAGGCGATCTCGTAGGTCAAGCGCTCGCGCTCCGGGGCGATGACGGTGGAAGTCCCAGCGCGGACCTGGCCTCGGCCTGAGAGACGTAGGTGACCTCTCCCAGTTGCTGGCGCAATTGGTAGCGGGCCAGCGCCAGTTCGTCCTCGAGGTCCTCGAGGCGTCGCACTTGGTCTGTGAGGTAGGCGTGGATCGCCTCGCGAGCCACCTCCTGTTTGCTGCGGCCCTCGCTGCGCGCTCGCTCTGTCAACAATCGGTCATCTACTTCTGTCAGCCGCAGTGTCATCGCCATGGCGTGCATGGTATCGCTAGATACCTTGAGCCCGGCACGTGCCACACCCCGATGTCCGGGATCGAAACCGCGTCCTTGCGCCGCCTATTGGCTACCGCGGTCGAATCGTTCGACCCCGGGGCATTGGCCACGTCGTCAGGCCGGTCGAGGACAAGGTCCCCGCTCGACCTCGATGACTACTCCGAAGTCATAGGGTCCTTCAGTCCGCAGTGTCGACTCGCCAGCCCGCCGCCCACTCGTCGAGCGGGACCAGGTGCTCGAGCAAGGCGCGACCCCGTTCGGTGAGCGCGTAGCCACTGCCATCGTGGGCGACCAGGCCGGCCTCGCCGAGCTCGCGGAGCCGGTCCGCCAGCACGCTCGACGAGGCGCCGTCGCAGCGGGCCTGAAGCACGCGGAACGTCGGCACCGGGTCCTCGCGCAGCGCCCAGATCACCCGCAGCGCCCAGCGGCGACCGAGCAGGTCGAGCAGGGCCATGATCGGGCGGCCGGTGGTCGAGCCGCGGACCGGGCGTCCGGGCAACGGCGCACGTCGGTGCATCGCTTTCCTTTCCGAAGCGCCGATGCTACCGTCCCGGATCATGCCTCGGAAATCGAAGCAACCACGAATCGAGCCGCTCGAGCCTCCATACGACGACGAGACCGCCGCAGCGCTTGAGTTGCTCGGCCCGCCCATCCAACTCTTCCGAGTCTTCGCCCGGCGCCCCGAGCTCGCACGCGGGATCGCCGGGTGGGGCCACTATTACCTGTCCCGGAGGTCGGCGCTGTCGTTGCGCCATCGCGAGCTGGTGATCGACCGGGTGACCGCTCGGTGCGGCGCCGACTACGAGTGGGGCGTCCACATCGCCGTCTTCGCCGGCAAGGCTGGGCTGAGCGATGACCAAGTCCGGTCGCTGGCGACCGGATCCCACGCCGACCCGTTCTGGCTAGATCCGGGGGACCGCGCCGTGCTTCGCTCGGTGGACGCGTTGCACGGCTCCCACGACCTCTCCGACGACGCGTGGACAGATCTGGTCAACGCCGTCGGCGAGGACGGCGCGCTGGAGGTCACGCTGCTGTGTGGCTGGTACCACGCGATCTCATACGCCGTGCGTGCGCTCCGGCTCCCGCTGGAGCCCGGCACCGCGCCCATCCCAACCTGATCAACCGCGTCGATCAATGCCCGCAGCGACCTGTGTCTTTTCGCCGCGAAGGCGGCCATGACGCTCCTATGCTTCGTCAAGCCGTGGCGGGCCCGTTTTCGAGGAGGCGGTAGAGGTCTCGGGCGACGTAGCGGGCGAGGCAGCGTTTGATCTCTCGGCTGGTCTTGCCTTCGGCGGTGCGGCGGGCGACGTAGTCGCGAGTGGCTTGCTGGTACTGAATCCGACTTTGCACCACGGTGTGCAGCGCGTTGTTGAGGTTCCGGTCGCCGTATCGGTTGAGCCGGTAGCGGGTGGTGACTTGGCCGCTGTTCGCCGGGATCGGTGCGACGCCGGCGAGCATCGCGAACGCTGCCTCGGAGTGGACCCGCCCGGGATGGGACCAGGCACACAAGACCGTCGCGGCGACGATCGGTCCGACGCCGAACTGCTCGAGCAGGTCCGGACGCCAGCTGCGGATGATGGCCAGGATCGTCTTCTGCAGCTCACGCGCTTCCTTCAGCATCGCGTGCGCGCGACGAGCCAAGGTCCGCAGCACCACAACAGTGCTGGTGGTCTCGACGTCCCAGGAGGAGCGCACCCGCAGCTTCGCGGCGGTGTTGAGCATCGCGGCGAGCTTCTGGCCGCGGAACCGGGCGCGGACCGGTTCCGGTGCTGCGATGACCAGGCTGAAGACCTGGAGTTGGGCCTCGGTGGAGGCGTTGATCGCGGAGCGGCGTGCAGCCAGCAGAACTGACAGGGCTTGGCGTTCGCCGCCGCTGCGGGGAGTTCCCAACCTGGGTCGGGCCATCGCTTCACGGGCTGCTCGGATCGCGTCGAGCGGATCGGATTTCGCGCCGTTGCGGCGCGCGGTCCGTTTGGGTCGGTCCAACTCGATGACGATCTCCGAGGTCGTCGCCAAGTGACGACTTAGACCGGCGCCGTGGCCGCCGGTGCCCTCGATCGCCCAGGCACGCAACATCGCGTGGTTGTTGGCGAACTCCACCAGCTCGGCATAGCCCTCGGGCGTCGCCTCGACCGTGATCTCGTCGAGGACTCCACCGGTCGCGGTGTCGAGGACGGCCGCGGAGTGGGTATGGACGTGGGTGTCGACGCCGATGACGACATCGACCACGTCGCGTAGATCGGTCAGACTGTTCATGCGTTCTCTCCTTCGTCGGACGGGACGTGGTTCCGGTCCGGGACGGAGATTCGGCAGGACTGTGATGAGACACATCCGGCGCCACTAACGCCAGACGGTCAAGCTCCTGATCAGGCCAGCTCCTCCAACCGGGCCGGGGCCGGCAACCACGAGCGGACAAGTCACAGCAAGGGCACCAAGGCCAGTCACTCCGGGGGTCACGCTCGCGGTCACCAACCCACAGCCCAGCACCATCAGGCTGCGTTGGCGATCCTCACAGTCACTTCGCGTCTGACTCGCTAGCCGCACGGCCATCCCTCATGGTCCCCGTGCAAGACGCGGTCAAGCCGGGGCTTCTCGTTCGTGCTCTATGGTGCCCCTCATATCCGGCCCGCGTCGCCACGGCAATGTGCCTTCGAGTTCGACCTCGAGGGAGAAGCTGAGGAACGTCCTCACCAAGACGATGAGGCCGAGTGCCAACGCACTCTCCAGAGTGGGATCGACCGTGATGGTCAGGACGATGTCGGCGATGATGAGCAGCTCCAGCCCCAGGAGGATTGCGCGGCCCACGCTTCGCCGCGCGGTCTCGTACGCATCACGCAAACCACTCCGTCGCGCGACCATCACCGCGTGCGCAAAGGCGCCGAGAGCACCGAGCACAAGGACCGTGACACCACCGATCTCAAAGCCGTGCACCACGAGTTCCATGAGCTCGTCGAAAGTGACATCGATCATTGCTCCACCCTCGCACCTCCACACGTCGTCCGTGTCACCACGGGGACCCGGGTACGCCACGGCCGACGACCGGACAGGCTCGGGCGCACCGGTCTTGCGTCGAACAAGAGGCTCAAGACGGGTTCGTTCTCGTGGCTCGTGCGTCAGTAGGCCGGATAGGAGGGCGTGGCGGCTGTGGTACTCACGCACGCAGCGCGAAGGCCATGCGGGCCTCACACACCGGACACTTCGCACACTGCTCTGGCCTCTGCAAAGAGCTCAGGGGACCAGGATCACGTGGGTCGTCGCACTTGTCGGAGTTGGAGAGCGCCCTCAGCGCAGCTCCTCGGCTTCCTACCAAAAATGCGTAGCCCAGAGCTGACGCGACGCTCCTATGCTGTCGTCGACCAGTTGTGGCCTCGGCTTTCGAGTAGGCGATAGAGGTCGCGCGCGACGTAGCGGGCGAGGCAGCGGTGTTGATCTCTCGGGGGGTCTTGCCTTGGGCGGTGCGGCGGGCGACGTAGTCGCGGGTGGACTTGCTGATACTGGATGCGGCTCGCGACCACGGTGTGCAGTGCGTTGTTGAGCTGGCGGTCGCCGTATCGGTTGAGCCGATAGCGGGTGGTGACCTGGCCACTGTTGGCCGGGATGGGTGCCACGCCGGCGAGCATCGCGAACGCCGCCTCGGAGTGGATACGGCCCGGGTGGGACCAGGCGCACAGCACGGTCGCGGCCACGACGGGTCCGACGCCGAACTCCTCGAGCAGGATCCCGGCTGCTCGCCATCTGCGGCTGCTCCACGATCGCGATGAAGGCGTTGGGCTCGTTCACCGTCTGAAGCGTGGCGCGCCGGGCTGTCGCCGGTCCGAAAGTTGCGACCACGGCTGGTGGTCGTCTCGATGTCCCAGTGAGGCGTGCATTCGCAGGTTCGGCGGCGGTGTTGAGCATCGCCTGGTTCCTCCGCCAAGCAACCTGGCCGCGAACGTGGCGAGCCACTGCATACGCCGGTGCGCGCGATGACGAGGTCTGATAGACCTGCTGCTGGGCCTCGGTGAGAACTCGGACGTTGATCGCCGGAGCGGCGATGCAGCCAGGAGCCCGTGGTGAGTACTTCGGCGTTCCGCTGCCGCGGGAGTTCCCAGCCGCGTCGCGACATCGCTTCACGTGTCGGCGCGGATGGCATCGAGGGGGTCGGACTTCGCCCTTCCGTGCGGCTCGCTCGGGCTTCGAATCAGCTTCGCCATGCTGATGACGGAGGATCGAGCAGGTGCCTGCGTCAACTAGGCCGCACACGAACACGCAACGTGAAGCACTGGCTGGCCCAGCATCCACGCTTCGTCGTGCACTTCACCCCGACCCACGGCTCTGGATGTACCGGTCGAAGTGGTTGATCGGCGAACTCCACCAGCTCGCTATAGCCCTGGGCCGTCTGCTTCGACAGGTCGATCTCGTCGAGGACACCGACCGGTCGCAGCATTGACTACGGCCGCGGAGTGGGTCTGGACGTGGGTGTCGACGCCGATGACGACATCGACTACCTCGCGTAGATCGGTCAGACTGTTCGAATGGTTGTCTCCTTCGAGGCGACGGTGCCTGTTCCGATGTACAGGCACGGAGGGACCGCGGCAGGACTGTGATGAGACAACGCCAGACGCTGGTTGCCGATACTGCCGAGACCATTCAAGGCGCCCCGGGAGTTTTCGATGGCGGCATACCTCCGGTTCCATCTCCTCGGTCTATCGTGCGCGCGCGGCCATGCGGTTCTGACCCGCGCCTGGGCACGAAGCCTAGATGATGATGCCGCCCGCGCCACGCGCAACCGTTCCTGCGTCGTGGTTCTCCTTGTCACATCGCAGACAGCGCAGGAAGGTTCCTGGTACCTCCTCCCCTGCGCTAGTCGGGGGGTAGCCGGCCCTCACATATTTGTGGCCCTTCAACTTACAGACCGTGAACCGTTTCAAGTTGTTCATGACCAATCGACCCCACTTCTACTCGGGCCTCCTGCAGTCTCCCTCTTTCGACGAGCACGGCCTGCGCCGCAATGGAACGCTCACGTTGGTCGCGCACATTGGTGAGGAGCGTGCGCTGCTACGCCAGCCATCAGCCGCTTTGGCCGTCGTAGCCGCCGGTGGCTCGGTGTCTGTCCCCCGGGCCTCGATGCCGTTGGGGTCGTTCCTCTTGTTGATAACGTGGTTTGCCCACAACAAGAACAACGCGAGCCCCCGCCACAACGATCCACGGCCACCACATGCGCGCCCTTCCCGACGTCGGAGCCTACGCCCGTTCATACCCGGCGTATACGACTCGATCAGGCGGAATCTGAGCTGTTGCTGCCTGTCGGTGACCACGGCAGGCGAGGCTGCACCGGCACCGCTCGGCTCACACGCTCAAGCGAGCGGCTGACAGTCCGCGGTCCGCCACGCAGCCACCCAATCGGCCCTCATCGGGGGGCGGAAGGCACGGGGCCCGGCCGGGTTGACGGCGGGCCGCCACGTGGCCCATGGCGCCCACATGGGGCTACGCCTGGTGTCCGCGGATCGCCGATGCGGTGGGGGAGGACGCGCGTGGGCGATGCGTCCGAGGCGCGGCAGCGGCGGCCTGGTTTGGGTCGATCTCGAAGCATCACCTCGATAGCTGCCGGCCTCGGGATGCACGAGACCCACGGGTAGAGACGTTGTGCGAAACCTGGCCATGGGACGGAGGTCTTCTAAGACCCCGGTGAACGCTCCCAAGAGTTGAAGTACGACGTATGCCCGATGTCGCGACCGGTGCCTTACCTGGAGGGTGAGGACTCCAACACCCCCGCCGCGAGGGAGCCGGCCATGAACCACACCGCCATCGACTACACCGCCAAGATCGCAGCCGCGCACCGTGCCGATGTTGCGGCCGCGATCTCCGCCGCGAGGACTGCACGTCGGGTCCGCCACCCAGGCGAGACGGATGTGACCGTGGAGCCGCTGGGCCACCGCGGGGGCTGGTGGGGCTGGACGCGCTTGCCTCGCCCTGTCCACTGATGCGGCCCGGTGGAGCTGTAGCGCTGCCGCTGCTGCCCTGCGACCATCGGCAGATGGGCGGAATGCTCGTGGGCCGGGAGGTCGAGTTGCACCGGATCGCCGAGGCGGCCGCGACGGCCCGCGGTGGGATGTGCCGCTGTGTCCTGGTCACGGGTGAGGCTGGTATCGGTAAGACCCGGTTGGTCCAGGAGGCCGTCGCTGCCCTCGACGAGGCGTTGGTGGTGACCGGCCATGCCGCGGACATGTCCACCGGGGAGATCCCGTTCGGGGTGCTGGCCGACTCGCTGCGCGACTTGGTCCGCACCGTCGGTCCGGCCGCGCTCACGCCGACCGAGCACCAGGTGCTGGCGCCGTTGCTGCCTGGCGCAACGCCGGCCCAAGCAGGCGAGCGGATGCAGTTGCTCTCTGCGTTCCTCGACCTGCTGGAGCGTCTCGCCTCACAACGGTTCCTCGTGTGGGTGGTGGAGGACCTGCACTGGGCCGATTCGGCGACCAGGGACCTGATGAACCTCGCGGTCCGCACCCTGCCCGGGCCGCTGTTGGTCGTTGCCACGGTGCGCACCGACGACCCGGAGCGGTCCGTACCCGCACAGGCGGTGCTGACGTCGTACCTGGCGGGGCTGGTGCGCACACCCGGTTGCGAGATGGTCGCCGTGTCCCGACTCAACCGTGACGAGGTTCGCCGGCAGCTGCGCGACCTGCTCGGGTCGAGACCGTCCGCGGCCCTCACGTCGCGGATCGAGGACTTGAGCGACGGCATCCCCTTCGTGGTGGAAGAGCTCGCCGCAGCGGCGGGGCGCCCGGAGCTGAGCACCGCCGCGGCCGTAGCGTCGGGCAGGCTCGCCGGGCTTTCCCCGGACGCGCGGCGGCTGGTCGACGCGGCTGCCGTGGGCGACGGGCACCTGCGGATCAGCCTCCTCGAGCAGGTCGTCGAGGCCACGCCCGAGGAGCACGACGCGGTCTTGAACGAGGCCACGCGCGCCGGCATCCTGATAGCCGATGGTGGTGCCGACGCCGTCGCCTTCCGGCACGCCCTGCTTCGGGAGAGCATCGACCGGTCGCTGGGTCCCGGCGCACGCCGGGCCTGGCATCGGCGGTGGGCCGAGGTGCTGCAGGCCAACCCGGGCGTCCTCGCCGTCGATCCCGCCGCCCTTGCTATGGCCGAGCACTGGCACTACGCCCGTGACGTCCAGCGCGCGGTCCAGGCGGCGCTGGCGGCGTTGCCATCGGCTGAACGGATCGCTGATCCGTCCCTGCAGGCGCGGCTGTGGTGCCGGGTCTTCGAGGCGTGGCCGAAGCTTGCCGACCCTGAGGGGTCCACGGGTCTCAGTCTGCGGGAGGCCGTCGCCCAGGCCTTCAGCTCCTCGCCGGGGGAGCGGGCCGACATCCTGGCCGTCATGGACGCCGTCCCCGCACACCTGCTCGACGACTCGGAACGGACTGTGCTGGCGGCGGGTCGAGCGATTCAGGACGAGGCGAAGGGTCACCTGGACCGGCGGACCGGCGAGATCGTCCAGGACCTGTTCGACGAGTTCGACCTGTTCTCCGGTCCGCGCGACCTGTTCTCGGTCCACGCGCTCAGCCTCGCCTCGCACCTGCCCGAGACCGACGAGCGTGAGTCGACAGCCATCGACCTGGCCGCAGAGATCGGCGTCGAACTGGGCACGCTGCGCGGGCGGCTTGCGGGGCTGATGATCCAGTCCAACTCGCGCCGGTACGATACCGACCCTCAGGGAGCGGGCGACCTCCTGGAGAGGGGCCTGGCCGACCTGCGCGGCCAGCCCAGCGACGTCGTGCCTCTACTCGAGGGCAACCTGGCGTGGTGCCGGATCATGTGCGGTGAGCACCGCGAAGCCCAGCAAATGGGCGGAGGCGGCACTGGCGCGGCTGCGACGTCCCGAGCTGTCGATCGCGCTGTGGGAGCACCTGCTGGAGAATCACACCTTCAGCCTCTTCTGCACCGGCGGCTGGGACCGGGCGCGCGAGCTCCTAGAGGAGGGCGCTGCGTGGTGGGAGGACGACGTGCGCTCCAGCAACGTGCGCCTCGATCTCCTCAACCTTGCCCAGCACGGGGCCGTCGACGCCAGTCGGTGGGAGCCGCTGATGGGCCAGGAGATCCCCGGTGGCGCGCATCCGATCGCGGTGCGCCACGTCGTTGCGGCCGCGCACGCCGCGGACGGCGACCTGGCCGCGGCACGCACCGTCTACCGCGCCCTGTGGGCCGAACCCGCCGTGCGCGCGGTCGACGAATACCTGTGGTGCGTCCTGCGGGACGCGGCTCGCGCCGAGGCCGACACAGTTGTGGCCGACCCGGGGCACCGCGATCACGATGCGGAACTGCACATGGATCAACTCGCCGCGAGAGCAGAGACGTGCCTGCGTTTCGGCGCCCTCGGCGAGACCTGGCCACTCGAAATAGCCGCCCAGGTCGACCGGTTCCACCGCCGCGACCCGAGGCCTGCCCTCGAGGCAGCCCTCAACGGCTGGCAGCACATCGGACACATCCCGGACACCGCGACAACCCACCTGTCCCTCGCTGAGGCACACGCCCTGCACGGCGACCGCGACGCCGCCCGAGTCCACCTCGCCGCCGGCCGGAAGATCGCCCACGGACTGAAAGCCGAGCCGATGCTGACCCGCGCCGACACCCTGATGGGCCGATTCGCCCTCAAAGACCGCGATCGGCATCCCGGTGACGTGCTGACCAACCGCGAGACCGAGGTCCTCCGCCTGCTCACAGCAGGCCGCACCAACGCCGAGATCGCCACAACCCTGTTCATCTCTCCCAAGACGGCCAGCGTCCACGTGTCGCACATCATCGCCAAGCTGGGGGCCGCCAACCGCACCCAAGCAGCGGCGGTCGCCCGAGACCGCGGGCTCGTGGGCTGACACGCGCACCATGACACCTGCGTCCCCAGGGCCGTTCTGCGCCTTGCTTCAGCTGCGCACCTTCCATGGCGAGTAGCCCTTCACAGCGGGCCAGACACCCGGACGCGTCGGCACCGTGGCGAGCGGGGCGTTGGTGGGCTAGTGCGCTGGCCGGGGGTACTCAGGAACCGCGGAGCCCTGGGTGTGGCGGACGTGTGAAGTCGCCGCGGTCCACGCGGCGTGGATGCGGGCGCTAATGCCGTGCCGCTCGGGCTTGAACATGGCGGCGACGCGGGACTGTTCGGCGGCGCGGATCTGCTCGGCGCGGTAGCTCTTCGCGAACTCGATGGTGCTGGTGCTCATGGGGACGAACGTTCCGTACATGACTTCCCTCCTGGGCTTCTGGCCGGTGGGCCTCGATGGCATCGAGGTTGTCCCTAAGGCACAGGTGTCGGCATCGGCAGAACCTCGTATCTTTGCCTCGCTCGACCGGTAAGGCGTCCACACCTGGACAAGCACGATCTGGGGATCCGGGCGTGCCCGTCCGGTGGACGCCCACCTGTTGTCGACAACGACTGGCCGACGCGGCTGAACAGGGAAGCTGTGGATGGTTGGGCACAGGTGTCGACAACGGGGCACACGCGATCGCTTTCGTCTGCGCTGCACCACGCGGGCGGGCGGGAGAACAGATCGTACAAGCAGTCCGCGAGATCACTTGGCACCACGGGAAACGCCGCTGACACACGTACTCGGAGGGACCCCTACGATGCCGTGTGGACTTCTCGTTGACAGTTCGTCCGGCTCAGGTCGGGGACGTGGAGAGAATGGCCACCGTCCATGTTCGCTGTTGGCAGGAGACCTATCGGGGACTCATGGCGGATGAGGTGCTCGACGACCCAAGCTTCGTGGCGGCTCGGGAGCGGTTTTGGAGTGCCGTGATGACCGACGAGCGCTATCGCGAGAACCGGGTGGCTGTCGCTGAGCGGGATCGTGAGTTGATCGGCATCGCCATGTCAGGCCCTACCTTGGACTTCACGGCGGCCTCGGCCAGGCAGCTGTATCTGCTCTATGTGTGTGCGGCCGACCACGGATCGGGTGCGGGGTCGGCGCTCCTGGATGGGGTGATTCATCCAGATGAGCCAGCGGCACTCTGGGTGGCCGACCCAAACCCTCGTGCCCAAGCGTTCTACCGCAGGCACGGCTTCGTTGCCGACGGGACTTCCCAGGTCGAGGATGGGGTCCGGGAGATTCGAATGGTCCGCGGCATGGATCCCTGTCGGTAGTCTGCTCGCCGGGCGATGGTGCCCATTGGTGGTCCTCATCGAACAGCGCGCCAACCGCTGCCCATCGTGAGAGATCACCGCATCGTTGAGTCGCTCCAGCATGGTCGTCCCTCCAGCCCGAAGCGCGGCTTCGGTCACTGCCGGGAACGGGTCGCCGGCATCGTGCATGAGCGAGGGGAATCCTGGAACATCGCGGACCGGATCGCTGTAGCCGAGCGTCGCGCCTAGGTCCACGCGGTTCGCGCGGCCCGTCGTGCCGAACGGCGCGTCACCCGCCAGGCATGCGCCACCGGCTCAAGCCAGCAGGGCACTCACCAGTTGCCCCGATGGCGGTCAGAGTGCGCCCGGCCCGCTGACATCCGGACGCCGACACCCCGACCTTCAGCGGCCGCCGTGGTCAGTCCTCTTGGCCGCGGGGAGAGTCGCGGACAAAGGTCCGGGGTCGGACCAGCTTGCGAGGCAGCGCCACAGGAGGGCTGAGTCGAGGTGGACGCCGAGTCGTTAACAATCTGACGAGGTTCACCTTCTGCAGGAGGACGCAGGTACCTGTCTGCGCTGTCTGCGCTGCGGCACGGAGACCACGACCGGGATGAGCGGGTCGCTTGGCTCAGCGACTCTCGTCTTCGTTGTGCCGACACGACTCCAGAAACATCCGCTGGACCAACCGAACGAACCAGTCGACGTACTTCTCGGTTGTCCATCGGCGCTCGGTCACCAGCACCCGGAAGACCGGGCTGCTCTCGACGGCATAGATGTAGTCGACGGCGTCGTCGACAGGTATCTCCTGAGAACGGACGCTGCTTCCGAACACGGCGAGAACCAGACTCCTGGTGTCTTCGTATCTTTGGTTTGCCATGAACTGAGCCAGCTCTGCCACACGGTCGTCCGTCGGCGCTGCCGTCGCGACGACATGCTCCAACGCGGCCAACCCGCGGTCGTAGCTCTCGCCGATCCACTCGGCAACCAAGCCCAACCGTTCGGCAGGCGAGTCGAGATCGGAGAGCTGATCCATCAGCCGGCTCTGACGCGCCACGGTCGGGCCCTCGGGTCCCCCCACCGCGCTCAGCACCACCTCCCGAAGCAGCGACGGCTTGTCGCCGAAGAGCCGGTAGATGGTCTGTTCCGATACCCGCGCCTCCGCCGCGATCTCGCGAATGGACGTCGAGGCGTAGCCGTTCGTGACGAAGAGGAGGTGCGCTCCGGCCACCACCGCACCCCGCGTGCGCACGGCCTGCTCCTCCCGTCGCGGAGACTCGTACTTCGTCGCTTGACCATCCGTTTCCTTTAAGAGTAGTCTTACTACTTTCATATTAGTGACACTACCGCCAAGCTTGCCTCCGAGCCGGCCAGTGGGGACCGCTTGGTCAGAACCATATTGGCGGGCGTGTCCGACCGGTGGAGCACAGAGGAGGAATCATGCGCCGATCCGTGGCTGTCGAGGGTCACCCTGTTCCTGTCACCAGCGAGTGGGTTCCGATCGGAGGCTGGGCGGGGGTCCTGTTCGTTCTTACCTTCCTCATCGCTGCCGTCTTCTCCTTGGCACCGGCTCCAGCTGGTGCGGACGGAGCGGAAGTGATCAGGAAGTGGGCGGTCGAGGAGGGGACGACCTATCTCACGTTCATGTGGGTTGCCAATGCGATGAACGTTGTCTTCCTGCTCCCCTTCGCAGCCGCACTGAGCCGGGTCGTCGATGGTCGGGATCGGGTCCTCGCCATGTTGGTACTCGCGGGGGGCACGGCCAGCGCCGTCACCGCCACCGTCGGGACGGCATTCTCGGCCTCGCTGGCCCTCGGATCCGCAGCGGACCTTGCAGACTCATCCATCGTCGCCTTCTGGCGCGCCGACAACTTCATATTCATGGTGGTCCTGGGCTCCTTCCAGGCCCTCATGATGGCTGCGGCGAGCCTCGCCATCTTCCGGTGGCGGACAGCGCCTCGCTGGCTTGGGCTCCTCGGCCTGGTCGCCGCCGGCATGCTGATGCTGGACGGCCTGTGGGTAGTTCAAGGAGACTTCTCGTCCGTCTTCCAGGTTCTCTGGTTGGCCGGCCTCGGCGGATTCGCTCTGTGGGTCCTCGGCCTGTCGATCGGCATGATCCGTGGCGCGGTCCATGAATGACCTGGAGTTGAACGCGGCCGACGCTCAGGCTTCGGCCGAGGAATCCTATGGCCTCGGGTTCTGAATCGGACCCGACCGGACAACGGTGCAGCTCGAGGGGGAGGACGCCGGGGCTTCTTTTCGCACGGGAGCCAACCCGGTCTCAGGACTGCGGTATTGCCTGATCGCTAACAATTCGACCGATGTATGGCCGCTGGCGTCGATCGTCGACCGCCACATCCACCTCTCGGCCGGTTGAACTTGTCGATGCGGGCTCTGGGGATTGGGGATCGGATCGAGGTCGCGAGTTCTGTCTGCTCACAGCCCCCGCCGACGAGGCAGGGGTCGCGAGGTAGCCAAGCGGCGCCATCGAACGACCGCAAGGGGATTCTTAGCGGCCACGAGAACCTCGGTGGCGCGAGCCCGCGCCGTTCCGAGGTGGGGTATTCAGCGCCTCGTCTTGTACCTGGTCAAGAGCACGCCGTCGGGAAGCGTCCGACCTGTTGTGGTGTTCGCCATGGCCCCGGCCGCTCCGCAATAGCGTCACTATGGGCACGATGCGGGCGAGCGAGACAGAGCGATGGTGGAGTCAGACCTCTGGCGCTGCTGGGAGAGCGGCGGTCCAACTGGGCTGTCGTCCGGAGAAGGCGACGATCTTGTCGATCAGCGTTGCGTTCGCGTCGAGGTCGACTCGGGGTCCATAGGGTGCGTCGCCGTCGCTGCCGCGTGCGTCGTCGGGCACGACGGTCGGGAGGATCGACCAGATATGGGTGTCCAGGTCCTCAGCTGGCCGGAAGGGCCGGTCGAGGGCCTTGGCGAGGTCCCAGCCGTGCAGATAGGTCTCAACTGCGTGGAGCGCGAGCGCGAAGGAGGCCGGGAGTTGGTTGCCGGCGACATCGACAGTGCCGTCGACACCACGGGTCTTCCAGGCGTCGAACGCGTGCTGGGAGAGCTCGGCATGGCACTCGACCAGCGGTCGGGAGTCGGCGAGGGTCGTCGCGCGTGCTGCTCCGGTGAGGAGAAGATGGGTGTCTCGGACATGGTCGGCGAGATCGGTGACGGGGTAGGAGCGGCACGGGGTGGGCGCTCCCGCCTGTGACGGGGTGATGGGATCGGCTGCCAGCACGGCGCCGGTGGCATCGAGGGCGAGGCGGAGCGCGTCGAGGTCGTTCATGGTGGTTCCTTTCGGTCAGGTGTGCAGAGGTCGGTGTCGGGACAGGTGGGCGGCGTACCCGGCCAGCGCCACGGCGAGCAGGGCGGGCCCGAGCATGCCCTGGCTGGGAGGCAACAGGCCGGGGGCGACCAGGAAGATCAGCAGGCCGAGGTCGAGCGCGGTCGCGATCCCGATGGCGACCAAGACCTGCCACTGGAGGCGTGTGCGGTGCCAGGCGACGGCAAGGACGAGTACGGCAAGTCCGGCCAGGGCGATGTTGAGGCCGTGGAACTGCACCAGGGCTGCGGCCGACTCCCCTACCGGGTCCGGGGCGAGCGTGGTCGCGTTCGGTGCGAGGGTGTCCAGGCCCTCCTTGCCGCTCATCGGGACCATCGAGGCGCCTCCCACCACGTGAACTGCGCCCCACAGGGCGAGCCCCGTGGTCGTGGTCAGGCGACCCCACTGCCGGGTCGGGGCGGTTGTGGTCCTGGTCGTGGTTGTGGTGCTCATCCGGCGCTCGCCTCCAGCTCCGCGGCGATCTCGGCCAGGGTGGCGAGGTGGTCGATCCAGCCGCCCTGGTTGTTCTCCAGGTCCACCGGGTCGACGAAGCCGCGGTGGGTGACCACCAGCCGGGTGCCATCCCCTAGCGGCTCGATCGCCCAGGTCACGGCGGTGACCAGCGCTTCGTCCAGCGACCGCCAGGTGTGCACGATCCGCGTCGGGGGCTCGATCACCTCGTAGAAGCCCTCGATGCCCACCGTCAGTCCGGCCGCCGGGATGTGGATCGCCAACTCCAGCCGCCCACCGAGACGCACGTCCATCTCCTTGACTGTGACCTCCGAGCCGGCCGGGCCGAACCACCGGGCATACAGGTCGGGTTCGGTGAGCAGGCGAAACACCGTCTCCGGGCGGGCGGAGATCGTCTGGTCGACCTCCAGTGCGAGCTGTGCGGGCTGGGCTGGGTTGGTCATCGTGCTTCTCCCTGGTCGGTTTGGTCGGGGTCCGGGCTTGTGGTCGGCTCCGGAGAGGTTTCGAGGTGTTCGGCGAGAGCGGCGAGGCGGTGAAGCGACTGGGTCCACATGACCCGGTAGCGGTCGATCCAGTCCTCGGCCAGCAGCAGCCGGTGAGACTCCAGGCTCAGTAGGTGCCGGCGTCCATCCAGGCGGCGGGTCACCAGGCCGGCGTCCTGCAGCACGCGCACGTGCTTGGTCACGCCCGCGGGGGACAGCGCCAGGCCGTTGCTGGCCTCGCCCACGCTCAGCTCGCCCCGCTCGGCCAGCTGGGCGACGATGTGGCGCCGCGAAGCGTCGGCGAGCGCCAGGTAGACACGATCCAGGTCGCCTGCCTCATGATGATTCGCCATACAGCAAATATTACGCTGATAGGCGTACTAATGCAAGGCCCGTGCCTGTGGGGTCAAGGGGTGCGGAGGAAGCCGCGTCGAGTCGCGGGCCTTGACGGCGATGGGGAGTGGTTGGGGGGGCCTCGTCCCGAGCTTCCGCGTTCGGCTTCGCAGAGCGCGGACCGCGTCGAAAGGACGCGGCGCGGAAGGTGATCGATCCTCCCCCGCGGGTGAGGCGCACTTGCGGCCGTGCGTGCGGGTCTGGACCTCGGCCCAGGGCACGGCGTCTTCGCACCGTCTGGGCAAGAACGTCGAGGTCGATGTCGGCCGCGGTGCGGAACCGGATGCAGTTCTTTCCGTTGTTGGTCCTGCCGAGCGCCTCGCGATAGTGATCTGCAAAGGCGACGCCGTCGCGCTCGGCGGCGACATAGAGGCTGATGTACTGCTTCTGGCTGGCCATCCCTACCAGTGGCCAGACACCCCTTCCCGATGGGCGTTGCCAGTCACTTTCGCCGTATCCGATCATCGTGATGCTGGGGCCGCCTAACAGCTGCCGCTTCAACCCGGGCGCAGCTTGGGCGATGACCTCGTCGATGGTCTCGAGGTCAGCCCGCCGCTCGGACTCCACGGCGTCAAGGAGCTCGTCGAGCGGCGTGCTTGTCATCATCAGCTCGTTCGCTCCAGGTCCGCGGTAAGTTTCGTCGCGTCGTTCGTGGAGCGTTTTCGCGATCACGTGGTCGCTGGGGTTCTCCAACAGCTCGGCGATCTGCTCCAAGCCCATCCCGGTCGCCCGTAGCGACCGGATCGTCTCCGCCCTCGCGCCCTGGTCCGGGGCGAAGGAGCGATACTCCGACACCGGGTCGACCTCAGCAGACCAGACTCGTCATACCGGCGCAACGTCCGGACGGAGATCCGCGTCATCGACGAAAAGGCACCAATCGGCATCAACACAGATCCAGCATGAAGTCTCCCTCGGGGAGACAGTCAACCGGACGGCGAAACAGGCATACCTGATTCCTAGGCGGCTGCCGGCCCGTTATGGGCGGCTATGACGCACCCCCCTGATGTCAACGTACGTGAAGGATCAACGGCCTTGGACGGCCTTTCGCGTGTGCGGTAGATTTCCTTGTACGGGTTGGGATGACAGCTCGCGGCTGAGATCAAAGGCCGCACCGGTTCTCCCACCAGGGGCAGTGATGCTCGCCAACCAGCTCCTCAGCTTCGGCCCACCTCGCGCGGACGACCGTCTGCTGGAGTTGCTACAACTATGGCAAGGCGCAGACCGGGCGTGTGCTCCGGGTGAGACCCCGATCCCGGGACTCCGATCGATCGACGCCCGACGCGCGGTTATCGAGCATGCCAAGGGCGCCTTAATGCTGCGCTACGGGATCGACTCCCACCAGGCCTTCGCGGTGCTGGTCCGCTGGGCGCGGGTGACCCACACTCCCGTGCACATCGTCGCCCACACGCTGGTGCACGGCATCTGCCAGGGCAACCCGCGAACCGCGCTCCACCAACGGCCGCTGATCCGGTGGCTTGAGGTCGAGCTCCGTCGCAACGACCCGGGACCCGAAGGTCTCGCGACGAGACCGACCGGCCAGGAACCGGTCCATGAGATTCCGAGCCCGCGTCAGGGGTCCGGTTAACCGGGGGGTGCGGGGGCAAGGCTTACGCAGTCCACAGTCCCCGCACGACCCGATCGTCGACTTCGACCCAGCCCACGTCCTGGGGTGGAGTCGCGAGCAAGCGCTCCACTTGTTCGGTGGCCGACCGGTCACCCGAGGTGAGGCCGAGGCAATCGCCACGCGGCACGACACCTGGCGTGGCCACCTGCGCGTCCCGGACTCGGCGCCGTTGCGTTGACGGATGACACCAGGACGGCGGGTGTGGCTCGATGAAACACAATCCCCGACCGAGGCGCCGAGTTCACGACCCCGTCGGGGACCGCCGGGTTTCCCCGTTTCCCACCTGAAGTGATCTTTGTTGGCGGTGTGCTGGCACTTGCCCTACGGGTTGTCCGACCGGGATCTGGAGGAGTTGCTCGCCGAGCGCGGCATCGAGGTCGACCAGTGACCCTGTACCTGTGGGTGCAGCGTTTCACACCGCTGCTGATCGACGCCGCCCGACGCGACAGACCCGATGTCCGCGTCTCGTGACCCGGCGTCCTAGCCGCGAACAGGATGCATTGTCGAGCTGGTGAGCGGGTCTCCAGGAGCGCAGTTCGAGCGCCGACGGAAACCGGTGGTCGAAGAGCATGGCCCGGAGGAGCCGACGATCTTCTCGCTCACCCTCTCCTGAACGTGACCGAGGAATCGCCGTTCATGTCGGGACTTGAGGTCGAGGAGCACGCGGTCGGTGGGAGGCCTAGGCTCCCGGCATGGGAATCGTGCACCACACAGCCACGCTGTCGCCCACCAAGCAGGAGCTCGTCGAGGTGTGGCTCCCGAGCCGGTCGTGGGCCGCAGGGCAGAAGATCGTCGGCAAGGTCGCGGAGTATCGCTTCGACGACCCCGATGGCGAGGTGGGCGTCGAGACCATCCTCTGGCGCACCGACGACGACACCGTCCTCCAGACGCCGCTGACCTATCGGGCCGCTCCCCTCGGCGGTGCGGAAGCTCACCTGATTGGCACCACGGACCACTCAGTGCTCGGCCAGCGCTGGGTGTACGACGGGTGTGGTGACCCGGTGTGGGCCGCTACGCTGGTCGACACGATTGTGACAGCTGGCCGACAGGCCCAGATGTTTATCGAGCAGGACGGGCGGCGCGTCGACGTGCCTCCCAGGATGCAGGTTCGCGGCAGTGGCAGCGACGACTCCGCCCGTCGGCTCAGCAGCATCGACGCGGTGGCCGACGAGGGCGCCGTCACGGTCGTGACCGCCGGTCAGGTCGAGATTGCCGTCGCCCGCGTCGTCGGTGCGCCGCTCGGCAACGGCCCGCACCTCACCGCGAGCATCGGCGACAGCAACGAGAGGATTGTGCTTGCCGTGCTGCGCCGTCCCTGAGGATCTCCCACAAACGGCTCATCCGATGACGAGCCGGGAGACGCGACCTGGTTCAGCCGGTCGCAGCCCTCGACCCACTCCGGCGCCGTTGGCGTGGGCAGCCGTGCGCGAGGCTGACGACCTCGTGCCGGCGTGCCCGGCCCGGAGGGCAATCCATCCAGGCTGCCGGGATGAGTACTTCACTTCGCCGCATAGCGGGCTAGGTCATTCCGCGAATGCCCGCCCAGGCACCCCGGCTTCGGCAGCACGCGCCGCCTGACACAGCCCCATTCATGACGGATCACAGCGCGGCCGAAGGCCGGCTACGGCACGAGTTCGCCGGTGAGGTTGACGAGCAGACGCATGTGCATGCCCGCCTCGACTGGGTTCACCCGATCCACAACGAGCTCGAACGGGCGCTCCATGATCAAGCGCACGTAGTCGAGCAGTGGATCCGGGACCGCTTATCTCGAGTATCCCCCTCAAAGCCAGCAGGTGACTTGTTCCAGTCCCGGCGCTCGCCGACGGTCAAGCCGGATCCTTGGCGTTCAAAGAAGCGCGTAGTTCGTCAATTGTGTCGACGTCCTTCCACTGACTGGTCGTCTCGGACTCTCCCCACACGCTGATGAGCGTCTTGCTCTCCGACTCAAGGAGGAGGCCTTGGGGCACTGCTTCGTATACCTCGGCGCCTATGGCCAAGCCCTCAGGATGCCGCGAAGCTTTGTCGCCAAAGAAGGCCACCCGCGTGCCTTCCGGGAGACCCTTCTGGATTGTCTCGATTGACTCATCTTCGGGCCAGTAGACCATTACGGTCACAGGGTCGCTCGACTCACCGTTCCAGTTCTCATCTGTCACGAGTGAGATGAGAACGACTCCGGAGTATTCGGGACCCATGTCTACTAGACCACGCGAGACCTCCTTGACGTGCCCCAGTACGGAGACTTGGGTATCCTTCCGCATCGCTTCGGGCGATTCGTACGGCTCGTAATCGAATGACACTCCACTGCGCATAGCCTCGGCCGCTTGCAGGACGCTGGTCGTCTCAGAAGTGCTTCCGTCACCGCCACAACTAGTGAGCGTTGACGCCCCTAGCAAGACCAATGACCCAGCAGCCAACGCACGACGCCATTGAGCGCATCCACTAAAATGGATCACAGGAAGAGCCTCTCGTTGCTGGGTTTACGGGAAGTGAGCGTTGATGTGACCGATGTGGTGGGTCACGTAACGACGCCAAGACAGCGCGGTGCTGGTGGGTTCGCCGCTTTGCATGCATCCCCAATCGGTGCCGTTGGGATGATGCGTGAGGCCGACGGTGTGGCCGAGTTCATGGCAAGCGGTCTTCGTTTCGTCCTTCTCGTCGTTTGAGCCTTCGGCGATTTCGACTCGATCGAGAGACGCGTAGTACTGGTCACACTTACCGTTGTCATAGTCTTCACAACGAGTGGACCCGCGCGTACTTCCTGGCAAGTCCTCGGTGAGCCAGACAACGTCGGTCTCGGTGCCCCCGGAGTAATCGCAGCCATTCTCGAAAATGACGTTGACGACTGTCGGCCCTTCGAGGGCGTTGTACTCGGCAGCATCGACATTGTCGAAGATGTCGGCGTTCACTCCGCCATACACTTCAACACCCCAGCAGTAGGTATGAGCGCTTCCGTCGGGCGGCGCTCCACCGTCGGGTGGTCCTGCACCCCATGGATCTGCATGGGCGGGACCCACCGCCACGAGAGCCACTACGAGCGAAGATGCGGCCGCAGCAACCAAGCCACGCACAACGGCGGTTGGAACCATGCCTGACAGTCGCACGCCGGCGTCGGCGGGTCAAAAACAAACGTTCGCTTGAGACTGCCCAGAGCCGGCAGCAACCACGCTCGCCGCCAGAAGGCCTTGCCGAAGGGCCTGGCAACGCCAGGCGTTGTGTATCGGTAGATCGGGCTTGCTGATTCACCCCGCCAAGCGTGACTCCACGGTGGCAGCGCTTAGCCCCAGTAGTATCGAGAATCCGCTCCATCTCCCGCCACTCCGCTCCGTCGTCTAGTTCGGCCGCCAGTGCTCCATTCCTCAATGTGACGACGCGAGGCCAGAGTCGGTTCCCTTGCGCATGACGCGGAGTGCGCCCACCGTCGGAGTTTGGTGGTGTCTCCTCAATCAGGCACCCGGATGCCTGCTGCCGCTTCGAGCGCTTCCCCGGCGTCATCGGTGAGTTCTTGGGCGCGTTGTATTGCGGATCGGATGCGTTCGATCTCGAGCTCTCGGGCGGCGATCTGTCCGGCGGGCTCGCCCACTTCCCGGGCTTTGTCGAGGGCGCGGGTGTGGCTGGTGAGCATCCGCCGGAACACCGGGAGGGCGCTCTTCTTGGGTTGGGCATGGCCGCAGCCGAGGCAGACGAGTCCGCGGGGGCAGTGCTCGCCGGTGGGCAGGGCGCAGACGTGGGTGCCCATGTCGCGAAGCGAGCAGTGGGCCGTGAACTCGGCCCACTGCTCTGCGGTCGGCGCGTTGCTCGCTTCGGGACCGTAGACGTCGGTGTAGAGGCCGCGCATGGCCTTGCGATAGTCGGTGATGAACTGGTCGGGGTACAGCTTGGCGTAGATCATCACCGTGTCGATCGTCGCGTGCCCGAGCAGCGCCTGGATCACGTGGACCGGGGTATGGGCGTTGAGGTGCTCGGAGGCGAACACGCGGCGGCAGTCGTGCGGAGTCAAGACCAGCGGGGCTCCGTCGGCGTGCCGGGCGCCGGACTGCTCGGAGAGCCAGCGCAACCGCCCGCGGATGGTGTTGGTGTTGACCGCGCTGGGGTGCCGCATCGCCTGGAGGAGGTAGGGCGCCCTGGGCAGGGGACGCTTCTCGTGCTCGTCTCGGCGATCCACGAGGGGGACGTAGTCGGTGCCGTAGAAGCCGCGGACGTGGCGGATGATCTCGGCGATGGCCCGGCCGAGCTGGTCGCCGATCGGGATCACGCGGGCTCGGCCCAACTTGCTGGGCTTGACGTGCAGCAGGTAGTAGAGCCTGCCGTCGGGCAGGGACCGGCGCAGCACGTCGAAGGTAGTCAGCTCACACGCCTCCTCGATCCGCAGCCCACTGGTCAGCAGCAGCTCCAGCAGACCCCAGTCCCAAAACGCGGCTCGCTCGGCGGCGATCAGGCTCGTGTCGTCGGGACGCTCGCGCAACTCGTGCTCGGTGTCGTGCCAGCGACGCAACGCGAAGGCACGGATGTTGGGAATCTCGCGCTGCAGGTCCAACACAGTCGAGGTCAACCTGGCCTCGGCACGCCGGCGGGCCTTGGCGAAGCCAGTGTCGGCCAGATCATGGCGGGTCAGCACCACACTGGACGGAGCGTGGCCTGCGAACGGGGAATCTGGCTCGGTGGCCCAGGTAGAGATGTCGGCGAAGAACACCCGGAAGTCGACCAGCCAGGTGTGCGGCGTGGTGCGGTCCTCAGTTCCTTTGCGGGGATGACTGCGCTGCGTCGCGCGGGCCACCACCCTCGCGTGCGGCACGAACGCCCGCGCCTGAGCCGGGGTGACCTGCGAACACGACGTGACCTCGGGATGGGCGTCGTGCAGGTAGCGGAAGAAATGGCTCAGCGCGACGGCCTTGGCCCGCAACGTCGTGTAGGAATCCGAAAGCCGCCGTGCGTAGGTCTCCAGGTAGAGCCCAACGACCTCGACGAACGGCTCCGGCACCCCGGCCACCACGGCGAGTTCACGTTCGGTGTGCCGCGGCGCGGTACGGCGGCGCGCGGTGCCCGATCGTGGCGTCCGGTCGAAGACCCCGAGTTGACACAACAGCACGTCCAGAACGTCGCCGCCCTTCATACCCGAGGGCGGGATGAGCAGGTCGTCCTCGCACAGGTCATCGAGCCGGTCGGCTCCGCGGGTCAGCATCAGCCGGGTGGCCATGTTGATCGCGATCTCGTACGACTTCGGAGATCCGATCGAACACGATCCGGCAGCCTCAAAGAGTCGTTTCCGGGCCTCGACGATCGGATCGTCTTCCGGGAGCAGCCTGGTCCAGTCCCCGATTCTCACAGTCGCGATCGTCGCCCACTGTGGTCGCACCAGCCGGGAGATCACCAGGGCCCAGACCCCGAAACCCCAGCGGGTGCCCCGCTCCGGCCGGTCGATCCCGGCTTGCCATCGCGGCCAGATCTGCTCCTCGAACCTCGCCCACCGCTCGGCCAGGCTGTCGCCCTCCAGCCCGTCGAGCACGTCGAAGGTGGCGTGGACCGCGTAGAGCATCCGGTTGTCGTCGTAGCGCTTGGAGAACCGCCAGCCGCGCATCTGCGCGACCAGGTTCTCGATGCACACCTGACGGTCATAAGAAGCCGCACCGAGCTGACGGGCCCGCTGGATGACCAAGCCGGTCATGCCTGGGGACCCTCGGCCGCGTCGGACGACGAGCCCGGGGTGTGGCGGGGCGTGGCCACCGCCTCCAGCTCGGCCAACGTCTGGGAGTCGTAGTGGAACACATACCGGAGACCCTCGATCCGTCCCGGCTGCCCGGAGGACCGCATGCGATGTGCGTTCTCGGCTGCGGCGCGGGCCTGCCGCTCGATCTCGGTGACAGCTGCGACCAACGCCTGCTGGTCGACGTGGGCGTAGGTGTCGACGGTGGTTGCGATGTGCCGATGGCCGAGCAGTTGCTGAGCGGCTGCGACTCCGGAGGTGGCGACCACCCCCGATGCGACGGTGTGTCGGAACATGTGGGCGGTGACCTCGATTCCGGTGCGGGCTGCGAGCTGACGCAGCCCCGCCTCGAAGGCGCTGTAGATCAACGGGTTGGGCCATCCACGGCGCAACCCGACCCATGCGGCCTCGCCAGGGGCGTCGCGACGCTCGTGTTCCAGATACAGGTCGAACAGACTCCAGAACTCCTCGGTGACCGGAACTCGGTGCTCGTCGCGTGCGCCCTTGAGCCGCACCACGATCGTCGAGGCGCGGCGGTCCAGATCGGTCATGCTCATCCCGAGCACCCCGTGACGGCCATGCTCGCGGCTCCAGTCCCCGATTCGTTGGCCTGTGCGGGACAACAGCACCAGCAGGGCCTTGTCGCGCCACGACCTCGCCGCAGCGACGAGCCGGTCGACCTCGGCCGGGTCCAGGACCGCGGGCAGTTCGCGAGGCTCACGCCGTCTCAGCTCGGCCCGCTTGCGGCGTGGCGGAGCATCTCCGCCCCCACCCATCGAGTGCGTCAACTCCGCAGCCCTGGCCGGGATCGGACTGACCCGGCCGGCCCACGCACCGTCGTCGTCGGTGTCGCGGTCGATCAGGAACGCGAAGAAGGACGCGAGCACGCTCAGGCGGTGGTTGACCGTCCGTGCCGCACGACGCGCGAGGACCGGATCTCCCGTGACCAGGTCGACTACGCCCGCCGTCCGGGAAGCCTGACCGGGCCCGGCGGCGAACTCGCCGATGTATGCCGCGACGTTGCGACGCGACACCTCGTCAAGCTGGCGGCCCGACCGTTGCAGCCAACGCGAGAAGTCGGCCAGCCCCAGCCGATAGGAACGGACCGTGTAGGTGCCGCGCCCTCGCCGCTCCAAATGCTCCAGGAAGTCCTCGACCACTTGCTCCGGTACCCCTGTCTGCTCCATGGCTCACCTCCTTCGCCGAGTCTGCACGCCAGCTCCGACAGTCCTATGCGGGCCGGGAATCTCGAAATCTCGAGACAAGACATATCCGAGACGGTCGCCGCTCTGCCTCACAAGCAAGGCACCCTCGTTGACCTCGTTGTCGGTCTCGAGCTGCAGTTCAAGACGATCGCCTGGTTTCAGGTCGTCGATGGCAGCGCGCTCCTCAGACGTCAGGTGTCGGATCCCGTGTACGAGGAATGGCAGGCTGACAGGTCCCGGCTGGGGCAGTGGAGTCAGCTCGTGGGTGTCGCCGGTGCGACCACCGCCCGACACCGCGAGCACCTCAAGGGGCTCAGCCGTGGCACCCAAGCCCAACTGCTCCAGCGTTTCGGCCCGCTCTGACCGGTGAGGGGTCCATGACCCGTTCGGCGAAGATCGGAAGGAGCGACTTGCTCTCGTGCACTCGTCCGAGCGGGAGTCCCGGCAGAACTCGCGTCACGCCGTCGTCGTAGTCGAAGCGGAAGATGTGTTGGTCGTAGCTCAAGACGCCGACGCGGCTGTGGCGACGGGTCTCGGGGTCCCGCCGACTGACAATGAGCGTGTCAGTCTTCAGCGGCGTCACCATGGCACTACCTCCCGCGGTTCTCGCGTCCCACCTGCTCCATGAAGGTAGACGGGACTCCGACACCAGTGGTCAGGTCGGTCGGATTGCTGCGCGGGCGGTGGCCGCGACGGCGAAGTCGACGTCATGGATCTCACCCCATCGAGCGCGCGCAGCGCCAGCGAGCAGGCTGAGAACAGTGAGGGTGTCACTGTTGGCCGGCGGTGACGAGGACCGGTCGTGGCCGTTGCGCCAGCCGAGGTCGTACAGCAACTCGCTGATCTCGCTGCGCCACTCCTCGGGCGGCGTTCCGCTGCCGACGACGGCGAGCGCCATCCACCCTGCTTGGCGTTCTGCGTCCTTGGTTCCCAGGGGGAGGCGTCCGACGATGTGCCGCCACAGTGCCTGCGGGTCCTGCCCACAACGCCGTGCAGCGACGGTCGGTGCCAGCCGGCCCTTGCGCACGCTGACCAGGCCCAGGGCGCGGGCCGTACTGCGGATGTCGGCGACGGGATAGGTCTGGTCCTCGCGGTTCGCCTTGCCGATCCACCAAGCGCCGATCTCGGTGCGCTCGGCGATCTGCTCGACCAGCGCGGGCTTGAGGTAGCCGGCTGCGGTCAGCGCGACGCCGTCGCCGATGACCTCAAGGAAAACCCGGTACGTCTCGGTGAGCCGTGCAGCCTCGTCTTCGCTGACATCGGTGGGGCCGTGAGAGAACGGGCGGCCCAGCACCTCACGCAGCAGACGGATGCCGCGGTGTTCCAGCTGCTCGGCCAGCTCGGCCAGCTCCCCGGTCACCTCGACCGGCTCGGCGACCGCGACCGCAAGAGCAGCGTTGGTCTCCTCGACGTCGAAGCGGTCCGGGTGCCAGTCCACCGGCAGCCAGCCGTGGCCGTGCTCGGCGTCCTCGAATCCCTGGGGCAGCAGCTCGTCGCCGTACCCGCTGCGGACCCACGCCACGATCTCTTCGTAGCCGCCGATCCCGCCACAGTCCTCGGGCGGGCAGGCCATCCGGCCGGCGGTGCAGCGCACCACCTCCGGCGGGGAGCGGAGCACCTCCTCGACCGCGATCTTGTGGTCCCAGCCGTCGCCGAAGTCGTACTCGTACCAGAGTTCGTCGCCCTTCTCGCCGAGGATCTGGTCGAGCCGGACGTTGTCCTCCAGCAGCCCTTCCTCGCCCTCGTCGAGGTCGAAGTCGGTGATGAAGTACGGCGAACGGTGGTCGTTGCCGGTGCGGAACCGGTGGAGATGGGAGTCGTACCAGCCCATCGCGGACTGGATGACGTCATGGACCCGCGGCAACGTGAGGTCACCGGGCAGCTCGAGGCGCCGCCAGATCGGCGGCTTCGCTCCGTGCAGGTCCAAGCGCACGCGGAAGCCGCGCGTTGCGATCGGAACAGGAAGGAGCGTCGGCTCAGACCTCGCGTTGAGCTTCTCGAAGATGCTGGTGACCTGCCCGCTCATCAGCGCATCGAGGAGCGCCTTGCCCTCCGCCGGGCTGGCGCCGGCCATCAGTTGCTTCACGAGGTTCTGCAGATCGGGCGGGTCGAACTGGCCGGTCACGGCGACCAGTCAATCATTGATGCCCGGTGCAGCCGTTCACCCCGTCAGGACTTTCGTCCAGCTCGCGCAGGAACATGTGTGACGTCGACGGTTCCGGGCTGCCAATCGATACCCGGAACGGCCCGGATCGGCGCGAACACGTCGACGGCTCGCTGCCACGTGGCAGCGAAGTTCTGCGCGATCTGCTCTGCGGCATCTGGGCGGGTCTCGACGGCGAGGCGCCGTAGTCGATCGACGTCCCGCAACTTGACGGTCACCGCCCAGCGCAGCGTCCCTTCGTCGCCGTCGTCCTCGATCACCTCGGCCTCCACGGACAGGATGCGGAAAGCATCCGCCTCCACAGCGTCGTCCAGCCCTGTCGTCGGCAACACGAGCCAGGCCACCTGATCCAACGGGCTGAGCTCGTGGGACTTCTCAGGAGCAAGATCGATGAGTTCCACGAGCGTGTATGCCGATTCCTCCAACTCCGCAAAGGCCTCGCGAACGGCTTCCCGGTCACGGATGACGACGGTCGCCGTCGTCGTGGCCGACCAGGTCTCCCGGTTCCTGCCCCGCCGGACAAGTTCGGGACGAGCCGGCGCCTCGACGTGCATCTCGAACAGGCCAGGCGAATCGGGCTCCACAAGTTCAACCTACCGAGGGTGGATGGCGCCTTCCCACCGACCGCTTACCAACCCGACCGGCCGCGCCATGCGTTGACCGGGTGCGTGTCGATCAGCCGCTCGATCGACTCGGCCTTGATCCGGATCGTCCGCCGCCCGAGCCGGACGGCGTCGAGCTCGCCGGCGGCGACGTAGCGGCGGACGGTCTTGACCGAGACCGCGAGGATCTCGGCGGCCTCGGTCAGTGGGATGAGGCGGCGGGTGGGGGTGACGGTTGCGCGCATCGGGTGCTCCTGGGTCGGTGGCGGCCCGGTTGGCTGCCTTCATCCCTCAAGGCCGATGGATGTCCTCCAGTGGCCACCCCATTTGCCTCCCCCTGCACTACCTCACCTTCACCACCCTCGCCCCTTCCCGGCCTCCCTCCCGCTGCCCTCCACTTCTCCCCTGCCCGTTCTCCACCCTTCCTCTCTTCCAGGCACACCTCTTTCACTCACGAATCGGGGTGGCCACTCGCGGCCCGGTCCCGGCCTTGATGGGTGTGACGATGACGCTGAAGAAGCTCGCCGCCGGGTCGGGGTACGAGTACCTGACCCGCCAGGTCGCCGCCGCCGACTCGACCGAGCTCGGCCGCATACGGCTGGTCGACTACTACGAGGCGAAGGGCGAGGCCCCTGGGCGCTGGGTCGGCTCCGGGCTGGTCGGGGTCGACGGCATCGAGTACGGCGACGTGGTGACCGCCGAGCAGATGCAGCACTTGTTCGGCGACGGCTGTCATCCGGTGACCGGCACTGCGCTGGGGCGGAGGTTCGGGAAGGGCTCGGTGGCCGGCTTCGACCTCACGTTCAGTCCGGCGAAGTCGGTCTCGACGTTGTGGGCGATCGCGCCGCCCGAGGTCGCAAGCAAGATCCAGCGGGCCCACGACGCTGCCGTTCAGGATGCGGTGGCGTTCCTGGAGTCGCATGCGATCTTCACCCGCGAAGGAGTCGGCGGCCCCCGTCAAGTCGAGACCCGCGGTCTAGTCGCAGCCGCGTTCACGCATCGCGACTCACGGGCTGGGGATCCGGATCTCCACACCCACGTCGCGGTGGCGAACAAGGTCCAGACTCGCGGCGGGAAGTGGCTCTCGATCTACGGCACGATCCTGCACGAGCACGTCATCGCCGCCTCGGAGGCCTACAACACCGCCCTCGAAGCCCACCTTCACACGCATCTCGGCGTCAGGTTCGTCGACGTCCCCCGTCCGGGTGGGAAGCGGCCGGTGCGGGAGATCGCCGGCGTCGACGCGGCTTTGATGAAGCGGTGGTCGAGCCGCCGCGCCGACATCGAGGACCGTGTCGCCGAGCTCACCGGCGAGTTCGCCAAGCAGCACGGCCGCCCGCCAACCGAGAAGGAGTCGATCGCCTTGGCGCAACGGGCGAACCTCGAGACCCGGCAGGCGAAGCACGAGCCTCGCTCCGAGGCCGACCAACGCAGCACCTGGCACTCCGAAGCCGCGGACCTCTTCGGCGAACGCGGGCTACGTGTCATGGTCGACACCGCCCTCAATCACGACCAACCGCCTCGCACCCAGATCACCTCCGCATGGCTCGCATCGACAGCCGACCAGGTCATCACCGAACTCGAGTCGCATCGCGCGACGTGGCAGTCCTGGCACATGTACGCCGAAGCCCAGCGTCAGGTCCGCGACCTCGACCTGGCACCAGGGCAGGTGGCGGACGTGGTGGAGCATCTCGTCGACGCCGTCACCACCCGACTGGTCAACCTGACCCCGGACCTCGACCCGATCACCGAGCCAGCTGCACTACGGCGATCGGATGGCGTGAGCGTCTACCGGCATACCGGCGCCGACCACTTCACCAGCCGCGCGATGCTCGCCGCCGAGCAGAGAATCATCGACGCCGCCGGCACCGTCAGCGCCGTGGCACCCGATCCGGTGGATGTCGAGCTCGCGCTGATGGCCGCGACCCTCGATCAACCGGCGCTGAACGAGGGCCAACGCGAGCTCGTCCAGGCGCTCGTCGCCGACCCGCGGCAGGTTGCGCTCGCGCTGGCACCGGCTGGTGCGGGGAAGACCACCGCGATGAGCGTCCTCGCGCAGACCGCGCACGACCTCGGATACGAGGTCGTCGGGCTCGCGCCGTCAGCGGCAGCAGCCGCGGTCCTGACCGAGGCGACCGGCATCCCCGCCGAGACGCTCGCGATGCTCGACCACACCCTCACCGCTGGTCTGGATCCCGGGTTCGGGCCACGCACGATCGTGGCGATCGACGAGGCCGGGATGGCCGACACCCCCACCCTCGACCGGATCATCACCGCCTGCACGAGGACCGGTGCGCGGGTGCGGTTGATCGGCGACGACCAACAACTCGCCGCGATCGGCGCCGGCGGCGTACTCCGCGACATCGCCTCCACCCACGGCGCCCAACGACTCTCGGAAGTGGTGCGGTTCGACGACCCCATCGAAGCAACCGCGTCCCTCGCCCTACGGGACGGCGACAACTCGGCCCTCGGGTTCTACCTCGACCACGATCGCATTCACACCGGCGACGAGCTCAGCAGCCTGACCGAGGTCCTCGTCGCCTGGCAGGACCAAACCGAAGCCGGCCGCGAATGCCTGATGCTCGCCCCCACCCGCGACCTCGTGGCTCGCCTGAACAGGGCAGCGCGCAAGACCCGCCTTGACGGCGCCCAACCGCACCACGAGGTCCCACTCGCTGATGGGAACCAGGCCAGCGAAGGCGACGTGGTCCTGACCCGTCGCAACGACCGCCGCCTCGGCGTCAGCGGCACCGACTGGGTCAAGAACGGCGACCGCTGGACGATCATCGCGATCAACCCGAGCGGCAGCCTCAACGCGCGGCACCTGCGGTCGGGCCTGCACATCACGCTTCCAGCGGCGTACGTCGCCGAGCATGTCGAGCTTGGCTACGCCACCACTGTCCACGCCGCCCAAGGCTCCACCGCCGACGTCATGCACGGCATCATCACCGGGCACGAGGACCGGCAACTCCTCTACACGATGCTCACCCGCGGAAAGGCCGAGAACCACGTCCACCTCATCACTGAAGAGGCCGACACCGACGAAGAGTTCCTGCCCGGCATCGATGAGCAACTCACCGCCGTCGACAACCTCGACCGGATCATCGGCCGTGACGGCGCCGCGACCTCGGCCACCACCGAGCTCGCGCAAGCCACCAGCCCCGCCACCTGCCTCCACGAAGCCGCGCAGCGGTATTCCGACGCGGTCACCACCGCGACCCAAAGACTCCTTCGCGGAGGTGCCGATCAGGCGCTCGAATCCGCTGGCCCCGGCCCGCTCCCGTGGCTGCCCGGCGTCCCTGCCGACCTACGCGACGAGCCGCGATGGGCCGCCTACCTGGCGGCCCGCGCCGACCGCGTCACCACGCTCGCCGAGGTCGTACGCCGCGACGCGCAGCTACCGACGACACTCCATCGCTTCGCTGACGTCTTCACCGACGAGCTCCGCACCGAGACCGCCGTCTGGCGCGCTGCCAACGGCGTACCCGACGACGACCGCAGCCTGTTCGGCTCCCGATCCGGCCCACGCACCGGTGATCTCGCCGCCGACCGCTACGCGCGCCATCTCCAGCGCCAAGTCGACGCCCTCTACCCAGAGTCCGTCCGCCGCTTGGAGACCGCCATCGCGACAGCGATCGGCGACCCCGACCACCACGACGAGAACAGCCTCGATCTGGCCCGCGAACTCGACCGCATCCAAGCCAGCGGCGTCAACGCCAAGCTCATCCTGCAGCGCGCAGCAAGCCCACGGCGCCCGCTACCCGCGGACCACAAGATCGATGCCCTCGCCTACCGGATCCAGCGCTTGGTCACCCACCAGCGGAGCGTCGACGCTCTGGCGGTACGTCGGGGCCCACGCGTCCGGGGGTAGGTCTCGAGTTCTGAAGAACTCCGCTGGGCCGTCCTCGTTCAGCACCAGTTGCATCTCCTCGGCTGGCGTCACTGCACAGTCACGGTGCTTCGCGCGCCAGGCCGGATAGGCATCCGGATCGTCGCGGACCCGCAGGAACTCAGCCCATCGGTCGAGTGCCGTGGTGGCACGACGGCGAATGGCGCGAGCCGAGAGGTGCACAGTCGCAGCAAGCTCATCGACGACGGCCGGAGTCGTCAGGCCCGACCGGCCACGACGACCGGCCACATCGAGCTCGGCAGCGATCCGAGCGAGCTCGCCAAGCAACCAAGCATCGAACACGTGGAGCGCCTTGGCGTCGATCGCCTCGATCATCAGCCCAGTCACCTCCCAGAACGGATCGATGTCATCGCCCTCGTCGACCACGGCGACGTCGTCGCCCGGGAGCATTCCACGAGCGTCGACCATGAAGCGGTCCCGCCGGCGGGCCAGGTCACCGACGCCGAGATGAGCGCACACCTCCCGCGTCGTCTGCCCGAGGATCGCGCCAGCAATGCGGCCGTCCTTGAGCCGATGGGCGCTGCTGCACTCGACCCACAGTTGGCTTGCGAAGAAGCCGTCGATGTCCCCATCTAGATCCCGCAGCTTGCGGGCCCGCGCCTCGACCCCAGGCAGCAGGGCCCACACCAACGCCGTGACCGCGCCATCGTCCGTCTCGGTCAACGACGCGAGTACGCCGAGCACCGCGTCGGCCTCATCGACCGGTGCGGCCCTCGTCCAGTCGCGCAGATCGTCGAACTCGGGCACGACCGCCAAGCTCTGGTGAGTTGCCGACCAGCGCCGCCACGCCTCACGCGCTGCGCACATCAACTCGCCCTCCAGGTCCTGGAGGCCAAGGCGATCAGCGACGGACACGGCATGCTCCCGACAGACGTCCCCGCCGATGACGATCAGCGGGGAACTTTCAGCGTGAGCGGGACCAACCTCCACGTCAAGGGCCACTTGTGCGGGCCGACGAGACATCCCAAGACGTTGAGAGACAGTCCGAGACGTTCGGTAACAACCAGCACCAATCGGTACTGGAATCTCCTCGATCGTCATCTCAGTATGTGACCGTCGATGCCGATTTCCCGGCTGCGCTTCCCCCCTTTCTGGCTCGGCCCGCCCAGGTGGGCGGACCGATCTACGGACACTCTTAGCATGCGTGCCGCTCGTTTGGGGCCCTGCCGGCCTCTTGTCACAGCGGTGATCTCGGGCGTCGTGACGGGTCGTCAACGCATGTCACAGGAAGAGGCAGTGTCGGGTCTTCGGCCGTGGATCTCGGTCTTCTACTTGAAGGGCAAGAAGCGCACGCCGTCGACAGTCGCGTCGCTCGGAACGTCCGTGCGAGCGGCGCCCCAGAGCACCACCGCGGCGGTGACGGAGACCGATTGGGCCCTCGTCCGATGCCGCGCGCCAGTCTCCCGTTTGAGCATTGACCGGAGCGCTCCTTCGGCTCGCATGACGGCCCGCCGTGCCGAATCGGCCATCGCAGGGACACCTTCGCCGGTGATCTGGTTGCGCCACTTCGAGTCGATGACGACACCCCACCGCGGGGCGTCACGCGCCAAAGCTGCCTGGCATCCCGCGGCACATCAGCCCGCATTCGCTGCAACATGCGGGGATCACGAACGCCCTCGACGCCAGGCGGTGACTATCCGGACGGAGTCCTTGGAACCCAAGAAGGGTCGGTGACAACGAAAGATGACCGGTGCCAATAGGTACTGAAGGGGGCTCAGGCATCTCACCATCTGGGCGCGAGCCCGCGGCCCGCGGACACTGCTTCCGACTCGCTCACGCCCGTGACCAGCACACTGGGCGAGGTGCCGGCCGGCGGCTGCAGACTCGAGGGCATGCTCTCCCCCCGGCGTGAATTGGCCGCACGGCAGCCGGGTCGGCACACCAGAGCTCTTGAACGGCCCTAAGCTCGGGACCGGCCAGTGCACCCCGGGAGGCGCGAGTGAACGGTGAGCTAACGCCGGGACTGCGCGACGAGCTGATCACTTCCGAGCTCGCACGGGCGTTGGAGCTGCTCAGCAGCGATCACGTCGACGTCACTTCTGTCGACAAGGGTGAGGCAATCGAGCGCATGGGGCGCCATCTACTTCGGGTCGCCAGGCGTCTGAAGTCGCCCACCAACGAGATCGAGCTGACCTCAAGTGCGGCACTCGTGAACGAAGCCATCGGCGCGCTCGGCGAGGACTTCGCTGTCGATCACGTGGAAACGCCTGTTCGAGTTCTCCGCGGCGTTCGCAGTGCTGCCGGACTGGCCAACTCCGCACTGCCAGCCCATCCCTCGATTCCATTGAGCACCAGTGAGTTGATGGTCAACGGTGCAGGGGAACCCTCGTTGGGCACGGTGCTCCAACAGGAGCTTCGGTGCGCTGACGAGGTGGATCTCATCTGTGCCTTCGTCGGGTACAAGGGCATTGAGACCCTCCGCGAGGAGTTGCGCTCACTCGTCGACCGCGGCGGTCGAGTTCGAGTGATCACGTCGACGTATTTGGGGTCGACGAGCGGTAAGGCGCTCGATGAGCTCATCAACCTCGGTGCCGAGGTGCGAGTCAATTACCAAGGGATAGCCACCAAGCTGCACGCCAAAGCGTGGCTGTTCCGCCGCCCTGGCCAGCTCGACACGGCATTCATAGGATCCTCGAACCTCTCAGAAGCGGCGCTGTACACCGGGTTGGAGTGGAACGTCCGCTTGGCCCGAGCAGATGCACCGTCCGTCTTCAGCCGAATCCAGCAAGTCTTCGATAGCTACTGGAACACCCCGGTCTTCGAGCGATACACCCTGGCCGATCGGGAGCGGCTCGACGCTGCTCTCGCAGAAGCACGCGGGTACGCCGCGCAGGGCTTCACTAGGCGAGCGCAACTAGCCATCGACAAGCTCAGCGAGCAGCTCGCTGCCGCCTACTCCCAGATCCAAATACGACCCCGGCCCCACCAGCAGCGCGTCCTCGACACCTTGTCGGCGAGACGCGAGGAGTTTGACGAGCACCGACACTTGCTGGTCGCCGCTACCGGGACCGGCAAGACGGTGATCGCGGCCCTGGACTACGCCCGACTGTGCAAACCTGGCTTGCCGCGGCCGACTCTGCTGTTCGTGGCACACCGCGAGCAGATCCTGGAACAGGCGCGCGAGACTTTCCGCCAGGTGTTGCAGGATCCCGGATTCGGGCAGCTTCTCAGCGGTTCCTCCAAGGCGTTGACGAGCGACACCCACGTGTTCGCGATGGTTCAATCACTTCACAATCGGTTGGACGAGGTCTCGCCAGCGGCCTTCGAGGTCATCTACATCGACGAGGCTCACCACACAGCAGCTCAGTCGTGGGGATCGGTGCTCGGGCACGTCCAACCCCGAGAACTGGTTGGGCTCACCGCAACACCGGAGCGCACCGATGGCGCCGACATCGCCGATTCGTTCGGTGGGCGCTTCACTACCGAGCTGCGTCTCTGGGAAGCGGTCGACGATCAGCTCTTGGCCCCGTTCGAGTACGTCGGAGTCGATGACGGAACGGATCTGCGCGACCTTGCCTGGCACTCAGGTGACTACGCCGTCGGAGCGCTGTCAGACCTTTATACCGGTGACCACGAGCGGGTACGCCGGATACTGCAGGCGATTCACCGCTGGGTGGAGCACCCGGAGGCGATTCGCGCGCTCGGGTTCTGTGTCTCAGTGGCCCATGCCGAGTTCATGGCCGAGCAGTTCTCCAAGCACGGTCTCGCCGCCGACTACTTGTCTGGGGACCACGACCAGTCCCACAGGGATCGAGTCCTCGCGAAACTTCGAGCGGGTCGCCTGAACGTGGTCTTCAGCGTGGACGTCCTCGGTGAGGGGATCGATGTTCCCGACGTCGACACCTTATTGCTCTGTCGCCCGACCCAAAGCCCCGTGCTGTTCGCCCAGCAGCTCGGCCGAGGCTTGCGCCTCTCTCCGGGCAAGACTTCCTGTCTTGTCCTCGACTTCATCGGCCAACATCGAGCTGAGTACAGGGTCGAGCAGCGCTATCGGACGCTGGTCGACCCCGTCCAAGGCGACGTACGCGCTCAGGCTGAGGCGGGTTTCCCGTTCCTGCCCGCTGGCTGTTCCATCACGCTGGAGCGTGTGGCCCGGGACCGGGTCCTCGCCGCCCTCAAAGAGGTCGCAGTACGACCCGGTATCACAGGACTGCTCAAGGACTTCCAGGCCGGGTCCTGGTCATCACTCGAATCCTTCCTCCAGCGGACGGGTCGATCCGTCGAGCAGTTCTACGGCGTGGACAGCCGCAAGATGTCCTGGACTCGGTTGCAGCGTGCCGCTGGCGCCACGTCGGCGCCCAGGGGCCCCGCCGATGAGACGCTCGACAAGGAAGAAGTCGAGTTGCTCCGAAGGATCGGATACCTGCAGCACGCAGCGGACGGGTTACGTGTGAACCGCTGGTTCGACTGGATGACCGCGAACGCCCCAGTCGACGCGGATGCGCTGCCGCTCGCCGAGCAGCGGCTGGCGATGCAACTCATGCACTTGCTCTTGCTCCAGCCGCACAGCCTCCAAGAGGGATTCGACACCTTGTGGCGCCAGCCCGCTGTCCGCAACGAAATCGCAGAACTGTTGACGCTGGTTCGGGCAGAGCTCGACATCACCCCAACTCCGTTGCTCGGCCTGGCCGACGTGCCGCTCTTGGCCCACGCCCGCTACACACGCGCCGAGGTCTTCGCTGCCGTCGGCGTGAGCACCGTGGACCGACCAAAGGAGCACCGGGAGGGCGTCTATTTTGTGGCCGAGTCTCGAGCACAGCTCATGTTCGTCACCCTTCACAAGGACACGCGCAAGTTCTCCTCGAACATTCAGTACCGAGATCACGCGTTGACTGCTGAGCTCTTCCACTGGGAGACGCCCAACAACTGGCGCCAAGAGTCACCTGCCACCAAGCGGTGCATTGGGGAGGGCGCAGATGGCTCGATCCACCGGCTCCTGTTCGTCAGGGAACGAGGGTCGGGACCGATCGAAGGCACCTTCCGGTGTTTCGGACTGGTCGATCTTGACGGCGAACTGAATGGCGATCGCCCGGTGGCACTGACGTGGAAACTCCGTGCACCGCTGCCTGAAGTCGCCTTCGAGAGCGCTCGCATCGTGGCCGCCGGCTGACTGACGTTGTCCCGGGCCGTCGCCACGTATCTCGGTTCAACTCTCAGATTCCACCCACACATGCGGGTCGGTGACCGCAGACTTCTCGTCATGAAGCGCCCATCCTCGCCCGGCCTCGCCCGTCTTTGTCGAGCTGCGGGCTGAGATGGCGAAGTTCCGGCCCTATCCCCGTAAGGCGTACCGAGGCCTGTTTGACGGCTGGGCCCGACGCAACGTGAAGCTCCTCGCCGGTTTCGCAGGCGGGGTGGCTGCTCTACTCGCAATCGAGACAGCCGTAATCCTGGTGGTGCTGCCCGACACCAGCTCCAGATCGTGGCTTCTCGGCGCGACCCAGGCAGCGATCGTGGCGATCGGCCTGTATCTGGTCCACACCACATTCCTTGTCCGCGAACGCGAAGCCATCTGGCAACTTCGGGGTGCCTGGGGTGAGGAAGCCACTCGAGACGAGCTCCGCCGGGCCAAGAGGAAGGGGGTGGTTTGGGGCTGGATCGACAGCATCGAGCTCCAAGCCGGCGACCTCGACCACCTCGTCTTGCCTCGCAGGGGCGGGTTCGTGGTCGTCGACTCGAAGTGGCGCGGCGACGGTGCCGACCCGGTTGAGATGGCGTCCTCAGCAGGTCGTGCTCGGCTGCGTGCTGAGGCTCTGACTCGGACTCTGCTGAAGTCCGAGAGGGCAAGCCACCGGGCGAACGTGAACTCCGTGGGCGTGAAGCCCCTGGTCGTCATCTGGGGTCCAGCCCAGCACCAGGTTCCGGACGCTTTCCAGGTCGACGGCGTCGACTTCATCGGCGGCCGAGCGCTGGTCACTTGGCTTGGCGCGCTCCCTGGCGACGAGGTCGACAAGAGGGCAGCCAAGGACGCTCTCGCCCGCCTCAAGCACTTCCGTAGACGTGCCTCCGACGCGAAGGCGACGGGCGCAAGAGGGCGCCGCTCAGCGGCGCAGGCGTAGCCCTTACCCCCTCCAGACCCCCAAGAAGGCTGTTTCGAAGCAATCTGGAGTGGTCAAGATTGGTTAGGAAATGGCCTCTGACCTGGTGTTATAGTGGTGGAGCCAAGGGGACTCGAACCCCTAACCCCCTGCTTGCAAAGCAGGTGCGCTACCAATTGCGCCATGGCCCCGGGGCGCCCGCGGCAGGCGCGGGCTCGGCGCCGGACGCAGTGATCGCCCGGCGCTGACGTGGGAAGGGCTCAGCCCTTGTCGACGTTGTCGGTGGCCTCGGCCCACAGGGCCTGCTCGGCCTTGCTCTCGTCGTACTTCTTCTTCGCGAACACGGCGCCGGCAGCGGCGAGCGCGACCAGTAGAAGCTTCTTCATAGATTCTCTCCTCGTCTCGGGTTGTCTGGGGGCGGACCGGCTGTGAGCGCGTCCCCGGAGGGCTTCGGACCCACCCTGCCGGTGACTGCGGGGACGCTACCAGAACAGGCCGCGGCGGCCACATAGCGACCGCGGACCCGGCCCGCGCCCTGGGTCGTCGGCCGATTCAGCGAGCCACGCCGGCCTGGACCGCCGTGACGCACTCCCCCGACAGTACCCGCCGGCGCGCCCGGGAGGCGCCGCGCAAGGCCGTCGCCACGAGACCGCCCTGGGGCGATCGCGACACGAGTGGTGGGCCTAAGAGGACTTGAACCTCTGACCTCTTCCTTATCAGGGAAGCGCTCTAACCGTCTGAGCTATAGGCCCGGGTCCGGCGAATGCCAGAGGCCGACCTCGCGGTCGACCGAGGGGGAAGACTACCCCACCGTCGGAGACGCCGACAAAACGAGTCCGGCCGCGCCCGGTCGCCGTACGGCGCACCGCCCGAAGGCTCAGGCGTCGTCCTCCGCGAGCGTCAGCTCGATGCCACCGAGAAGCGCCGCAGCCAGGTTGTAGAGAAAGGCCGCGAGCGTGGCGAGTGCCGTCAGCAGCACGATGTCGACGGCGGCGACCAGCGCAGTGAATCCCAGGACCCGTGACAGGCCGACGTAGTCCTCGATGTTGAAGGACTGGCCATCCTGTCCGCCGAGAACGTTTTGCACGGTCGCGTTGATCGACTCCCAGACGCCCGCGGCGCCGAGCACCGACCAGACCATCATCACGGCAACGACCGTGACGATGCCGAGCGCGACCGAGAGCAGGAACGCCGTCTTCATCACTGACCACGGATCGATGCGGGTCAGCCTCAGCCGAGCGCGGCGGGGGGGTCGGCGTCCGGCGGGGCGCTTGGCCGCCTTCTTCGCGGCCTGCTTCGGCGCCCTGGTGGGCTTCGCCGGGGTGGTCACGGGCTTCACCAGCGGCATCGGCGAGGCCTCGGGGCGCGGTTCCGCCGGGGTGCGCGGGGCGCCGGTGCGGGCAGCCGGACCGGCCGCCGCAGCAGCGGCGGCACCCGTGGCAGCGGCGGCACCGTCCGCCGGCGACCCCGGGACCGGTCGCGCGCTGAGCCGCTGAGTCATCGGGGCCCGGATCGCCGTCTCCTGCGGTCCGGAGGCCGGAGGCGCGGCTGGGGGCCCGGGAGAAACCCGAGGGGGCGTCGCGTTGGGTGCCTTGGCGGCCGGGGCCGCGGCGGCGTTGGTGGAGGCGGGCTTGGCCGCCGGCGGTGCGGCGGCCGGCTTGTCCGCAGGCGGAGTGGCGGCATCGGCGGGCTTCGCCACGGGCGTCGTGCCATTGCGCTGCGTCCGCTTGGCCGCGCTGCGCCGCGCCGCCGGCCGCTTGGCAGGCCGGTCGGTGGGCTGCTCCTCGGGCATGGGCGGGAGGATCGGCCGCTTCTTCTCGCCGGTCTCAGAAGGCGCCGCGGAGGTCGGTGTCGAGCCCTCGTCGGTGGGCGGCGTCGGTGCTTCAGCAGTCGGTCGGGTGGCCGTTGGCTGCGCAGGGCGATCCGCCATCAGGACTCACTCTCCCCGGGACTCGTCGGTTGCTTGCGTCTCGATTGTTGCATCCGATCCGTGATCCGACGATTCTGGCGCCGAGTCGTGGTCCGCTGCGAGTGGCTCCGGTGACACCTCCTCCGCGCCGACAGCAGCGTCGTCGTCCACCTTGGCCTCGACCGAGCGGGCGACGACGGCGACCGCGTCGCCGGACTTCGGGGTCACGAACTTGACACCCATCGTCGAGCGACCGGTGGCCCGGAACTCCTCGTTGATCGGTGCGCGCACGACCTGGCCGCTCTGGGTGATCGAGAGCACCTCGTCACCATCGGTGACGATGAAGGCGCCCACCAGGCCGCCTCGGTCCTCGTTGGCCAGCGACATCGCCTTGATCCCGAGGCCGCCGCGCGACTGCAGGCGGTACTCCGAGATCCGGGTGCGCTTGGCGAAGCCGCCGTCGGTGATCGTGAAGACGTACTGCGGGGACACGGTGGTCGCCAGAGGGGCGCTTGCCGCGCCCTCCTCCCCGACCGCGGCGGGGTCGATGCCCTCCAGGGCAGCCTCGGCGGCGACCTGGGCGGCACGGATGACCGACATGGACAGCACCGAGTCGCCAGAGCGGAACTTCATGCCCGAGACGCCCGAGGTCGCTCGACCCATCGGCCGTAGCTGGGTGTCGTCGGCGCGGAAGCGGATCGCCTGGCCCTTCCGCGAGACCAGCAGGATGTCATCGTCGGGGTTGACCAGCTCGGCGCCGATCAGCTCGTCGTCGTCCTCGCGGAAGTTGATCGCGATCACGCCGGCCTGACGTGGCGAGTTGTAGTCACCGAGGCGCGTCTTCTTCACCAGCCCGTTGCGGGTGGCCAGCACGAGGTAGGGGGCCTGGTCGTAGTCACGGATCGCCAGGACCTGCGCGATCGACTCGTCCGGCTGGAACGACAACAGGCCGGCCACGTGACCGCCCTTGGCGTCGCGAGAGGCCTCCGGCAGGTTGTAGGCCTTGGTCCGGTAGACCCGGCCGGCCGTGGTGAAGAAGAGCAGCCAGTGGTGGTTGGACGTCGCGATGAAGTGCTCCACGACGTCGTCGCCGCGCAGGGTGGCTCCGCGCACGCCCTTACCGCCGCGCTTCTGGGTGCGGTACTGGTCCGCGCGGGTGCGCTTCGCATAGCCGCCACGAGTGATGGAGACCACCAGCTCCTCGTCGGGGATCAGGTCCTCCATCGACAGGTCGCCGTCGGCCGCGATGATCTGCGTCCGCCGGTCGTTGCCGTACTTGGCAACTACCTCGGTGAGCTCGTCGGTGACGATCTGCCGCTGACGCGACTCGCTGGCCAGGATGTGCTCGAGGTCGGCGATCAGCAGCTCGAGCTCGGCCAACCGGTCGATGATCTTCTGGCGCTCCAGCGCCGCGAGCTTGCGCAGCTGCATGTCGAGGATCGCCGTCGCCTGGATCTCGTCTATCTCCAGCAGGTCCATCAAGCCGGTCCGCGCCTGCGCCACGTCGGGCGAACGGCGGATGAGCGCGATGACCTCATCGAGCATGTCGAGGGCCTTGACCAGGCCCCGCTGGACGTGGGCCTCCTTCTCGTACTCCGCGAGCCGGTAGCGGGTACGCCGCTGGATGACCTCGATCTGGTGCGCCACCCACGCGGTGATGAACTGGTCGATCGTCAGCGTGCGCGGAACCCCATCGACCAGAGCCAGCATGTTCGCGCTGAAGTTGGTCTGCAGCTCGGTGTGCTTGAGCAGGTTGTTGAGCACGACGCGCGCGACCGCGTCCCGCTTGAGGACCACGACCAGGCGCTGCCCGGTGCGCCCCGAGGAGTCGTCGCGCACATCCGCGATGCCCTGGACCCGGCCGGAGTCGGCCAGCTCGGCGATCTTGAGGGCCAGGTTGTCGGGGTTGACCATGTAGGGCAGCTCGGTGATCGACAGGCAGGTGCGTCCCTTGGCGTCCTCGTCGATCTCGATCACCGCGCGCTGGGTCACGGAGCCGCGGCCGGTGCGGTAGGCCTGCTCGATCCCCCCACGGCCCACGATGAGCGCGCCGTTGGGGAAGTCGGGGCCCTTGATCCGCTCGATCAGAGCCTCCTGCAGCTCCTCCCGGCTGGCATCGGGGTGCTCCAGCGCCCACTGCGCACCCTCGGCGACCTCACGGAGGTTGTGCGGCGGGATGTTCGTGGCCATGCCGACGGCGATCCCGGCGGAACCGTTGACCAGCAGGTTCGGGAACCGGGCCGGCAGGATCGTCGGCTCCTCGGACTTCCCGTCGTAGTTGGGCTGGAAGTCGACGGTGTCCTGGTCGATGTCGCGGACCATCTCCATCGCCAGCGGCGCCATCCGGCACTCGGTGTACCGCATAGCGGCGGCCGGGTCGTTGCCTGGGGAACCGAAGTTGCCCTGGCCGTGGATCAGCGGTGCGCGCATCACCCATGGCTGTGCGAGGCGGACCAGGGTGTCATAGATCGCGGAGTCGCCGTGGGGGTGGTACTGACCCATGACGTCACCGACGACACGGCTGCACTTGGAGAAGCCGCGGTCGGGGCGGTAGCCGCCGTCATACATCGCGTAGAGAACGCGGCGGTGCACCGGCTTCAACCCGTCGCGTACGTCGGGCAACGCGCGGCCGACGATGACCGCCATGGCGTAGTCGATGTAGCTGCGCTGCATCTCGACCTGCAGCTCGACGGGCTCGATCCGGCCCCTGGTGCCGTCCGTGGGGGTCTCGGTCACGATTGCTCTCTCTCGGACTCTCTAGTGAATACGCTAGAAACTTCGATACTGCGGTAGGGGGTCTCGACGCGGCCGCGTGCGGCGCACGTCTCGACGACCCGGGACACCTCAGATGTCAAGGAACCGAACATCTTTGGCGTTGCGCTGGATGAACGAACGACGCTGCTCGACGTCCTCGCCCATCAGGACCGAGAAGATCTCGTCGGCCTGAGCGGCGTCCTCCAGCGTGACCTGCAGCAACAAGCGCTGGGAGGGATCCATCGTGGTCTCCCACAGCTCGTCGGCGTTCATCTCGCCCAGACCCTTGTAGCGCTGGACGGGCATGTCCTTGGGCAGCTTCTTGCCCTGGGCCAGGCCGTCGCGGGTCAGGGCCTCACGCTCGGCGTCGGAGTAGACGAACTCGTGCACGGCGGGCTTGTTCCACCTGATCCGGTAGAGCGGCGGCTGGGCCATGTAGACGTAGCCGTGCTCGATCAGCGGGCGCATGAAGCGGAACAGCAACGTCAGCAGCAGCGTGTTGATGTGGTGGCCGTCGACGTCGGCGTCGGCCATCAGCACGATCTTGTGGTAGCGCAGCTTGTCGCGATCGAACTCCTCGTGGATGCCGGTGCCGAGCGCAGAGATGATCGCCTGGACCTCGGTGTTCGCGAGGACCTTGTCGATGCGCGCCTTCTCGACGTTGAGGATCTTGCCGCGGATCGGCAGGATCGCCTGGACGCGCGGGTCGCGGCCCTGCCGTGCGGAGCCGCCGGCCGAGTCGCCCTCGACGATGAAGACCTCGCACTCCTCCGGGTTGGTCGACTGGCAGTCCGACAGCTTACCCGGAAGCCCCCCGCCCCCGAGCAGGCCCTTGCGGGACCGTGCCAGGTCCCGCGCCTTGCGGGCGGCGATCCGGGCGGACGCCGCCGCCTGCGACTTGCGGACGATGTCCTTGCCCTCGGCGGGGTTCTGCTCGAACCAGGCACCGAGCTGGTCGTTGACCACGCGCTGGACGAAGCCCTTGGCCTCGGTGTTGCCGAGCTTGGTCTTGGTCTGGCCCTCGAACTGCGGCTCAGCGAGCTTGATCGAGATGATCGCGGTCAGGCCCTCGCGGATGTCGTCACCGGAGACCCGGTCCTCGCGCTTCTTGATCATCCCCCACTCCTCACCCCAGTGGTTGACCAGCGTGGTGAGCGACGCGCGGAAACCCTCTTCGTGGGTGCCGCCCTCGTGGGTGTTGATGGTGTTGGCGAAGGTGTGCACCGACTCGGTGAAGCCGGTGTTCCACTGCATCGCGACCTCGAGGCTCATCTCGCTGCCGTTGGAGGAGTCGGCCTCGAAGTCGATGATCGTCGGGTTGGCCTTGTCCTTGCGACGGTTGAGGTGCTCGACGTAGTCGACCAGCCCGCGGTCGTACTTGAACCGGCGCTCCAGGCCACCGGCCTCGGCTCGCTTGATCGCGTCCACGCCGACCGCGTCCACCGCGTTGTCGATGGTGCCGTCGTGGATCGCCTCCGCGATGCCGTCGGCGTCTGGCCGCTCGTCGCGGATGACGATCTCGAGGCCCTTGTTGAGGAAGGCCATCTCACGGATCCGGGTGGTCACGGTCTCCAGCGAGTACGACGTGGTCTCGAAGATCTCATCGGAGGCGTAGTAGGTGACCGTGGTCCCGGTGGACTCCCCCGGCTCCATCGCTCGCACCTGCTCGAGGTCGCCGTTGGGTACGCCCAGCGAGAACGACTGCCGCCACAGGTGCCCGCGGTTCTTCACCTCCACGACCAGGCGTGAGCTGAGCGCGTTGACCACGGACACTCCGACCCCGTGGAGCCCGCCGGAGACCTTGTAGCCACCGCCGCCGAACTTGCCGCCCGCGTGGAGCAGGGTGAGGGCCATCGTCACCGCAGGAATGCCCTCCGTGGGGTGGATGTCGGTCGGGATGCCGCGCCCGTTGTCCTCGACCCGCACGCCGCCGTCGGCTTGGAGGGTCAGCACGATCCGGTCGCAGTAGCCGGCCAGGCTCTCGTCGACGGAGTTGTCGACGATCTCCCAGACCAGGTGGTGCAGGCCGCGCTCGCCGGTCGAGCCGATGTACATGCCGGGGCGCTTGCGGACGGCCTCGAGGCCCTCCAGCACCTGAATGGTCGAGGCGTCGTAGTCGACCGGTCCGGCGCCTGCCGGAAAGTCCATTGCGTTGGTGGCCGCCACCTCGATCCGCCCTCCGTCACGAGTGCTCTCGTCGCCCACAGCCACCTCTTCCTCCTCTGCCGTCCAGGCCCTGCCGACCGGGCCTGCTGCGACGGCGCTGACATCACAAAGGTCGCCGCTCGAGGAGCCAACGACCCGACCCTCATGATACCGCTCAGGGGCCGCTGAACCACATACCACCCGCGCCAGAGGGGGGATCTGTGGACAAAATCGCCTCTCAGCGGTGCGTAAGGGTGGTTTCGAGCCACGACGAGGGGTGCGGATATGGCCCTATACCACCGGGAGGCCCGTAGACGGCCTGCTCCCGCCCCTGGTCGGCTCCGGCTGCGGCTCCGGTCAGTCTCAGCCGTAGGTGTCCCGCGGACCACGCCCGTCGCGCACCGAGCGAGGTCCCTTCTTCCAGGACGGGACGTGGGGGCCGAGCACCTCGACGATCGCCACGCTGCCATGCCCGAGCTCCTCGTTGAGCCGCCGCACGACGCTCGGCGCCAGGAGCTTCAGCTGGGTCGCCCAGGCGGTCGAGGTCGCGCGGATCACGAGCTTGCCCTCGGCGAACGACTCGGGCGTCGAGTGCTCCCCCACCTCCGGGCCGACCAGCTCGGCCCAGCGGGCGAACACTCCCGCCACCCGCAGGTCGAGCTCCCAGCCACGGTCGCCGACGAGCCGTTCGACGCTGCTGTCGAGCGGCTGCGGGTCGCGGTCGTCGGGGTGCGCGCCCGAGACGACACCCCGCCCGCCGCGCCGCCTTCCCTCCGGTGTGCCGGCGTCCCCGCCGCGGCGGGGACGCCGCTTCGGGCCACCTGCGAGTGAGCGCGCGGCCGCGCGCGCCAGATCGAGCCCGTCGTCGGAGTGCGGCGTCTCCTGCGAGCCAGGATCGCGGGCCGCCTCCGGGGGCTGCCCGTCACCGGCCTCCGTGGGGGGCGGGCGCTCATCCGACACGGAGCACCTCGCCCTCGCCGACGTCGTAGCGCACCCCGGCCAGGGCCCCGGGCACGTCGTCGGGCACCGCAGCCGTGACGAGCACCTGCTCTGCGCCGGCCACCAGCTCGGCGAGCTGCTCGCGGCGCTCGGTGTCGAGCTCGGCGAAGACGTCGTCGAGGATCAGGATCGGATCGTCGCCGTCGGCGCGCAGCAGGTCGTAGGCCGCCAGCCGCAGGGCGAGCGCATAGGACCAGGACTCCCCGTGCGAGGCATAGCCCTTCACCGGCAGCCGCAGGTCGCCGTTGCCGAGGCTCAGCAAGAGCTCGTCGCGGTGCGGGCCGACCAGGCAGACGCCCCGGTCGAGCTCGTCGTTGCGGCGGCGCTCCAGCTCTGCCAGCAGGAGCTCGGTCAACGACGCCCGGTCCGCGACCCCCTCGAGCTCGAAGGACGCGACGTAGTCGAGCTCTGCGTCGTCGCGCGTCGCACCGCGCGCGACCGTCTCGTAGGCCTTGCCGACGTAGGGGCGCAGCGCCTCGACGAGCGCGAGCCGCTCGGCCAGCAGCTCGGCGCCGGTGCGCGCCAGGTGAGCGTCCCACACGGACAATGTCGATAAAGCGCTTTGTTCAGATGTCGACCCCCGTCGTGCGGATCCCGCCGTCTTGAGCAACGAGTTGCGTTGGCGCAGGACCCGGTCGTAGTCCGACCTCACTCCTGCCAGGCGGGGGGCGCGGAGCACCAGGAGGTCGTCGAGGAACCGCCGGCGATCCGAGGGGTCGCCCTTGACCAGCGCGAGGTCGTCGGGGGAGAACAGCACCGTGCGCACGAGGCCGAGCAGCTCCCGGGCGCGGGGAAGCGGAGAGCGGTTGACCCGGGCGCGGTTGGATCGCCCCGGGTTGATCTCGATCTCCAGCGTGGCGGTGCGGCCCTCCCGCACCACCGCTGCGCGCACCAGCGCCTGGTCGGCGCCGACCCGGACCAGGGGTGCGTCACTGGCCACGCGGTGCGAGCTGAGCTGGGACAGGTAGTCGACCGCCTCGACGAGGTTGGTCTTGCCCTGGCCGTTGCGGCCGATGAAGGAGACCGCGCCCGATCCGAGCTCGACGTCGACGTCGACGTACGAGCGGAAGTCGTGGAGGGTCAGGCGGGAGACGAACAAGCGCCTGCCTCAGCCGGTCGCGTCGCCGCCCGGGGGCGGGGAGGTCTGGACGGCGTGCCCGCCGAACTGGTTGCGCATCGCCGCGATCGCCTTCATCGCGGGGGAGTCGTCCTGACGGGAGACGAACCGGGCGTAGAGCGCCGCGGTGATGGCGGGGGTGGGCACCGCGTTGTCGATGCCGGCCTCGACGGTCCAGCGCCCTTCACCCGAGTCGGCGGCATACCCGCGGATCTCCGACAGGCCGGGGTCGGCGTCGAGCGCCGAGACCAGCAGGTCCAGCAACCAGGACCGGATGACCGTGCCTTCACGCCAGGAGCGGAACACCTCGGTGACGTTGTCGACCAGGTCGACCTTCTCGAGCAGCTCCCAACCCTCGGCGTAGGCCTGCATGATGGCGTACTCGATGCCGTTGTGGACCATCTTCGAGAAGTGTCCCGACCCGACCGCGCCGGCGTGGACGGCACCGAAGTCACCCTCGGGCTTGAGAGCGTCGAAGGCCGGCTGGACCTTGGCGATGTCGGCGGGGTCGCCGCCGTACATCAGCGCGTAGCCGTTCTCGAGGCCCCAGACACCCCCGGAGACCCCGCAGTCGACGTACCCGATGCCCTTCGGGGCCAGCAGCTCGGCATTCGCGAGGTCGTCGGTCCAGCGAGAGTTGCCGCCATCGACGATGACGTCGCCCTCGCCGAGCAGCTCGCCGAGGGCGCCGACCGTCTGTCTGGTCGGCTCTCCGGCGGGCACCATCACCCACACGACCTTGGGCGAGGGCAGGGCCGCAACAAGTTCCTCGAGGGATCCCACGTCGGCGAGGTCGGGGTTGCGGTCGTAACCCACCACGGTGTGGCCGGCGTTGCGCAGGCGGGTGCGCATGTTGCCACCCATCTTGCCGAGGCCGATCAGTGCGATGTCCATGAGTCCTCCGATCGTTGGGCGGCTGGGATCGAACCGGGGAGCGCTAGGAGAGCAGGCGCCGAGGCATCAACAGGTAGCGGAACGCGGGGTCCTCGCCATCCTCGCCAGGCGCCCCGCTGATCACGACCGGTTTGGACGCCTGGGTGAACGCCAGCTCGACCACCGCCTCGTCGATGGCGGTGAGTCCGTCGAGCAGGAACTGCGGGTTGAAGCCGGTGGTGATCTCCTCGCCGTTCACCGTCGCCTCGATCGACTCCGAGGCCTGCGCTTCGTCGCCCGAGCCGGCGTCGAGGGTGACCATGGCGTCGCTGAACGTCAGCTGTACGGCCGTGTTGCGCTCAGCGACCAGCGCCACGCGCTTGACCGACTCGACCAGTGCGGCCTTGTCGACGAGCGCGGTCGTGAGGTGCTCGGCGGGAAAGAGGCTGCGCACCTTCGGGAACTCGCCGTCGAGAAGGCGGGTCGTCGTCCGGCGAAGGCCACCGGGCGCATGTCCTTCGAAACCGATGATGCCCTCGCCCGCGCCACCATGGGACAAGGCGATCGTGACCTCAGCTCCGGAGGTGAGCGACTTCGCCGTGTCACCGAGGACCTTGGCCGGCACCAGGGCCGCGATCGACTCATCGGGGGTGTGCGGGTTCCACGTCACCTCGCGCTGGGAGAGCCGGAAGCGGTCGGTCGCGAGCAGGCTGATCGTCGCGCCGTCGATCTCCAGGCGAACGCCGGTCAGCACCGGGAGCATGTCGTCACGGCCGGCGGCGGTCACGGCCTGCGCCACCGCATGCGCGAATTTCTCACTGTTCACGGTGCCTGCCGCCTGGGGCATCGCCGGCAGCGACGGGTAGTCCTCCACCGGCATCGTCTGCAGGCTGAACCGGGCCGCCCCGCAGGTCAGGGACACCCGGGCACCCTCGAGCACCATCTCCACCGGCTTCGCCGGGAGGCTGCGGCAGATGTCCGCGAGCAGGCGCCCGCTGACCAGAGCACGACCCTCCCCCGTGACGTCGGCGGTGAGTGTGGCGCGCGCCGAGGTCTCGTAGTCGAACGTGGAGAGCACCAGGCCGTCGTCGCTGGCATCGATGAGCAGACCCGCCAGCACGGGGACGCTGGGCCGGATCGGCAGACTGCGCGCGGCCCAGGCGACGGCGTCCGCGAGCACGTCACGCTCGACGCTGAACTTCACGGTGAGGACCTCCATGATCCGGAGCAGGACCCGGGGCGGGGGCCACGGGTGGCGTGAGCATCCTGCCATGCACGGCGGCGGCGCGGGAGGCTCGGTCGCCGTACGAACGATGCGTGGGGGTGGTTCTCCCCAGAAACGGTGCCGGGAGGATGTTGACGAGTCATCGATCCATCTAGAGGTGAGTAGTCGTCATAGCAGCGGTGGAAACTGTGGAAAACCAGCATTCTGCCTGCTCAGGGGGCATGTGCGCCTGGGGGAGCGGCTGTGGAGGACCGCCGGCCAACCTGCGTGCGCTGTGGACCCGAGCTTGGTTGTCCACCGGGAGTCGTGGTGCCTCCACATGGCCTGTGGAGGAGAGTGCGGCGTTGCCCCCAGGTCGTCCACAGCCCGGGGGCGCGTCGATCCCGGGGTCGGCGGCGGCTCCTGGGACCAGGATCGTCGCGGTGATCAGGACTGTCGCGCCTGGAGCTTGATGCGGTTGGTCAGCTCACTGACCTGGTTGAACACCGAACGGCGTTCTGCGAGGAGCTGGTTGATCTTGCGGTCGGCGTACATGACGGTCGTGTGGTCGCGGTTGCCGAACTGGGCCCCGATCTTGGGCAGCGAGAGGTCGGTGAGCTCGCGGCAGAGGTACATGGCGATCTGTCGGCCCTGCACCAGGTGACGGCCGCGGCTGGGTCCGGTGAGGTCCTCGATGCTGACCCCGAAGTACGCCGCGGTCTGCGCGATGATGAGCGGAGCCGTGATCTCGGGCTCGCCACCTTCGGGGATCAGGTCCTTCAAGACGATCTCCGCCAGCGTCAGGTCGACGACCTGCTTGTTCAGGTTGGCGAAAGCCGTGACCCGGATCAAGGCACCCTCGAGCTCGCGGATGTTGGTCTGGATCTTGGAGGCGATGAACTCCAGCACGTCCGGAGGAGCGGTGAGGCGGTCCATCGCGGCCTTCTTGCGCAGGATCGCGATCCGGGTCTCGAGGTCAGGCGGCTGGACGTCGGTGACCAGACCCCACTCGAAGCGGTTGCGCAGTCGGTCCTCGAACTCGTCGAGCTTCTTGGGCGCCCGGTCGGAGGTCAGCACGATCTGCTTGTTCGCGTTGTGGAGGGTGTTGAAGGTGTGGAAGAACTCCTCCTGGGTCTGGATCTTGCCCTCGAGGAACTGGATGTCGTCGATCAGCAGCACGTCGACGTCGCGGTACCTGCGCTTGAACCGGTCCTGTCGATCGTCGCGGATCGCGTTGATGAACTCGTTGGTGAACTCCTCGCTGGACACATAGCGCACCTTCGCCCCGGAGTAGAGGCTCCGGACGTAGTGACCGATCGCGTGCAGGAGGTGGGTCTTGCCGAGGCCGGAGTCTCCGTAGATGAGCAGCGGGTTGTAGGACTTGCCGGGCGCCTCGGCGACCGCCACCGCAGCCGCGTGGGGGAAACGGTTCGAGGACCCGATCACGAACGTCTCGAAGGTGTACTTCGGGTTGAGACGCGTCTCCCAGGCCGTCGTAGCGCGCGTCGGTTCACCCACGGGCAGGTCGATGGCCGAGACCGGTGCGGGGGCGGCGGCCGGGACGACCGTGGGAATTGTCGACATGTCGCTGTGTCCATCTATGGCTTGATCAAGGGGTCCTAGGGGCGGGACCGAGGACTGGTCGAGCTCGGTGTTGACCGTCACGCCCAGCCGGATCTCGCGGGCGAAGGCCTCACTGAGCGCTCCCTCGATCTGCGGACGCAGCCGGCCCTCGAGCTGGGACCGGGTGAAGTCGTTGGGCACCGCGATGATGGCGGTGCCCTCGTGCAGCGTGACCGGCTCGCTCGAACGCAACCAGGCGCGCTGGTTGGGTTGCAGCTCGATCAGGATCGTATGCCAGATCGTGGCCAGGTCAGCGTGCTCGTTCTCCACCAGGTTCCGCTTTCGTCAGGGCTGTGTTCGGCTGTTGGTTCCACAAGTTTTTCCACAGGGTGTGAACTAACACCTGAGGGTTGCTGCGGAACCGGGCCGAGACACGTCCGAGACACGGCAACGGCGGCGTATTCGCAGGTCAGAGGCCCATGTAGGGATCTGACCGGCGGCCACGACCGCGGGTTGAGGTCGACATCGGGGGCGCGCGGGGAACCTCGGTCGTGGCCGAACCTAACAAGCGAACGGGGGGAGAGGCAACTCGTCATCCACAGGCGGACCGGGCGTGGGTTTGACCCTGTTCGCGCGCCTCGCGTACCGTTGGGAGGTCGCCCGGCGTCGACCGGTGCCGCATGTCCACGGCCCCCCGGCCCGACGCACGACCTCAGGCCGGTGGAGTCCGTGGGTGGGCGGTGCCAGCCGACTCGCAAGTCCGGCCCAGAGTCAGGCCCCTGCCCGCCGCGCCGAGCGGACACCCAAGCCGAGATCAGTAGCTCCCCGGTGATCCGGGAGAACAACGGAGAAGCACGTGAGCAAGCGTACGTACCAGCCGAACAACCGTCGCCGTCACAAGGTGCACGGGTTCCGTCTGCGGATGCGCACCCGTGCCGGCCGGGCGGTCCTTTCCTCGCGCCGCCGCAAGGGCCGCAAGAGCGTCTCGGTCTGACGTCACCAGCGAAAGGTGACGCGTGTTGTCGCGGACCCAACGGCTGACCTCCGGTGATGCCCTGCGCCGTACCGTCCGCTCGGGCGTGCGTGCCGGATCGTCGTCGGTGGTCCTGCACTGGCGCCCCGGTGGCGAACCGCTGCGGGTTGGGTTCATCGTGAGCAAGGCTGTCGGGTCGGCGGTCGACCGGAACCGGGTCAAGCGCCGCCTGCGCCACGTGGTGGCCGGTGCCTGGGCGGCACTGCCGCCCGCCGGTGAGCTGGTGGTGCGGGCCCAGCCGTCGGCCCAGGGCACGCCCAGCGCGGTCCTGGCGGCCGACGTGATCGGTTGCGCCGAACGCCTGCGAGCCCGGGCCGCGGCATGAAATACCTCCTGATCGGCCTGCTCCGGACCTATCGCGCCCTGATCAGCCCGCTCTACGGGCAGGTCTGTCGCTACCACCCTTCCTGTTCGGCGTACGCTCTGCAGGCGGTGACCGACCATGGCAGCCTTCGGGGCAGCTGGCTGGCCGTACGCCGGCTCGCACGCTGCCACCCCTGGGCGGCGGGCGGCTACGACCCCGTTCCTCCACGCGGCGACGCGTCTCACCGGACTCAAGGAGCCTGAGTGCTGGACTTCCTGGGCACAGTCATCTTCGGCCCGCTCTACTGGGCCATCTCGCTGGTTCTCGTCACCTTCCACTCGATGTTCAGCCAGGTGCTCGACCCCGACAGCGGCGCCTCGTGGGCGTTGTCGATCGTCGGGCTGACGGTGGTCATCCGGGCGGCGTTGATCCCGCTGTTCGTCAAGCAGATCAAGTCCAGTCGCAACATGCAGCTGATCCAGCCCAAGGTCAAGGAGTTGCAGAAGAAGTACGGCCATGACCGCGAGCGGCTGGCGCAGGAGACGATGGCGCTCTACAAGGACACGGGCACCAACCCGTTCGCCTCGTGCCTGCCGCTGATCCTCCAGATGCCGATCTTCTTCGCGCTCTTCCGGCTGCTCAACGCGGCGGCCCACGACGAGGCGAAGGGCGTGCTGACGCCCGCCGACGTCGACTCCCTGAGCAACGCGACCCTGTTCGGCGCCAAGATCTCTGACACGTTCACGACTGCGGACAGCCTCAGCGTGCAGATCCTGGCCGGTGCCCTGGTGATCGCGATGACGGCGACGACGTTCCTGACCCAGCGGCAGCTGATGGCCAAGAACATGCCCGCCGACGCCATGTCGGGGCCCTACGCCCAGCAGCAGAAGATGCTGCTCTACGTCCTGCCCGTGGTTTTCGCCGTGGGCGGTATCGCGTTCCCCATCGGCGTGCTGATCTACTGGACGACCTCGAACCTGTGGACCATGGGCCAGCAGTTCTACGTGATCCGGAGGAACCCGGCGCCAGGTACGCCGGCGTACGCCGCCAAGCTGGAGCGCGACGCCAAGCATGGCAGGGGACCGGACCCGGGTGGGTCACCTGCCCAGCTCGAGGGCGGTTCGGACGAGCCGTCGGGTGGCCCTTCCCGGCCGCCACGTCAACAGCCGAAGAAGCAGTCGCGCCAGCAGCGTCAGCAGCGCAAGCAGCAGCGGCCCTCAGACGGGCCCCCCGATGCCAGCGGCGAGTGAGGCCGCAGACCAGCAAGGAGCACTACCCATGAGCGAGCACGAGCACGGCGAGACCATCGTTGAGTCGTCGGTGGAGGAGGAGACTCCCGCCGACGAGTCCGGCGCGGCCGAGGAGTTGTCGGTGGCAGGGACCGCTGAGAACGAGGCGGATGGAGCCGAGCCCCAGGGGGACGAGTCCCAGAGCGCGGACGACGGCTCAGATCTCCCGGCCGAGGAAGCCGAGGACCGCCCGTCCCGGGTGGAGCGGCTCGAGCGGGAGGGCGACATCGCCGCGGACTACCTCGAGGAGCTGCTCGACATCGCCGATCTCGACGGCGATCTCGACATGGACGTGGAGGGCGACCGGGCCGCCGTCTCGATCGTGGGCGCCGACCTGGCGCAGCTGGTAGGGCGTGATGGCGAGGTTCTTGAGGCACTCCAGGAGCTGACCCGCCTGGCGGTCTACCGCGACACGGGGGAGCGGTCCCGGCTGATGCTCGACATCTCCGGGTATCGCGCGGACAAGCGCGCCGAGCTCGAGCGCTTGGCCGCCGATGCGGTCGCCCAGGTCACCGAGTCCGGCGAACGGCTGGCGTTGGAGCCGATGACGGCCTTCGAGCGGAAGGTCGTGCACGACGTCGTCACGGAATCAGGCCTGGTCTCGGAGTCCGAAGGTGTGGAGCCGCGCCGCTTCGTGGTGATCACACCGGGCCGTTGAGGCTCACCGTGAGCACTGTTTCACGTGAAACAGCCCCGCCTCAGGCGCGTGCGCTGTTCCCGGAGGACCGGTGGGCGCTCGTTGAAGGCTACGCCGAGCTGCTCGCCACCGACGGAGTCGTGCGGGGGCTGATCGGTCCTCGCGAGCTCGGACGACTGTGGACCCGCCACCTCATCAACTGTGCGGTCCTGGCACCCGAACTTCCTGCGGAAGCCCAGGTTGCCGACGTCGGGTCTGGCGCCGGCCTACCGGGGCTGGTGCTCGCGCTGGCTCGCCCGGACCTCAGCATCGTCCTGGTGGAGCCTCTCCTGCGCCGGACGACCTTCCTGCAGGAGGCGGTGACCCAGCTCGGGCTCCGCGGGGTCGAGGTCGTCCGAGCGCGCGCGGAGGAGCTTCACGGGAAGCGCACCTTCGATGTGGTGACCTCTCGGGCGGTGGCTCCACTGGACCGTCTGCTGGAGTGGTCGATGCCCCTGGTGGCCCCAACAGGGACGCTGCTGGCCATCAAGGGAGTCTCGGCCGACCGAGAGGTGGCCGAGGCAGGTGATCGGCTGCGGCGATTGCAGTGTGCTGATCCGGTGGTGGTGAGGGTCGGTGAGGAATGGCCGGAGTCTGCCGCCACCGTGGTCCGGGTGGCCTGGGCGGACCCGGCGGGGGTAAGTTGGCTCGAGCGTTCCGGGCGGCCTCGCCGACCCGGCGGGGGAGTCTCGCAACGGAGGAAGCAGAGCCGGTGACCAATCCCTTCGAGCCCCACGACGCGCTTCCCGCTCCTGACTCCCGGGAGACGACTTCGGAGTTTTCCACCGATCCGAACCCCACTCCTGAGCGTGGCTATCCACAGAATGGGCCACTTCATCCACAGGCTAGGCCTGAGCACGGTGCGACCGGCGACGAGCCCGAGATGACGGTTCCACGTGAAACATCACCGACTGCTGCGGGTGAGCCGAGCCCGGCGTACACGGTCCTGACCGCCGCGCAGCTGGCCGAGCGGAACCCGGGCTACGCCGACGAGTCGACACCCCTGGCCCGGGCCGCCGAACACTCGCTGCTGGCTCGACAAGGCGCCCGGATGCGGCCCCCGATGGCCCGGCCCGGGGCTACGCGACTGGTGGTGGTCGCAAACCAGAAGGGCGGGGTCGGCAAGACGACCTCGACGGTGAACGTGGCGGCTGCCCTGGCGCAGCTCGGCCAGCGGGTGCTGGTGGTCGACCTGGACCCCCAGGGCAACGCCTCGACGGCGCTCAACGTGCCGCACCACCGCGGCACCCCGTCGACCTACGACCTGATCGTCGACGGACTGCCGCTCGCCGAGGTCGTCACGACCTGCCCCGACGTGGAGGGGCTCTGGGTGGTCCCGGCGACCATCGATCTCGCCGGAGCGGAGATCGAGCTGGTCAGCCTGGTGGCCCGCGAGAACCGCCTCGCCCGCGCGCTCGCCGCGGACCCGATGATCGGGTCGGCGGAGACCAGTGGTGAGGAGCGCTACGACTACGTGTTCGTCGACTGCCCACCGTCCCTGGGGCTGCTCACGCTGAATGCGCTGGTCGCGGGGATGGAGATGATGATCCCCATCCAGGCGGAGTACTACGCCCTCGAAGGTCTGGGTCAGCTCCTCGAGACCGTCGACATGGTGCGCCAGCACCTGAACCCGGCTCTGGCAATCTCGACGATCCTCGTCACCATGTACGACGCCCGCACCCGGCTTGCCGCCGGGGTCGCGGAAGAGGTGCGAGGCCACTTCGGCGACCAGGTGCTCCAGACGAGCATCCCGCGCTCCGTCCGGGTCTCAGAGGCACCCTCCTACGGCCAGACCGTGATGACCTACGATCCGGGGTCCCCGGGAGCGCTGAGCTACCTGGAGGCGGCTCGCGAGATCGCGACCAAGGGAGCACCAGCATGAACGCCACGCCCGCCAAGCGCCGCGGCCTGGGCCGTGGCCTCGGGTCGCTGATCCCCACCGCCCCACCGGCCCCCAGAGCGGCGGGGGACACCGCGACGAGGGACGGCGAACCCGGGACGGACGGCTCGGGGTCTGACGGCTCCGAGGAGGGGGCCGCGCCTGTCGGGGAGGCCCACCACGGCACCGACGGGTCGGACACCGCGCTGATGCCGGTCGCGGGGACCTGGTTCGCGGAGCTTCCGGTGGAGCAGGTGCGCCCCAACCAGTGGCAGCCCCGACAGGTCTTCGAGGAAGAGGCCATGTCCGAGCTGGTCCACTCGATCCGGGAGATCGGGCTGCTCCAGCCGGTGGTGGTGCGGCGGACAGGTGTCGACGACTACGAGCTGGTCATGGGCGAGCGCCGGTGGCGGGCCGCCCAGGAGGCCGGGCTCGAGCTGCTGCCGGCGATCGTTCGCGAGACCGATGACACCGACATGCTGCGTGATGCGCTGCTGGAGAACCTCCACCGCTCCCAGCTCAACCCGCTGGAGGAGGCCTCGGCGTACTCCCAGCTGCTCGAGGACTTCTCCTGCACCCACGAGGAGCTCGCCCAGCGGCTCGGGCGGTCCCGCCCCCAGATCAGCAACACGATCCGACTGCTGAGGCTCTCTCCCGCGGTCCAGCGGCGCGTCGCGGCCGGTGTCCTCTCCGCCGGGCACGCCCGCGCGCTGCTGGCGGTCGAGGACGCCGATCTGCAGGACCGGCTGGCCTCGCGGGTCGTCGCCGAAGGCATCAGCGTGCGTGGCCTCGAGGAGATCGTGTCCCTGGGCGACACCGGACGCCCGGAGCGGCAGGTACGTCGCCGGCCCACGGCGCCCGGACTGGTGGACCTGGCCGACCGGCTCTCCGACCGCTTCGAGACGAGGGTCAAGATCGACCTCGGCCGGGCCAAGGGCAAGATCAGCGTGGAGTTCGCGACACTCGAGGACCTGCAGCGCATCGTCGACATCATGGACCCCCGCAACCGTAGCGATAGGCCGATCTAGCGATACGTCGGTAAGTCGACAAATCACCTCTTGGGGTGGTAGCGCCCCAGCGCGGGACCAGGCGACCTGCGGGGCGACGCGTGAGGGGTCCTGACGACGCCTCAGGAGCGCTTGCGGGCCGCGCGGCGGGCGGCGGAGCGCCGGGCTCGCTCGCGCCGTTCGGCGGCGTCGAGGAGGGCGGCCTCCTCCAGCGTCGGGGCGCCCCCGCCGTGGGACGCCGGGAGCCACCACGAGCCCGGAGGCTGCTCGTCGGCCGGGTGGGCCGCGATCGCGTCGTCGAGCAGGCCTGACATCACGGCGCGTAGCTCGGCGGTCTGCTCGACGGCGTCGGAGCCGTCGGGGTGCAGGGGCGCACCGACCCGGATCGTGATGGTCCGCCCGCGCGTGAAGTCCCTCGCGTGGTCCTTGGTGACCATGCGCTGGGTCCCCCACACGATGACCGGAACCAGGGGCACCCCGGCACCGGCGGCGATCCGCACGGCGCCGGTCTTGAAGTCCTTGAGCGACATCGCTCGAGAGATGGTCGCCTCCGGGAAGATGCCCACGGCCTCGCCGGCCGCCAGGTAGTCCAACGCCGTCTGGTAGGACGCCACGCCCTCCGCACGGTCGACGTTGATGTGGTGCATCGAGCGCATCAACGGGCCCATCAACCGGTGGTCGAAGAGCTCGCGCTTGGCCATGAACCGCACGCGTCGCCCCGAGGGCCGCGCCGCGAGCCCGCCGTAGACGAAGTCGACATAGGAGAGGTGGTTGCAGGCCAGCAGCACGCCTCCAGAACGAGGGACGTGCTCACTCCCGGCGATGTCGAAGCGCTGTCCGAGCACTCGGAAGCCGGCCCTGGCGGCCAGAATCACGCCGGGATAGCTCAGATCACGCATGACGGCCTCCTGAGCCCTGCCGCGTCACGGCGGTCCGCACGAGCGCCGCCGCCACCGTGCCCAGGTCGAGCCCGGCTGCCTGGATGGAGAGTGGCACCGTGGACGTCTCGGTGAACCCAGGCGCCACATTGACCTCCAGGAACCACACGACCCCCTCCGCATCCACGATCAGATCCGACCGGGAGAGGTCGCGCAGGCCCAGCTGTTCGTGTGCCGTGACCGCCACCCGCGCGACCTCCGCGGCGACCTCTGCGCTCAACGGCGCGGGGACGACGAACTCCGTGGAGCCGGCCGTGTAGCGCGCGGTGTAGTCGTAGACACCGCCATCAGGAGAGATCGCCACCGCGGGCAGCGCCCGCGGGCCGCCACCTTCGTCGATGACGGGCACGGCCACCTCGGTGCCCGGCACGAAGCGCTCCAGGAGGGCCACCTCGCCGTAGGCGAAGGCGTTGACCATGGCCGCCGGCAGCTCGTCGGCGTGCCGGACCACCGAACAGCCGAGCGCCGAGCCGCTCTTGGCCGGCTTCACCATCAGCGGAAGTCCCAAGCGGACGACCAGGGCCGCCATCACCTCGGGCGCGCCCAGCTCGCGGAACGTGTCGTGCGGCAGGCAGACGCCCGGGGGGGTGTGGAGACCGGCGCGGGCCACGGCCATCTTGGCCACCGGCTTGTCGAAGGCCGTCCGACAGGCGGCGGGACCGGCTCCGACGTAGGGGAGGTTCAGCAGCTCCAGCACCTCACGAACCGCACCGTCCTCACCCGCTGACCCGTGCAACATGGGCACCACGCACGAGGGTCGGTCTTCGCGCAGGGCGCCGAGCAGGGTGGAGTCGACGTCGCGCTCCACGACCGTCAGGCCGGTGCCACGCAGCGCCTCGGCCACTCGGCGGCCCGAGCGCAGGGACACATCGCGCTCGTGGGACAGGCCGCCGGCGAGCACCATCACCGCCGCATCGCGGTCGGGGGTTCCAGCTGGGGTCACGCACGCCTCCGGTCGGGTGGGTCGGTCAGGTCAGGTCGGTGCTCGGGGCGTCGTAGCCGCTGCGCGCCGCGTGCTCGCGCACCGGCAGGGCGGCACCGAAGGTCTCGCGCAGCTCCATCTCCGCCTCGAGGACTCCGGCCAGCCGGCGCACCCCCTCGCGGATCCGTGCGGGAGTGGGGTAGCAGAACGACAGCCGCATCCGGCTGGAGCCGAACCCATCGGCGTAGAACGCCGTGCCGGGCACGTAGGCGACTCGCGCGGTCACCGCGCGCGGCAGCATCGCCTTGGCGTCGATCCCTGGTGGCAGCGTCAGCCACACGAAGAAGCCCCCGTGGGGGTGCGTCCACGTGCACGAAGCCGGCATCAGGTCCTCCAGGGCGGTCAGCATGGCATCGCGCCGCTCCCGGTACATCTCCCGCAGCTGCTTGATCTGGCCGAGCCAGTCGTGCTGGCTGAGATAGGCCGAGACCGCCATCTGCGAGAACGACGGAGCACATAGCGTGGCGGACTCCTGGGCGAGCACGAGCTTCTCGCGCACGGCGTGGGGCGCGAGCGCCCACCCGACGCGCATGCCGGGCGAGAAGGTCTTCGAGAAGGACCCCAGATAGATGACGCCCTCGGCCTCGTCGGCGCGCAGTGCGCGGATCGGCTCGCTGTCGAAGCCCAGGAGGCCGTACGGGTTGTCCTCGAGGACCAGCACGTCCTCGGAGCGGCAGATCTCCAGCACCTCGGCGCGCCGCGCGGCCGAGAGGGTGACGCCGGCGGGGTTGTGGAAGTTGGGGATCGTGTAGAGGAACTTGATCCGCCTTCCCGCCGCCTTCGTGGAGGCGATGGCTGCCCGCAGGGCCGCCGGCACGAGCCCGTCCTCGTCCATCTCGGCGTGCACGACCTCACACTGGAAGGCCTTGAACACCCCCAGCGCCCCGACGTAGGACGGCGCCTCGCAGATCACGACGTCGCCGGGGTCGCAGAAGACCCGGGTGACCAGGTCGACGGCCTGCTGGGAGCCCACGGTGACGACGACGTCGTCGGGGTGGGCCTCGATCCCCTCCAGGCGCATCACGTCGCAGATCTGCTCGCGGAGGCGGGGGTCGCCCTGACCCGAGCCGTACTGCAGCGCCACGGGGCCGTGCTGGGCGATCAGGTCGGCGATCGCCGCTCCGACGACATCGAGGGGGAGCCCGGAGATGTTGGGCATCCCACCGGCCAGGGACACCACCTCGGGCCGGGAGGCCACGGAGAAGAGCGCCCGGATCTCCGAGGCGGTCATGCCGGCTGTGCGCGCGGCGTACCGATCGACGTAGGAGTCGAGGCGGGTACTGCCGGGCTGGGCCGGCCTGCGGGCAGGGACGTCGTCCATGATCGGTCTAGCATGATGGATACAGGCCTGCTTCGCAGCATCGTCCCGCGGCAGAGGAGGGTGAGATGTCCCGCAAGGTCGTGCGGCTCACCGTCGACCACCTGCCGCTGCTCGCAGGGAGCTGCGCCGGGTGCCTTTTCTGGGAGCTCGATCCGGTACGCCGGGCCCGGGTGCCCCAGGACGAGGTCCGGGCCGAGAAGGAGGCGTGGGTCTCCCAGGTGTTGCGCGACTGGGGCTCGTGCGGGCGGGTCGTCCTGGTCGACGACCAGCCGATGGGCCATGCGATCTACGCCCCGGCGGCGTACGTGCCTGGCGGCGCGGGCTTCCCCACCGCTCCGGTCTCACCCGATGCGGTGCTCCTGACGGCGGTCTATGTCGCGCCCGAGGCGCGCGGGGGCGGACTCGGGCGGATGCTCATCCAGGCCATGGCCCGGGACCTGATCTCCCACAAGCGGGTCGGTGCCGTCGAGGCCTTCGGCGACACCCGCGGACGGGCCGGCTGTGTGATCCCGGCGGACTTCTTGGGCAGTGTCGGCTTCAAGACCCAACGCGCCCATCCCACGACCCCGCGCATGCGCATGGACCTGCGCACGGCACTGAGCTGGCGCGACGAGGTGGAGCAGGCGCTGGAACGCCTGCTGGGCGCCGTACGGCCCGCGCCCAAGGCGACTCCGGAGGGTCGGGTCGAGCGCGGGCCTCGACGCTGAGGGGCCGGCCGCCGGGGCTCAGCCCAGGAAGTCGGCGAGCTCCTTGAGGATCGCGGCCTTCGGGCGGGCGCCGACGATCGACTTCACGACCTCGCCGCCCTGGTAGACATTGATGGTGGGAATGCCGGTCACGCGGTAGCTCGACGGCGTCACCGGGTTCTCGTCGACGTTCATCGCGTAGAAGTCCATCTTGTCGCCGTGGGCGGAGGCGATCTCGTCCAGGATCGGGGAGACCTGGCGGCACGGACCGCACCACTCGGCCCAGAAGTCGACCAGGGTCGGCTTGTCGGACTGCAGGACCTGAGTATCGAATTCGGCGTCGGAAACGGCGGCCAGGTTGGACACGGGTGCCCCTTTCGGTTGTTCACGTTGGTCGGCTGATGAGTCAACACCACGTCGCGGACGATTGTTCCGAGCCGCGCCGCGGGTGGACACCCCGCATCACAACATGTGGGACCCGCGCACGTACCTCGCCACTAGATGTGTGCGGCCGCCCGGAAGCCTCAGCCGGTGATGCCGGCGATCTCGCGGGTGGTCTCCTCGGCGGAGCCTGCGGTGGACGCGTGGTGGTCGAGGGTGGCGACGTACCGCTCGGCGTCGAGGGCCGCCGCGCAGCCCGTCCCGGCGGCGGTGATCGCCTGGCGGTAGTGGTGGTCGACCAGGTCGCCCGCAGCGAACACCCCGGGCAGGTTCGTCGCGGTGGAGGGCTGATGGACCAGCACGTACCCGTTGTCGTCCAGGTCGACCTGGCCGGTGAGCAGCTCCGAGCGCGGGTCGTGGCCGATGGCGATGAAGAGGCCGGTGACCTCCAGCGGCCGCTCCTGGCCGGTCACGGTGTCGCGCAGGGTGATCGAGCTGAGCCGGTCGTCGCCGTGGATCGCGGCAACCTCGCAGTTCCACACCATCTCGAGCTTGGGGTCGGCGAAGGCGCGCTCCTGCATGATCTTGGACGCGCGCAGCTCGTCGCGGCGGTGGACCAGGTAGACCTTCGAGGCGAAGCGGGTCAGGAACGTGGCCTCCTCGATGGCCGAGTCGCCGCCGCCGATCACGGCGATGGCCTGGTCGCGGAAGAAGAACCCGTCACAGGTCGCGCACCAGGAGACACCGCGGCCGGACAGCTCCGCCTCCCGTGGGAGACCGAGCTTGCGGTAGCCCGAGCCGGTCGCCAGGATCACCGAGCGCGCCAGGTAGGTGTCCGTGGCCGTCTTGACGACCTTCACCTCGCCCGAGAGGTCCACCTCGACCACGTCGTCGGGGATCAGCTCGGCGCCGAAGCGCTCGGCCTGCGCCCGCATCTCATCCATCAGCGCCGGCCCCATGATGCCGTCACGGAAGCCCGGGAAGTTCTCGACCTCCGTGGTGTTCATGAGCGCCCCACCCGCGGTCACGGAGCCCTCGAACACCAGAGGTGTCAGCGACGCGCGCGCGGTGTAGAGCGCGGCGGTGTAGCCGGAGGGCCCGGACCCGATCACGATCACGTTGCGGACATCGGCGTGCTCACTCATCTACTGCTCACTTCCTGAGGCTCTCGGGTACGCACAGGCGTACGCCGTCTCAACGAATCGTAGGTGAGCGGCATTCCCGGCCGCCGCGGGCCCGGCGGCCGTGGGCGGCTCAGGGCGCGGGCAGCAGCACGCTGCGCTCGATGGCTGGGCTGCCGCACAGATAGAGGTCGGCGCGTTGCTGGTCACCGTCGGGTGCCCGGAGGACCAGGGCGCCTCGACGGCCGTCGTACTGCACCCTGACGACGGTGCCCTCGCCCCAGGCCTCGGAGCCCTGGCAGCCGGCCCGGAAGACCTCGACTCTCCCTGAGGGTGCGCTGAGCAGTGCGCTGGTGTCCGCGGCACGGCGGACGTCGGTCTCGAAGGTGCGCTCCCGCAACCGGACGGCGACGCCGAGCCCGGACTTGGAGGCTGTGGAGTCCTCGGCCGACTCCGGGGTCGCGGCGGGCGCGGGCTCGGAAGGGGCGTCCTCGACAGCATCGGCACCGCCCGCGGCGGCCCTGTCCTGGGGCGCCAGCTCCGCGGAGGTCGCACCGCTCCCGGAGTCGTCGGCACTCAGCGAGGAGAGCGCCGGTCGGATGCCTACCGCGAAGACGGTGACCGCCGCGGCTGCTACGAGCAGGCCGCCGGCGCGGCGGCGGCGCCGTCGGGCGGCCAGCGAGATCACCGGTGCCGCAGGCTCGGCCCCCTGGGTCGCCGCGGACCGCGCGGCGGCGGCCGACGCGTCGGTCTCGGCGGAGAGTTCGCTGAGCACGTCGTTCAGCCGCGCCTCGACCTCAGCCGGCAGCGGCTCGGTGTGCCTCGCCTCGGCGAGCAGTCGGCGCACCCCCTCGGTCTGGTCGGGCGTGAGCTCGGGGTCGGTCACGGGCGGGGGCACCTCCTTCGGTACGACGCACGCCGGGGGCCGGCGGCATTTCTGGGCAATCTGGTTCGGGCAGTCAGGCTCTGGCCTTCCGGTCAGGATCCGGGCGGGGTCGGGGGACCTCGTGGGGCCTCGGTGAATGGGACGGGCGCGGGCGGTGGCGGGTTCCCGTGTCCCCCGTCACGAGCCGGGTCACGGGAGTGCTGGGGGTCCTCTCGGAGCAGGCCCAGCGGTCCGGCCAGACGGGCCCGCCCCCGGGCACAGCGCGACTTGACAGTTCCCACGGCGCAGTCGAGCATCTGCGCCACCTCGGCCACCGGGTAGCCCTCCATGTCCACGAGCACCAACGCGGCCCGTTGCTCGGCGGGCAGCGTGGCGAGGGCGTCGAGGACCAGGCGCCGTCGCTCCGCCGCCACCGACTGCTCGGCGGGGTCGAGGCCCGACGCTGTCGACGACACGAGGGCGCCTCGGCCCACCTGGTCGTCGAGGTCATCGGGGAGGGCGTCGGTCGCTCGCACCTTGGCGGCGCGGATCCGGTCGAGGCAGGCGTTGACGATGACGCGGTGCAGCCAGGTGGTGACCGCGGCGTCCCCACGGAAGCTGCCGGCCCGCCGGTACGCCGCGATGAGGCCGTCCTGGAGCCCGTCGGCGGCGTCCTCCGGGTTGCCCATGGTGCGCAGGGCCACAGCCCACAGGCGGTCGCGGTGCCGCGCGAACAGCACGCCGAAGGCGTCGGGGTCGCCGGCGACGTGCGCGCGGAGCAGCTCGGGGTCCGCGCGTGCGTCCTCGGGGGTCATCCCGAGACCACCACGTCCGCGACGCCGCCGCGGAACCGGCCGTCGCCGGTGGGCGGGAGGGCGGTCATCCAGATGGTGAGGAACCGTCCCGAGCTCCCCGCGGGTAAGTTCACGCTGAGCTCCTCCTGGGCCGACTCCGAGGCGACCGGTGTCAGTCCCGCGACCTGCGTGGGGCTCTCGTCGGTGAGGTAGAGCTCCACCTGCGTAGGGGCGCCGACGAACCGCACCTGGACGCTGCCGACGTCCTGGACCGCACCGAGGTCGATGATCATCCCGACGCCGGTCTTGAGCCCCCGCGGGCCGAGCTGCTGGTTGTAGGTCTGAGTCGTCCACGCGGTCGCCGGGTCGCCGTCGACGGCACGACCGACCGCGTCGGGGTTCTCCTCCGGAGGGTTGCCCTGGGGGTCGAAGTCGATCGCCGTCAGGCCGGTGAGGGGCGTGGCCTGTGCCAGGGCGTCGCTGGAGGACCGGTCGGAGGCCTTGGGACCGAGGTCCAGGGGAGCCCGTCCCCTCCCGATGTTGAACGCGATGACCAGGGCGAGGAGCAGCACGCTGACCGCCGCGATGACCCACGCCAGCCGCAACCACCTACGTCCCGGGACCTCCTCCACCTCCTCCTCGAGGCTGAACGATCCCGATCCGGTGCTCGCGTCAGGGGTGCCGTCCCACGGCCAGAACTCCTGGCTCGCGGTGCTGACCGGCGCTCCCGGACGCGGACGGCGTACCGGTGTCCCTGGCGGTGGGTCCGGGGCGAAGAGCGGTCGCTCCGGAGGTTGCTCGAACGGCGGTGGTGGCGCCGGTTTGCTCGCCCGCGCGGTCATCCAGCTGACGTCGCCGCTGTCGTCATCGAAGATCGGCATCCCGGCCTCGGTCGGCTGCTCGACGACCCGCGGCGGGTCAGCCGGCGAGGCCGGCGACGGCTCCCCGCCGGCGGAGGCCGCGGCCGGGGTCGCCGTCGGCTCGCGCGGGGAGTCCGGTGGGGTGGTCGCCGCCGGGGACGGCGTGACCGGCGGCGTGTGGGCTGGTAGGGGCGGGGTCGCCTGGAGGGGTGCGGTCGCGGCGTCCGCGAGGCCCAGCGTGGCGGTCGAGGACACCTCTGGGAGGTCGTCGAGGGTCGGGGTCGGGAGGGGTGCCGTGACCCGGTCCCGGGCCTCCGCCTCAGCCATCGCATCGGGGTCGCCCACGCACGCCCGCAGGTAGTCGGTGATCCCGCGCGCGGTCGCGAGGTCGTAGGCCGCGCGCGCGTGCGTGCCGACGCCGGGGTCGATGACCTCGACACACAAGGTGTCAAGAGAACCGGGGATCCCCGCGCGCACCTTGCGCGGACGGAGCAGCTGGCCGCCATCGAGGGGGGCCGCGGGGATCTTGGAGGTGGACTGACCTGCCCAGCGCCCGGTCAGGGCGGCGTACAGGAGGCCACCGAGGTCCACGATGTCGGCCGACTGGCGGTCGGGGGGCAGGCCGTGCAGTGCGGCGTCGACGGCCAGCCCGATCACCCGGACCGCGCCGTGGTGGTCCAGCAGCACGTTCTCGGGCACCAGCCGACCGTGGGCGACCCCCGCGTCGTGGGCCGAGGCGATCGCCCCCGCCACCTCCGAGGTCACCCAGGCGGCTCGCAGCGGCTCCAGGGGCCCCTCGCCCGCCAGCAGGATGTCGAGGGAGATGCCCTCACCCCACTCGTTGACGACGTAGCACAGGTCGTCGGCCTGATCGGCGTCGAGCACCCGCAGGATCCGCCGGTCCATGACCCGCACCGACGTGCGGGCTGCCCGCAGCAGCCGGTGGGCCCGTTCGTCGTCGGCCCGGATGACATGGACCGCCACGTCGCGCGAGAGGACCTGGTCGTAGGCGCGCCAGAACCGCGCCCCGCGGCTTTCGTCGAGCAGGTCGTCGAGTCGGTAGCGGCCGGCCAGGACGTCGCCGGGCCGGATCGACGTAGGCACGGTGCCGCCTCGCCCCCTGTTCGCCTCAGTCGGTGTCCGCGCGTGCGGTCATTCCTCGCCATCGTAGGGCGCGGGAGTGCTTCGGCGTCGACGTCCCAGCCGACTGGTGATCGTGTCCAGCACAGCCACGACCTCTTCGAGCCGCAGCAGCCGCGCGGTCACGGCGTACGTCGTGCCCGCGACGGCGCACACGGCGGCCACGATGGCGGCCGCGACCAGCCAGGAGGGGGTGCCTCCGAGCAGCGCGTGCAGCAACCGTGTGGTGCCGTAGCCGGTCGCCGTGGCCATGGCGGTCGAGGCCGCGAGCCGCCAGGCGTACCCCGCGAGACCCTCGACCGGCAGCCCCCCCAGCACCCGCCACAGCACCACGAACGAGACGAACGCGCCCACGGCGTACGACGCCGTGTAGGCAAGGACCAGCGCAGGTGAGGTGTCGACCGGGTCGACACTTCGCACGAACACAGTGGCGGCCGCGATGTTGGTGGCCGCGACCACGCACTGGATCCAGAACACGGTGCGCGTGCGTTCGAGCGCGTAGAAGCCGCGGAGCATCAGGTAGTGGACGGTGAAGAAGGCCAGACCGCCACCGAAGAGTGACAGCGTCGGCACGAACAGGTCGTAGCCGTCGCGGCCGGCCCCGTGACCCCACAGCACGTTGGCCAGGTCGTCGGCGAAGATCGGGAGCAGCGCGACGAACGGCACGATCACGACCAGTGCTGTCCGGAGGGCGCCCAGCAGGGCGCGACCGAGGCCGCGCAGGTCGTTCTCGGCCGCCCGCGCGGACAGGAGCGGGAGGATCGCCGTGGCCAGGGACACCGTGATGACCGCGTGCGGCACCATCACGATGAGGAACGACTGCGAGTAGACCGTGTAGCCGGTGGCCGCGCTGCTGGCGGTGCCGCAGTCGTCGGTCAGGGCGCTCTGTGTCGTACCGCTGGAGGCGAGCCGCACCACGACGGTGTAGGCGATCTGGTTGACGATGACGAAGAGAACCGTCCAGATACCAAGCCGCAGCGTGTGGCCCAGGCCGGCGTCACGGAAGTCGAAGCGGGGCCGGAAGGTGTAGCCGGCGGCGCGCAGGTAGGGGATCAGGACAGCGAACTGGGCGGCGATGCCGATGGTCGAGCCCAGCCCCAGCAGCGCCTCCTGGCCGGGCGTGAAACCGCCGCACAGGTCGCTCGCCTGCCCGTACACCAGCAGGTAGGCGACCAGCACGCCGATCGAGATGACGTTGTTGACGATCGGAGCCCACATCATCGGCCCGAACTTGCCGCGCGCGTTGAGGATCTGCCCGACCAGCACGAACATGCCGTAGAAGAAGACCTGCGGCAGGCAGTAGCGGGCGAAGGCGATGACCGAGTCGCGCTGCTCGGGAAGCGAGGCGAAGTCCGGGCTCAAGAACAGCTGCATCACCCAGGGGGCCGCGACGACCAGGGCGATCGAGACCGCGCCGAGGAACAGCGCGGCCAGGGTCACGACCCGGTTGGTGTAGGCCGACCCACCATCCTCGTCGTGCCTCATCGCGCGGACCAGCTGGGGGACGAGGACGGCGTTGAAGATCCCGCCCGCCAGCAGGATGTAGAGCATGTTCGGGATGGTGTTCGCGATGTTGAACACGTCGGCGTGGAGCTGCTGCCCCAGTGCCGCGACCAGCAGGGCGGCCCGCAAGAAGCCGGTGAGGCGGGAGACCACAGTGCCTGCGGCCATCACCGCCGTCGACGTGAGCAGCCGCTGGTTGTCGCTCGTGCTCATGCGGTGGGGCCCCGGGTCCTCAGCCAGGCACGGATCCGCCGGTAGAGACGAGCAACGATCGCAGCCAACAGCAGGGCCGCCCCGACCGCGATGACGACCCAGATCACGTCACTGACCCGCGCCACCCGCAGTGGAAAGGTGGCGCTGCCGCCGAGCGGACGCCCGGAGTCGTCGACGACCTGAAGGGTGACCCCGTGCACGCCGACGGCGCTCGGGTCGGTGCTGCTCGCCTCCATCGTCGCGGTGCCGCGCTCCTGGGGGCTCAGCTCGAGCACCTCGGAGTCGGCGATCTGCAGCCCGCTGTCGGTGACGGCGGCGACCTTGACCCGCACCGGCTGGTCCAGCTCATTGGTCACCGTGGCGGAGAAGGGCCCCGACGTCCCGGACAAGGTGACTGACGGGGGTGAGGCGATCGTCACCGCCTGGAGTCGCCGCTCGATCCAGACGCGCGACTGGTCGGCATGGAGCCGAGCCGTCGACGCCAGCTGCCGCATCGAGTACGAGAGGGCCGACATCGACTCTCCGGTCACGGTGCGGCCGACCTGGTCGTTGAGAGGCAGCATCCCGTCGAGACTGCGCCCGGCGTCGGTCAGGGCTTGGGCACTGGCGAAGTTCACCGCGGGGAGCGCGCGGCGCACCTGGAGCCTGGGATAGACGAGGTCCTCGGTATCGACCTGGGGTGTCTGGACCGTCGTCGACTCGGCCCGGACGAGCACGTGGCGCAACCGGCGAAGCCGGATCCCGTCGAGGTCGAAGCCCGCGAAGAACTCCGCCGCGGTGGCGGGGTTCATCTCCGGGCTCAAGGCCATCGGAAACGACGCGATCAGTGAGCTCTGCCCCGACAGACCGGCCAGCGTCGCCTCGCTGAGGATCCGCTGACGCAGGTCGACCGGGCGTCGGCGGCGGCCCGGCCCCGGTCCACCCCGCAGGGCCTCGCTGCGGGCGACGGCGAGCGTCCGGTCCTCGACCGTGGCCACGGGACCGTCGACGGTCGGCACCATCTGGTTCGAGACCAGCACGGTCGTGTTGTCCGGCAGCAGGCCCAGCGCCTCGGCATCGACGTAGCCCGACGGGGGCGCCACGGCCGGACTGCCGGTGAGCCCGAGCTCGGGGATCGTCCGCCCGGCGCGGTTGCGCGCCATGGCGTAGCGGCTCGGCTCCTGCTCGGCGGCGGCGGCGACGTCGAGGTCGCCGTACGGCAGCAGCAGGATCTGGTCTCCGGCCAGGGCCCGCCCGGTGCGGTTGAGCCACACGGAGGCGACCCCGGGCACCGCCCGTCCGTCGGGCTGCGTGGTCTCTGCCGCTGCCTCGCCGGTCCCGTCCTCGTCCGCACCGTCGCCGCCGGCGGTCGAGGCATCGCCGCTCGGGTCGGCGGTGCCGGTTCCGGTGCCGGGGTCGTCGGGCTCGAGGGTCGGTTCCAGGGAGCGCTGGGGGTTGCCGTCGGCGATCTGGTCGACCGCCGCGGGGACGGCGGGATCGATCACCCAGGTCAGCGGCCGGCTACCGGCGGCCTGGGCGAGGTCGGTGAGCTGGCCGAGCCGGCCGCCCGGGGCCAGGTCGGCGGTCCACGAACCTGCGTCGGAGACTCGTCCGTCGGCGTCGTACAGCAAGGCCCGCCGCATGGGGAGCACCAGCGCGACGTCGATCGGCGCCGACCCGGTGGGGAGGAGGGGCCAGAACGTGCGCGCCTTCCCGTCGGCAGGGTCGTCGCGTCCCTCGTCGGTCTCGCCGAGGACGTGCACGCCGAGCCAGTAGACGCCCGGAGCGTCGCCGATGAGGATGTCTCGCCGCGGTACCCGGAGCGAGTACGGGGCGCTCTCGCCGGGCTCGAGCACGTCGATGGTGTCGTAGGTGCCCGGTTCGGTGATCCGGGCCCCGACCGGCATGTCCGGGTCGGTGCCGGTGGCTTCTTCGAGCGCGGCTGGGGTGGTGATCGGCTCGGTGCCGGTGAGGGCGTAGACGTTGATGGCCCGCCACTGGTCGGCACTCTTGTTGGTCACGACGCCGGTGATGCGCAGTGGCCCGCGGCGCGGGACCGCGGAGGGAGCCAGCGTGTCGATCGTCACGGCCAGCGCCTCAGGCACGTGGGCGGTGCGGGGCGCCGCCAGCGTGGCCGGACCGGTCAGGATGGTGAGACCGAGGGCCGTAGCCACCGTGGTGAGCGCGCACAGCACTGACCAGGGACGGACCACGCGCCGACTCTATCCACCGCCGAGATGCCTCCTGGCCAGGCGGCGTGAGAGTCTCCTTCCGTGTCCGAGCCCCAGCCCGCAGCCGATCACCCCGAGCCCCTGAACATGGGTGAGGTCCAGCGTCGGGTCGCCCTGGAGCTGGACCGGATCGGCCCCGTCACCGACGAGCTGGGGGCCAAGTTCGCAGCCGCGGGCGAGACGCTGGCGCTGGTCGGCGGCCCGGTCCGGGACGCCATGCTCGGTCGGCTCCAGAACGACCTGGACTTCACCACCTCGGCTCGCCCCGAGGTCACCGAGCGGCTGGTCGGTGGCTGGGCCGATGCGGTGTGGGACATGGGGAGGGCGTTCGGGACCATCGGCTGTCGCAAGGGCGACTGGCAGGTGGAGATCACGACGTACCGCTTGGAGTCCTACGACCCGGCCTCCCGCAAGCCCGACGTCGACTTCGGTGACTCGCTCTCGGGCGACCTGGGCCGCCGCGACTTCACGGTGAACGCGATGGCGGTGACGGTGCCGGACCGCCGGTTCGAGGATCCCCACGGCGGGGTGGTCGACCTCGCGCACCGGCTGCTGCGGACCCCCGGACGGCCGGAGGACTCCTTCTCCGACGATCCCCTGCGGATGATGCGCGCGGCCCGGTTTGCCGCCCAGCTCGGCTTCTCCGTGCACCCCGATGTCGTGGCGGCGATGACCGCGATGGCCGACCGGATCGAGATCATCTCTGCCGAACGGGTGCGCGACGAGCTGGTGAAGCTGGTGTGTGCTCCCTACCCGCGTCAGGGGCTCACGCTGCTCGTCGAGACCGGCCTGGCCCAGCGAGTGCTGCCCGAACTCCCCGCCCTGGCGCTCGAGCGCGACGAGCACCACCGGCACAAGGACGTCTATGAGCACACGCTCACCGTGCTCGAGCAGTCGATGGCGCTGGAGTCGAGGCTGCCCGGCGGCGGGCCCGACTTCGTCTCGCGCTTCGCCGCGTTGATGCACGACGTCGGCAAGCCGAAGACCCGGCGCTTCGTCGGCGACGGCACCGTCACCTTCCACCACCACGACGTCGTCGGGGCCAAGCTGACCCGCAAGCGGATGAAGGCGCTGCGCTTCTCCAACGACCAGATCGACGCGGTGGCGACCCTGGTCGAGCTGCACCTGCGCTTCCACGGCTATGGCTCGGGGGAGTGGACCGACTCGGCGGTCCGCCGCTATGTGCGCGATGCCGGCGCGGTGCTGCCGCGGCTCCATGTCCTGACCCGCGCCGACTGCACGACCCGCAACCGGCGCAAGGCCGAGCGGCTGGCGCGGACCTACGACGACCTGGAGGCGCGCATCGAGCGGCTCTCGGCACAAGAGGAGCTGGCCGCGATCCGGCCCGATCTCGACGGGTCGCAGATCATGGAGATCCTCGGCGTCGGACCGGGGCCGCGCGTGGGTGCGGCGTACCGTCACCTGCTCGACCTGCGGCTCGACCAGGGCCCGATGTCGCAGGCCGACGCCGCCGCCGCCCTCCTCGCCTGGGCCGAGACCCACCCGGAGTAGCGGGGCTGTTGGTTCGGCTGACGGTTCACCACGGTATGCAGCCGAGGTGACGCTTCCCATGGTCTGCAGGGCATGGGAAGCGCGGGTTGACCGACATACCGTGGTGAACCGCCGACCGCGCGCGGCAGGAAATGAACCGACCCGCCCAGGTGCTCCCGGGCGGGTCGGTGGAGTGGATCATCCGGTGCGGGTCACTCCTCGCCGCGGATGAAGGCCTCGACGCGGCGACGGCCCTCGTCGTCGGGCAGCTGCACCGGCGGCGACTTCATCAGGTAGGACGACGCCGAGATGATCGGGCCACCGAGGCCCCGGTCCTTGGCGATCTTGGCGGCGCGGATCGCGTCGATGATGATGCCGGCGGAGTTGGGGGAGTCCCAGACCTCGAGCTTGTACTCCATGTTCAGGGGCACGTCACCGAAGGCGCGACCCTCGAGGCGGACGTAGGCCCACTTGCGGTCGTCGAGCCACTGGACGTAGTCCGAGGGGCCGATGTGCACGTTGCGCGCACCGAGGTCGTGGTTCATGTTCGAGGTCACGGCCTGGGTCTTGGAGACCTTCTTCGACTCCAGCCGGTCGCGCTCGAGCATGTTCTTGAAGTCCATGTTGCCGCCGACGTTGAGCTGGTAGGTGCGGTCCAGCACGACACCGCGGTCCTCGAACAGCTTCGCGAGCACCCGGTGGGTGATGGTGGCGCCCACCTGCGACTTGATGTCGTCGCCGATGATCGGCAGGCCGGCGTCCTCGAACTTCTTGGCCCACTCGGGGTCGGAGGCGATGAAGACGGGCAGCGCGTTGACGAACGCGACCCCGGCGTCGATCGCGCACTGGGCGTAGAACTTGTCGGCTGCCTCGGAGCCCACCGGGAGGTAGGAGACCAGCACGTCGGCCTTCGCGTCCTTGAGGACCTGGACGACGTCGACCGGAGCCGTGTCGGACTCGTCGATGGTCTCGCGGTAGTACTTGCCGAGCCCGTCGAGGGTATGGCCGCGCTGCACCATCACACCGAGCGGGGGCACGTCGGCGATCTTGATGGTGTTGTTCTCCGATGCTGCGGTGGCCTCGGAGAGGTCGAAGCCGACCTTCTTCGCGTCGACGTCGAACGCAGCGACGAACTCCACGTCGTGGACGTGGTAGTCGCCGAACATGACGTGCATCAGGCCCGGCACGTTGCGCTCGGGGTCAGCGTCCTTGTAGTACTCGACGCCCTGGATGAGGGACGTGGCACAGTTGCCGACTCCCACGATTGCTACTCGAACCGAACCCATCGGGCTCTCCTCTTCTCCTTCATGAACCGCTTGGCGGGTCTTCGGACAACTGGTGTGACAAAAACTGGTGCTTCTGGTGAGACGCGGACGGTCAGGCCGGCTCGGGGGGTGGCTGCGCCGGTGCGGGCTGCGGCTCGCCCCGCTCGGCGTTGATCAGGTCGGAGAGCCACCGCACCTCGCGCTCGACGGACTCCACGCCGTGGCGCTGGAGCTCGGCGGCGTAGCCGTCGACCTCCTTCTGGGTGATGACCAGCTGGTTCTGCACCCGGTCGAGACGCTCCTGGAGACGGGTACGACGCCCCTCGAGCACGCGCAGCCGGATCTCCATGTCGGTGCGACTGAAGAAGGCGAAGCGGATGTCGAAGTTGTCGTCCTCCCAGGCCGTCGGCCCGATGTCGGACATCAATCGCTGGAACTCGGCATGGCCGGCGTCGGTCAGTGCGTAGACGATGCGCGGACGGCGGGTGACCGGCGCGGGGAGGCTGGGTGACTCCTCGATCAACGAGCCGCGCAGCATCTTCTTCAAGGCGGGGTAGAGCGAGCCGTAGGACAACACCCGGCCCCAGCCCAGCATCAGGTTCAACCGCTTGCGCAGCTCGTAGCCGTGCATGGGTCCCTCGTGCAGCAGTCCGAGGACTGCGAGCTCGATGGTCTCCGCGCGACGTGCCACAGGACCTATCGTAGCGATATATCCGCGTGACGCGAATCCGCGCGACATCGACCCGCCGAGCCGATTGGGACCGCGACCGGGGAGCCCGTACTCTCGTAGCGATCCCCGCAGGGCTGTCGGTCGCGGGGGCGACCTCGACCGCCGTACCCCCCGCAGCACCGGAGACCATTCGACGTGAGCAAGAAGCGCAGGGCCGATGGCCCCGCCGTGACCAAGCGAGCCAAGCGACCCACGAGTCCGGGCACCGCCAAGCGGCGCATCCTCACCACCGTGAAGTGGCTGTTGATCCTGGGTCTGGTCGGCACCTTGCTCGGCATCGGCGCGTTCGTGTACGTCTACCAGACCACCGACATGCCCGACCCCAACGAGGACTTCCAGACCCAGACGACCAAGGTCTACTACGCCGACGGCAAGACCGAACTGGGTGACTTCGCCACCCAGGAGCGCGAGTCGATCACCCTCGACGAGATGCCCGACACCGTCAAGGACGCCGTGGTGTCGGCGGAGGACCGCAGCTTCTGGACCAACCGGGGGCTCGACCCCAAGGGCATCCTGCGGGCAGCCTTCAACAACGCCCAGGGCGGCTCCACCCAGGGGGCCTCCACGATCACCCAGCAGTACGTCAAGATCCTCTACCTCACCAGCGAGCGCAGCTTCCAGCGCAAGCTGAAGGAGGCGATCCTCTCCCTGAAGATCCAGCGCGAGCAGAGCAAGGAGCAGATCCTCGAGGGCTACCTCAACACGATCTACTTCGGTCGCGGCGCTTACGGCGTGGAGGCCGCCTCCCAGGCCTACTTCCAGCGGCCCGCCAAGAACCTCTCGTTGGGCCAGAGCGCCGTGCTCGCCAGCGTGGTGAACAACCCGACCAACCTCGACCCGGCCAACGGCAAGGACTCCAAGAAGGCGCTCTTCGCGCGCTATCAGTACGTCATCTCCGGCATGGCCGAGGCCGGCACGATCAGCCAGGAGGACGCTGACCGGGCGCTGCTGCGGCTCCCCAAGTTCCCCAAGATCCCGGCCGACAGCAAGTACGGCGACCAGCGTGGCCACATGCTCACCCTGGTGCGCAACGAGCTGCACCAGCTCGGCTACACCGACGACCAGATCGACGGCGACGGGCTGCGGATCACCACGACGTTCACCGAGGAGGCGATGGATGCCGCCAAGCAGGGTGTGCTGGAGGCCAAGCCCGAGGGCTTCGGCGACAAGCAGCTGCACATCGGCGTCGCGTCGGTGGAGCCGGGCACGGGCGCGTTGCGCGGCTTCTACGCAGGCCAGGACTACCTCGACTCCCAGATCAACTGGGCGGTGGCCGGCGGCATGGTCGGCTCGACGTTCAAGCCGATGACGCTCGCGGCCGCTATCGAGGACGGCTTCTCGCTGAAGGACACCTTCGACGGAAACTCGCCCTACGAGTTCCCCGACGGGCTCACGGTCCGCAACGAGGGTGGTGGCGACGGCAACGACTATGGCGCCAACGTCACCGCGATCCAGGCACTCGAAGAGTCGATCAACACGGCCTTCGTCGACATGTCCGCGAGCATGGACGACGGCCCCACCAAGATCCTCGACATGGCCAACCGCCTGGGCATCCCCCCGGCGAAGACGTCCAAGAAGTACCCCGGGATCCCCAGCGAGTCCCGCGACCTCGAGGCCGACGCGCTGATCACCCTCGGCAAGGCACGGATCAGCCCGATCAACATGGCCAACGCCTACGCGACCATCGCTGCGGGTGGCCAGCGCGCGACGGCCCACGTCATCGAGTCGGTCGACCTGAAGTCCGGCGAGAACGACTACCGGTTCAAGGCGCCGACCCAGGAGGTGCTGGACCCCGACATCGCGGCTGACGTCTCCTACGCCATGCAGCAGGTCGTGCAGAACGGCACCGGCCGCGCGGCCCTCGCGCTCGGTCGGCCCGCCGGCGGCAAGACCGGCACGGCCACGAACGCCAAGGACCAGGTGTCCTCGGCCTGGTTCGTCGGGTACACCCCCCAGCTGGCGACAGCGGTGATGTACGTGCGCGGCGACGGCGACGACCAGCTGGACGGCTGGCTACCTTCGTACTTCGGTGCGGACTACCCGGCCCGGACCTGGACCGCGGTCATGACGATGGACATGGAGGGGCTGCCGATCAAGCAGTTCCCGGAGCCGGTCTATGTCGATGGGGAGGCCCCCACCAGCGGACACGACCCCTACGTGCCGCCGCCCACCAAGACCAGGCAGCCGCCGAAGTCGACCCCGCCGTCGGTGGAGCCGACCACGGCCACGCCGACCGACAGCCCGACAGCCCCGACCAGCACGGCGCCGACGGACCCGACGAGCTCGGCTCCTACCGGGTCTCCCACGGGCTCGCCCACCGGGACCGGCACGGCTAGCCCGGGCGCCGGCGGTGGTGCCGGTGGCGCCGGTGTCGGTGGCGGCGGTGGTCAGGGGCGTCGCTCCGGTGGCTGAGCGGGCGCGGGTCCATCCCACGCTCGACGACCCCGTCGTCGCCGCGCTGAGCGAGAGCGTCGGCGGCCCGATAGGCACGCGCGCCGGAAACCACCCGTGGTGGACCCCGGTCCGGGTGATTCTCGCGCTGACCGCGCTCACCTTCGCTCTGGGGATGGTGCAGAAGGCGCCCTGCTACGACACCTCGTGGCAGGACGGCCAGCTGCGCTACTCGCACATGTGCTACTCCGACCTGCCCTACCTCTATACCGGGCGTGGGTTCGCCGAGCTCAACTGGCCCTACAGCGACGACGAGCAGGTCCGGGCGCGCTATGAGGTCATGGAGTATCCCGTCGGCATCTCCTACTGGGCCTGGGGCTCGGCGTGGGTCACCCATCTGCTCTCGGGTGCCCCGGATCTCACGCCCCGCTACGGGCAGCCCGTCGACACGGTGGGCGGTCTACCCGAGGTGGTCGAGGAGATGAAGCTCTTCGTCGTCGTGAACGCCGTGGGGCTGGGTCTGGTGACCTTGCTGGCGGCGTGGTTCCTGGCCGGTGCCAGCCCCGGGCGCCCGTGGGACGCCGCGGCGTTCGCGTTGTCCCCTGCCCTCGCCCTGTCCGGACTGGTCAACTGGGACCTGCTCGCGGTCGCCCTGGTGGCCGGCGCGCTCTGGGCCTGGGCCCGCGACCGGCCGGCGCTCGCGGGGGTGATGATCGGCCTCGGTACGGCGACCAAGCTGTACCCGCTCTTCCTGCTGGGCGGGGTGCTGGTGATCTGTCTTCGCGAGCGGCGCTGGCGTGAGCTCGGTATGACCACCGGGGCGGCGGCGGTGGCCTGGGTGGTCGCGAACGCTCCGGCGTACCTCACCGGACGTGACCAGTGGGCGGTTTTCTGGTCGTTCAACTCCGACCGCGGTGCCGATCTCGGCTCGCCGTGGCTGGTGGCGGCGCAGGCGGGGAGCCTCACGATCGACCCGCACACGATCAACCTGTCGTCGTGGGCCTTCTTCGGGGCGTGGTGCCTGGCCGTGTTGGTGCTGGGGCTCGGTGCCCCGCGGACCCCGCGACTCGCGCAGCTCGGCTTCCTGATCCTGGCCGGCTTCCTCCTGGTCAACAAGGTCTACTCCCCGCAGTACGTCCTCTGGCTGCTCCCGCTGGCGGTGCTGGCTCGCCCTCGGTGGCGGGACCTGCTGATCTGGCAGGCCGGGGAGGTCTTCTACTTCGCGTCGGTGTGGTGGTACCTCGGGGACTACCTCAAGCCCCCGGGCGGCGAAGCCCCCGGCTTCTACTGGATCGCGATCGGGGTGCGGATGGCCGCCGAGCTCTATCTCGTGGCCATGGTGGTGCGCGACGTGCTGCGGCCGGGGAGGGACCCGGCCCGAGCCGCCGTTGAGCAGGATCTCGAGGGCCCGGGGAACGGCCCCGATGACCCCCAATCCCGGCCGAACCTGGACGAAGGCGGCCCCGGTGGCTCTACCCTGCTCGGAGGCCGGGCGGGTCGAGCCGGGCATCCGAGCCCGATCGAGAACCACCCCACGACCTGAGCGAGAAGGAGAAGCGATGCCGAGCGCCATGCTGGGCGAGGACGGCCAGGTGGTCGTCCCTGCCGAGGTGCGCGAACGCCTAGGGCTGCGCCCGGGGATGAGAGTGCGCTTCGTCCCCCTCGAGCGCGGCCGGATCCTCTTCCAGGCGCGCTCGCGCCGGGTCTCCTCGCTGCGCGGCGTCCTGCCCTACGACGGCCCTCCCCGGTCGCTGGACGACCTCGACGCGGCCGTGCTGGAACACCTCGCGAAGGGGGAGCGATCCCCGTGATCGGTATCGACACCAACGTCCTGGTCCGTTTCATCGTGCAGGACGACCCTCGTCAGGCCGAGCTGGCCAATGCCTGGTTCAACACCTTGACCCGGGAGAAGCCGGGCTTCGTGGCGCTGGTGACCCTGGCCGAGCTGGCCTGGACGCTGCGCGCGGCGTACGACTTCGAGCATGGGCGGATCCTCGACGTGATGGAGGCGCTGCTCGGCTCCGACGAGCTGGAGTTCGAGGACGCCGAGACCGCCTTGCGCGCCGTGGAGGTCGCGCGCGGCGGCGGTGACTTCGCCGACGCGCTGATCAAGGACACCGCCGACCTGTGGGGCTGCGACGAGGTGGTCACCTTCGACCCCCGAGCGGCCCGCGAGGTCGGGATGCGTCTGCTCGGCTGAGCACCCTCGGGCCAGGCAGGCTCAGGCCAGCACGATCGCATCGAAGGTCGTGGTGGTGTAGCGCACCCGGACCTCGAGCTCGTCGCCGATGCCCGGCACGGTGGATCCGGCCGGCAGGAACAGCATCGAGGCCTGCATGTGCGGCGGCTCGGCGAAGCGGGCGTGGGAGCCGCCGATGATGAACGGCGAGCGCACCAGCCCCGCGGCGTCGAGCCCACCCTTGGCCAGCGCTGATGCCCGGGCACGCAGGGAGGTGGCGCCGGTCGGCGCCTCCAGCCCCAGGCCATGGGCCGTCCCGCCGCTGGCTACCACCAGGTGACCACCGCGGGTCACCGTCCGGCCGCGGTAGCCGTAGGGCTCCCCCCGGCCGAGGGGATGGACGTCGAGCACCCGTGAGGTGACCCGCAAGGCACCGCGGTCGCCGAGCCACAGCGCGGTGCCGACCCGCGGCCGGAAGGTCAGGTCGGCGTACGACGTGCGCAGCTCGGCCAGGTCGGGGAGCGGCACGTGGCTCACCCAGACAGACGTGGTGTCGAGCTCGGAGGCGACGAGGTCGTTGAGCAGCCGCTCCAGCTCGGGCAGCTGGGAGCCACGAGCCAGCGGGAGATGGAGCGCCATGCCCTCGAGCCGCGCTCCGCGGCGCGCCGCCAGGTCCACGGCGGCCGCCCGGAGCTCGCGGGGCGTCATCCCGTGGCGCCGCATCGAGGTCAGCTGCTCGACGACGAAGCGCGCTCCGGGCCGGCGGTCGAGCAGGTCCGAGAGGTCCTCGGGTCGGCTCACGGTGTGGACGACACGGTCCGCGAGGGCGGGGTCGAGACGCAGCGCAGCGCCCCACGGCCGCCACGGGGTGAGGACGAGCAGCGAGCCGTCGAAGCGCTGCGCTACCTGCGGCAGCTCCTCGTAGGTCCCCACGGCGAGGGTGTCGACGGGCAGACCGTGTTGGTCGCGCAGCCACTGGGCCTTGCGGGCCAGGCGGCCGTTCGTCAGGCCGTAGCCGTTGCCCTTGGCCACCGGGACCAGCGGCCCCTGGGCGGTGGCGACCTCGACCAGGTGACGGCGCCAGCGGTCGCCGTCGACCGTGAGGGTCAGGCTCATCGCGCCCTCCCGGGCGTCTCGGCGCTCACGAACGCCGCCGCATGTACAGGTCGAAGCCGGCGTAGAGCAGGCGGGAGAGCGGCAGGTCCCACTCGCCGACGTACTCCACGGCCTCGCCGCCGGTCCCGACCTTGAACTGGATCAGGCCGACGTGGGGGTCATCGGCTTCGAGGGTCTCGGTGATACCCCGCAGGTCGTAGACGTGGGCGCCGGCGGCCATCGCCTGCTGGATCATCGCCCACTGCACGGCGTTGGAGCCGCGCACCTCGCGCTTCTCCGTGGACGAGGCGCCGTAGGAGTACCACGCATGCCCGCCGACCCGGATGCCGATGGTCGCGGCCACCAGGTCGTCTTCGTGGTGGGCCAGATACAGGCCGATCCGTTCGGGATCCTCCGCCGACAGGGCGTCGTACATCACCTCGAAGTAGGACAGGGGACGCGGTGTGAAGTCGTCGCGCTCCGCCGTGTGCGCGTAGAGCTCGTGGAACGCCGGCAGGTCACTCCGGGCGCCCAGGCGCACCGCCACACCCGACTTCGCGGCCTTCTTGATGTTGCGGCGCCACTGCTGGTTCATCCCGGCGAGGATGTCGGCCTCGCTCCTGGGCTTCCCGTCCGAGACCAGCGGGATCCAGAAGTTGTGCTGCGGCTGACCGGCGGAGAAGCCACCAGCGGCCGTCTGGGGTCGCCAGCCGAGCTCGCGCAGCTGCGAGAGCACCCGCGCTCCCACAGGGTCACGGTGGGTCGGCGCCAGCTCGCCGAGGCGGCGGACGTCCGCGGCGGCGATACCGTCCTTGACCTGCGCGGCACTCCAGCGTCGGGTGACCACGGGCGGGCCCATGCGGATCCCGAAGGCGCCCTCGCCGGCGAGGTACTCGGCCAGCGGCCGCAGGTACGTGGAGAGGTCGTCCTCGGCCCAGTCGAGCACCGGCCCCTCGGGGAGGTAGGCCAGGTAGCGCTTGAGTCTCGGCACCTGGCGGTAGAGCACGAGCCCGACGCCCACGAGCACGCCCGCCGCGGTGAACCCAAGGCACTCGCTGCGCCACTCCGCCTTCACCTGCGCCCAGGCCGGAGTCTGCAGGAAGCTCGCTGACTGCCGGCGCTCACGCCACCGGGCGTCGAGGAAGGCCAGGTGCTCCTCGGCCGAGATCGGGATGACCCGGATCGGCGTTCGGGCGGGCGGCTCGGTCACGGAAGCCGAGGCTACCCGGCCCGGTCGTCGGGACCGCGGCCACGGCATCGCGAGACGGACGTGAGGAGGGGCACGACCGATCCCCCGCGCCGGTCGCGCCCCTCGTGTGAGACCGCTCCGCGTGGTGCGGATCCCCATGGCTCTCAGTGATGGTGGAGGCGTCTTCGGGCCGCCAGATACCGGCGCGCCCCAGAAAGTTGTCGCCATTGAGTCAAATCCTCGGCACAGTGGGGGTACGGGGGCTGTATCAGGGAGCGGCTGGGGTGCTCTTGTCTTGGTGTGACGACCAGATGGGCAGGTGTGAGAGCACAGTGCGAATCGACCCCGATGGGCGCCCGCATGGGTGCTGAGTCCTCCGAGGACCGTCCCGCCGACGTCTGGGGGACGGCCTCAGACGCGTTCGTGCGCTGGCAGGACGGCGACGCCGGCGCACTCGACGACCTCGTGAAGGTGATGACGCCCGTCCTCTGGCACGTGGTGCGTGCGTACCGGCTTCCCTCGGAGTCCGCCGAGGACGTCATCCAGACCACGTGGCTGGCGCTGGTACGCCGCCGCTCGTCGATCAACGACGCCGTCGCCGTCGGTGGGTGGCTCACCACCACCGCACGCCGCGAGGCCTGGCGGGTGGCTCAGAAGTCCGGCCGAGACATCCCGGTCGAGGAGCGCGACTTCGAGACCCGGATGCCGCACCAGCGCTCCGCCGAGGCTGCCGCCGTCGAGCACGACGAGCAGGATCGCCTCTGGCTTGCCGTGCGCACCCTCTCCGAGCGGTGCCAACGGCTGTTGCGGATCGTCGCCTTCGAGCACCGACCCGACTACAGCCAGGTCGCGGCCACGATGGACATGCCCGTTGGAAGCATCGGCCCCACCCGCAGCCGTTGCCTGGGCAAGCTGCGGGTGGCACTGGAGGCCGGTGCGTTCGAAGGAACTGCCGGCCACGAACGAGGGGGACCCCGATGACCCGCGACAAGATGCTCGACGACCTGGAAGTCATGTGGCGCCAGCGGGACCCGGTCCCCGACGGTCTCGTCGACCGGATGCGGGCGCTGGCCGGTGCCGAGGTCGCCCTGGCCGACACCGACCTCGACTACGAGCTGATGCTGCTGATCGAGCGCTCCACCGAGCTCGCGGGCACCCGCAGTACAGCGACGGCGTACACGCTGCGCTTCGCCAGCCCCGATCTCGACCTGCTCGTGCGAGCCGGCGGCGGGGCAAGCGAGGCAGGGCTGACCCGGCTGGACGGGTGGATCGTCCCGCCCGCACCGGTCACGGTGCGCGCCACCAAGATCGACCAGGACCAGGTCGGCGGTGCCGAGGAGCGCAGCTGGGAGGTCGATGTGGACGATCAGGGACGTTTCGAGTTCCCCGAGCTCCCTCCCGGGCTCTACCGCCTGTGGCTCTCGCCGCGAGACGATGACGACAAGGCGTTCGGTACTCCCGCGTTCGAGATCTGACCCCAACCCCAGGAGTTGCCATGCAAGGGTCCGAGCAGTATCCGTCCTCGTCTCAGGACAACCAGGCCGGAAAGGGGCCCGTTCGCCGGGTCGACTACAGCCTGTGGCGCGATCCGAACCCACCCTCGCGGCGGTACCTGGAGAACATCCAGGGCCGGGTGCTCGACCCCGCGACGGCGCTGGCGGTCAACGGGGTTCGCCCCTTCCCGACGGTGTACATCGGTCCTCGGATCCTGGTGTCCAAGCGCGGCGACTGGGAGGTGCAGATCGAGCGGCTGGTGGCGATCGCCCAGGGACTCGGATGGGAGCTGATCGAGCAGCACCTCCAGGACGAGGACCCCGAGCAGAAGGGGCGGCGTCCCAAGCAGAGCCGGAACCTGATCCCGGATGAGATCATGCGGCGGCTGGAGGCCCTGGACGTCGTACGGTTCGAGATCGGTGTCCAGTCCGGGCCCCCGGACATCAGCAGGGAAGCCCCGCTCGCACCTGATGGGTGGGTCCTGCTGCAGAACGCGCGGATCAAGCACGGCATCGAGGCCATGGACGGCGTGGGCCTCGACCACCTGCTGTTCCTACGTGGTGTCGATCCGAACCCGTACCACGACTCGAATCCCTACCACGACTCCAACCCGTACCACGACTCGAACCCGGCAGGCACCGGCGCGGTGGCGACCTACGGTCTGCCCGGCTTCGGTGGCCGCCAGCCCATCGCGTACGTCGGTCCCGGGCTGACGCGGCAGCGCGACCGCGACGTGGTCGGTCGCCGACCGGTGGTGGCGGTCCTCGACACCGGGTGCGGTGAGCACGACTGGCTCGACGACATTGTTCGGCGTGACGTCCGCTGCGGCACCAAGCCGATCGGCTACACCGACGAGGCCTCGGATCCGGAGCGGTTCCCCGACCAGACCGGCGCCCTCGACGGCGGCATCGACCCGTTGGCGGGTCATGGGACCTTCATCTGTGGGCTGATCCGTCAGGCGTGCCCCGACGCCGACATCGTCGCCTGGCGGGTGGTCGGCTCCGAGGGGCCGATCGTGGAGTCCGCCCTCGTGGAGGCGTTGCGCCGGATCGCCGAGCTGGTCTGGCGCCACCTCGGCGACCCCACGAACAAGAAGGAACCACCGATCGACGTCCTGAACCTCTCGATGGGCTACTACCACGAGACACCGGAGGATCTTCAGTTCGACTCCACGATGTACGGCATCCTGCGCCTGATCACCGAAGCCGGGACCACCATCACCTGCTCGGCGGGCAACGACGCGACCGCGCGGCCGATGTTCCCGGCGGCGTTCACCCCCTGGGCGGACGGCAAGGGCGGCTTCGCGCCGGAACCCGACGCGGCGGCGCCGATCGTGTCCGTCGGGGCACTCAACCCGAGCCAGCACACCGATGCGCTGTTCTCGAACACCGGGCCCTGGGTCCGCCACTACGAGGCAGGCGCCGCCGTGATGAGCACGATCCCGGCCTGGGACGGGGGCCTGCAGGCCATTGCTGCGGTGGAGGCCTATCAGCGACAACGCTCGGCGATCGACCCCGACGACTTCCGCGGTGGGTTCGCGGTGTGGAGCGGGACGTCGTTCGCGGCCCCACTGTTCGCGGGCCGGGTCGCCCAGGCGCTGTTGGACAACAAGATCCCTTGGCCGGATCCCTACGCCAAGAAGCCGGAGGCCGCGGCGAAGGCGGCGCGGGACCGGGCCTGGAAGGTCACCCGCCCCCTGGTCGACGTGGAGACGGTGCCGAAACCTCCCCGGGGCAGGAGCCGGTACTGGCAGATGTGGAAGTGGTTGGGGGCCTAGACCGGGAGGCGCCATCATGGGGGTGTGCTGACCGCCGCGGAGCTCCATCAACGGGGCCTGGCCTGTAGCAACGCTGGTCGCTACCCGGCGGCGCGACGGTGGTTGTTGCTGGCCGTCGAGCGCGCCGGCGGTGGGGATCTGCAGGCCAGGATCGAGGGCACGCTCGCCTACGTGCAGGCCGAGCTCGGCGACCCCGTCGAGGCGATGGCCCTGTGCGAGCGGGCATTGCGGCGCCGCGGGGCCGACCCGGTCACGCGGGGAGTGCTGACCTCACAGCGGGGTCTGCTCTTCATGAGGCGCGGGGACACCCAGGCCGCACTGCGGGACTTCGCGTACGCGGTGCCGTTGGTCGAGGACGACGACGAGCTCGTGGGCCGCCTCCTGCTCAACCGTGGTGGCGTGCACCTCCAACGCGGAGACATCGGCCCCGCACGCGAGGACTTCGAGCGCGCCCGCGGTCACCTCTCGCGCGCCGGACTCCCGTTCCTGGACGCCAAGGCGGCTCACAACCTCGGCTACGCCCTCTTCCTGTCCGGAGAGCTGGTGTCCGCGCTGCGGGTCATGGAGGAGGCGGCCACGGTGCTCGGGCCGCTGTCGGAGGTCTCGCGAGCCGTGGGAGACCAGGACCGCGCGGAGGTGCTGATCGCCGCCGGGCTGGTGAGTGAGGGGGAAAAGACGCTCGCCGGCGTGGCGACGGCCTATGGCCTCAGGGGGCTACGCCAGTACCAGGCAGAGGCCGAGCTGGTGCGCGCCCGGACGCTGCTCCAGGTGGCTCCGGGCACGGCCCGGACCGTCGCGCGCCAGGCGGCGCGCCGGTTCCGGGCCCGCGACGCGCAGGCGTGGGCGCTGCGTGCCTCGGCGGTGGCGCTGATGGCCGCGGTGGCGGGGGGCGGGCGTGGGCGCGGTCTGATCGAGGAGGCCGACGCCCTGCTGCCGCGGCTGGCCAAGGCGCGGCTCCACGTCGAGCTGCCCCAGATCCAGCTCCACGCGGCACGAGTCCTGGTGCGACGCGGCGAGCTCGCGGAGGCCGGCGCCCGGTTGCGCCGGATTCGGCTCGGCGATGGCGCACCCATCGTCACGCGGTTGATGGCCCACGAGGTCCGCGCGGACCTGGCGCGGGCGCGGCGCCGTACCTCGGAGTCCTTGCGCCACATCCGAGCCGGGCTCACCGAGCTCCATGGGTGGCAGGCATCGTTCGGCAGCCTGGACCTGCAGTCCGGGGTGGTCGGCCACGGACGCCAGCTCGCGCTCGACGGGCTGCGGATGGCGGTCGCGGACGGGGGTCTAGAGCTTCTCTTCGAGTGGTCGGAGCGGGCCCGGACGCTGGTCAGCCGGGTGGTCCCGGTCCGGCCGCCTTCGGATGAGGCCGTCGGTGCGGAGCTGGCCGAGCTGCGGTGGCTTCAGGCCCAGCAGCCCGACCCTCGCTCGAAGGAAGGTCGTCGGATGGCCGAGCTCCAGGCGACCATCCGCCAGCACGCCTGGTACGGCGGCGGCTCGGGGCAGGTCACCGAGCCCTGCTCACTCTCGGAGCTTCGTGATGGTCTGGGCGAGAGGTCGGCCCTGGTGGCCTATGTCGCTGCGGCGGGGCGGGTGGTGGCCCTCGTGGTGACCGACGCCGCCACGACCGCCCGCGACCTCGGCCCGCTCGAGCCGCTCGAGACCCTCCTAGGTGGCCTGCACCCGGACCTCGACATGGCGGGTTCGGATCTGCCCGCCGCCTTCGCCGCGCCGGTACGCCGCGAGCTCACCGGTCGGCTCGAGCGGCTGGCCGCGCTGCTCGTCGAGCCGATCGCGGAGGATCTCGGAGACCGTCGCGCGGTGCTGACCCCCTCCGGCCTGCTCGCCGGAGTTCCCTGGGGCCTGCTGCCCGGGTGGCACGGGCGAGCGGTCACCGTGACCCAGTCCGCCACCTCGTGGCTGGCCCGCCAGGCCACCCCGTTGCGGGTCGCCTCCGCCGGCTTCATCGCCGGGCCGCGGGTCGGGCGTGCCGAGGCCGAGGTGGTCGCGGCTGCCGAGACCTGGGACCGACCCGCGATCCTGACCGGCGGCGCCGCCACGGCGCAGGCCGTGTCAGACCTCGCCGCGCGCGTCGACGTACTCCACCTGTCGGCGCATGGGCGCCACTCCGCGGAGAACCCGTTGTTCTCGGGCGTCGAGCTGGTGGACGGGCCGTGGTTCGGCTACGACATCGACCAGCTGGCCGAGGTCCCCGACGTCGTGCTGCTGTCGGCCTGCGAGGTGGGCCGCTCCCAGGTGCGCTACGGCGAGGAGCTGATCGGGATGACCACGGCGTGGCTGCATGCCGGTGCCCGCAGCGTCATCGCATCCGCGGCGGCAGTCAACGACGAGACCGCGCACGACGTCCTGGTGGCGGTGCACCGGGGCCTGGGACGGGGGCTCGACCCCGCTGCGGCGCTGGCGGCAGCGCTGCCGGAGCGTGGGGAGGCCGATCCGCCGGCACCGTTCGTGTGCTTCTGCTGAGGTATCAGGGGCCATGAGGGGAACTCCTGTGGGATGTCAGCACCCGCCGCGTCACCAGGAGATCTCATGCTCCACGTCGTCAACGATCCGCCGTCCGGCAAGACCGTTCGGGTGCCCGCGGGCGCCAAGCTGGAGCTGCGGTTCCGGCGCGGCATGAGCCGCAACCGATGGCGGATCGCCGAGGCACCCGGGCACCTGCTGCCGCTGGCCGGACCCGACGAGGTCGCTCTACAGGCCAGCCCCGGGGAGAGCACCTGGGCGCTGCGCTTCCTGGTCTTCCAGGGCTCCGGTCGACCGGAGCCGATCCGGCTCGAGCTCACCCGTGACGAGCTCGAGGCACCCGCCGACGTACGTCGCCTCCGCCTTGTTGTGACCCGCTAAGGGCGGGGCCGTCGCATACTGGTGAGTACGAGCCACCTGGTGGCCTGTACGCACCAGTATCCGGCTTCTCCACAGGCCCGACCGCGCATGGGTTGGCCGTCGACGACAGCGGGCAGCGTCCCTGCATGGACGACGACGTGGTGCACCTGCTGGCCCATCAGTCGGGGGTGGTCTCCCGGCGACAGCTGCTCGACCTCGGGGTGAGCCCGGCGTCACTGAGGCGCATGATCCGGCGTCGCGACCTGACCCGGGTGCTGCCCGGCGTCTTCCTCGACCACACCGGCGCACCCACGTGGACCCAACGGGCGTGGGTCGGGTGCCTGTATCTCTGGCCCGCCGCGCTCGCAGGGGAGTCGGCGCTGCGCGCGGCCGCGGGTCCTGGCTACAGCGGGTCCGACGACTCCGCCCCCCTCACCCTCGCGGTGCCGATGGACCGCCACACCCGGCCACCGCGGGGCTACCGGCTCGTTCGTCCGGTCCACTTTCCCGGGTCGGTCCTGTGGAATGCCCGCCCGCCACGCCTGCGCACCGACGTCGCCGCGCTCGACGCGGCCGCACGCGCCGACACGGACCTCCAGGTGGTGGGCATCCTGGCCGACGTCGTGCAGGCGCGGCTGACCACGCCCGCGCGCCTGCTCGCGAACCTGGGCCGCCGGCGCCGGATCCGCCGGCGCCCCTGGCTCCGCGCCGTCCTGGGTGATCTGGCCACCGGCGCGTGCTCCACCCTCGAGGTCGGGTACGCCGCGCGGGTCGCCCGAGCCCACGGCCTGCCCCTCGGCCGACGCCAGGCACCCGGCGGGCGGCCGGGAGCGCGGGTCTATCGAGATGTCGAGCTCCTCGGGGGACGGTTGCTGGTCGAGCTCGATGGCCGGGTCTTTCACGACTCCGCGGGGGCGCGAGACCGCGACCTGGACCGCGATCTCGACGCTGCCGTGGAGGACCGGTTCACCCTGCGGCTCGGGTGGGGTCAGGTCTTCGACCGGTCGTGTCGCACTGCGGGCCGCCTGGCCTCGGTCATGCGCCGCCTGGGCTGGGCGGGCGCCCCGACGACGTGTGGGCCGGGCTGCACGGTCAAGGACGACTGGTGACGCGGGCGATTCGCGGATACTGGTGCGTACGAGTCACCAGGTGACCTGTACTCACCAGTATGCGACGGCCCGGCGCCTCAGCAGTGCTCGCGCAGCCAGGCGAAGTCGGCGAGGTGCTCCTCGGCGCCGCCAGGGGTCTCGCACACGACGGGCGCGCCGGCATCGCGCACCACGGCCGCCAACAGCGCGGGATCGATCTTCCCCGCCCCGAGCGAGGCATGCCGGTCGGCGCCGGAGTCGAAGGAGTCACGGCTGTCGTTGCAGTGCACGAGGTCGATGCGCCCGGTGATCGCGAGCACGTCGTCGACCACAGTCTCCAGCGCGTTGCCCCCGGCGTGGGCATGGCAGGTGTCCAGGCAGAACCCCACGTGCTCCGCCCCGGCGGCCGACGAGATCGCGTCCCACACCCCGGCGATCCGCTCGAGGCGGCGCGCCATGGCGTGGTCGCCGCCCGCGGTGTTCTCGATGAGCAGCGGCACCTTCAGGTCGGTCGCCTCGACGGCCTTGCGCCAGTTGTCGTAGCCGACGGCGGGATCGTCGTCCCTGTTCACATGCCCGCCGTGAACGATCAGTCCCCGCGCGCCGATCTCGGCCGCGGCGTCGATGTGCTTCTGGAGCAGCTTGCGCGAGGGGATCCTGATCCGGTTGTTGGTGGTCGCGACGTTCACGATGTACGGCGCGTGGACGTACAGGTCGACCCCCGCCTGCTCGGCGTCGGCCCGCAGCCCCGCCGCGCCGCCGGCGTAGCGGATCTCCGGGCCCCGGTAGCCCTGCGGGTCGCCGAGGAAGAACTGCACGAGCGGCGCCTGCCGCGCCGCCGCCTCCGCCACGGGGTCGTCCTGCTCCACGTGGGCACCGATGCGCAGCTGGTCGTTCACCGCGCCCACGCTACCCACCCCTGCCGGCCCAACCCCACCGGCTCAGCCGGCCCACCCGGTCACCGACCTCTGGGGGGATGTCGGCCGCGCGCCAGGTCGGCCGTGACGGGACCCCTACGCTGCGGAGCTCAGCGAGGGCCGGCACCGCACCGGCCGGGCGCTGCGCGGGGTCGTCGGCGGTCAGCCGTGAGAGCAACGGCCCCAGCCGACCGGCGGTCTCCGGGTCGACACCACCGCGCCCCGTGAGCAGGCGAGCCGCGGTCACCCCGGCGGCGTACAGGTCCAGGCGCGGCGCGGCCGCCTCCCCCGCCACCGCCTCCGGCGCCAGGTAGCCGTCCGTGCCGACGACGGCCCCCGCACGGACCAGGTCCGCGCGGCGCAGATGGGTGGCGACGCCGAAGTCGGCGAGCCGGAGCCACGGACGGTCGGTCCCGGTCGGCTCGAGCAACAGGTTGGCCGGCTTGACGTCGCGATGGACCACACCGGAGCGGTGCACCGCCGCGAGCGCCTGCAGGAGCTGGTCCAGCAGCACCGCGACGTAGTCGGCCGGCAGGGGACCGTGCCGCCGCAGCAGGTCCGCGGCCGACCCGCCGCGCACCAGGTCCATGAGCAGGACGACCCGGTCGTCGTCCCCCGCCCAGCCGTACGGCGCCACGACGTGCGGGTGGCGGATCCGCAACCCCTGCTCCTGGACGAAGCGTGCGAGGGCATCACCGTGACCATGGTCGAGCACCTTGGCGGCGGCGTACCGCCGCGACCCGCGATCCCAGGCCGCCCACACCGCGCCGCTGCCGCCGACGGCGAGTCGGCGGACCAGCTGAACCCGGCCGGCGACGACGCGGCGCGGGCGATCCGGTCGATGGGGAGCCATGCGGCGGATCCTCCCGCCGCGCGGGTCGCGGGGCCAGCCCGAATTGTGAGCCTGTGCATGAGCGCTGTTAGCCTGAGTTGTTCTCGCGTCGTGACCCGTCCTCGGGGAGCGTCGGGAGAGCACCGGGCGTCGTCCGCCATCGGCGTCGGCCCCGGGATCGCACCAGCCCTCCTGCCACGGAAAGACCGTGGTCGCCTGAGTCCAGAGGAGGTGGGGACCGCTGTGCGTGCCTACGAAGTGATGGTCATCCTCGACCCGAGCCTCGACGAGCGGACCATCGAACCGTCCCTCGACAAGTACCTCAACGTCATCCGCAAGGACGGCGGGAGCGTCGACAGTGTCGACGTGTGGGGTCGCCGCCGGATGGCCTACGAGATCCTGAAGAACGCCGAGGGCATCTACGCCGTCGTCCAGTTGCAGGCCGAGCCGGCCACGGTCAAGGAGTTCGACCGCCAGCTCACCCTCAACGAGTCCGTGCTGCGCACCAAGGTGATGCGTCCCGCCGCTCACTGACCCACCCTGTGGAAGAGCCCTTCCGGATGTCGGCGGGCTCGGACACGATGTGAGCGAACCGACAAACCCGACGCCCCGACCTCGACGAGCAGGAGACCCAAGACATGGCAGGCGAAACCATCATCACGGTGGTCGGCAACCTCGTCGACGACCCGGAGCTGCGCTTCACCCCGTCGGGTGCCGCCGTGGCCAACTTCCGGATCGCGTCGACGCCTCGCACGTTCGACCGACAGACCAACGAGTGGAAGGACGGCGACGCGCTGTTCCTGACCTGTTCGGTTTGGCGCCAGGCGGCGGAGAACGTCGCCGAGTCGCTCCAGCGCGGCATGCGGGTCGTCGTGCAGGGTCGGCTGAAGTCCCGGCAGTATGAAACCCGTGAGGGCGAGAAGCGCACGGTCTTCGAGATCGATGTCGACGAGGTCGGTCCGAGCCTGAAGTACGCCACCGCGAAGGTCACCAAGACCACCCGTCAGGGCGGTGGCGGCGGCTACTCCGGCGGCGGTCAGGGCGGACAGGGCGGACAGGGCGGCGGCCAGCCGGCCGGCGACGACCCCTGGGCCACGGCCGCTCCCCAGCAGGGCGGTCAGGGCGGCGGCGCTCCCGCTGGCGGCAACGACCCCTGGAGCACCCCGGGCGTCGGCGCGTCCGACGAGCCTCCCTTCTGATCCACCAGCACCACCCACATCGGTGGTCGACGGGCGCGGAGCTCGCGTCGTACCGACCACCACCACACCGAACACACCCACCCCATTCCGACGCAGTAACCACTCTGTGCCGGGCTTCACGAGAGGAAGCACCACAATGGCCAAGGCAGTGATTCGCAAGCCCAAGAAGAAGGTTTGCCAGTTCTGCAAGGAGAAGGCGACCGGCGTCGACTACAAGGACGCCGCGCTGCTGCGCAAGTTCATCTCCGACCGCGGCAAGATCCGTGCGCGTCGGGTGACCGGCAACTGCGTGCAGCACCAGCGAGACGTCGCCATCGCGGTCAAGAACGCCCGCGAGGTCGCCTTGCTGCCCTACACGTCGACCGGTCGTTGAGAGGAGTCGCCACCATGAAGCTCATCTTGACCCAAGAGGTCGACGGACTCGGTTCGCCCGGTGACGTGATCGAGGTGAAGGACGGCTACGGCCGCAACTACCTCGTCCCGCGGGGCCTCGCGACCCGGTGGACGCGCGGCGGCCAGAAGACCATCGACTCGATCAAGACCGCCCGCGCCGCGCGCGCGGTGCGTGGTCACGACCACGCGGAAGAGATCAAGGCCAAGCTCGAGGCTGCTCCCGTCAACGTGTCGGTGCGTGCCGGCGCGGCGGGCCGGCTCTTCGGCGCGGTCACCGTCGCGGAGATCGCATCGGCCCTCGAGGCCGTGGCCGGTGAAGGCGTCGACAAGCGCACGATCGTGGTCACCAACCCGATCAAGGCACTCGGCGCCCACGAGGTGTCGGTCAAGCTGCACGAGGACGTCTCGGTGCGCGTCGCGCTGAACGTCGTCCCGGCCTGACCCCTGCTCCATCGCCCGGCCCGCTCCCCTGGTGGGGGCGGGCCGCGGCGATGGTGCCAGTGCGTGCTGACCGCGGCCGACCCGACGTACTGGTGAGTTCGTGTCGCCTGGTGACCCGTACGCACCAGTATCCGCCGCCGCGGCCTCAGCGGGCCCCGGTCACCAGCCAGGCGTCACCACGCTCGCGCCGCAGGAGGACGACGGCCCGGGCACCCATGAAGATCACCGAGAAGGCGACCCAGACCCAGGTCAGCCCGTCGCCGGGCCAGCCCGCGGAGGCGCGCGCCACCAGCAGCACCACGGGGGCATAGACCGCAAGCACCACGAGCCCCGCCCACGCCAGGTAGGTACCGTCGCCCGCCCCGATCAGCACGCCGTCGAGGACGAACACCACGCCGGCGACGGGCTGCCCGAGCGCGGCGACCAGCAGCACCGGCACCAGCAACGACCACACGGTGGCATCGTCGGTGAACAGGTGGCCCAGCACCGGGCTCAGCGCCGCGAGTGCGATCCCGGTCACCACGCCGCACACGACCCCCCAGACCATCATCCGCCGGGTGACCGCCCGGGTGGCCACCACGTCACCGGCGCCCAGGTACCGCCCGGTCAGTGCCTGGGCGGCGATCGCGATCGCGTCGAGGACGAAGGCCAGGAAGGTCCAGAGGGTGAACGCCAGCTGGTGGGCGGCCAGCTCGGCGGCGCTGCGCCCGGCCGACCCCGATCGCGCGGCCAGCACCACGGCGTACGTCGTGATGATCAGCGCCGCCCGGAGCGTGAGGGTCCGGATCACCAGCGCGACCGCAGCATGGGCGGCGGTGCGGATGCCGGGGCCGTCGGGACGCAGGGAGGCGCGCTCGCGACGCGCCGCCCGGACCACCACAGCCACGAGCGCCCCCGCCGACGCAACCTGGGCGAGCACCGAGCCGAGGGCGGAACCGGCGATGCCCAGTCGCGGCAGGGGCCCGGCGCCGTAGACCAGGGCAAGGTTGAGGACGACGTTGAGCACGTTGCCGGCCACGGCGACCGCGAGCGGGGTCCGCGTGTCCTGGAGGCCGCGCAGCACGCCGGTCGCTGCGAGCATGAGGAGCAGCGGGGTGGTGCCGAGGAACGCGATGCGCAGATAGCTCGCCGCGTAGTCGGTGGTCGCTGCCCCGGCGCCGAAGGCGGAGACGAGCGGCCCGGTCAGGCTCACCCCGAGGACGGTCGCCACGCTGCCGATGAGGACGGCGAGCCAGAGGCCGTCGATGCCCTGGGCTAGCGCCCGTCGGCGGTCGCCCGCGCCCAGGTGCCGGGCCACGCTGGCGGTGGTGCCGTAGGCGAGGAAGACGCAGAGTCCGACCACCGTCTGCAACACCACCGCCGCGATGCCGAGGCCGGCCAGCTGGGGGGTCCCGAGGTGGCCGATGATGGCGGCATCGGCGAGCAGGAACAGCGGCTCAGCGACCAGCGCCAAGAAGGCGGGCACGGCCAGCCGGACGATCTCGCGGTCGTGGGCGCGACCGAGGCCGGTGGCGCGCGCCTCTCTAGTCATTGTCAGGACCATAGACCATGAGTGGTCCCAACATGACTAGTCCCAAGTGGTCTGTGGGAAACCGGGGTCTTCCTGTAGATAGCCGAGGGCTCGGGTGCGCTATGTCGACAAACCCACCCCGACGTCCAGATGACGAGAAGATGAACGAGACGATCCCCCGGGTTTCTTCCGTCCACAGGCGTGGACGGACGTTTCCGCAGGTCAGAGCCATGACGGCCACGAATGGGCGGGCTGTCTCCACAAGCCCGTCAACAGGCGGTGCACAGCGGCTGGCATGTCGTCCACGGCGGATCCCGAGTTATCCCCAGGCCCTGTGGACAACGCTCTTCCCTCGCGGGTCGACACGCCCGTAACGTCCGCTCGTGAACCCACTCGCGAGCCCCCCACCTCGCGCCGGTTCGTCAGTTATCCGGGGCCTGGGTGCCCGCCCGCCAACCCCCACGTCCGGGCGGGCAACCAGGTAGCAACAGTGTCGGTGCCGGGCCGTAGCGTCAGTCCCGAGACATCGGCAGGAGGCCCTTGCGTGAGCATCACGGATTCGTCGGCAGGCCCGGACCCTCGCGGCGTCGCCGAGCCTCCCTACGACGCGTGGGCGGACGGTCCCGTGCCGTATGAGCCGGGCGAGGGGCCGATGCGCCCCGGCGACCGCACGCCGCCACAGGACATGGCGGCCGAGCAGTCCGTGCTCGGCGCGATGATGCTGAGCAAGGACGCCATCGCCGACGTCGCTGAGGTGCTGCGCGGGCTCGACTTCTACCGACCCAGCCACGAGCTGATCCATGACGCCATCATCGACCTCTTCGGCCGGGGTGAACCGGCCGACCCGGTCACGATCGCCGCGGAGCTGCAGCGTCGCGGCGAGCTCGCCCGAGTGGGCGGGGCGCCGTATCTCCACACCCTCTCGGCCAACGTGCCCATCGCCGCCAACGCGGGCTACTACGCCGAGATCGTGCGTGAGAAGGCGATCCTGCGCCGACTCGTCGACGCGGGCACCAAGATCGTGCAGATCTCCTACGCCGGCGAGGGCCAGGTCGACGACGTCGTCGACCAGGCCCAGGCCGAGGTCTACAAGGTCACCGACCGACGCACTGCCGAGGACTACTCGCCGCTGAGCGACATCATGGACGGCGTCCTCGACGAGATCGAGGCGATCGGCAACCGTGACGCGGGGCTGTACGGCGTCCCGACCGGCTTCGCCGACCTCGACGACCTCACCAACGGCCTCCACGCCGGCCAGATGGTGATCGTCGCGGCGCGCCCCGCGATGGGCAAGTCGACGCTGGCGCTGGATCTGTGCCGCGCGGCCTCGATCCACAACAACCTCACCAGCGTGTTCTTCAGCCTCGAGATGACGCGCTCGGAGATCACCATGCGGCTGCTGTCCGCCGAGGCGAAGGTCCCGCTCAACCACATCCGCAACGGCCAGATGACCGACGATGACTGGGGCAAGCTCGCGCGCAAGATGGGCGAGATCTCGAGTGCGCCGATGTTCATCGACGACAGCCCCAACATGACGATGATGGAGATCCGTTCCAAGGCCAGACGGCTCAAGCAGCGCCACGAGCTGCGGCTCGTGGTCATCGACTACATGCAGCTGATGACGTCGGGGAAGAAGGTCGAGTCCCGCCAGCTGGAGGTCTCGGAGTTCTCCCGCCAGATCAAGCTGCTGGCCAAGGAGCTGGAGGTTCCGATCATCGCCTTGTCCCAGCTCAACCGTGGCCCCGAGCAGCGCTCCGACAAGCGTCCGATGCTCAGCGACCTGCGCGAGTCGGGCTCGCTCGAGCAGGATGCCGACATGGTGGTCCTGCTGCACCGTGACGACATGTACGAGAAGGAGTCGACCCGCCCGGGTGAGGCCGACCTGATCGTCGCCAAGCACCGCAACGGCCCCACCCGCGACATCACTGTCGCCTTCCAGGGCCACTACAGTCGCTTCGTCGACATGGCGCACTGACGGCCGGTCAACGACCGCTGAGATCGACCCCATGGCGACGGGTCGGAAGCGGACCCGGGCTGCTGGTGCTCAGCGCCGATTGAGCCGCCAGAGCAGGTACGTCCAGGGAATGTCGTACCCGATGACCCAACCGGTGTAGGCAGCCAGCACGGCCGATGAGGTCCGGTCCTTGCGAACCGACACCTGCAGTGCACCGAGTGGAAGGGTGAAGGCCAGGATGCCCAGGAACCCGCTCAGCGTGCTCCGGCGTCGGAAGAAGGCGACGTTCCAGGCCTCGTTCGAGGCCATCACCACCAGCGCCAGCTGTGCCGAGGTCGGGTCACGGCGGTCGAGGGCGCGGTGCAGGACGGTGCCGAGGATGCAGTAGTAGGCGGCACCGACCGCGGCGAACTGCGGCAGTGAGATCTGCATGGCCGGCCGCTGGAGGTCGTTCATCCAGGCCAGGTCGTCCTTGCGGATCAGCGCGTTGCCCGCCACCGCAGCCCCCAGGGTCGCCGCCGACGTCATCTTCAGGGGTCTGTTCATGGCGCACCCTCGATCGGTGCGGTGGTGATGCTTTCGATCACCGGGTGGTCATTCATAAGGTCAGCATCGCCCATCCCTCGGCGCCGCAACACGGCTGTCACATCCGACCGTGACACTAGGGGTATGAGTGAGCAGCGGAGCCACCCGGAGACCGAGCCCCAGCTCGATCTCGGTCCCGAGCGCAGTGCCGAGGATCTGATCGAGGCCGACCGGCGTCTCCCGGACGCTGCGCAGTACGCCGGTGCGGTGTCCTCCGACGCACACCACGCCGCGCTCCGGGCCTCCGTGCGACTGCTGGGCCGGCTTCTCGGCGAGGCGTTGATCCGCCATGAGGGTGAGGATCTGCTGGCGCTCGTGGAGCGGGTCCGGCTGCTGGCGCGCGGGGACGGGGACGAGGAGCTCCATGACGTGCTGGCGCAGGTCGACGATGCGACAGCGGTGCGGTTGGCGCGCGCGTTCACGGCGTACTTCCAGCTGGTCAACATCACCGAGCAGCTGCACCGGTGGCGAGAGCTGGCCGGCGGGGCGGAAGGCCCGCTGGCGGCGGCCACCCGGCGCATCGGCGCGGCGCTCGCCGACGGCAGCCTGGAGGATGACCTGCTGACGGAGGTGCTGGCCCGGCTGGAGTACCGCCCCGTCTTCACCGCCCACCCGACCGAGGCCAGCCGCCGGTCGGTGCTGGAGCTCTTGCGCAAGATCGCCGACACGGTCGCGGCACTGTCCGACCCGCTGCGCTCCCCGGCCGGAACGCCGCATCTCGAACGCCGGCTGGCCGAGCTGGTCGATCTGCTCTGGCAGACCGACGAGCTGCGGGTGGTCCGACCGGAGCCCAAGGACGAGGCCAGGACCGCGATCTACTACCTGCGATCTCTGGCGGGCCAGGTCGTGCCGGACCTGCTCGAAGAGCTCGACCGCAGTCTCGGCGCCATCGGCGTGACGCTGCCCGCGGGAGCCCGGCCGCTGCGGTTCGGAAGCTGGGCGGGCGGCGACCGGGACGGCAATCCCCACGTCACGCCCCAGGTCACCCTCGAGGTGCTGGCGCTTCAGCACGAGTTCGGTCTGCGAGCCCTCCTGGACGCCGTGGACGAGCTGTTGGTCGAGATGAGCGCCTCGACCCGCGTCGTTCCGGTCAGCGACGCACTGATCGCGAGCCTCGACCGCGACGCCGAGGCGCTGCCGATCACCTACGAGTCTGTTCGTCGCCTCAACGCCGAGGAGCCCTACCGGTGCAAGCTCACCTTCGTGCGGGTGCGGTTGCAGCGCACCCGGGACCGGCTGGCCCACGGCACGGCCCACGAGCCCGGCCGGGACTATCTCGGCCTGGGGGAGCTGATCGAGGACCTCACGCTGGTGCGTGAGTCGATGCTCGCCGGCGGAGACGGGCTCACCGCCGACGGAGGCATCCTCCGATTGATCCGCACCGCCACCTGCGTGGGTCTGGGTCTCGCGACCCTCGACGTCCGCCAGCACAGCGGCGAGCATCACGAGGCGCTGGCCGCCCTCTATGACCGGCTCGAAGAGCTCGAGACGCCGTACCCCGAGCTCACGCGCGCCGATCGGATCGCCGTGCTGTCAGCGGAGCTGGCGTCGCGGCGACCGCTGCTCGGCTCCACCGGGCTCGATCTGCCCCGGGCCGCCGCGTCATCGCTGGAGCTGTTCGGTGCGATCAGCGAGGCGCTCGAGCGCTACGGTCCCGACGTCGTCGAGACCTACATCGTCTCGATGACCCATGACATCGACGACGTGTTCGCGGTGGTGGTGCTGGCCCGCGAAGCCGGACTCGTGGACACGGGTACCAGCTCTGCGCCGGCGACCGCCCGGATCGGGTTTGCGCCGTTGTTCGAGACGGTGGCCGAGCTCGAGAGGGCCGGTCCACTGCTGGAGGCGATGCTGAGCAACCCGGACTATCGCCGCGTCGTGGCGGCGCGAGGCGGCGTGCAGGAGATCATGTTGGGCTACTCCGACTCCTCCAAGGACGCCGGCATCGCCGCCTCGCAGTGGCAGATCCATCGCGCCCAGCGGGCACTGAGGAACATCGCCGCGCGGCACGGCGTGGTGCTGAGGCTCTTCCACGGCCGCGGCGGCTCGGTCGGGCGCGGCGGCGGCCCCACCGGCGAGGCGATCCTGGCTCAACCCAACGGCAGCCTCGACGGGCCGATCAAGATCACCGAGCAGGGGGAGGTGATCTCGGACAAGTACACCCTGCCGGGCCTGGGTCGCTGGAACCTGGAGAACGCCCTGGCCGCCGCCCTCGAGGGGTCGGTGCTGCACCGCAGGTCCCTGCTCCCCCCGGACGTCCTGGAGGGCTGGAACGACACCATGGACCTGGTCGCGGAGGCCGGCAAGGAGGCCTACCGGGCGCTGGTCCACGACCCGGCCCTGGTGCGCTTCTTCGTGGCCGCGACTCCCGTCGAGGAGCTCGGCAAGATGAACATCGGCTCCCGACCGGCGAAGCGGCCCGGTGGTGCGGGCGACCTGAGCGATCTGCGGGCCATTCCTTGGGTGTTCGGCTGGACGCAGTCGCGCATCCTCCTCCCCGGGTGGTACGGAGTGGGCTCGGGGCTGGCCGCGGCCCGTGAGAGCGGACGGGCCGAGACGCTCCGCGAGATGTACGGCTCCTGGCCGTTCTTCCGGACCTTCCTGTCCAACGTGTCGATGACGCTGACCAAGACCGATCTCGACATCGCCGGGCGATACGTCCGCACGCTGGTGCCGGGTGACGCAGCGGGGACCTTCGACGTGATCCGCGCCGAGCATGCGCGGACTGTGGAGGAGGTGCTGGCCGTCACCGGCCAGCGGCAGCTGCTGGAGTCGGCGCCGGTGCTCCGGCACACGTTGGAGCTTCGAGACGCCTACCTGGCCCCGCTGCACGCTCTGCAGACCTCGCTCCTGGCGCGGGTGCGGGCCCTGCCGGAGGACGTCTCGACCGGCAGCGACCTGCAGCGTGCGCTGCTCCTGACCATCAACGGGATCGCTGCCGGGCTGCGCAACACGGGGTGAGTGACCTGAGTCGGATGCTCAGGCGGGCGAACTCGCAGTCCATCATGGCGTGATCGTGGCCTGCCGCGCCGATCCGAGGCGCCCGGGTGGCACCCGTAGGTTCGATGTCATGCACACACGACGACTCGGTCATGACTCCATCGGCACCCTCGAGGTCGGCGCCATCGGCCTCGGCCTGATGACCTTCGACCAATCCGGCACGCAACCCCGCGAACAGCTACTGGCGACCGTGCGGGCGGCGCTCGACTCCGGCGTCACGCTCTTCGACACCGCGGACGCCTACGGCAGCGGCGAGGAGAAGGGGGCGGACGCGCAGGGGCAGAACGAGCTGCTGATCGCCTCGTTGCTCGATGAGCTCGGGGTGCGCGAGCAGGTGCTGCTGGCCACCAAGGGTGGACACGTGCGCACCGCCGGCGGCGGCTGGGGAACCGACTCGTCCGCCGCCCACCTCCATGAGGCCGTGGATGCCAGCCTGCGCCGGCTGGGCGTCGACCAGATCGCTCTGTGGCAGCACCACCGACCGGACCCGGCGGTGCCCTACGAAGAGGTGATCGGCACGCTCGCCCAGATCGCCGACTCCGGCAAGGTCGCCATGATCGGCCTGTCCAACGCGAACTCCGAGCAGATCCGCGCCGCCAGCCAGGTGCTCGGTGACGCGCTGGTCAGTGTGCAGAACCAGTTCAGCCCCGCCTTCCGCAGCAGTCGCCCCGAGATCGACGTCTGCGCCGAGCTGGGCCTGGCCTTCCTGCCCTGGAGCCCGCTGGGTGGTCTCGGCGGCGCGAAGGAGCTGGCCGAGAAGCACCCCGCCTTCGCCGACATCGCGCAGGCGCGCGGCGTGAGCGCCCAGCAGGTGGCGCTCGCCTGGGAGCTGGCCCAGTCGCCCGTGGTCATCCCGATCCCGGGCGCGAAGCGACCCGAGTCGGTCAGGGACTCCGCTGCCGCTGCCGACCTGCGGCTCACCGACTCCGAGCTGGCCAGGCTCGACGCCGAGTGACCCGGGTCAGACGCCCTCCCGCACCTGGTAGATAGCGTCGGCGACCAGGCCGTGCGCCTCACGGTGCACGGTGTTGGCGGCGTTGGCGTCGGGGGCCTCGACCAGGCAGAAGATCTGGCCGCGTGCCTCGTCGACCCAGTAGCGCAGGTAGTTCACGCCGTGGGGGTCCTGGGTGGCGAGGTCGGCCTGGTGGGCTTGGGCGACGTCGTCCATCTTCACGCCGTCACCGAGGGAGTGGACATCCATGTAGAGGGGCATCGATCCGGTCCTTTCGTCCGCTGACCTGACCAGGGCGGCCGGGTCGTTCCCCTCTGTTGTAGGCCGAGTGAACCCCGTCGCTCATCGGTAGCCACTACCCAGGTACGGCGTCGGCGCTACCTACATCGAGCAGCTCGGCCCTCCCCGCACACCTATCGGCGGCGGCCGGGTCGTCAGGCGCGCAACGCCCTGGCGAGCTCGCGGAAGTCCTCGACGAGCGTGGACATGTCCTCGTCGGTGTGCGCGAGCGAAACCAGCCACTGCTCGTCGAGTCCGGGCGGGGTGAGAATGTTGCGGTTGACCCCCCACAGCCACGACAGCTCGGCCTGGCCGAAGTCGGTGGCCTTGTAGTCGCGGTAGTTGCGCACGGGGGTCGGCGACCAGGTGACGCAGCCCTTGACCCCGAGGCCGACGGTGTGGGCGGGCAGCTTGTGCTCCGCGATGATCTCGTCGATCGCATCGAGCGCGTGCACGTTGATCGCCTCGGCGGCGTCGAGCGCCTCGTGCGTGCAGACCTCATCCACGGCCAGTGCCGCTGCCATCACCAACGGGTTGCCGTTGTAGGTGCCGAAGTGCGCCATCCGCCCGTCGACGACCACCTCCATGACCTCGCGCTTCCCACCGAACGCCGCCAACGGCAGGCCACCGCCGATGCTCTTGGCGAGCGTGATCAGGTCCGGCTGGACGCCGAGCCGTTGGGCGGCTCCGGCGTACCCGGCGGTGAGGCCCGTCTTGACCTCGTCGAAGATCAGCACGACGCCGTGCTCGTCGCAGGCGGCTCGCACGCCCTCGAGGTAGCCCGCGTCCGGGACGACGATGGACAGGTTCTCGACGACCGGCTCGACCACCATCGCCGCGATCTCCTGGCCGTGCTCGGCCAGGACCCGGTGCAACTGGCCGAGGTCGTTGTAGGCGACCACGTGGACCACGCCGGCCTCCACGTCGAACGGGACGTCCCCGATCGGCGCGTCGGCCGGGCCGATGTCCTTCAGCTCCGGCTTCACCGACACCTGGAGGGCGTCGTACCCGCCGTGGTAGCCGCCCTCGATCTTGATGATCGCCTTGCGGTGGGTGTACGCACGGGCGGCCCGGACGGCGTACATCAGGGACTCGGTCCCGGAGTTGGTGAACCGCAGCATGTCCAGACCGAACCGGGCTCCGAAGCGCTCGGCCATCTCGGTCGCCTGCGGCGAGGGCGTGACGAACAGGGTGCCGATCTCGGTGAGAGCCTCGGTGACGCGTTCGACGACCACCGGGTTGAGATGACCCACCAGCATCGCGCCGAAGCCCATCGACAGGTCGAGCAGGCGGTTCCCGTCGACGTCGGTCAGCCAGGCCCCGCGGGCCGAGGCGATCGAGATCGGGTAGGGCTCCCAGTGCTGGAACGAGCTGGTCACCCCGAGGGGCAGCGACCGGCTGGCCCGCTCGTTGTGGGCACCCGACCCGCCCGACCACGAGGTGAAGCGCTCCCACTCGGCAGCGAGCAGGCGCTCCACCTTCGCCCCGTCGATCGGCATGGATCGCTCGGGGACTCGCCGGCGGGTGCCGGGCGCGGGGGGCGGCCAGGTGGAGGCGTGCGTCAGGGTGGTCTCGCTCATGTGGGTTCTCCCCGCTCCGGGTCGTCGGTGACCACATCATCGCGTATCCGCGCCGAAAGGCCACCCCTGCAACCGATATCGCCCGGCCGGGGCGGTCTGAGTCTCGGAATCCGTGGGTTGTTCGAACTCGCCGCCGGCGGCGGATGACATCGCCGATGGCGACCGGAGTCGAGCCGACGGTGTGGTCATGCTCGACGGGGCGGCAGGTCGCGGCGACCTGTGACGGCGGGCGCCGAAGACGTAGATTGTCGACGTGGAGCGCCGGGTCCTCTCCATCCGCCTCCTGGGTCGCTTCGAGGCCCAGGTCGACGGCCGGACGGTTCCGCCTGGTTCGTGGGTCCGTCGGAGCGCAGCCGACCTGGTGAAGCTGCTGGCGCTCGAGAGCCGCCATCGCCTGACACGCGACCAGGTGGCGGACGCCCTGTGGCCGGACCTGGACCCTGAGGCCGGCGCCACGAACACTCGTCGAGCGGCCCACTTCGCTCGCCGTGCGCTCGGAGCCGGGGAGGCCCTCGCGATCCGCGACGGAGCTGTTGAGCTCGGGCCCGGCTGGGAGGTGGTGACCGATGTCGAGACGTTCGAGCGGGCCGCGCAGCACGCTTTCGCTGCCGGGCAGGAGGCAACCTTCCAGCAGGCAGCGGCCGCGTACCCCGGTGACCTGCTTCCCGACGATCGGTACGAGCAGTGGTGTGCGGCCGACCGGGAGCGGCTGCGTGGCACCTTCCTGGAGATGCTCGCCGGAGCAGGCCGGTTCGAGGACCTCATCGCCGCTGATCCGGCCCACGAGCCCGCGCACCGGGCCATCATCCGCGACCGGCTCCGTGCGGGGGACCGGGCTGGCGCGATTCGACAGTTCGAGCGGTTGCGAGCGGCCCTGCAGGATCTGGGGCTGACCCCCGACGCCACCAGCGTCGGTCTCTACAAGAGGGCGCTGGACACCGCCACCGAAGACGCCCCCACCCCCGCCGAACGTGCGAGGGCGCTGCTGGCCTGGGGCATCGTGCACTGGGAGCGGGCTGACCTCGCCGAGGCCGAGGAAGCCGCCGACCAGGTCAGGGCGTTGGCCATCGACGCCGGCCTGGGCCGGGAATACGTCGAAGCGGCTCAGCTCCTGGGTCTGATCGCTTACGCGCAGGGAGGTTGGCGCGATCACTTCGGCAGGGCCGTGGTCGAGGCGATCGAGCGGACCCCCGAAATGGCGCCGTTCATCTTCGACGCCCACGTGTGCCTGAGCGAGTTCTCGCTGCACGAACCGGACGGGCTCGCGGCCGCCCTGCCGTTGTCGGATCAGATTCTGGCGGCGGCCGATCGCGCGGGCTCAGTCGAGGGACGCGCCCTGTCGCTGCTGCTGCGAGGCGAGGCCGGGCTCCTCGAGCGGGGACCGTCCGCACAGGTGCGGGCCCTGCTCGCCGAGTCGGCCGCCCTGAACGAGCGCACCGGGCGCGCGAGCGGGTCCGCCGTCGCCACCGAACGCCTGGCCCAAGCGGCCGACCAGAGTGGTGACGCCACGACCGCGGAACGACTCCATGCTCGTGCCCTCGAGCTGGCGGCGCAGTCGCCGATGGTCGGTCACCTCATCCCGTTCGTGTACGGGGGGATGATCCGGGGCGCATCCATCGACGACGTGCCGCGGCTCCTGGCAGCCGAGACGTCGGCATGCGCCGGGCTGACCCGATGTGAGACCTGTGCGATGGCACTGCACGTCGCCGCGGTGTCCGGCTTGGCGCGGCTGGGTGACATCGTCGGCGCCCGCGAGCAGCTGAGCGTGGCCGAGCGGACCGCCTCGCGATGGTCCGGTGGCGACTGGGGCGCCGCCCTGCTCGAGGCGGGTGCTGCGCTACGACGCGCCGAGGGCGCCTCGGAGGCAGAGCTGCGGGACCTGCTGCGCCGCGCTGCCGGCGCCTTCGACGAGGTCGGCCGCCGCCACGACGCCGACCGGTGCCGCACGGCAGCGACGGCCGACGACCCGGGTCGCTCCCGGTCGTGAGGGTTCAGAAGGCCGAGGAACGGCCGAGGAACGGCGCGTACCTAGCCTCGAGGTCGAGGAGCAGGAGGCTCTTCACCGAGAGGAAGGAGCGGATCATGCCGCTGTTCATGGATGTCCACCGGACCATCCCGACCGAGGCGGACGCCGCGGCGTTGGCCGGGGCCCACCAGGCTGACCTCCGGGTCCAGGAGAGGTTTGGAGCCCGCTACCGGAACTATTGGTACGACCAGCACGCACGCACCGTGTTCTGCCTCGTCGAGGCGCCCGATGCCGCCAGTGCCAACGCCGTTCACCGAGAAGCCCACGGCATGGTCGCCGACGAGATCTACCAGGTGGAGCAGGGATGAGCACGCGGGGGCGCCAAGAAGCCGCCGCCGGGGCGAGCGGGAACGCCGCCAAGGCCTTCCTGGACGCCCTGACCCGTCGCGACTTCGACCAGGTCGCGCTGACACTCACTGCGGACGTGCGGTTCCGCGCTCTCGTCCCCTCAGGCGTGCGTGAGGCCGACACCGCAGCGGGAGCCACGACCTGGCTGTCCACCTGGTTCGGGACCTCGGACTCCTTCGAGGTCCTCAGCTCCGGCGTCGAGGGTCTCGCAGACCGCCAGCGCCTCTGGTACCGCTTCGGCCTCGAGCGGGAAGGCCGCCCGACGGTCATCCAGCAGGAGGGCTTCTGCGATGTCTCGGCGGACCGGATCACCGACCTCAGCTTGGTCTGCTCCGGCTTCCAGCCCGCGGACCCACAGGCCTGAACGAGGTCCGGGGCCAACGCGGACGCGCCGGCGCCACTGAGTCCCCCCGGGCGGCCCCCTCGAACCACCCGGTCGACTCCCTCACCCCATCCGCTCCAGCCGGTCGGTGAGCAGCGGCACCCGGTGGGCGTTGCCACTGAGGCCGACGTACTGCTCGCGGTACGTCGCGAGCAGCGCATCGTCGAGCCTTCGGACGGCGCCCGCCGGGTGCCGGTAGCCGAGCTTGTCGGCCAGGGCGGCCGTGTCGACTCGCCGGATCACCTCGGCCAGCTCAGCGAGTGAGGTGATGCCGAGCTCGAGCACGAGTCCGGCGATCCAGGCGTAGTGGTCGGTGCGCGACCACGCCGCGTCGGCGTACTGCCCCGCGAGGAAGGCCGCCAGCTCGGGCGTCGTGATCCGGGGGTCCTCGTCGCCTCCCTGGGGACGGGCTCCGACCATCTGGGACTGAAGCCGCTCGCGGATCGTCGAGAACTCGCGGTCGGCCAGCTCCAGCAACCCAGCGGCCAACGTGAAGCGCCGGTCCAGGTCGTGCGCGTGCTCCTCCGGCACCGAGCCCTTGTAGCGGATGTCGTGCTCGAACTCCGCCCAGGCGTGCTGCAGCACGGTCCGGATCTGTACCTGCACCTGCCGAGTCCCGATCGAGGGCCACGTCGGGTGCGCCCCCGGACCGAGTCGCGCCTGGAGGTGCCGGCTGGCATAGCCGAAGCGCCCCTCGCTCGCGGTCTCCTCACCGAGGTCACGGTCGTCGTGCACCACGAGCTCGTCGGCGAGCAGCCCGGCGACGGCATCGACGTCGCGGTGCACATAGGTGACCACGCGGACCCCGATCAGGTCGGTCATGTCCACCAGGGGGTCGGCACCCGGAGCCTCGGCCAGGAACCGTCCGACCTTGGCTGCGAACGAGGCCACACTCTTGGCCCGCCCGGTCACGGTCAGGTAGTTGATGCCGGCGTCGTCGAGCACCTCGGTCACCAGCGCCACCGCCTCGCGGGCCGCCGAGCGCAGCTCCGGCTGCACGGCGGCGTAGTCACGGACGGCACGGGCGACCGGGTCGGCGAACGGCTTCGGCGCCCGCGGGGACGGCTGGTGCCCCTCGGGCAGACGCGGGGTGACGATGTAGCCCTCCACTGCGTCGCCATAGACGATGACCCGTTCGGGATGGCGGTCGGCGAGCAGCGCGACGTACGCGCAGACCACCGCGTCGACCTGATCCTCCACTCGCCGCAGGTCCGCTTTGCGGGGGGCTCCCTCGACCGCGACGACCAGCGCCCGCCAGGTGTCGTGGTCGGAGAGATGCAGCGGGCACTCGGCCGTGGCCAGGCCCTCGAGCAGGTGCATGAGCAGCAGCAGCTCCGAGCGCAGCGTGTCCAGCGACCGCCCGGGCTTCTGCTTGTACTTCAGCGTCCGGCCGAGCCGGAAGAGGGAGATCGTCGCCGGGTGCGGGTAGACCTCCAGCGCCCGCCTGAGCTCCGTGGACGCGGGGTCCAGGTCCAGGCCGAGCCGGGCCGCCAGCTCCGCGCCGCGTGGCGGATCCAGCTCGGGCTTGCTGGTGTTGGAGGGGTGGGCGCCGGCGTCGAACCGAGCGAAGTCGCGATTCAGCGCAGCCTCGGCGGGCCGGTTGCCGCTGGGGTTGGTGACGATCAGGGGAGCGTCGAAGGCGACCAGGCACGCCTCGGCGTACGGCGCCAGCGCGGCCAGGATCTCGTCGTCGGTGTTGACCGTCGTGACCCTCTGGAGCCGGCCGGCGTCGTCGAGCGCCGCCACGCCGGTGGGTCGCTTCCGGCCCCACGCGAGATCGACGCCGACGTAGTGCACGGCCCCACGCTACGGGTCGGCGGCCGCGGGCGCGGCGCACGGTTCACCCCGGGCGCTCGGCCTGGGTCACCTCGGGAGCCGGTCGCCGCGCGCGGCCACCTCCGCCACGGGCGCCGTCAGCCGCCAGGCCTCGAAGGCCAGCTCGGCCAGCTCCTCGCGCTCGATGCCCTCCAGGTGCACCACCACCCAGCCGAACCCACCGGCGGTGAACTGCACCTCGAACACGTCAGGGCGCTCGGCCACCAGCGCCAGCTGCTCCGCGAGCGTCTGCTTGAGCCCGACCGTCCGGGTCGGCTCCCACAGGTAGCCGAAGGTCCGTCCGTGGACGCTCAGCCGCCAGTAGCGGTCGTGGTCGAGGCGCGTGGCTCCGGGCAGCTGCGCGACCAGCGCGACCACGTCCTCGATGCCGCACCCGCCCATGGGTCGATGGTGGCACGGCTCGCCGACGGCGAGAACTCGCATACTGGTGAGTACAGGTCAACTGGTGACTCGTACGCACCAGTATCCGAGGCTGGTGCTCGCTCAGCCCAGCAGTGAGGCCATCCGCTTGGCGACGGTGTCGGTGGACCGCTTGGGCGCGGCCCGCGACAGCAGGTCGAGCATCCGGGCGTCCTTGCCGATGACCACGCGGTAGCTGCCCTTCTCGACACCGCCCTCGATGATCTGGCGGGCGGCGGCCCGCGGGGTGGTCATGCTCGTCGGTGGGTCGGCGGCCGCCTCGGCCGCTCCTGGGACGGACACCCCCGAGTTCGCGGCGATGTCGGTGCTCACGCCGCCGGGGAACACCACGGTCACGGCGATCGGGGTCTCCCGCAGCTCGGCGTAGAGGCCCTCGGTGAACAGCTTGACCGCGGCCTTGCTGGCGCCGTAGACGGTCTGGCCAGGAACCGGCACGAAGGCGCCCATGCTCGACACGTTGACGATGCAGGCCTGCGGCCGGCCGATGAGATGGGGCAGGAACGCCTTCGTCATGTGGATGACGCCCCACAGGTTGACCGCCAGGACCTTCTCGATGTCGGCGTAGGTCAGCTCAGCGAAGGGCACGAACCGTTGGATGATGCCGGCGACGTTCAGGAGCCCGTCGATCCGCGGGTGCTCGGCCAGCACCGCGCCGGCCAGGGCCGCGACCGCCTCACGGTCGGTGATGTCGACTGTGTGAGTGCTGAGCCGGTCGCGGGCCGACCCGGCCAGTCGTGAGGTCTCCTGGAGGCCGTCGGCGTCCAGGTCGACGGCAGCCACGCGGGCTCCTCGCCGCAGGAGCCCGAGGACCACCTCGCGGCCGATCCCGTTGCCCCCACCGGTGATGACGAAAACGCTGTCCTTGATCTGCATGTGGATCGCCTTCTCCAGGGCATCTCGCCCTGCTCCCAGGCTAGGCCGACGGTCGCGGGGTCTCCAGTCACCGGCGGGGTGATGCCCACCACCGGGTCCACGACTCGCTCGAAGCCCGTCGGCCTGCCACGCTGAGACGGTGCGCCTCGACTTCCACGCCTCACCCCGTCCCACGCTCGGGGTGGAGTGGGAGTTCGCACTCGTGGACCGCGAGACCCGCGACCTGGCCAACTCGGCGGACGAGCTGTTCACGCTGGCCGACTCCCGGCTCAGTGACGGCCGCCGACTGCACCACGAACTGCTGCGCAACACCGTCGAGCTGGTCTCGGGAGTGTGTACGACCGTGGGCGAGGCGATGGACGACCTGAGCCGGCTGTTGGACGTCGTGCTCCCCGCGGCCACCGAGTGCGGGGTGGACCTCTTCGGTGCGGGCGCGCACCCGTTCGCCGCCTGGAGCGAGCAGCAGCTCAGTGAGGGGCACCGCTACGAGGAGCTCATCAACCGCACTCAGTGGTGGGGCCGGCAGATGCTGATCTGGGGTGTCCACGTGCATGTCGGGATGCCAGCACGCGACCGGGTGATGCCCGTGCTGTCCTCGATGCTGAACTACCACCCGCATCTCCAGGCGCTCTCGGCGTCCTCGCCGATCTGGGCGGGCACCGACACGGGCTACGCCTCCAACCGCGCCCTGATGTTCCAGCAGCTGCCGACCGCGGGGCTGCCGTTCCAGTTCAGCCGCTGGGAGGAGTACGAGCGCTACGCGCACGACCAGCTGGTCACCGGCGTGATCGAGGACCTGTCGGAGATCCGGTGGGACGTCCGGCCCGCGCCACACCTCGGCACCCTGGAGAACCGCGTCTGCGACGGGGTCTCCAACGGCTTCGAGCTGCGTGCGCTCGTGGCCCTGATGCACTGCCTGGTCGTCGACCTCGACCACCGCGCCGCCGCCGGAGAGGTGCTCCCGGTGCTGCCGCCCTGGCACGTTCAGGAGAACAAGTGGCGAGCGGCGCGCTACGGTCTCGACGCGATCGTGATCCTCGACGCGGAGAGCAACGAGCGTCTGGTCACCGAGGATCTGCACGACCTGCTGGAGCGGCTGGCCCCTACCGCCGAGCTGCTCGGTTGCGCGGCCGATCTCGCAGGCGTTGCCGACATGGTCGCCAGAGGGGCGTCCTACCAACGACAGCGGGAGGTGGTCGCCCGCACCGACGGCGACCTCGTCGCCGTCGTCGACTCGGTCGTGCGCGAGCTCACGGACTGACCGTGAGCAACGATGCGACCTACCGCGCGGCGGTGGGCACGGTCCGCGGGTTGTTCGCGGTGCTGGCGCCACGCCTCGACGTGCGCGGAGTCGAGCGGGTACCGCGGGAGGGCGGGGCGGTCCTGGTGGGCAACCACGTCGGCTACCTCGACTTCGCGCTGCTCGGGTACGTCGGCCGCGAGCGAGGCCGGTTCGTCCGGTTCCTGGCGAAGTCCGGGGTCTTCGAGGCGCCCCTGGTCGGCGCTGCGATGCGGGCGATGCGGCACATCCCGGTCGACCGGGAGCAGGGTGCCGGGGCGCTGCGACGCGCGCAGCGCCTCCTGGCTGCGGGCGAGGTCGTGGGCGTCTTCGCCGAGGCCACGATCTCCCGCTCCTTCCTGGTCAAGCCGTTGGCGCCGGGCGCCGCCGCCATGGCCGTCGCCGCAGGAGTGCCGCTGGTGCCGGTCGTCACCTTCGGCGGGCATCGGCTGCTGACCGTCGACCGCCGTGGGGAGCTGCGCAGAGGCACGCCGGTCCTGGTCCGGGTCGGCGAGCCCCTCCACCCCGGCCACGACGACGATCCCCACGCCGTGACCGCCGCGCTGGCCGCTCGGCTTGCGGACCTGCTGGACGAGACGTTGCGCGCCTACCCGCGCTCGCGCGCGGCCGGCGCCTGGTGGCTTCCCGCGTCGTGGGGTGGGTCCGCGCCGGAGCCGCGGGTGGCCGCCCGCCTGGACGCCGAAGCGCTGGGCCGGCTCGCCGCCCGCCGCGTCCGGCGACGTCGCTGACCCGGTGGCCGATGCCGCCACCTAAGCAAACCCTGAGGTGGCGTTGACACGCGGTGCTTGACTGGGAGGATCAACCGCGTCCGAAAGGTTGCCCCGGTGCAGGTGCCCGCCCCGTTGGAGTACGAACGCGCGAGCAGCGTGCGTGACGCGATCGCGCTCCTCGAGCGGCTCGGTGACGAGGCCCGGGTGCTGGCGGGTGGCCACAGCTTGATCCCGATGATGAAGCTGCGCCTGACCCACCTGGAGTACCTCGTCGACATCAACGACCTGGGGGCCGAGCTCGACTTCATCCGGGTCGGCCCCGCCGAGGTCCGCATCGGAGCGCTCACCCGCCATCGCGCGCTGCTGGACTCCGAGGAGCTGCTCGAGGCCTTCCCGATCTTTCGCGATGCCGAGCAGGTGATCGCTGACCCCGTCGTGCGCAACCGCGGGACCCTGGGCGGCTCACTGTGCCAGGCCGACCCGTCGGAGGACCTCTCCTCGGTGTGCACCACCCTCAACGCAAGCTGCGTCATCCGCGGTGCGTCGGGAGAGCGGGTCGTGTCGATGGAGGAGTTCTACCGGGGTCCCTACGAGACCGCGGTCGGGCCGGCCGAGCTGCTGACCGAGGTGCGGATCCCGGTCCGGCCGCACGGCAGCAACGCCTACGCGAAGGTCGACCGGCGTGCCGGTGACTGGGCGGTCGTCGCCGTGGGCGCAGCCCTGTGGCTGGACGGTGGGACCATCGCGGACGCACGGGTCGGGCTGGCCGCGGTGGGGCCCAACACCACGGGTATCCCTGCGATCTCCGAGGCGCTGCGGGGTCGCCTGCCGTCAGAGGGTGCCTTCGCGCTGGCCGGCGAGATCGCCTCGGAGAGCTGTACGCCGACCACCGACGGTCGGGGCACCGCCGACTACAAGCGCCACCTGGCCGCCGAGCTCACCCGTCGTACCCTGCGTCGCGCCGCCGAGCGGATCGCCGACCGGGAGCCCGGCCGGCCGGCCTCGTCCGATCCCGAGCAGGGCTGAGGGGCGACGACGATGCTGGTCACCCTGACCGTGAACGACGAGGTCGTCACCCGCGACGTGGAGGCGCGGCTGCTCCTCGTGCACTTCCTGCGCGACGAGTTGCGCCTGACCGGGACCCATGGCGGCTGTGACACGAGCAACTGCGGTGCGTGCGTGGTCCTCTACGACGGCGAGCCGGTGAAGTCCTGCACGGTGCTGACACCGATGGCGGCAGGGCACGAGATCCGCACGGTCGAGAGCCTCGAGCGCGGCGGGCGCCTCGACCCGGTGCAGCAGGGGTTCATGGAGTGCCACGGCCTCCAGTGCGGTTTCTGCACGCCCGGGATGCTGATGACCGCACGCGCCCTGCTCGACCGGGACCCGGACCCGAGCGAGGCCACCATCCGCGAGGCGGTCTCCGGGCAGATCTGCCGGTGCACGGGCTACACCAGCATCGTGCGTTCGGTGCAGTGGGCAGCCGCGCACGAACGCGACGCCGCGCAGGCGGCGACATGACCCAGACCCACTTCGATCCGACTCAATCCGATCAGGCCCCGTTCGATCAGGCCCCGTCGCGTCCCCACGAGGCCGCTCCCCTCGGACATGGCCGGATGCTGCGCAAGGAGGACCCGCGGTTGGTGCGCGGCCGGGGCGCCTTCGTCGACGACCTGCGCCTGCCGGGGCAGCTCTACGCGGCCATCCTGCGCTCCCCGGTCGCGCACGCACGGATCGTGTACATCGATGTCACCGCGGCCGAGGCCCATCCGAAGGTCAAGGCGGTGGTGACCGGTGCCCAGCTGGCCGAGCGCGGCCTGGCGTGGATGCCCACCCTCGCGCACGACGTCCAGCCCGTGCTGGCGACCGACAAGGTGCGCTTCCAGGGGCAGGAGGTGGCGTTCGTGGTCGCCGACGACCGGTACGCCGCCCGCGACGCGCTCGAGCTGATCGACGTGGAGTACGACCTGCTCCGACCCGTGGTGAATCCCTTCGCGGCCCTCGACCCGGAGGCCCCGCTCATCCGCGACGACCTCGACGGCAAGGCCGACAACCACTGCTTCGACTGGGAGACCGGCGATGCAGAGGCGACCGACGCGGCCTTCGCCCGGTCCGACGTGGTCGTCGCACAGGACCTCGTCTACCCCCGGGTGCATCCGGCGCCACTCGAGACGTGCGGTGCCAACGCCGAGTACGACCGGGTGACCGGCAAGCTCACCGTCTGGGTGACCAGCCAGGCGCCGCACGCGCACCGCACCCTGTTCGCCTTGCTCACCGGGCTGCCGGAGCACCAGATCCGGGTGGTCTCGCCCGACATCGGCGGCGGGTTCGGCAACAAGGTCCCGATCTACCCCGGCTACATCTGCGCCATCGTCGGGGCGATGGTCACGGGCAAGCCGGTCAGCTGGGTGGAGGACCGCACCGAGAACCTCGTCTCCACCAGCTTCGCGCGTGACTTCCACATGCATGGGGAGCTGGCGGCGACCAGCGAAGGCCGCATCCTCGGCGTTCGAGCCCGCGTCCTGGCCGACCACGGCGCCTTCAACGCGGTGGCGGCGCCGGCGAAGTTCCCGGGCGGATTCTTCGGCGTCTTCACGGGCAGCTACGCGGTCGAGGCGGCGCACTGCTCGATGACGGCGGTCTACACCACGAAAGCGCCGGGTGGGGTGGCCTACGCCTGCTCGTTCCGGATCGCCGAAGCGGTCTACTTCATCGAGCGGATGGTCGACCTGCTGGCCCGCGAGCTGGGTTTGGATCCCGCTGAGATCCGGCGGCGCAACTTCATCGCTCCCGACCAGTTCCCCTATCTCACCGCCACCGGGTGGGTCTACGACTCGGGCAACTACCCGGCGGCGCTGGACGAGGCCCTGCGCCTCGCGGGGTATGACGACCTGCGCGCCGAGCAGGTCGAGAAGCGGGCCCGCGGCGAGCTGATGGGGGTCGGCCTCGCCTTCTTCACCGAGGCGGTGGGAGCGGGCCCCCGCAAGCACATGGACATCATGGGCCTCGGCATGGCGGACGGATGCGAGCTGCGGGTGCACCCGACGGGCAAGGCCGTGGTCCGGCTGTCGGTCCAGAGCCAGGGCCAAGGGCACGAGACGACGTTCGCGCAGATCGTGGCCGAGGAGATCGGGATCCCGCCGGCAGACATCGACGTGGTGCACGGCGACACGGACAACACGCCGTTCGGCCTGGGCACCTACGGCAGCCGCTCGACCGCCGTCTCAGGCGCGGCTGCCGCCCTGGTGGCGCGCAAGGTGCGCGACAAGGCCCGGCTGATCGCCGCCGACATGCTGGAGGTTGCGCCCGACGACCTGGAGTGGTCCCGCGGGGTGTTCGGCGTGCGGGGGGTCGCCGGCGCCGAGGTGACCATCCAGCAGATCGCCCTGCGGGCTCACGGTGTGGATCTTCCCGACGACATCGAGAGCGGACTCGAGGCGCACCTGAGCTACAACCCCGAGAATCTCACCTTCCCCTTCGGCGCCTACCTCTGCGTGGTCGATGTCGACCCCGGCACGGCCGTGGTCCGCGTGCGCCGGTTCATCGCCGTGGACGACTGCGGCACCCGCATCAACGACATGATCATCGAGGGGCAGGTCCATCGCGGGCTCACCGACGGAGTCGGCATCGCCCTGATGGAGTACATCGGCTTCGACGAGCACGGCAACTGTCTCAACGCCTCGCTCATGGACTATCTGATCCCCACCGCCCTCGAGGTGCCCTCCTGGGAGACCGGCCACACGGTCACGCCGTCGCCGCACCACCCGATCGGTGCCAAGGGGATCGGCGAGGCCGCCACCGTGGGCTCCCCGCCGGCCATCGTGAACGCCGTCATCGACGCCCTGCAACCTCTGGGGGTCCGCCACCTCGACATGCCGCTGACACCCTCGCGGGTCTGGGAGGCCCTCCAGGGCCACCCTTCACCGCCGCACCAGGACTCACCCGCCACCCCATCGGAATCCGCACCGGAGAAACAGAGGACACCATGAGCTCAGCCCCCACCCAGGAGAGAATCTCGGAGCTCACCAGCCGCCGCGAACCCTTCGTGCACGCGCGCGTGGTCCGCGCCCAGGAGCCGACCTCGGCGCACGCCGGTGACGCGGCGATCGTCCACGCGGACGGTCGCATCGAGGGGTTCGTCGGCGGGCACTGCGCGACCGGCGCTGTCCGCGCGGCCGCTCTGGAGGCCATGTCCACCGGGGTCAGCACGCTGCTCCGGGTGCTCCCCGACGACGCGGAGGCCTTCCCGGAGACCCCGGGTGCCTGCGTCGTGGTCAACCCGTGTCTGTCCGGAGGCGCCATGGAGATCTTCCTCGAGCCCGTCATCCCGGCGCCGGTCACCTACCTCGTCGGCGACTCACCGATCGCCCGAGCGGTCGCCGACCTGGCCGAGCGGCTCGGGTACGACGTCGTACGGGCCGGCGAAGGCGCCGAACCGTCGGGCGCGACCGCCGCCGTCGTCGCGATGCACGGGGGCGACGAACCCTCGGCCATCCGGGCAGCACTCGACGCGGGGGTGCCGTTCATCGGACTGGTGGCGAGCACCAAGCGTGGTGCGGCGGTGCTCGACGAGATGGCCCTCACCGAGGACGAGCGGGCCCGGATCCACTCACCGGTGGGGCTGTGGATCGGTGCGCGCACCGCAGCCGAGATCGCCTTGTCGATCCTGGCCGAGATCGTGAAGGCCTACCGGCTCGACGAGGTCCGGCCCGCGACCCGCGGCGCCGACGCGCCGGCGGGGAGCACGACCCTTCCGGTGATCGAGCCCGTGATCGAGCCCGTGGTCGAGACCGCGATCGACCCGGTGTGCGGCATGACGGTGGTGCTGGGGCCAGACACTCCGCACGCGCAGGTCGACGGCGAGGACCACTGGTTCTGCTGCGCCGGGTGTCGCACCCGCTTCCTTGCGGACCACTGAGGTGGCCGGAGTCACCGGACTCGTCCTGGCCGCCGGGGGGTCGACCCGGCTCGGCCGGCCCAAGCAGCTGCTGCCGTTCGGCCAGGCGACGCTGCTCGATGCCACCCTGGCGATGGCCCGCCGGTGCGGCTTCGACCAGCTGGTCGTCACCGTCGGTGGGGCGGCGGACGACGTCGTTCGCGAGGTCGACCTGTCCGGCGCCGAGGTCGTGCGCAACCCGGAGTTCACTCAAGGCTGCTCATCCTCCATCGCCGCCGCCCTTCCGGTCATCTCGGCGGAATCCGACGGCGTCGTGCTGCTCCTGGGGGACCAGCCGCTGGTCGACCCGGCCACCGTCGCCGGGCTGGTTCAGACTGCCCGTGCGGCCTCGATCGCGGTCACCCGCTACCGCGACGGCCTGGGCCACCCGTTCTGGCTCGGGCGGCAGCTGTTCGGCCGACTGGCCGAGCTGCACGGCGACAAGGGGGTCTGGAAGCTGGTCGACGCCGCCGGGGAGGACCTCGTGACCCACCTGGTCGACGCGAACATTCCCCGGGACGTGGACACCTGGGAGGAGTACCAGGGCCTGCTGGCCGACCCCGGGGTCGCGGCGGGGCCTGAGGGCGGCCGATGACACCCACGCAGCTGCGCGCCTTCGCCACGGTCGTGCGTCGAGGGTCCGTGAAGGCGGCCGCGGCCGAGCTGGAGGTCTCCGAGGCCGCGGTCTCCCTGCACGTGGGCCAGCTGAGGAAGGAGCTCGGCGACCGGCTCTTCACCCGGACCGCGGCCGGGCTCGCGTTCACGCCGGGGGGCCTGCGGCTGGCCAGTCGCGCCGTCGAGCTGCTCGGCCTCCAGGACCGCACCGTGATGGAGGTCCGGCAGGCCGGTGCGGGCCGGCGGTTGCTGCGGCTGGGTGCCTCGAGCATGTTCGCCGAGTATGCCGCCCCCGGGCTGATCGGGCTGTTCGCCGAACGGGCTCGTGACCTCGATGTCGAGCTGAGCACCCACCGGGCCGCGGCATTCGAGCAACTGTTGGTCACCCGGGCCTTGGACGCCGCGATCGGCCCCGGTGGCGGCACCGTGAAGCATCCCGGCCTGTCGATCACCCGTTTCCTGAACTACCAGGTCATCGGGGTCGCGGCCCGAGGCTACCGGTTGGTCGCAGGCGAGCCGACCGCCGCGACGCTGCGCGAGCAGACCTGGCTCCTGGGCCCGTCGGCCACCGAGGACTCGGGGGTGGTGCCGGGCATGCTGCACCGAATCGGGGTACCCGAGGGGCGGCAGCGGATCTTCCAGAGCCACGCGGCTGCGCTGGAGGAGGTCAAGCGCGGGCAGGGCATCGCCCTGGCGCCTTCCTTCCAGGTCTCCCGCGACCTGGCGACCGGCACCCTGGTCGCCCTTCCGGGACCGTTGCTGCAGGCGCGGGGCTCGTGGAACATCTGGACGCTGGCCGGTCCTCAGGCCCTCCCCGAGGCCCTGGAGCTCAGCCGCTTCGTCACCACTCCGCGCGCGACCCAGGCGATGCTGCGCGGCCGGGGCTCCAGCGTCGGCCGGTTCAAGCCGTCGATCCACGTCACCTTGTGGAGCTGAGGATGTCGGGCCTCGCCGGGTCGGCCGGGTCCGTGACGTCAGCAGTGACGTAAGCAATGGCTTAATCCACCATTGCCGCGACTCGACCCCGGGTGGAGAGTGGCGAGGACGAACGGCGACGGTGGCTCGGCTCCGTCCCGCTGGAAGGAGCGGTGCTGCATGCCTGTCGAGTCCGACGGCCACAGCGCGGGAAACCCCCGCATGTACGAGTTGATCGAGAACTCCCCCCAGACCGGCAAGAGCCCCACCGTGTGGGCGTTCCCGCAGTTCGTGGAGTTCCTCAAGGTCGCCGGGCAGCCGGTACAGGGCCCCTGGCCCCCGCACCAGGAGCCGCGCCCCGACCCCACCGACGTCGAGTCCGGACCGGTGGCGGTCCCCGACCCATTGAGTGGTCCCAAGCCCGTAGCCCCCTCGTCCGACACCGACCCGACCCGGTCCTGAGCCGCACCGCCCCACGGAGGTAGGTATGTATCCCTCTCGGTTCAGCTACGAGGCTCCCGCCACCATCGAGGAGGCGATCTCGTTGCTCTCCCTCGGCAACGGCGAGGCCAAGGTCCTCGCCGGCGGTCAGAGCCTGGTGCCGATGATGAAGCTGCGCTTCGCCAACCCGGAGATGCTCGTCGACATCAACAACCTGCCCGGCCTGGACTACCACCGGCAGGATGCCGATGGGACGCTGCGCATCGGCGCGCTGTGCCGGCACGCGAGCATCGAGCACTCCGAGCTGGTCGCCGCGACCCAGCCGACGATGGCGGCCGCCGCGCACCTGGTCGCCGACCCGATCGTGCGCAACCGCGGCACGTTCGTCGGGTCGCTGTGCCATGCCGACCCGCAGGGCGACTGGTCGGCCGTGCTCACCGCGCTCGACGGCCAGGTCGTGGCGCACGGGGCGAACGGTCGCCGGACGATCGAGATCCGCGACTTCGTCACCGGGCCCTTCCAGACGGCGCTGGCCTACGACGAGCTGGCGGTCGAGGCCGTGGTTCCTCCGCCACAGGGCGATCGGGCCGGTGGCTACCTCAAGCTCGAGCGCCGAGTGGGCGACTTCGCGACCGCGGGTTGCGCCGTGGCCGTGGATTCCCAGGGCGGCCAGGTACGCCGCGCCGGGATCGCGCTGACGGGGGTGGGCGGGTCGACCATCGACGCGGCGGAGGCCGCCGGCTCCCTGGTCGGGCACGCCCTGGATCCCGACACCGTCGCCCGCGCCGCCCAGCTGGCCGCGGACGCCGCCCGGCCCAGCTCGGACCATCGCGGCAGCGCGGCGTACAAGCGCCACGTCGTGGAGACGTTCGTGAGCCGCCTGCTGACCCGGATCGCCGACACCACCGAGAGGGCCGCCTGAGATGTCCAGCCTGTACGAGGAGATCAAGGCCACGCCGCCGGAGTCGACACCGGTGCGCCGCGTCACGGTCTCGGTGAACGGTCAGCAGCGCGCGGCCGACGTCGAGCCCCGGCTGTTGCTGGCGCACCTGCTGCGCCAGGCCTTCGGGCTCACCGGGACGCACACGGGGTGCGACACCACGAACTGCGGTGCCTGCACCGTGCTCTTCGACGGGGAGCCCATCAAGAGCTGCACGATGCTCGCCGTGCAGGCCGACGGCCACGAGGTGACCACGGTGGAGGGTCTGGGGACGGCCAGCGAGCTCCACCCCGTGCAGGAGGGCTTCAAGGACGAGCACGGTCTGCAGTGTGGCTTCTGCACCCCGGGGATGATGCTGACCGCCAAGGCCCTGCTGGAGAAGAACCCCGACCCCACCGAGGACGAGGTGCGCTTCGCCCTCTCCGGGAACCTCTGCCGGTGCACCGGCTACCAGAACATCGTGAAGTCGGTCCTGTGGGCCGCCCAGAAGATGCGCGGCGACGAGCCCGCAGAGGGGAGCTGACCTCGTGTCGCAGGCTTTGGACGAGATCAAGATCGGCGGCATGGGTGCCAGCCGTCGGCGCGTCGAGGACAACCGCTTCATCCGCGGCAAGGGCAACTATATCGACGACATCGTGCTGCCCGAGATGCTGCACATGGAGATCCTGCGGAGCCCTCTCGCGCACGCCCGCATCACCTCGATCGACGCCAGCAAGGCCTGGGACATCCCCGGCGTGCGCCTGGTGCTGACCGGCGAGATGATGGCCACCCGCAACCTCGCGTGGATGCCCACCCTCAGCTACGACACCCAGGCGGTCCTGGCGACCGACAAGGTGCGTTTCCAGGGGCAGGAGGTCGCGTGTGTCATCGCAGACGACCCTTACATCGCCAAAGACGCCTGCGAGGCGATCGACGTGGAGTACGAACCACTCCCGCCGATCGTCAACCCGATGCAGGCCATGGCGCCGGACGCACCGCTGATCCGTGACGACAAGGAGAACCAGCACGACAACGCCGCCTTCCTGTGGGAGGTGGGCGACAAGGCCCGCACCGACCTGGCGTTCGAGCAGGCCGACGTGGTCTCCAAGATCTCGATGCACTACCCACGCTCGCACCCGTCCCCGCTGGAGACGTGCGGCGCGATCGCCGACTTCGACCGGGCGACGTCCAAGCTCACGGTCTACCTGACCAGCCAGGCGCCGCACATCGTGCGGGCTGCTGTGGCGATGATCGCCGAGCTGCCCGAGCACCTGATCCGCATCGTGTCTCCGGACCTCGGCGGGGGCTTCGGCAACAAGGTGCCTGTCTATCCGGGCTACGTCATGGCGATCCTGGCCTCGATCCTGACCGAACGACCCGTGAAGTGGATCGAGGACCGCACCGGCAACCTCATCTCGACCGGTTTCGGACGCGACGTCTATCTCGACGGCGAGCTGGCGCTGCGCAAGGACGGCAAGATCCTCGGCGTCCGCATGCACACCGAGTCCGACCATGGCGCCTTCTTCGCCGATGCCCAGCCGAGCAAGTTCAAGATCGGTCTGATCCACTCCGCGTTCGCCTGCTACGACATCCCCACCGCCCACCTGACGGCTCGGGGCGTCTACACGAACAAGGCTCCTGGAGGAGTGGCCTACCGCTGCTCCTTCCGCGTCACCGAGGGGATGTTCTTCCAGGAACGCATGGTCCAGGCCGCGGCCGACGACCTCGGGATCGACCAGGCGGAGTTCCGGCGGCTCAACTTCGTCCGCGATGACGACTTCCCCCATCGGACCCCGTTCGGTTTCCTCACCGACTCCGGCCAGTACGGCAAGTGCCTCGATGTCGGACTCGAGGCGATCGGCTACGCCGACTTCCTCCAACAGAAGGAGGAGGCCAAGGCGCGGGGGAGGTTGCTCGGCATCGGCATCAGCACCATGACCGAGCCGCTCGGGGCCGGCAACAGCCGGGAGTACGACATCCTCGGGATCAAGATGTTCGACTCCGCCGAGCTGCGCGTCCACATGACCGGCAAGGCGATCCTGCGCACCGGTGCGAAGTCGCAGGGCCAGGGACATGAGACGACCTGGGCGCAGATCGTGGCGCATGAGCTCGGCATCCCCGCCGAGGACATCCTCGTCGAGGAGGGCGACACCGACACCGCGCCCTTCGGGATGGGCACCTACGCGTCGCGGAGCACGCCCGTGGCGGGCGCTGCCGTGGCCATGGTGTCCCGCAAGATCCGCGCGAAGGCGCGCAAGCTGGCGGCCCATCTGCTCGAGGTGTCCGAGGAGGACATCGAGTGGGAGCTCGGTCGCTTCTACGTGCGCAGCGCGCCCGAGCGGGGCGCCACCATCCAGGAGTGCGCGATGGCGGCCTACAGCAACATGCCCGACGGCATGGAGCCGGGCCTGGAGGGCAACGCCTACTACGACCCGCCGAACCTCACGTGGCCGTTCGCCTGCTACATCGCCACCGTCGAGGTGGACCCCGAGACCGGGGTCTGGGACGTCTTGCGGATGGTGGCGGTCGACGACTGTGGCGTGCGGATCAACCCGATGATCGTCGAAGGGCAGATCATGGGCGGGCTCACCGAGGCCTATGCGATGTCGAGCATGCAGTTCATCACCTTCGACGCCGAGGGCAACTGCGTCGGGTCCAACTTCATGGACTACCTGCTGCCCACGGCCTGGGAGACCCCCGGCTACGAGCTGCACGAGGTCGTCACGCCCTGCCCCCACCACCCGATCGGCGCGAAGGGCATTGGCGAGTGCGCCACCGTGGGTGGCCCCGCTGCGTTCGTGAACGCCGTGATGGACGCGCTCAAGGGCACCGGGGTGCGCAACATCGACATGCCGCTGCTGCCGGACCGCGTCTACGAGGCGATCTCCGAGCGCCACGACGTCTCCGGCTTCCCGCCGATCAAGACCGACGCCTGAGGAGGCCACGTGCTCATCAACAACGAGTTCACCGTCGCCCAACCCGTCGAGAAGGTGTGGGAGTTCTTCGGCAACATCCCGCAGGTCGCGCTCTGTCTGCCCGGGGCGCAGCTCAACGAGGATCTCGGTGACGACAGCTATGCGGGCAAGGTCGGCATCTCGCTGGGGCCGGTCAAGATGGCCTTCGACGGGCTGGCCAAGGTCGTCGAGCGCAACGACGCCGACAAGACCATGGTGATCGACGGCGCCGGCTCCGACGAGAAGGGCCGGGGCCAGGCCAAGCTGCTGCTCACGGCCAGGCTGACGCCGTCCGGTTCGGGCACCACCGTGTCCATGCAGCAGGACATCCAGCTGTCCGGCGCGGCGGCGCAGTACGGCCGAGGCATGATCTCGGACGTCTCGGCGGTGCTGATGGGCCAGTTCGCGACGAACGTCCAACAGCGGATCGCGGCCGTCGAGAGCGGCGTGTCTCTGGACTCCCTCGGTGCCGCGTCGTCGGCCAGCGGATTCGCGATCGGGCTGCAGGCCCTCCGGATGGCGCTGGTCCGCGTCGCGCGCCGCTTCTTCGCCCCCTACCAACCCAGCGCCCGCTGAAGGAGACCGACATGTGGTGGTGGATCGGCAACATCGTCCTGCTGGTGGTGGTCGTGCCTGTGCTGGTGGCGCTGCTCAACCGCGTGCTGGCCGCCCTGGAGCGGATCCGAGGCGCCGCCGACGACATCCTGGCCGGCGGCGGAGCCCTCGCGGGTGAGCTCGACGGCGTACCCGAGGCGTTGGCCCAGACCGACACCACCGTCCACGACGTCGCTGTGGGAGCCGCCCGGTACGGCGGCTCCGTGGCGAAGCTGCTCGGCTGAGAAGGACAGGAGAACCACCATGCCCCTCGTTGCCTGGGTGACCGTGGTGATCAGCGTGCTGATCATTGCGGCCGCCGCACTCGGTCTGATCCGGGTGATCTTCCACCTGCGCGCGGTCGCGCAGTCCCTCGACGGTGTCATCGCCGGCGTGGGAGTCGTGGCGGACCGCACCCGCACCGTGCCGACGGTCGTCCCGTCGGTCAACGCCAGCCTCGCGCCGGTGCGCGACTTCTGCGAGGCGATCTGAGATGGCCGTGCACAGTGCCCTGGTCGCCGCCGCAGCGAACACCTCGACCACCGGCTGGGTGATCGGCTACGTCGTGACGATCGTGGTGGTGCTCGTGGTGGTCGCGCTGGTCGTCCCGATCCTCCTGCTGGCGCATCGCATCGGCGGACAGGCCGCGGCGATCGACGAGTCGCTCGAGGAGTCCGTGGAGCACACGGCCGGCCTCGCCGGCCTGACCACCACCATCGACCACGCGAGCGTGATCACCGCCGGGCTCAAGCGGGGTCGCGAGAGGCTGGGAGGCTGACATGTCCGTCGAACTGTTGATCCCGTGGCACCACTCCCTGATGCACAGCTTCACCAGCGGCCTCGTGCTCTCGGCCGTGGTGGGTGCGGTGCTGCTGGTCGCGCTCCTGTTGTTGGCGCCCAGCGGCGCGGTGACCGCAACACTGCAGCGGTGTCGCGAGAGGTTGGGAGGCTGACATGGTCGACCTGACACTGCTGCTGACGTCGGCTCAGCGCTCCCTGTGGTGGGGTGCGATCATCGGTGGATTCGTGATTGTGCTCGCCGTCGCTGCCCTCCTGACCATCCTGGTCCTCGAGTGCCGCACCATCGAACGCCGCGTCGCCGCGGTCAAGCAGACCCTCAAGGCGGCGGCGGCCAACACCGACGACACGGCGCTCATCGCCGAGACCGCTGCCGGAGTCGACGCGGTTCTGGCCGAGGGCCTCCAGCACCACCTGTTCCTGGGACGGGTGCTCGACAAGGTAAGGATGTAGCCCGCCATGATGCTGCTCTCGATCCTGGACATCATCGCGCTGATCGCCGGCCTCGCGATCTATCTCTACATCGTGGGCGGGCAGCTCACGCGCATCGCCGCCGATCTCGAGGAGTGCAGCGAGATCGTGGCGAAGATCGCTGCCGACGCCGAACCCATCATGCCCGGGCTCGAGCACATCAACCGCACAGGCGGGGTGGTCGCCGGTGCTCTCCCGCTGCTCTACGGCATGGCCGAGGGCATCGTCGTAGGCGTGACCCCCATGCCCGAGGAGCCGGTGGAGCGCCCACCCGCCGTCCCCGCGTCGGGCACCCGACGCTCGCGGCTGCACGACGGCGTCGGCTACGCCCCCGTCGGCTGATCCGGTGAACCGGGGGAACGCTCAGTGGTGAGCGGGCCGGTCGTCGGGGCGGAGTACTCGCCGATCCACTCGTCCTTCCAGACCGAGTCGAACTGCTGCTCGTTGCACTGCGGCCGGTAGACCGCGCACAGCTCCTGGGCGATCTGGGCCCGGTGGGACGGCAGTCCCCCCGGGACGTCGTAGGTGGCGATGAAGAGCTCCCACTTGGGAGCACGCGTGGTCCAGCAGGTGGCGCGCGGATGCCGGAACGGGAGTCCTTCCTCGGCGAGGTTCTCGCTGTGACCCACGTAGATGACGGCGTGCCGCTCCGAGGCGGGGTCGGGCCGGTACATCACGACATAGACGGCCGGGCGCGCCGGCGCTATCCAGCCGCCCAGCACGCGCGGCCCCTCGAAGGGGTAGCCCGCGAGGGAGCCGAGCCGGATCACCGGTGCCACCCGCTCATGGGCGGACGTCGCCCGAGTCGGCCGCGGTCAGGTCGACGTCGTGCATCTCGTCCTCGGCCTCGCTCACGATCTCCGCGCCGGTGATCGGCCACGGCGGCAGCCCCGCCGTCGCGGCGGCGCTGGCGAACTCGCGGCTGGCCAGCTCCACGGCCTCGTGACGGCCCTCGGCGTCCACGACGATCTGCGCGCCGTAGGTGGTCGTGCCGATACCCGACGCGACGCCTTCGAGCAGCGAGACGGCGTCCGCGAGCTCGACGATCTCCTCGCGGGTCATCTCCCGGTCTCCCTCGGCGATGAGGGTCACGCTCCATCTCATGAGGGTCGCTCCTGCGGTCCGGTCGGCTGGTGGAGCCACCGTAGCCGGGGCCGCTTCGCAGCTCCTCGGGGGCGACTAGCCCGATGCGGTGTCGCCGATACTCAGATCGAGCAGCTCACCGCGGCCGCTCACGCGGAGCTTGGCCAGGATCGAAGCCACGTGGTGTTCCGCCGTGCGACGTGAGATGACGAGTCTCTCCGCGATCGCGGCGTCGGTCAGGCCCGACGCCACCAGACCCAGTACCTCCTGCTCACGCGTCGTCAGCCCGGCCGGGTGGGAGCTCGCCGGGGTCGCGCGGGGGACCGCTGCCCCGGTGGCCCGGAGGAGGGCTCGCGCGCGAGCGGCGGCCGCTGCAGCGCCGAGCCGGTCGAAGATGCGCACCGCCTCACCCAGCGGCTCCGGCTCGCCGCTACGCGCCAGGGCCAGGGCCTGGTCGAAGGGGGAGCCCGTCGCCCGCCACAGCTCGGCCGCCTCGACCCAGCGGCCGGCGCGTTCCGCGGCGTACGGCGGCGCGAGGGTCTGCGGCACCTCGATGCCCGCCGCCAGCCAGGTCGCCACGGCGCCCCGGTTCCAGGGACAGTCGGCGCCGGAGACCAAGGACCAGGCGCGCTCGGCGGCGGACTCTGCTGCCGCCACGTCGCCGGAGATCCACGAGTGCACGCAACCGGCGGCGGTCGTGGGCGCGATCCGCTGGGTCTCACCGGTGGGGTCGGCCATCGCCTGGCCCTCCGCGAGGAGACTCGCGGCCCGGGGGCCGCCGGTGCGGGACTCGAGGCAGCCCAGCACGACGGTCGGCTCGTGCGCGGTCATGGGCGTCATCTCGCTGCGGCTCAGAATGGTTTCAGCCGCCGCTCGCGCCCCGACGTGGTCACCCTGGTTCAGCAGCATCTCGGCGCGTGCCCCGAGCAGGTAGAGGGAACACGAGTCGAGGTCGCGGTCGACGCAGTACTCGTAGCCCTCGTCGATGTAGTGCCGGGCGGCTTCGAACCGGCGTTGGGCGACCGCGCACGCCGCCAGGTTGTTGTAGGCACGCGCCGCCTGCTCGTGCTGTTCGCGCCGCCTCGCTGCCTCCAGGGAATGACAGAGCATTCGCTCGCCCTCGGCCAGGTCGCCCGAGGTGACCTCCATGGTCCCCAGGGTGGCGAGCACGTGCACCTGCACCTCGTCCCGCTCGGCGCCGTCGGGCAGGGTCTCGATGAGCGCCAGAGTCCGTGTGCCCCACTCGCGCGTGCCCTCGAGGTCGCTGCGGAGCATCTCGAGACCTGCCCGATTGCTGTACGCCATGGCCTCCTCCACCGAACCTGACCCGTCGAGCAGGTCGATCGCCGTCCGCGCCTGTTCCTCGGCCATGTCGTTGCGGCCGGCGTACCAATTGAGCCGGGACTCACAGCGCCAGGCGTCTCCGACGCGCACCGTGTCGCCGAGCGCCTCCCACATCTCCCGAGCCTGCGTCACGGCTTCGATCGAGGCGTCGACCCGCCCGGTCAGGTAGCACTCGTAGCCGAGGTCCCAGCACAGCTGGGCCTTGTCCTCCGACGGCAGCGCGTCGGCGTAGCGCAGCGCGCGCTGATACTGCCGCACGGCCTCCCGGTGCGCGCCCAGCCCTGCGGCGCGCGTGGCGGCTGCCCGGCCGTAGGTGAGCACGGCCTCGTCGTCGCCGGCCGCTTCCGCATGATGGGCGAGCAACGCGGGATCGGCGTCGCGGGCCTCCAGCGCCGCGAGCAGCCGTCGGTGGAGATGAACCGAGCGCCCGGCGGGGATCTCCGCGGCCACGGCCTGTCGGGCGAGCTCGTGCCGGAACAGCACGTCGGTGCCCGACTGGCGCAACAGCCCGCGGGCGAGCGGCTCGTCGAGCGCGGTCAGCCCGGCGTTGAGCAGCTCGGCAACCATCTCGGTCTCGGCGCGCGACCCGGCCAGCGCAACCACCTCCAGCGCCCGTTGCCCGATGTCTCCGAGTCTCGACACACGCGCGAGTACGGCGTCTCGGACGGTCTGCGGCGGCTCGCTGGTCCCGGCCGAGAGCGCCTCCGTCACGAAGAAGGCATTGCCGCCGGTCAAGCGGTGCAGGTCGGCCGCGCTGGCATCGCCCGTGTGCGCGCCGGCCAGGGACGCCACGGCGTCGACGGTCAGCGGAGGCAGGTCGATCCGGCGTACGCCCATGGCCGAGGCGGTGTCCCCGAGCACCACCCGCAGCCCCCCGGAGGACGCGGTGTCCTCGGGTCGGTAGCTCACCAACACCAGCGCTCGGCACCCGTGGACGCGTCGCGCGAGGTGCCGCACCAGGTCGAGCGTCGCCTCGTCGGCCCAGTGGGCGTCCTCCACCACGAGCAGGTACGGCGCCCTTCCGGAGGGTTGCCCGGAGCTCTGCGACCAGGCGGGCGAACACCGTCTGGCGTGACGCGTCGTCCGGCCACAGGTCGTCCGGGAGGTCCGGCAGCATGTCGACGAGCGGCCCCAGCGGCGGTGGCGTGGCTGACCCGTCGCACCAGCCCATGGCGGTGCGAGCGTCGGCGTCGGCGACCAGCTGCTCGAGGAAGGCCGTCTTGCCGATGCCGGCCTCTCCAGCGACGTACACCAAGCGGCCGTGACCGGATGCCGCATCGGAGAGGTATTCGCGCGCGGCCCCGAGCTGCTCGTCGCGCTCCAGCAGCACCATGCTCGGATGCTACGTCCGCGCGGGGTCGGCGGGAAGGCGTTGGGCAGCATGGGTGGCGCCTGCGTCGCGGCTGCCATCCTGGGGACATGCCCACAGCGCCCCCCGAGGACGAGTGCCGACGGTCCCGGCTCGGGTCCCTGGTCGTCGCGGGAGTGCTGGTCATCACTGCGGGGTGCTCCGGGGGCCCGGCGACTCCGAGCGGAGCGAGCCCGGCACCCTCGCTCCTCGCTCCTCGCCATCCGGGACTCGTCCGGGCCGGCTGCGGACCAGGACGACGGCGTCATCCGCCTGCTGTTCCTCGGCAACAGCCACACCGCTCGGCACGATGTGCCTGGCACCGTGGCGGCCCTGTGGCGGGCGGCGGATCCTGCTGTCGACGTCGTGGCGGTTCGCTCGTCGGCGTCGATGTTGACCAACGAACGCCAGAGTCATCGACCGTCGCGCGCGCTCGTGGCTTCGCGCGCCTGGGACGTGGTCGTGATCCAAGGGCAGAACTACAGCACGAGCGGCCGGTTCGAGTACCCGACCACGGGCGCCGAGACGTTCGCCCGGCTCGCCAGCGAGCGCGGTGCGCAGCCCGTGCTGTATGCCGAGTGGCCACGCCGCGACGTGGATGAGTCGGCGCGGATCGTGGCGACGTACGCGCGGGTCGCCGAACGTGAGCCGAGCTGCCTGCCGCCGGTGCCGGAATCGTTCGACCTGGCGCTCCGGCGCTACCCGGGCTGGTCCTGCACGCCGAGGACGGCAACCACTCCTCGCCAGCGGGAGCGTTCCTCGCCTCGGTGGTCCTGTGGGCGTCGATGTCCGGTGGCGATCCCACAGAGCTGCCGGCCGTCGTGGTGGCGGGCGTGCCTGCGACGGTTCAGGCCCGGCTCCGCCCGATCGCCGCGGAGGCCGTGGCCGCCCTGGCGACCGCGCGGCGGTGTGACCCGGTCGGTTGAGGCCGAGACGCCTGGTCATCGCCGCGTGCGTCAGAGCCTCAGCCCGGCCTCGGCGAGGACTCGGCGGGCATCCGCGACGACTTCCTCGACGATGACAGCGGCTGGGGAGACGGAGTTGACCAGTGCCACGCCCTGCCCCGCCCACATCGAGGTGGCTTCGATGTTCCCGGACTCGTCGGGCTGCGAGGTGTGGGATTCGTAGCGTCTGGCCGGGCCCGACGTGGGCGAGGAGGTCAAGACTTCTCCCTCTCCTGGCCGCTCTCCCGGCGCTGGGCATCCGGCTGCCAGCCAGGTCTTCACGGTCGAGTTGCGCAAGGTGCGGTGCGGCGCTCCCACCCAGCCGACGTCGAAGACCGTCCCCCAGTAGGTGTCGGACTCGGTGGCCCCGATCACCCGCTGTTGGTAGGTCTCGTGAATGGTGGCCTCCGCGCTTGCCAAGAACCGGGTGCCGATCCACGCCGCCGAAGCGCCGAGCGCAAGCACGGCGGCCAGACCGCGCCCATCCGCGATACCGCCTGCAGCAACGACGGGGAGCGGCGCGACGGCGTCCACGACCGCTGGGACGAGGGCCAGCGTGGCCACCTGACCCCACACGTGACCGCCCGCCTCCCAGCCCTGAGCGACGATGACATCGGCCCCGGCATCGGCTGCGCGCCGCGCCTCGTCGGCGCTGCCGACCGTCTGCATCACGTGCGCGTTTCCGCGCCGGGCCCGATCGATCAGGGAGGGCGAGAGGCCCCAGAAGAGCGACACGATGCCCACACCTTCCTCAAGGCAGGCGTCCAGTCGCTCCTCCTGTGGCCAGAACAGATTGAGGTTCACGCCGAAGGGACGTGGCGTTCGCTCGCGCGTCGCGCGAATCTTCTCCCGAAGAAGACCGATCTCCTCCCCCCACAACGGAAGGAGACCCAAGCCGCCGGCGTTGCTGACGGCGGCGGCAAGATCCGGTCCGACCGCGCCGCCCATGGGGGCCAACACGATCGGCACGTCGATACCGACCCGGTCAAGGAAATCGTTCGCCACCGTGAAACCTCCCGGCCTCCTCGTCACCACCGACCACTCCCCGCACCTGGCCCCCGAAGGTGACCGGCTCCGGCATCACACCACACGTGTGTCCCGTGGGCGAGTGCCGCGCCAGGACCAGGGCTGGGGCCGCCTGTTCGCCAGGGTCAGGGGGACGCGGGTTGACCGGGACGGCTCGATGGCGTACAATCGAACACAGATTCGAGACAACAACCCGACACTGATGGTCTCGGTCCGGACCCATTCGGTGGGCCCGCCTCCTCACAGGCACGCTGTGTCGGAACCGTGAGACCGCAGTCGCGAGAGGCGACCAGCGGCTTCCGTTCCGGCACGAGGGGGTGAGCGTGGCACCGTCCAACGACAGCTCGGCCTGGCAAGCGCCCGGGGGCGCCGCCGGACCCCACCGCATCAACCGCGTCCTGCGCGAGTCGCTGCAAGAGCTGGCCGCTGCGATGGACGCGGTCGGCGGGCTGTCCTTGCTGTGCCTCTCCGACGACGACATCACCGTGCTCCTCGACGAGGCCACGCGGGAGGTCGCGAGGGCCACCGCTCTGGTCACCGCGACCGCGGCCGAAGCGGATCGCCGACGCCTGGGCGACCAGGTGGGAGCCCGCAACCTTGCGTCCTGGTGGGCCCACCGCAGTCGGCTCACCCGCGGTGAGGCCGGCCGACTGGTCGCTCTGGGCCGCGAGCTCGAACACGACCTCCATGCCCCGATCGGGGCAGCCCTCGCCCGCGGAGAGCTGCACGCCGACCAGGCCGGCGTCATCGTGCGCGCCGTCAACGACCTCCCTGCCGACCTGCCCGATGAGGCCCTTCGAGGCCGGGCTCGTGACCACCTCGTCGCCGCGGCCGCCGACCATGACGCGCGAACGTTGCGGATCCTGGGTCGTCGCATCCTCGACATCATCGCGCCGCAGGTGGGTGAGCGGCACGAGCAGCAGCTGCTCGAGCGAGACGAGCAGAGCGCGGCGGCGGCGGCGAGGTTCAGCATGGTCGACGACGGACACGGGCGCTGCCACGGTCGGTTCACGCTGCCCTCGCTGTACGGCGAGATGCTCCGCACCCATCTGCTGGCGCTCGCCAATCCGCGGCGCCCCCGGGACTCCTCCGAGGACCGGCCACTCGGCCCTGGTGGCCCCGCCGAGCCGGCGCGTGCCGTGATCACCCCGGAGCGACTTGGTGCCGCGCTGATGGAGTACGTCGAGCGGTACCCGTCCGAGGGCCTTCCCGGCACGGCCGGCATTCCGACGACGCTGACCGTCACGCTGTCCCTGGAGTCCCTGATCAGCGGGCTGGGGGCGGCCCGCCTCGACACCGGCGCCCGGATCTCCGCGGGCGAGGCCAGGCGGCTGGCCTGCGAGGCGGGGCTGGTGCCGGCGGTGCTCGGTGGGGCGCAAGAGGTGTTGGACCTGGGCCGCAAGAGTCGGCTGTTCACCACCGCACAGCGGCGCGCTCTCCATCTGCGTGACGGCGGCTGCACCGCTGAAGGCTGTGGGCTCCCCCCGTCGGTCTGTCACGCGCACCACGACGAACCGTGGTCCCGCGGCGGCCCGACAGACCTCGCGCAAGGCAGGCTGCTGTGTCCACGCCACCACCGACTCGCCCACGACTCCCGTTATCGGATGACGCACCACCCCGGACGCATGGTGAGCTTCAACCCGGCGGACGTGACGGGCGCGGGATCGTAGCCAGTCAACGTCCCGCTTGACACCCTTGACCACCCAGGTCAGCGGTCAGTGATGTCCCGGCACCGCGATGTCGGCCCAGACCAGTCGGTGGTCGCTGGAGGGGAACGGGTACACCCCGGTGAGCGCCGAGAGCGGGTCGGTCGAGGGCGGCCAGAAGACCGCAGAGTCCTTGATCCGCAGGTTGCGGCTCGGCAGCACATAGTCGGCACGCAGGTTGCCGGGGGGCTCGGAGAAGTCGGCCGTGTCCTGCTGAGGAGGCGACAGATGGCTGAGGTTGACCCCGCCCTGAAGCGTGGTGGCCTCTGCAGCCCCCTCGCTGGTGGGCACGCGGCGGGTGTTGAGCTGCCGCAGGTCGAGCAGCTGCTGGATCGCACCGGGGATGGAGTCACCGTCGTACGGGTCGGAGTTCTGGTCACCGGCGATCACGAAGCGCTCTCCGCGACGGAGACCACCGTGCCGGCCCGCATCGTCGTAGAGATAGCGGGCGTGGCCGCTGACGTAGTCGGCCCAGAAGCCGATCTCGTCGTAGTTGCGGGTGCCGTTGCGGTCCTCCGGGCCGTCGAAGACAGGCGGCGTGGGGTGGGAGACCAGGAAGTGCACCGACTGGTGACCGATCCGCACCGGCACGTCCCAGTGGGACTTCGAGGACAGGCGTACGGCGTCGAGCTCGGCGGCCGAGTACCAGTCCGCCGGCTCGGGCGTCGTGGGGTCGTCCGGGAGCATCGCGCCGGGCAGGTCCTTCCATAGGAAGTGCTGGAAGGTGCGGACGCGTCGGGTGTCGATCGGGAAGCGCGAGTAGACGACCATGCCGTACTGGCCCGGGAAGAAGCCGAACCCGAACGCGTCATTGGGCCCGCCCACCGTGCCGTCGTTGTCCAGGTCGAGTCCGCTGGCGACGCCGGTGTTGACGGGCGCGGTGTAGGCGTAGCGATAGTGGATCGGGTCCGCGCCGCCCTGGCCGACCTCGAGGTAGTTGTCGCGGAAGAGGTCGACGGCGACGTTCCCGGCGACGTAGTCGAACTCGTTGACGAGCAGGACGTCAGGGCGGGCTCGCTGGATGATCTCGGCGATCACCTTGGCCTGGGCATTGTCGGGCGTGGAGAGGTCACGGACCAGGTCACCCTCGTTGGCGCGGTTGAGCGAGGCGTTGAAGGTCGCGAACCGGACGTCGCTCGGGGTCGGCGCCCCGTGATGATGACCGGGTCCTCGGTCGTCGCGGGGTGCCTGAGCGGCCGCGGGTTGGCCGGCGACCAGGCTGAGCGCGGCCAGGGCCGCCACGGTGCGAATCAGCAGTGAGGAGCGGACGGGTACGCGCATGAGAACAGACCTCCAGGATCGGCTTGCGTTTCACGCTACGGCCGAAGCGCCGCGAGGTGAAGCCCTGGGGAGGTACGGATGGCGCAACGGCAGGTGAACAGTCCCGGGAGGAGCCCGGCCGGGCCGAAGTCACCGGGGCCAGGTCACCGGAGCCGGGTCACCGGAGCCTGGGCAGCTTCGCGGCGAACGCTTCCAGGCTGTCGAGGTCGTGGGCGGCCAGCACGTCGTCGACGTAGGGTGCTGCTGCCATCATGCCCATTGTGGTGGGGGTGTAGTCGCGGTCCGGGCCGCGGTGCGGGTTGAGCCAGACGACGCGGTGGCTCAACCGGCGCAGGCGCTCCATCGCCGTTTCGAGGACGGCCGGGTCGCCCCGGTCGAGACCGTCGGAGCAGATCACCACGATGCCGCCCCGGCACAGCCCGCGGCGCCCCCAGACCCGCACGAAGGTGTCGAGCGACTCACCGATCCGGGTGCCGCCCTCCCAGTCGACGACCGCCTTCGCGGCCCGGTCCATCGCCTGGTCGGGACGGCGCTGGTCGAGCTCGCGGGTGATCCGGGTGAGGCGGGTGCCGAAGCAGAACACCTCGACCCGACGTGAGGCCTGCGCCGTCGAGTGGGCGAACTGAAGCAGGTTGCGCGAGTAGTCGGCCATCGAGCCGGACACGTCGAGGATCAGCACGAGCGGGCGCTGCCGGAGCCGTCGCTGCCGCCAGAACAACTCTGCCGGCTCGCCGTGGGTGCGCAGGGTCCCTCGTACGGTCCGCCGCATGTCGGGGAGGCGTCCCCGTGCGTCCGCGGTGGTACGCCGGGTCCGGCGCCGTGGCGGGGTGAGCCGTACGGTCCGCATGATCCGGCGCAGCGCCTCCAGCTCGTCGGGCGTGCACGCGGAGAACGCCTTGGACCGCAGGGTGGACGCGTCGGAGGCGACCAGTCCCAGCATCGCCTCCCGCTCCTCGCGCAGGTCGGGTCCGGTCTCGTTCTCCGGCACCTGGAGCACCGTCCCGGCCTCGGCGTGGGTCTTCGGCTCGAAGGGTCGTGCCTGGTCCGCTTCGGCGGGCTCGCCGAGGAAGTACTGACGGAAGGCGGCGTCGTAGGCGGGAAGGTGGTCGCGCCGGTGGACCAGGGTCGAGCGACCGGCCCAGTAGACGTCGACGAGGTCGCTCGGGTTGAGGGCCGCAACGGCTCCGCAGTAGGTGAGGATGTCGCCCGAGCCCACCGGCAGCCCGACCGCCCGCAGCTCCCGTCCGAACGCCACCAGCGTCTCGACGAAGGCCGGGGTCTCAGGCACCGCTGGCGATCCGGCCGAGACTGCCCTGGACCAGCTCCAGGTCGTCGCGGTCCTTGACGACCGCCATCAGGGTGTCCTCGGCGGTGCCCGCGTCGAGATCCTCGGCACCCACCACATCGAGGGTGCGGACCCAGTCGATGGTCTCGGCCACGCCCGGGGGCTTGGCCAGGTCGAAGTCCCGCAGACGGTTCACGGCCGCCACTACCTTGCGCACGAGCGTCTCGGAGGCGTCCGGCTCGCGGACCAGCACGATCTCGGCCTCCCGCTCCGGCGTCGGGTAGCCCACCCAGTGGTAGAGGCACCGGCGCTTCAGCGCGTCGTGGAGCTCGCGCGTGCGGTTGGAGGTGAGCACGACCAGCGGCGGTTCCTCGGCCGCGATCGTCCCGATCTCGGGGATGGTGATGGCGAAGTCGGACAGGATCTCGAGCAGGAACGCCTCGAACTCATCGTCGGCCCGGTCCACCTCGTCGATGAGCAGCACCGCGCCGGCACCGGTCCGAACGGCGTCGAGCAGCGGCCGCTCCACGAGGAACCGTGGCCCGAACAGAGCGTCCACGGAGGCCTCGTCGTCGAGCTGACGCTCCGACAGCGCCCGGATCTGCAGCATCTGCCGCGCGTAGTCCCACTCGTACAGTGCCTGGTTGGTGTCGATGCCCTCGTAGCACTGGAGCCGGATGAGTCGGCGGCCCAGGACGGCCGCGAGCGCCTTGGCCACCTCGGTCTTCCCGACGCCGACCTCGCCTTCGAGCAGCACCGGTCGATCGAGGGAGAGCGCCACGAACAGCGTGGTCGCCAACCCGCGGTCGGCGAGGTAGCCGCCCCCGCGGAGCGCAGCAGTCAACTCGTCGACGGTGCGTGCCGGCTCCACTCGGGAGGCCTCGTCACTGGTCGCCGGAGGAGCCGAGCACCAGGTCGCGGATGCTCGTGCCGGAGGTGGAGAGCTTGCCTTCGCGAGCCAGCAGGTCGCGCCACGCTGCACCGATGTCGCTGCCGGGCTCGGCGAACCCGTCGAAGGTGACGTCCTTCATGTTCTTGCAGTGCTTCTGGGGGCCGCAGGCGTCGTCCACCTCGGCTCGCGCGCGGTCGTCGGCCGACCACATCGCGCGCAGCGCGTCAACGGTCTCCTCCGCCATGGTCGTCCTCCCTCCCTGATCACGTGTGGTCGATCACGTGAGGTCGAGTGTAGGCCGGGCGGCCAGCCCCCACGAGGGTGGATTAAGCATTCTGTTGAATCAAGCATTGTGTTGAGAGGCGCGCTCGCGCAGGAACCCACCCGGAGCCCCTGCGCGGACGGCGAGCGCCTCGGCGATGACCGACACCGCGATCTCCGCGGGACCCTCGGCACCGATGTCGAGACCGGCGGGGCCGTGGACCCGATCGAGGTCGGTGACTCCGCGCATGGTCAGCCAGTCCGCGCGGGTCTGCTGCATCCGCTGGGCGCCCAGTGCGGCGACGTACCCGACGTCGGTGGCCAGCGCCGCCTCGAGCGCTGGCCCGGCCACCTCGACGTCGTGGCTCAGCACCACGACGCTGTCGAGAGCCGACAGCCCGGCGATCAGCCCGGTGGCGGTAGCGGGGTCGCTTCCGACGGCGATGTTCCATCCGAGCAGCTCGCCGGCGCGCCCCAGGGCCTCGGCGACGGGCCCGCCGCCGACCAGCACGAGCTTGGGCACCGGCCAGAAGACCGACACGACCGCGTCCTCGGTGACCACGGCGCGGGTCGTGCGCCCGCTCCAGAGGCCCACGGCGATCTCCCCGGCCGTGTCGACGTCGGCGGAGGTGTACAGGTCCGTGCCTGTCACCGCGCTGTCGTCGAGCCGGGTCACCAGGCAGACCGGCTCGCGGTCGGCCAGCAGTGGCCACAGGCCCACGGGGAGCCGGTCACCCGGGACGATCAGGCAGCGCGCCGTCCCACCCTGTTCGAGACCGGCGAGCTGGGCCTCGGGCTCGGTGACGGTGAGGCTCACCAGCCGGCCGCGGCCGCCGTGGCCGGCGGCGTCGGCGAGCTGGTGGTCCGCCGCTCCGGACAGCACCCGCCCGATCCGGCCGCCGCCCGGAGTCAGCACCAGTGCCTCGCCCGGGTCGCGGACGCCGAACCCGGACGCCTCGACCGCCCAGGCCAGGTCGACCCGGGTCCCGGCGCGCAGGCAGGCGGTCACCGGCAGGACGACGTCGTACATGCTCCGAGACTAGAGGCTCGCTCGGTCTCGCCACTTGATGGAGCAGCCCAGGCTCGGCCGGTGCGGCTGCGGGACCGGCTCGCCGGCGAGCACCCGGGCCATCGCGTCATCGAGCAGCTCGCCGGTCACCGGGATGCCGTTGCCGGGGGTCGAGGCGTCCATCGCGCCCCGGTAGGCCAGCCGACCGTCGGCGTCGTACAAGAAGAAGTCCGGTGTGCAGGCCGCCCCGAAGGCCCGGCCGACCTCCTGCGTCTCGTCGACCAGGTAGGGGAAGCTCCAGCCGGCGCGGGCGGCCTGCTCGGCGAGGCCGGTCGGTCCGTCGTCGGGGTAGCTATCCGCGTCGTTGCTACAGATCCCGACCACGGACACTTCGGCGTGGCGCGCCAGGACGGTCGCGAAGCCGCTCTCGACATGCTTGACGTAGGGACAGTGGTTGCAGAGGAAGGCCACCAGCAGGGGCGACCCGGCGAACGTCTCACTCGAGACCACCCGACCGGTCAGATCGGGCAACGCGAAGCTCGGCAGGGTGGAACCAAGCGGGACCATGGTGGACTCGACAGCCATGGTCCCAGCCTACGAGGGGGGCGCGGTGGCGGCCCGTGCGCGGCCGTCCGAGTGACTGTCGGTGACCCCTCCTACGCTGGTGGGCGCGCCGCCGGTGGCGGCCCATGACGACGAGTCAGGAGAACCCCATGGCTGAGGTGCTGCTGTTCCACCACGTCCAAGGAGTCACCGACGGGGTGGGCGCCTTCGCCGACGACCTACGGGCTGCCGGGCACACGGTGCACGTGCCCGACCTCTTCGACGGTCGGAGGTTCGACACCATCGAGGACGGGATGGCCTTCGTCCGGGAGCGCGGGTTCGAGACGATCCTGGAGCGGGGGGTCGCGGAGGCCAGGGGCCTGACCCCGGCGCTGGTGTACGCCGGCTTCTCCCTGGGTGCCGCGCCCGCGCACCGGCTCGCCCAGACCAGACCGGGCGGGCGGGGGCGCTGCTGTTCCACGGCTGCATCGACGTGAGGAGTCAGAGGCCACCTGCTCGGCCCGAGGTGTTGACCTGCTCGTAGTGCCCCGTCAACCAGGCCCACACACGCGGGGTGGATGCTCGTGCCGAGAACGGGGGTACGACATGCCAGTGACGGCGTACGAGACCGCGTCAGGGGTCGGGGTCCTCGACCCACGGACCGAGAGCCTCCGGGTGCTGCGTGAGCGCCAGGCGGCCCGCAACGCCCACGGGCTGCTGATCCTGCTCCGCGGGCGCGAGGAGCTGCGGGGTGTCTCGGCGTTGGCCGACCACCTCGTCGACCGCGTCCTGTGGTGCGCGTGACCCTGTCGGGTCGGTCCGGTCCGGTCCGTCGAGATGGGCTACGGGGTGGGTATCGCCGCGGGATTTGCCGAGTACGGCACCCTGGACGGGTGACTCCCGACCGGTCCCGGCTCAGCGAGCCGGAAGGCCCGGCTCAACGCTCCCCCACGACCGGCCCAGCCGGGCGCGGGCAGCCTGAGCTGGCCTCGAGCCGACGGATGGCGCGGCTGATGGACGACCTCGTGACCGTTCCTGGAACGCGCTTCGGGGTGGGGCTGGACGCCGTGATCGGACTCGTTCCTGGGGTCGGGGACCTGGTGGGATCGACGTTGTCCGCGGCTATCGTCTACGACGCCGTGCGCTTCCACGTGCCGGTCCCGACCCTGGCCCGGATGGGGTGGAACCTGTTGGCCGACTCGATCCTCGGCCTGGTGCCGTTCGTCGGTGACCTGCTCGACGTCGCCCATCGGGCCAACCGCAAGAACGTGCGGCTTCTCGAGGCGGCGGTCACCGCGAACCCCGACCCCGACCCGCCGACGGCGGGCTACCTCCTGGCGGCCCTGGGCCTGGTCGTGCTGCCGTTTCTGCTCGGGATCGTGCTCAGTCTCCTGGCGCTGTGGTACCTGTCCCGTCTCCTGCTGGGCTGACTGCTGGGCTGACTGCCGGCTTCACCCGGGCCGGGCGGGGGTCCCGGTCCGGGCGAGGGGTCGGCGGCGCCGGCCGCTGTCAGTGCTCGACCCGAAAATGCGAGTCCTGCTGCTGGCGATTGATCACGTGGTCGTCACCCTTGCCGCCGTCGATGCGGTCGGTGCCCCGCCCGCCGCCGAGCCAGTCGTCGCCGGCCTGGCCCCAGAGCTTGTCGCGCCCGTCCTCACCCTTCACCGTGTCGGAGCCCTTGCCGCCGCGCACACAGTCGTTGCCGCGACCGCCGCGGAGCTTGTCGTCGCCGCGTCCGCCGACGATGACGTCGTTGCCCGGTCCGCCCTTGATGGTGTCGTCCCCACCGAAGCCGTAGATCAGGTCGACGCCGGTGGTGCCCGTGAGTACGTCGTTCCCGGGGGTGCCCTTGATGACGTTCCCGCTGGTGGGACACGCCGGTGGTGGGGCGGCCGCGTCGGCGGTCGAGAAGGTCACCGACGCCCCGACCAGGGCGAGGGCGGCGAGCGGGGCGAGTGCCCCGACGGCGAGATGGGTCCGGCGGCGCTGCTGGGTGATCCTGTGCATGGCTGACTCCCCTTGGTGTGATGCGACCCGTTGGCCGGGCCGGCTCGCCGCGCTTTCTGGCGGCTGGTTCGACCATGCCCGGGCGGCATCAGCGTCGCGTCAGAGCGACGACGTGGGCAGCCGGATCACTGGCGCCTGATCACTGGGCTTGATCACTGGGCTTGATCACTGGGGGCTTCGGGGTCGCGGGACGAGCTCGGTCCGGTCGGGTCGGGGCGCGTCGACGGCTGTCATCGCGTCGGTCCACCGGTCGAAGGCGCGGCGGGCCTCTCCGTGCCGGCCGGCCCGGACCAGGTTGCGGACCAGCCCGCGATGGACGCGCTCGTCATACGGGTCGACGCTGAGCAGACGGACCAGGATGGCGCTGGCGTCGTTGCTGCGCCCGTCCTTGGTGGCCAGGGTCGCCAGGTGCCGCAGCGAGCGCAGCCAGGCCGCGCGCGTCTCTTCGCGCAGCGACTCGGCCCATTCCTCGTAGGGCTCGTCCTCGAACGCCTCGCCGCGGTAGTGCGAGTCCACGCTCGCCAGGATGTCGGTGGCCGCGGCATCCTGGCCCTCGGTGAGGAGGGTGGCCCCGTGCTCGGCGTCGGCGAGCAGCTCGTCGGCGTCGATGCTGACCCGGCGCAGGTCGAGCCAGACCCCGCGGGTGTCGGAGGCGACGAAGTGGTCGGCCGGCCAGGACTTCGCGGGGTCCAGCACCGTACGCACGGTCGTCAGTAGCACCGACAGCCGGTGGGAGGTCTTGACCGGGTCGTCATCTGGCCACAGCAGCTCGCACAGGTGGGCACGGGCCACCGGCCTACCGCGCCGACCGGCCAGGATCTTCACCAGGGTGCGCGCCTGGCGGGACTTCCAGGCCTGGAGCGGGACCGGCTGCCCACCGACGGTCACCTCGAAGCGGCCGAGCACCGCGATGGAGATGCTCTTGGCCACCGGGTCGTCGCCGAAGGTTCGACCGTTGACCCGGGTCACCCCGAGTCGCTGGAGCCGCTCGGCCGCTTCCCTCCCGCGGGCCCGCGTGGCCCGGTCGGCGTCCTCGAGCCGGCCGAGGAGCACCTCGATCCGGCTCGCGTCGGGGTCCGCCCCTCCGGCCCGCCAGATGGAGAGGGCCTCGGTCAGTGCCTGCCGGGCGCGGTCGGGGTGGTCCTCCACCTCCGCGGCCAGCTCCAGGGCGTCAGCCACCAGGTCGAGGGCCTGGTCGCCGCGGGCCGCGGTGGCCGCCTGCGTGGCGAGCGTGGCCGCGCGCTCCCGGTTGCCGGCTGCCCGCTCGACCCAGCCGAGGGCGATCAGCGCGTACGGCGCCAGCGAGGCGGGCGCCAGCTCCACGGCCTCCTCCGCCGCGGTGCGAGCCGCGTCGGGAGCGTCGTCGAGCATCAGCCGGGCCAGGCCGCCGAGCGCGGGGACCAGCACCTGCAGCTCGTGTGAGGATCGGGCGAGGGTGATCGCTTCCTCGTAGGCTGCCCGGCCCTGCTCGCGTTGACCGAGGGCCCGGTGCACCTCGCCGAGCCCGCACAGGCTGCTGGCGGCGCGGTTGGGCCCGAGCCGCTGGCCGAAGGCGGCCGAGCGGCGCAGGTGCCAGCGCGCCTCGCCGTACTCCCCCACGCGGCTGAGCGCCTCCGCGAGATTGTGGAGGGCGGCGATCAGCGCACCCACGGGCCGCACCAGCTCGGCGGCCTGCACCGCCTCCCGCGACACGACCGCGGCTTCCTCGCAGCGCGCCGCTGCGAGCAGTGCGAACGCCTGGTTCCCGAGGATCCGCGCCACCGAGACGGCGTCACCACTCTCGCGCGCGGCGGCGAGGGCCAGGCGCAGATGGGTCCCCTTGCGTGAACCAGAGCTGATCTTGGCCACCGCCTGGTGCGCCGCACTCAGGTCGAAGGGATCCCCGGACCGCTCGGCCAGGCCGAGCGCCTCCGCGGCGAGGGCGGTGGCCAGGCCGTCCTCGCCGAGCATCGAGGCGACGTTCACCCGGGTCGCGCGCCAGAGCACCCCGTCCCCGCGGGCGGTCAGCGATGCGCTGGGCACCCGCTCGAGGATCTCGCGGGCCTCGGGGATCTCACCCTGGCTGTAGTGCACCGCCGCGACCCGGGTTGCGAGGCCGACGTCCCAGCCGTCGCGCTCGGCCGCCTCGATCAAGGGTGCGAAGGCGCCCAGGGCGGCGTAGGAGTGGCCGGAGAGGTTCAGCGCCTCGCCGAGAGTACGACGGGCCGCCGGACCGAGGTCGTCTGCTCCGCCCTCGTTCAGGAAGGTGACGATCCCGGCAGCGTCACCATGGGCGATCATCTCCGGCCCGCGCTCGGCCAGCAGCAGCTCCGCGCGTGGACGCTGCCCGGCTCGGGCGAAGGCCTCGACGGCGGCGAACGGAAGGCCGCGCTGCTGGTACCACTCGCCGGCCCGCACCAAATGCTCCGCGCTGCCGGCGCCGAGGTTGTTCCGCCCGCTGGCCCTCAGCAGACTCCTGAGCACCGGCACCAACCGGTACCCGTCGCGGCCGACGAGCTCTGTGCGAGGGTGGCGGGTCAGCAGTCCCATCCGCACCATGCGGTCGAAGGCCTGGCTGACCCACGGGCTGTCTCCCTCCCCACCCCGCACGTGATCGAGGAGCTCCGGGGTCAGGACATCGAGCCCGGCGGCCAGGGCCAGCAGGTCCACCAGCTCGTCGGTGAGATCGGACAGCACGTCGTTCTCGAGCCAGGTTGCGGACGCCGATCCCGGCCGGCCGAGTGCCGCAGCGACGTCGTCCCCCGGTCGGCTGGACACCGCATCCGCCGCCAGATGGACCAGGGTCGGCCAGCCGGCCGTCAGCGCATGCACGGTGCTCGGAACCTCGGCGTCGGTGACGCCATACTCCTCGGCGAGCACCGCGGCCACGGACGCGGGAGAGAGGGCGAGATCGGCGGGTCCGCGTTCGTAGAGGGGCCCGGTGAGCAGGCTCCGTACCTTGGGCTCCAGCGGCTGTCGAGAGGTCAGGATCACCCGATTCCCGCTCGGCAGGCCGGCAAGGTCGCGCACCAGGTCAGCTTGGTCGGCTGACTCGAGCAGGTGCAGGTCCTCGACCACCAGCGTCGACGGCGCGCCCCCGGCCAGCGTGGCGGCGAGGCCTCCGGGCGTCACCTCCTCCGCGCGCACGACGCGGCCCTCCGCCGGGAGCAGGCCCTCGGCCCAGGCGGTCTTGCCGTAGCCTGCGGCCGCCACCACCAGGAACGGTGCCGGCGTCTGCGCGCGCGAGCGGGAGGGGCGTCTCATCCGCGGCGCCTCCGCTTGCCCGGGGCCGAGAGGGTCATGACATTTCAGGATCACCCGTCCGGGACCGGGATACAAGCCGAATCCGCCGCTGTCTCACCGTCGTACTCGCGACCGGCGCCCGGCTGCGTCGCAGACGTTGTCGGTGGGCCACGGCAGGATGTGGGGATGGGTACCGATGAGGATGTGTTCTGGGAGCTGATCGAGGAACTGCGGGCCGACGACCCCCGGATCGATGAAGGCACGATCATGGGCGGTCGGTGCGCCCGGGTCTCGGGAGAGTTCCTGGCGTTGGTCGACTTCAAGGGCTCCGGGCTGGTCGTCAAGCTGCCGCGCGAACGGGTCGACGAGCTGCTCGAGCGCGGCACCGGCGTGCCGTTCGCTCCGGCAGGCAAGGTGTTTCGCGAATGGGTGTCGGTGCCCCAGAGCGACCGCCGCCGCTGGCGGGCGCTGCTGCGCGAGGGCGTGAGCTTCGTGGCCCCGGATGAGTGACCGCGAGTGACCATGGCTGAGTCGGCCGCCGAGCGGCACCGCGCAGTATCCGCCGCCTTCACGGTGTGCGTTGAGCGGACGACGGACTGGGCGGCGCCCACCCCCGTCGAAGGGTGGACGGCCCGCGACGTGGTGGGCCACCTCACCGACTGGTTCCCGGCGTTCCTGCAGTCCGGCTCCGGAGTCCGACTCCCGCCCGGGCCGGGCGTGGACGGAGACCCGGTGGCCACCTGGCGCGGTCAGTGCGAGGCGGTCCAGCAGCTGCTCGAGGGTCCCGACGCCGTGTTCGACCACCCGATGGTGGGTCGGCTCGACCTCGCGACAGCGATCGATCGCTTGTACATCAGCGACGTCTTCATGCATACCTGGGATCTGGCCCGGGCGACGGGACAGGACGACCGGCTCGACCCCGACCTGTGTCGTGAGCTCCTCGACGGGATGCTTGGCATGGAGGAGGCGCTGCGTGGGTCCGGCCACTACGGCCCCTTGGTGCCGGTGCCCGAGGACGCCGGACCCCAGGCGCGGCTGCTGGGTTTCATCGGGCGCGATCCGGGGTGGCAGCCGCCCGCGCTGGGCCGCGGCGCAGGTCCTTCGGCCCGCTGATACCGTCCGCGGCATGTCCTGGCAGCACATCACCGTCGAGCGCGTCATCCCGGCACCTCCCGAAGCGATCTTCGACCTGCTCGCCGACCCCACCGGGCAGCAGCGCATCGATGGCTCGGGGACCGTGCGGCGCGCTCGCAGCGGGGACCGGCGGCTGGCGCTGGGCGACGCGTTCGGCATGGACATGAGGCTCGGGGTCACCTACGCCACACGCAACGTCGTCACCGAGTTCGAGGAGAACCGTCGGATCGCCTGGCGGACGATGGCCACGGGGCCGGTCGGCTGGTTCGCCACCGGCCGGACCTGGCGCTACGAGCTCGAGCCCGTGGCCGACGGGACCCGGGTGCGCGAGACCTGGGACCTCTCGACCGAGCGCATCACGTCGCGGCCGACGGTGCGGGTCCTGATGGGCTCGAGCACGCGGGGGAACATGAGTCGCACGTTGCAGCGGATCGAGCTGGTCCTGGGCGAGGCGCAGGACACATCCTCGAGGTGATGCTGGTCCTACCGGCGCCCCCGCGACAGGCGTAGGCCTGGAGTCATGGCCACGGTCACGGTCTCGCGTCGCCCCGCTTCGGCATGGGTGGCCGTCGGCGTGCTGGCCTTCCTCGGCATCTCCGCAGTACCCAGCGGCATCGCCATGCTCATCGGCGGAACCGACGTGTTCCCCCGCGCGTGGGTCGACGCCTTCCCCCTGATCGGCAGCCTGGTCGCCCCCGGGCTGGTCCTCCTGCTCGGCTTCGGCGTCGGCGCGCTCGTGACGGCGTACGGCGTCCTGTACCGGCCGTGCTGGCCCGTCTTAGCTCTGGTGGAGCGGCTGACGGGCCAGCACTGGTCCTGGCTCGCGACGCTGCTGCTGGGTCTGGGACAGCTGGCGTGGATCGGGCTAGAGGGTGGCTACCTGGGCTGGGTCTCCTTCCTTCAACCGATGTACGCCGTCGTGGGTCTCGCGCTGGTGGGGCTCCCCTGGCTGGGGTCGGTACGCAGGTACCTAGAACCCGCCCTCGCGGCCCCGGAGTGACCCGACGGCGGCCCGAGCCGGCTCCGGCTAGGGGCGCCCTCCTAGGCTCGACGTCGTGAGCGAGCCCGAGTCCGTCTGGGACTACCCGCGCCCGCCGGCTCTGCGGGCGTCGGACCAGCGTCTCGAGGTCAGGTTGGGTGGCGTGGTCATCGCCGCCACCGACCGCTCCTGGCAGGTGCTGGAGACCAGCCATCCGCCGACGTACTACCTGCCCCGGACCTGTTTCGAGCCGGACGTGCTGGTGCCGGTCGCGGGCGGCAGCTGGTGCGAGTTCAAGGGCGAGGCGGCCTACTTCGACCTGGTCACCGCGGACGCGGCCGCAGCGCGCGCGGCCTGGCACTACCCCGACCCGGTCGCGTCGTTCGACGTGCTGCGCGACCACATCGCGGTGATGCCCGGCGCGGTCGACTCCTGCTGGGTCGATGGAGAACGGGTGAGACCACAGGAGGGTGGCTTCTACGGCGGCTGGATCACCTCGCACGTGGTCGGGCCGTTCAAGGGAGCGCCGGGGACGCGCGGCTGGTGAGCCCGCGGCCCCACCTTGGGGCCGGGCATGGCTGAACCTAGGCTGGCAGACATGGTCGAGGTCCTGGTGGTCGATGCGGCGAACGTCGTCGGGGCGACCCCGAACGGGTGGTGGCGCGACCGGGCGGGGGCAGCGGCCAGCCTGCACGCTCGGCTGCTGGTGTCCGACGTTCCCGGTGACCCGATCGTGCTGGTGCTGGAAGGCCAGGCGAAGGCCGGGGTCCGGCCCGGGCGGGACGCCCACGTGCAGACCGTGCACGCCGCCAAGGACGGGGACGCCGCCATCGTCAAGGCGGCGCGCGAGGCGGCCGAACGCGGCGCTCAGGTCACCGTGGTCACCGCGGACCGGGCGCTTGCGGCCCGTGTCGCCGGTGTCGGCGCGCGCACGCTGAGCCCTTCCTGGCTCCTGGATCGACTCGACAACTGACGCCGGCGGTCGCCTCCCTACATCTCCTCATGGACGTCGGGGTCGCCGCCGAAGAGCCGCCCCCTGCGCTCAGCGAGCCCGCTGATCGCCTCGACCTCCTCGGCGCTCAGGGAGAAGCCGTCAAGGTCGAGGTTCTCGGCCTGGCGTCCGCGATCCGCGGACTTCGGGATCGGCAGAGAACCAAGCTCGAGGTGCCAGCGCAGGATGACCTGGCTGGGCCTCACCGCGTGGGTGCTCGCCGCCCTCAGCACCGGGTCGGCGTCGAACCGTGCCGACCGTTTCCCCAGGGGGCTCCACGCCTCGGTGCGGATGCCGAGCTCGGCGTGGACGCCGCGCATCTCCGGCTGTGGGAACGCCGGGTGCAGCTCGATCTGGTTGACCGCGGGGGTCACGCCGGTCTCGGCGATGATCCGCTCCAGGTGGGCACGAGTGAAGTTCGAGACGCCGATCGAGCGCACCAGGCCCTCATCTCGCAGCGCCACCAGACCACGCCAGGCCTCGACGTACCGGTCCCGGCTCGGGTTGGGCCAGTGGATCAGGTGCAGGTCGAGGTAGTCCAGGCCGAGCCGTTCCAGCGACTCGTGGGTCGAGCTGATCGCCGCGTCGTACCCGTGGTGGCGGCCGGGGATCTTGGAGGTCACCTGGACCTCGTCACGAGGCAGCCCCGAACGGCGAAGCGCCTCCCCGACCTCGGTCTCGTTCTCGTAGTTCACCGCGGTGTCGAGGAGCCGGTAGCCGACCTCCAAGGCGCCGAGGATCGCGCCGATCCCCTCCTCCCCGCGCAAGGGGTAGGTGCCGAAGCCGACGCCCGGCAGGGTGCGGCCGTCGTTGAGTTGGTAGATCGGAAGGCTCATCGCACGACGGTACCTGTCCCGGCGCTCACACCCGAGCAGCCCCGCGTGTGACGGACCAGACGCTCCCAGCGGTTCCGTGGCCGCTGGCAGCGGCGAAGAATGGAGGTGGTGCCCGGAGACTCCGGGCGCCGGCGAGCAAGGAGCACAGCATGGACAGGCTCGAGGGACGGGTCGCGCTGGTCACGGGTGGAGCAAGCGGCATCGGCAAGGCCACCGCCCACCGCCTCTGCCAGGAGGGGGCCGCGGTCCTGGTCACCGACATCCAGGTCTCGGCCGGCGAACAGGTGGCTGCGGAGCTGCGTGAGGCTGGCGGGCGCGCCGCCTTCCTCAAGCACGACGTCGCTGTCGAGGGCGAGTGGGAGGCGGCCTGCGCCGCCGCCGCCGCCGAGTTCGGTGGCCTGGACATCCTGGTCAACAACGCAGGCCTGGGAGACCTGAAGACGATCGAGGAGACCACGGTCGATGAGTGGAACCACACGATCGCTATCGATCAGACCGGGGTGTTCCTCGGCATGAAGGTCGCGGCGCCGTACCTCAAGGCCTCCGCGCATGGCTCGGTGATCAACATCAGCTCCATCTTCGGGACGAGCGGGGGCTTCGGCGCCTCGCCTGCGTACCACGCCGCCAAGGGCGCGGTCCGCACGTTGACCAAGAACGTCGCCCTGCACTGGGCGACCGAAGGGGTGCGCGTCAACTCGATCCATCCAGGGTTCATCGAGACACCGATCCTCGAGCAGGCGAGAGGCACCGAGATCTGGGATGCGATGACGGCACTCACCCCCATGGCCCGCTTGGGGCAGCCGGAGGAGATCGCCGCCGGTGTGGCCTACCTGGCCAGCGACGATGCGTCGTTCGTCACCGGGTTGGAGCTGTACATCGATGGTGGGTACCTGGCCCGCTGACCGAGAGTCGAGCGGCTGGCACGCCCTGGGGCGCCGGATCTCTGGTTGCCGCGGGTCCCGGGGGTCTGAGTACGCCCGCCGGCACGGCACTCGGTGCCCACAAACCCGCGCCAGTCGGGCCAACCCGACGGGGTGGCCCCGAGGCGTGCTCGGGGCCACCCTGCCTTGGGTGGAGGTGCTATTCAGTTGTGGGCAGGACGCTCAGTGGTGGCGCCGATGGGGCAGCCGGAGCAGGACGAGCTGACCGCCCTCCACGATCTCGGGGTCGCCGTAGGCGTCGTGGGCCTGGGAGTCGAGCAGAAACACGTCCCTGCCCAGGAAGGGAACCGGGATGATCCCCGAGCTCTCCTCGTCGTTGGTGAGCAGGCCGGGACTGCCGGTGGCGAACAGCGCCGGGTCGTGGCCCGCGATGCGGGTGGCGGTGCCGGTGCGAGGATCGACCTCGAAGACTCCGGCCACGTAGTCCTGTCCGCCCGGGTCCTCCTGGACGAGCACCCGGCCGCGCGGTGACACCGTCACGTTGTCCATCATCCGCGGACCGGTCTGGGCGGCCGAGGTCGCCGAGGCGTCGTACGCCGGGCTCTGGGTCACCACGCGGGCGGTGCCGCCTGCCAGGACGTTCTTCGGGTTGTCGAAGTCCAGGTGCCACAGGCGACTGATGCTGGTGAAGCCGGCGGTCGTCGCGAAGTAGAACCCGTGTCGGTCGCTGGGATCCCAGGAGCCGTCCTCGGGGCGGGCCAGGGCAGTGACGTCGAGCGCGGCGCTGGCGGCCTCCAGCTCGGCTCCCGTCATCGATGCGGCACCGGGTATCTCGACCAGGCTGAACGGCGCCCCGGAATCCGGCAGGGACGTGCTGTCGTTCTCCGAGCTGACGCCGTCGATCTTCAGGCCGTACAGGCTGCCGTGGGTCAGGCCGGCCCGCTCCACGTCGTTGCCGTGGCGCTGCTTGAGGCCGCGATAGAAGTAGACCTGGCCGCCGCCGGAGTCGTCGAGCCCCGCCACGACGGTCGCCCGACCGCGCTCGGGCTGTGCCACGATGTTCTCCCAGCTGGCGTGGCCGAGCCACGGCAGGGGGTAGCTCGAGCCTGCGTCGGGACCGGTGGCCACGTGGGCAACGGCGCGGCCCTCGGAGCCGGCCTCTTCGCCGTTCATGAACAGCCGGTTCCAGGTGCCTGTGTGGCTGCGACGGTCTGCGAACGCGACCCGTTCCGGCAGGTTCGCTGAGCAGAAGCGGTTGAACGCGGTGGTCGTCTCGGCCCACTGCGCGCCGTCCCACTCCAGCACCCGCTGGATCAGGTCCTCACCGTGCAGCACCTCCAGGGACCGTTTGTCGATGGTCCACCTCGCCACGAAGGACCCGGTCGAGCCGTGGGCACGAGGCACTCCGGCGGTGGCTCCCAGCTCGTGGTTGGAGAGCAGCGTGAACGTCCCGTCGTGGTTGTCGTAGGCACCTAGTCCGTCCATCAGGCCCACCATCGGGTAGCCGTCCACCACGTCGCCCGCGGTGAGCACGGATGCGGTGGCGACGCCGTGGTCGGCGCCGAGGATGTACGGCGGCTGCGAGCTCGACGGCCCCTGCCGCTCCATCCGGTCGGCGTCACCCGTGGCAGCCCAGACGGCGCCCCCGTAGCACCCCACGACCGTCGCGAGCGCGACGGCCATCAGTGATGTCTTCCTCACTTCTCCTCCTCGGATCGTGTCGTCGCGGTCGACGCTAGGAGCGCCCGGTAGCCGGCATCGCAGCGTTGCGACAACGCCGCGTGAACGGTGGGTGCCCGATGGCTCCGGTCGTCAGCGTTCTGTAAGCCCGCACACGGTCGGGGTGACCGGAGGCTGGCTACGGTGGTCGACATGCGCTCACTCGCTGTGCTTCTGGCTGCCGCGATGACCCTCGTCGCCGGCTGCGGGTCTCAGACCGGTTCCTCGAGCGCCGAGGACGCTCCCGCTGCGGCCGCCTCGTCCTCCCAGCCCACCGGCGCGTCGCCGTCGCAGAACGGCTCGAAGGACGGCACGAAGGACGGCTCGAAGGAAGGGGGCGCCACGAAGCAGGCCGATCCGGTCGAGGTCCCCGACTCCCTGACCTGGACGGCGCAGACCGTGGGTGGAGATGACTTCGACGCCGCCGACCTGGCCGGCAAGCCAGTGGTCTTGTGGTTCTGGGCGCCGTGGTGCCCGACCTGTCGCGGCCAGATTCCCTGGGTCGGCGCCCTCGCTGACAAGTACGGCGACAAGGTGAGCGTCGTCGGCGTCGGCGGCCTCGACTCCAGCGACGCCATGCCGGACTTCGCCAACCAGGTCGCCGACAGCGTGACGAACCTGTCCGACCCCGAGGGCGAGATCTGGCGGCGCTTCGCCATCACCTCCCAGAGCACATTCGTGGTGCTCGACGCCCAGGGCGTCGAGCAGGCCTCGGGCTCGGTCAGCCAGGACGACCTGACCGGCCTGGTCGCCGACCTCGCGGGCTGACCGTGGCCGACGGGCTCTACGCCGTCGCTCTGGGCGCCGGCATGCTGGCGGCGGTCAACCCGTGCGGGTTCGCCCTGCTGCCTGCCTACCTCGGACTGCTGATCTCCGGCGACGACAGCCCCTCGCGACGCCGCGCGCTGACCCGGGCGCTCGGACTGACAGCCGCGATGACCCTGGGCTTTGCCGGTGTCTTCGCCGTCTTCGGGTTGGCGGTCGCCCCGGTCGCCTCCGGCCTCCAGGCGTACCTGCCGTGGTTCACCCTGGCGATGGGCATCGCTCTCGTCGGGCTGGGCGTGTGGCTGTTGTCGGGCCGGGCGCTCACCCTTCCGCGGCTGCGGGTCGGCGGTGGGTCCGGCAAGCCCCTGACCCTCTCGTTCTGGTCGATGGTGGGCTTCGGTGCCAGCTATGCGCTGGCGTCACTGACCTGCACGATCGCCCCGTTCCTCGCGGTGGTCGTCGCGGGCTTCCGCTCCGACTCGGTGATCTCGGGCGTCGGGCTCTTCCTGGCGTATGCCGCCGGGATGGGCCTGGTCGTCGGCACCGTCGCGGTGGCCACCGCCCTCGCCCAGGGGGTGCTGGTGGGCCGGCTGCGTCGAGCCGGCCGATGGGTGCCGCGGGTCAGCGGCGTCCTGCTGCTGGTCTCCGGTGCGTACGTCGCGTGGTACGGCGCCTGGGAGCTGCGGGTGCTCTCGGGGGCGTCGGCCGAGGACCCGGTGATCGACACGGCGGCAGCGATCCAGCAGTGGCTGGCGAGTGCGGTCGCCGCCCCAGGGGCCCTCGGCTGGCTCACCGCCGGGCTGGTCCTGGTCGCCCTTGTGGTGCTCGGCAGCCGCCGGCGCCCGTCCTGAGCTCAGCGAACCTCGCGGGGGACGTCACCGCGCCGCTGGGCGAACCAGCACAGGACCCGGTGGCCGACATCGCTGGTCGGTCCGAACATCAGCGGGCAGCCGCCCTCGATGACGGTTAAGCCGTGCTCATGGCCGTAGAAGGTCGCCGCTGCGGACACGCTGCCCTCGCCGGAGAGCCGATGCATCCACACGCGCGAGATGCCGAGGTCCGCGCACTCGCGCACGGTCGCCATCGCCCGCTCCGGCCGGGTGGCGATGACCACGCCCTGGATCGGGTCGCCGGGCACGGAGGCGAGGTCGGGGTAGCTCGGGTCGCCCTCGACCCGGTCGGTGGACGGGTTGATCGCGACGACGTCGTAGCCGCGGGACTTGAGCCGGCGGTAGACGGTGTTGGAGCCATGGCCAGACGGGCTCCGCGAGACTCCCGTGACGGCAATGCGGTGCAGGCCGAGGAACTCCTCGGCCGCCGTCTTGATGTCGGCCATGGCTCCACCCTGGTCGCCGGCCCGCGACCGCAGGCCCGCTCATCGTCGTGAAAACACCCTCGTCGTCAGTCAAGCACCGCCCGCGGGCGCGCGCGTAGCGAAGGTGCCGGGCGTCACGTGTGGGGTGTGACTCACCCGGTGTGACCCGGGTGTGAGACCCCGAGTGGTCAGTCGCCGCGGTACGCCTTCGCGACGTAGGTCACGAACTGGTAGACGCCGTCCTCGGCCGGGGCCATCGGTCCGGCTCGGAAGCCCGGGGTCGACATGCCACGCTGCACCGACTCGCAGGCCGCCCAGTCCTGACGGTTGGTGAGGTCCCAGAAGTCCACGGCGTACGCCGCGTCGAAGCCCTCGGCCTCGGCGACCGCCTTCGGGAAGGCCCACGAGCAGCGGACCCGGGTCTTCGACGGCGAGATGGGGGTCAGCAGGTGGGTCATCACGTAGTCGGGGTGGAGCGAGATGAGCATGTTGGGGAGGAGGGCGAGGTACATCACCGTGCGCTGCTCGACCTCGTTGAGGGTCTCGATCAGCACCCCGCGGCTGCCGCCGTCAAGAGACATCGTGGTGGCGAACTCACGCAGGTCCATGTTGCCGCCGACCCAGTCGCCCTGAGCCTCCAGGTTGTCGCCCGACTCGGGCGGGCTGACCTTGCACAGCTCCGGGTGGATCGAGGAGCAGTGGTAGCACTCCTGGTAGTTCTCGACGATGACCTTCCAGTTGGCCTCGACGTCGTACTCGTGGCTGGTCGTCGTGACCAGCTCGGCGCCGTCGTACCGGTCGACGATCTCGCCGAGGCCGGCGACATGCTCCTCGAAGCTGGTCGTGGCCCCGCGGTTGGCGAACAGCCAGCCGTTCCACTCCCGGACCTCGACCTGCACCAAGGGATGGTTGCTCGGGTCGAAGTCGGGGGCCTCCTTGTGTCCCGGCGCGCCGATCAGCGAGCCGTCGAGGCGGTAGGCCCACGCGTGGTACGGGCAGACGATCGCGCGGTTCTCGGCCGTCCCGTCGCAGGGCAGCAGCTCGTGGCCCCGATGGCGGCAGGCGTTCTCGAAGCCGTGGAGCACGCCGTCGTCGTCCCGGGTCACCAGGACGCCGGCCGGTCCGAGACCGAAGGCCTTCATCATCCGGGGCCGGCGGACCTCCTCGGAACGGCCGATGGCCACCCACCCCGCGAAGATGTGCCGGCGTTCCCAGTCGAGGACCGCGTTGTCGAGATAGGAGCCAGGAGGAAGCATCCGGCTGTGCCCGAAAGGCTTGAGTGAGTCAGCGAGCTGGGCCTGGTCGACCGGCGCAGGAGTGGGTTTGAACACCCGTTCAGGATACGGCCGGTCCTCGGCGCGTGTCGAGTCCCCGGTTCCCTTGTGCCCGGTTCCCTTGTGCCCGGTTCCCTTGTGCCCGGTTCCCTTGTGCCCAGTGTCCTCGAGCCCAGTGTCCTCGAGCCCGGGTGCTCGAGTGAGCCGGACAGCTGCCGGGGCGCGACCGGTCTCGGTCAGGCCTCGCCGGTGAAGACGTCGATCCGCGCGGTCTCGCCGCTCTCGCCGCGGGTCAGCCATCGGTAGGCGAGGTAACCGACGGTGACCGCGAGCAGGGAGGCGACGAGCACCAGGGTCGCCACCGCGTTCAGGGCGGGCGTCGGAGCAGCGCGGGCGGTGTTGTAGATCTTCACGGCCACCGGCTCCGTGGAGGATCCGCCGGAGAGGTAGCGCACCAGCACGAAGTCGTCGATCACGTCGGCGAAGACCAGCACGGAGGAAGCGAGGATCGCAGGCATGGCCATGGGCATCAGTACCCGACGCACGGCGCCCAACGGCGAGGCCCCGAGGTCGATAGCGGCCTCTTCGTAGTGCCCACCGATGGTCAACAGTCGTGCTCGCACGATGATCACCGGGTAGGACACCTGGAAGGTGACCAGGCCGAGCACCTGCCCGAGCGTGCCGAGCTGCACCGGAGTGCTGATGATCCCGTTGACCGTGGTGGCGACGAAGAGCAGGCTCACGGCGAGCAGGATCTCCGGCAGCACGAACGAGAGCAGCACCAAGAAGTTCGCCCCCGCCGGGGGTCGGCCGCGCCAGCGATCGAGGCCCAGCGCCATCAGCGTCCCGAGCGGAATCGTGATGATCGTGACGAGGATCCCGAGCCGGAACGTGTGCACGAGGGCGGTCTGCAAGGCGTCGTCGTTCCAGACCGAGCGCAGCGGGTCGGAGTAGTACCAGCGCAACGAGAACCCTTGCCACTGCGTCCGCGAGCGGCCGGCGTTGAAGGAGAACATCACCGCGATCAGCACCGGCACCAGCGACCAGACCAGATACAGCGCGGTCGCAGTGGCCAGGAACGGCGCCTTGCGGAAGCCGGCGAACCTCCCTGTCGTACGCCGGCCTGTCGTACGCCGGCCTGTCGTACGCCGGGCGCTCACGTCCGCGTCTCCTCTCCGGCGCTGGTGACCCGGACGTAGATCGCCATCGGCACCAACGAGACCAGCAGCACCAGGAGCACGAACGCCGCGGCCTCACCGGTCTGGCCGGGCGTCAGCACCGCCGAGTTGATGAGGTTCCCGACCATCGAGGTGCGCGGGCTGCCCGAGAGCAGGTCGGCGGTGAAGTAGTCACCGAGCATGGGCAGTGACGTCAAGATGATGGCGGTCAGCACGGCCTGCCGCGACATCGGCCAGGTGACCCGCAGCCAGGTCTGGAGGCGGCTGGCCCCCAGGTCCCGCCCCGCCTCGAGCATGTGAGTGGGGATCCGGTCGAGGCCCGCATAGAGCGGCAGGATCATGTAGGGCACGTAGCCGTAGACGAGCCCCGCCACGACCACGACCGCGTGTCCTCCGAGCCAGTCGATGTTGGTGTCCCAGAGACCGCCGAGTGTGATCACCTGGTTGACCAGGCCGTCGTTCTGCAGGAGGTTCACCCAGGCGAGCATCCGCATCATGTAGGAGATCCAGAAGGGAGCGATCAGCGCCGCGAGGAGCAGACCGCGTCGGCGGGTGGCGATCCGAGCCGTGTAGTAGGCGACCGGGTAGGCGATCAGCACGCACAGCACGCTCGCCACTCCGACGTAGACCGCGGTGCGCACCAGTGGCGGCCCGAAGAACCCGTCGCTGCCGGTGATGTGCTGGAGCACGTACTGGAACTCCGAGGGGTCCCAGTCCACCGGGTTCCACACGGGGACCGGCTGTCGCAGGATCGGGTCGATGGTGCCGAAGAGGATCGCCAGCACGACGTACATGGGCGCGACCATGAGGGCGAGCAACCACAAAGTGCCCGGTGCAGCGAGTGCCGGCCAGAGCCAGCGGGGTCGGCGGCTGGGCTCAGCCACCGGCCTTGAATTCCTGCCAGATCCTCAGCCACTGCTGCTCGACGTCGATCGGCATCCCGAGCAGGCGGTCGCCGGTGTCGAACCACTCGGGCAGCACCGCCGCGGTCCGGAGGTTCTCGGGGATGTAGCCCTCCTCGACCAGCAGGTTGGGGTTGATCGCGTTCTGCGGCGGCTGGTAGCCGGTGTAGCCGAAGTTCTGCTGGGCGATCTGCTCATCGAGCAGGTAGTTCATGAAGAAGTGCGCCGCGACCGGATTCGCGCCGTTGGCCAGGACCATCATCAGGTCGTTGTCGACCATCCCGCGCCCGTCCTCGGGGAACCAGTAGCGCAGGATGTCGGGCTTCTTGCCCTTCGGCAGGTAGTAGACCGCGTTGATGATGTCGCCCGACCACATCTGGGCAAGGCCGTACTGGCCGGCCGGCAGGTCGTTGTACATGTTCACGGTGACCTTGGGCTCGGTCGCCTTCCCGAGGTCGAGCATGTCGGTGCGCATCTGGGCGATCTGCTCGGGGTTCTCGGTGTTGATGTCGTGGATGCCGCGGCGCAGCAGCGACATCGCCATGCAGGTGTGCCAGTCGTCGATGACCGCGACGTTCCCGCGGTTGGCCGGGTCCCAGATCGAGTCGTAGGGGTTGTCGAGCGACGCGACGTCGGCAGTGGTCAGCAGGTCGGTGTTCCAGCCCACACCCGTGGTGTAGGTGGTGTACGGAACGGAGAACTGCCAGTCGCCGTCGTACCAGGGGTCGGTGAACTGCGGCCAGCAGTTGGCGATGTTCGGGATGTAGTCGTGGTTGAGCGGCTGCACGAGATTGGCAGTGACCATCTTCCCGATCTGGTCGTAGGACGGGAAGTAGATGTCGTAGTCCAGGGCACCGTTGGCGATCTTGCTCAGCGCCTCCTCGGTGTCGTTGAACGTCGACAGCTCGATCTCGACGCCGAACTCCTTGGTGAAGTTCTTCATCACCCGCGGACTGAGGTAGTCCGCATAGTTGTAGAGCTTCAGCACGCTCCCGGGCTCGGGCTTCAGACCCGACTCGATCATCGGGATGTCGGGGTTGAGCGGCCAGGTGACCGGGTTATCCGGGCTGGCGATCCGCAGCGTGGCAGCGCCGGAGCCACTCGAACCGGTACTGGAGCCGTCGCCGCCGCACGCCTGCAGCAGCGGGCCGGCGACCCCGATGGCCAGCCCAGCGCGCAGGAAGGATCGGCGCTGGGGTCTCCAGATGAACGGGCTGTCGCCTGCGGGCATGGCACCTCCGTGGGTCTTTCGCCCCGGTGTCGGTCCCGGCTACCGTGACATAGACTGAACAGTCAGTCAATGAATTCCGCCGACGAGCGAGGAGTCCTCATCGTGACCGCCACCGAGACCCGGACGGCCGAGGATCTCGACGGCTTCATCGCCGAGCAGAGCCGGATCTTCCTGAACCGGCAACCGCGTTCCCGGGCCCTGATCGAGCGGGCGCAGCGCTCGCTGGCGGGCGGGGCGACCTCCAACTGGCAGATCGCCGAGCCTCAAGCGGTGTGGATCAGCCACGGCGCCGGGTCGAAGATCTACGACGTCGACGGGACGGAGTACTCCGACTTCCACGGGGGGTACGGCGTGGGGTTGGCCGGGCACGCCCACCCCGCGATCGTCGCGGCGGTGCGTGAGCGGGTGGGTCTCGGCACCCACTTCGCGCAGCCGACCGAGGACGCGATCGTCGTCGCCGAGGAGCTCTCCCGGCGGTGGGGTCTGCCACAGTGGCGCTTCGCCAACTCCGGCACCGAGGCGACGATGGACATGGTCCACCTGATGCGCGCGGCGACCGGGCGGATGCGGATCCTGAAGGTCGAAGGCTGCTACCACGGCCATCACGACTCCGTGCAGGTCTCGGTCCTGCCGGAGGGAACGGACATCGGGCCGGTGGAGGCGCCGTACTCCGTTCCTGAGAGCGCAGCCGTCCCGCAGGCGATGGTCGACCTCGTGGTCGTGGTGCCCTTCAACGACCTCGGCGCGGTCGAGCGGGCGCTGACCCGGCATGAGGGCGAGATCGCCGGCATGATCCTCGAGCCACTGATGATGAACGCCGGCGTCATCCACCCCGAACCCGGCTATCTGGCGGGTCTGAAGGCTCTGCTGCACCGCCACCACGCGATCCTGGCCTTCGACGAGGTGAAGACCGGGCTCACCGTGGGTCCCGGTGGTGTCACCGCCGCGTCGGGCGTCACGCCCGACCTGGTGAGCCTGGCCAAGGCGGTCGGCGGCGGTGTCTCGACGGCCGCCATCGGCGGAACGGCCGAGCTGATGGGGCTCATCTCTGACGGCACCTACGAGCAGGTCGGGACGTTCAACGGCAACCCGCTGGCGATGGCCGCCGCCCGAGCCATGCTCACCGAGGTGGCCACTGACGAGGCCTACGCTCACCTCGAGCGGTTGCGGGCCCGCCTGGCCTCCGGCGTCGAGGAGATCATTGCCGAGCACGGCCTGCCCTGGCACGTGGTGACCGCCGGCGCCAAGGGCTGCATCGCGTTCCGGGCCGACCCGATCCGCAACTTCCGCGACTTCCTGGGCGTCGATGAGAACCTCGGGCAGGCGCACTGGCTGGTGCAGCACAATGGCGGGGTGTTCCTCCCTCCGTGGGGCAAGATCGAGCAGTGGCTGCTCTCCGTCCAGCACGATGACGACGATGTCGACCGGTTCCTGGGCAACGTCTCGACACTGGCGCGCGCCGTGGCGGTGGCGTGACAGGCGGTGCGGTCAGCCTCCAGGGGCTGGTGAAGAACTACGACGACGTGCGTGCGGTCGACAGGCTGGACCTCGAGATCGAGGCCGGCGAGTTCTTCTCGCTCCTCGGGGAGTCGGGCTGCGGGAAGACCACCACGCTGCGGATGATCGCCGGCTTCGAGGAGCCCGACGAGGGCCGCGTCGTCGTCGACGGTGAGGACCTCACCGGGGTCTCGGCCCACAAGCGGCCGGTCAACACGGTGTTCCAGTCCTATGCGCTCTTCCCGTTCCTCTCCGTCTGGGAGAACGTCGGCTTCGGGCTCAGGTACGCCGCCGCGGACAAGTCCGAGACCAACCGACGGATCGGGGAGGCGCTCGAGCTCGTCGAGCTCGGCGCGCTGGCCAAGCGCAAGCCACACCAGCTCTCCGGTGGCCAGCAGCAGCGGGTCGCGCTCGCCCGGGCTCTGGTGCTGCGGCCGCGGGTGCTGCTGCTCGACGAGCCTCTGGGCGCCCTCGACGCGCGGCTGCGCAAGCAGCTGCAACGTGATCTGCGCGCCCTCCATCAGCGGGTGCGCACGACGTTCGTCTATGTCACCCATGACCAGGAGGAGGCGCTGACGATGTCCGACCGGCTCGCGGTCATCGTCCAGGGCAAGGTCGAGCAGCTCGGCACCCCCAGCGAGGTCTACGCCGCCCCGGCGACGGCGTACGTCGCCGCGTTCCTCGGCAACGCCAACCTCTACCAGGCCGACATCCTGACCGCCACCTCGCAGGAGATCACCTTCCGGATCGGCGAGACGGACCTGGTCGCCGCGCCCGCGCCGGTCACGGTCGGCCAGACCGTGACAGTGATGGTCCGGCCCGAGCGCATCGAGGTCATCCCCGCCGAGGCGGCCAACGGCCCGGTCGATGTGGCGAGCGGCCCCACCGGGACCGGCAACGTACTGGCCGCCACGGTGCACAGTCTGACCTTCCAGGGTGCCCACACCGTGGTGGCGGCGAGCGCCGACGGACTGGCGCTGGAGGCCCAGGTCGCCAACATCCACGGCGAGTCACCCGCGTGGCTGGTCGAGGGCGGCCGCGTCTGCCTGCGCATCTCGGCCTCGGCCGTCCGCGTCCTGGGCGACTGAGCCTCTGCGGCCACGAGCGGGCGGCCTTATTGGTTCGCTGGTGAGGGCCTGCCGGAGCTAGGGTCAAGCGGCGATGCGCGACTACCCACCCACCGTCACAGCCTTCGACAGGGCCGGCACTGCCGGCGGCCTGCCGAACACGCGCACGCCCGGAGCGTTCCTGCGCTGGACCCTGATGCGTCAGCCCGAGGTGATCGCCACCGCGACGCTGGTCGGAGTCCTCTGGCAGCTGCCGCTGACCTTGGGTCCGTGGCTGTTCGGCCGAGCCGTCGACGAGGGCATCCTGCCCGGTTCGATGAGCCAGACCCTGTTCTGGGCGGGGCTGCTACTCGTCGTGACGCTCATCGGAGCGTTCTTCGGCATCGCCATGCACACGATGGTCGTGCGCAGCTGGCTGATCGGCATCTACGGCACCATCCAGCTGGTCACGCGCAAGGCCGTCCAGCTCGGGCACGTCCTGCCGCGTCGTACCCCCACCGGTGAGGTGCTCAGCGTCGCCTCGAGCGACTCCGACGAGTTCGGGGCGCTGACCGAGATCCTGGCGCGGGCCGGAGCCCAGCTGATCGCCTACCTCATCGTGGCCGGCATCGTGCTGAGCACCTCGCTGCCCCTGGGACTGCTCGTGCTCGTCGCCGCGCCGGTGCTCGTGGGCGTGGCCCTTCCGTTGCTGCGCCCACTCCATCGGCGCCAGCAGGTCGAGCGCTCCCGCAACTCCGAGCTGACCTCGCTCGCGACCGACATCGTGGCGGGACTGCGGATCCTGCGGGGGATCGGCGGCGAGCGAACCTTCGGCCGCAACTACGAGACCCAGTCGCAGCGGGCCCGCCAAGCCGGTGTCTCCGCCGGCATCTGGCAGGCCGGCATCGAGGCGATCGGCGTGCTGTTCTCGGGCGGGTTCCTCGTCCTGCTGGTCTGGCTGGGCTCGGAGGAGGTCGCGGCCGGCGACCTGACCGTGGGTGAGCTGATCAGCTTCCTCGGGTACGGCCTGTTCATGATCGGACCGATCCAGACCTTCTTCGAGTTCGCCCAGAAGCTGACCCGCGCGATGGTCTCGGCCCGGCGGGCCATCGTGATCTTCGACCCGGTGCCCCCGTGGCGTGAGCCTGACCACCCGATGGCGCTCCCGCGAGACGCCGTGATCTACGACGAGCAGTCGGGCTTCAAGGCCCGTCCTGGCGAGCTGACGGTGGTGGTCACCGGCGTGCCTGAGGACTCCGCCGCGCTGGCCGACCGGCTCGGGCGCTACCTGCCCGCCGACACCGAGCCCGTCAGCCATGAGCTCGAGGAGGGCACCAAGGGCCGCGCCGCCCGGCAGGCGCGGGCGCAGCGCGAGGCCGCCCGGGCCGCGATCGCCGCCCGGGACGCGGAGCGGGCCCGTCAACCATGGGGTGTCCAGGTCGGCGGCGTCGACCTCAACCAGGCGCCCTTGGCACAGGTTCGACGCGAGATCCTGGTCAGCGACAGCGCCAGCCAGGTCTTCGCTGGGACCCTGCAGGACGCGATCGACCCGCACGGGCGACTCGAGCGGGCGCAGGCCGAGGAGGCCATGCGCATTGCCAACGCCGAGGACGTGTACGACGCCCTCCCGGGTGGGTGGCAGGGGCAGCTGGACGAGCGCGGCCGCGGACTGTCGGGCGGTCAGCGGCAGCGACTCGTCCTGGCGCGCGCTCTCGCGGCCGAGCCGCCCGTGCTCGTGCTGGTCGAGCCGACCTCGGCCGTCGACGCCCACACCGAGGCGCGGATCGCCGAGCGGGTCGCCGAGGCTCGCCGAGGCCGGACGACGCTGGTGACCACGGTCTCGCCGCTCTGGCTGCACCACGCCGATCGGGTGGTCCTGCTCGAGGGCAACCGGGCCGTGGCATCGGGGAGCCACGAGGAGCTCCTCAGTGACCATGAGGGGTACCGCCGGGTGGTCATCCGCTCGATGGGGGAGGACGTGAGGGGGTCCGGCGATGACTGATCTCCACGACGTCCTGACCGCCTCGGCCGACACCTGGCGCGACCCTCGACTCGACCCGCCCGCGATTCCCCCTGACCTCGTGCCACCGGTCGACGCGCCCGCGCGCGTGCGGTTGGCGGCGTTGCGGCGCCGGCACCTGCTGCGTCTGGAACGCGCCGAGGCGGCGTACACGGCCTCCCGCAACCCGGTGCAGGGCTGGCCGGTCGCCGACTACGCCGCCGTGTTCGCCTTCCTCCGCGAGCTTCTGGTGACGCGGCGCCGGATCTTCGCGCAGATGCTGGTCCTCAATGCGCTTGCGGCCGGCGCGGCGCTCACGTTGCCGTGGCTGCTCGGCTCGCTGATCAACCAGACGGTGCCCGCGGCCGACGGCACCGGCGGGGGTGGCGGCGGGCTCACGACGGTCTACCTGTTGGTCGTCGCCGTCCTCGCCCAGGCGGCGTTCACCTTCTGGGGCCAGCGAACCTCGACGATCTTCGGCCAGGACCTGTTGTCGGCCGCGCGGGAGTACATCGTCCGCACGATCCTGCGATTGCCCCTCGGGCGGGTCGAGGGGGCCAGCACGGGTGACCTCGTCACGCGGGTGACCCGCGACGTGGGGACGATGAGCCGCTCGGTTCAGTACGCCCTGCCGATGGCGATCATCTCCGTGCTGACCGTCTCGCTGTCGGTGGTCGCGATGCTCTTGAACTCGGTGCTCCTGGCGGTGCCGTCGCTGCTGCTGATCGGCTCGTCGCTGGTGCAGGTGCGCCGTTACCTCCAGCGCGCTCAGAAGTGCTACATCGCCGAGGGGGCGACGTACTCCCGGATCAACAGCACGCTCACCGAGACCGTCGAGGGCGCCCGGACCGTGGAGGCCCTCGCGCTGGGCGAGCGGCGGATCGCCCTCGGCCGAGACGACGTCGCCGTGTCGGCGCAGGCCGAGCGCTACGGCATGACGCTGCGCAACCTGCTGTTCGCGGTCATCGACGTGGCCTTCAACGCCCCCCGGGTGGTCACGGTGCTGGTCGGTGCCTACGGCTACGCCCGCGGCTGGCTGAGCCTCGGACAGATCACCGCGGCGGTGCTCTACGTCGAAGCGTTGAGCGGACCGCTGGACCGGCTCGTCAGCGAGGTGGACCGGCTGCAGGTCGGCGCCGCGTCGACCAGCCGGCTGCTCGGCATCGCCCAGGTGCCGCAGGACCGGGTGCCCGGGGAGGATCGCCCCGAGGGGTCCGACCTGCTCGCGGAGGACCTGCGCTTCGCCTACCGCCCGGGCCACGACGTGCTGCACGGTGTCGACCTCGCGCTGCGGCCGGGGGAGCGCCTGGCCATCGTCGGCCCCAGCGGGTCCGGCAAGTCGACGCTCGGGCGGCTGCTGTCGGGTATCAACGGCCCGCGTACCGGTCGAGTGAGAGTGGGTGGCGTCGACCTCGTGGCGCTGCCGTTGGAGCTGCTGCGCACCGAGGTCGCGCTGGTCACCCAGGAACACCATGTCTTCGTGGGGTCGGTGCGCGACAACATCGTGCTTGCACGCGAGGGCTCCGACGACGCGGCGGTGTGGGCGGCGCTGGCCGCCGTGGGGTCGGCCGACTGGGTGGGCCGCCTGCCGGACGGGCTGGACACCGTGGTCGGGTCCGGCAGCCAGCACCTGACCCCGGCGCAGGCGCAGCAGGTGGCGCTGGCCCGGCTGATTATCGCCGACCCGCACACGCTGGTGCTCGACGAGGCGACCTCGCTGATCGACCCGCGTACCGCCCGCACGGTCGAGGGCTCGATGAACGCGCTGCTCTCGGGACGCACGGTCGTGGCCATCGCCCATCGCCTGCACACCGCGCACGACGCCGACCGGATCGCCGTGGTCATCGACGGCCGGATCGTCGAGCTCGGCAGCCACGACGAGCTGGTCACCTACGACGGTGAGTACGCCGCCCTGTGGCGTGCGTGGACCTCCTGAGGCCCGTGCGCGGGGCAGCCTCAGGCGAGGCCCAGCTCACGGCGCGCGAGGCTCAGAGCGACCTCGCGAGCACGTTCGGCGGTCACGACCTCGTCCTCCAGCGCGACCTGGACCGACAACCCGTCGAGCAGCGCTGCCCAGGTCAGCGCGAAGGTCTCGACGTCCAGCGGCTCGATCTCGGAGCTGTCGACCCCCGCCTGGACCACGCGTCGGATCAGCGAGCGCCACTGCTCGTCGAGCTCGCGCCGGTCCTGGGCGACCTGGGGCGTTCGGAACGCTTCGTTCCATAGGTCGAACCAGAGTCCCCAGTGGCCGTGGACCTCACCTTGAGACTCCACGGTGATGGTGAGGTCGACCAGCGTCGTCAGCCGCTCGGCGAGCGTCGCGGGGCGGCGCAACAGGTCCTCGGCGGCGGTGTAGAAGCCGGCCTCGGAGTGCCGGAGGGCCTCGATCAGCAGGCCGTCCTTGGTGTCGAAGTAGTAGACCACCAGGGCCGGGCTGGTGCCGACACGCGCGGCCACATCGGCGATCCGGGTGCGCGCGAGACCGCGCTCGGCGATGAGCTCGGCGGCGGCGGTGAGCATCTGCTCGCGCCGGGTGTCCGGCGGCGGAGCCCCGTCGTGCTCGGACGCCTGGCCCGAGGGGACCTCCGTGGCAGCCACCGTCTGGCCGTCCTTCCCTGAGTCGTGGACGGGATCTGGCGCGTGGGCCTTCACCCGGGCTGTGCCACAGGCTACCGTGATTGTGACTGAACGGTCAGTCAAGATCCTCGAGCGGAGTGAAGGCGTGCCCAAGCCGTCCCTGGACCGGATGCTCGCGGCTCGGTCGGTGGCCGTGGTCGGCGCGAGCGCCCGACCTGGCTCCTTCGGGGAGCGGCTCGCGATCGAGGCGTTGCGAAGCCCCGGGCTGGCTCGGGTCCACTTCGTCAACCCGGCGTACGCCGAGGTCCAGGGCGCGCGTTGCGTCCCGTCGCTTGCCGACCTGCCCGAGTCTCCCGACCTGGTGCTGCTCGGGGTGCCAGACGCCCGGGTGCCCGAGCAGCTCGCGCTGGCGTCGTCGTACGACGCGGGGGGCGCGGTCGTCTTCGGCAGTGCCGTCGGCCTCGGTGACGCGATCCGCGACGCGGCGGGTGACCTCGCCGTCTGCGGCGCCGGGTGCATGGGGTTCGTCAACGTTGCCGGGGGGATCCGGGCGCTGGGCTATCTCGAGCGCGCCGAGCTGCCGGCCGGTGGGATCGCGCTGGTGACGCACTCGGGCTCGATGTTCTCCGCGCTGCTGCGGACCCACCGGCGGCTGGAGTACTCGCTGGCGGTGTCGTCGGGCCAGGAGCTCGTCACCACCACGGGCGACTACCTGTGCTGGGCGCTCGCCCAGCCAGAGACGCGGGTGGTCGGGCTCTTCCTGGAGGCGCTGCGCGACGGCGCGCTGCTCCGCGAGGGGCTCGCCAGGGCGGCGGCTGCCGGCGTACCGGTGGTGGCGCTGACCGTGGGTACCTCGCCCACCGGCCGGGCGATGGTGACAGCGCACTCGGGCGCGATCGCCGGGGACGACGCGGCCTGGGAGGCGCTGTTCACGACGTACGGCGTGCACCGGGTGCGCGACGTCGAGGAGCTGGTCGACACGCTGGAGCTGTTCGCGGTCGGGCGCCGGGTGGTCCGGCCCGCAGCGGGCATCGCGACCGTGCACGACTCGGGCGCCGAGCGGGTGCTGGTGGCGGACGCCGCCGCCGAGGAGGCGGTGCCGTTCGCCCCCTTGGCACCCGCGACGTTGTCCAGGCTGACCGGCCTCCTCGATCACGGGCTCACCGCAGGGAACCCGCTGGACGTGTGGGGACGAGGAGCGGACACCGCTGGACTGTTCACCTCGTGCCTCACCGCGGTGGCCGACGACCCGGCCGTCGACGTGGTGGCCTTGGCGATAGACCTGGTCGAGGAGTACGACGGCGACGAGTCCTACCTCGTTGCGGCGGAGCAGGCGCTGGCCGCGACGGCGAAGCCGGTGGTGGTCTTGTCCTCCGTGGCGGCAGGAGTCGACCAGGTGCAGGCCGGCCGGTTGCGCAGGGCCGGGATCCCGGTGCTGGAGGGGGCGCGTTCGGGTCTGCGCGCCGTACGACATCTGCGGGAGCACGCCAGGAGTGACCCCTCGGTCCCCAGACGTGACTCCTCGGCGCCCAGATGTGACTCCTCGGCGTGGGAGGGGGAGTGGCTGGATGCGCGCAGATCCCTCGACCTGCTCGCCGGGTACGGCGTCGCGACCGTGCCGAGTGTCGCGGCAGCAGACGGGGCGGCGGCGATCGCCGCGGCCAACCAGGTGGGCTACCCGGTCGTGCTCAAGACCGACGAGCCGGGCATCGCGCATCGGGCCGCGGCGGGCGGGGTGCGCCTGGGCCTCGCAGACGCGGCCGCCGTGCAGTCGGCCTACGCCGACCTGGCCCACCTCCTCGGCCCGCGCGTCGCCGTGCAGCCCCAGCTCACCTCGGCCGAGGAGCTGGCGCTGGGCGTCGTCCGCGACCCCGAGCTCGGGGCGATGGTGCTGGTGGCCGCCGGTGGCACGCAGATCGAGGAGCTCGGCCGGAGGGCGTTGGCGCTACCCCCGCTCACCCCGGCGCTGGCGGCCCGGATGCTCGAGCGGATCGGCCACCCCGACCCGCCGACCGGCATGGTCGAGGCCCTGCTCGCGGTCTCGCGCCTGGCCCTCGACGCCGGCGACCGCCTGCTGGCGCTCGACGTCAACCCGCTGCTCCTCACCCCTGACGGCCCGGTCGCGGTCGACGCCCTGGTCGAGACCTCGGCCACGGCGGCGGACCCACCGGCCTGACGGGCTGCCTCAGGCCTGCTGCGGGAACGGCAGTGCGATCGGGTCCGCGGCGAGACTGCTGCGGCCCTGCTCGTCGAAGCGGTCCATCCCGAGCTCGGACACCTCGACCACCGACGTCTCACCGGTCAGCGCCAGGTCCGCGGCGGCGCGCGAGACCCCGGGGCCCCACATCATCCCGTGACCCGCCGCCGAGGCGACGTACACGCCGGTGACGACGGCACCGTCCTGCGTGACCAACGGGCCCAGGATCGGCAGATGGTCCGGCGTGTAGTCGATCGTGGCCGCCCAGGTACGCCGCAGCGGGAGGCCATCGGTCACCGGTAGCAGCGAGGCCATGCGGGCCCGCATCCGTTCGAAGTAGATCGTGTCGAAGCCCGTCGCCACGCCTGGCACCTCGTCGGGGTTGGACATCCCCCAGAGCAGCCCGCCGTCCTCGGGCCGCCAGTAGATGCCCGAGGTCACGTCGAAGACCATCGGCACCCGCTCCGGCGCGAGGTCGGGGTGCGGCGCGGTCACCACCACCTGGTGTCGCGCGGCGCCCGCCCAGATCCGGGCGCCGGCCAGCTTGCCGACCGCAGCCAGTCCCGGCCCACCGGTCAGCACCACACGCTCGCAGCCCACGGTGCCGGCGGACGTCCGGACCCCGACGACCCGGCCGCCGTCGGTGAGCAGACCGGTGAACGCGGTCCGCTCCTGGACGACGACCCCGGAGGTGAACAGTGCGGTGGTGTAGGCCAGGACGTTGCGCGGCGGGTCGATCCAGCCGTCGCCGGCGAAGTAGCTCGCGCCGAGCGTGCGACCCGGCGCGAGGGCCGGGTTGCCGGCATCGACGTCACCGGGCTCGATCCAGACCGCGTCCAGGCCGAGCGAGCGCTGCATCGCGATCCGCGCGTGCGCGGCGGCCGCCTCGGTCTCGGTGAAGCAGGGCATGTAGTAGCCGGTCTCGACGAAGCCGGAGTCGATGCCGAGCTCGGCGGCCTGGCCGCGGTAGAACTCCTGGGTCCACTGTCCCAGCCGCACGGCGGCCGGCGTCCCGCCCTGGGCGCGGACCATGCCCGCGGCCCGGGAGCTCGCCCCGTGACCCAGGGTTCCCGCCTCGAGCAACAGCACCGAGAGGCCCGCTCGGCGCAGGAGCCACGCGCACCAACCACCGATCGTGCCGCCTCCGACCACCACGGCGTCGACGCTCGTCACGGGCCCGACGCTGGCATAGACTGAACAGTCAGTCAATACATCCAGGAGCCGCCCATGCACGGCCTGTCCGACGCCGACCTCGCGCTCCAGTCGCGGGCCCGGTCGTTTGCCGACACCCTGATCGATTTCGAGGAGTACGCCGAGAGCCACGAGGGTGAGCTCCCCCCCGGTGTGGCCGACGCGCACCGGCAGCGCGCCATCGACGAGGGGCTCTACGCGACCAACCTCCCGCCCTCGGTCGGGGGACAGGGCTGCACCACCCTGCAGCAGGTGCTGGTGCAGGAGCAGGGCGGCCGGGTGACCAACGCGCTCGCGTGGGTGCTGGCCACCCCACCGGCCTGGTGGCCGGAGGTGGCCAGCGAGTTCGCGCTGGAGCGGTGGCTGCGCCCGGCGGCCCGCGGTGAGCTGACCGAGTGCTACGCCATCACCGAGGAGTACGCAGGCTCCGACGTCTCCGAGCTGACCACGACCGCGCGTCGCGAGGGCGACGACTACGTCCTCAACGGCACCAAGTGGCACGTGACCTCCTACAACGAGGCCGACTTCGTCTTCGTGCAGGCGGTGCTCGACGGGGGCCGGCACACCGGTGAGCACGCGCTGCTCGTGGTGGACCGCCCGACTCCCGGGATGGAGGTGCTCCGGACACCGGCGTACTCCCACACATTCGCCCACCACCACCCGATCGTGTCCTTCACCGACGTCCGCGTGCCGGCGACCCACCTCGTGGGGGCCGAGGGTGACGGGATGAGGTTCTCCTACGAGTGGTTCCGCTTCGAGCGGCTGATGGTGGCCGCGCGCTGCGTGGGCGCCGCGGACCGCCTGATCGAGGAGGTCGCCGCCTTCGCCTCGGAGCGGATGGTGGGCGGGGTCCCGCTGACCGACCGCCAGCTCGTTCAGGCGATGCTGGCCGACTCCGTGACCGAGCTCGCCGCCGCTCGGAGCCTCGTGTACGCCGTCGCCCGCAGCACCGACGCGGGGGAAGACCGCAAGGTGCTCCATGCCCGTTGCTCGATGGCCAAGCTGTTCGCCTCTGAGATGGCCGGCCGGGTGGCCGACCGCGCGGTGCAGATCTTCGGCGGCCGGGGCTACATGCGGGAGAACGTGGCAGAGCGCTTCTCCCGGGAGCTGCGCGTCGAGCGGATCTGGGAGGGTGCCAGTGAGCTGCAGCGCGTGATCGTGGCCGACCAGCTCCGCAAGCGAGGACTGCGCGCCCTCGTCGACTGAGGGTGGCCGGCCGGGCTGCGGCGGCGCCGCCCGATCGCACACGGGTGGACACTACGACCGTGACCTCCCTGCCCCCGGTGCGCGTCGGCCTGGACCGGCTGCGTGGCTACCGGGCCCGAGACGCCGTCCCCGACCTCGTCGCGGGACTCCTGGTCGCCGCGCTGGCGGTGCCCCAGTCACTGGGGTACGCCGCCCTGGCCGGCGTGCCCGTTCAGGTGGGGCTCTACACGCTGCCTCCTGCGCTGCTGGCCTACGCCCTCTTCGGCTCCTCCCGGATGCTGTTCATGGGTCCGATCTCGACCGTGTCGGTGCTGTCGGGGTCGATCGTGCGAGCGATGTCCGGCGGGGACCCCGACCAGGCCGTGCTGCTCACCTCAGCGCTCGCGCTGGTCGCGGGGGCGCTCCTGCTGGCGGCGGGGCTGGCCCGGGTCGGTTGGGTCGCGCGCTTCCTCAGTGAGCCGATCGTGACCGGGTTCGTCACCGGCCTCGTGGTGCTGATCGTCGTCGGTGAGATCCCGGGGCTGCTCGGACTGACCCCGCCGACCGGAGCGCTGCCCGAGCGCCTGCTTGCGCTGGTGCTCGATCTCGGCAGCGTCCAGCCGGCAGCGCTGGTGGTCGCCGTCGCCGCCCTCGTGGTGCTGTTCGGAGGTCAGTGGCTGCTGCCCCGGGCACCGTGGGCGCTGGTGGTGATGGTCGGCGGGATCCTGGTGTCCCAGCTGGCCGACCTGCCCGCGCGCGGAGTCGTGGTCGTGGGCGACGTGCCGACCGGGCTGCCGCTGCCGTCCTGGCCCTGGGTCGGGCTCGACGATGCTCTCCTGCACCTGGGCGGCCTGGTCACCGGGGGCATCGCAGTCGCGGCCGTCGGCATCGCCGAGGGGCTGGCGGCGGCGCGGACGTTCGCCCACCGCCGCGAGACGCTGCGGGACGACAGCGAGCTGATCGCCAACGGTGCCGCCGATGTCGCGGCCGGGGTGTTCGGTGGCATGGCCGTGGGGGGCAGCCTCTCGAAGACCGCCGCGAACGCGCGGGCCGGCGCCCGCACCCAGCTCAGCGGGGTGGCCGCGGCCGCTGTCGTGGTCATCGTGCTGCTGGTCGCGGCCGACCTCCTGTCGCCGCTGCCGCGCGCGGTGCTCTCGGCCATCGTCATCAACGCCGTGTGGAACCTGGTCCAGCCGCGCGAGTTCCTCCGCTACCGGCGGGTCCGCCGCAACGACTTCGTCGCGGCCCTGGTGGCCTTCGGCGGTGTCCTGCTGCTGGGGCCGCTCAACGGCCTGCTGCTGGCGATCGGCCAGTCGCTGCTGGGGCTGGTCTATCGCTCGACCCAGGTGCACATCGACGAGATGGGCAAGGTCCCCGACGAGAAGGCCGCGTGGGGCGCGGTCGACCACGGCCCGGACCGCGAGACCGTGCCCGGGGTCATGGTCCTCCGCCCGGACTCCCCGATCTTCTGGGCCAACGCCGACTGGATCTTCCAGCGGGTGCGGGAGATGGTGGATCGTCGGCCGGACGTCCGGGTGGTGCTGCTCGACCTGGAGGCGTCGAACCAGATGGACTCGACCACTGCCGAGCGGCTCCTCCTGCTGCTCGCGGAGCTGCGCGAGCAGGGGCGTGACCTGTATCTGGTGCGGGTCTTCGGTCGGGTCAGACACGTGCTGCGCCGGGCGGGAGTGACCGCCGAGCTCGGCGAGGGGCGCTACTGGCACTCGATCTCCGCGGGGGTCAAGGCGGCCAAGAGGGCGCCCGAGCTCGCCGCGGGTTCGGCGGACGAAGGCGAAGGGGTCGACCTCGAGCCCGGTGACGAGGAGCCGGACCACATCGTGACCCGCCGGGACATCGAGTGAGGCGTCAGCTCAGCCGCGTGAACTTCACCGTGACCTCGAGCTCGGCCACCCCGCTGCCGGAGTAGACACCCTTGAACGGCGGTACGTCCTCGTAGTCGCGGCCGCGCGCCACGACGATATGGTCCACCGCGACCGGCGTCAGGTTGGTGGGGTCGATGGCCAGCCAGTCGCCGTCCCAGAACTCCACCCACGCGTGGCTCTCACCGACGCTGGACTCGCCGACCTCGCTGTCGCTCTTGGGTGAGAGGTAGCCCGAGACGTAGCGTGCGGGCACGCCCATCGTCCGCAGGGCTCCCAGCGTGACATGGGCGAAGTCCTGACAGACGCCTCGCCGCTCGGACCACGCCTCCTCGCCGCTGCTGTGGACCCCGGTCACCCCGAGCTCGAAGGTCATCTCCCGGTTGATGTGCTCACAGAGCCGGGTGACCGCGTCGCGGGGAGTCGCGAGTCCGCGCACCGAAGCCGCCAGCTCGGCGAGACCCGCACCCGGTCGGGTACGCGGAGTGACCATCAGCCATTCGAAGCTGCGGTCGATGACCGCGTCGTCGGCGAGGGCCTCCCAGCCCAGCGACGGCCCGGGCGGAGGAGGGTCCTCCCGCTCGATCGTGCTGATCGCCTCGATCTCCAGGTAGTCGTGCTCCAACAACGACTCCATCGAGGTCACGTGGGTGCCCCAGTGGTCGCGGTAGACATGGCTCCACGTCAACGGGCGGACCCGGATCCGGTTCTCCAGCGTGGTCTGGCCGGTCTCGTTGAGCGGCGTCATCCGCAGCTCGTTGTGCGAGGCCCGCACCGGCTTGTCGTAGGTCATCGATGTCGTGTGCACGGTCCGGTAGCGGCGCATCCTCACACCAGCTCCCCGGTCCACGTCGGCACCGGACCGGCCAGGAAGTACTTCGCGGCGATCGCCTGCGAAGCGTTGGTCACGGCCTTCTGCACCCGCTGCATCTGCGCCGGCAGGTCAGCCAGGACCTCGTGCGGCGCGCGGTACTCCAGGGAGGTCCGGATCCGGCCGAGCTGGCGGCGGGCCTCGTCGGAGACGCCGATCCGGTCGGCCTCGGGGGAGAGCTCGACCAAACGCCGCTCGGCCTCGGCCAGCGCGAAGAAGACCGAGCGTGGGAACTCCCGGTCGAGCACCAGGAAGGCCGCCGCGCGGTCGTCGGTCAGGAGCCCGCGCTGGCTGCGCATGAAGGACTGGGTGGCGCCGCAGCTGTTCAGGACGGTGGCCCACGAGGGCCCGCGCTGGTGGAGCCCGCCGTTGGCGACCAGGCGTGCGGTCATGTCGGCCCGTTCCAACGAGCGGCCGAGCACGAGGAAGTCCCAGGCGTCGTCGTGGCTCATCGTCGAGTCCGCGATGCCGCTCACCAGCGCGGCGCGTTCCCGCACCCAGGAGAGGTGGCGCTCGGTCACCGCGTGCCGCCCGAGGCCGTTCCAGCGGTGCCAGGTGGTGTTGATGCCCTCCCACAGCTCGGTCGACAGGGTCTCGCGGGCGCGACGGGCGTTCTCACGCGCTGCCTGCCAGGCGCCGGTGATGGAGCTTGCGCCTGTCTTGTCGAAGACCAGGGAGGCCCCGACGGTGCCGAAGTCGACCGGCCCGCTGGCGGGCATGCCCATGATCACCGACAGGACCGTCCCGGCAGCCATCTGCTCGTCGGCGCCCGGGTCCTCGAGGAGCTGGAGTCGCAGGACGTCGACGATGCGTGCGGTGCCGTCGGCGCGCTCGACGTACCGGCCGATCCAGAACAGCGACTCGGCGATGCGGCTCAGCATCCGGCACCACCCGCTGCGCGCCGCCGGCGAGCTTGTTGTTGTTGCTGTTGCTGGCCGCGCATGGAGTCCTCCGGGGAGGCCGTGGGCGCGGTCATCACGATCACCTCGCGGGCGTCGGTCACCTCGGTGGTCGGGCGCTGCACCGTGGCGCCGCGCCCGGCGAGGACCCAGGTGTCCTTCGACCCGCCGCCCTGGCTGGAGTTCACCACGAGCTGGCCCTCGGGAAGTGCGACCCGGGTGAGCCCCCCGGGAAGCACCCGCACGCGATCGCCGTCGTTGACGGCGAACGGACGCAGGTCGACGTGCCGGGGCCGCAGGGAGCCGGAGATCAGCGTCGGCACCGTCGAGAGCTGGACGACCGGCTGGGCGATCCAGCCGCGGGGGTCGGCGGTCAGCCGCTCGCGCAGCCGATCCAGGGTCGCGCCGTCGGCCTCGGGGCCGATGACGAGTCCCTTGCCGCCGGAGCCGTCCACCGGCTTGACCACCATCTCGTCGAGGTGACCGAGGACGTGGTCCAGTGCAGCGGACTCGTTGCACCGGAAGGTGTCGACGTTGGGGAGGATCGGGTCCTCGTCGAGGTAGAACCGGATCAGGTCGGGCAGGTAGGAGTAGATGAGCTTGTCGTCGGCCACCCCGTTGCCTACCGCGTTCGCGACGGTGACCCGGCCGGCGCGCATCGCTGAGACCAGCCCCGCGCAGCCGAGGGCGGAGTCCCCGCGGAAGTGCACCGGGTCGAGGAACTCATCGTCCACGCGCCGATAGATCACGTCCACCGGGCGGTCACCGGTGGTGGTGCGCATGCGCACCTGCCCGCCGCTGCAGATGAGGTCGCGGCCCTCCACCAGCTCCACCCCCATCATCCGGGCCAGGAGCGCATGCTCGAAGTAGGCGCTGTTGAAGATCCCCGGGGTGAGGACGACCACGGTCGGGTCCTTGGTGCCGTCGGGCGCGGCGGCACACAGCGCACCGAGCAGCATCCGTGGGTAGTCGTGCACGGGACGGATCCGCATCGTGGCGAAGGCCTCGGGGAACACGTTGGCCATCGCCCGGCGATTGGCGATCACGTAGCTGACGCCCGAGGGCACCCGGATGTTGTCCTCGAGCACCCGGAAGGTGCCCCGCTCGTCCCGGATCAGGTCGATGCCGGACACGTGGGCGCGGACGCCGTTCGTCGGCCGGATGCCCGTCACGGCCCGGTGGTAGTGCGCGGACGACACGACCAGGCGCCAGGGCAGCACCCCCTCGTGCACCGCGCGTGGGATCTCGCCCTCGCGGCTGTAGATGTCATCGAGCAGGGCCTCGAGTGCGGTGACCCGTTGGATCACGCCGGACTCGATCACCTCCCACTCGTGTGCCGAGATCACCCGGGGGACGGTGTCGAGTGGGAAGGGCTGCTCCTCCCCGGCGTGGTCGAAAGTGACCCCTTGGTCGATGTAGGTGTGGGCGAGCTGGTCGGCTCGTTCCTTCATCTCGTGCGAGGTCATGGAGGCGAGTGTCTGGTGCACCGCCTTGTACGGCGTGCGGGGCGAGCCGGGCTCCGCGAGCATCTCGTCCCAGGCCGCGCCCGCCCCGTAGCCCTCGAACAAGGAGTCGGCGTCGTTGACCAGAGTCACGTAGGCACGCTAGGACGAATCGCGGGTCGAGCGAAAGGCCGACGAGTCACCTCGGGGTCCGTGGGCTGCCCGGATCCGCCTCGGGGCCCGCCTGGTGGACCGGCGGGACCGGTGGCTCACATCGTGGACAACGAGCGCTTCATGCCCTCTTCGGCGTGGTCGCCGAGCCGTTTGAAGGCAGGCGCGAGCAGCGGCGCGATCCACTTCGCCGGCCCATGGAAGGCGAAGTCCGCGGAGTAGGTCACTCGGGTGCCACCGGAGGGTGTGGCCACGAAGGTCATGGTGTCGAGGGCGACCACCGTCTTGTTCTCCCCGCGCAGGGCGATGAGCTCGTCGGGCTGGTGCTCGGTGACCTCGTAGACGAGCTCGGTGGTGTTGCCGAGGAACTTCGAGACGTTCTGGTAGGTCGTCCCGACGCCTCCGTCGCCCTGGATCAGCGTCGTGCTGACCGTGCCCGGGTCCCACTCCGTCGTCGTGGTGAAGTCGGCCAGGTAGGCGTAGACCTCGGACACGGATCGGTCGACCTCGACAGTGCGTTCGATCCTCATGCTTCTCCTTCGGAGTAGGTCGGCTGCGGGGTTGCCGGCACAGGGCAGGCAGTTGCGGAGGCCAGACGCTGGTGCAGCGCCCAGGTCAGCAGGGCCAGCCCGAGCACGCCGAGCAGCGGTTGGACGGGCTCGAACCAGCGCACCGCGCCGGTGTACCCGAGGGCCAGGACGACGATCTTGTTGCAGACCGGGCAGCCGACGGCGAAGAAGCCGACCACGCCGCCGGCGACGCCGCGGCGCCCCGGCCGGTCCAGCTCCTCGAGGCGGTCGCTCTCGCGGACGTAGGTCGCGACCAGCAGCCCGCTCAGTGCGGCCGTCGCCACCAGCACCGGCAACGCCCATCCGGGAGCGGCGATCTGGCGGCCGAAGACGGGGTTGGGCACGAGGTCGCTCGGCAGCCCGAGCAGCAGCACCGTGGCCACCGCTGCCACCACTGCCACTGCCCAGCGGCGAGGACCCCACGTGCGCAGGACGCGCAGAACGCGCCACGGGTCGTGGTCGTCGCTGTCCATGTGATCCCCCTTTGCGCACAGTGTGCCCGATCGACCCAGCGCGGTTGCGGCGTACCGTGTGCCCGGGATTCCCGGCGATGCGCGGGGTGGACCTCTCGGCGCCGCCGGGACGAGTCGGAGGAGCGGCCGTGGGGTGGAGAGGTCTCCTGGCCGATACCCGCCCCCTGGCGAACGGTCACTTCCGGCGGTTGTGGCTGGCCAACATCGTCACGGTGGTCGGTGCCCAGCTGACGGTCGTGGCCGTCCCGTCCCAGCTCTACTCGCTCACCGGGTCCTCGGCCTACGTCGGTCTCGCGGGCGTCTTCGGTCTGGTCCCGCTCGTGGTGTTCGGCCTGTGGGGCGGTGCCCTGGCGGACGCCATGGATCGTCGGACGCTCCTGATCGTCTCGACCCTCGGGCTGATCGCCACCAGCGCGGCGTTCTGGCTGCAAGCGCTGCTGGACAACCAGAACGTGTGGTTGCTCCTGGGCCTCTTCTCGGTTCAACAGGCGTTCTTCGCGGTGAACCAGCCCACCCGAAGCGCGGTGTTGCCGCGGCTGGTGGACGCCCCGCTGTTGCCCGCAGCCAACTCGCTGTCGATGACGGTCTTCCAGGCCGGCGCCATTGCTGGTCCCCTCATCGGCGGGGCGCTGATCCCGGTGCTGGGGTTCGCGTGGCTCTACCTCGTCGACACCATCGGGTTGTTCGCCACCCTGGCCGCTGTGGTCGCGCTGCCGCGGATGCCGGTGCTCGGGCCGTCCCGGACACCCGGCTGGCGCTCGGTAGTCGACGGTTTCGCCTACCTGCGTGGGCATCCGGTGCTGCTGATGTCGTTCGCGGTCGACATCGTGGCGATGGTGTTCGGGATGCCGCGGGCGCTGTTCCCAGAGCTGGCTCATGTCAACTTCGGAGGCCCCGACGAGGGTGGGCTGGCCTTCGCCCTCCTGTTCGCGGCGATCCCGGCCGGCGCAGTGATCGGTGGGATCTTCTCCGGATGGGTCTCGCGGATCGAGCGACAGGGGCTGGCGGTGGTGCTCGCCATCCTGGTGTGGGGGCTGGCCATGGTCGGCTTCGGTCTGGCTGCGGGCGCGGCCGGCGGCCAGGGCGGCTACTGGCTGGCGCTGGCCGTGTTCATGCTCGTGATCGGAGGTGCCTCCGACATGGCGTCGGCAGCATTCCGGATGAGCATGCTTCAGAGCGCCGCGAGCGACGACGTGCGTGGGCGCCTTCAGGGCATCTTCATCGTCGTGGTCGCGGGCGGTCCACGCGTGGCCGATGTCGCGCACGGAGGAGCCGCGGTGGTGGTCGGTGCGGCCGCGGCCGCCGCCGGGGGCGGTGTGCTGGTCGTGCTGGCGACGGTTGCGCTGGCCCTCGCCGTGCCGGTCTTCGTCCGCTACCGCGTCACCACGTCACCGCGCTGAGTCCGACCTCAGGCACGTTCACCCGCCACGGCACGGATCGGCGATCCCGGCTCACCCCGCGTGGAGACCGCGCTCACCTCGCGGGAGCGGCGGCGACGAAGGCGTCGACGCAGCGTCGTACGTCGGCCTCGGAGTGGGCCGCGGACAGCTGCACGCGGATCCGGGCCTGACCCCGCGGGACGACGGGGAACGAGAAGGCGATGACGTACACGCCGGCGGCGAGCATCCGGTCGGCCACCTCCGCGGCGACCCGCGCGCCGTCGTCGCCGGGAAACATCACCGGCGTGATCGGGTGCTCCCCTGGGACCACGTCGAAGCCGGCATCGCTCATCAGCTCACGGAAGAGCCCGGTGTTGCGCCGCAACGTCGCGCGCGCCTCCTCCGACGACGCCGCCAGCTCCAGGGCCGCCAGCGACCCGGCCGCGACCGAGGGGGCGACCGCATTGGAGAACAGGTAGGGCCGAGCGCGCTGGCGCAGCAGCGCCACGACCTCGCGCCGACCGCTCACGTAACCGCCGGACGCACCTCCCAGCGCCTTGCCCAGGGTCCCCGTCAGGACGTCCACGCGGTCCTGGACGCCGAAGTGTTCCGGTGTGCCACGGCCACCGGGGCCGACGAACCCGACCGCATGGGAGTCGTCGACCAGCACGAGCGCGTCGTAGCGCTCCGCCAGGTCACAGATCTCGTCCAGTGGCGCGAGGTGCCCGTCCATCGAGAAGACCCCGTCGGTGACGATGCACCGCCGACGCGCCCCACCTGCCGCCTGCAGCTGGGCCTCGAGGTCGGCCATGTCGGCGTTGCGGTAGCGGAACCGAGCGGCCTTGCTGAGTCGGATCCCGTCGATGAGCGAGGCGTGGTTGAGCTCGTCGGAGATCACCGCGTCCTCGGCGCCGAAGAGCACCTCGAAGACCCCGCCGTTGGCGTCGAAGCAGCTGGAGAACAAGATGGTGTCCTCGGTGCCGAGGAACTCGGTCAGCCGGTGCTCCAGCCGCTTGTGCAGCTCCTGGGTGCCGCAGATGAAGCGCACGCTCGCCATCCCGAAACCCCACTCCTGCAACGCGTCCGCGGCAGCCGCGACCACGTCGGGATGGTCGGCCAGTCCGAGGTAGTTGTTGGCGCAGAAGTTCAGTGCGTCTCCGGAGGCAGTCGTGATGTGCGCCGCCTGGGGCGAGGTCAGCTGGCGTTCGTGTTTGGTCAGGCCCGCCGCCTCGATCTCGTCGAGGGCGGCCTGGAGCTGGGTCTGGACGGCGCCGTACATATCGGGCTCCCTTCGGTTGCTGCGAGGTTGCTAGCTCCAGTCGAGGATGACCTTGCCGCAGTCACCGGACCGGATGGCGTCGAAGGCCTGGGGCCACTGCTCGGCCGCGAAGCGATGGGTGATCACCGAGTGCAGCGCGCTGCGCAAGGCGTCGGAGGTTTGGAGCATCGCGCTCATGGCGTACCACGTGTCGTACATCTCCCGGCCGTAGATGCCCTTGATCGTGAGCATGTGCGTGATCACCCGGCCCCAGTCGATCACGTAGTCGTCATGGGGGAGCCCGAGCATGGCGACCCGGCCTCCGTGGTTCATCGTGGCCAGCATGTCGGCCACGGCGGCGGGCGCACCGGACATCTCCAGCCCGATGTCGAAACCCTCCCGCATGCCGAGGCGCTCCATCGCCGGTCGCAGCGGGACCGCCGCGTTGAGGGCCAGGTCGGCACCGGCGGAGCGTGCGAGGTCGAGCCGGAAGTCGCTGACGTCGGTGACGACCACGAACCGGGCCCCTACGTGGCGGGCGATGGCCGTGGCCATCACCCCGATCGGGCCGGCGCCGGTGATCAGGACGTCCTCACCGGCCATGGGGAACGACAGCGCCGTGTGAGTGGCGTTGCCGAACGGGTCGAAGAGCGCGCCGAGGTCCGGATCGAGGTCGGGGTGCTGCACCCAGACGTTGGTGGCCGGGATGACCACGTAGTCGGCGAACGCCCCGTCGCGGTTGACCCCGACGCCCACGGTGTTGATGCACAGGTGGCGGCGTCCGGCGCGGCAGTTGCGGCACGTGCCGCACACGATGTGGCCCTCACCGGAGACCCGGTCGCCCACCTGGACGTGCTCGACGCCGGCGCCGACCGCCGCCACCTGCCCCAAGAACTCGTGGCCGATCGTGAGCGGCACCCGCACGGTCGCGGCCGCCCACTCGTCCCAGTCGGCCAGGTGCAGGTCCGTGCCGCACAGGCCCGCTCGCAGCACTCGGATCTTGACCTCGCCGGGGCCGGCTTCCGGCTCGGGTACCTCGCGCAGCTCCAGACCCGGCCCTGTCTCGGCCTTCACCAGTGCCCGCACCGTTCGCTCCTCGCCCTCTGAGTTCTGTCTTGCGGATGTGTCACCACGGTCACCGTAGCGCCGCGCCGGCGCGCCTAGCGTCGTGGTACATCAGCCATCGACCGAGAGGCTCCACCATGACCGACCTGACCACCGCCCCACCCCTCAGCTCGACCGGCACCGGGAAGATCCCCGTCGGCGTCGTCGGCGGGCTCGTCGGGGGCGTCGTCTTCGGCGTGCTCATGCAGATGGTGGACATGATGCCGATGGTGGCCATGCTCGTCGGCAGCGAGTCCGTGGCGGTCGGCTGGCTGGTGCACCTCGCTGTCTCCGCGGCTTTGGGCGCCCTGTTCGTGATCGTCCTGTTCGTGATCGTCCCGGGGCGACGCGCGACCGCGCTGGCTCCCGGTCTCGCGCTCGGGGCAGCGTGGGGAGTGGTCTGGTGGGTGCTCGGGGCCTTGGTGCTGATGCCGGCCAGGCTCGGCATGGACCTCTTCCGGCTCGACACGACGGCCATGCAGAGCCTGATGGGCCACGTCCTCGACGGGCTGGTGCTCGGTGCCGTGGTCGTGACCCTCGGTCGGCGTGCGGCGCGGTGATGGGGCGCGTGGCACCATGAGAGACCAGGTCTGTGACATCGCGCAGGACCTGGACTCGGTGGTCGACCGGCTCGAACAGCCGCGCCCGGCCCCCTGGTCACCAGGACGTCGGGAGGATCCCAGCCGCATGGAGCGCGTCGCCGCGGATCCGGAGCGCACCTGGTGCATGTCGGAGGTGGACATCTTCGCCGACCTGTCGGCCGAGGAGACGGACGCCATGGCGGCGGCGGCGCCGATGCGCAGCTACGCGTCCGGGGACCTGGTCTTCACCCCGCACCAGCCTGTCGAGGCCCTGTTCATCCTCAAGCGCGGGCGGGTGCGGATCTTCCGGGTTTCTCCCGACGGGCGGGCACTCACCACGGCCATCATCTCGCCCGGCACGATCTTCGGGGAGATGGTCATCGTCGGGCAGCAGATGCACGACAACTTCGCCGAGGCCTTGGACGAGGCCGTGGTCTGCGTGATGAGCAAGTCGGACGTCCAGCGGCTCCTGCTGGGTGACCAGAGGATCGCTGCTCGCATCTCGGAGATCCTGGGCCAGCGCCTGGCGCTGCTCGAGCAGCGGCTCTCCGACGCGGTGTTCAAGTCGGTGCCGGAGCGCGTCGCCGGCACGCTCGGGGTCCTCGCTCAGACCCGCACCTTCGGCCGGTCCCTTCAGGTGCAGATCACCCACGAGCAGCTGGCCGCGCTGGCCGGCACCTCCCGCGAGACGACCACCAAGGTTCTCGGGGAGCTGGCCGACCAGGGACTGATCGCGCTGGCGCGTGGGCGGATCACGGTGTTGCGCCCCGACGAGCTGGACGGCGTGGCCGGGAACTGACTGGCGGGGGCCGCGACGACAAGGTCTCGGGGTGTTAACAATCGCCGGACGGTGATTGCCAAGCGGTGCGGGCTCGGGTGTCCTGGCAGGCGTGCCAGGAGACGTTGCGCCGTGATCGAGGAGTACGTCGTCGGGGGAGCCACCCGGACGCGCGGCGTCGCCGTTCGCTGTGAGGGAGTCGTGCACCTCTACCGCACCTTCGAGGGGCACGACGTGGTGGCGTTGCGAGGGGTCGACCTGGTCATCGAGCCCGGCGAACGGGTGGCGTTCCTCGGACCGTCGGGCTCGGGCAAGTCGACGCTGCTGACCCTCCTCGGCGGCATCCAACGGCCGAGTGCCGGGCGGATCTTCCTCGGCGACGACGAGATCTCGCGGATGGGCGAGCGGTTTCTCGCCCGCCTCCGCGCGCGGCGGGTGAGCACCATGCTCCAGGGGGCGTCGCGCAACTTGCTGCCCTACGCGACCGCGGTGCAGAACATCGGGTTCGCGCGGATGGCGATGGCCTCTGCCGAACGCAAGAGCGCACTGCCCGGCCCCGAGCTGCTGGAGCTGGTGGGCCTGCAGGAGCAGGCCCACCAGAGCGTCTCGACCATGTCGGGCGGGCAGCGCCAACGGCTGGCGCTGGCCTGTGCGGTCGCGACCGGACCGGACCTGCTGCTCGCCGACGAGCCGACCTCCCAGCTCAGCCACGAGGACCGCGACCACGTGCTCGCGCTGATCCACCAGGTCGGCGACGACCTGGGAACCACGATCGTCGTCGTCACCCACCAGCCGGAAGTGGCCGGTTCGTTCCCCCGCACCATCACGATGAAGGGCGGTCGCGTCGGCGCCGAGGGTCGCGACGGCTCGGAGTACGTGGTGGTCGGCGAGGAGGGCGTGCTGCACCTGCCCGGCCACTTCGCCACAGAGTGGCCGGCGGGCACGCTGGTGCGGATCGAGCCCGAGACCGCCGACCGGCTGATGCTGTCTCGCCCGGAGGACCAGGGATGAGGGCGCTCGAGCTGCGCCAGGTGACCTACACGCTCACCCGCGTGCTGCTGGACGACGTCACGATGGAGTTCCACCCCGGCGAGCTGACCGCGCTGTCGGGGCCCAGCGGATCAGGGAAGACGACCCTGTTGTCCATCGCCGGCGGGCTGGTGGCTGCGACCGAGGGCGTCGCGTTGTACGACGGGCAGCCGGTGTGGCAGGGCTCCGGCGACCCGCGGCCCGAGGTGGCGTTCGTCCTGCAGGTCTACGGTCTGGTGCCGGTCCTGTCGGCGCACGAGAACGTCTCGATCGCGCTGCGCGCCCGGGGGGTCGATCCGACCGTGGCGGATGAGCGCGCGGAGACCGCGCTGGCGCGCTTCCACATCGCAGACCTCGGTGACCGGCAGGTCGAGGAGCTGTCCGGTGGCCAGATGCAGCGCGTCGCCTGTGCCCGCGCACTCGTCGTGGGTGCCCCGGTGCTGCTGGCCGACGAGCCCACCAGCGAGCTCGACGAGGGCAACCGCAGTCATGTTCTCGCCGAGCTGCGCGCCGAAGCCGACCGCGGCTCCATCGTCGTGGTCGCCACCCACGACCCTGCCGTCGTGGCGGTCTGCGACCGTCACTACGCCCTCGACGAGGGCCGGGTGGTGCTGGCCGAGGCGGTTGCCCAGGCGGCCCCCGCAGTGGACGAACCCGAGCCAGCCCGCCCCGCCGCCGACCTCGGCGCGCGCCACCGGGGGCCGCGGGTCCCAGCAGCAGCGGTCGCGCCCGCCCCCGCCGCATCCCCGGCCGCACCGGTCACCGACCCGAACGCCGCACCGGCAGCGGGGCCCTCGGTCGAGAAGGACGTCGAGCCGGCTGCTGGGCCGCAGACTCCGGCCCCGACGCCGGAGCCCGCGCCCGGCCCGGAGCCCGCGCCTGGCCCATCCCCCTTCGCGCGACCCGTCGACGACGCGCACCGTCGATGAGCCGCGCCTGGCGCGGCGCCTGGGCTCGGCGCGGGACCCTCGCGACCCTTGCGGGGGTGACGGCCGTCGTGGTGGCCGGAACCGTGAGTGTCCTGGGATATGCCGCGCTCGCCGAGTCCTCGGTGATGCTCAGCGCCCCGCTGCTGCTGCTGGGGCTCATCGCCGTACCGTCCGCCGGGCAGGAGCTCGGCCGGGCCCGGCGCGAGGAGATCGGCGTGGCCCGGCTGCGCGGGCTCGAGGGCCGCTCGTTGTTGCGCATGGTCTCGGTCGAGCCGGCCGGCGCGATCGTGCTCGGCGGGCTGGTGGGCTACGGGCTGGGGCTGGTCGTGCTCGGGGTCGCCACCCGGGAATGGCTCGGGGTGGCGACGTGGTGGTCGGGCTGGCGTTCGCTCGCGGTGGCCCTGGGAGTCGGCATCGTCGCCTTGGGTGCGGTCCTCGTCGGCATGGCCGGCACCCTCCGCGAACCGCTCTCGGACCAGGTGAGCCTCGCGGACCGTCCGCGGGCCGGAACGACTGCCGGGCTGTTCGTGAACCTTCTGGTGATCGCCGCCGCCGCCGTGGCGATCTACCGCTCGGCCGTGGTTCGCACCGCGGACCCCGACTGGGTGGTCCTGCTCGGCCCGGCATTGGTCGGCGTGGCCGCCGGCCAGGTGGCGGTGTGGATGCTGGGGCTGGTGACACGCGCGGGAGCGGCCCGCAGCGGGCGGAGCTCGCTGCCGACCTACCTCGCCGTCCGCCGGCTGCGGTCCTCCGCCGGACTGCGCGGGCCGCTGCGCACGGTGGTGGCTGCGACCGTGGTCGCGACCGTGGCACTCTCCGGCGCCGGGCGAGTCTCGGAATGGAGCAGCGACACCGCGCGGCTGCGCGCTGTCGGACCGGTGCAGGTCCCCTTCGAGGGGGGAGCCGTCCGTGCCCTCGAGCTGACGCGGTCCCTCGATCCCGACGGCCGATGGCTGATGGCCGGTGCCTCGGTGCTCGATCCTGAGGGCGGCCCGGGGCGGCGTGCGTACCTCGACATCGACCGCTACGACGCGGTGGTCGGCGACCAGCTCGCCGGCACTCCGGCGGCGGGGCTTGCCTCGGTGGCGGGGGACCTGCGGCCGGACGCCCCCGGGGTCGCCGAGCCCGTGCGGATCGTGCACGGCGACAGCTTGAGAGTGTCGCTGGTACCGCGCGGGATCACGAGCGGGCACGCGATCGCGGTGACGCTGGCCTACCTCAACGACCAGGGCTTCGTCACTCGGGCCGTCGCGGTGCTGCCGGTCGCAGGATCGCGTCCCGAGGCTGCCGAGGTCGCGTTGCCGGACTGCCGGCTGGCCTGCACCCCGACCGCGCTCACGGTGAGCGAGGGCGTCCTGACCGACCGGGGCGAGGTGCTGCCCCGACGCCCCTCAGGCACTTCAGTGCTGCTCACCGGGCTCACCATCGGCGACTCCGACCTGCTCGACCAGGGCTGGGCCGACGACGAGAGCCCCGACCAGACCCTCTCAGGGCCTGCCGGGGTCCCGGTGCCGTTCGGGCGTAGCCCTGTGCGGCACCTGGTGCCGGTGGTGGGGGTCCTGCCGGTGCTCGTCACCGACGCCCTCCGCTGGCCGGACCGGGCGCAGCAGGTGAAGTCGCCCGGCGGGATCACCCGGCCGGTCAGTGTCGCCGGGTCGCTGCCCGCGCTCCCGCTCGTCGAAGGGTCGGGGGTGCTCGCCGACCTCTCGAGATCGTTGCTCGGCGACGCGCCGGTCGTTCCCGCCGCCGAGGTCGTGATCATTGCCCGCGCCGGTACTCCCGCCGCCCTGCTCGACCAGGTCCGCGCGGCCGGCGGAGAGACTCCGCGATCCCTGCTCGAGGTTCGCCGCGACCTCGACGCGGCGACCGGCGCGGGCCAGGCCGCGGCGTACACGCTGATGGCAGCGTTCTGTCTGGCCATGGCCGCGCTGGTGCTCGGGGCATCGGCGGTGCGGCAGCGCGCCGAGCGACGTCGGGAGATAGCCGCGTTGCGCGTCCTCAACGTCTCAGCCGCCCAGGTCCGCCGCACCGGTCGCACCGAGCTCGGTCTGCTGGGCGCGATCACGGCGATGCTCGCGGTGGCAGGCGGAACGGCCGCAGGTGTGTTGCTCCTGTCGACCTTGCCGTTGGTCCGCCTCCCGGAGTTCTCCCTGGAGCTGCGTGACGGCATCCCCTGGTGGGCCCCGGTAGTCGCCGGCCTGACAGCGTTGCTGATGCTGATCGTGATCCTCGGTGGGGCCCGGCGGCTGTCCCCCGCGCGACGCGCCCGGCGATCCTCCGCGAGGAGGCCGGCGGATGACCATGATCGGGACCATCCTGCGTGGCCTGCGGGCGCGCACCCTGCTGTCCGCCGGGTCGCTGCTGCTGACCGCGCTGGCGATCGGCAGCGCCGTTCTCGGCCCGATCTTCGCTGACGCCGTCACCCGCTCCTATGTGGTGACCCGGCTCGACGACTCCCCGGCGACGCTGACCGGGTCGAGCTGGCTCTTCGCTCCCGCCGCCGGGTTCGACGACGGTGTCGTGGGTGCCGGGGAGCAGGCGGTGACGGCCATCGGCGAAGTCCTGCCTCCGGAGTTCGGGCAGCCCCAGGTCGGCGTGGAGACCCCGAGGTTCGAGGCTCTGGGCGGCCAAGCCATGCTGGCCTCTCTCGAGGGCGTGTGCGACCACCTCGACCGGGACGGTCGCTGCCCCAGCCGGCCGGGCCAGCTCCTGATGTCGCGCGTCGACCTCCGCGTCACCGGCCTGGAGGTGGGCGACACGGTCCGGCTCGGCGCGCCGTACGGCGACTTCCGGATCGTCGGTAGCTACTCCTCACCCACTGAGGCCGACGACTTCTGGTTCTCGCCGGTGCGCTGGGGCAGTCTGCCGCCACGCGAGACCTTCAACGGGCCGCCGACGCCGTACGCCCCCGCGCCCCTCGTCGTGGACCAGTCGGTGTTCGAGACCCTGCCCGCCTCGGCCTGGCAGATCCGCGTCAACCGACGGCTGGTCGTGCCCCCCGACCTCACCACCGATCAGCTGGACAGGCAGCTTGCGGCCAGCGCGGCCGTGGACGACGAGCCCCTCCGGCTCCGTGGCGGGACGCTCGTCGTCGACACCGCCGACGACCTCGCAGCGGTCGGCGCCGAGGTCCGCGCCGAGCAGCAGACCGCCGGGCGGTCGATCGCCCCGGCGGTGCTGTCCCTGGTCCTGGTGGCGCTCGCGCTGCTGTTCCGACTGCTGGCCGCCGCGAGCGAGCTGCGCGTGCCGGAGCTGGCCCTGGCGTCATTGCGGGGGATGAGCAGCCGTCAGCTGTGGGCGCTGGGGCTCGCCGAGCCCTGGGCGCTGCTTCTGCTCGCCATCCCGGCCGGGGTGGTGATCGGACTGGGGCTGGCGGTGGCGCTGACGCGGCAGTGGCTGACTCCCGGGCTGCCGGTCGCGGTGCCGATGACCAGTGTCCTCGCCGGCCTGGGCGTCGTGCTGGCCGGCGCCGGTGTCGCCGTGCTCGCGGTCGGTGGGGTGCTGCGGGTCTCCTTGGCCGGCCAGCTCTCCGGCGTACGCCGTCCCGGAGCATCACGACGAGCGGTCCTCGGCGTGCAGCTGCTGCTCGCCGCAGCGGCGGTGGCGACGGTGGCGGGCAAGTTCGCCAGTGCCACGCCCTCACGTCCCGACCTGACCGACCTGGTTCTCCCGGTGCTGCTGGCGGTGGTCGCCGGCCTGGCCGCGACCCGGCTGATCGCCGCAGTCAGCCGCTGGTGGACCGTTCGCCGGGCCACGACCCGCTCGCTCGCCGGCTTCGTCGCCGCTCGCGCCCTCTCCCGACGCCAGGAGGGCACGCTGGTGATCGTGCCGGTGACAGCGGCGCTTGCGGTCGGTGTCTTCTCCCTCGGGGTCTACGACGCGGCGGCGACGTGGCGCGGCAGCGTGGCCGCCACCCGTGCTCCGGCAGACGTCGTGTGGAGCTCCCCGCTTCCCTTCCGCACCACCTTCGACCTGACCCACGAGCTGGACCCCGAGGGCGACTACCTGATGGCGGCCGGCACCGTGAACGCCGTCGGTGCCCGCTTGGCGGTGCTGGACACCCCCCGGATGGCCAGGGTCGGGACCTGGCCCGACCAGTGGACGCCGGGGCGGGACGCCGCCGACATCGCCTCCGCCGTGGCGCCCCCGGGGACGCGCCCGGTGCTTGTCGGGACGCGCATCGGGCTGACGGTCGACCAGTCCGTGGAGACCGACGACGACCTGTGGGTCGAGCTGCGCATCTTCCCGAACGGCGACACCCTGCCCTCCCGGGCCTACCTGGGTCCGTTCGGGCCCGGGCGGTCGACGGTCACGACGCGGGTGCCGGGGTGCCGGGACGGTTGTGCGCTGGAAGGGCTCTCGCTCGGTGGCCCGGCGGGTCTCACGGCCACCATGGTCGGCCGGGCCGTGCTCAGCGACCTCACCGCGAATCGAGCTCCCGTCCCCGGAGCGTTCCGCGGAGCCGGGTGGGGCCTGGCACCCGAGCGTGGGCGATCCGCGGCGGGCGAGGCTCGGACGGAGGGGGACACCCTCGTCGCCGATGTCGACACCGCCGGCGGGGAGTCCCTCCTGCGGTTGACGACCGGCGGCGTACCCAACCAGCGGCCGGTGGTGGTGGGGCTCGACGGCCGCGACAACCTCGTGCCCGGCCGCGTCGGGACCTCGATCCAGTTCACGGCCGAGGAGTTCCCGGTCGATGCGGTGCTCACCTCGCAGAGCGTGCCGTTCCTCGGGCCCGAGGGGATCCTGGTGGACTACACGATGCTCACCACGGACCGGGTGGTCTACGACGAGATGGTGGTCCCCTACGTGCTCGCGCGGGCGGACACCCCTCCCGAGATCCGCCAGGGCCTCGCCGACCGGGGCTTCGGGGTGTTGACGACCCGGGACGAGCAGGACCGCCTGCTCGGTCAAAGCGCCTACGCGCTCGCGCTGCGGCTCTATCTGGTCGTGGCGGCCCTCGTCGCCGCGATGGCGCTGGCGGGCCTGGTGGTGAGCACGGCTGTCCAGCTGCCCGCCCGGCGCCGGGACGCGGCCGCCCTCCGCGTGGTCGGCGTGCCGCGTCGGGCGGTCGTCTCGGCAGTGGCACGGGAGTTCATCGTGGTGCTCGGGGCGGCGGCACTGGCCGGCATCGCGGCCGGCACGCTCGCGCAGGACGTGGTGCTGCGCACGATCACCCTCGGCTACGCCGACACGATCAGCACGCCGCCGCTGGTCACCACGGTCGACTCGAGCCGGCTGGCGATCTGGGTCGCGACCGCGGCAGTGGTCCTGGGGACGATCGCGGTCGTCAGCGCGGGCCTGACGGTGCGCGGCGCCCGGGGGGCGACGCTTCGCGAGAGCGCGAGGTGACTCGGCCCGGGGGCGCCGGGGATCAGCGGCCGCGCAGGCGGGAGAGCCAGCTCCCGCTGGACTCCTCACGGGCGTGTCCGCCGCAGCGGTCGTCGGCCGGGACGCGGGCCATGACCTGTTGGACGTGGGCTCCGCAACCGGACCAGGTGGTCTTACCGCAGTTGCGGCAGCGAACGGCGTGGCACATGTGGTGTCTCCTCGGTGGGTCAGCTCAGGGGTCGGGCGAGGTAGGAAAGGAAAGGAGTGGCTCAGACGACCTGGGGGAGCCCGGTCTCGAGCGGGCGGCCGGAGCGGGCCCAGGCCATGGTGCCGCCGGCGACGTTCCAGGCGTCGAAGCCGGCGCCGCGGAGGGCGTCGGTGATCGCGGCGCTGCGGTTGCCCGTGGCGCAGATGATGAGCAGGCGCGCCTCGCGGTCGAGCTCGGTGAAGCGGGCGCCGATCTGGCTCATCGGCATGAGGTGGGCGCCGGGCACGTGACCCTGGAGATACTCCCCGGGCTCTCGAACGTCCACGACCACCGCACCGGAGGCGTGGGCCTCGGCGAAGGCGTCGATGTCGATGTCATTCATGCGTCGGTTTCTCCTGGAGTCCGGTTCGTCGGGAATACCTGGGGGGGTATAGTGTTGAACCGTAGCACCCGCTGGGTTGTTCTGCACATCATCAACGAAAGGCTAGGTCATGGCCGCGATCACGCTCGGTCAGCACAACTTTGAAACCATTGTCGGTGAGAACGAGATCGTTCTCGTGGACTTCTGGGCCTCCTGGTGTGGACCCTGCAAGATGTTCGCCCCGATCTATGAGAAGGCCTCCGAGGCCCACTCCGACATCGTCTTCGGTTCGATCAACACCGAGGAGGAGCGCTCCTTGTCGGCCGCCGCGGGGATCACCTCGATCCCGACCCTGATGGCGTTCAAGGACGGTTCGCTGGTGTTCTCGCAGCCCGGCGCGCTGCCGGCTGCCGCGCTCGAGGAGCTCATCGGTGCCGTCCGCTCACTGGACATCGAGGCCGCCCGCGCGGAGGCCACGGCGACAGCCACGGCCGAGACGGGCAGCTGAGATGGTCTTCACGCTCTCGGCCACCCTCGACGCGTCGTACGACGACACGGTCGCGGCGACGCGCGAGGCACTCAAGGCCCAGGGCTTCGGGGTCCTGACCGAGATCGACATGGCCGCGACGCTCAAGGCGAAGTTGGACGTCGACATCGAGCCCCAGGTGATCCTGGGCGCGTGCCGACCCCCGCTGGCCTACCAGGCCATCCAGGCCGAGCCGTCGATCGCCTCCTTGCTGCCCTGCAACGTGGTCGTACGCTCCCTCGGGAACGGGCGGACGATCGTCGAGGCGGTTGACCCCGATGCGATGATGTCCGTCGCCGCGGACAGCGTGGCTCTCGCCGCGGTCGCGGCGGATGCCCGCCAGCGGCTGACCGCCGCTCTGGACAGCCTCACCACCGACCTGGACAGCCTCACCACCGTCGACGCCCTAGCAGTCAAGGAGTGACCATGGATCTCGATCCCACTGAAATGGCGCCCGTGATCAACCGGATCAAGCGCGCGCAGGGCCAGCTGGGGGGCGTCCTTCGGATGCTCGAGGAGGGCCGCGACTGCGAGTCGGTCGTGACCCAGCTCGCCGCGGTCTCCAAGGCGCTCGACAAGGCCGGCTTCGCGATCGTCGCATCGGGTCTCCAGCGTTGCATGACCGACCCGGACAACACCGACGGCGTCGATGTGAAGAAGATGGAGAAGCTGTTCCTCACCCTCGCCTGATCCGCCGGTCGCCGCCGTCAGCGGCTCAGGCGCAGCAGGTGCTCGACGCCTGCTCGCCGAAGAAGGTCTCGCTGTCGGCTACGACGGTGTAGACCTCCCAGCGGAGCTCGTCGGGTGCTCCGTCGACCCAGAACTTGTCCTGGGCTGCGTAGCAGCAGGTCTCGGCGCCCGGTTCGCTCGTCGCAAGCCCGTGACCGGTCAGCCGCCGGTGGGTGGCGTCGACCTCCGAGGACGCTGGGACCTCGACCCCGAGGTGGTTGAGTGTGCCGCCGGCTCCGGGCTGCTCCAGGAGCACCAGCTTGAGCGGCGGGTTCGCGACGGCGAAGTTCGCGTACCCCGGCTTCACCTTGGTCGGCTCGGTGTCGAAGAGCCGGCTGTAGAAGGCAATGGCCTCCTCGAGGTGGTCGACGTTGAGGGCGAGCTGTAGACGTGACATCGGGTTCTCCCTGGCGGTTGGCGGTTGGGGTTGGTGGCCTGGGGTTGGTGGCCGGTGGCCCTGAGCAAGGGCATCGACGATCGTCGATGTCCGTGGTCGATCTTGCATCACGTATCGATCTCTGTCAATATAGACCTATGTCAAAGTCCCTGCCGACGATCTCGGCGTCCGCCGGGGCGGTGGCGTGCTGCGCACCGCTGCTGCGCGCCCCCTTGACCCTCGACGACGCGGAGCGGCTCGCGCCGGTGCTCAAGGCGTTGGCCGACCCGGTCCGGCTGCGGCTGGTCTCGCTGGTGGCTGCCCACGACGGAGGCGAGGCCTGTGTCTGTGACCTCAACGACGCGTTCGACCTGTCGCAGCCCACGATCAGCCACCACCTCAAGGTGCTTCACGAGGCGGGGCTGCTCGAGCGCGACAAACGGGGTGTCTGGGTGCACTACCGGGTGCGTGCCGAGGTCCTGGCCGACCTGGCCCGCTTGATCGGCAGTGCGGCCTGATGCGAACCCTGAGGGTCTAGGTCCTCCGATGGAAGCGCCAGTCGCCGTGGGCGTGGCGCCTTAGGTCCCACCTGGGTCGTGGGCACGCTGGTGGTGCCATGCGCACAAGGGCAGGGCGTTGTCGAGATCGGTGGGTCCGCCGCGGGACCAGGATCGCGGGTGGTGATCTCGCACCAGGAGTAGGGTGATGCCGCAGGAGTCGTACTGGATCGCGAGAGCGCGTCGCTGGGCGGCTGTGTGGAGTCGCCGGCTGCGCCCGAGGTCGAGAGGCACCGACTCGCCGCCGAGGACTGCTGGAACCAGGTCCGCCTCGCAGGCGAGACGCCGAGCCTGGCGTGCTGAGACGGCCACGCCGCTCTCGAGACGCGCGGCGCCGATCCCGGTGAGCAACGACGGGAGAGGGATGGTCACGATCACCTGCGCGGTCGTGCCGCTGTGACCCGCCGTGGGGAGATGCTCGAGCATTTCGCAGAAGGCCTGGCCGTGGTGCTCATAGGTGTTCAGCCCGCCCTCACCGGGCAGCGTGGTGTCCTCGATCCGGTGCCCGTCCTGGTCGCGCGAGAACCTCCGGGGCGCGCTGAGTCGGTGGAGGAGCTGGGTCAGCAGGGCGCCGTGGAGCTCGGGGATGACGAACCGGCCGGAGAAGGTGCCGTCGCCGTTGTCGTGGAGAGTCAGCCAGGTCTCCTTGGCCGCCCGGGTCTCCTCGGCCTGGAGGAGGTCGGACTCGTGGTTGTCGGCGATCTCCGGGCTCAGGGTCTCGAACATCCTGCGGGCGAGCTGGCGCAGCCGGCGGGCGTCGATGGGCCGTCCGGTGCGGTTCGCGGCTCCGGTCGCCTTGGCCACGAGCAGCTCTTCGGCCTCCGCGACCTGGGTGTCGCTGACCCCCGCTGGCGCGTTCTCGGCTGCCTCCACGACCTGCGCAAGTCTGAGCTGGCCGGCCGCGAACGCCTCTCGGGTCGCGGCGTACCGGTCCTGGAGCAGTCGAGCCGTGCGGAGTCCGCCGGCCGGCACCGCGCGGGTATCCCCGGTCAACCGGGCCAGCCAGGCATCCGTGCCGGAGTCGGCGGTGGAGTGATGGGCTTCGCGAACCTCGGCCACGGCTGAGAGGGACAGACGCAGTGCCACCGCCTGGGACTCGAGCTCGGCCAAGCGGCTGATCGTTTCGCCCAGCTCGGCGGTGCTGACGGCCGCCGAAGGGAGCGCGCCGGCGAGCCTCATCTGGCCCTGAGCAGTCGCGACCAGACCCGCCGTCTGGGGCCGGTGCAACGCCTGGAGGCTCATAGGACTACCCCATCAGAGCCCACCGACATCCAGGCGTCGACAGGCACTTCCATTCTCATCAGTGGAGACAACAACCGAAAAAATGTTCGAATCTAGTTCTTCGCGACGTGACTACCGTCCGCCCATGCCGACGAGCGGTGCCCGGCGTAGTGTGACGGGCATGGGTTGCAGGGCACGCGATGCACGGTCGATGGCTCCGTGCCGGCTGCCTGCCTACGACCGTTGTGACGACGAAGACTCAGCGAGCTGACCTCCCGCCCCAGCTCGGGGCGACTCCGCTGACCCTTCCTCCTCCCGATCCCTGGAGTTGTCACAGTCATGTCTCGTCACGTCTCCTACCGCCGCGTTCCGCTCCTGGTCGCGGCCACAGCTTGCTGGGGTACCGGCACGGTCGTCACCAAGCAGGTGCTCGGCTCGGTTCAGCCCTTGACCCTCCTGCCGCTCCAGTTGGCGGCTAGCTGCCTCTTCCTGCTCACAGCGGTTCTGATCAGCAGCACCAGGCTCGCCTGGTCGCCACAGATGACCCGGCTGACCGTGCTGGGCATCCTCAACCCCGGGGTGGCCTACGCGCTCGGGCTGCTCGGCCTCGCCTCCATCACCGCCAGCACGTCGGTGCTGTTGTGGGCCGCGGAGCCGGTGCTGATCCTCCTGCTCGCCGCAGCGGTCCTGCGCGAACATGTTCCGCTCGCACTGGCCGCAGCCGTCGCAGTCGCCGTCCTGGGCGTGGTGCTGGTGGTCTATCAGCCCGGCGCCACCGGTGACGCCCTCGGCGTCGCACTCACCGTGGCTGCCGTCGGCGCGTGCGCGCTGTACACGGTCCTCACCCGCCGGTTGCTGATCGACGATGCGTCGCTGCCGGTGGTCCTGGTTCAGCAGGCCGCCGCGCTGGGTTTCGCGGTGGCACTCGCCGTCATCGTGCTGGGTGCCGGTGGCCAGGGCTGGTCGACCGCCACGATGACCCCACTGGCCTGGGTCGGCGCGGCCGCGTCGGGGATCTTGTACTACGGCGCTGCCTTCTGGTTCTTCCTCGCCGGGCTACGCCAGGTTCCGGCCTCGGTAGCGGGTGCGTTCCTGCCCCTGATCCCCGTGTTCGGGGTGGCCGTCGCCTACCTGACCGGCGAGCGCCTCGACCCGCGACAGTGGCTCGGCGCAGCGCTCGTCGTCGGCGCCGCCGTCGTGGTCACCACCGGCCCTTCCATCGGCGGCCGTAGAAGCGTCTCGACACGGCTTCACCGAGCCCCGAGCTGGTCCCGCAGGCGGGCGAGGTAGGCCACCTCGGCGGTGTTGGCCGCCAGCTCGATGGCCTGGTCGTACGCCGCGCGGGCCTCCGCCGAGCGGCCCAGCCGTCGCAGCAGGTCGGCGCGGGTGGCGTGGAAGGCGTGGTAGCCGCCGAGGTCCAGTCTGTCGACCAGCGCCAGCGCCACCTCGGGTCCGTCCAGCTCCGCGACCGCGACGGCCCGGTTGAGCGCGACGACGGGTGAGGGATCGAGGGCGGCGAGCTGGTCGTAGAGAGCGACGACCTGGGACCAGTCGGTCTCGCGCTGGTCCCTGGCGAAGGTGTGCACCGCGTTGATGGCGGCCAGGATCTGGTAGCGGCCCGGCGGTCCCTGACCCTCGGCGGCCGCGGCGAGCCGTGCCCGCACGAGGGCGTGGCCCTCGGCAACGAGGTCGGCGTCCCAGGCGCCCCGGTCCTGCTCCTCGAGCGTGACCAGCTCGCCCGACGCTGAGACTCGCGCGGGTCGGCGCGCCTCGGTGAGGAGCATCAGGGCCAGCAGACCGGCCACCTCACCGTCGGCCGGCATCAGGGCGTGGACCAGCCGGGTCAGCCGGATCGCTTCGAGGGTGAGGTCGCTGCGAACCGCCTCCCGCTCGGGGTTCGAGGCGAGGTAACCCTCGTTGAAGACCAGGAAGAGGACGGCGAGCACGCCGGAGACGCGGCCGGGCAGATCCTCGGTGGCCGGCACGCGATAGGGGATGCGAGCCGCCTTGATCTTCCCCTTCGCACGGGTGATCCGCTGACCGACGGTGGTCTCCTGCACCAGGAAGGCCCGGGCGATCTCGGGCACGGTCAGCCCGCCGACCATGCGCAGTGTCAGCGCGATCCGCGCCTCCATCGGTAGTGCCGGGTGGCAGCAGGTGAACAGAAGCCGGAGCCGGTCGTCGTCGATCGCGCCCAGCGACTCCGACGGCGCGTCGTACAGCATCTGAGCCTCCTTCTGCTTGGCATCGCGACGTGACTCCCGGCGCAACCGGTCGATGGCGCGACGGTTGGCGGTGGTGGTGAGCCAAGCGCCGGGATTGGGGGGTACGCCGTCGGTGGGCCAGCGCTCGACGGCGATCGCGAACGCCTCGGCCGCCATCTCCTCGGCGATGCCCAGGTCGCCCACGCGCCGGGCCAGGGTGGCCACCAGCCGGGCCCACTCCTCGCGGTGCACCCGGGTGATCGCCCCCTCGACCTCGCTCACCCGCCCGCGAAGGGGCGGACCTCGACCCGGCCCCGGCAGGCCCGCGACCCGTCGGCGGCCAGCTTCAGCGCCACATCGAGATCGGGAGCCTCGATCACCCAGAAGCCGCCGAGATACTCCTTCGACTCCAGGTAGGGCCCGTCGGTGAACACCGGCTCGGCGCCCTGCCCGTCGACGACGGTCGCGGTCGTGGCCTGCTCCAGGCCGTTGGCGTAGACGAAGTAGCCCTCGTCCTGCAGCCGCTGGTTGAAGGCGCCGGTGGCGGCGAGGGCCTGGTTCATCGCCTCCTCGGAGGGGTAGTTCCCGAACTCGTTGCGCTCGGCCGGCCCGTAGACCGCCATCAGGTACTGCGTCATCTCTGTCTCCTCAGGTTCTGGGGCCGTCCGGCCCGATTCTCACCCCTGCTACGAACGATGACGGCACGATCCGACACCCTCGGGCGAGGTTTCTCCGACCGGGCCGCTATCGAGAGCGCGTCGCCGCCTCAGGCCGGCCGCGTAGATTCGAGCCGACAACAGTCGGGAGGAGTACAGCCGTGACGGAGCTGACCAAGGGCCAGGAGCTGGAGCTGCCCACGCCGCAGGGCCACGGGACCCGCTTGATCAAGATGGCGATCGGCTGGGACAAGGAGCCGACGGCCGGCTTCATCGGCACGGGTGCGCCCGACGTCGATCTCGACGCCTCCGCGGTGCAGTACTCCGGGCAGCAGTACTTCGACTTCGCCTTCTTCAACAACCTGCAGACCCGCGACGGGTCGGTGGTGCACCTGGGCGACAACCTCACCGGACGTGGTGACGGCGACGACGAGGTCATCACCGTCGACCTGGACCGAGTGCATCGCCAGATCGACCAGATCGTGTTCCTGGTGACCAGCTACCAGGGACACACGCTCGAGTGGGTCAACCGCGCCTACTGTCGACTGCTCGACGGGGACGACGTCGAGCTGGCCAGGTTCACCCTCACCGGCGGCGTACCCGAGACCGGCGTGGTGATGGCCAAGCTCTACCGCGACGGTGAGCGCTGGCGGCTCCGGGCCATCGGGGAGGGCATAGCGGTCACCGTGCCGACCGCGTCGGTCGATGGGCTGCGCCCGTACGTGTAAGGCCCGGCCACGCTGCTCTTTTGACTGATTCAAGAAAAAGGAGCAGACTCGGAGCGTGCCCACGGCGTCGGACTTCGAGCGGATGTTGCGGGAGGCCTCGCTGCGGGTGACCCGACCCCGAGTCGCCGTGTTGAACGCCGTGCACACGCAGCCGCACTCCGACACGGAGAAGCTGATCAGCGCCGTGCGACGCGACCTCGGCGAGGTCTCCCACCAGGCCGTGTACGACGTCCTCCATGCGCTCACGGCCGCTGGCCTGGTGCGCCGGATCCAGCCGTCGAACTCCGTGGCCCGCTACGAGTCGCGGGTCGGGGACAACCACCATCACGTCGTCTGCCGCACGTGCGGGTCCATCGCCGACGTCGACTGCGCGCTCGGCGAGACCCCGTGTCTCGACGCCTCCCAGGACCACGGCTTCTCGATCGACGAGGCCGAGGTCATCTTCTGGGGGTACTGCCCCCGCTGTTCCGCCACCCACCATTCCTGATCACGCCGTGGTCACCGTCTGAATAGCCTAGCCCGGAAGGATTCCCGTGTCTGAGAACCATGATGCTGTCGTCGGAGACATGAACGATGAGCGCGAGGCCGGCTGCCCGGTCGCTGCCGGACGCCCCACGCACCCGACCGAGGGCGTCGGCAACCGAGAGTGGTGGCCCGACCGTCTCAACCTGAAGATCCTGCGCAAGAACCCGCCCGTGGCCGACCCGATGGGCGAGGAGTTCGACTACGCCGAGGAGTTCCAGTCCCTCGATCTCGGGGCAGTGAAGCAGGATCTCACCGAGCTGATGACCAGCTCGCAGAGCTGGTGGCCGGCCGACTTCGGCCACTACGGACCGCTGTTCGTCCGGATGGCCTGGCACGGTGCCGGCACCTATCGCATCAGTGACGGTCGCGGTGGCGCGGGCGCGGGCATGCAGCGCTTCGCGCCCCTCAACAGCTGGCCGGACAACGCCAGCCTCGACAAGGCGCGTCGGCTGCTCTGGCCGGTCAAGCAGAAGTACGGCCGCAAGATCTCCTGGGCCGACCTGATGGTCCTGGCCGGCAATGTCGCACTGGAGTCGATGGGTCTCGAGACCTTCGGCTACGCCGGTGGTCGCGCCGACGTCTGGGAGCCCGACGAGGACGTCTACTGGGGCCCCGAGGACAGCTGGCTCGGCGACGAGCGCTACACCGGTGACCGAGACCTTGAGAACCCTCTGGCCGCCGTGCAGATGGGCCTCATCTACGTGAACCCGGAGGGCCCGAACGGCACCCCGGACCCGCTCGCTGCGGCGCGCGACATCCGCGAGACCTTCCGGCGGATGGCCATGAATGACGAGGAGACCGTGGCGCTGATCGCCGGTGGGCACACCTTCGGCAAGACCCATGGCGCGGCCGACCCGGACACCTACGTCGGTCTCGAGCCCGAGGCGGCGCCCCTGACCGAGCAGGGCCTCGGCTGGAAGAACACCTACAACACCGGCGCCGGCCCGGACGCCATCACGAGCGGGCTCGAGGTCACCTGGACCACGACGCCCACGACGTGGAGCAACGACTTCTTCGACCACCTGTTCGGCTACGAGTGGGAGCTCTCCTCGAGCCCCGCCGGTGCCCACCAGTGGGTGCCCAAGGAGGGCGCCGGGGCGGGCACGGTTCCCGGTCCCGCCGAGGACTCGCCGCGTCGTACCCCGTCGATGCTCACCACCGACCTCTCGTTGCGCATGGACCCGATCTATGAGCCGATCTCGCGGCGCTTCCACGAGAACCCGGCGGAGTTCGCGGACGCGTTCGCGCGCGCCTGGTTCAAGCTGGTCCACCGCGACATGGGACCACTCCCGCGCTACCTCGGCCCGGAGGTGCCCGACGAGGTGCTGATCTGGCAGGACCCCGTCCCCGACGTGACCCATGACCTCGTGGAGGCCGCGGACGTCGCGGCCCTCAAGCAGCAGATCGCCGGATCAGGGCTGTCGGTCTCACAACTGGTGTCCACGGCCTGGGCCTCGGCATCGACGTTCCGCGGCAGCGACAAGCGCGGCGGGGCCAACGGAGCCCGGATCCGGCTGGAGCCCCAGGTGGGCTGGGAGGTCAACAACCCCGACGGGCTGGTGACGGTGCTGAGCGCCCTGGAGGCCATCCAGGAGTCGTTCAACGCCTCGCAGGCCGGTGGGAAGCAGATCTCGCTCGCTGACCTGATCGTGCTGGCCGGCTGTGCGGGCGTCGAGATGGCGGCGAAGAAGGCCGGCCACGACGTCGAGGTCCCCTTCACCCCTGGGCGCACCGACGCCTCGCAGGACCAGACCGAGATCGAGTCCTTCGCCGCGCTCGAGCCGACCGCTGACGGCTTCCGCAATTACCTCGGGAAGGGCCACCAGCTGCAGGCGGAGTACCTCCTGATCGACCGGGCCAACCTGCTGACGCTGAGCGCGCCGGAGATGACCGTGCTCGTCGGCGGCCTCAGGGTGCTCGGCGCGAATGCCGACCAGTCGCCGCTCGGAGTCCTGACGACGACGCCGGGATCGTTGACGAACGACTTCTTCGTCAACCTCCTCGACATGGACACGGTGTGGAGCGCGACCTCGGAAGCCGAGGACTCGTTCGAGGGGCGCGCCCGGGCCACCGGCGAGGTTCGCTGGACCGGCAGCCGGGTCGACCTGGTCTTCGGCTCGAACTCTGAGCTGCGGGCCCTGGCCGAGGTCTATGCGAGCGATGACGCGCGCGAGAAGTTCGTGCACGACTTCGTCGCCGCCTGGGACAAGGTGATGAACCTGGACCGGTTCGACCTGGCGTGAGCCCGGTACCGCACCGGGGCGGATGCTAGGGCAGCTCGAAGAGGCAGAACGGGTGGCCGTCGGGGTCGATCATGACGCGGACGTCGTCCTGGGGCTGGTACGCCGCCTGCGCGGCGCCGCCGGCCTCGGCGACCGCGACTCCGGCGGCCAGGTCCGTGACACCGATGTCGAGGTGGGCCTGCATCTGCTGCTCGCCCGGACCGGCCGGCCAGGACGGATGGGCATGATGCTCCTCGAGCTGGAAGGCCAGCCCGTGCCCGCCCCCGGGCGGCTTGATCTTCACCCACTGTTGCTCGTCGTAGAGGGTCTCCCAGTCGCCGAGCATGCTGAGGTAGAAGCCCGCCAGGCGGCGCGGGTCGGGCGTACCCAGCACGGTGGAGGAGATGCGGAAGGTCGGGTCGGCCATCGGTCCAGCCTAGCCGCGGGCCTTCGGGGTCGGTCGCCCGCGCGTCCGGCCTCGGGACGTCCGACGGCCGTCTGGCGGGGTTCCTCTAGGCCGTCGAGATGGCGCGGTTCACCCACACGTCGGTGACGTGCATGCCGACCTTCTCGTAGAGGCCCAGCGCCCCTGTGCGGGAGTCGGTCGACAGCCCGGACTTGCGCGCGCCGTGCCCGCGGGCTTCGGCGAAGCAGTCGACGAGCAGCGCCTGGGCGAGGCCGCGATGGCGTTGGTCGGCCCGGGTGGCCAGCCGGCCGATGTAGGCCTCGTCCCCGACCATCTGCACCACCGCGACGGCCGCGACGGCACCGTCGCGGTCAGTCACGACCCGCAGCTGCCAGGGCTCGAAGCCGGGCCGCTGCATGATGCTGGCCTCGAAGTCGGCGTAGTCCTCGCGCTCGCGGACCGACCACTCGAGGAAGGCGTCCTCGACGACGTCGTGGACGGCTCGGTACTCCTCGGGTCGCGCCTGGCGCACGGCGAACCCGGGAGGCAGGTCACGCTGCGGCACGTCCACCCCCTCGGGCAGCTGGAGGACCCAGCTGGTCCATCGGATCCGGTAGCCGAGCCGCTCGAGAAGGCGGTCGCCCGCCGAGCCCTCCGGCACCGGCATCCCGATCTCACTCAGGCCGCGCTCTCGGGCGTTCTGCTGCATCCACAGCGCGAGCGTGGTGCCGATGCCCCGGCCGTCGTACGCCGGGTCGACGCAGGCGTCGCCACGTCCGGCGAGACCGACCTCGGCGTAGCCCACCAGCCGCTCGCCGTCGAAGACGCCGAGGGTGCTCGCTGCGAGGTCGAAGCTCGGCCGCCGCCAGTCGCCGACGATGTCGGCCTCCTCGATGTCCACCCGCCCCAGGTCGCGCTGCTGCTGGCGCGCCATCACTTCGTACACGCCGCGCGCGTCGCCGAAGACGAGCGCCCGGCTGGTCAGCCCCTGTGGAAGTTCCATCCCCATAAGATCGCCGACCCGTCGCCTATTGACCACTTATTAACAGGAAGCTGGTCAGTTCGCGACGGGTCGACGGTCAGTTCACGACGGGTCGGCGTCAGGCGGACTGGATCGCGGAGACGTCGAAGTCGAGCTTGATCTTGTCCGAGACCAGGACGCCACCGGTTTCGAGCGCGGCGTTCCAGGTCAGGCCCCACTCCTTGCGACGCAGCGTGGTGCCGCCCTCGAAGCCCACGCGGAGGTTGCCGAACGGGTCGCGCGCAGAGCCGGTCTCCTCGAAGTCGAGCGTGATCGACTTGGTGACGTCCTTGATGGTCAGGTCGCCGGTGATCGACCACTCGGCACCCTCGCGCGAGACGTGGGTCGAGACGAACTCGATGGTCGGGTACTGCGCGGTGTCGAAGAAGTCGGGGGAGGTCAGGTGGGCGTCGCGGTCCGCGACGCCGGTGCTCACGCTGGCGGTCTGGATGGTCAGGCGCACCGAGGAGCTTGCGGGGGAGGCGGTGTCGATGCGGGCCGTGCCGGCGAAGTCGCCGAAGGCGCCGCGCACCGTGGTGACCATGGCGTGGCGGGCCGAGAAGCCGAGCCTGGTGTGCGTGGGGTCGAGCGCGTAGTCGCCGGTGACGTCGTCGATGACGGCGGTGGGGGCGTCGAAGGTGTCGAACGTGCTGGTCATGAGGGTCTCCCAACCGAAGCTAGTGAAATTGAACTTTCAATTACTAGAACGGACGCCCTTGGCCCGATCTTCCCGGGCCGGACGTGACCTATCACACACCGTGGCCGGCCCGGCTGTGGCTCGCGGTCAGCGTGCGGGGTTCGGCAAGTTCATGCAATGCACAAAGATGAGTCATAGCGTGCGTTGACGGGGTCGACCCGAATTGCCAGTATTTGCAACGGAGGCCGAGGCCACATCACCCGCCCCGGCAACCGAGCCCGACCCGGGCACCGATCCTGGAGGACCTGCACGATGACGAGAGACTCACTGCTCCCGGTCGTCAGGGTCGCCTGCGGTGTCCAGGGGTCTCCGTTCGGGGACTCCTTGCTCGACGGCTCCTCAAGCACCAGCGGTTTCGTGGTGCGCGAGCCGACATTGACTCTCGGGTAACCCGTGAAGGGCGGATCTTCGCGGTGACGGGGGCGGAAGCCCCGCCGAGACCCACGACGAGGCGGAACGTCGTGGGTCTCGGCTTCCGGGTGGCGATGCGCCCCTCTCGCCGCCGGACCTGACCAGGCGGGCTGGGCGACTCAGGGGCCGGCCTCGGCTGCGGGGTTCACGTTCGGAGCTTCAGCACGACCGACTCCCACCCCCGCAGCGCAACCGGCCGGCCGGCGGCCGGCGGCCGAGCGTCGTCGTGGGTGGCCAGGAGCACCTCGGCACCCGTCAGGTCGCCGAGCACCTCGCGTGAGCGGAGGCTCAGCTCGACGTCGCCGCGGCCGAGGTTGGCCAGCATCACCACCTGCTCACCCGCGAGGCGCCGGCGGACGGCCCAGACGGCCGGATGGTCGGCCAGCAGCAGCGTGAAGTCCCCGACCGCGACCACCGGTTGGGTGTGCCGTAGCTCGATGAGGGCGCGATAGTGCGCGAACACCGACCCGGGGTCGCCGGTCTGCACAGCGGCGTTGATCTCTGCGTGGTTGGGGTTGACCCCCAGCCAGGGGACGCCGTCGGTGAAGCCCGCATGGGTCCCGGGCGTCCACTGCATCGGTGTGCGCGCGTGGTCGCGACTGCGGGCGCGCAGGGCGACCAGGACGTCCACGGGTGACTGGCCGGCCGCCACGGACTGCGCGTAGTGGTTGGTCGACTCGATGTCGCGGAAGTCCTCGATCGTGGCGAACGGTGCGTTCGTCATCCCGAGCTCCTCGCCCTGGTAGACGTACGGCGTCCCGCGGTGCAGGTGCAGCACCGTGCCGAGGGTCTTGGCCGAGAGCTCGCGCCAGGCAGGGTCGTCGTCCCCGAAACGCGACACGGCCCGCGGCTGGTCGTGGTTGTTCCAGTAGAGCGAGTTCCAGCCGACGTCGGCGAGGCCCTCCTGCCAGCGTGCGAGGTTGGCCTTGAGCGCCACCAGGTCCAGCGGCACCAGGTCCCACTTCCCTCCCGGGCCGGAGTCGATGTCGACGTGCTCGAACTGGAAGACCATGTCGACCTCGCCGCGTTCGGCATCGGTGTAGAGCCGGGCGTCCTCCACGCTCGTGCCCGGCGTCTCACCGACGGTGACGTACGCCGACCTGCGGTCACCGAAGACCTCCCGGTGCATCTCGGCGAGGAACTCGTGCACGCGTGGTCCGTTGAAGGTGGCGGAGCCTGGATTCGCCCACGGCCCCGCGCCGACCGGACCGTCCGGAAGCGTGGGGTCCTTCGAGATCAGGTTGATGACGTCCATCCGGAAGCCGTCGACACCCCGGTCGACCCACCAGCGCATGGTGTCCTGGACGGCGGAGCGGACCTCGGGGTTCTCCCAGTTGAGGTCCGGCATCTTGGGTGAGAACAGATGCAGGTAGTACTCCCCGCTCTCGTCGAGCGCCCAGGCCGAGCCCGAGAAGAACGAGCCCCAGTTCGTCGGCTCGGCCCCCGGCTCACCGGCCACCGTCCCTGGGCGCGCCGGCCGCCACCAGTACCAATCCCGCCTCGAGGCATCGGGCGAGGAGCGGGACTCCACGAACCACGGGTGCTCGTCGCTGGTGTGGTTGACGACGAGGTCCATCACCAGCCGGATCCGCCGGTCGTGCAGCCCTGCGACGAGCTCGTCGAAGTCCTCGAGCGTGCCGAAGGTGGGTTCGATCGCCTGGTAGTCGCGGATGTCGTAGCCGTTGTCGTCCTGGGGCGAGGGGTAGATCGGACTGAGCCACACCACGTCCACCCCGAGGTGTTCGAGGTGGTCGAGGTGGTCGATGATGCCCCGCAGGTCGCCGATCCCGTCGCCGTCGCTGTCGGCGAAGCTGCGAGGGTAGATCTGGTAGACGACGGCGTCCGTCCACCAGGGGCGAGGCTCCACGGTCATGTCCCCAGCCTGGCACCAGTGGGGGGCAGCACCGCAAGTTGCATGATCATGCATTGAGATGCATACTCCTCGCATGTCGAAGGTTCTCACCTCGTTGCCCGTCGGCGAGCGCGTCGGTATCGCCTTCTCCGGCGGCCTGGACACCTCGGTCGCGGTCGCCTGGATGCGTGAGAAGGGCGCTGTGCCCTGCACCTACACCGCTGACCTCGGTCAGTACGACGAGCCCGACATCGACAGCGTGCCCGATCGCGCGTTGCGCTACGGCGCCGAGATCTCCCGGGCCGTGGACTGCAAGGGCGCGCTGGTCGAGGAGGGTCTCGTCGCGCTCTCCTGCGGCGCGTTCCATATCCGCTCGGGAGGCCGTGCGTACTTCAACACCACCCCACTCGGGCGCGCGGTGACGGGCACGCTCTTGGTTCGCGCGATGCACGAGGACGGCGTCGACATCTGGGGCGACGGCTCGACCTTCAAGGGCAACGACATCGAGCGGTTCTACCGCTACGGGCTGCTGGCCAACCCGTCGCTGCTGATCTACAAGCCCTGGCTCGATGCGCAGTTCGTCGCCGAGCTCGGCGGCCGCTCGGAGATGAGCCAGTGGCTCTCCGAGCGGAGCCTGCCCTATCGCGACAGCTTGGAGAAGGCCTACTCCACCGACGCCAACATCTGGGGCGCCACTCACGAGGCGAAGACGCTGGAGCACCTCGATGTCTCGTTGGAAACAGTCGAGCCGATCATGGGGGTGAAGTTCTGGGACCCCGCGGTCGCGATCGAGCCCGAGGACGTCACGGTCACCTTCGAACGGGGACGGCCCGTTGCGCTCAACGCAGTGCGCTTCGACGGGCCGGAGGGTGCGGTCGCTCTCGTCCACGAGGCCAACACGATCGGCGGCCGGCACGGACTCGGCATGTGTGACCAGCTCGAGAACCGGATCATCGAAGCAAAGTCCCGCGGCATCTACGAGGCCCCGGGGATGGCGCTGCTGTGGATCGCCTACGAGCGGCTGCTGAACTCGATCCACAACGAGGACACCCTCGGCAACTACTACGCCGAGGGTCGCCGGCTCGGACGGCTGCTCTACGAGGGGCGCTGGCTGGACCCACAGGCACTGATGCTCCGCGAGTCGATTCAGCGCTGGGTCGCCTCCCTGGTCACCGGCGAGGTGGTGCTCCGGCTGCGGCGGGGCGAGGACTACACGATCCTGGCCACCTCGGGGCCGCACTTCTCCTACCACCCGGACCGGCTCTCGATGGAGCGGACCGAGGACGCCGCCTTCGGGCCCACCGACCGGATCGGTCAGCTCACGATGCGCAATCTCGACATCGCCGATTCGCGCGCCAAGCTGGAGATCTACGCCGCCCAGAGCCGGATGCTCGAGAAGCACGTGCACCTGGTCGGAAAGCTCGAGTCCGGCGGCGCCGCGGCCATTGCCGAGAACCCCGAGGCCGAGGACGACACCGAGGACATGCTCGACCGCGCCGCCATGGAGTTCGGCACCGACTGACTCCCCGCCCACCCACAGCACCGCCCCGCCCATCGCGCCGACCACCGGAGGCGGTCCCGCGGGGGCTGGGTGTTCCCTCGGTCACCCCGACCCACCGGGAGTGCTCGGCAGGAGGATGATGGGGATATGAGTGGTGGAGAAGAGACCGGCGAGTACAGCGTCGACGACGAGACCCAGTTGCAGCCCGAGGACACCCTGGACTACCACGGCGTGGACGACGTGCTCGACGAAGGCATCGTCACCCGCGAGAAGTGGTCACCCGCCCAGGGCTTCGGCAACACGGCCGCAGAGGAGCACCAGGGCGAGACGCTGGACCAGCGCATCGCTCAGGAGGACCCCGACTACGTCGCCGACACCGACGACTGGACCGAGGACAACCTCGACGACGACCAGGTGGGCGACGCCCGATCGGGGCGGCTGGTGGCCTCCGACGACACCGATGACCGGTTCGTGCGCGACGTCGGCATCGACGGGGCGGGGGCCAGCGCCGAGGAGGCCGCGATGCACGTCATCGACGAGCCCGACGACCGCTGAGCAGCCGAGCGCCACACGCGTGCGTACGTTCCTCGGCCTCGACCGCGGCGAGCGTCGTCGCCGGCTGACCAATCGGCGCAACCCGAGCCTGCGCCGAATGCAGATCGCCCTCGCGGGCCTGGTGGTGGTCATCGGGCTGGGCACGCTCGGCTACCTCCTCCTCCCGGCCTCGGCCGACGGCCGGTCCTTCGGTCCGTTGGAGTCGCTCTACCAGACCGTGACCACCGTCTCCACGGTCGGCTTCCGCGAACTTCATCCCCTCAGCACCACGGGCCAGGTCTTCACGCTCGTGCTGATCATCCTGGGCACGGGCACCGTCCTGTACAGCCTCGGCCTCCTGGTCGAGGCAGTGACCGAGGGCCATCTCCGCCAACATCTGGAAAGACGACGCATGGATCGGCACATCGACACCCTGCAGGGGCACGTGATCATCTGCGGCTATGGGCGCGTCGGCCGGGCGGCCGCCGACCAGCTCCTTGCGACCGGCAACGCGGTCGTGGTCATCGACCGCGACCCGGCGAGGTTCGAGGACGATGACGTCCTCCATCTGGTGGGCGAGGCGACCGGCAACGCGATGCTCCGTGAGGCAGGCATCGAGCGGGCGCGGGCACTGGTTGCGACGCTCGACACCGACGCGGACACGGTCTACCTCACCCTGTCGGCCCGCGCGCTCGCCCCCGACCTCGTCATCGTCGCCCGCGCCCGCACCGCCGACTCGAAGGAGAAGCTGGTCCTGGCCGGCGCGACGCGAGCCGTGAACCCGCAGATGATCGGCGGCCGCCGGCTCGCGGCGCTCGCCCTGCAGCCAGACGTCGCTGAGTTCCTCGACGTCGTGGTGCACGACGAAGAGCTCGACTTCCGCATCCAGCAGGTCACCGTCGAGGCGGGCTCGGCCTGCGCCGACCGTTCCCTGGACGAGCTGGACTTCGGGTACGGCGCCAATGTCCAGGTGCTCGCCATGCGACCCGGCGGCGACTCGGGCTTCACCTTCCGGCCGCCGCCGTCTGCGGTCGTCCACGAGGGCTGCGTGCTGATCGGCTTCGGCACGGTCGAGGGGATCGCGGCGCTCCAGGGCCTCGCGCGCGCCTGACTCAGGCCTCCGGGACCATCTCGATCGCGCCGGACGGGCACTCGGCGACGCACAGCCCACAGCCCTTGCAGAAGTCGTAGTCGAACTCGTAGAGACCCGGGCCCGTCTTCTTCACCGCGTTGTCGGGGCACACCCCGAAGCAGTTGTCGCAGCCGAAGCAGTTGCCGCAGGACATGCAGCGCCGCGCCTCGAAGAGCGCGCTGTCCGCGTCGAGACCCTGCACCACCTCGTCGAAGGTGTTGGTACGCCGCGCCACCTCGAGCGTTCGCCGCATCTGGTGAGGGGCATCGGAGTAGTACCAGGTGGTGAGCGACTCGGCCGTGGCCAGTCGGGGCCGCGCCGGGTGCTCGTAGGTCTTCCCACGCAGCCAGGCGTCGATGTGCCGGGCCGCGTTCTTCCCGTGGCCGATGGCCACCGTGACGGTGCGCTCGGAGGGCACCATGTCCCCGCCAGCGAAGATCCCGGGCCGGCCGGTCATCATCCCTGCATCCACCTGGACGACCCCGTCTCGCGCCTCGACGCCGGCCACCCCGTCGAGCAGCGCGAGGTCTGCGTCCTGACCGAGCGCCAGGACCAGCGTGTCTGCCGCGATCTCCTCGGTCTCCCCGGTCGGCTGGGGGAAGCCCGTCGAGTCGAGCTCCATCCGCTCGATCAGCAGCCGGCCCTCGTCGGCATGCCGCACCGTCGACAGCCAGCGCAACTTCACCCCTTCGTCCTCGGCCTCGGCCACCTCCAGGTCGTGCGCGGGCATCCGGTCGCGGGTCCGCCGGTAGATGATGACCGACTCCTCGGCCCCGAGGCGCCGCGCGGTCCGCGCCGCGTCGACGGCGGTGTTTCCGCCGCCGTAGACCGCCACCCGGCGCCCCAGCAGCGGCCGCTCGTCGGTGGCCTCGAGGTCGTGCAGCATGGTGACGGCGTCGATGATCCGCGCGGCCTCGCCGGCGGGGACGTAGGCTCGCCGGCCGACGTGCGCCCCGACCGCCAGGAACGCCGCGTCGAACCCCTCGTCGGCCAACGCCGCCTCGAGGTCCTGCACGGGTGTCTCGAGCTCCAGGGTCACCTCGCCGATGGCAAGGAGGCGCTCGATCTCCGCGTCGAGCACGTCGCGGGGCAGGCGGTACTGCGGGATGCCGAAGCGCATCATCCCGCCCGGTCGGGTCTCGGCGTCGCGGATCACCACGGCGTGCCCGGCCCGTCGTAGGTGGTAGGCCGCCGACAGCCCCGAGGGACCGGCGCCGACCACCAACACCCGTTTGCCCGTCAAGGCGGGTGCCGGGCTCAGCGCCCAGCCCTCGTGCAGGGCCTCGTCCCCGAGGAACCGCTCCACGGCGTTGATCCCGACGGCCTCGTCGACCTGGGCACGGTTGCACACCGTCTGGCACGGGTGGTAGCAGACTCGGCCCATCACCGCGGGGAACGGGTTGTCCAGCGTGATCTGCCGCCAGGCCGCCTCGTAGGACCCCTCCTCGGCGAGGTAGAGCCACTGCTGGATGTTCTCCCCGGCCGGGCACGCGTCGTTGCAGGGCGGCAGCAGCGAGACGTACTCCGGGCGCTCGGTCCGCCAGCTCCCGGTGTGGTTGGCCAGGCTGGAGCCGACATCGAGCGTGATCGCGAACGGGCGGTCCATGGGTTTACTCCTCGGTGTCGGGCAGCAGGCCGTAGCGGCGGATGTTGCGGTCCGCCAGGGCCTGCAGGGTGTCGATCAGGTCGTCGCGGCGGGCCGGGCGGAACAGGTGCGCAAAGCGCTTCTGGATCACCAGGTAGTCCTCGACGGGGATCGGGTGCCGGATCGGCGTCGCGGCCGTGACCTCGCCGTACTCCGCCTCGAAGACCGGGAACAGCCCGGACTGGGTGGCCCGCCTGGCGACGTCCAGCGTGGCCGAGGACACCGTTCCCCAGCCCAGCGGGCAGGGCACCAGCACGTGCAGGTAGCGCGCCCCACGCATCCCCATCGCACGGATCACCTTGGCCTCGAGGTCATGCAGGTCCGCGACGGTGGCCGTGGCGACGTAGGGGATCTCGTGGGCCATGGCGATCCGCGGCAGGTCCTTGCCCTGGCCGAAGATGTTTCCCGGCTGGTCGCCCACCGCCTGCGTCGTCTGCGTCCGAGCGGCCGGGGGCGTGGCGCCCGAGCGTTGCACCCCGGTGTTCATGTAGGCCTCGTTGTCGTAGCAGATGTAGAGCACGTCGTCGTTGCGCTCGAACATGCCCGACAGACAGGCGAAGCCGATGTCGACGGTGCCGCCGTCGCCGCCTTGTGCGACCACCCGGATGTCCGTGCGGCCCTGCGCCTTCAGCGCGGCGGCGACGCCGCTGGCCACGGCCGGGGCGTTGCCGAAGAGGGAGTGCAGCCAGGGAAGCCGCCACGACGTCTCCGGGTACGGCGTCGAGAAGACCTCCAGGCAGCCTGTGGCGTTGACGGCCACCAGCTTGCCGTCGGTGGCCCGCATGGCCGCGTCCAGCGCGTAGCGCGCGCCCAGGGCCTCGCCGCAGCCCTGGCAGGCCCGGTGTCCCGAGGTGATCGCGTTGCTGCGGTCGTCCTCAGACTGGACCGTGCGGACCTCTAGTGGCAGCAACCGGTTGCCGACTGCGAAGGACCCCACCTGGTAGAAGCGCACCGGATCGTTGGCCGGGGGGCGGGCCGGCCTGCTCGGCGACGTCGGAGTGGGCATGGGGTTCTCCGTCTCAGTGAGGGGTCGAGCGGACGGTGCCGAGATCGCGGAGCATGTTCTCGGCCGCGGGCCCGGGACGGTTCGGGCCGCGTTGCCGCGCCAGCTCGCGCTCGACCAGCTCATGGTCGAGATCGAGGAACTCCAACGGGGCGAGCTCGTCGCGTACCGCCCGGTCGAGCATGGTGTGGAGCGAGTCCGCCGTGATCGGCCGGCCCCCGAGCCCGGCGACGACGGTGTAGTTGCGCAGCGGGTTCCCGGCCAATGCCATCCGCACCTGGGACGCGACGATGCCGCCGATGCCGACCGAGAACGCCTTCTCCACCGCAACGAAGCGCTGGGCCTTGGCGAGCGCCTCGGCGACGGCTTGGAGCGGGAACGGCCGGAACGACGTGATGCCGAGGACGCCGATCCTCTCGCCTCGCTCACGTCGTTCGTCGACCACGTCCTTGAGGGTGCCGAGGACCGAGCCGAGTGCCACGACCACCGTCTCGGCGTCCTCGATCCGGTAGCCGCGGATCAGCCCGCCGGAGTCCCTCCCGAAGACCGAGCGGAACTCGTGGGCGACCTGCGGGATCAGCTCGAGCGCGTGCAGCTGGCGGACGTGTGCCAGGTAGCGCACCTCGGTGAACGCCTCGGGTCCGACCATCGCCCCGATCGAGACGGGGTCGTCCACGTCGAGCTGCTGGCGCGGCTGGAACGAGGGCAGGAAGTGGGCGACCTCGCCGCGTTCGGGGACGTCCACCTCCTCCACGGCATGGGTGAGGATGAAGCCGTCCATGCACACCATCACCGGGAGTGAGAGCTCCTCGGCGATCCGGAAGGCTTGGACGTGCAGGTCGGCGGCCTCCTGGTTGGTTTCCGCGTAGAGCTGGATCCAGCCGGAGTCGCGCTGGCTCATGGCGTCGGAGTGGTCGTTCCAGATGTTGATGGGTGCCCCGATCGCGCGGTTGGCCACAGTCATCACGATCGGAAGCCCCAGCCCCGAGGCGTTGTAGACGGCCTCGACCATGTACAGCAGGCCTTGGCTGGCGGTCGCGGTGTACGCCCGGGCGCCCGCGGCGGAGGCACCGATGCACACCGACATGGCCGCGAACTCGGACTCCACGTTGACGTACTCGCAGTCGGGCAGGTCGCCGGACTTGACCAGCGCACTGAGCGTTTCCACGATGTGGGTCTGCGGGGAGATCGGGTAGGCCCCGATCACCTGCGGGCGGCAGGCCGCCACGGCACGGGCGACCGCCTGCGAACCCTCAATCTGTCGTCGCACGGGCCTGCTCCTTCGTGGTGATCTCCGGGCGCGCGTGCAGGTCGTCGTAGGCCGCGGTAGCGGCGCGGATGTTGGCCTTCGCGATCTCGCGCGGGAACTTCGCCCAGACCGCCGCCACGACCGAGTCGAGCTGGACCACCCCGGTCAGGGCCGCCAGACCGCCGAGCAGCGCGGCGTTCGGCACCGCCCGGCCGATGTGCTTGAGCGCGAGGTCGGTGGCCGCGAGGGTGGCGGCATGCCCGGTGGGCAGGGTGTCGAGGAGCTCCGCGAGGCCCAGAGCGGCGAGGTCTCCGCGGGTGTTGACCAGGACGTAGCCCCCCTCGCGCAGACCACTGAAGAGGTCGACCTGGTGCAACAGGGTCGAGTCCTGGATGACCAGTGCGTGAGGACGCGACACGGGCTCGCGGGTTCGGATAACGTCCTCGGAGATCCGGCAGTACGCCACGACCGGGGCTCCGGTGCGTTCGCTGCCGAAGCTGGGGAACGCCTGAGCGTGGTGACCCTCCTCGAACGCAGCCTCGGAGAGCAGTTCCGCGGCCGTGACCACGCCCTGCCCACCTCGTCCGTGCACCCGGACCTCGAACACATCTCGATCTTGGCACGCGACCGAGCATCGTTCTCACTCAGGCTTGCCTCACCTGGGTTGGCCCGGGTCGCGAGGTGTGTCGCGTCCGGCGCGTGCGGGCCGGACTCAGCGCTGCTCGCGTGGGCTGACCGACCTGGCGACGTCCTCGGGCATCGGCTCGTAGTGAGCGAACTCGCGCGTGAACGTGCCGGAGCCGTGGGTCGAGGACCGTAGGTCGATGGAGTAGCGCACCAGCTCGGTCTGCGGGACCTCCGCGCGCACGATCGTGCGGTCCTCACCCACCTTGTCGGTGCCCACCAGGCGTCCGCGGCGACCGGACAGGTCCGACATCACACCACCGACGAGCTCGTCGGGCACGACGACCGTGACGGTGTCGAAGGGCTCCAGCATGGTCACCGCGGTGGAAGCGGCCGCCTCGCGCAGGGCCAGTCCCCCGGCCATCTGGAAGGCCATGTCGGAGGAGTCGACGCTGTGCGCCTTGCCGTCGGTGAGAGTGACGCGAAGGTCGACCAGGGGGTAGCCGTTGCGTACCCCGCGCTCCATCTGGGCGCGCACGCCCTTCTCGACAGACAGGATGAACTGCCGGGGTACCGCGCCGCCGACGACCTTGTCGACGAACTCGAATCCACCACCCTCGGGCAGCGGTTCGACCTCGATGTCGCACACGGCGTACTGCCCGTGGCCGCCGGACTGCTTGACGTGCCGGCCGTGTCCCTTGGCGGTGCCGCTGAAGCTCTCGCGCAGGGAGACCTGGAAGTCGGTCTCGTCGACGTGGACGGAGTACCGCTCGGCCAACCGCTCGAGCACGACCTCGCCGTGCGACTCACCCATGCACCACAGCACCAGCTGATGGGTCTCGCCGTTGTTCTCGACCCGCAGGCTGGGGTCCTCGGCGGCCAGCCGTGACAGTGCCGAGGAGAGCTTGTCCTCGTCGGCCTTCGACCGGGCCTCGATGGCGATCGGCAGCAGCGGCTCGGGCATCGACCACGGGCGAAGAACCCGAGGCTCCTCGACCGAGGACAGCGTGTCTCCGGTCTCGGCACGAGTGAGCCGGCCGATCGCGCAGAGGTCGCCGGCCACCACTCGAGTCGTCGGCACGAGCGTGCGACCGAACGCATAGGACAAGGCCCCGATGCGCTCGTCCTCGTCGTGGTCCTCGTGTCCGGTCGAGTCGCCGAAGAAGGAGGTGAAGTGACCCGACACATGCACGGTGGCGTCGGGCTCGAGGGCTCCGGAGAACACGCGGGCGATGCTCAGCCGACCGACGTAGGGGTCGCTGGAGGTCTTGACGATCTCCGCCACCAGCGGACCGTCCGCCCGGCAGGAGATCGGCTCCGCCTCGACGCCGGCCGGGGTGAAGACGTCGGGCGGGACGTGCTCAGGAGGTGAGGGAAAGGCGCGCGTCGCGAGGTCCAGCAGCTCGGGGCACCCGACGCCGGTCACCGAGCACACCGGCACCACAGGGAAGAACGTCGCCCTCGCCACCGCCCGCTCCAGGTCCGCGACCAAGATGTCCTCGCTGATCTCCTCGCCGCCGAGGTAACGATCCATCAGGGACTCGTCCTCGGACTCCTCGATGACCGCCTCGATCATGGCGCCCCGTTGTTGGTCGTCGGCGTGCTCGCTCGGGGACAGCAGCCCAGCCACCGCGGTGACCTCAGCACCATCACCGTGGCGGACGGGAAGGTAGAGAGGCATGACCTTCTCGCCGAACGCGTCCTGGGCCTGGAGCAGGACGCCGTCGTAGTCGGCGCGGGACTGGTCGAGCTTGGTGATCACCACGGCGCGCGGCATGCCCACCTCGGCGCACTCGCGCCACAACGTCAGGGTGCCGTCGTCGACGCCCTCGTTGGCGGCGATCACGAAGAGCGCGCAGTCCGCGGCGCGCAGACCCGCGCGGAGCTCGCCCACGAAGTCGGCGTAGCCCGGGGTGTCGATCAGGTTGACCTTGACGCCCTCGTGCATGAGGGGGGTGATAGCCAGGGAGATCGAGCGTCCGTGGCGGTGCTCTCCCTCCTCGAAGTCGCTCACGGTCGTGCCGTCGCGGACCGAGCCCGCGCGTGCGATGGCTCCGGCAGAGGCGAGCAGGGTCTCGACCAGGGTGGTCTTCCCCGAGCCACCGGGTCCGATCAGCACCACGTTGCGGATCGAGTCCGGGCTGCTCGCCTCGAGATCTTGCCCGGCTGGTCTACGGTCCTTCGCCTTCTCTGCCATGTCTGAGCACCTCCAGATCCCAAACAACTCCTCTTGGGCCGCGATGACAAGTGATCTCGGTGATTACTCGGTCACCGTGGCGGCTCAGCGCCCTCGAGGTACTCAGCGTGTGCCGCAGCAGGAAGACCTGGACGGGCACAAAAGAAAACCGGACCCCTCGCCGCATGGGGTCAGCGAGGAGTCCGGCTTGAGATGCCATCCCCGTCGGGATGACACCACCAACTATGGTAACCACAAAGCGGCTTGTCAGCAGAATTCACAGATTCGGCGCGTCGGAAGGGCGGCAACCATGAGTGGTCTGGACCTGGTCCAGGGGCGGCGGACGCTCTTCGTGGGCGGCGCATGGCGCGAGGCTGCCGGTGGCGGCCGGTTCGACGTACGTGATCCCGCTGACCGGTCCATCCTCACCGACGTCGCGGACGGCGGTGCCGAGGATGCCCGCGCCGCCCTGGACGCAGCCTGCGCCGTCCAGACCGACTGGGCGGCGACCCCGCCTCGCGACCGGGGCGAGATCCTGCGACGCGCCTTCGAGGCGATCATGGAGCGGGCCGACGACTTCGCCGAGCTGATCTCTCTCGAGATGGGCAAGACGGTCGCGGAGGCCCGGGGCGAGGTCACCTACGGTGCGGAGTTCTTCCGCTGGTTCAGCGAGGAGGCGGTGCGCATCCACGGGCGGTGGATGCAAGCGCCGGCCGGAGGCAGCAGGCTGCTGACCGTGCGCAAGCCCGTGGGCCCGTGTCTGTTCATCACGCCGTGGAACTTCCCGCTGGCGATGGGCACCCGCAAGATCGGTCCGGCGGTCGCGGCCGGCTGCACGATGATCATCAAGCCGGCCGAGCTCACGCCGCTGACGATGCTGGCCCTGGCCGGTGTCATGGAGGAGTCCGGACTGCCGGCGGGCGTGCTCAACATCGTGACGACCACGACGTCGCCGGTCATCTCGAAGACGCTGATGAACGATGCTCGGCTGCGCAAGGTGAGCTTCACCGGCTCGACACCCGTCGGGAAGGTGCTTGTGCGCCAGTCCGCCGACCAGTTGCAGCGGATGAGCATGGAGCTGGGCGGCAACGCGCCGTTCATCGTCTTCGAGGACGCCGACATCCCCGCCGCAGTCGATGGCGCGATGATCGCGAAGATGCGCAACATGGGGGAGGCGTGCACCGCGGCCAACCGCTTCCTGGTCCACGAGTCGGTGGCAGTGGAGTTCGCCGAGCTGCTCGCCGACCGGATGGGCGCGCTGAGGGTCGGCCGCGGCCAGACCGACGGGGTCGACGTGGGACCCCTGATCGACGACAACGCGGTCGAGTCCGTGCGCGACCTGGTCAACGGCGCCGTGGTCGCGGGAGCCCGCATCGTCCTCGGCGGGCAGCCCGGCGACGGGCCGGGGCACTTCTTCCAGCCCACGGTGCTCGTCGACGTGCCCTCCGATGCGGAGATCGCGGTGCAGGAGATCTTCGGACCCGTGGCGCCGATCTCGACCTTCGCCACGGAGGAGGAGGCCATCGCGCGCGCCAACGCGACGGAGTTCGGCCTGTCGTCCTATGTCTACACGCGAGATCTCGCCCGCACGATCAGGGTCTCGGAGGCGCTGGAGTACGGCATGGTCGGGATCAACACCGGCCTGGTGTCCAACCCGGCGGCGCCGTTCGGCGGAGTCAAGCACAGCGGTTTCGGCCGTGAGGGCGGGTTCGAGGGCATCGAGGAGTACCTCGACACGACGTACGTCGCCCTGCCGACGGCCTAGCCAGGATCGACCGGCACCGAAGCGTCGGCACGGTGGCGGGCTGAGACGACCCCTCGCGCAGCCGCCCCGGCGGTGGCAGGGTTTGCCCATGACCACGCACCATGACCCGCGCGACGCCACGTCCGGCCCGCCCACGACGGTGGTGCTCTTCGGGGCGACCGGTGACCTGTCCCGACGCAAGCTGCTGCCCGGGCTCTTCCACCTGATGCGCACCGGCCTGCTGCCGGACCTGCGGATCGTGGGGACCTCCCTGGAGGACCACACGCGCCAGACCTTCGTGGACTTCGCCCGGGGGGCGCTGGCCGAGCACGCTGAGGAGGTGACCGACGAGCAGTGGGCGGACTTCTCGGGGCGGCTCTTCTGGGCTGCGGGAGGTACCGCCGAGAGTCTGCGGGTGGCGGTGGCCGAGGCTGAGGGCGACCTCACCGAGGCCAACATCCGTCTGCACTACCTGTCGGTCCCGCCGAAGGCCGCGCTCGCGGTCGTGCACACGCTGCGCGACGCCGGACTGGTCGAGGGCAGCCGGATCATCATGGAGAAGCCCTTCGGCACGGACCTCGAGTCCGCGCGCAGCCTCAATGCCTCGCTGCACGAGGTGTTCGACGAGACCCAGATCTTCAGGATCGACCACTTCCTCGGCAAGGAGCCGGCCCTCAACATCCTGGCCTTCCGCTTCGCCAACGGCCTCTTCGAGCCGATCTGGCACCGGAACATGATCGACCACGTCCAGATCGACGTGCCGGAGAAGCTCGGCCTGGAGCAGCGTGCGACGTTCTACGAGGCGACCGGCGCCTACCGAGACATGGTCGTGACCCACCTGTTCCAGATCCTGGCGTTCACGGCGATGGAGGCACCGACCTCGCTCGACCCCCTCGCCATCACCGAGGAGAAGAACAAGGTCTTCCGGTCGATGTTGCCGATCGAGCCCCACGACGTGGTGCGCGGGCAGTACACCGGATACCTCGAGGAACCAGATGTCGCCCCCGAGTCGGAGACCGAGACGTTCATCGCCCTGCGCTGCTACGTCGACAACTGGCGCTGGGCCGGAGTCCCCTTCTACCTGCGGACCGGCAAGAAGATGGCCGAGGGCCAGCGGATCATCTCGATCGCGTTCAAGGAGCCCCCGCAGTCGATGTTCCCCGAGGGGTCCGGCATCGGGGCGCACGGCCCGGACCACCTCACCTTCGACCTGGCCGACCAGGGCAAGATGAGCCTGTCCTTCTACGGCAAGCGCCCCGGCCCGGGGTTCCGCCTGGACAAGTTGTCGATGCAGTTCGCCGTCGACGAGACCGGCTGGGTCGGCTCGGTGCTCGAGGCCTACGAACGCCTCATCCTGGACGCCGTGAAGGGTGCCCACACCCTCTTCACCACGGCCGAGGGCGTGGAGCGGCTCTGGGAGATCTCCTCCGAGCTGTTGACCGACCTGCCGCCGGTGCGCCCCTACGCCGAAGGCTCGTGGGGTCCCAACCAGGTCCACCAGCTGATCGCGCCGCGCGCCTGGCGGCTGCCCTTCGAACGGACCTGGCGCGCGAAGCGCTGAGCGCCGTGGAGCTGTTCGGCGATGTCGCCCAGCAGTACCGCGAGTTCTCCCAGCACGCTGCCGGCGAGTCGCCCTGCTTCGAGAACTGGGCGCGCGAGGTGGCCGATGACCCCGAGCTGCTGGCCTGGCTCGGCCGTCTCCCCCGCCTCAAGCAGCAGCCCAACCTGGTGTTCGCGGCCGCGCGCTGGCACGGCGTGCCGGCCCCCGGACGGTACGACGCGTTGCGCGAGTCACTGCTCGGTGATGGCGGCGCCATCCAGGGCACGATCGAGGCTCGCTCGACGCAGACCAACGAGGTCGGCCGACTGGCCACCCTCGTCCCGGTCCTCGCGCGCATCGAGGCTGAGGAGGGCCGCCCGCTGGCGCTGCTCGAGGCGGGATCGAGCGCCGGCCTGTGCCTCTACCCCGACGCCTACCGGTACCGCTGGCTCAGCGACCGGGGCGAGCTGACAGCGGGGTCCGGTCCGGAGCTCACCTGCCGCGTGTCGGGCGCCGCCCCGCTGCCCGGTCGGTCACCCCGCATCGCCTGGCGCCACGGCATCGACCTGAACCCCCTCGACGTGGGTGACGTCGACGCCATGGCCTGGCTCGAGACCCTCGTCTGGCCGGAGCAGGAGGAGCGTCGGCGGCGGCTGGTCACCGCCATCGACGTGGCTCGAAGCCTCGGCCCCCCGCAGCTGCAGCGCGGTGACCTGGTCGAGGAGCTCCCCCGCATGGTCGAGCAGGCGGGCGCGCACGGTCCCGTCGTGGTCTTCCACAGCGCCGCCGTGGCCTATCTCGCCGCGCCCGCCCGGGCTCGGTTCGTCGAGCTGATGCGCTCCTTGGTCGATGCCGGCGACTGCCGCTGGGTCAGCAACGAGGCGCCCCAGGTCCTGCCCGCGATCGCGGATGCAACGCCCCCGATGCCGACCGGTAGACCGTGGTTCCTGCTCGGCCTCGACGGCCGGCCCGTCGCGTGGGCGCACGGCCATGGCGCCGGCCTGGCCTGGCTGACCTGAGCGGCGATCGGGCCGGGGCCAGGGGCGTGGGGGTCAGGGCAGGGACCAGGCCAGCACCACCGCCGGGTCACGGGCGGTCAGCCTCGCCATCGGCGCCCGGATGAGACGGACGGCGTCCCCGTCCCCCAGCTCCTCGGGAACGGCATCGCAGGCGACGGTCCCCGCGGTCACGAAGAGATGCACCCGGTCCGCGGGGAGGGTCGTGAGCGGGTCGCCCGCGGCGAGCCGGGCGACCGCGAGACTGGCTCCTCGGCACCGAAGCGGCATTCCCGAACCACCGGCGAGCGGGGTCCAGCGGCCCGTGGGCAGCTCGGCCCGGCGCAGCACGGAACGGGCCGGTGCGTTGCCCGAAGTGTCAGGCACCAGCCAGGCCTGGATGAACCGCGTGGGCTCGTCCTTCGCGACCTCCGCATGCCGGATGCCCGACCCGGCCGATACCACCTGCGCGGTGCCGGCGGTGAGCACCGCAACGGCGCCGGCGTCGTCGCGGTGGACCAGGGTGCCGGACAGCACGTAGGTCACCAGCTCCACGTCCCGATGGGTGTGGTCGGCGTATCCGGAATGGGCTTCGAGACGCTCGTCGTTGTGGGCGACCAACGGTCCGAACACGAGGTTGCCGGGCTCGTAGTGCGCCCCGAATGAGAAGGAGTGCCAGGTGTCGCGGCCGGCCTCGTGGGTGCGCCGACGTTGGGATCCCGGGTACACCACGGCACTCATGTCGCTATCGTCGCCCATAGAGCGGCCGCACGGTCGGTCGAGAGGAGGAGCATCCCCGTGGTCGCGCCAGGCTCAACCGACGACCCAGGTGACGCCATCCCCATCAGGACGAACAAGGCCGAGACCGGCGGCGACCTTCCCGCCCTGCCCGAGGGTTTCCGGTTCGGGACCAGTACGGCGGCCTACCAGATCGAGGGCGCCGCGGCCGAGGACGGCAAGGGCCCCAGCGTCTGGGACACCTTCACCCACGAGCCCGGCCGGATCATCGACGGCAGCACCGGCGACGTGGCCTGCGACCACTACCACCGCACCGCCGAGGACATCGCGCTGATGAAGCGTCTGGGCGCGGGCGGCTACCGGTTCTCCGTCTCCTGGCCGCGGGTCCAGCCCCTCGGATACGGCCCGATCAACCAGGCGGGCCTGGACTTCTACGACCGACTCGTCGACGACCTGTTGGCCGCAGGCATCGCGCCGATGGTCACGCTCTACCACTGGGATCTTCCGCAGACGCTCGAGGACGCGGGCGGCTGGCTCGACCGGGACAACGCGCTGCGCTTCGGCGCCTACGCCGCAGAGGTCGGTCGCCGGCTCGGCGACCGGGTCGAGCACTGGATCCCGGTGAACGAGCCGAACGTCGTCACCATGGACGGCTACGCGACCGGGGTGCATGCGCCGGGGCGTGAGTACCAGTTCAATGCCATTCCTGTGGCTCACCATCTCCTGCTCGCCCACGGCCAGGCCGCGATCGCGCTGCGTCAGGCGGGCGCGCAGAGCGTGGGGTGTGCCAACAACCACGCACCCATGTGGCCCGCGAGCGACGATCCCGCCGACGTGGGCGCGACCAAGCTGTTCGACGCCATCTGGAACGGCATGTTCGTGGAACCGATGCTGCTGGGTCGCTACCCCACCGACCTGGCCCCCATGCTGGAAGACATCGTGGAGCCCGGGGACATGGCCACGATCCGACAGCCGCTGGACTTCTACGGGATCAACTACTACAACCCGGTGAGAGTGGCTGCGGCACCGGCGGACGCCCCGATGCCGTTCGAGCAGCGGCCGATCGTGGGCTACCCCACGACGGACTTCGGATGGCCGGTGGTGCCCGACGCGCTGCGCGAGTGGTTGATCACCATGCGCGCCCGCTACCGCGCGGCGATGCCGCCGATCTTCATCACCGAGTCTGGCTGCTCCTACACGGTCGGCCCGGACGAGCACGGCGTTGTGGACGACCAGGCGCGCATCGACTATCTCGACGCGCATCTCCGGGCGGTCGCCGGCGCGATCCGGGTCGGCGTCGACGTCCGCGGCTACTACACCTGGAGCCTCATGGACAACTTCGAGTGGGCACAGGGGTTCACGCAGCGGTTCGGACTCGTCCATGTCGACTACGAGACACAGGTGCGGACCCCCAAGCGCTCGTTCGACTGGTACTCCGAGGTGATCGCCGCACACGCGCGGTGACTCGCGGCGACGACACCGCCCGGGACCAATGCGGTTTCCGCCACGCCTGCCGCATGCTCGGACGTGCCCGGGGAGCGCGTACCCTGTCCGACATGCCCAGCACCGCGCCGAGCAATCCCGGGGGCGCCGCCGTGACGGGAGTCGATGAGCCGGTGCCGGCCCCGACCGTTCCCTCACTCGTCGCCACCGATGCCGAGCAGGCGCGCCGGGTCGTCTTCGTCGTCGGCTCCGGCCGGAGCGGGACGAGCACGATGTCCGGCACCCTGCAGACCCTGGGCGTGCACGTCCCACAACCCGAGGTCACGCCGGACGCGACCAACCCCAAGGGCTTCGGGGAACCGCAGTGGGTGGTGGACTTCCACACCGAGCTGCTCAAACGGTGCCAGGTGCACGTGTCGGACGCGCGACCCGCGGCCTGGTTCGAGGCCGGCAAGCTGGCCACCGACCGGTTCCTGCGCGAGCGGGTAGACGAGTGGCTGGCCGCGCAGTTCGCCGAAGGTGGCTCCGAGCTGGTCATCAAGGACCCGCGCCTGTCGTGGTTCATGGGCCAGTGGCGCTCCGCAGCGGTCCGGGCCGGCGCCGTGCCGTCCTTCATCACGATGCTCCGGCCGGTGACCGAGGTCGTCGGCAGCAAGCAGCTCTACTACGCCTCACGCTTCGGTGAGGTCGGCCGTACGGCCGCCTGGGTGAACATGATGCTCCACACCGAGCGCGCCACTCGCGGCTCCCAGCGGGCCTTCGTCCGCTACGACGATCTGCTCGGCGACTGGACCATCCCGGTGTTCGAGATCGGTGAGCGGTTCGACCTGGCGGCCGTCAAGATGGCCTCGGCCAACGACATCCGCAAGGTCCACAACTTCATCGATCCGGGCCTGCACCGGGTGAGCGTGACCTGGGACGAGATCCGGGTGCCTGCGCCGTTGAAGGAGATCGCCCAGCAGACCTGGGAGCGGATGGCGACCCTCGCCGACGACGGCGGCGATACCCCGGAGACCCGGGACGCGCTCGACGAGCTACGCACGGGCTACACCGAGCTCTACGAGGAGTCGGAGGCGCTGGTCCAGTCGTCGGTGCTGGCGGCCCAGCGCGCCGCGCGTACGGCGGCCGAGCGGGACGTGTCCGAGCAGCGTCGACTGGTCGACCGGGTGCCGCACAGTGTCCGAGCCACGATTCCTCCGGGGGCCCGCCGAGCCATCCGGAAGGCGTTCGGCCGGGCGCGGTAGCCGGGGTGTCCAGGCAGGCGGACCTCGTGAACCTCGAGGGTCGCGCGGACTTCGACATCATGTGGCCGTGGCACACCGAGACCCGGCAGCGGCCAGGCATGACGGCGGTGCTGCGCCTGAAGAACGAGGCGCGGTCCCTGCCCTGGGTCCTGCCGCCGCTCCTGCGCACCTGTGACCACACGGTGGTGGTCGACAACGACTCCGACGACCAGACGCCCGCCGTCGCTCGCGAGGTCGCCTCGGCCATGGCCTCGGCGGACCGGGTGACCGTGACCAGTTACCCGTTCCAGGTCAGCCGGTGCGGCCCCGAGCACCTCGAGACGTCGCCGGATTCCCTGCACAGCCTGGCGTACTTCTACAACTGGTCGTTCAGTCTCGTCCCCACGACGTACTCCCTGAAGTGGGACGGAGACATGGTCCTGACCCGGGACGGCGAGGCGCTCCTCTCGGATCTGGCCTGGCAGCTGCCCGGTCGGGAGGTCGTGCTCTACCTGCCACGCCACAGCCTCTACGTCGAGTCCGACCGGGTCGCCTATCTCGACCTGGGGTTCGCGAACGCGGAACCGTTCGGCTACCCGATGACCCCGGAGTACGTCCACGCCAAGGCCTTCGAGTGGGAGCTTCGGCTCTACCCCGACTCGGCCCGGGCACTCCGGCTTCCCGAGGGCGTCGCTGTCGAGCTCAAATGGCTCGACAGCGACGAGTTCGCCCACTGGACCAGCCCGGACGCGTTTGCGGTGAGTGTGCGGACCCGCCGGAAGCGGCGCGAGCATCGCCTCTTCACCCAGCTCGCGGCCGGGCTCGGCCATGACCAGCCCGGCCTGCACCGCATCGAGGCACCGACCGGTGTCCATGTCATCGACCACGTCATCGGGACCTGGCTGCCCCGCGCGAAGCGGCCGCTGGTCGACAGGTCGATCGAGGAACCCCGCAGGCGGGTGCGATGAGCGCCGACATCCCCTGTCGAGAGGGGCTCACCGAGTACGACGTCACCTGGCCCTGGCACGACGGTCCGCTACGCCCGGGGCTCACGTGTGTGTTCCGGGTGCGCAACGAGGCGCGCAACCTGCCCTGGGTGCTGCCCCCGATGCTGCGCGCGGTGCAGCACGTGATCCTGGTCGACAACCTGTCCGACGACGGCACCGCCGAGGTCGGACAGCGGATCGCCGAGGAGATGGGGGCGGCTGAGCGCTACACCGGTCTCTCGTATCCGTTCCGGGTGAGTCGGGCGGGTGCCGAGCACCGAGCCACCCCCGCCGACTCCGTCCACTCGTTGACCCACTTCTACAACTGGGCCTTCAGCCACGTGGAGACGTCCTACTCCATGAAGTGGGACGGCGACATGGTCCTGGGCCCCGAGGGCGAGGGAGTGCTCTCCGACCTGGCGTGGCAGCTCGAACCGGTGGAGGCAGTGGTGGTCGTTCCGCGCAGCCCGCTGACGGTCATCGACGAGCACACCGCCTGGTTGGACCTCGGGGCCGGCTTCCTCGAGCCCTGGATCTATCCCACAGGGCCGGAGTTCATCTTCGTCAAGGCCTTCGAGTGGGAGGTCCGCGAGTGGCCCGATCGTTGCACGCGGGTCGTGCTCCCCTACGGGCTGGCGATCGAGCTCAAGTGGCTGGATGCGGACGAGTTCGCCCACTGGACCGATGCGCGGGACTTCGCGCCCGTGCGCACCAAGCGCAAGCGCCGGGAGTGGCTGGTGGACCGGGCGATCCGCGAGGGCCGCACGGACGGGATCGAGGGCCTGGTCAGGCTGACGTCGCCGTCCGGAGTCCACATCATCGACCACGTCGTCGGCCCCTGGCTGTCTCAGGCCGAGCGTCCGCTGTTGGCTGCCGGGCGCCGACTACCAGACGGTCGACTGGAAGCAGGGCCCGATGCGGGGTTCGAAGCAGGGTCCGACGCAGGGCCCGACGCAGGGCCCCACGCTGGGCTCGACCTCGTGGCCGAGGAAGCATCGTCACGGTCCCTGGTCCGGCGGCTCACCGGCAAGTCCCCCTGAGAGATCCCCTGTCAGGTCCCGCTGGGGGTTCCCGCTGACGGCACTCACGGAGCCTGGCAGGGGCGACCGGGCAGAGTCTCCGCCCGTGTAGCCTCGGGGCGTGCTGATCTCCGACAAGCACCGCATGCTCTTCGTGCACGTGCAGAAGACCGGCGGGGTCTCCATGGACCGGATGCTGCGCGCCCACATCGACGATATTCGGTCAGTGGCGGCGCGCCATGCGACGCTCGGCCGGATCCTGGAGGTCGCGCCCGAGCTGCACACCTACTGGACCTTCGGTTTCGTGCGCAATCCGTGGGTCCGGATGGTCTCGTGGTGGTCGATGATCGAGTCGTGGAACAAGCACAACGGGCCTGCTTCAGGCAAGGACCTCTCGGGCAAGAAGCTCAACAAGTTCTGGCTGGCGACCGGCGAGTATGACGACTTCGAGGAGTTCGTCACCCGCGGGCCCGATGAGCACCTGCGTCTGCGGACGCCGCAGATCGACTTCCTCACCACCGCGAACCGTCGGGCCGACTTCATCGGCCGCACGGAAACCTTCAACGCCGACCTGCGAGCCGTGCTGGCGCGGTTCGAGCTCCCCATGATCGAGCCCGAGCGACACAACACGAGCAAGCACGGCAGCCACGAGGCGTTCTACAACCCCACCACCCGCAAGCGCGTCGGCGACATCTTCGCCCGTGACGTCGAGCTCTTCGACTACAGCTTCTAGCCGACGCCTTCCGCCGTGGGCGGGCCCACGATTCGGCCTTTCTACGAGCGAGCGGGAGTTCGCACTGCGTTTAGGTTGCTGACAGGTGAGAAGCGCACAATGGAAGGGTGCCCCTCAAGCGGCTGACTCGTCCGCTCGTCGGGTGGGTGCCTGCGCTTGCCGCGCTGGCCGCGCTCGCCCCACGGCTTCCTTTCCTGAACGCTCCGTTGAGCCCGGACGAGGGCGGTTTCCTCCTGGTGGCCGGCCAGTGGCATGCAGGCGGGGGCTCCCTCTACGGGGACTACTGGGTAGACCGGCCGCCACTGCTGATCGGAGAGTTCGCGGTGGCCGCGGGACTGGGTGGGACGGTGGGGCTGCGGCTCCTGGGCTGCCTGGCCGTCGTGGCTGTCGTGCTGCTCAGCGCACTGATCGGACATCTTGTGAGTGGCCGCACCGGCGCGGCCTGGGCTGCTGCGGCCGGCGCCGCGTTCGTCACGACGCCGCTGTTCGATGCCCGACAGGTCTCGGGTGAGCTGTTGGCGATCCCGTGGGTGCTCGCCGGCATCTCCGCCGTGCTGGCCGCCCGCCATCGGGACGGACGGGCTCGCGGATACCTGGTGGCACTCGCCGGTGCCTGCGCGGCCGCGGCCCTCCTGGTCAAGCAGAGCTTCGCGGATGCGCTGGTCTTCGCCCTGGTCGTGCTGGTGCTCGACGGGTTTCGCCGGCGCTCCCAGGTCGGTCTGCTCGGTCTGGCTCGCGATCTGGCCCACCTCGGGCTCGGCGGCGCGGGGCTGACCGGGGTCGTGCTGGCCGCCGCCTGGGTGCGCGGGACCGTCCCGACGGCGCTGTGGGACGCGGTCGTGGTGTTCCGTGCCGAGGCCGGACAGGTGATCACCTCGTCCGCCTCCGCGGCCACCGCGGACCGGCTGGACCGCTATCCCCAGGTCCTCCTGGTGACCGGGGCGTTCGGGCTGCTGATGCTGCTGGTCGTGCTACTGGTCCGTCTGGGGCGGGGGATGGACTCGGTCACCGCGGCCAGCCTGGTCATGGTGATGTGGGAGAGCAGCGCCATCGTGATGGGCGGCAGCTACTGGCTGCACTACCTGCTCGGGCTGGTCCCGGGTCTGGTGCTGATCACCTCGCTGGTGACCGGTGGTCACGGGCACTGGCCGGTGCTGGGTCGGTCACTGGTGGCCTACGCCGCGGCAGCCGCGGTTGTCGCGGTAGCCGTGCTGACCGTGGCGCCACCGGCGCCCGAGCCGTCGCAGGTCGCTGGTGAATGGTTGGAGAGCCACCGGGTTCCGGGAGACACGGCGGTCGTCATGCTGGGACAGCCCAATGTGCTTGCCGAAGCGGGAGTGGAGAGTCCGTACCAGCAGCTGTGGAGCCTGCCCGTGCGGGTACGGGACCCGCACCTGCACGACCTCAGCGATGTGCTCAAGGGTTCTCAGGCGCCCGTGTGGCTCCTGGTCTGGAAGGGCGAGATGGCCACCTGGGGCATCACTCCTGACCACGCGGAGGCTGTCGTCGCTCGTCGGTATCGACCGGTCGCCAGTGTCTGCGGCTACCTCGTCTACCTGCGGCGCGGAGTCCACCGGTCGCACCCCACGCAGGCCTGTCCGGACGCCGCCGCGGCGTCTGCTGGGGAGGGCCGGCAACCCTGAGGGCAGCCTCGTACCTGGCGGCGTCCGGGCGACCGGGCGTGTCAGGAACTCGGTGTCAGTGGCGATCCTGCCTCATCGGAGCGGGTGGCAGCAGCAGGTAGGCACCCACGAGGAAGCAGACCGCGCCGAGGAAGGTCCCTGTGTTCACCAGAGCGATGTTGAGTGTCTCGCCGGTGGTGTTCAGAGTGAACGAACCCAGCGCAGCGGCCATGAAGGCGATCGAGCCGATGTAGTTGAGCAGCGCTCCCCACCAGTCCGGGCTGTCTGGCTTCCGGCACCACAGCCGTCCGCAGACATCCAGCCAGTAGAGGTGACTGGCGAGCAGGAAGGCGATGCACCCGATGAAGTCCGGGGCCCACACGAGCCGGTTGGTCTCCTGCACGCTGAACGTCTGGGACATCGCGTTGACGGTGTTGATGTTGAACCACACCGTGCCGATGAGCTGAATCAGCGCCGCCCACCACACGGTCGGTCGCGGTGACCAGGCGACGAAACGTGGAGACGCGCCGCTGGCGCGGCCCTGGTTGATGACCTGGAAGAAGGCGCTGTAGCCGGCGGCGGTGAAGAAGACCGAGCCGATGACGAACGTGATCCCGAGGATCCGGCCATCGACGAACTGCGAGTACGCCGGGAAGGATCCGAGGGCGAAGAGGAACGAGCCCACCATGAACAGCACGGCGATCCGCCAGCCGAGATCGCGGGGCGTCCAGCTCAGCTCGCGACGCCACTGCATGGTGGGGGCGCCCAACGGGCTGCTCACGTGTGGCTGAACCCGGGGGCCGGTGCCGGATGCGGGGGCGGGTACTGCTCCAGGTGGGCGACGGTCTTCGCGAGTTCCTCGAGCAGCATCTCCGCGAGGTCCATGCCGAAGCCTTCGCGGACGACGATGCGCAACACCGCGACATCCTCGGCATCGGCCGGCATCGTGTACGCGGGCACTTGCCAGCCGCCGGCGCGAAGGTGGTCCGAGACGTGGAACACCGTGAACGCGGAGGGGTCCTTGACTCGGAAGGCCAGCACGGGGATCGCCGAGCCGTCGCTGACCACCTCGAAGGGCCCCATCTCGGCGATCTTGCCGGACAGGTGGAGGGCGGTGTCACGCAGCGACTCCATGATGCGGCGGTACCCGTCGCGGCCGAGCCGGAGGAAGTTGTAGTACTGCCCGACGATCTGGTTGCCGGGTCGCGAGAAGTTGAGCGTGAACGTCGGCATGTCCCCGCCCAGGTAGTTGACGTGGAACACGAGGTCCTCGGGAAGATCATCGGCCGATCGCCACACCACGAAGCCGATGCCGGGATAGGTGAGGCCGTACTTGTGGCCCGACACGTTGATGGACTTCACCTGGGGGAGCCGGAAGTCCCACTCGAGCTCGGGTTGCAGGAACGGGGCCACGAACCCACCGCTGGCGGCATCGACATGGATCGGGATGTCAGTGCCGTGCTCGGCGTTGTAAGCCACGACGCGATCGTGGATCTCCTTGATCGGCTCGTACTCGCCGGTGTAGGTGGTCCCCAGGATCGGGATCACGCCGATCGTGTTCTCGTCGACTCTGGCCATGACGTCATCGGGGGCGACGGTGAACCGGTCGTGGGCCACTGGCACGTAGCGGGGCTCGACATCCCAGTACCTGCAGAACTTCTCCCACACCACCTGGACGTTCGAGCCCATCACCATGTTGGGCCGATCGGTGGGAAGCCCGGCAGCCTCGCGACGCTGGCGCCACTTCCACTTCATCGCCAGCCCGCCCAGCATCACCGCCTCGCTGGAGCCGATCGTCGAGACTCCGATGGCGTCACCGCGTGGCGGCGCATGGAACAGGTCGGCGACGATGTTGACACAACGTCGCTCGATCTCGGCGGTCTGGGGGTACTCGTCCTTGTCGATCATGTTCTTGTCGAACGCCTCGGCCATCAGCCGCTCGGCCTCGGGCTCCATCCAGGTCGTCACGAAGGTCGCCATGTTCAACCGGGAGCTGCCGTCGAGCAGCAGCTCGTCGTGAATCATCCGGTAGACGGCTTCCGCGGGAGCCTCCAGGTCCGGCATGCGGTTCTTGGGCACGCGACTACGGCTGAGACGTCCGGCGTATGCGGGCGCGATGGCGTCTTCGTTGGAGACATGTCGATGAACCATGTGGGGCGAGCCTCATTCCTGGGTGTCCACCGGGGCGCGAGGCGCCCGGCAGGGCCGATGTCGTCGTGGCTCACCGTCGATGGTTGCAGGCCACTGGATCCGTGACCCCATCCTGTCATCCACACTGTCGATTGCTCTAGGGCCCCCGTGTGCTCAGAGGCCGGCCACCACCCGGGTGCCCTGCTCGATGGCGCGCCGGGCATCGAGCTCCGCGGCCACGTCCGCCCCACCGACCAGGTGAACGCGGTCGGGCCGCACGCCGGCCAGGTTGTCGTACAGGCCCCGCACCGACTCCTGGCCGGCACAGAGGACGACGCTGTCCACCTCCAGGACCTGGGCTGCCCCGTCGACCGTGAGATGGAGCCCGGCGTCGTCGATCCGGTCGTAGCCCACCCCGCTGACCTGGCGCACGCCGCTCTGCCGGAGCACCGCGCGGTGGGCCCAACCGGAGGTCTTGCCCAGACCGATGCCGATCGGCGTGGTCTTGCGCTGCAGCAGGGAGACCTCGCGGATCACGTGCCGCGGCACCGGCGTCCTCAGCCCACCCCGATGCGTGGCCGGGTCGCCCACCCCCCAATGGCCCATCCAGTCCTCGGTGGTCTCCCCGGGGTCGTGGGTCAGGAAGTGGGCCACGTCCACACCGATGCCGCCCGCGCCGATCACGGCCACCCGATGGCCCGGAACAACGGTCCCGTCCAGCACCTGGGCGTAGGACGCCACGCTCGGGTGGTCCAGGCCCGGCAGGTCGGGCAGGCGCGGGACGACGCCCGTCGCGACGACCACCTCGTCGTACGCCGCGAGATCGCCAGGCTCGGGGGCCGCGCCGAGCCGGACGTCGACGCCGAGCACCTCCAGGCGCCGCGAGTAGTAGCGCAGCGTCTCCGCGAACTCCTCCTTGCCTGGGATCCGCATCGCGAGCCGGAACTGGCCGCCCACCTCGCTCGCCCTCTCGAAGAGGGTCACCGCGAAGCCGCGCTCGGCCGCCGAGAGCGCTGTCGCCAGCCCGGCCGGCCCGGCGCCGACCACGGCGACCGTGGGCGCGGGCCGGGTCGCCGGCAGCGGGGTGAGCACGAGGGTGGTCTCGCGTGCCGCACGCGGGTTGACCAGGCAGGAGGCCTTCTGGTTGCTGAACACGAGGTCGAGGCAGGCCTGGTTGCAGGCGATGCAGGTGTTGATCTCGTCGCCGCGACCCGCCGCGGCCTTGGCCACGAAGTCGGCATCGGCCAGCAGCGGCCGGGCCATCGAGACCAGATCGGCCTCGCCCGAGGCGAGGATGTCCTCGGCGAGCTCTGGTGTGTTGATCCGGTTGGACGCGCAGACGGGCACCGTCACCTCGGCCTTGAGGCGCGCAGTGGCTGAGCGCCAGGCGCCGCGCGGCACCTGCGTGATGATCGTCGGGACCCGCGCCTCGTGCCACCCGATACCGGTGTTGAGCATGGTGGCGCCGGCCTCGACCAGCCGCTGGGCCAGCTCCGAGGTCTCCTCCCAGGTCTGGCCGTCCTCGACGAGGTCGAGCAGGGAGATGCGGTAGATGATCGGGAAGCCCGGACCGACCAGCGCACGGGTGCGCCGGACGACCTCGACGGGAAACCGCATCCGACGCTCGGTCGACCCGCCCCAGGCGTCGCTGCGGTCGTTGGTGCGGGCGGCCAGGAACTGGTTGATCAGGTAGCCCTCAGAGCCCATCACCTCGACCGCGTCGTAGCCGGCCTTGACCGCCAGCGCGGCGGTCTCGGCGAAGGCCGTCGCGGTGCGGTCGACCCCGCGGGTGCTCAGCGCGTGCGGCCGGAACGGGGTGATCGGTGACTTCCGCGAGGACGCACTGACGCTGAGGGGGTGGTAGCCGTAGCGGCCCGCGTGGAGGATCTGGAGCGCGATGGCACCGCCCTCGTCGTGCACCGGCCCGGTGATGTCGCGGTGCCGCATCGCGTGGAGGCGCGTGGTCAGCTCGCTGGCGAACGGCTTGAGCCACCCACGCTTGGTCGGCGAGTAGCCGCCGGTGACGATCAGGCCGACCCCACCCCGGGCCCGCTCGGCAAGGTACGCCGCCAGCGCGGGCTGGTCCCAGACCCGGTCCTCGAGCCCGGTGTGCATGGACCCCATCACCACGCGGTTGCGCAGCTCGAGCGAGCCCAGGCGAACCGGGGACAGCAAGTGTGGGTAGGGGGTCATCAGGCCGCCTTCTCGTGGGTGGTGAGGTACTCCTCGAGCCAGCCGATCCAGAACTCTTCGACCCGCAACCCGCCCCGGAGGACGAGATAGGTGTCGAGATCGTGGCCGGTCAGCAGCTCGGGCTCGGGGTAGTCGCGGGCGCAGAGGTCCCGGTAGTAGGCGTGCCGGACGCGGTGATCGGCCAGGTTGGCCGCGACCGCCGCCAGCACCGCCTGCCGGTCGCCGTACGCCGCTCCCCGGAGCTTGACCGCCAGCTCGGATCGCAGCGGCTCCAGGGGGGTGGGCGACGCCAGCCAGTCGGCCAGGGTCTGGCGTCCGGCGGCCGAGACGTCGTACACCTTCTTGTCCGGCCGACCCGTCTGGTGGACGACGGTGGCCGCAACCCAGCCCTCGTGCTCCATCCGGGCGAGCACGCGGTAGATCTGCTGGTGGGTGGCGTGCCAGAAGAAGCCGATGGACCGGTCGAAGCGACGCGCGAGGTCCAGCCCCGACGCGGGACGTTCGCGCAGGGCGACCAGCAGGGCGTGCTCGAGTGCCACGGCGCCACCCTAGGTGCCCTATGCAACTAGTTGCAAACTCGATCCGGGTCCGGTTCCTCAGGGTGGAGGAGTGGATGCGAACTGGCGTCGCGATCTCGATCGTGCTCGCGTTCTTCTTCGGCTACCTGCTCACCTACTCCGGTGTCCGGCGTGCCGGTTCGGACCACGCCACGGCCGTGCGGGCGGCACTGGTGTCCGACACCGTGTCGATCACGTCGATGGAGATCGTGGACAACCTGGTGCTCCTGGTCGTCCCCGGCGCGATGGCCGCTGGTTAGGCGACGCCTGGTTCTGGTTGACTCTGGCGGTCTCGCTCGCGATCGCCTTCGTCGTCACGGTGCCCGTCAACCACTGGCTGATCGCCCGCGGCCGGGGGTACGCAGCGGTGCATCAGGGCCACCACTGATTCCGCACCTGACCGGGGTGTGAACCCGCGCTATGGGTGGCCGGGCCCGCGTTCTACGATGCGGGCATGCGTCTGCGTCGTACCGCCCTGGTCCTAGCCACCCCGCTGCTGCTTGCCGCCGTCTCGTGCGCGCCCGCGGACGACGAGCCTGCGGCCACGGCCTCGGACACCGCGTCGGCCTCGGCGGCGGATTCGAGCGCCGCGGCGGACGAGTGCGCCCCCGACTCCCTTGCCCTCAAGACCCCCGGCACGCTGACCGTCGGCACCGACTCCCCGGCCTACGACCCCTGGTTCAGCGACAACGACCCGTCGAACGGCAAGGGCTTCGAGTCGGCCGTGGCCTACGCCGTAGCCGACCAGCTCGGCTTCGGCCCCGACCAGGTCACGTGGGTCAAGGTGCCGTTCAACACCTCCTACAAGCCGGGCGACAAGGACTTCGACTTCGACATCAACCAGATCTCGATCACCCCGGCGCGGGCCAAGGTCGTGGACTTCTCCGACGGCTACTACGCGGCTTCCCAGGCGGTCATCGCGCTGAAGGGGTCGCCCGCCGCCTCGGCGACCTCGCTGGCGGATCTGAAGGGACTGCGGCTGGGAGCCCAGACGGGCACCACCTCGCTCACCGCGATCCGGGAGGTGATCCAGCCCGACACCGACCCGCTGGTCTTCGACGACACCAACGTCGCCAAGCAGGCGATGCAGAACGACCAGGTCGATGCCATCCTGGCCGACCTGCCGACGGCCTTCTACATCACCGCCGTGGAGATCCCCAAGGGGACGATCGTCGGTCAGTTCCAGCCGGCGACCGGCGATCAGGAGGAGTTCGGGATGCTCTTCGAGAAGGGCAACCCCCTCGTGACGTGCGTGAACCAGGCCCTGGCCGCCATGCGTGCCGACGGCTCCCTCGACGCGATCGAGAAGCAGTGGCTCTCGGACACCGTCGGAGTACCCGAGCTCCAGTGACCGGCCGGTGACCGAGGTCTGGGCGCCCAGCCCCCGCGAGGTCGAGCGGCAACGGGTACGTCGCCTCCAGCGGCGTCGTTCGACCGTCATCGCCACGGCGGTGACGCTCAGCGTCCTGGTCGCGGCCTGGCTGGCCATCACCGGTTCGCCCGGCTGGCCGGTGGTGCAGGAGACCTTCTTCAACCTCGACGATGCCCGGGCCGTGTTCCCGGCGATCTGGGACGCGTTCTGGACCTACAACGTCAGGATGTTCCTGATCGCCGAGCCGCTGATCCTGCTGCTCGGCCTGGCCGTGGCGTTGGCTCGGGGGGCCCGCTCGCCCTGGCTGGTGCCGGTGCGCGCACTGGCGGTCATCTACACCGACCTCTTCCGCGGCATCCCGACCATCCTGCTGGTCTACCTGCTGGTGTTCGGGATGCCCGCGTTGCAGCTCCAGGGGGTGCCCAACAGCATCTTCTTCTGGGCGACCGTCGCGCTCGTGCTCTCCTACGGCGCCTACGTCGCCGAAGTGTTCCGCGCCGGCATCGAGTCCATCCATCCCTCGCAGGTTGCCAGCGCACAGGCGCTGGGACTGGGTCGGGCCCAGACCATGCGCTTCGTCGTCGTGCCTCAGGGGGTGCGCCGGGTGATCCCACCGCTGCTCAACGACTTCGTCTCCTTGCAGAAGGACACGGCGCTGGTCTCGTCGGTGGCGCTGTTCGACGCCCTCTACGCCGCCCGCGACTATTCCAACTACAACTTCAACTACACGCCGTACGTCGTGGCGGCGATGTTCTTCGTGGTGCTGACCATCCCGCTCGCGCGCTTCACCGACTGGCTCCAGCGGCGTAGGTCCGAGCGGGAACGGTCGGGTGCGCTGTGACCGCGACGCCACTGCTCCGCGTGAGCGGACTACGCAAGACCTACGACGACAACGTCGTCCTGCACGACATCGAGCTCACCGTGGCCGCCGGTGACGTGGTGTGCCTGATCGGCTCGTCGGGCTCGGGCAAGTCCACGCTGCTGCGGTGCCTGAACCTGCTCGAGGACATTGACGACGGCGTGATCGAGCTCGAAGGTGTGGAGATCTCCGACCCGCGCACCGACCGGCGTGAGGTGCGCAGCCGGATGGGCATGGTCTTCCAGGCCTACAACCTGTTCCCCCATCTCACCGTGTTGGACAACGTGACCCTCGCGCCCCGACGGGTGCATGGAGTGTCGCGGCCGTCGGCCGAGCAGCACGCCCGTGAGCTGCTGACGCGGTTCGGCCTGGGCGAGCACGCCGACGCCCATCCCGACCGGCTCTCGGGTGGTCAGCAGCAACGCGCTGCGCTGGTCCGGGCCCTGGCTACCGGGCCGCGGCTGCTGCTCCTCGACGAGATCACGGCCGCCCTGGACCCCGAGCTCGTCGGCGACGTGCTCGACATCGTCCGCGACCTCGCCGACGACGGCACGACGATGATCCTGGCCACCCACGAGATGGCCTTCGCCCGCGAGATCGCGAGCACCGTGTGCTTCCTCGACGGAGGCCGGATCCTGGAGCAGGGCGAGCCGGCGGAGATCTTCAGCAACCCGCGGGAGGAACGGACGCGGACGTTCCTGCGCCGGGTCCTACCCCACTGATGCCCGCCTCCCATGCCTGAAAGGATGCGGATGTGACGACCGTGCGGCTGGGCGAGGGAACCGGGCCGTTGCGTGGGGTCCGGGTCGTGGAGATCGCGGGCATCGGGCCGGGGCCTCATGCCTGCATGATCCTGGCGGACCTGGGAGCCGACGTCATCCGCATCGACCGCCCCGGTGGCGGACTCTTCGCCGCGGGCGCCGACGACCTCCTGGCGCGAGGTCGGCCGAGCGTGGCGCTGGACCTCAAGCACGAGGACGGTGCGGCCACCGTCCTCGACCTGGTGGCGACGGCCGACATCCTCATCGAGGGCCTGCGCCCGGGAACCACCGAACGGCTCGGGCTGGGGCCGGAGGTCTGCTTCGAGCGCAACCCCGCGCTCGTGTACGGCCGGATGACCGGGTGGGGCCAGACCGGTCCGGTGGCCACCACCGCGGGCCACGACCTGACCTACCTCGCCGTCGCGGGGGTCCTGGACGGCTTGGGCCAGGACCCGGCTCGCCCCCACTTCCCGGGGAACCTTCTCGGTGACTTCGGGGGCGGCTCGACGTACCTGGTGATCGGCGTGCTGGCCGCGCTGTTGGAGGCGCGGCTCTCGGGGCGGGGCCAGGTGGTCGATGCGGCGATCGTGGAGGGCGTCGCCCACCTCAACACCATGGGCGCGATGCTGCGCGCCGCCGGGCTCGGCGGGCGCGGCCGCGCCGCGGGTCTGCTCGATGGAGGGGCGCCCTACTACGACGTCTACGAGACCGCCGACGGTCGCCATCTGGCGGTGGCCGCGCTCGAGCCGCGGTTCTACGAGGAACTGCTTGACGGGCTCGGGCTCAGCGGTCAGGTGCCGGACCGGGACGACCCCGCGTCGTACGCCGAGCTGCGCGTGGCCTTCGCCACCCGGATCGCACAGCGCCCGCTGACCGAGTGGGTGGCGGTCTTCGAGGGATCCGATGCCTGTGTCGCCCCCTCGCTCACCCTCGAGGAAGCGGCGGCCCACCCCCAGCTACGGGAGCGGCAGACCTTCACCGAGGTGGACGGCCGGCTGCAGCCGGCCCCGGCGCCTCGCTTCTCCCGGACGACACCGAGCCTCACCATGCCGCCCGCGGCCGCGCCCGGTGAGCACACCCGCGCCGCCCTGGCGGCCTGGGGGATCACCGACGTCGACGGCTTGGTGGCCCGAGGCGTGGCCATCCAGGTGTGACTCGCGACTGCTGCCCGGTCCCTTGCGGAGACCTGATGGGTGAACCCCCCTTTCGTCGGCCCCCCGCCTGGCCGTAGGTTCGAGTCAACGGCCGCGGTGCGAAGGAGACGAGATGAGCGACGAGAACCCCGTCACCGAGATGACCACCGAGGAGTGCTGGGACTATCTGCGCTCCGAGGAGTTCGGCCGTCTCGCCTTCCACCTCGCTGATGAGGTGCACATCACGCCGATCAACTACGCCGTCGACGGCGACACCCTGCTCTTCCGCACCGCCGAGGGCTCCAAGCTGCTCGGTGTGGTGATGAATCCTGACGTCGCGTTCGAGATCGACCACTTCGACGGAGACACCGCGCGCAGCGTGGTGCTGCGTGGCACGGCCCGCAAGCTCGACGAGGACGAGGAGCACCGCTCGGAGAACATTCCGCTGCGCCCGTGGGTGCCGACGTTGAAGTACAACGTGGTCGAGATCCGGCCGACGGAGATCTCCGGTCGCCGTTTCGAGCTGTCCCGACCCTGGCTCCACCTGCAGCCCCACGACTGAGCGCCGGTAGGCTCGCGGGCCGTGAGGCCCTTCCTCTTCCTCGGCACCCGCGCCGAGGACGCCGCTGCTGACAACGAGTTCGACGCCTTCCTCCGGTACTCCGGGCTGCGCCCCCACCAGTTGGTCCGGCGGCGGCTGGAGCGCCACCCGCTGGGCCACGTCGAGCTTGCCGACTGGTCGGGGATCGTTCTCGGGGGCGGCCCGTTCAACGTGAGCGACCCGGTCGCGAAGAAGTCCGGCGCCCAGCTCCGCGTGGAGGAGGAGTTGCGCGGGTTGACCGAACGGGTCGTCGCCGCCGACTTCCCCTTCTTCGGCGCCTGCTACGGCATCGGTACCCTCGGCGTCCTTGCGGGCGGCCTGGTGGACCGGACTTACGGTGAGCCGGTGGGGTGCACCGCCATCCGGCTGACCGAGGCAGGGCGCGCCGACCAGCTGTTCGGCCGGCTGCCCGCCGAGTTCGACGCGTTCCTCGGGCACAAGGAGGCGGTCAGGCGGCTGCCCGCGGGTGCCGTGGTGCTGGCCTCTTCGGCGGCCTGCCCGGTGCAGGGGTTCCGGCTCGGCCAGAACGTCTATGCCACCCAGTTCCACCCCGAGCTCGACGTCGACGGCCTCTGCACGCGGGTCGAGGTCTACCGCCACCACGGCTACTTCGAGCCCGAGCAGATGGAGCACCTCCAGGCGATGGCGCGCGCCAGTGTCGTCACCGAGCCGATGTATCTGCTGAGTGCCTTCGTAGCGGCGTACGCCGCGGACGTTGTCGCCGGCTGACGACCTAGGCTCCACCTATGACCGACACCGCCACGGCTGTCACTCCGCCGCCGCAACGTCGCGCCGAGCACGTCGACGTGCTCGTCGTCGGTGCGGGGCTGTCAGGCATCGGGGCGGCGGCGCGGCTGGCCCAGGAGGCACCGACCCGCAGCTTCGCGGTCCTGGAGGCTCGGGCGACCAGCGGCGGCACCTGGGATCTGTTCCGCTACCCGGGCGTGCGGTCGGACTCCGACATGTTCACGCTGGGTTACCGGTTTCGGCCGTGGGTGGGTGACCAGGCGCTGGCCGACGGTGCGTCGATCCTGGACTACGTGCGTGACACCGCGCGCGAGTACGACGTCGACCGGCATATCCGCTACGACCATCGCGTGGTCGAGGCGAGCTGGGACTCGGCCACCGCGCGCTGGACGGTCACGGTCGAGCACGCCGGCGGCAGGGTGCACCTGACCTGCGACCTGCTCTGGGCCTGCGGCGGCTACTACGACTACGAAGCCGGCTACCAGCCGGAGCTCGAGGGCCTGGACGCCTTCGCGGGCCCGGTGCTCCATCCTCAGCACTGGCCCGAGGATCTGGAGTACGCCGGCACCCGGGTGCTGGTCGTCGGCTCCGGCGCCACGGCGGTGACACTCGTCCCGGCGATGCTGAAGGGTGCGAGTGCCGCCGCGCACGTGACGATGCTGCAGCGGTCACCCACCTACGTGCTCTCGGTTCCGCGGCGTGACCGGATCGCGGCCTGGCTCCGCCGGGTGCTGCCCGGGCGCGCGGCGTACTCGGTGACGCGCTGGAAGAACGTGCTGCTCTCCACGGCGTTCTACGAGCTGTGCCGACGTCGGCCGAAGCTCGCGCGGCAGCTGATCCGAGCGCGGGCACGCAAGGCGCTACCCGAGGGCTACCCCGTGGACTCCCACTTCAGGCCTGACTACGACCCCTGGGACCAGCGGCTCTGCCTGGTGCCTGACGGAGACCTGTTCGAGGCGATCTCCGCCGATCGGGCCGAGGTCGTGACCGACACGATCGAGCGGTTCACGCCTACCGGGGTGCGGCTCGCCTCGGGCCGCGAGCTTGCCGCGGACATCGTGGTGACGGCAACCGGGCTGTCCATCCTGCCCTTCGGGGGGTTCCGGCTGGTCGTCGACGGCGTCCCAGTGTCGCTGCCGGACACCATGGCCTACCGGGCGCTGATGCTCTCGGGGGTTCCCAACTTCGTGTTCACCGTCGGCTACACCAACGCGTCGTGGACGCTGAAGGCCGACCTGGTGGCCGACTTCGTGTGCCGGTTGCTGGCTCACCTGGCGGCGCACGGCTACCGGACGGTCGTGCCGGTGGCCGACCCCGACGTCGAGCGCGCGCCCCTGATGGACTTCTCCGCCGGCTACGTCCTCCGTTCGCTCGACCGGCTGCCGAGCGCCGGAACGCGGCCACCGTGGCGGCTGCGACAGAACTACCTCGTCGACCTGCGCTCGCTGCGCGAGGGGCCACTCGAGGACGGCGTGCTGCGCTTCGAGTGATCAGCCGAAGAGTGCGGGGAGAACCAGGAGCATCACCAGCGACCAGGTCACGTGGGTCAGGATGGGGGCGAGGATGCCTCCTGACGCGCGGCGTTGCAGGCCCACCACCGTGCCCAGCACCAGCGCGGAGAAGGCCAGCATCACGTTGCCGGTGGCCAGGGTCGCCACGAAGTAGGCCACCGTGGTGACCAGCACCGGATAGCGGGGGGTGGCGGCGTAGGCCGCTCCGCGGAAGAACGTCTCCTCGGCGATCCCGTTCACGACGGTGATCAACACGATCAGCGGGCCGGCACCCTGGTCGGCATGCTCCAGCACCCACTGGACCTCGCGGTCGAGGAACGGAACCTCCCGCACCACGAGGGCGCCGGCGACGAAGACCCCGCCCAGCAGCAGGCCGAGGAGAATCGGGGTCACCACGGGCCGCCGCAGGCCGGTGGCGTGCCTGATCCGACCGAGATGAAGCGGTCCCGAGGCGAAGGAGCCGATGGTCCACACCAGCGCCAGCCCGAGGGTCGCAGGGTAGAACCACGCGCTGCCCGGCTCGATCCGCAGCGAGACACCGAGCACGCCGGCACCTACCAGGAGGACCAGCAAGGTGATGACCTGGCGTCGGCGCAGATCGCGCGGCTCCTCGCGGTGGTCGCGGGGGACCTTGTCCCACAGGGACCGACGGAGCCAGCCGATCGCGCCACGCTCGACCGGGTGTGCGCTCACGCGCGGCTCCGCTCGTCGAGCGCCCGCCGCACCGCCTCGACGTACGGCAGTGGGTCGCCAGGGACCAGCTCGCGGATCGAGTCCTCGTTGACCACCACCTCGGTGCCCATGGAGTCGATCAGGTTGCGCCCCGTCGTCACGTCGACGTCGGTGACCAGGGCAAGCCAGTACGACGACAACCGCGGCGTCAGCACCGGCACCTCGATGATCGGCACCCGGCGGCCGGTGCCGAGCTCTCCGGCGACCTGGAGCATCTCGAGATAGGTGATGCGGTCCGGGCCGCCGATCTCGAAGACCCGCCCGAAGGCGCGGGGTTCGTCGACGACCCCGACCAGGTAGCGCACCACATCGTCGACCGCGATCGGCTGGGTGAGCGTCGAGACCCACTGGGGCACGATCATGGCCGGCAGGTTCTTCACGAGCTGGCGGGTCAGTTCCCACGAGATCCCGCCGTGCCCAACGACGATCGCGGCCCGCAGGACGGTCACCGGGACGCCGGACTCTCCGAGCAGGGCCTCCACCTGGCGGCGGCTGCGCAGATGCGGGGAGAGCTCGGCCCCCTCGGCCCCCAGCCCGCCGAGGTAGATGATCTGTCGGACCCCCGCGGCCGCAGCGACCCGACCGAAGTCCCGGGCCGCTGCCGCGTCGCGTCGCTCGAAGTCGTCGGTGTCCAGCGAGTGCACGAGGTAGAGCGCGACGTCGACGCCCTCCAGCGCCGGCGCCAGCGAGTCGATGTCGGAGACGTCCGCGCCGACGGGATCCCCCGGGCCCGCATAGTCCTCGGGGCGTCGCGTCATCGCGCGAACGTCGTACCCACTCTCGACGAGGACCGGCGTGACGCGCCGACCGATGAATCCGGTCGCCCCGGTCACCAGGACGGTCGTAGCCGCGGGGTCGGTGGGGTCCCCTGGGTCGGTGCTGCCCGAGGGGTCCGCCATGGCCGCAACCCTAGTCGCCCACTCCACAGGGGAGTCAGCGCGAGTGATCAGGGCGTGGCCGCGGACCTGAACGCCCCCACCGGCATCGGTGGGGGCGCTACGGCCCAGGTGACGGCCGGGCGTGGAAGCGACTCAGCTGCCGCGCGTGATGGTGATGTAGTCGATCATCCCGGAGAAGTAGTCACACGTGACCTTGACCTGGTCGCAGTTGATCTTGCCGCCGATGGTCATCGGGATCTTGTTGTCGATGTGGCCGGTGGCGCCCTTCTTGCGGTTCATGTAGACGCCGTCGACGTACATCGTGACGCGGCTCGAGGTGTGCACGCAGGTGAGCGTGTGCCACTCGTTGTCGGCCAGGGAGACCTTCGACCGCGTGGCGGTGCGGCCCAGCGAGCCCTTGAACAGGCAGGACGGCCTGCCCTGGGGGTTCTGGATCTTCCACTGACCGCCCTTGGACCGGGCCTGGCCCTTCTGGGTGATGTTGCCGAAGTTCTCCTTGGTGCGGTAGCGGATCTCGATGGTGAAGGTGTCCGAACCCGGGTCGAGCAGCGGGCTGTCCGGGATCTGGATGATCCGCTCGGGCGAGGCCGGAGCCTGGTTGGGCGGTCGTCGCACCCACGAGTAGCCGGTGGCGCCGTCGTACTGGGCCCCGGTGTCGATGCCGTCCTGGTCGATCGGCGCGTTCCAGCCGTTGCCGGAGGAGTCCATCATGGTCGTGGCGCCGTCCGGCTCGTTCATCTGGTAGATCACCTGGTCCACCGGAGCGAGCGCCGCAACGGCGGCGTTGCCGCTGGAAGGCGCGATCACGAATGGAACGACGGCTGCGAGTGCGCTGAGCCCCACGGCCGTGCGAAATGCACGTCTCATAGCTTTCCCCATGTGTTGACCGCTCCGGCCTGTCCCCCCTGGTGGCAGGGCGGCAACGGCGATGTGTCGGATTATTCCTTCAGACCCCCCAGGAGGGAAATGGTCCGTCCGCACTATTGACGGCGTCAGGCCGATCTTCACCCTACGCCCGGTCGAGCGCAGTGGCCAGAGCCGGCAGCCTCGGCGCACGGCGGGCGAGGGGTGCTGTGACACGATGGTCATGGTGCTGCTGAGGCCAGAACTGCGAGTGCGCGAGGAGCGGTCATGATCGACGCCTTCATCTACGACCACCTGCGGACACCGCGCGGCAAGGGCAAGAGCGCGGGCGCTCTGCACGAGGTCAAGCCCATCGACCTGGTGGTCGACCTCCTCCACGAGGTGCGTCGCCGCAACCCCGGCCTGGACCCCGCCCGTGTTGACGACGTGGTGCTGGGCGTGGTGACGCCGATCGGCGACCAGGGCGGTGACATCGCCAAGGCGGCAGCCCTGGCCGCGGGCTATCCCGAGACCGTCGCGGGCGTCCAGCTCAACCGCTTCTGTGCCTCGGGTCTCGAGGCGGTCAACCAGGCGGCCTCTCGGGTGCGCGGCGGCTTCGAGCAGCTCATCCTCGCCGGCGGCGTCGAGTCGATGAGCCGGGTGCCGATGGGCTCCGACGGCGGTCCGTGGGCGGCCGATCCCGCGACCGCGCTGGCGACCGGGTTCGTCCCCCAGGGCATCGGCGCCGACCTGATCGCCACCCTGGAGGGGTGGAGCCGTACCGACGTGGACGCCTACGCCGCGGAGTCGCATCACCGGGCGGCCAAGGCGTGGGCCAACGGCTACTTCGCCGAGTCCGTGGTGCCGGTGCGCGACCGCAACGGACTGACCGTGCTCGACCACGACGAGCTGATCCGACCCGACACCTCGGTCGAGGGGCTGGCCGGACTGAAGCCCTCCTTCGCCCAGCTCGGTGTGGAGGCCGGCTTCGACTCCGTGGCGCTGGAGAAGTACCACTGGGTGGAGCGGATCGACCACGTGCACCACGCCGGGAACTCCTCAGGGATCGTCGACGGCGCTGCCCTGATGCTGATCGGCTCCCAGGCGGTCGGCCTGGAGCTCGGGCTGCACCCGCGCGCTCGCATCCTGGCCGCGGCCGTCTCCGGCGCCGACCCCACGATCATGCTGACCGGTCCGGCCCCGGCCTCGCGCAAGGCACTGGCGCTGGCCGGCCTGGAGGTCGGCGACATCGACCTCTTCGAGATGAACGAGGCGTTCGCCGCTGTGGCGATGCGGTTCATGAAGGACCTCGGTGTCGGCCACGACATCACCAACGTCAACGGGGGCGCCATCGCGATGGGGCATCCCCTGGGCGCCACGGGGGCGATGATCCTCGGCACGCTGGTCGACGAGCTGGAGCGTCGGGACCTACGCCGTGGCCTGGCCACGCTGTGTGTCGGCGGCGGGATGGGCATCGCCACCATCGTCGAGCTCGTCTGACCCGCCCCACGTCGCGAAGCGACACCCGCCGGCTGAGAAGAGAGCGACTCGACACCAGCCCCACATCGAAGGAGACCGGATGACCACCACGAGCGCGGCCGACGTCACCGCGGTCCGCTACCAGCGCGATGCCGACGGCATCGTCACCCTCACCCTCGACGACCCCACGGCGGATGCCAACACGATGACCGAGCTCTACCAGCGGTCGATGGCGGCGGCGGTGAGCCGACTCCAGGACGAGGTCGATGACGTCACCGGTGTCGTCATCGCCAGCGCGAAGAAGACCTTCTTCGCCGGCGCCGATCTGGGTGAGCTGACCCGGGTCCGAGCCGACGATGCCCCGGAGGTCTTCGCGAGAGCCGAGGCGATCAAGGCCGACCTGCGCCGCGTCGAGCGCTACCCCCGCCCGGTCGTGGCGGCGATCAACGGTGCGGCTCTGGGTGGTGGCTTCGAGATCGCCCTGGCCGCCGACCGGCGCCTGGTCGTCGACGACCCGGCGGTCGAGGTGGGGCTGCCGGAGGCGACGCTGGGTCTGCTGCCGGGCGGCGGCGGGATCACCCGGGTGGTGCGGATGCTCGGCCTCCAGACCGCGCTGATGGACGTGCTGCTCCCCGGAACCCGGTTCAAGCCGGCCGGTGCCCAGGCACAGGGCCTGGTCGACGAGCTGGTCGCCGCCTCCGAGGAGCTGGTACCCGCGGCGAAGAGCTGGATCCTGGCGCACCGGGACGACCCTGAGGCCGCGAGCAAGCCCTGGGACCGAGCGGGCTACAAGATGCCGGGCGGGACCCCCACGAGCCCGGCGCTCGCCGCCTTCCTCCCTGCCTTCCCTGCCCTGCTGCGCCAGCAGTCCAAGGGTGCTGTCTACCCCGCCCAGCGGGCGATCCTGTCCGCGGCCGTCGAAGGGGCCGCCACCGATATCGAGACGGCCTCGCGCATCGAGTCGCGCTACCTGACCTCGCTCATCACGGGGCAGAACTCGAAGAACATGATCCAGGCGTTCTTCTTCGACCTCCAGGCCATCGGAGCCGGGTCACTGCGCCCGGCCGGCGTGCCGTCGTACCGCGCGTCGCGGGTCGCGGTGCTCGGGGCCGGGATGATGGGTGCCGGGGTCGCCTACTCGTGCGCACGGGCGGGCATGCAGGTGCTGCTGAAGGACGTGTCCCTGGAGAGTGCCGAGCGCGGCAAGGCGTACTCCGCGGGCCTGCTCGATCGGGCCATCGCACGGGGTCGCTCCACGGAGGAGAAGAAGGCCGAGCTGCTCGCGCGGATCACCCCGACCGTCCAGGCCGCCGACCTGGCCGGCTGCGACCTGGTGATCGAGGCGGTCTTCGAGGACCCGGCGCTCAAGGGGCGGGTCTTCGCCGAGGTCGCGGCGTACGTCGAGCCCGACGCACTCCTGTGCTCCAACACCTCGACGCTCCCGATCACCGAGCTGGCCGCCGGCGTCGACCGGCCCGGCGACTTCATCGGGCTGCACTTCTTCTCGCCGGTCGACAAGATGCCCTTGGTGGAGATCATCCGCGGCCGGGAGACCTCCGAGGCGACCTTGGCCAAGGCCTACGACGTCGTGCTGCAGATCAGGAAGACACCGATCGTCGTCAACGACAGCCGGGGGTTCTACACCTCGCGAGTGATCAGCACGCTGATCAACGAGGGCATGGCGATGGTCGCGGAAGGCGTCCACCCGGTCTCGCTCGAGCGGGCGGCCACCCAGGCCGGCTACCCGGTGGGGCCGCTGCAGCTGTGCGACGAGCTGAGCCTGGAGCTGATGGCCCGGATCACCCGGGCGACGCACGCCGCGGCCGCACGGGACGGGATCGAGCTGGCGCCCCACCCGGGCACGGCGGTCATCGAGCAGATGATCGAGCTCGGCCGGCCCTCGCGGGCCAAGGGCGCGGGCTTCTACGAGTACGACGACGCGGGGCGGCGGACCCGGATCTGGCCGGGGCTGGGCGAGGCCTTCCCGCACGAGGTCGACGCGATCCCCTTCACCGACGTGGGTGACCGGCTCCTGTTCGTCGAGGCGCTGGAGACCGCGCGCTGCTTCGAGGAGGGCGTCATCACCTCGGCCGCGGCGGCCAACGTCGGCTCGATCCTCGGCATCGGCTTCCCGCCCGCGACCGGTGGTGCGGCGCAGTTCATGACCGGCTACGAGTCCTCGTCCGGCGAGATCGGCCTCGCGGCGTTCCTCGCCCGTGCCGACGAGCTCGCCGCGGCGTACGGCGAGCGGTTCCGCCCCACGTCGTACCTGCGCGGCCTGCTTGAGCGCGGCGACTCCTTCCCCGCCTGAGGCTGCCGGAGTTTCATCACGGTATGTCGGTCAACCCGCACTCCCCATGGCGTGCTCGCCGTGGGAAGCGTGGCTTCGGCTACATACCGTGATGAACCGCCGGGCCCCACCCGCCCCAGTACGCCGATTCCTCTGACAGCGCGGGGCGGCTCGGGAACACTTGGCGGGGTGATCACCCCAGAGATTCCCCCCGTGATCGACATCCGTGGGCTCCAGGTGCGCTTCGGCGAGGTCGAGGCCGTGTCGGGCGTCGACCTGACCGCGTTCGCCGGACAGGCGAGCGCGCTTCTGGGGCGCAACGGTGCGGGGAAGTCGACCACGATGCGGGTCCTCGCGGGCGTGGTACCCCCGACCGCAGGTGCGGTGGTGGTCACCGGGCTCGACATCCGCGAGCACACGCTCACGATCAAGCAGCGCACCGGCTACTGCCCCGACGTCGGCGGCCTGGTGCCGCGAGCGACGCCGTGGGAGCACTTGCAGCTCGCGGCGCGGCTACGCCGCATGGACCACTGGGAGGACCACGCCCGTCACCTCCTGGAGCGGTTCGAGCTCGGCGCCGTCGCGCACCGGGTCACGGCCGGCTTCTCCCACGGCATGGGCCGTCGCCTCTCGGTGATCCTGGCCGCCTTCCACCAGCCCCGGGTGCTGCTGCTCGATGAGCCCTTCGACGGCGTCGACCCGATCGGCGTCGAGGCAACCTTCGAGGTCATCGCCGATGCCCGGGCGCGCGGCGCCTGCGTCCTGGTGTCCACCCATCTGCGCGAGCTCGCCATCGAGGCGTGTGGCACGGCCCTGGTCCTGCGCGGCGGCGAGCGGGTCGCCACCCTGTCGGCGGGCGAGATGGCGGGGGAGGAAGGCGCTCGTGCCTATCGCGCCCTTCTCGACTAGCCGCGACACCGCGGTCCGCGCGCTGGTCGACGTTCGCCACCTGCTCTGGTTCCGCGCCACGACCGTGCGGCGTCGGCGTACCGCCGGCTGGGCCGCCGGTAGCTTCGTGCTGGTCACCGCGGCGATCGGGACCGTCCCGGCGTACGTCGAGGGTGCCGGCGTCATCGACGCGACAGGGCGCGCCGCCCAGTTCCTGATCATCCTGCCGACCGTGCTGGCCGGCATGCTCGTGCTTGCCGTCGTCTCCTCGGTGGCCTCGGGCGGCGGTCGCGAGCTGCTCTCGAACGAGCACGGCGTCGCCTACCCGGTGAGCCCGACCACGGACCACCTGGGTGCGCTGCTGCTCGCGCCGCTCAACATCGCCTGGCTGCTCCAGGCGTGGACCCTGCTAGGCGTCACCGCCTACGCGATCGGGCCTCAGAACCTCTGGGGCGCCCAGGTCGTCGCCCTCCTCTGGGTCCTCACGGCCAGCGCGCTGGCGCAGGTCGTGGCCTGGACGGTCGAGGCCATCCGCCGCGGCCCCCGGGGGTTGCTCATCGTTCGTTCGGCCGGCCTGGTCGTCGGCGCCATCGCCGTGTGGCTCCAGCTCGCCGGACTCCTCAGCGCCGCGCTCGACCAGGTGCCCACGGTCTACGTCATGCGCGGAATGATCGCCGCACGCGAGGGCCAGGTGCTGCGGTACGTCGTCACCGTCGCGGTGCTGCTCGTCGTCATCGTGGCGGCCATCGCACTCGGCGCGCTGCCCGCCCACCTGGCCGCGCGCCACTCGCCTCGCGATGCGACCCGCGTCGAGAGCGGCGCCAGGGCCGCCCGTCGGGCGCCGCGCAGCGATCTTGCTGCCCTGGTGCGCCTGGATCGCGGCTCGGTGTGGCGGGCCGTCCCGATGCGCAGGGGCATGATGGTGCTCGCGGTCGGCCCCGGCCTGGTCGCCCTGGCCGGTGACCTCGAGTGGAACACGATGACGATCCTCCCCGGTCTGGTGGCCTCGGGCGCAGCACTGCTGTTCGGCGTGAACGCGTGGTGCCTCGACGGCCGCGGGATGCTGTGGCGCGAGAGCCTGCCGGCGCGACCTACGACGGTCTTCGCGGCGCGGATGCTGGTGCTCGGCGAGTGGCTGCTCGTGTCCTCGGGCATCACCCTGGTGTTGGCCTCGCTGCGGGCCGGGCTGCCTGCCGCGCACGAGCTCACGGCGCTGCTCTGCACGTGGCTCGTGGTGACCGTGCAGGTCGTGGGCGCGTCGATGCGTTGGTCGGCCAAGAGCCCCTTCTCCGTCGACATGCGCTCCGCGCGGGCGACCCCGGCGCCGCCGGTGATGATGGTCGGCTACTCCGCCCGGCTGGCGGTGAGCACGACGCTGACCGGTCTCGTGTTCGGCTCGCTGGCGCGGCTGCCGTACTGGAACCTCTCGATCGCCTTCGCCATCCCGTTCCTGGTCTGGTCCCTGGCCCGGCTCGGGTTCGTGTACCGCACCTGGCGTGACCCCGTCGACCGCGCCCGCATCGTCATGACCGTCTCGGCCTGACGGGCTCTACGCTGAGGGCACTCACCTCGCCCAGCGGCTGCCGCGACGCTCTCCGAGCCATCACTTCGCGGCGATGAGAGGGGTCCTCGTGGAGCCGGTCGACGGTGCAGCCACCTTCATGACCACGGGTCGGGCCTACGACGGGTTCATGGGCAGGTACTCCCGCCGGTTGGCACCGGTCTTCGCCGACTGGGCCGGCGTGCGGCCGGGCCACACGATGCTCGACGTGGGCTGCGGGCCGGGCGCTCTCACGGGGGTGCTCGTCGAGCGGCTCGGTGCCGGCTCGGTCGCGGCCTGTGACCCGTCCGAGCCGTTCGTCCGCGACTGTCGCGCGGTCTATCCCGAGGCCGACCTGCGGGTCGGCCGCGCCGAGGCGCTGCCCTTCGACGACGACGCGTACGACGGCGCGCTCGCCCAGCTGGTCTTCCACTTCGTCAGCGACCCGGAGACCGCGGCGGCGCAGATGTGTCGCGTCGTCAGGGCGGGGGGAGTGGTGGCGGCCTGCAGCTGGGACTTCGCCGAGGGCATGCAGATGCTGCGGGTGTTCTGGGACGCCGCCCTCGCGGTCGACCCCGCAGCCCCCGACGAGGCGGCGCTGCGGTTCGGCGGCGCGGGGGAGTTCCCGGCGCTGTTCGAGACCGCCGGGTGCGGCGACGTCGCGGAGACCACCCTCCAGGTGACCTCCGGCTATGCCTCCTTCGAGGAGCTGTGGTCGGGGTTCCTCGCGGGGATCGGCCCAGCGGGCGCCTACTGCGTCAGCCTCCCCGACGAGGGGCGGGCCGCCGTACGCGCGGAGCTGTTCGAGCGGCTCGGCCGACCGTCGGGAGGGTTCGAGCTTCGGGCGCTGGCCCGCGCAGGTCGGGCCCGGGCCGGCGCGTGATCCACCCGGTCTAGGGTCGGGTCATGGACTTCTCACCGTCCCCACGCGCCGCCGACCTGACCGCACGGGTGGCCGCCTTCCTGGCCGAGCGGGTGGAGCCGGTGGAGGCGGACTATCACCGCGACCTCGCGGAGGCCCGCCGGTCGGGCGACCCTTGGCGGCCGCTCCCGGTCCTCGCCGAGCTCCAGGCAGCCGCCCGAGCCGAGGGACTCTGGAACCTCTTCCTCCCCCGCGAGCACGCGGGTGGGTACGCCGCTGCGTACGGCACCGACGGCGGCGAGGGCCTCAGCAACCTCGACTACGCACCGCTGGCCGAGTTGATGGGTCGCGTCGACTTCGCGCCACTGGTCTTCAACTGCAACGCCCCCGACACCGGCAACATGGAAGTGCTGCTGAAGTACGGCTCCCAGGAGCAGCGGGACCGCTGGCTCGACCCGCTCCTCGACGGACGGATCCGCTCGGCGTTCACGATGACCGAGCCGGGGGTGGCCTCCTCCGATGCCACCAACATGGCCGCGACCGCGGTGGTGGAGGGCGACGAGGTCGTCATCAACGGGCGCAAGTGGTGGTCGACCGGGGTCGGTCATCCGGACTGCGAGATCTACGTCTTCATGGGCCTGAGCCACCGACCGGGCGAGGAGGGAGACGCCGACCGACACCATCGACACACGATGGTGCTGGTGCCGCGCGACACCGCCGGGGTGAAGATCGAGCGGATGCTCCCCACGATGGGCTACTACGACGAGCCTCTGGGCCACGGTGAGGTGTCGTTCACCGACGTGCAGGTGCCCGCGTCGAACGTCCTGGTCGGCCCGGGGGAGGCCTTCGCCATCGCCCAGGGTCGACTGGGACCGGGCCGGGTGCACCACTGCATGCGGTTGATCGGCCTGGCCGAGGCGGCGCTCGAGCGTGCTTGCCGACGCGGCCTCGCACGCTCCGCCTTCGGCAAGCCCCTGGCCAGCCTCGGCGGCAACCGGGAGCGGATCGCCGACGCGCGGATCGCCATCGACCAGGCACGACTGCTCGTGCAGCACGCGGCTTGGAAGCTCGACACGCAAGGGCCCCGAGGCGCGCTCTCGGAGGTCTCCCAGATCAAGGTGGCCGTGCCCGCGATGGCGACGGAGGTGATCGACCTCGCCATCCAGCTCCATGGTGGGGGCGGGCTCTCCGACGACCATCCCCTGGCGGCGGCGTATGTCGGCGCGAGGTCGCTGCGGCTCGCCGACGGACCCGACGAGGTGCACCGCGGGATGGTCGCCCGGCTCGAGCTCGCGAAGTACGGCGCGCGCCGATGAGCCAAGGCCACGGTCGCCGGGTACTCGTGACCGGCGCGGCCTCCGGCCTGGGCGCCGCGCTGGTGCGCGCGTTCGCGGCCCGGGGCGACCGGGTCCTGGGCACCGACGTGGCGACCCGGGCAGCCGACGACGCCGACCTCATGGTCCTCGACGTGACCTCCGACCGGGACTGGGCGTCGGCGCGCGACGAGGTCGAGCGGCTCTGGGGTGGCCTCGATGTCCTCGTGAGCAACGCCGGGATCGCCGTGGGTGGCCGGCTCGACGTGGCCACCGTGGAGGAGTGGCAGAGGGGGCTCGAGGTCAACCTTCTCGGCACCGTGCGCGGGCTGCGGGCATTCACTCCGCTCTTCAAGGAGCAACGGTCGGGGCATCTGGTGACCGTCGCGTCGTTGGCCGGGCTCGTCCACCCGGCCGGGATGGCGCCGTACAACGCAGCGAAAGCGGCACTGGTCGCACTCACCGAGACGGCGGGCCACGAGCTCGAGGCGTACGGCGTGCGCGCGACGGCGGTCTGCCCGTCCTACTTCCGCTCCGACCTGGTCTCCTCGATGCAGGGCACCGACGAGACGGTGGCGGCGGTGGTCTCGCAGCTGGTGGAGCGCTCAGCGGTCTCGGCTGACGACGTCGCGGCCGCCGTGCTCGCGGGAGTCGACCAGGGCCAGGAGCTGATCCTGCCGGACGCGGGGGCTCAGCAGTCCTGGGCGCTCAAGCAGCGCGACCGAGCGGCCTATGACTCCGTGATGCGGGCGCAGGCCGCAAGGCTGGCGGAGAGATGAGCGCCCACCCATGAGCCCGCCCATGACGGCCGGGCCGTGAGGGCCGGGCGATGAGCGAGGAGGGCAACCCGGCCCGCGACGTCCGTGACGAGGACGCGTTCGACGTACCCACGGTGGCGGCCTGGCTGCGCGTGCATGCGGCACCGGCCTTCCGCTCGGACCTGGTGGGGGTGCCCGAGGTCCGGCAGTTCCCAGGGGGCGCGTCGAACCTGACCTACCTGCTGCGCTACCCCGATCGGGACCTGATCCTGCGCAGGCCACCTGTCGGCGCGAAGGCCAAGAGCGCCCATGACATGCGGCGCGAGCACGACATCCAGGCGGCGCTGGCGCCGGTCTTCCCGCTGGTCGCCGCCATGGTCGCCCTGTGCGACGACCCCGCTGTGATCGGCTCGGACTTCTATGTGATGCAGCGGCTCGAGGGCACGATCCTGCGCCGAGACCTGCCGTGGCCGATGGCGCCGGAGGAGGTCTCGCGGCTGTGTGAACACGCCCTCGATGTCCTCGTGCGGCTGCACGACGTCGACGTGGACGCGACCGGGCTCGCCCGCCTCGGGAGGGGCGGGGGGTACGTCGCCCGCCAGGTCGGCGGTTGGACCGACCGGCTGGGCGGGGCGCGCACCGAGGACACCCCTGACTGGTCGCCGGTCACGACCTGGCTCGAGGAGCATCAGCCGGCGGACGTCGGCCAGTGCCTGATCCACAACGACTTCCGCTTCGACAACCTGGTGCTCGCACCGGACGACCCGCTGCGCATCGTCGGGGTGCTCGACTGGGAGCTGGCCACGGTCGGCGACCCGCTGATGGACCTCGGGGCGATGCTGTCCTACTGGGTGCAGGACGACGACGACGAGTTCTTCCAGGCCTTCCGTCGCCAGCCGACCACGACGCCGGGGATGTGGTCGCGGGCCGAGCTGGTCGCGCGATACTGCGAGCGACGCGGGCTGGCACCCTCCGCGGAGGACCTGCTCTTCTACGAGGTCTTCGGTCTCTTCCGGCTCGCGGTGATCGCGCAGCAGATCTGGTACCGCTACGTCCTGGGACAGACCCACAACCCGGATTACGCGACCTTCGGGCCTGCGGTCGGCTACCTGTTCACCCGGTGCCGGTCGCTGCTGGGCGTCTGATGGGTGTGGTGCTGCTGGTCCGGCACGGGCAGGCGTCGTTCGGGGCCGACGACTACGACGCCCTGTCCGAGCGAGGGTGGGAGCAGTCACGGCTGTTGGGCCGGTGGCTCGCCGACCAGGGCCTTCAGCCGAACCGGCTCGTGCACGGCACGCTGCGGCGCCAGCGTGAGACCGCGGAGGCGCTGCGGGAGGCGGCGGGTTGGGGCGTCACCGCAGCCGGCGACGCGGGGTGGGACGAGTTCGACGCGCGCGACATCGTCCCCGGCTTCCCCGCTGGTGGTCAGGCTCCCGACCGAGGCACGTTCCAGCGGGACTTCGCCGCCGCGCTGGAGCGCTGGGTGGCGGCCGAGCCCGGGGGGTACGCCGAGAGCTACCTCGGGTTCGTCGCCCGGGTCGAGGCCTCCTTCGCCCGGGCCCGCGAGGCCGCCGGCAGCGGGGCGGTCGTGGTGGTGAGCTCTTCGGGCGGCCCGGTCTCGGCGGCGGTCGCGTCGTTGCTGGAGCCGGAGGCGACACCTCGTGAGCGTGCTGGGCTCTGGCAGCGGATGAACGCCGTAGTTCTCAACGCGTCGTACAGCCGAGTGGTCGTCGGCCGCTCCGGCACCCGACTGCTCACCTTCAACGAGCACTCGCATCTGGGCGAGGACCTCATCACCTACCGCTGACCCGGGCCCCGCATCCGTTTCCAACCGGCGATGCGGGATCATGGCGCGCATGGCTTCTCGCTCCCGCCGTTGGATCCTGCCCCTGGTCGTCGTGCTGCTCTGGCTGTTCGTCGGCGGCCCTCTGGGCTCGTTCGCGGGCAAGCTCGCGGAAGTCCAGCAGAACGACAACGCTGCCTACCTGCCTCAGTCGACCGAGTCGACCGAGGCCCTCAACGCCCTCTTGGACTTCCAGGAGGAGGAGACGTTCCCGACGACGATCGTCTTCGAGCGTTCCGGCGGTTTGACGGCGGACGACCAGGCCGCGATCGAGCAGTACGCCGAGGAGTTCGCCACCGTCGAGAACGTCCCCGCCGGCGGGGTCAGTCCGGTCATCTACTCCGAGGACGGCGAAGCGGCGCAGCTGGTCGTGCAGACCGCCGGGACCGACGGGGAAGAGGTGATCGCGGCGGTCGACGCGATGCGCGCGGTGGTCGCCGACCCACCCGCGGGACTGACCGCGCTGGTCGGCGGGCAGGGCGGCATCCTCGGAGACTTCATCGTGGCCTTCGGAGCGATCGACGGAGTGCTGCTGCTGGTCGCGCTGGCAGTGGTGTTCCTGATCCTGATCGTGGTCTATCGGACCCCCGTGCTGCCGCTGGTGGTCCTGGTGTCCGCGGTGCTCTCCCTCGGCGTGGCCTCCGCTGCGATCTATGCCCTGGCCAAGGCAGACGTGCTGACCATCAGCGGCCAGAGCCAGGGCATCTTGTTCATCTTGGCCGTGGGGGCGGCTACGGACTACTCGCTGCTGATCGTCGCCCGCTTCCGCGAGGAGCTCCGCGACCGGGAGTCGAAGTACGACGCCATGCGCGCGGCGTACCGCGGTGCCTTCGAGCCGATCGTGGCCTCCGGCCTGACGGTGATCCTGGGGCTGCTCTGCCTCCTACTGTCGGACCTCTCCTCGCTGAGCGGGCTGGGGCCGGTCGGGGCGATGGGCGTGGCCGGGGCGATGCTCAGCTCTCTCACCCTGCTGCCGGCGATCCTGGTGCTGCTGGGCCGGTGGGCGTTCTGGCCGTTCCGGCCGGAGTTCGGCTCCGAGCACACCGACACCAAGGGGTTGTGGGGCCGGTTGGCCCGGCTGATCAGTCGCCGCGCCCGGCTGGTGTGGGTGGGCACGTTCGTGGCTCTGTTGGCGGCCAGCGGATTCGTCACCACGCTGAACGAGGACCAGATCCCCCAGACCGACCTGTTCCTCACCGAGGTCGAGTCGGTGACCGCTCAACAAGTCATCGACGCGCACTTCCAGGCGGACAACGCGAGTCCGGTGCAGATCGTCGTCCCCGAGGCCGACGTGGCGCAGACCGTGGCGCTGCTCAGCGAACATCCGGGCATCGCCAGCGCGCCCGCAGGCCCCGCGGCACCCCCGGCGGTGTTCGCGCTGCCCGATCCCGCCGACCCCACGTCGCCCAAGATCGTCGACGGCCGTGCGATCGTGTTCGCCACCCTCGCCGATCCGGCCGACTCGGCGGCTGCGGCCGACACCGTCCGAGCGCTGCGCACGGACCTCGACCAGGTTGACCCGGCGATCCTCGTGGGTGGATCCACGGCCATCAACATGGATGTTCGCGACACCACGGACCGCGATCGCCGCATGGTGATCCCCGCGATCCTGGTGGTGATCTTCCTGGTGCTGGCGCTGCTGCTGCGAGCGCTGGTCGCGCCACTGCTGCTGATCGTCGCGAACGTGCTCTCGTTCGGGGCCACGGTCGGCATCAGTGCTCTGCTGTTCAAGTACGTCTTCGACTTCCCGGCCTCCGATCCCTCCACGATCCTGATCGGCTTCGTGTTCCTCGTGGCGCTCGGCATCGACTACTCGATCTTCTTGATGACCCGGGTGCGTGAGGAGTCGATCCGCCAGGGAACCCACCCAGGCATCCTGAAGGGGCTGTCGGTGACCGGCGGGGTCATCACCAGTGCGGGAGTTGTCCTCGCGGCGACCTTCGCCGCGCTGGGGGTCATCCCCATCCTGTTCCTGGCCCAGATCGGGTTCATCGTCGCGTTCGGGGTCCTGCTCGACGCGCTGATCGTGCGCTCCCTGCTGGTGCCCGCCCTGTCCTACGACGTGGGGCGCTGGATCTGGTGGCCCAGCCGGCTCTCCCGCGAGAGCGACCACGCGGACCAGGAGACCGAGGAGATGCTCCGCGGGCCGGCGCACTAGCCCGGCGCGAACCGCCACCCTCGGCCCACCGGGTGACTCAGCGGAGGGGGACGAAGCGGTAGTGGCCGTGCTCGGTGATGGCGGGGTCGGCGGCGGAGTCACCGGCGCGCTGGACCAGGAGCATCGCTCCGGCCACGGGGATCACCATCCGCCCCGGGCCGGCGAGCTGGTCGACCAGTTCCTGGGGCAGCTGATCGGCCTCGGCGGAGACCAGGATCCGGTCGTACGGCGCCCGCGGTGGCCAGCCCAGCACGCCGTGGGTCGCCTCGCGGATCGAGGCCTGCGGGACTCCGCGCCGGGCCAGGTTGGCGGCCCCGAACGTGACCAGGTCGGGCTCGAGCTCGACTCCGACCACCAACCCCTGCGGGCCGGTCAGCTCGGCGAGCAGCGCAGTGGTCCACCCCGAGCCCGATCCGACGTCGAGCACCCGATGCCCGGGCTCGACCGCCAGCAGGCGCAACATGTCGGCCACGGTGCGGGGCTGGGAGTTGGTCTGGCCGTGCCCGATCGGGAGCGGGCCGTCGTACCTGGCCCGCCGCCGCTCTCGCAGGGGCAGGAAGTCGAAGCGGGGGACCCGCTGGAGGGCAGCCGACACCGCGTCCATGCTTCGAGTGAACCAGACTCGGTCGCGCCGCGGCCTCGGGGTCAGCGCGTGAACACCAGTTGTTGCACGTCGAGGTAACCGGAGGCGAAGCCGGCGCGTGAGTAGTCCAGGTAGAAGTGCCACATCCGCCGGAAGACCTCGTCGAAGCCCAGCGCCTGCATGTCGGCGGCCAGGAAGCTCTCGTCCCACAGGCGCAGGGTCTCGGCATAGTGCCGGCCGAACGACAGCCGGTCCGTGAGCCGTAGTCCGGCCTGCGTCGACACCTCGTCGATCAGTTCCGAGGACGGCAGGAAACCGCCCGGGAAGATGTACTTGTGGATCCAGGTGAAGGTCCCCAGGGTCTCCACCATCCGCTCGTGCGGCATCAGGATCGCTTGGACGCCGGCATGTCCGCCGGGGCTGAGGCGGTCGCGCAGCGTCGAGAAGTACGCCGGCAGGTATTCGTGGCCGACCGCCTCGATCATCTCGACCGACAGCACGGCGTCGTACTCCCCGGCCACCTGGCGGTAGTCCATGAGGTCGACGGTGACGCGGTCGGCCACCCCTGCCTGGTGCAGTCGATCCAGGGCGAGGTCGCGCTGCTCGCGCGACAGGGTGACGCTGTGGACGACAGCGCCTCGTCGCGCCGCGCGGATGGCCAGCTCGCCCCACCCCGTACCGATCTCGAGCACGCTACTGCCCGGCCCCACCTGGCTCTGGTCCAGCAGCCGCTCGATCTTGCGGCCTTGGGCCCCGGCGAGGTCGGCGCGGGTCACGCCGCCCGGGGCGTCCGCCACCCACCCGTCGGCGTGCCGGTGCAGCGGCGACTCGAACAGCGCGGAGGAGTAGGTCAGCGTCTCGTCGAGGAAGGTGCGGAACAGGTCGTTGGACAGGTCGTAGTGGTGGGAGATGTTCTGCCGGGTGTTGTCGACGCTGTTGCGGTGGTCGTGCGGGTGGCGGGCGACGTACCACCGGCGCATCCGGCGCAGTCGCTCCGGGACCAGCGTCCCGATCTCGCTGGCCAGCACGGTCAGCAGCCGGGCCAGGTCGGGGGAGTCCCAGGCCTCGGTCATGTACGCCTCGCCGAAACCGATCAGCCCGTCGCGGCCGGCGCGCGCGTAGAACTCCTCGGGTCGGCGCAGGACGATCACCGGGGCGTCGGCGGCCACCTCTTCGGCGGGTCCCTCCACGACGACGATCCCGAATCGCCGTGCCACCCGGGTGAAGATCTGCCGGGCCACGGCGGCCGACACGCTCACGCGGGGCCCGGTGGGTACGTCGAAGAGTCCCGGCCACTCCAGCTCGGGTCGGGCAGCGAGGTCGGTCATGACACTCCCTCCTGTGGGGGGTGTGGGGGTCGGGGACGGACGGGCAGCCGGCGGGCCCACAGCCAGATGCCGTGGGCTCGGATCAGCAGCGAGCCGGTCAGAGCGGCGGGAGCGCTTCGCCACACCCCGGCGCGGCTACGCCGCCCGCTCAGGGCCGCAGTGAAGACCTCGCCGTCCTCGGCGTGCAGGGTCACCGCGATCTGCAGCCTGTCGTCCGGCTGCGGGACGGCGAGCTCGTAGCGGCCGTCGACGCCGTGGAACGGTGAGACGTACATCAGCTTCTCGGTCGACGCGCGGCCCTGGGCATCGGGGTGCACCAGATAGGCGTGCCGGTCGCCGTAGGTGTTGTGCACCTCGACGACCACCGCGGCCTGGTGGCCCTGGGCGTCGTAGCACCAGTGCACGCTGATCGGGTTGAAGCAGTAGCCGAACGCGCGGGCGTTGGCGGCCATCAGCACCCGTCCGCCGGTCAGGTCGATCCCGTGCTGGGCGAGGAACGCCGTCACGTTCTCCTTGATCGTGGCCCGGGGGTCGCCCAGGTGGTCGCGGCCTTCGAACCTGGCCAGGAGCCCGTGGTCGGGCAGGTGGTCCAGGTCCACCAGCCAGGTGTGGTTGTGGTTGACGAAGCGGCGTTTGAAGGGCTTGCGGCGAAGGTGGGTGATCGTCGAGTCGTAGAGCGCCGGGGCGATTCCGGTCGTGTCGGCGCGTGCGATCTGGGCCCAGGTCGCGCCGAGATGCTCGGCGGCGGCGAGGCCCGAGCGGGCGCCGTCCTCGTGGAAGCCCCAGCCGTGGTAGGCGCCGGCGAACGCCATGCGGGGGGTGTTGATCTCGGGCAAGCGGGCCTGGGCGGCCACCGAGGTGGGGGTGTAGAGCGGGTGGGCGTACTCCATGGTGTCGATGACGGTCGAAGGGTCGATGCGGTCCTCCCCGCCCAGGGTGACGAGGTAGTGGGTCCTCGTCGGCAGCCGCATCAGCCGGGTGAGGTCATAGGTGACGGTGACCTTGGCCTCGGCCTGGGTGGGCCGCAGGAAGTTCCAGGACCCGCGGGCGCGCTCGGCGCGCGGCAGCAGCGAGAGGTCGGTGTGCAGCTGCGCGGTGTTGGCGGAGTAGGGCATCGCCGACAGGACGTCGCGCTGGACCCGGGACGGCTCGGCCAGCATCGTCAGCGCCTGGTCGGGGTGGGTGGCGATGACCACGGCGTCGTAGGTCGTGATGGTGCCGTTGCCGTCGGTCACCTCGACACCGTCGGAGGTCTCGAGGATGGAGGTGACCTTGGTGCCGGTGCGGATCTCGTCGAGGGTGGCTGCGACAGCCGCGACGTACTCCCGGGAGCCGCCGCTGACGGTCTTCCAGGTCGGCGACCCGAGGATGCCGAGCATCCCGTGGTGGTCGAGGAACCTGAAGAGGTAGCGGGCCGGGTACTCCAGAGCGACTGCGGGGTCGCAGGACCACACAGCTGCGACCAGGGGCTCGGCGAAGTGCCGCACGAAGTACGCCGAGAAGCGCCCGTCGGCGAGGAACCGGCGCAGCGTGCGGTCGTCGTCCTCGACGGCGAGGAGCGCCGCGGCGCGACGGTGGAACCGGGGAACCTCGAGGAGCATCCGGAGGTACGCCGGGTCGGTCAGGTTGCGGCGTACGGGGAAGAGACCCCGGGCGCCGAGCGCCCCGGCGTACTCCAGGCCGGTGGCCTCATCGCGCACCGACATCGACATCTCGGAGTCCTGCGTGTCGATGCCGAGCTCAGCGAACAGCCTCAGCAGCACCGGGTAGGTGCGCTCGTTGTGCACGATGAACCCGGTGTCGATCGCGAGATCATCGACCTGATGGGTGTCGGCATGACCACCGAGCCGGTCGTCGGCCTCGATGAGCGTGACCCGGGTCTGTCGGGCCAGGACGTAGGCGGCCGTCAGCCCGGCGACGCCCGAGCCGATGACGGCGACGTGCCCCGGGGGCCCGTCGGATCCGCGAAGGAGGAACTGGTTCATGTCGCCTCCGTGAACTCGAAGAGCGCGATCGGCTCCCCGGTGGGCTCGTCGGAGCCACCGGCGGGCTCCACGGTGATCCCGGCGCCGACGGCCGCGGTGACGTCACCGTCGAGGACCAGGGTCTGGTCGGGCTCGGGCGGCATCACTCCGGCGGGCTCCATGGAGCCGTCGGGGCGTTGGAGCCACAGCTCATAGACCTTGCCCTCGGGCGCCGGGGGCATCTTCTCGGTCGTGATCACGGCGCGGCCCTCGGACTTCGAGGCCGTCACGGTGGCCTTCGCTCCGCCTGGGAACTCCAGCGAGACTGCCTGCGCGTCGGGGGCCTGGAGTATCTGGTCGGCCAGCGTCAGCTGTGACGTCGACTGGTTCCAGGGCTGCCAGGCCACTGCGCCGATCCCGACGACAGCGAGGACGACGGCGGCCGCCAGCGCCGGAAGCCAGCGCCGCGGGCGGCGCGATGTCTCCAGCTCGATCGGGTCGGCCTGCTCGATCACGTCGGGACGGGTCGGACCGGTGGGGGTCACCGGCGGCAGCGGGCGGACGGTCGCGATGCCGGCCAGGACGCGGTCGCGCAGCCCCGGTGGGGGAGTCAGCGCGGTGTCCTCGGCCAGGACGGCAGCCGCCTCGCGGAGGCTGTCGACCTCGGCACGGCAGTCGGCGCACTCGGCGAGGTGCCGCTCGAACTGCGCCCGCTCGATGTCGTCGACGGCGCCCACGGCGTAGGCGCCGGAGAGGGCATGGATCTCGGTCATGCCGTCACACCTCCCACTCCCATGAAGTCGCGTAGTCGGATCAGTCCGTCCCTGATCCGGGTCTTGGCCGTACCGACCGGGAGCTCCAGCATCGTGGCCACCTCCGTATGGGTGTACCCCCCGTAGTAGGCGAGCACGATCGCCTCCCGCTGCACGTCGGTGAGCCCGGCCAGGGCCTGGCGGACCCGGCGAGCCTCGATCGAGGCGTGTGCCTCCTCGGCGGTGTTGTCGTGCGGGACGGGCTCCTGCTTGTGGTGGTACGTCGACTCGCGGCGACTCGACGACTCCGCTGAACGGACCCGGTCCACCGCCTTGCGGTGCACGATCGTGAGCATCCAGCCGGCCGGGCTACCGCGCTGCGGGTCGAAGCGACTGGCGGTGCGCCAGATGTCCAGGAAGGCCTCCTGCACGACCTCCTCGGCCTGGGCCGGGTCGCGCACGACCCGCAGCGCCAGGCCGTAGGCCCGAGCTGCCGTGGCGTCGTACAGCTCGCCGAAGGCGGCGCGGTCACCGCGCGCCGAGCGTTTGAGCAGCTCCGTGAGGTCGGACGCGCCTTCGTCCTCTCGGCCGGGTGGGCCGGAGGGAACGGGCTGAAGGTGATCCACGAAGAGGAATCCTGACGGTTGCGGCGGCTCCGGCGAAACCGGGCTCAGAGAGGGTGGGCTGTGTCGACGACGCAGACAGCGGCCTCAGCGGTCGCCACGACCCCGGGCTGAGCGATCCCGGGGGACATCCTGGGGAGCAGGGTCATTGCGGTGTCCTTCGTCGACGGTGTCGTGAGGTTGCCGCCTTGGGTTCGGAGCGCGCCGCCAATCGGATTGCCCGTGCCTCGAACTTTGCCACGCCGCGCAAGGATCCGGCCGCCCGTGGGAGCATGGCAGCCATGGGCGAGACCGGGTCGGAGCTGGTGAGGCTGACCGTGGCCGACGGGGTCGCCACGCTGACCCTGGACTCCCCCCGCAACCGCAACGCGCTGTCGCGCCGGCTCGTCGCCGAGCTCATCGCGGGCCTGGAGCAGGCGCAGGCCGATGACGCCGTCCGGGTGGTGCTGATCGCTGCGACGGGTCCGACCTTCTGCTCGGGTGCCGACCTGGCCGAGGCCACCGCAGACGGGATGGAGGAGGGCGCTCGACGGATCGTCGCGCTGCAGCGGCTGATCGTCGCCCTCGACAAGCCGGTGGTCTCCCGCGTGCAGGGCGCCGTGCGGGCCGGCGGCATCGGGATCGTCGCAGCCTCGGACCTCGCGATCGTCGTCGAGGACGCGACCTTCGCGCTGACCGAGGTGAAGCTCGGCCTCGCGGCCGCCATCATCTCGCTCACCGTGCACCACCGGATGAGCCCGCGGGCCGCGGCGCTGACCACGCTGGGCGGGGAGGTCTTCGACGGCGGTGCCGCGGCGGCGTACGGCCTGGTGACCACCGCGGTCCCGGCCGCGGACCTTGACGCCGAGGTTGCGCGGGTGTGCGCGTCGCTGGCCACCGGCAGCCCGCAGGGGTTGCGTGAGTCCAAGCGGATCCTCAACCGCGAGCTGCTGGCGCGGATCGACGCGAGCGGTGACGACCTGGCTGCGCTCAGCGCTCGGCTGTTCGCCAGCGAGGAGGCCCGCGCCGCGATGGCTGCGTTCCTCGCCCGCCGCCGGTGAGCGATACCGCGTCGATCACGCACCGTCCGTCGACACCGGGGGTTCCCGCCCTTGCCTCTGGGGCGCCGGGATAGAGTGGGGAACTTGTCGCCGGGGGCCGGCCCTACGGCGGTGAGCACGAACTACGGACCGGACGAGTCGGGGAGAGTCGGGTGTCAGAAGACCTCGTGTCGCGGGAGATCGCGGCCGAGCAGCAGGTGGTCGACCGGGTCTACGTGCAGCTCGAGAAGTCGGCGCAGGCCGCACAGGCATTGGCGCGTGAGGGGCACGGTCGCGGTCGTCTTGGCCACGAGGGTGGCCTGGTCGAGCGTGACGCCATGGTCTTCCAGGCCGCGCGACGGATCGCGCAGCTCGACGCCGCCCACGAAGGGCTGGTCTTCGGCCGGCTCGACCTGCGTGAGGAGCTCGACCCCCAGCCCCGCTACGTCGGCCGGATCGGCCTTCGCGACGACGAGCGGGACTCGCTGCTGATCGACTGGCGGGCACCGGCCGCGGCCGTGTTCTACCAGGCGACGGCCGCCGAGCCCCACGACGTCGTACGCCGCAGGGTGCTGCGCTGCGCGGGCGCCGAGGTGGTCGGTGTCGAGGACGAGCTGCTCGATGCGGAGGTCGAGACAGACCTGCCGGTGGTCGGCGAGGGCGCGCTGATGGCACAGCTGTCCCGGGCGCGCGACCGGTCGATGCACTCGATCGTGGCGACGATCCAGGCCGAGCAGGACAAGGCGATCCGGGCTCCCGGCAAGGGCGTCGTGTCGATCAGCGGCGGCCCGGGCACCGGCAAGACCGTCGTGGCGCTGCACCGGGCGGCGTACCTGCTCTATTCCGACCGCCGGCGCTACGAGGGCGGTGGCGTGCTCGTGGTGGGACCGTCCGGCGTCTTCATGCGCTACATCGAGCGGGTGCTGCCGTCGCTCGGCGAGACGGCGGTGGCGCTGCGTTCGCTCGGCGAGGTCGTCGACGGGGTTCGCGCGGCCCGGCACGACGAGCCGGGTGCGGCCGAGGTCAAGGGCAGCGCCAGGATGGCCGAGCTGCTGCGCCGGGCAGCGCGCCAGCAGGCGCCGGGTGCTCCCTCGGAGTTCCGGGTCTTCTGGCGCGACGACGTGATCCTGCTCGACCGCCGGGTGCTCGGCGGGATCCGGCGCCACCTGATGGGTCATGGTGCGCGGAACCGGCAGCTGCCTCGGGTGGCGTCGACGCTGCTGGACGCGATGTGGCGCCAGGTGCGTGGGGAGCGCGGCCGCGACCGGGGTCGGGAGGCGTTCGAGGACGAGATGCTCTCGGACCAGCAGTTCGTGGACTTCGCGCTGGCCTGGTGGCCGCCGCTGACGGCGGCCGACGTGCTGGACTGGCTGCGCGACGGGGAGTTCTTGGCCCGCGTCGCCGACGGCGTGCTCTCGGCCGAGGAGCAGCGACTGCTCCACAAGTCGTGGGCCGACGGCGGCCCGCTGTCGGTCCAGGACGTGCCCCTGCTCGACGAGCTGCGCTACGCCCTGGGCGACATCCCGGCGCGACACGAGGACGACCACCAGCTCGACGACCACGTCGGGGGCGACCTGCAGGAGCTGACGACGGCGGCCGACCGGGAGTACGCGCCTGCCGGCCGGGCCTGGAGCGCGCCGACCCACCGGGTCGAGGACGACGGCTTCGCGCACGTTCTGATCGACGAGGCGCAGGACCTCACGCCCATGCAGTGGCGGATGGTGGGCCGCCGGGGCCGCGCCGCGTCGTGGACGATCGTCGGAGACCCGGCTCAGTCGTCGTGGCCGGCGCCGGAAGAGTCGGCCGCCGCTCGGTCGGCGGCGCTGGACGGCAAGGAGCTGCACGAGTTCCACCTCTCGACCAACTACCGCAACTCCGCGGAGATCTACGACCACGCGGCGGCCTACGCCGGTCGCGTGGGGCTGCACGCCGACCTGCCGACGGCGGTCCGCTCCACGGGGGTCGAGCCGGTGGTCGTCCGCGGGGTGACCGACCTGGAGGCCGTCACACGGCAGGCTGTCGCCCGGATGGCCGGTGCGGTGTCCGGCACCGTCGGGCTCGTCGTGCCGACCGCGCGGCGCTCGGAGGTGAACGCCTGGCTCGCGTCCTGGCCCGAGCTCGCCGCCGACGCCCCCGGCGCCCGCGCCGCCGTTGGCTCCGGTGCGTCCCCCTCGGGCGAGGACCGCGTGGTGGTGCTCACCGGGCTCGACACCAAGGGCCTGGAGTTCGACGGCATCGTGGTCGTCCTGCCGGAGGAGATCGAGGCCGAGTCCCCCACCGGCCGCGCCACCCTGTACGTGGTCCTCACCCGCGCCACCCAGCTCCTCACCACCCTCTCCGCCGACCCGTCGCAAACTGACCGCTGACCTGTCGCAAACTGACGCTTTCTGCACAGCCAGCCTGTGCACAACTGGTGAACTCACGACGGGTCGGCGGGGGCGTACGCCGTAGGGTTCGGCCATGGCGATCACCACCACGACCTCGGCCCGGGAAGCGATCGCGGCGCTCGGCGAGCACGAGGCGTGGGCGATCATCCGTCGCTCCACCCGGGCGGGCGACCGTGACACCGTCGGCCTGGTCGCCGGTCGGCGCCGGGTGGTCGAGTCGATCCTCGACGTCCCGCTCGAGAGCGGCGTGCCGCAACCGGGCCACATCGCCGACCGCCTCATGGCGATCCCCTTCCGCCAGGTCCGCGAGCGCGGCTTCCAGGCCCTCGACGACGGGACGCCGCTGGTCGTCGTCGAGGTGGACAGCGAGCGCGAGTTCACTGTCGCCGAGGTGGTCGACGCGATCGATGACACTGAGGTCGCCTTCACCGACCGCGGCGGCTTCGAGACCGACGACGATGACTACGGCAAGCTCGTCGAGGCGATCATCAGCGACGAGATCGGCCAGGGAGAGGGCGCCAACCTCGTCATCGGCCGCCACTACCGCGCCACCCTCGCCGACTGGGGCCCCAACAAGGCTCTCGCCGTCTACAAGCGGCTGCTGGAGCGCGAGCGCGGGGCCTACTGGACGTTCCTCTTCTTCACCGGCGACCGCTACCTCATCGGCGCCAGCCCGGAACGGCACGTATCGATCCACGACGGCGACGTGCGGATGAACCCGATCAGCGGCACCTTCCGGATCCCCCGCGAGGGCGACGTCCACGACCCGCTACTGAGGTTCCTGCGCGACGAGAAGGAGATCTACGAGCTCTTCATGGTGGTTGATGAGGAGCTGAAGATGATGTGCGACATCTGCAACGAGGGCGGCCAGGTACTCGGCCCGTTCCTCAAGCCGATGAGTCATCTGGTGCACACGGAGTACCTCCTGGCCGGCCGTACCAGCCGCGACCCGCGCGAGGTCCTCCGCGACACGATGTACGCAGCCACCGTCACCGGCAGCCCGGTGGAGAACGCCTGCCGGCTGATTGCGGAGTACGAGGCCGAGGGCCGCGGCTACTACGGCGCGGCGCTGGCGATCCTCGGTCGCGACGAGGCCGGCGGGCCCATGGTCGACAGCCCGATCGTGATCCGCACCGCGGACGTCTCTCTCGACGGGCGGCTCACGGTTACGGCAGGGGCAACGCTGGTGCGTGACTCCGACGCGGCGTACGAGGTGGCGGAGACCCACGCCAAGGCCGGTGGGATCCTCAGCGCCTTCGGCCTGGTGCCGCCTGCGCCTGCACCTGAGGTGAACATGGCCGAGCTGGTGACCGATGAGGACGTGCTGATCGCGCTCAACGCCCGCAACCGCCGGCTGTCGTCGTTCTGGCTCACCGACCAGGCGGGTAGTCCGCCCGACCCCGGACTGCGCGGCAAGTCGGTGGTCATCCTCGACGGCGAGGACGACTTCGTGAACATGCTCCGCCACGTGCTCGGTGTGCTCGGCCTGACCTCGGCGGTGCTGCGCCACGAGGAGTACGTCGACGGCGCGCTCGACGGCTTCGACCTGGTGATCCTCGGCCCCGGCCCGGGCGATCCGCGCGACGACGACGACCCGAAGATGCAGCGGATCCGTGCCGCTGTCGCGCGGCTGCTGGCCGACGGCCAGCCGTTCCTGGCGGTCTGCCTCGGCCACCAGGCCCTGTGTCATGCGCTGGAGATCCCACTGGCCTTCAAAGACATCGTCTTCCAGGGAACGCAGTCACCGGTGGAGATCGACGGCCGGACCGAGCGGGTGGGTTTCTACAACACCTTCGTGGGCCGGGCCGACGACGCGACGGTCCTGCCCGCCGGCGTCACCGTCGAGCGCGACCCCGCGACCGGTGACATCCATCTGCTGCGTGGCCCGCACTACCGCGGCATCCAGTTCCACGCGGAGTCGATCCTCAGCGAGCACGGCTACGACTTGATCCACGAGCTGGCGCGGCAACTGCTCACCTGAGGCTCACCTCCCGCTGCCTGCTTCATTCCGTAGCCGCGATCGACCAGGCAGAGGCGCAGTCTCAGGTTGACGAGTGCGGTCAGGACAACCAGAAGCCTGAACCGGGCGTCCTACCTTCAGTGACGACAGGAGGGGTCCATGCCTGGGTACGTCTTGGTGGTTGATCGGCTTGCTCGCTTGCTTGCCCGTTCACCGGCCCTCAAGGACGTGGGTGAGGTGAGGGGACGAGCCGTCACCGCGCTGTTGAGCATGACCGCTGTCGTCGGGCTCCTGGCCGCTTGCGGGACCAACGGCGGCGCTGACCCGATCAGCGCCCCCGTGGACCGCGAGACCACGACGTCGATGGATCCCATCCCGGAAGCCTCCCCCACCACCAAGACCCACGAGGACGGTCCGACCCACGGCATTCCGGCGTTCCCGAAGAACACAGCACGCCAGGTCGAACGGAGCTCGGGCGGGGCGGAGCTCGTGTTCACCGACGTTCGTGTTGCAGAGCATCAGAGTTTCGACCGGATCGTGCTGGAGTTCTCCGGCCCAGGAATCCCCGGTTGGGCGGTCAACTACGTCAGCAAGGCGGTGCTCGACGGTAGCGGCGAAGCCGTCACGCTCGGCGGCGACGCGATCCTGGACATCTACGCCTCCGGCACCACGTGGCCGGCGCCCGACTACTACGACGGTCCCGGGCGGCTCGAGCCCCACACCGGCGACGTCAAGGATGTGTTCGTCGGTGGGACCTTCGAGGGCTACACACAAGTGATCGCCGGGATCGATGGCGAACGCGTGCCGTTTCGGGTCTTCGCGCTCACCGATCCCTCGCGACTGGTGGTCGACGTCGCCCACCGCGGCACGGGCTGACTCGCCGGCTCCGGACGGCGCCAGCAGCCAGTAGATGCCGCCTGCAGCGCGACACGAGGGTAGCGAGGACCACGGCGCTCGGATCGGGCGTCGGTAGAGTGTGGAGCACGTCGGGAGCCGGTCAGGACGAGGGCGATCCCTAGCGCTGCGGCGGCGAGGGTGGTCATGAGGTTGTCGTAGATCGGCCCTGCAGGATTCCATCGGCGATCCGGCTGGCCATCATCAAGGTCACGAGGTGGGGAAACCCGGTGGGCGGTCCTGGCAGGATTGACGCGTCCGCGACGTACAACCCGTCGATTCCGTGCACGCGGCCGGCGCGGTCGACCACAGCTCCGCCCTCCGGCGATGCCCCCATGGCGCAGGTTCCGACGGTGTGCGGCAGCGAGTAGGTGTTGGCTCGGGCCCAGTCGCGACGATCTTCGAGTTCCGTCGGCACTTCCTCAGGCCAGGAGCCGCCGATCGCTCGGAGCGCCGATGAGGTGAGGACGTCGGCTGCTCGACTCACGCCGTGGGAGAGGACCGTGACGTCCTGGTCTGTGGGCTCGGGCAGCCGGATGTGCGGCGCACCGGTGGGGTCGGGTGAGGTGATCTGGACGCGCCCACGGCCCTGAGGACGCCAGAGCACGACGTCGAGCCACCCTTCGGCCGGGTCGCCTTCGGGGTCGCTCGCCCACAACGCGAGGTCGGGCCCCTCGCTGGCATCCCCTCCCGCCGAGCTGAACGTCGCGAGGGTGTGCAGGACCGGGCCAGGACGCTGGAGTCCTCGATAGCCGGAGTCGAGTGATACCGCAGGGTGGTCGCAGAGGTTCTCGCCCACGCCGGGCAGGTCCGCTCGGACCTCGATCCCGAGCTGGTCGAGCAGGTACGCCGGTCCAATTCCCGAACGCATCAGCAGGCACGGGCTGCCGTACACACCACCAGCGAGGACAACGATCCGGGCTTCGACGAGTGCTCCGCCGTTGAGGCGGACACCCACGACCTCATGCCCCTCGAAGACGACGTCCGCCGCGGTCGAGTCACTGCGAACCTCGAGGTTGGGGTAGGCCTTGTCCAAGAGGTCCGCTGTGATCACCCTGCGCCCAGCGACGGAGTTCATCGGCATCCGCCCGAAACCCGTCACGCCGGGACGGTTGAGGTCCGGGACCCGGTCGTGGTGACACGCGCGCAAGGCCGTCTGGATGGCCGCTTCGAACTCCGTCGGCTCGACATCCGGATACCGAGTCACCGGGATCGGGCCGCCGGAGCCGTGCCATCCGTCGGTCCCGAACTCCAGATCGCGCTCGATGGCATTGAACGCGCCGAGCACCTCTGTGTGGCTCCACCCACCTCCGACGAGCCGATCCCAGCGGTCGTAGTCGGCCGGATGGTTGCGTACCGCGAACCGTGTCGACCACGCCGTGCCGCCGACCAGCCTGGTGCGAAGGACGTTGGCAGTGGTACCTGCGGCGTCTGTCTCGCCCACGTAGCCCCAGGCATGCTCGCGATAGAGGTCCCAGCCGCTTCGGAGTTCAGGCGGCTCTCGGCCGCGCAGGTCCGGTCCGGCTTCCACCAGCACCACGTTGCAGTTCGCGTCGGCAAACCGCGCCGCCAGCAGGCATCCGGCCGCACCCGCGCCGACAACAATCACCGGTGTCAGCCCGTCCACACGCCCACCATGCCCACGGCGGACCGCCCACGGCAACTAGCCGGGGCGCGCTTCGGGGTTCGCTGCGCGCTACGTGCCGGTGAACGCCCAGCGCAGGCTGTCCTCGGTGTTCACCTCACGGGTTGGTGTGGTGACGGATCGAGGTGCGGTCGCGCTGGTCCTGCTGCCGGCCTTCTTGGCTGGTCAGCAGGCGATCCAGCCGGTGGAGGGCCCCGGTGAGGGCCGCGTCCACGCTGCCTGCGTCGTCGGTCACCGTGACCGGGTTCTGACCCTCCGGTCGTGCCTCGATCAGGCATCGGATGTCGGCATCGGTGACCCGTCCGGCGCTCTCGTCGCTGAGATGGATCTCGACCCGCGTGAGGTGGTCACGGAACCGTGACAGGGCGGTCGCCACCTCGCGCTCGACGTGGGCCGTCATCTCAGCGCTCCCGTCGATGTTGTTGTCGGTGTGAACATGGATCTGCATGCGGAGCCTCCGTTGAGCCTGGTGATGCCTGGTGGTCCGACGCAGCTGCTGCGAACCAGGTCGCTCCAGACCACCTGAGCCGATGGCGCGGTGGTGAACGGGACCCGACGGTCTGACACCGAGTCGGCCACTGTGCTGCGGGCCCACCTTCAGGGCCACCCGGGATGAGGTGGGCTTCGCGGCGGGCACGATCCCCGCACGGCACTACGCCATGCGAGCGTTCCATTCACCAAGGTCCGGAGCAACACTATCCAGCCTACTCAGGCCCCGGTCCGTGGTAGTCCAGGGGGAGTACGGCGCTCGCGCTCGGTGGCGACCCACCTGCATCCGAGTGGACGAGCGGGAACCGCCAGGGGACGCGCCGCTGGGCTACTTGTCCGCAGTGGTCGGTGCTGCGACGCTGAACCTCATGTACGCCGTGGTGAACCGACTCCAGTTCCGTGAGCCCATCACCGGCGCCATGTTGGAGTCGGCTCAGGACGTGGTGACGCTGGTCGTGGAGGCCGGCGGGCTCGCGGCGCGGGTGGCGCGGGTGGATGACACGACGCTGTTGCTGCTCTTGGACTTCGGGTCGGAGGAGGACGCCGGCCGGATCTCTCGCGATGTCGGCGGACCCTGGATGAGGGAGCACGTGTTGCCGCTGCTCGCGGGTGGCACTGAGCGTTTCGTCGGTGAGGTCGTCGCCTCGGCGAGCGCTACGTCATAGCACCGAGAAGCCGGGTGGCAGACCCTGACGGCCCGTGGCCGCAAGGAGGAGGGGACCGGCCAGACCCCCTGCGACGGCCAGCCGGTTGATCAGCTGAAGGGTCTGAGCGGCGGCATCGGCGGGAACGTCGAGGGGGTGGCCCACAGCTGTCGCGAGGTCGGCGCTGTGGACGACCAGCTCACACGTGCGCGTGGGCAGATAGTCGCCGAGCCGCATGCCGCCCGCGATCGTGGTCACCAGCTCGGTGCCGTCACATGAGTCGAGCAGCGGAACGACCCGGGCGACGATCTCGGCCACGGCCGTCGGCGGGTCGGAGCCCAGCGCCTGCCCGGCGTCGCGCCCGCGCTCGGCTACGGCCGGAGTCTTCGCGATCTGGCTCGTGGCTCGGTAGTAGTCCGTGGAGGAGGACACCTCGACGGCCTCGGCGGGCCGGCCGAGGTACGTCTCGACGGTCAGCAGCGAACGGCTCGTGTGGCCGACGAGCGCTCGGATGTCCCACTCGCCGAGGCCCGACTGGTCCCACCGATCGCCCACGTGCCCGACCATGTGCTCGAACCACCGCGCCGCGTGGCCGAAGCCACGACGCGAGTCCTCCCAGGAGACGTCCATGCCGCCCAGGCTAGGCGAGGTCGTCGGCCGTCACCGGGTCGGCGCCGAGGCCGGCTCAGCTGATCGGCCGGCGGACGCCGCGGAAGATCAGGTAGCCCATGATCCAGAACTCCCCGACCGTTGCGGGCAGCGGAAGGAGCGTGGCCAGGACATCGGCACCAGGGAGCAGGTAGGTGACAAGAGTGCCGAGGACATAGCCCACGCCGCCGGCGATGAGTGTCCAGCCCAACGGCCTGGGCAGCCAGCCCGAGCGGAGCACCAGCCAGCCCATCGGCATCAGCCACAGGCCGAAGAAGAGCCCGCCGACCGCCCACAGGTGGCCGCTGACGACGTACATCAGCTGGGCCGTGGTGGCCGCACTTCCCGCAACAGCCAGCGAGGCGTCGCCGCTGACCTCGAGCGCGGTGGCGAGGGTGGCTGCGCTCACCAGGATCGCGACGGCGTTGACGAAGCCGAAGGCCGCGAGCGCTCCGGCCGCCACCGAGCTGACGCTGCGGAACAGGCGGTAGAACCACACCGCGACCATCGCCTGAGTGAGGACGACGCCGAGCTCGGCGACCACGCCGAGACGCGCCAGCGACTCGTGCTCGACCAGGTTCGCCAGAGTCGCCTGGGCGTCATCGGCCACGTAGAGCTGGTTGCGGATGAGGAGGAAGCCCACGAGCCCGGTGATAGCCAGCCCGAGGTACCACAGCCCGGTCTGGCGAGCCGTCCGGATCAGCTCGGGGGACACCGCCTCCTGGCGGGGGTTCACGTCGCTGGTGGTCATGGTGCTCATGGCCGGTTCTCCTCGGTCGCTTGGGTGCTGTCTCATCGTGCCTTACGTAGTAAGGTAACCATACACAGTAAGGTGATGCCATGTCCACCCAGACCGCGCGCCAGCCGCTGAGCCGAGAACGCGTGCTCGCCGCTGCGATGACGCTGGCGGATGCCGAAGGGCTCTCCGCGGTGACGATGCGCCGGCTGGCCGCCGACGTCGGAGTCGAGGCGATGTCGCTCTACCACCACGTCCCCGGCAAGGAGCAGCTGCTCGACGGCCTGGTCGAGGCGGTGATCGCGGAGATCGACGCCGCAGTTCGCGACGCGGTCGACGCGGACGCAGACTGGCGTACGGCGCTACGTCAGCGCTGCCTCGCGGCCCGCGGGGTGATGGTGCGGCACCGCTGGGCACCGGCACTCCTCGGGTCACGTACGACGATCCCACCTGGGCTCTACGGCTACTACGAGGCCATCCTCGCCACGATGATCAACGGCGGGCTCAGCTATCACCTGGGCCACCGAGCGATCCACGCGCTGGGCACGATGGTGCTTGGCTTCACCCAGGAGCTCTTCACGCCCGCCACCGACGGGGGGACCCTGGACGAGGACGCCGCCGAGGCCGACCTCGCCGCGATGGCCGAGCTGCTGCCCCACATGACGGCGATGGTCGCCTCCGAGCTCCACGACAACGCGGAGGACCCGTTGGGCTGGTGCGACAGTCAGAACGAGTTCGAGTTCACCCTCGACCTGCTCCTGGACGGCCTGGCCAGGGTGCAGTCCTCGGCGGGGTGAGGTCCGAGTCCGGAGGCCGGGTGGCCAGCGGATGCTCACCGCTATTCATCTGGGGGCGCAGCCGCAAGCCGGTCACGGCGATGCTGCGGGGTCCGTCGAAGCCCTGCTCCCACACGGTGGAGAAGCTCAACCGCGCGAACCTGACCTCGGTAGGAAGGTGCCCGGAAAACACGATGACTCCCCGTTGAGTGGCCCCCGGTGGCAGCTCCTCCACCCAGTCGCTGCGAAAGGAATCCGCCTCGAGCGTCGACCCGTTGCGGCCCTGGAGAATCACATTCCCGAAGAGGTTGAGCCGGATGGGGTTGCCCACGCGGTTGGTGGCCACGGCTGTCACGCGCGTGAAGTGGCGGGTCTGTTCGAGCGACTCGACGGTGATCGTGAGTCCTTGCTCAGTCTGCGTGGTCGGCGCCACGAGTCGGTCGACTCCGGGCTCGTCTCCGGTGACCCAGCCGAACGCGAACCGTACGCCGAGGGTGAGACCCAAACCGAGCACGCCCACGAACACAGCGACGAGGATGGCGGAGACAACGAAGGGGAACGGGCGTGATCTGGTTCCTGCCCGGTCGGCTGCGGCGCCAGGTACGACGGGACCCGGCTGCGGCTCGTAGCTCTTGACGTGGGCGGTCGTGATCGCGGTCATCACTGTGACCAGCACCGTTGCCGCCGGAACGGCCAGCCACGCCAGCGAGCCCGACCAGTCGGTGACGAACGCGAGCGCCGCGTTGGCCCCCCAACCGAGCAGCAGCGTCAGGCAGGCGCCGAAGGCCACCCACGGGTAGTTGACCGTGCGTCGTTGCGGAACCGCATCGGTGTGTGCCATCGGCAGTCGCCCTTTGAATGGCCTGAGACTCCTGCAGCAAGTACACCACCGCGGACGCAGCACCAGCAGGAAACCCACGGTGCGAGACTGCGGGGGTGCAGTTTCCCGACCCGGCTCTGGTGCTGCTGGTGGGTGCCGCGGGCTCCGGGAAGTCGACGTGGGCCGCGGCTCGCTACCGCGCCGTCGAGGTGGTCTCCTCCGACGCACTCCGCGCGGTGGTCGGCAGCGGCACCGCCGATCTCGACGCGTCCGATGACGCCTTCTCGCTGCTCGACCAGATCGTCGAGGGCCGAACCAGGCGCGGACTGACCGTCGTGATCGACACCCTCGGTCTGGACCCGGATCGCCGGGACGCCTGGGCCGCGCTCGCACGCACCCACGGGCTCCCCACGGTGGCGGTCGTGTTCGACACGCCGGCCGCGGTGTGTCGAACACGCAACGGCACCCGCGACCGCCCGGTGCCGGCCGGCGTGCTCACGACTCAGCTGCGCCGCATGGGCGAGGTCCGCGCGGAGCTCGTGCGAGAGGGCTGGGGGCTCCACGTCGTCAGCTCCGACGAACCCAGGGTCCTGGGGGACAGGGCGGCCCCGGCCGCGAATCCGGTGGCGGCCGGTCCGCGGGTGATGCTCCAGGTCGGGCGCTTCCCGTGGGACGAGGACCCGCTCGACTGGCTCCGAAGGATCGCCCTGGCGGCCTCAGAAGCGGGCTTTGCCGGCATCGCCCTGATGGACCACCTCATCCAGATCCCGCAGGTCGGGCGGGCTTGGGACCCGATCCCGGAGCCGTGGGTGACCCTCGGTGCCCTGGCGGCGCTGGGCACCGACCTCGAGCTCGGCACCCTCTGCACGCCGGCCACCTTCCGCGCGCCCGGCATCATCGCGAAGGCGGCCGCGACGCTCGACGTGCTCAGCGGTGGCCGGGCCTTCTGCGGGCTCGGCGCCGGTTGGTGGGGTCGCGAGCATGCGGCGTACGGAATGGAGTTCCCGGCGACACCGGGTCGACTCGACAACCTCGCGGTCGCCGCCGAGACGCTGAAGGCCCTGTGGGCGCCGGGCACCAAGGCGTACGACGGCGAGCAGGTCACGCTGCCCGAGACCACCTGCTACCCGAGGCCCCTGGGCCGGCTGCCGCTGGTCATCGGCGGTGGCGGGGAGCGCCGTACGTTGCGGATCGCCGCGCGGTGGGGCGATGCCTGCAACGTGCGGGCGGATCTCGAGACCGTCCGGCACAAGACCGCCGTGCTTCGGCGGCACTGCGACGACCTGGGCCGGCCCCACGACGAGGTCGACGTCACCGTCCTGGACGTCGCGGTCGTCGGCTCCGACAGGGATGACACCTGGGCGCGGGTCGAGCGGCTGCGCGGCCGCACCAAGGCAGCCGACTTCGCGGCCCGCCACCACGCCGGCGACGTCACGTCTCACCGCGAGCGGCACGAGCGCCTCCTGGGCGCCGGCGTGCGCACGGTCTTCCTCGCGCTGCCCGATCTCGACGGACCCGACGACGTCCAACGAGTGGCAGCGCTGGCCCGGCGTTGAGCCTTCCGTGCCTCGGTACGTCATCCGACCGCTCCGGCGTTCGCAGGGGTCGTGAGCGGAGGTGCAGGGACGGTGTGCAACCGTCCGCCCCGGTCGTCTTCTGGGTGGTCAAGGTCGTGGACCCGGCGTACGTCGTCCCGATAGTCGTCGCCGTGGGCCTCGGCCACCTGACCGGGCGCGCCTGGCGCGGGTGGTGCTCGCACCGGTCAGCGGTTGAGGGTGGCGGTGGGCGTCGCGTCCACCTGGCTGCCCTGGCTGCAGTACGACGACCGCCCGTTCTTCCTCTTCTACGCCGTGCTCACTCTGCCGCCGTCGGGGCGGCGTGTCGTCGGCCCAAGTGTGGCCAGGTCGTTCTTCGTGCCCGTGCTGGAGAACTTCGCGTGGTTCTGGCCGATCTGGACCGACGGCCTGCTCACCCACTCCGAATGGCTCGACCGGATCTGGTTCGACCGCTGGATCTGAGGCGCGGCCCCGAACCATCACCGCGATCCGTCGCTGGAGCTGGTAGTCCTCCACGGCCGAGCTGCAGCCCGCCCTGCCACGGGCGACGCGCCATCGGCCGCCGCTGGTGCAGGGGCGGTGGGTGGTTCAGTCAACCCAGATACCGAGTTTGCGGCCGAGGTCGTCGGCGAGCTCGGCCGCGTAGACGGTGGTGAGATGGCCCCGGTCCCGGTAGGTGACGATGTCGCCGATCACGGCCGGGCATTCGTCCTGCCAGCAGATCCACGGGGTCGGGTTGACGTATTCGGTGCCGGTCTCCTCGGCCGCGGCCACCGATGCGTCCGCGTTGTCCTCCTGAGCCGGCAGCGGGATGAACACGCACGTGCCGAGGTCAACCTCGCCGGTGGTGAGACAGGTGCCGGGGTCGTCCTCGTTCTTGGGTACGTCGCGCAGCAGAACCACCCGGTCGGCCAGCGGCTCCAGGCGCGTGAACGTGGCCTCGAAGCCCTCCTGGGCCACCGTCAGCCGGTCGGGATCCTTCTGGCGCAGCTCGCGACCGTCGTCGGTGTAGATGACCGGGTTGGGGCCGCTGGTGGAGACGACCGCGAGGTCGGGGTGCAGCCGCTCGATCTGCGAAAACGCCCACTCCCGGAAGTCCGAGCACGCCTGCCAGGGCGCATTGTTGTTGTCGAGGTCGCTGATCAGCAGGTCGGCCGCCGTGCAGTTGGGCTTGACGAAGTAGTAGGTCCGGTAGCCGGCGTTGTCGGCGATCCGCTCGAAGGCCGGGATCCACATCCGGCCGTGGGAGTTGCCGAGCACGGCGATCACCTTGTCGGCGTCAGGGTCACCCTCGGGGCACAGCGTGCGAACGTCATCGACGCTGTAGTCGCAGGCCCCGACGGACGGTACGTCGTCGCGGAGCGTGGCCAGCGCTGGTCGCAGGACCGAGGGCAGCGGATGGTGATTGCGAGCGGCCTGCACGGAGGCCTGCACCAGGGCGATGGTGTCGTTCTTGCTCACCTTCACCCCGGCCTGTTCGAGCCCGGAGTTGCCGATGGTGATCGCGGCCCGTCGCCGGTCGAGGTTGTCCTGGGCGTAGACGTGGGCGCCGACCGATGCCAACACCATCACCCCGACCGAGAGGGGATAGAGCCCCAGCGCTCGCGGCCTTGGCAGCCGCCAGGCGCTGCGCAAAGGGGTCTCGACGTAGCGATAGGTGAGAGCCGCCAGCACGAACGCCCCGGCCACGGCCAGGGCGGCCCTGAGACCCCTGAGCTCGGTTCCGGTGCGCAGGTAGGGGATCAGCAGCAGCGGCCAGTGCCACAGGTAAAGGGAGTATGACCAGTCACCGACCCGCTGCAGGGGGCGTAGGGCAAGGGCGCGGATCGGCCACGGCTCGCGCTGGTGGTCGCCCGCGCCGGCGACCAGGACGGCGGCCGAGCCGAGCACCGGGAGCAGCGCAGCGGTGCCCGGGAAGGAGGTCTCCTCGCCGTAGAACAGGCAGGCCAGCAGGATCGCTAGCAGGCCCGCAGCACTCAGGGCTGCGCGCACCGGCGCTGCCGCACGCTGCGCGACGGACTTGGCCACCAGCGCGGCGAGCGCGCCGATCGCCAGTTCCCAGGCGCGCGCCGGGGTCGAGAAGTACGCCGCCGTCCGGTTGGTCTCTGTCAACACCACGCCGTAGAACAGTGAGACGATGCCGATCCCGGCCAGCACCCAGAAGACCATGAGCCGTGGGAGCGCGGCCCGCTCAGCCACCCGGGTGCCCCGGGCGCCGCGTCGACGAGCCAGCAGCACGCAGCCGATGAGGATGAGCGGCCAGACGACGTAGAACTGCTCCTCGACGGCCAGCGACCAGTAGTGCTGCAACGGCGAGGCGATCTGATCCTGGGCGAAGTAGTCGGTGCCGACCGACGCGAAGCGGACATTCGCTGCGAAGAACGTCGTCCACAGCGCATCCTCGATCACCTCGAGGGCGTCGATCGCGCCGATAAGGACCGTGCTGGCGACCAGTGTGACAAGCGTGACAAGCGTGGCGGCCGGCAAGATCCGCCGGGCGCGGCGGGCGTAGAAGTCCCCCAGTGACACCTGGCCGTCGCGGTCGACCTCGCGGAAGAGCAGCTGGGAGATGAGGAAGCCGGAGATCACGAAGAAGACGTCGACCCCGACGAACCCGCCGGGCAGGAATGGCACGCCGGCGTGACCTGCGATGACGGTCAGCACGGCGACGGCCCTGAGGCCCTGCACGTCACCGCGGAAGCCGATCCCTGGAACGGCGACCGCGCGGCTCGATCCTGGGCGCGTCATCGCCTCCCCTTCTTCTAGGCCCGGGCAGGTTAGCAAGCAGTCAGGCCCGTCCCCGAATCGGAATTGTTTGGACCGGTGCGGCGCCGACGACCGGATCTCGGGGTGAGACGACCCGATCGGTGGAGTGGCCAACCAGACCCCGCCTGCTCCCGGCAGCGATGCTTCAGTCGCTCGCAGCGCTCGGCTGCCGCGGCGGATATCAGCCCGCCCCACCGACCAGCTTGACCACGACCTCGCCAGGAACCCCCTCAGCGCCAACGGTCACTTGTCACCTCGGTCCAAGTGTGGGACACGAAACATCTCGGGAGACAAAGGAACAGGCGCGCCACCCCCACCGATAGTCTGCGCCGGTGGCCGCGCCCGACGTCGTGGTCGTGGACCATCACGACTCCTACACCTGGAACCTGGTGCACCTGGTCGCGCAGGTCACCGGGGTGCTTCCCGCGGTCGTGCAGCACGACGAGACCGAGCCCGACGCGGTGCTGGCACACTCCCACGTGATCCTCTCGCCGGGCCCCGGCCACCCGAGCGACCATGCCGACTTCGCCGTCGGCGCGGAGGTGCTGCGGGCCGCCACCCGGCCGGTGTTCGGCGTCTGTCTGGGCATGCAGGGCCTGGTGACGGCGTACGGCGGGAGCGTCGACCGGGGTCTGCCGGCGCACGGCGAGGTGACCCGGATCAGCCACGACGGCGAGGGGGTCTTTGCGGGGCTGCCGCAGCACTTCCGCGCGGTGCGCTACCACTCGCTTCGGGCCGTCGAGCTGCCCGACTGCCTGGAGTCGACGGCCGCCTGCCCCGACGCCGACGACGAGCGCCCCTGGGTGCTGATGGGGGTGCGGCACCGCGACCTGCCGCTCGAAGGGGTGCAGTTCCACCCCGAGTCGGTGCTCTCCGAGCACGGTGCCCGGATGATCGCTACCTTCCTGGGGAAGCCGTGAGCGACGCCGCGGCGTACTTCCTCGAGGTGGCGGCCGCCCACCCCCGCTGCTTCTGGCTCGACGGCGGCGGCGGCCGCGAGTGGTCCGGGCGGCGCTCGATGATCGGCTGGCTCGGCGACGACGACGTCTCGCTGACCTATGACGCCACCGCACGCGAAGTCACCCGCCACGCGGACCGGCACCGCGAGATCGTCGGCGACGACATCTTCGCGGTCCTGGAGGCAGAACTGGCCAGCGGCCCGACGGGCGCGCAGTGGTCCGGTTGTTTCGGGTACGCCGCCCGCCCTGACCTGCCCGCCCGCTCCGATCCGACGATGCCCGACGCGGTGTGGATGCGCGCCCGCGACCTGCGGTTCTTCGACCACGAGGCCCGTCCCGACACCGAGGCCGCCGTCCGCCCGTTGGACCATCGGGCGCACCACGAGGTGCCGGCGTCCTACAACCACGCGTTCGCCGAGGTCCAGGAGGAGCTGCGGGCCGGGAACTCCTATGAGGTCAACCTCACCTACCGGCTCGACACCGAGGTGGACCTCGCGCCCGCCGAGGCCTACCTCAGATTGCGTGAGCTCAACCCCGCGCCCTACGCCGGCTTCCTCCAGCACGACGTGCCGGGCGCGCGGGCCTGGCTGCTCAGCTCCTCTCCCGAGCGCTATGCGCTGGTCACCGAGGACCGCTGGCTGGAGACCAAGCCGATCAAGGGCACCACCCCGCGTGGCGCGACACCGGAGGAGGACGCCGAGCTCGCCGTGCGGCTCGCCGCCGACCCCAAGTTCCGCAGCGAGAACCTGATGATCGTCGACCTGCTGCGCAACGATGTCTCGATGGTCTGCGACCCGGGCACCGTCTCGGTGTCTGCGCTGATGGAGGTCGAGTCCTATCCGTCGGTCCACCAGCTCGTCTCGACGGTGCGCGGCCACCTGCGCGACGACGTCACCACGGTGTCGGCGCTGCGCGAGCTGTTCCCCGCCGGGTCGATGACCGGAGCCCCGAAGCTGCGCACCATGCAGATCATCGACGCCGTGGAAGACACGCCCCGCGGCGCCTACTCGGGGGCTTTCGGCTGGGTGGCCGCCGATGGGCGGGCTGACCTCGGCGTCGTGATCCGCAGCCTGATGACCTCCGGCGACGGCGTCTGGCGGCTCGGCACCGGCGGCGGGATCACGGTGCGCTCGGACGTCGGCGAGGAGTACGACGAGTCACACTGGAAGGCAGAACGCCTGTTGCGCGTGTGCGATCGGTAGCCGTCTCTTCGTCGAGCGCCGGCGCCTGCTGCACCGGGTGTCCGGGCACCCGCAACGTGAGTCTGGCCCCACCCCCCGGGGCGGCGCCCGCCTCGGCGGACCCACCGTGCCGGTCGGCCACCTGGCGCACGATCGCCAGACCCAGCCCGGAACCGGTCATCGTCCGCGACTCATCGGCGCGGTAGAACCGCTCGAAGACGTGGGGCAGGTCGGCGGGGTTGATGCCCGGGCCCTGGTCGTCGACCGTGAGGGTGCCGCGGCTCAGCCGCATCGTGATGGTGCCGCTCGGAGGGCTCCACTTCACGGCGTTGTCGAGGAGGTTGGTCACGGCCCGCTCCAGCGCCGCTGGGTCCCCCTCCAGCCACCAGGGTGCCGTCTCCACGGCGAAGGTGATGCCGGGGGCGCGGCGGCGTACCCGCGCCAGGGCGTGGCCGGCCACCTCGCTGAGCTCGAGCTGCTCGATCGACTCCGGGTTCGGGTCGTCTCGGGCGAGCTCCATCAGGTCCCCGATGAGCGTGGTCAGCTCCTCGATCTGAGCGCGTACGTCGGAGAGCAGCTCGGCGCGGGCCTCCGGCGGCAGACCGCCGGTGCGGTCGGACTGCAGCAGCAGGTCGACGTTCGTGCGCAGTGAGGTCAGCGGAGTTCTCAGCTCGTGGCCTGCGTCGGCGACGAGCCTGCGTTGTCGTTCCTGCGAGGCCGAGAGGGCCAACAGCACATGGTTGAACGCCGTCGCGAGCCGGGCGACCTCGTCATGCCCCTCGACCGGAAGTGGTGCGAGGTCCTCCGTCCGGGCGATCCGCTCGACGTCGTTGGTGAGGTGGCGCACCGGTCGCAGCCCGTTGCGTGCGACCGCCCAGCCGGCGAGCGCCGCGGCGAGCACGCCGAGTCCCGCCGCCACGATCAACGCGGCGCTGAGGCGGCGCAGGGTGCGCTCCTGCGAGGTCAGCGGCTGGGCCACCACCAGCGCCTGACCCTTCTCGGTGGGTACGGCGACCACGCGGTAGTTGACCCCGTCGGCGACCACGGTCCGCACGGAGTCCGCCTGCTGGCCAGCCGCCACGGCGAGCTCGGGCGCCCCCAGCCGCAGCGTCGGCCCGCGGTCGAACGAGCGGGCCTGGCCGTTGGCGGTGATGAAGATGATCCGCACGTCTGCGGCGCCGAGCATCCAGGACGGCAGTTCGAGGCTCGCGGTGATGTCCGACAGCGTCGGCGAGGCCGCCGCCTTGTGCGCCCGGTCGAGCAGCGAGTCGTCGAGGGCGACCTGCATCTGCATCCGGACGGTGACGAAGGTGATCAGCGAGACGGCGGCCAGCGCGACCCCCACCGCGATCGTGGTCAGCAGCGCGACCCGGGAGGCCAGCGAACGACGGTAGTGCCAGCGCTTGATCTCCCACCTGGACGTGGCCGGCGTCGCCGGCCCGGGCCTGCTCACGACTCCTTGAGCACGTAGCCGACACCACGCACGGTGTGGATCAGTCGCGGCTCACCCTCGGCCTCGGTCTTGCGGCGCAGGTAGCCGACATAGACCTCGAGGGAGTTGGCGGTGGTCGGGAAGTCGTAGCCCCACACCTCGTCGAGGATGAACGAGCGCTCCAGCACCCGCCGGGGCCGGCGTAGGAACATCTCGAGCAGCGTGAACTCGGTGCGTGTCAGCTCCATGCTGCGGGGACCGCGCCTGACGTCCCGGGTGGCGAGGTTCATCGACAGGTCCGCGAAGCGCAGCACCTCGTCGTCGTCACCCTCGGCGGGTACGACCCGCCGCAGCAGCGCGCGGAGCCGGGCCAGCAGCTCCTCGAGTGCGAAGGGCTTGGTCAGGTAGTCGTCCGCGCCCGCGTCGAGCCCCTCGACCCGGTCGCCGACGGCGTCGCGGGCGGTCAGCACCAGGATGGGGACGTCGTTTCCCGCCGAGCGCAGCGCGCGGGTCGTCTCGATCCCGTCCAGCCGCGGCATCATCACGTCCATCACGACCACGTCCGGCGCGTGGCCGCCCAACCCGGCCAGCGCATCGGCCCCGTCGACAGCCAGGGCCACGTCGTAGCCGTTGAACTCCAGCGACCGACGCAGCGACTCGCGGACGGCCTTGTCGTCGTCGACGACGAGCACCCGCGGCTTCGTGGCGGGGACGGGGTTCGGCGCGATCACGGGCCAACTGTGCCACCGATCCCTGAGCCTGTCCTGAGAGCAGGGGGGCTCCGATGAAGGTCGCCTCAGGTCAGACGAAACGTCCTGCGACCTCCGCCGCGCGGGCGCCGTACCCGCCGCCGAAGTGGCAGGCGTGCACGAGCAGCGGGAAGAGCTGGTGCAACCCGACTCGGTCCTGCCAGCCCTCGGCGAGGGGGGCGGTGTCGTCGTAGGCGTCGAGGGCGCGCGCCAGATGCGGCATCCCGAACAGGGCGAGCATCGCCAAGTCTGTCTCCCGGTGGCCACCGTGGGCCGCGGGATCGATCACCCAGACGCGGCCGTCGTTGCTCCAGAGGACATTGCCGTTCCAGAGGTCGCCGTGCAGGCGGGCCGGAGGCTCCTCCGGCACGAGTTCGGACAGCTTGGGCAGCGTCGCCTCGACCGTCGTCGCCTGTTCCTCGGTGACGGCGCCGCGGTCGCGACCGAGCTTGAGGTAGGGCAGCACCCGTCGGGTGGCGTAGAACTCCGCCCAGGTCGGTGCGGTCGTGTTGGGCAGGGGCAGCCGGCCGATGAACCCGTCCACCTCGGCGCCGTACGCCGCGGCGCCCGCACGGTGGGTGGCCGCCAGCGCCTGTCCGAAGCCGGCGGCGGCGTCAGGGCTGGGTTTGCCAGGCTCGACCCAGTGCAGGATCACGCACTCGTCGTCGGCACCGAGCACCTCCGGTACCGCCACGCCGTCGGCCTGCGCCAGCCAGCGCAGCCCGCGGACCTCCGCCTCGAAGAACCCGGGCGGCGTGTGCGGGTGGGTCTTCATCAGCGCGGTGCGCCCGTCGGACAGGCGCAGCTTGGTGGCGGTCGCGATGTCTCCGCCGGCGATGGGGGCCGTGGCTATGACGGTCGCGCCGAGGAGCGACTCGGCGCGTTTGGCGACGACGGGCTGCCGGGTCATGGCGCCCCGATCTCCCGCGTGAGCGCCGCGACGAGGGCGACGCTGGTGCGTTCGACCACGGCGAGCACCTCCTCGAATCCCTCGGGGCCACCGTAGTACGGGTCGGAGATCTCGCGGCCGGGGTCCACGGGGTCGAAGTCCCCGAAGAGTCGCACCCGGGCCGCCAGGTCGGCATCGTCGTGCCGGCCGGCCGCGGGTAGCTGGGCGCGCAGGTCGCGCAGGTGCCCGCCATCCATCGCCAGCGCCAGGTCGTAGCTGTCCCACCAGGTGCGAGGGATCTGTCGCGCCGCGTGGCCGCTCGGGTCGTAGCCGGCCTCGGCCAGGTGGGCCGCCGAACGGCGGTCCATCCCGTCGCCGACGTGCCAGCCGCCGAGACCGCAGCTGTCAACGTGCACGCGGTCCTCGAGACCGGCACGCACCACCAGCTGGTTCAGCACGACGTCGGCGGTGGGGGAGCGACAGATGTTGCCGGAGCAGACCACGGTGATCCGGTACCGGTCGGGCCGGCGGGCGGGGGGCAGCGAGATCACGGGCGGCAGCGGGGGCGTCAGTCGTCGACCGCGACGTTGATGAGGCCGGTCACCAGGGTGATCACGATGGAGCCGAACAGTGCCGCCCAGAACCCGTCGACGTGGAACCCGATGTCGAACTGCTCGCCGATCCACTCGGTCAGCAGCAGCATCAAGGCGTTGATCACCAGCAGGAACAGGCCAACAGTCACAATGATCACCGGCAGGGACAGCAGCTTCACCAGGGGCTTCACGAACGCCGACACCAGGCCCAGGATCAGCCCGACCACCAGCACGGGGATCGCCTTCTCCTGCAGCTCGGCCGACCCGGAACTGGGCCCGTCGACGGAGATGCCCGGAACCAGCCAGGCCGCGACCGCCACGGCCAGCGCGTTGGTCAGCAGCCAGATCACGAGTCTCACGCGTCGATCCTAGGGGGAGGGTGTCGATGCGGCCGCTGCGCAGCCTTCACGACCGCCGCCGTGGTTGCTAGGGTCCGGCGGATCGGACCGGACACGAGGGGGCACCATGCCTGGCACGCTCGACCTAGGGACATTCTCGATCAGCCTGACGGTGGCAGACCTGCACCGCTCGCAGGAGTTCTACGAACGGCTGGGTTTCGAGGTGACCGGCGGGGCGCCCGACCAGAACTACCTGGTCATGGTCAACGGCACGGCCGTGATCGGGCTCTTCCACGCTATGTTCGACCGCAACATCCTGACCTTCAATCCCGGCCTCACCCTGGCCGCCGACGGGGCCATCGGCAGCGGGGAGACCTTCACCGATGTCCGGGAGATCCAGGCCCGTCTGCAGGAGGCCGGCCTGAGCGTCCAGGAGCCCACCGACCCCGACGGGACCGGTCCAGCCCACATCACGCTGATCGACCCCGATGGCAACCCGATCCTGATCGACCAGTTCGGCGACCGGCCCGCTGGCTGATCGGGGCTCGACCCGGCTGCTGCGCGGCACCACCCGGTCGGGCTCGACCGCCGTGAGGGGTTAGCGGAGGGCGCCGAGGATGGCGACCTCGGCGTCGTCGAGGTGCACCTCGAGATCCGCCACGGCGGCGTCGATGTCGCCGCTCTCGAGCAGGCGCAGCAGCCGCGTGTGCGACCCGGCCTGGTCGTGTGCGTTGCGGCGGTCGCGGTCGATCTGGGCCAAGGCCACCTTGAGCTCGGCGATCAGCTGGGCGGCCATCGCGACCAGCCGCGGTGAGCCGGTGAGCCCGACCAGGGCGAGGTGCAGCGCCAGGTGGCGTTCGTTGAGCTCCTGGTAGGAACCGCCCGCGTCGACTGCGGCGGCGTACTCGTCGAGAGCGGTGGACACGCACTCGCGCTCCTCGTCGGCGGCCAGGTGCCAGCGGCGTACCCCGGCGAGCTCGAGCACCCCCCGCGCCCGGACCACGTCGGCGATCGCCTCGCGGTCCGGGGAGGTGACCGTGACCCCGCGGTTGGGCTCACGGGTCGCGATGCCCTCCGCGACCAGGAACCCCAGGGCTTCACGCACCGTGGACCGGGCGACCCCCAGTGACTCGGCGATGGCGACCTCGCGCAGCGGCGTCCCGGCCTCGAGCTCGCCCTCGAAGACCGCTCGGCGAAGCTCTTCGGCCACCCGGTCGACGGTGGAGGAATGGGTGACGCTGAGCCCTTCGAAGGGGGAGTCCGCGGCGTCGTTCACGGCCCCATTGTCCCCTCAACCGGGCTCGGTGGCGGGCCGGGGTCGGTCGTGGACTTGCGCGCGGGGCCAGGAATCCTCACAATCGGCTGCAGATTGTCCGACAATCTGGCAATCTGGCAATCTGGGAGGTCGTCGAGCGACGGCCGGGCTGAAGGGAGGCGGATCAATGGGTGCTGTCTTGGAATGGGGCTACCGCTACGTGAAGGTCGAGCCGAGCCATTTTCCGGATCGAGTACCAGATCAACCCCTTCATGGATCCGACCGACCAGCCCGACCCCAGGCGCGCTCGAGAGCAGTGGGACGAGATCGTCGCCACCATCGAGCGGCTCGGCGGCCGCGTCGAGGTGATCGGCCAGCGTGAGGACGCGCCCGACATGGTCTACGCGATGAACCTCGGGCTCGGCGTGGAGAGCCCGGACGGGCACCCGCACGTGGTGTTGAGCCACATGCGCTACCCGCAGCGCCGGATGGAGACCGGCACTGCCGAGCGGTGGTTCCTGGACAACGGCTTCACCACCTCATACGTCGGGCGCGACGGCATCGGTGCTCACTTCGAGGCCGGCGACGCGTTCGCGTTCGGTGACGCGCTCCTGGTCGGTTACGGCCCGCGCACCGAGGAGCTCGGGCTCAAGCACCTCGCGAAGGACCTGGGGATCCGGGTCCGCGGCCTGCGCCTCGACCACCCGGGGATGTACCACCTCGACCTGGCGTTCTGCCCGCTCTCCTCCACGCGAGCGATCGTCTGCCCAGCGGCCTTCGACGACGCCTCGGCGGCGGCACTGCTGGAGCTCGTACCGGAGCCGCTCGTCCTCACCGAGGAGGAGGCGCTGACCACCTTCTGCGCCAACTCCATCGTGATCGGCTCCAGCATCGTGATGCCGGCCTGCCCGGCCCGCGTTCGATCGCAGCTCGAGGACTGGGGCTTCGAGGTGGTCGTCGTCGACGTCTCGGAGTTCCACAAGGGCGGCGGCTCGATCCGGTGCCTGACCAACCCGGTGGACCTGCGCCTGGGCCGCGACCTGGCCATCGTCCCCGGCGGCGAGGTGATCCTTCCGTGACAGCGCCGTGGATCCGAGTCACCAGGTGGCTCGGATCCACGGCACTGTCGCCGGCACAGTCGCCGTAGGGTGCTGGGCATGACTGCTCCGACCCCGAGAAGCACGGTGCTGGCGATCCCGGCGTACGTGCCGGGCCGCCCGCCGACGCCGCGGGCGGACCGGACGACCTACAAGCTGTCGTCCAACGAGAACCCCTACCCACCGCTGCCGGGAGTGCTCGACGCGGCGGGGGCGGCGTGCGCTCAAATGAACCGCTACCCCGACATGGGCAACAGCGCCCTGTCCGACGCCCTTGCGGCGCGCCTCGGCGTGCCACCGGACCACCTGGCGGTGGCGACGGGTTCGGTGGCGCTGATCTACCAGCTGCTCCAGGCCTTCTGCGACCCCGGTGACGAGGTCGTCTACGGCTGGCGGTCCTTCGAGGCCTATCCGATCGCGGTCGCGGCTGCGGCGGCGACGTCCGTGCGGGTGCCGCTCGACGCGGAGGCCCGCCACGACCTCCCGGCGATGGCGGCGGCCATCACCGACCGGACGAAGGTCGTCATGGTCTGTACGCCCAACAACCCCACCGGCCCCGCGGTGACCCAGGCCGAGCTCGACGCCTTCCTCGAGTCGGTGCCTGCTCACGTGCTCGTCGTCGTCGACGAGGCCTACCTCGAGTTCGTGCGTATGGACGACGCGATCGATGGCGTGGCGACCTACCGACGCCACGAGAACGTCGTGCTCACCCGGACCTTCTCCAAGGCCTACGGGCTGGCCGGCCTGCGCGTCGGGTACGCCGTCGCCCCGAGCCCGATCGCCTCCGCCCTGCGCGCCGTCTCGCTGCCCTTCGGTGTCTCCGGTGTGGCCCAGGCGGCCGCGATCGCCAGCCTCGGAGAGGAGCCGGCGCTGCTCGTCCGGGTCGAGGCTCTGGCTACCGAGCGCCGTCGCGTGGTCGACGGGCTGGCCGGCGTGGGCTGGCCGGTCCCCGAGCCGCAGGGCAACTTCGTGTGGTTCGCCCTCGGCGAGCGGGCCACGGACTTCGCGGCCGCCACCGAGGAGGCCGGAGTCGTCGTCCGTCCGTTCGCCGGAGAGGGCGTGCGCGTCACGATCGGCGAGGCCGAGGCGAACGACCGGCTGGTCCGAGTCGCCGCCTCCTTCCGCTGAGCGACGTTTCAGCCGGCCGCCGGCGACGGTGTCGCGGTGGCATCTGCCGTGGCCGACCCCTGTGGTGCCGGCCGGCGGTCGAGCTCCCGCCACGTCGGATCCATGGCCGGGACCATCGTGACCAGCAGGTACGCCACGCCCGCGACGAGCATGGCCGCGGTCAGCCCGAGCGCCTGGGTCAGCACGCCACCGGCGATGCCGCCGAACGGCATGAGGGCGAAGCACATCGCCGCCGACAGCGAGGTGACGCGACCGACGAGGGGCGCCGGGATCCTCTCGAACGTCACCGCGCCGAGCACCGGGTTGATGAAGCCCGAGGCGAAGCCCGCGGCGGCGGTGACGCTCAGGACGCTCCACATCGGGACGTCGAACCCCAGGATCGCGAAGCGGGGGACCCCGGTGATCAGGAACGCGACCAGGTAGACGGTGAACCTCGGCAGCCGCTCCTCCCAGGCCGCGGCCGAGATCGAACCGAGGACCGAGGCGCCGCTGAGTACCGCGAACATCAGGCCGATCGCCGCGGCGCCGCCGCCGAACTCCTGCGCCCAGACGGGGACGAGCACCGTCGCCCAGGCGACGTCCAGGAAGTTGGTCAGCGCCACCATGACCGTGATCCCGAACAGCAGCCGGTCGCCGCGCAGGAAGCGCCACCCCTCGCGCAGCTGGGCGAGGTAGCCGGCCGGCGCCTGGGCCGGGGTTCCCGGGCTGCCCTGAGCGTCCACGACCGGCCGGGCCAGGCCCCGCGTCGTCCAGGCCAGGACCGCAGCGGAGAGCAGGAAGCTGGCCGCGTCGACCACCAAGGCGTTGGCGGGGCCGATGACCGCGACGAGCCCACCGGCCACGGCGGCACCGAGCATCGATGCGGTGCGCTCCACCGACGACGACAGTCCGGTGGCCCGACCCATCGGCACGCCGGCGCTCTCCACGAGCGCCGGCACCATCGCGCGCTTCGCTGCGTCGCCCGGGCCGCGGAGGGCGCCGGCGACGGCGACCAGACCGAGGAACACCGGGAGGTTCAGGGCGTCCAGCAGGTGCAGCATCGGGATCGCGCCCACGGCCAGCACGCTGAGCAGGTCGCAGGCGATGCTGATCCGGCGCGCGCCGATCCGGTCGATGAGGGGACCGCCGAACACCTTGAGCAACACCATCGGCAGCATCTCGGCGAAGGCGACCAGGCCGGTCAGCGTGGCGCTCCCCGTGGTCGTGAGCACGAACCACGGGAGGGCGATCATCGAGACGCGAGTGCCGGTGAGCGAGATCGCCTCGGAGGCGAGCCAGCCGTAGAGGGGGGTCTTGCGGGTCATGGTCGGCCTCCGTGGGTGAGCGTGCCGGGACGGGGGAAGGTCTGGAGCTGGACGACCAGCTCGGTCTCGGCGTCGTCGTCCTCGGGCGCCGACAAGATGACGGCCTCGAGGGCATCGACGAGTGCCTTGGCCTTGGTGGGGGAGAGTCGCAGGATCCAGTCATTGAGGGTGGAGGACTCCCGCCACTCGTCGGGCAGTGAGGAGCGCTCGTCCACCGCGCGCTGGAGCTGCTCGGCGTACATCACGGCCACCGCCTGAGTGAACGCGTCCTGGGCGTCGCGCTCGCCCTCGGCGCCGCTGCCTGCCGGGTTGATACGGGTGGCCTGGTGGGCGGCGCCCCACCAGCGCTCACGGCGGCTGCCTCGGGACTCGTCCTCAACGATGAAGCCGTGCTGGGCGAGCTGGCGCAGGTGGTACGACGTGGCCCCGGTGTTGAGGCCGAGGCGGTCGGCGAGCGAAGTGGCTGTGGCGGGCCCCTCGACTCGCAGCAGCCCGAGGATCTTGAGCCGGACGGGGTGGGCCAGGGCCTTCAGGCCGGTGGCGTCCGGGGTGACGATGGTGGGTTCCATAAAGCCAAAGATACCTTTGCAAACATACCTTTGCAAGGATTCCTTTGGAAATGTCCGACCCGAGACCGGCCGGTTGGCGACCGGTCCCGGCCCCCCGGTACCGTGGGATCACGCGGTGTGGTGCCGGTCACGTGCCTTGGGCAGTGGTGGACCCCACGCCGTCGTGCCCCATCACGACGACGGGTCGAGTCGCTCCGCACCACCCCCGCGGAGTCCGGGTCGGCCCCGACCGCGGCAACGGAGACCCCGTGAGCCGGTGACACGAAGGAGCGCAGGTGACCCATCACGAGGTAGCCCATGCAGGCGTGGCGTCCGACCAGGCGCAAGTACAGCTCCTGACCCCCGAGGGCGAGCGGGTGGAGCATCCCGACTATGCCTTCGGCGTGGGGATGAGCGCCGAGGACGAGGCGGAGATGATCCGTGGCTTCTACCGGGACATGGTGCTGACCCGTCGCATCGACGTCGAGGCCACCGCCCTGCAGCGCCACGGGGAGCTCGGCATCTGGGCCCAGCTCCTCGGCCAGGAAGCCGCTCAGATCGGCGCCGGCCGGGCCCTGCGCCCCCAGGACTACGTCTTCCCGACCTACCGCGAGCACGGCGTCGCCTGGTGCCGCGGCGTCGACCCCCTGCTGCTCCTGGGGCTGTTCCGCGGGGTCGACCAGGGCGGCTGGGACCCGGGCGCGAACAACTTCGGCCTCTACACGATCGTCATCGGCGCCCAGACCCTCCACGCGACCGGCTACGCCATGGCCGTGCAGCGCGACGGCGCTGTCGGCACCGGCGACCCCGACCGCGACACCGCCGTGGTCGCCCACTTCGGTGACGGAGCGTCTTCCCAGGGCGACGTCAACGAGGCCTTCATCTTTGCCGCGTCCTACAACGCGCCCGTGGTCTTCTTCTGCCAGAACAACCAGTGGGCGATCTCGGAGCCCACGGAGCGGCAGACCCGGATCCCCCTCTACCAGCGGGCGCGCGGTTTCGGCTTCCCGGGCGTCCGGGTCGACGGCAACGACGTGCTCGCGTCGTACGCCGTGACGCAGGCGGCGCTCCAGCAAGCCCGCGACGGCCAGGGCCCCACGCTCGTGGAGGCGTTCACCTACCGGATGGGCGCCCACACGACCACCGACGACCCGACCCGCTACCGGCATTCCGACGACGTGGAGCGGTGGAAGCTGCGCGACCCCATTGCTCGCGTCGAGGCCTACCTCACCCGCAACGGCCTCGCCGACGCATCCTTCCTCGGCGAGGTGAAGGCCGAGGCCGACGCGCTCGGTGTACACCTGCGCGAAGGCTGCAAGGCCCTGGCAGACCCCTCGCCGATCAGCCTCTTCGACCACGTCTACGCCGAGACCCCGCAGGAGCTGATCGAGCAACGCGAGGGCTATGCGGCCTACCTCGACAGCTTCGAGGACGCGGAGGTGGCGGCGCGATGACCAAGGTGACGTTGGCCAAGGCCCTCAACGCGGGTCTGCGCAAGGCGATGGAGGAGGACTCCAAGGTCCTGCTCATGGGCGAGGACATCGGCAAGCTCGGTGGAGTCTTCCGGATCACCGACGGGCTGCAGAAGGACTTCGGTGAGGACCGCGTCGTCGACTCACCGCTCGCCGAGTCCGGGATCGTCGGCACTGCGGTCGGCATGGCGCTTCGCGGCTACCGGCCGGTCGTGGAGATCCAGTTCGACGGGTTCGTCTACCCCGCCTACGACCAGATCGTCTGCCAGGTCGCGAAGATGTACTTTCGCAGCCAGGGCCGCTCGCCGATGCCGATGGTCATCCGGATCCCGTTCGGCGGGGGTATCGGCGCGGTCGAGCACCACAGCGAGAGCCCCGAGGCCCAGTTCGCGCACACGCCGGGGCTGAAGGTGGTCGCCTGCTCCAACCCGGTCGACGGCTACTGGATGATCCAGCAGGCCATCGCCAGCAACGACCCGGTGATCTTCCTGGAGCCGAAGCGTCAGTACCACGCCGACAAGGCCGAGCTGGACGTGTCCGCCACCCCGGCCCCGCTGCACTCCTCACGGGTGGTGCGACCGGGCAGCGACCTCACCCTGCTCTCCTACGGGCCCATGGTGAGAACGGCCCTCAAGGCAGCCGAGGCCGCCGCCGAGGAGGGCACCTCCATCGAGGTGATCGACCTGCGCACCCTCTCGCCGCTGGACATGGGTCCGGTGTTCGAATCGGTACGCCGCACCGGTCGCGCCGTGGTGACCCACGAGGCGCACGTCAACCTCGGGATGGGTGCGGAGGTGTCCGCACGGATCACCGAGCAGTGCTTCTTCCACCTCGAGGCGCCGGTGCTGCGGGTCGGAGCGTTCGACACGCCGTACCCACCTTCGCGCATCGAGGAGTCCTACCTTCCCGATCTCGACCGCATCCTCGACGCGGTCGACCGCTCCCTGGAGTTCTGAGATGCACGAGTACAAGCTGCCGGATGTCGGGGAAGGTCTCACCGAGGCGGAGATCGTCTCGTGGCGGGTGAAGGTGGGTGACACCATCGCCGTCAACGACATCGTCGTCGAGATCGAGACCGCGAAGTCGCTGGTCGAGCTGCCGTCGCCCTACGCCGGCGTGATCGCCGGGTTGCTGGTGCCGGAAGGGGAGACCGTCCCCGTCGGCACGCCCATCATCGCCATCGGTGAGCCGGGTGAGGCGCTCCCCGAGGGTGGGCCGAAGCCGTCCGGTGGTCGAGCACAGACCGCCGGTGAGCGTGTCGAGACCCCCGTTTCCGGCGAGCCCATCGACACCAACGTCCCCCCGGAGGGCAACCCGACGCTGGTGGGCTACGGCCCGCGCGAGGGTTCCTCGACCCGCCGGGCCCGCAAGCACCGCGCGATCCCCGCCGGAGTGGGGGAGGAGAACGCCCACCTGGCGGTGCAGGACGCCTTCACGCCGGGCGGCGGAGCCCGCCTCCACGACGTGGTCGAGCCCGACGAGGTCGCCATCCCGATCGGCGCCGGGTCCGCACCCGAGCCCGTGGCGGCGCGGGCGCTTGCCAAGCCGCCGGTGCGCAAGCTCGCGAAGGACCTCGGTGTCGACCTGGGCGCCCTCACCCCGAGCGGCCCCGACGGAGTCGTCACCCGCCAGGACGTCGAGAACGCGGCGGAGACCTCCGAGGTCTCGACCCCTGCGCAATCGCTCTCCCGACCGACCGGAGGGGAGCGGGAGCGCCGCGAACCCGTCAAGGGCGTACGCAAGCTGATGGCGCAGGCGATGGTCTCCTCGGCGTTCGGGACGCCCCACGTGACCGAGTGGGTCACCGTCGACGTGACCCGTACGATGGAGCTCGTCGACCGGCTCAAGCAGCGCCGCGACTTCCGCGACGTGAAGGTGTCTCCCCTGCTGGTCCTGGCGCGGGCCATCGTGCTCGCGACGCGGCGTACGCCGGAGATCAACTCCCTGTGGGACGAGGCCGCCCAGGAGGTCGTCTTCAAGAGCTACATCAATCTCGGCATCGCCGCGGCCACCCCACGCGGCCTGGTCGTCCCCAACATCAAGGACGCCCAGACGCTGACCCTGGTCGAGCTGGCCGAGCGGCTGGGGCAGCTCACGGCCACGGCTCGGGAGGGCCGGACGCAGCCTGCCGAGATGGCCGACGGGACGTTCACGATCACCAACGTCGGCGTCTTCGGCGTCGACTCCGGCACCCCGATCATCAACCCCGGCGAGTCGGCGATCCTGGCCTTCGGCGCCGTGCGCAAGCAGCCCTGGGTCGTCGAGGGTGCGGACGGCGACGAGATCGCGATCCGGCAGATCACCACGTTGGCGCTGTCTTTCGACCACCGGCACATCGACGGGGAGAAGGGGTCCCGCTTCCTCGCCGACGTCGCCGAGATCATGAGCGACCCGGCCGCGGCACTGCTCTACTGACCCGCCCGAAGCCACCCTGGGCGCCGACGCCCGAGGTGGTCCGCAAGCTGTCGTTGGCGACTCGAAAAAGTACGGACAAATGCTTTACGGCGGCCCTGCCGCCCCTTAGGCTCGGTCCCACGTGTCGTCGTGGACCGCCGTGAGCGGGGGAGGCCTGGTGCAGTACGGATTCGCGATCGACCAGCGCAGCTGTATCGGCTGCCACGCCTGCACGGTCGCCTGCAAGACCGAGCACCAGGTCCCGGTGGGCCAGTTCCGCACCTGGGTGAAGTACGTCGACAAGGGCGAGTACCCCTCCAGCACGCGTGAGTTCGGCGTGATGCGCTGCAACCACTGCACCGACGCCCCGTGCGTCGCGATCTGCCCGACGCAGGCGCTGTTCAAGCGCGAGGACGGCATCGTCGACTTCGACAACGAGATCTGCGTGGGCTGCAAGGCCTGCATGCAGGCCTGTCCGTACGACGCGATCTACATCGACGAGGACACCCACACCGCGGCGAAGTGCAACTTCTGTGCGCACCGCGTGGATGAGGGCCTCGAGCCCGCGTGCGTGGTCGTGTGCCCCACCGAGTCGATCTGGATCGGCGACCTCGACGACCCCGAGAGCGCCATCTCGAAGTTCGTCGCCGGCAACCAGACCGCCGTGCGCGCCCCCGAGCAGAACACCGGGCCCAATGTGCACTACGTCGGCGCGGACCGGACCGTGCTCGAGCCGCTCGCCGCCCCGGTCGACGACACCTACATCTGGGCCCAGCCCGACGCGCTGCGGGCCGCGGTGAAGGCTGATCTCCCGGACCCCGGGACGACAGCACGCACCACGCTGAACACCGCGCATCCGCGCCCGTGGGGCTGGAAGGTCACGGCGTACCTGTGGACCAAAGCGATCGGGGCGGGAGCCCTGATGATCGCGATGCTCGCCCTCTATCTCGACGTGAGCTACGGCCACATGTGGCACCTGGCTGCGCCCGCCGTGGCTCTGGTCGGCATCGGTGCCACCGGGGTGCTGCTGGTCGCCGACCTGAAACGTCCCGACCGCTTCCACTACGTGCTGCTCAAGCCGAACCCATCCTCCTGGCTCTTCCGGGGCGCCGTGATCTTGGGCCTGTACGCCGCCGTGGCCAGCGTGTGGCTGCTCGGTGGGCTCCTCGGCGCCGACTCCCTGGTGGACTGGGTGGCCGTCCCGGCGGCGATCCTGGGCCTGCTCACCGCGTCGTACACCGGCTATCTCTTCGGGCAGGCCGAGGGCCGCGACCTGTGGCAGTCGCCGTTGCTGTTCTGGCACCTCGCGGTGCAGGCAGTGATGGTCGGGGCCGGCGCCCTCTACCTGCTCACCCCGTTCGTGGACACCCACGAGGGCGGCCGCGAGCTGCTCGCCAAGCTGCTGGTGACGGCCACGGTCGGGCACCTGCTGATGGTGCTGGTCGAGCACACCGGTCGGCACCAGACCCGCGGTGCCGCTGCGGCCGCGCACCTGATGACCCACGGTCGCTATGCGCGGACCTTCTGGCTGGGTGGCGTGGGGTGCGGCCTCCTGGTGGTCGTGCTCGGCCTGTTCGGCTGGGACGGTCACGGCCAGCCGATGACCTGGGTGGCGGCGCTGCTCGCCCAGGTGGCGCTGCTCTCCTACGAGTCCGTGTTCATCCGCGCCGGACAAGACGTGCCGCTCTCCTGAGGACGGATGAGATGACCACAGAGAAGAACCCCCCGACCAGCGAGAACCTCCCGGGCCTGCGCACCCGGATGGGGCTGCGGAACTTCCCACCCGTCGCTGAGTGGGACCACCACGTTCAGAACGACCCGAAGGCGCACCCGCGCAAGGTGCCGCGGGAGTACATGCTGGTCCCGACCACGTGCTTCAACTGCGAGTCGGCCTGTGGCCTCCTGGCCTACGTCGACAAGGAGGACCTCTCGATCCGCAAGGTCGAGGGGAACCCCGCCCACCCCGGCTCCCGAGGGCGCAACTGCGCCAAGGGCCCGGCCACCATCAACCAGATCGACGACCCCGAACGCATCCTCCACCCGCTCCGCCGTACCGGTGAGCGCGGCGCCGGCGAGTGGGAACGGGTCTCGTGGGACGGGGCGCTCGACGACATCGCCGGCCGGATCCGTACGGCGATCCAGGAGGACCGCCACAACGAGGTGATGTACCACGTCGGTCGTCCCGGCGAGGACGGGTTCGCCGAGCGGTTCCTGCTCGCGTGGGGCGTGGACGGACACAACTCGCACACCAACATCTGCTCTGCCGGAGCGCGGCTGGGCTACTCGCTGTGGGGCGGCTACGACCGGCCCTCGCCCGACTACGCCAACGCCCGAGTGATCCTGCTGCTCTCGAGCCACCTGGAGACCGGGCACTACTTCAACCCGCACGCCCAGCGGATCATGGAGGCCAAGGGCCAGGGCGCCCAGCTGGTCGTCCTCGACCCGCGCCTGTCCAACACCGCCTCCCACGCCGACGAGTGGGTCACTCCGTGGCCCGGCAGCGAGGCCGCGATCCTGCTCGCCGTGGCGGCGTACCTGCTGCGGACGGGGCGCTACGACCGAGCCTTCCTGCGCCGGTGGGTCAACTGGCGGGCCTACCTGGAGAACCTCCACCCCTCGCTGGTCGACGAGGCCACCGGCGACGATCTGTTCGAGGTCTTCTGCGAGAAGCTGACCGAGGACTACGCGTCGTACTCCTTCGAGTTCGCGGCGGAGGAGGCGCAGATCCCGGCCGAGCAGGTCCGTCGGCTGGCCGAGATCGTGGCGACCTCCGATGGCCGGCTGTCGGCCCACGTGTGGCGCTCCGCCGCCGCGGGCAACTACGGCGGCTGGATGGTCTCGCGAACCCTGATGTTCCTGGTGGTCCTCACCGGCAGCGTCGGCACCGAGGGCGGCACCAGCCCCAACGGCTGGGACAAGTTCATCCCGCACGGCCCGAACATGCCCGGCGGCCACAACCGGTGGAACGAGATGACCTGGCCGCGGGAGTACCCGCTCGCCACGAACGAGCTGTCGATCCTGCTGCCGCACTTCCTGCACGAGGGCCGCGGCACGCTCGACGTCTACTTCTCCCGGGTCTACAACCCGATCTGGACCAACCCTGATGGGTTCTCGTGGATGGAGGCTCTCAGCGACACCGACAAGATCGGCTGCCACGTGGCGTTGACGCCGACGTGGTCGGAGACGGCCGAGTTCGCCGACTACGTGCTGCCGATGGGTCACTCGACCGAGCGGCACGACACCCAGTCCTACGAGACACACGCGGGCAAGTGGCTGGGGTTCCGGCAGCCGGTGCGGCGTACCGCCATGGAGAAGATGGGCCTGGCCTCGACCGACGGGTTCGGGGACACACGCGACTTCAACCCGGGCGAGGTGTGGGAGGAGAACGAGTTCTGGTTCGAGCTCTCGTGGCGCATCGACCCCGACGGGTCGCTGGGGATCCGCAAGCACTTCGAGTCGCCGTACGCGCCCGGCGAGAAGATGACCGTCGACGACTACTACCGCTACGTCTTCGAGAACAACGTCCCCGGGCTGCCGGAGAAGGCGGCCGCCGAGGACCTCACACCGCTGGAGTACATGCGTAAGTACGGCGTCGTGGAGGTCGCCTCCGACGTCTATCGCGTCGACGAGCGGGTGCTCAGTGACGACGAGGTGGCGGGCACGGAGCCCGACGAGCTCGGGGTACTGCGCAGGCCGGTGACTCTCGACACCCAGGTGCCGCTGGTCGGCGAGGCCGGGTCGGTCGGGCTGGTTCACGAAGACGGCTCGCGCACGCAGGGCTGGCTCACACCCTCGCGCAAGCTCGAGCTCTACTCGACGTCGATGCGCGACTGGGGCTGGCCGGAGCACGCGACGCCCGGCTACATCGAGTCGCACGTGTCGCACCGCGAGATCGACACGGCGGCCGGCGAGCTCGTGCTGATCCCGACGTTCCGGCTGCCCACGATGATCCACACGCGGTCGGGCAACGCCAAGTACCTCAACGAGATCAGCAACTCGCACCCGCTGTGGGTGAACGCCGCCGACGCTCGTCGGCTCGGGGTCGGGACCGGCGACCTGGTGCGGCTCAACACCCGGATCGGCTACTTCGTGGCCCGGGTCTGGGCGACGGAGGGGATCAGGCCGGGGGTCAGTGCGTTGTCGCACCACATGGGTCGGTGGCGGCTGCGTGACGGCGAGGGCTCTCGCTGGTCGATGGGCCGGGTCGACCTGACCCATCCCGGCGGCGACTCGACCTGGATGCTTCGTTACGTCGAGGGCATCAAGCCGTTCGCCTCGGAGGACCCGGACTCCGGGCGGATCCACTGGGACGACCCGGGTGTGCACCAGAACCTGGCGTTCCCGGTGCAGCCGGACCCGTGGTCGGGCATGCACTGCTGGCTGCAGAAGGTGCGCCTGGAGCCGGCGCACGACGAGGACGAGTACGGCGATGTGGTGGTCGACACCGCCAAGTCGCGGGAGGTGTACGCCGAGTGGCTCGCCCGGACCCGCGCCACCCTCGGCCCCGGCGGCCAGCGCCGTCCGGAGTTCATGATGCGGCCCGTGATGCCCAACCGCCGCGCCTATCTCGCCGACCCGTCGTAAGTTGACGTGTTGTACACAGCCCTGCTGGGGATAACTGGTGAAGATGCGACGGGTCGGCGGTCAGGAAGCGACGGGTGGGTGGTGGGGGCCGGTGCGCGGCGACGTCATCGCCGGCGTCACGGTCGCCCTGGTCCTGGTACCGCAGGCGATTGCCTATGCCCTGCTGGCCGGCATACCGCCCGTGCACGGGCTGTACGCCGCGGCGGTGGCGCCGATCCTTGCCGGTCTGGTGGGCTCCTCGCCGTACCTCCAGACCGGCCCCGTGGCGCTGACCAGCCTGCTCACCTTCGGCGCACTGGCGCCAACCATTCCCGAGGGCACCGAGTCGTACGCCGCCCACGCGGCGCTGCTGGCCGTGATTGTCGGCGCGACCCGGCTCTTGGTCGGGCTGGCGCGGGGTGGCTTCGTGGCCTACCTGATGAGCCAGCCCGTGGTGGCCGCCTTCACCCTGGCCGCCGGTGTCCTGATCGCCACCTCGCAAGTCCCCGCTCTGCTCGGGGTCTCCGTCTCGTTGGACAACCCGCTGGCCGCCGCGGCCGAGGCTCTCACCGAGCCCGGTGACTGGGTGCTGGCCGGGCTGGCGGTCGGGCTGGCGGTCCTGGCGGTGACGCTGCTGACGAAGCGGGTCGGTCCGCGGCTGCCCGGAGCGTTGCTCGCCACGCTGGCCGCGCTGGCGCTGGCCGAGCTGACGAGCCTCGACCTGGCCTCGGTCGGCGACCTGCCCAACGGCATCCCGGTGCTGTCGCTGGACCTGCCGTGGTCACAGACCCCTGGCCTGCTGCTCGCCGGTGTCGTGATCGCCCTGGTGGGCTTCGCCGAGCCGGCCAGCATCGCTCGGCGGTACGCCAGCGAGGAACGCACTCACTGGGACCCCGACCGGGAGTTCACCGGCCAGGGGCTGGCGAACCTGGGGGCCGGGCTGTTCGGCGGGTATCCGGTCGGCGGGTCGTTCTCCCGCTCCGAGCTCAACCGGCTCTCCGGTGCCCGCACCCGGTGGAGCGGGGTGGTGACCGGGGTCGCGGTGCTGGCGCTCCTCCCCGCCGTCTCGTGGCTCTCGGCCCTGCCGAAGGCCGCGCTCGCCGGGCTGATCATCGCCTCGGTGCTCCCGCTGCTCAACCCCGACCCGGTCTGGCGTACGCGGCGGTGGTCACGGCCCCAGTTCGCCGTGGGGTTGGTGACCTTCGGGGTCTCGGTCGTCGCTGCCCCGCGGGTGCAGTGGGGCGTGGTGGCCGGGGTGGTCTTCGCCCTCGCGATTCACCTCTGGCGCGAGCTGCGGCTCGACATCGAGGTGTGGACCGGGGACGACGAGCTGCACGTGCGACCCCAGGGGGTGCTCTACTTCGGATCCGCGCCGTCGCTGGAGACCCGGATCCTTTCCGAGCTGGCCGACCACCCGTCACTCGGCCGGGTCCGACTGCACCTCCAGCGGCTGGGCCGCATCGACCTGACCGGAGCGCTGGTGCTGCGCGCGATCTGCCGCGACCTCGCGCGTGCCGACGTACCCGTGGAGATCCAGGGCGTGCAGCCGCAGTGTCAGAGGTTGGTGGAGGCGGTCTTCGCGCGCGACCAGGTTGGTTACACTCGCCGCCCAGCCACCGATCCGAGGTCACGCCGAGGTTCCGCGACCACCGACCACCACAGGGAGGTCCCCGATGGCCCGACGCCGCCGCGGCCCCCGGGAGCTTGACCGGTCGTCCTCACAGCCGCTGTGGGCCCAGCTGCGCCAGGACCTGATCCGGCGGCTCGAGGGCGGTGAGTTCGCCGACCGCTTCCCCGGTGAGATGGAGCTGGTCGGGGTGTATGCCGTCTCGCGGCACACGGTCCGCGAGGCGTTGCGACGGCTGCGCCAGGACGGCATGATCGAGTCCTCGCGTGGGCGGTCCTCGGTCGCACACCCGGGGGTGATCTCCCAGCAGCTCGGCGCCATGTACTCCCTCTTCCATGAGCTGGAGTCCCGTGGCATCGACCAGCGCAGTGAGCTGCTGGCCGCCGACCGGCGGGTCGACAGCGAAGCGTCGCGCCGACTCGACGTGGCCGCGGACACCGAGCTGGTCTATCTCGAGCGGCTGCGCCTGGGCGATGACCAGCCCATTGCGTGGGACCGAGCCTGGCTGGACCCGGAGCTGGGCATGCCGTTGCTCGACTCCGACCTGACCCACACCGGCCTGTACGACGAGTGGCAGCGGGCGGCCGGCGTACGCCTCACGGGTGGACGCGAGCGCATCAGCCCCGTCGTACCCACGCCGCGGGAGCGTGAGCTGCTCGGGATGAAGCGCGGGGAGGCGGCGATGCTCGTCGAGCGGCTGGGCTGCCTGAGCGAGCGGTCGGTGGAGTTCCGGATCACGCTGGTGCGGGGGAGCCGGTTCAGCTTCTCCGCGGAGTGGGAGTCCGGCCGGACCTACCAGGTCGACATCGCCGACCCGTCGTGAACTGACCGCCGACCCGTCGTGAACTGACCGCCGGCAGCCTGGCAGAATCGCGCCGTGCCCGCGCCCGGACCATCCTCTGTCGACGAGTACGTCGCAGGGTTGGGCCCCGAGGCAGCCAGGGCAGTGCAGTCCGTCCGAGCCGTGATCCATGCCGAGGTGGCCGGAGCGGAGGAGACGATCGGCTACCAGATCCCGACGTTCACGCTCGGCGGCCGGTCGTTCGTGCATGTGGCCGGGTGGAAGAACCACGTCAGCCTCTACCCCATGCCCGACGAAGACCCCGCGCTGATGCGCGAGGCGGCGCCGTACCTCTCGGGGAAGGGAACGGTGAAACTCCCGTTGGACCGGCCGCTCCCACTCGACCTGGTGGCCCGGCTTGTCCAGGCGCTCGCCGACCGGCGCCGCTAACGTTCGCCGGTCAGTTCGCGACGGGTCGCCGGTCAGTTCACGACGGGTCGGGGGTCGGTCAGGGGGCCGAGCGGCTCGCCGCCGGCGTCCGAGACCGCTTTCGCCGCGGCGTTGTCGCGGCGGTGGTGGCGCCAGGTCAGGAGGAGCGACTCACCGGTGTACAGAACCACGTAGGCCAGCGAGAGGCCGACGAGCAGGCCGGAGGGGTCGGGCAGCTGCGCCACGATCAGCGCGTACGCCACGAACCACCCGGCGGTGGCGGCCATGTTGGTGTACCACCAGTTCTCCGTCCGCGAGGGGTAGACGTAGCGGATCGGCACGAACACCAGCACCGCCAGCACCACGATCATCAACGCGGTCGCCGTGGACCCCAGGTCGAGCACCACGACGTAGAACGCCGCGATGTTCCAGTACGACGGGAAGCCGAGGAAGCAGTGGTCGTCGGTCTTCGCATCCGTTCGGCAGAACCCGTACGACGATGCCAGCAGCGGCAGCGCCGCGAAGACCCAGCCCAGGCGCCCGTCGGGCAGGTAGCCACCCGCCCAGAGCAGCACGACCGGCACGAAGCAATAGGTCAGGTAGTCGACGATGTTGTCCAGCAGAGCCCCGTCGAACCACGGGGTCGCCTCCTTCACCTGCAGACGACGCGCCAACAGCCCGTCGGTGGCGTCGATGACCATGGCGGCGAGAAACAGCCACAGCACGGCGGCCGTGTCACCGTCGACAGCCGCGACGACCATCAAGAAGGCGAGAACGGCGCCGAGCGAGGTGTAGACGTGGACCGCCACGGCGGCGGCGGGCGAGGGGCGGGTGGAAGGCATGTGGCGCCAAGCTTCGATCGGGGGGCACGCGTCGGGGGGTGGCAGCGCGCAGGGACCAACGATCCAGTATGGCCCGCAGAGCCGCGCGTTGTCAGATCGTCCCCGCCTCCGGCCGTGGCCGAAGACCTACACCGAGCGCGTCGACGGCGTCCGGGACCGTGTTGTGGACCCGCCCCGAAGCCTCCAGCTCGACGTACGCCGCGTCGCGCCGCAGGATGTCCCGGACCGGGCCGCGCAGGGCCGCGAGGTGGACCTCGACCCCGGCCTCGTCCAGCTCCTGGCAGAGGTGCCCGAGCATCTCCACGCCGGTGAAGTCGGCGGTGTTGATCGCCGAACCGTCGACCACCAGCGCGCGCACCTCGGGCCGCCGGCGCACCAGCTCGGTGAGCCGGTCCGCGGTCGGGCGGGCGGCGGCGAAGGTCAGCGGGGCGTCCACCCGGGCGACGACGAACTCGCGAGAGATGACCACGTCGTGGCGGTCGACGTTGCGGTAGACCCGTTCCCCGGGCATCTGCCCGAGCTCGGGGATGTGCGGTCGGGCGGAGTGGCGCAGGAAGAGCCCGACACTCATCGCCACGCCGACGCCCAGCCCGGCGGCGGGTCCGAGGGCCAGGGTGGCGAGGGCGGTGACCAGCAGCGCAGCGAGGTCACTGCGGCGGACCCGCCCGATGGCGACCGCACCCTTCACGTCGATCAGGCTCGCGACGGCCACGACTATCATGGCGGCCAGCGCCACGCGGGGCATCTGTGCCAGCACGGGCGCCACCGTGAACAGCGCCACCACGATGAGCAGAGCCGAGATCACCCCGGACATCGGGGTGCGTGCCCCGGCGTTGACGTTCACGGCCCCGCGCGAGAAGCCACCCGCCACGGGCAGGCCGTGGGCGAGGCCGGAGGCGGTGTTGGCCAGGCCGACGGCCACGAGCTCCTGGTCGGGCTCGATGCGCATCCTGGCTCGGCGCGCGAACGCCGTGCCGGTGCTGATCGTCTCCATGTAGGAGATCAGCGCGATGGCCGCCGCCGAGGGCAGAAGGTTCCTCAGGTCGGCGAGACCCACATCGGGCAGGCCGGGCGTCGGCAACCCGGCGGGCACCGGGCCGACCAGCCGCAGATCCCAGCCGGTCACCCACACCAGGGCGGTCAGGACGACGACCACGACCAGTGGTCCCGGCACCCGGGGCGCGGTGCGCTTGAGCACGATCAGGCCGACCACGGCGATGCTGCCCAGGGCCAGCGTGAGCAGGTCGGTCTCGTCGAGGGCCGGTCCCAGGCCCTGTGCCGCGGACCAGAACGTGGTCGCGGGGCCGGACAGGGTCACGCCGAGGAGGTCCTTGAGCTGGGAGACCGCGATGGTCAGCGCTGCGGCCGTGGTGAAGCCGCTGATCACGGGCGTGGACAGGAAGTTCACCAGGGCCCCGAGCTGGGCGGCTCCGGCCCCCACCTGGATCAGGCCGACCATCACGGTGAGCGCGCCGGTGAGCGCGAGGTACCGCACCGGGTCGCCGTCCGCGAGCGGAGCCACGGCGGCGGCGGTGAGCAGCGAGTCGATCGCCACCGGTCCGACGGAGATGAAGCGGCTGGTCCCGAAGATCGCATAGACCACGAGCGACACCATCGCGGCGTACAGCCCTGTGATCGGGGGTACGCCGGCCAGGGCGGCGTACGCCATGGCCTGCGGGATCACGAGCACCGCGACGGTGGTGCCGGCGCGGGCGTCCGCCAACAGGTCGTCCCGTGCGTAGGTGCGTAGCCAGACCGAGGCGGGGATCAGGCGAGCCGCGGCGGCGCCGCCTCTCACGCCAGCTCGGGTTGGCGGCTCAGCTTGGCGATCGCCGCGTCGATGTCGCACGCGGGGCTGCGGTTGTAGGGAAGCTTCAGCAGCATCGTGCCCATCAGGCAGGTGTTGGACGCGGCGGCGAACGTGAGTCCGCCACCGATGCCGGCGGCCACCCACTTCGCCCTGGGCAGCAGCGCGCTGGCCAGCACGGAGGTCAGCACGATCGAGCCGGCGACGAGTCGGACCTGGCGCTCCAGGGCCCACTTGGTGGTCTCCCCTTGCTCCACCGGCGCACCGGACTCGAGCCAGGAGGACATGCCGCCGCCGAGGACCACGAGGTCGCTGAGCCCACCGGCACCGAGCTTGTCGGCGGCCTGCTCGGCCCTGCCCCCGCTCTCGCAGACCAGCACCAGGGTGCCTCCGGCAGCGGTGACGATGCGGCGCAGGTGCGGCTCGAGCTGGTCGACCGGGATGTTGATCGACTCGGGGATGTGGGCGGTGAGGTACTCACCGGGGCTGCGCACGTCGACGACCAGCGTCGACGGGTTCGTCGCCAACAGCTCCCGCGCCTGCCCGACGGTGACCGCCTGCCCAGGCACCGCTCAGCCCACCAGAAGGTCGGGGATGCCACCTGGGTTGAGCACCCTCACGTCGTACCCGCGGGCCTTCAGGCGACTGGCCGCGATGACGGCACGCCGCCCGCTGGCGCAGGCCACCAGGACCGGCTTGTCCTTGTCGAGGTGGTCGGGGATGCCCTGGGTGTAGATGTCGGCGACGAACCGCTCGACGGCGCCGGGGTAGCGCACCTCGTCGAGCTCGTTGGGCATGCGTACGTCGAGGACCTGCATGTCGCCGTGGGCGGCGAGGGTGCGGGCCGTGGGGATGTCGACGAGGTCGAAGTCGGAGTGCAGGCTTGCGCCTGACACGTCGTTCACGATGCCGACGATGTTGTCGAACTGGATCTGCTCCAGCTGGGTGACAGCCGCCTCGACGTCCTGGTCGGGGTTGGCCACGATGACCACGGGCTCGTCGTAGGGCACCAGCCAGCCGACCCAGGAACCGAAGTCGTCACCGAACTCCACCGCGACGGTGTCCTTGAGAACTCCCTTGGCCTGGTTCTCGCGAGGTCGCATGTCGACGACGTGTACGTCGCTGCGACCCTCGATGTCGGCCACGGCCAGTCGCGGGATCGCCCGCTCGGGCAGCGGCTTGACGCCCATGACGTTGGCCGGGCCCATGTAGCGGTAGAAGCCCGGGATCGGCATCGGCTGGCGCAGCATCGCATCGGAGAGCTCTTCGGGGCTGCGCAGGGCCAGCAGCGGGTTCGAGGACACCTCGTCGGCGATCGTCGAGGTGAACTTGCCGGCGCCGGTCGCCGTACAGAAGGAGCCCTCGCCGTGGGTCGGCAACAGCTCGACGTCACCCGGCAGTGCGGCCAGGCGGTTGATGGAGATGTACTGCAGCCGAGCCAGGGAGTCCGCGCGCTCGGGGCCGAGCAGGTCGGGACGTCCGGCGGAGCCGACGAGCAGGCTGCCGCCGGAGAACAGGGCGACCTCCTTGCCGTCGATCAGCACGAGGTAGCTGGTGTGCTCGGGGGTGTGACCGGGGGTGTGGATCGGCCGGATGCTCAGCCCGTCCTCACCCGCGAGGTCCTCGAGGTGGAAGGCCGGGGTGTGCCGGTAGGCCGCAGCGGCCGCCGCGGGAATGATCAGCTCCGCACCCGAACGCAGGGCGGCCTGCTCGCCGCCGGAGACGTAGTCGTTGTGCATGTGCGTCTCGAGGACGAAGCGCAGGTCGATGTTGCGCTCCTCGGTGGCGGCGAGGAACCGCCCGATGTCGCGCTGCGGGTCGACGAGGATGCCCTTGCCCTCGTGCTCCACGAGGTAGGTCTGGTCGCCGAGCCCCGGTGTCCGGAACGAAATGATCTCCATGCGCTGTGAGCCTTCCTTGAATACCCTAGGGGGCATACCTCTGTCTCACTAAATGTACGGACTACTGGCCCGATGTCAAGATGAGAGCCGGGACGGGGTCGACCTGACCCTTGCCAGCCGCCAGGGACTACCGTAACGTGCCTGGCGATAAATGTACGGACATAGCTCCTGGAGGCGGAACAGCATGGCCAAGGCAGGACACCACAAGATCCTCATCATCGGCGGTGGAACGGCCGGTATCGCCGTGGCCGCGAAGCTGCGCCACCAGGGTGAGACCGACATCGGGGTGATCGAGCCTTCGGACACGCACTACTACCAGCCGTTGTGGACCCTCGTGGGTGCCGGCTGCGCGACGGCCAAGGAGACCGCGCGGCCGCAGGCGTCGGTGATGCCCAAGGGCGTGGCGTGGATCAAGTCGTACGCCGAGGGGGTGGACCCCGACGCACAGACGGTGTCCCTGTCGAACGGCGGCGCGGTGGGCTATGACTTCCTGGTCGTGTGCCCCGGCATCCAGCTCAACTTCGGCGCCGTCGCCGGTATGGAGGAGGCGATGTCCTCCCCGAGCGTGTCGTCGAACTACGTGCTCGAGTCCACGGCCACCACCTGGTCGAACATCCAGTCCACCAAGGGCGGCACCGCCCTCTTCACGATGCCGATGGGCCCGATCAAGTGCGCGGGAGCGCCGCAGAAGATCGCCTACCTGGCGGCGGACTACTGGCGTGAGCTCGGGACGCTGAAGGACACCCGTGTGGTGCTCGTGCTCCCGACCCCCGGCATGTTCGGCGTCAAGGTCTTCTCCGACGAGCTCGAGCGCGTCGTGGCCCACTACGGGATCGAGGTGCACAAGAGCTCCGAGGTCATCGAGATCGACGGCGCCGGCAAGAGCGCGGTGATCCGCGACAACACCGACCAGTCGACGACCACCGTCAACTTCGACATGGCGCACGTCGTACCCCCCCAGTCGGCGCCCGACTGGGTCAAGGGGAGCCCACTGGCCGACCCCGAGAACCCCTTCGGCTATGTCGAGGTCGACCAGAACTCGATGCAGCACAAGCGCTATCCCAACATCTTCGCGCTCGGCGACGCGGGCTCGACCCCCAACTCCAAGACCGGTGCGGCGGTACGCCATCAGTACCCCGTCGTGGTCAAGAACCTGCAGGCGGCGATGGCCGGGGGTGACCTGGGCGCGTCCTACGACGGCTACGCGTCCTGCCCGTTGACCACGGCGCGCAACAAGATGCTCCTGGCGGAGTTCGACTACACGATGGAGCCCCGCCCGTCGTTCCCGCTCATCGACACGACCAAGGAGCGCCGGGACATGTGGTACCTCAAGCGCTATGGGCTGCCGGCGCTCTACTGGAACCTGATGATGAAGGGCCGCGCCTGACCGAGCCCGACAGGAGGTCCCGGCCGGGCCGTCACACGCGCGGGGTCGTGGCGCCGTCGATCCAGGCGTCGAAGAAGGCTGTGAGCTCCTGGCCGGACTCCTGCTCCCACCAGTCGAACCATTCGGTGCGGGTCGCGTTGCCGAACGCGCGGCTCTGCGGCCACTCCCGCACCAAGCGCCAGAAGGTCTCGTCGCCCAGCTTCTGGCGCAGCTCGTGCCACATCAGTGCCGGGCAGTAGTAGATGTTGGACTCACCGAACGCGTCCGGGTCGTAGTCGCCCGGCGGCCCCGCCTCGTTGCGGACCTGCTGGTCGTAGTCGACGAGGTCGACCATCACCTGGTCGATCGGGATGCCCTCGACCTCCGCGCGATAGACGAGCTGGAGGTACATCGTCATGCCCTCGTTCATCCAGACGTCGCGCCAGTCCGTGGGCGTGACCAGGTCGCCGTACCACTGGTGGACCATCTCGTGGACGATCACCTCGTCGCTGCGCGTGTAGGGCGTGTTGCCCAGCGTGATCAGCGTCTGCGTCTCCATCCCGCTGTCGGAGTCGGTCAGCAGGATGCCGGCGGTGTCGAAGGGGTAGGGCCCCAGCTTCCGCTCGATCCAGGCCAGGGCAGGCTTGGCCTCCCGGAGGTCATCGAGCGCGTCCCGCTGGGTGCGTAGCACCCAGTAGTGCAGGGGTGTGCCCGACGCCGAGGTATCCGTGCGATGCAGATAGTCCCCGAAGGCCACGGTGGTGAGGTACGACGCGGTCGGCTGGCCGAGGTGGTAGTCGGTGACCCGTAGTCCGTCGATCTCCGTGGGCTCGGACGGCGTCCCGTTGGCCACGCCCGTCCACGGCGGCGGCACTCGAAGGGTGAAGTCGTAGAGGGCCTTGTCGGCGGGCTGGTCGTTCACGGCGTACCAGGTGAACGCGCCGAAGGGTTCCTGCATGGTCCACGTCTCGTCGCTCTGGGTGATCGTGAAGCCGGTCTGCGAGAAGTCCGAGCGCGTCGTCGGCGCCGGAACCGGTGCGGGCGTGCCTGCGTAGGCGACCTGCAGGGTGTAGCGCTCATCGGCGCGCACCTGTGCCTCGATGACCAGGTCCTTGCCGGGGTGCGTGAATCCGACGGGCTCGCCGTCGAGTGCGACCGCCTCGACCTCCAGAGGCGCCCCGAGGTCGAGCTGGACCTGGTCGGCGTCGTCGGTGGCCCGGAAGACCAGGGTCTCCACCCCCGTCAGCGTGCGGGTGGTCGGCGTCCACGTCAGGTCGAGGTCGATGTGCAGCGTGTCGATACCCGGGTCGCCGGCCCGGGGGTAGTAGCTGTCCTCGGCCGGGGTGCTCACCGCCGCCTCCAGGGCCGGGTCGTCCTCGGCCACCTCGGGCTCGGGGAAGTCGTAGGCCACCGACTGCGTGGCCGCCACGGTGGGGGCGTCGTCGCGGAGCATCCACCACGTCAGCCCGCCGGAGGCCACCACGATCAGCGCGAGGCTCAGCACCAGAGCCGTCACCGCGCGTCGGGTCACCGCAGCTCCTTGGTCATCAGCGCCACCTGGGCGGTGGCGCCCCCCAGTCTGCCGACCTCCTGGTAGCCGCGGCTCCGGTGGAAGGCCAAGGAGACGACGTTGGGAGGGACCGCGTTGACCTCCAGCGCCAGTCGTCCGTACGGCGCCGCCAAACGCTCCATCTCGGCGTACACCACGCTCGCCAGGCCCTGCCTGCGGAACGGGTCTGCGATGACGATGCGGTCCAGGTAGTAGAAGGCGCGTCCGAAGCGGGACCGGAACGCCAGGAAGTTGGGCGAGTCGTAGGTCGCCTCGGGTCCGAAGGTGAACACGAAGCCGGCCACTGCCCCGTCGACGTCGATGACGTCGCCGCGGTCGACGAGGCCGAGCAGCTCTGCCAGACGGTCCTCGTCCATCGGGGCCAGCGCCTCGACGTTGCGCTCGTTGAGGTCGAGCACCGTCGCGTGGTCGCGCGGCTCGATGTCGCGCAAGCGGGCGCGCGAACCCAGGTCGCCGGCCGGTGGCTCGCTCATGGCAGATTCGCGAACAGGGGGCGGACGACCGTGCGGCCGCGCTGGGCGGGCTGCTCGTACCGGGACACCCTCCGTCTCCCCTCGTCGGATCTCCTGAAACATAGTGCAACGGTGCGGGTGAGGGGTCACATAGTTCGCCCACATGTGACCCCTCGACGCCCAGATCTGACCCCTCAGCGGCCAGATGTGACTCCTCGGCAGGACGGCGGGGACACGATGTGACACTGATGGGTGCAACTTGCCTCGGACTGTCACATCGATGCAGGGTGTTCGCATGACGATGTCGCTGCTCGAACGCCACCGCACCCGCCTCGACTCGGCCGTCGCAGCGTGCGCGTCGCGGGAGTACTACTCGGCCTTCCCTGAGTCGCCGTCGCCGCGTGTGTACGGCGAGAGCGCCGCAGCGGACGGAGTCACGGCCTTCGAGGACTGGCTGGGGGCGGATTTCCCGCTGGTGACACCCGGCGCGGAGGGCACCGTGGCGACCGAACGCTCGCCGTACGGTTTCGATCTCGAGGTGCGCTACTCCCGAGCGCACGACCTGGACGCGTTGCTGGCCGCAGCCCGGTCGGGCCTGCCGTCCTGGCGAGACGCCGGTCCGGAGGGTCGGGTCGGCGTCTGCCTGGAGATCCTCGACCGGCTGCACGGCCGGATCTTCGAGCTGGCCAACGCCGTCCAGCACACCAGCGGCCAGGCCTTCGTGATGGCCTTCCAGGCCGGTGGCGCTCACGCGCTCGACCGGGCGTTGGAGGCCATCGCCTACTCCTGGGTCGAGATGACCCGTACGCCGGCCACGGCGGTGTGGGAGAAGCCCGGCCGCGGCGAGCCGCTGCGGATGGAGAAGACGTTCACGGTCGTGCCGCGCGGGGTCGCCCTCGTGATCGGCTGTCACACGTTCCCGACCTGGAACTCCTGGCCCGGCCTGTTCGCGTCGCTGGTGTGCGGCAACCCGGTCGTGGTCAAGCCGCACCCGGGTGCCGTGCTGCCCCTCGCGATCACGGTGCAGGCCTGCCGGACGGTGCTGGCGGAGGCAGGTTTCGATCCGAATCTCGTGACCCTGGCCGCCGAGGCCCCCAGCGACCGGCTCGCAGCGGACCTGGCCGTGCGGCCGGAGGTGCGGCTCATCGACTTCACCGGCGGCACCGCGTTCGGCGACTGGCTGGAGGACAACGCCCGGCAGGCGGTCGTGTTCACGGAGAAGGCGGGTGTCAACACCGTGGTCATCGACTCCACGTCCGACTTCGACGGGATGTGCGGCAACCTGGCGTTCTCGCTGGCGCTCTACACGGGTCAGATGTGCACCGCCCCACAGAACCTGTACCTGCCGGCCGACGGCGTCGAGACCGACCAGGGCCATCGTTCGGCCGCCGATGTGGCCGCGGGGGTCGGTGCGGCCCTCGACCGGCTGCTCGGGGATGACGCGCGGGCGGTCGAGCTGCTCGGCGGCGTCGTGGACGACGGGGTGCTGTCGCGGCTGGAGGAGTCCGCGGGCCACGGCGAGGTGCTGGTCGCCTCGCGCGCAGTCACCCACCCGGCCTACGCCGACGCGACCGTGCGCACCCCCACGCTGATCGGACTGAGCGTCGGCGACGCCGAGATCTTCGAGTCCGAGTGCTTCGGGCCGGTGGCCTACCTGATCAGCACCGCGAACACGACCGAGTCGATCCGGGTGTTCCAGGACACCGTCACCCGCCGGGGGGCGATGACGGCCGCGGTCTACTCGACCTCGGAGCCGGTCCTCGCCCAGATGCGCGAGGCCGCCCTCGAGGCCGGCGTCGCGCTGTCGGAGAACCTGCTGGGCGGGGTCTTCGTCAACCAGTCCGCGGCGTACTCCGACTTCCACGGCACCGGTGCGAACCCCGCCGCCACGGCTGCCTACACCGACGGCGCCTACGTGGCCTCCCGGTTCCGCGTCGTCCAGTCGCGGCGCCACCTGCCGGCTACTCCGTGAGTACCGCGTCCAACGCTCGGGCGGCCTGCGCGACGATGCCGGGGTTCGTGTCCCAGTAGTACGCCAGGGCCGCGACCGTCTGGAAGACCGTCCAGCCTCGCCCACGCAGCCACGTAGCCTCGTCGGCTCCGAGCGCCGCGCGGTAGCGCTCGCGGCTCGCGCCCGCGAACAGGTTCCACGCCGGCTGCAGGTCGACGGCCGGGTCGCCGACGTTGAGGCCGCCCCAATCGATCACGGCCGAGAGCCGGTCGCCGACCACCAGCAGGTTGCCGGGCAACAGGTCCCCGTGCGCCCAGCGACCGGGTCCGTCGTACGTCGGCGCGGTGAGCGCCTCCTCCCACGCACGCAGGATGGCCCGGCCGTCGCCCCGGTCGCCCAGCACGTCGGTCCACTCGCGCACCGCCTCGTCGAGCTCGGCCAGTGGGGAGCCGCGCTGTCCGTGCTCGCGAGGATGCGAGCCGGAGGTGTCGATGCCCCGAAGCGCCACGACGAACCCCGCGAGGTCCTCGGCGGCGCGGTCGAGGTCGTCGAGCCGGTCGGCGGCGCTTCGTCCGGGGAGCCACGTGCAGACCGACCAGTCGTAGGGGTACGTCTCGGTCGCGTGTCCACGCCCGACGTACGCCGGAACCGCGAGCGGAAGCCGGGGCGCGAAGACCGGCAGCCAGCGCGCCTCCGTCGACGCCTGCCCGGTTGCCCAGCCGATGCGCGGGAGGCGGACCGCGAGGTCCTCGCCGAGCCGGTAGATGTCGTGATCGGTCCCGAACGAGGACACCGCGGTGATCGGCAGCTCGGCCCAGTCAGGGAACTGGGCGCTCAGCAGCTCGCGCACCAGCCTCGCGTCGGTCCGGATCTCGCCCTCGTGCATCGCCATCGACGCCGATGCTCCCTCCTGAGCTCGGTCCTCGTCCACCGACCTTGCGGGGAGGATGCGGGCTACCGTGCAGGTATGGCCGGGTTCCTGCTTCGCAACGCCCGCGTGGTCACGCTGGACGACGCCGACTCGCTGCGCGCCCCGGTGCATGTGCTGGTGCAGGACGGGGCGGTCGCGGCAGTCGGTCCCGACCTGGCCGCCCCGGTCCCCGAGTACGACGCCGAGGGACGCTGGCTGATCCCCGGGCTCTGGGACCAGCACGTCCATCTGACCCAGTGGACGATGAGCTCCGGCCGGCTGGATCTCGGCGGCACGGCCTCGATGCCGGAGGCGCTGGCTCGGGTCACCGAAGCCCTGCGGGTCCAGCCACCCGAGCCGGCGGACTCGCCGCTCGTCGCCTGGGGCCACCGGCCGGCCCCCTGGTCGGACACCCCCACCGTCGCGGCGCTGGACGCCGTGACAGGCCCCCACCCGGCGGTGCTCATCGCGGGAGACGGCCATCACGCGTGGCTGAACAGCGCCGGGCTGAGTCTGCTCGGGCTCCCCGCCCGCGAGGGCGTGGTGGTTGAGAACGAGTGGTTCGGCGCCTACCGCCGGCTGGCCGCACTCACCGCTCCGAGCCCCGCCCAGGTGAGCGCGGTGCTGGCCCGGGCGGCCGCGCGAGGGATCGTGGGCTTGGTCGACTTCGAGTTCGGGATGACCGTGGCGGACTGGGCAGCGCGCGGGGCGACGCCTCTGCGGATCCGCGGGGCGACCTACGCCGAGACGCTCGACGACTACGCCGGCCTCCGCACCGGCGACCCCATGCCCGGCACCGAGGGACCGATCACGATGGGTCCGCTGAAGATCATCTCGGACGGCTCGCTCAACACGCGGACGGCGTGGTGCCACGCGCCGTACGCCGACGGTGGCGGGGTCGGCGCGCCGAACCTCTCGGGTGATCAGCTGCGCGGCCTGATGCGGATCGCGCTCGAGCGGGACCTGGCGGTGGCGACCCACGCGATCGGCGACGCCGCGGTGCACGAGGCGCTTGCGGCCTACGACGACACCGGGGCCACCGGCTCGATCGAGCACGTACAGCTGGTGGACCCCGGCGACCTGGCCACCATGGCTCGGCTCGGCCTGATCGCCAGTGTGCAGCCGGCGCACCTTCTTGACGACCGCGAGGTGACCGAGCAGTGCTGGCCGGATCGCACCGGTCGGTGCTTCGCGTTCCGGTCGCTGCGCGACGCCGGGATCCCGCTGGCGCTCGGCTCGGACGCCCCGGTCGCCACGCTCGATCCGTGGCTGGCGATGGCGGCGGCGGTGAGCCGAGGGCCGGACGACGGCTGGCACCTCGAGCAGGCGCTGACGCCGCGTGAGGCCCTGGCGGCATCCGTCGACGGGGTCGGGACGGTGCGCGCGGGGGTTCCGGCAGACTTGGCGCTCCTCGACGCGAACCCGCTCGAGCCGGGCGCCCTCGACACGATGCGGGTGGCCGCGACGTGGGTCGGCGGGGACCCCGTCCACGGCGACTGGGTCGACTGAGAGGTAGTCGGACTGCCGGCGCCCACCCGAGCCACCGACCAGCGGTCGGCTCAGGCGCCGCCCGCGCCGTAGCCGAGCAGGGCAGCGAGGCCGAGCGCGCTGCGGGGCTCGTACGGCGCCCGCCACAGCCCGCCATGGACGGCCTGGTGCGCCTCGTGCTGCCACGGGTGCTCGAAGGAGGGGATGTCGGCATACACGTCGTGCACCAGCAGCGCCGCCATCAGCACCCGCGTGGTCGAGGGGTCGAAGACCTCGACGCCGAAGCGGTGCGCTCCGGCGTACGCCGCCGCGAGCGCCCGGTTCTTGACGACCGAGCGGGTCCGCGTGGGTGGGGCGACGTTCATCGACACCCGGCGTTCGGCGGTGACCTCGGTCGTCGCGCGCCAGCGCTGGAGCCTCTTGCCCAACGCGTAGTTGGGTCCTTGTTGGGGCACCAGGCTGTCGCAGATGCCGGGGTCGGCGCCGGGCAGGTACGCCGGGCGAAGCAGCCGCCCGCCGGTCATCGCCCGCAGCCCGCGCCCCAGCACGCCACGACGGCGCGGGCGGGTGGCGTAGGCGTTCACCGCGTGGTCCACCGCGTCCGAGGGAACCGCGAAGACGTCGGTGGGCGTGGCGAGATAGGCCAACATCACGTCCTCGCGGACCGACTGGAGACGCGTCGCCAGGGCATCGCTCGCGGCCGAGACGCGCACGTTGACCCCGCCGTCGGCGTAGAGATAGTTGCCCAGCACCACCGGTCCGTCGACGGCGGCGACCCACTCGGTGATGGCCGGAAGCTGGGTGAGGAGGTTGAGCCCGGCCCGCTCGGCCAGCGGTCCCGCCCCCGGCGCGGCCGGCACCAGCAGCGTGCCGGCGGCGCCCTCGGCCGAGGCGATCACGCGCTGCCAGAGGTCGGCCCGGCGCAGGTCGAGGCCCGCGACCCTCGCGCCCCAGCGCAACAGCGTCGGGGTCGGCCCGATCTCCGACGCTGCGCCGAGGGCGACCAGGGTGCGGCCCGGCAGCGAGAGCCACTCCGGGTGTGCCGCGACGACGCGCACGGCGTCCGAGACCGACGGCTCGATCACGCCCGCCGTCACCCAGGCGTCGAGCTGCCGGTCCAGGGCCCGTCCGGAGAGCACCTCCCCGCGCACCGGGAGGCCGAACTCTCTGACCGGCTCAGCCTTCCCCACGACGGTCTCGGTCGGCACGAGCGGTCCCGGCCCGGCGTGGGCGTACGACGCGAGCGCGACCTCTTCGCCCGTCGCGGGGTCGGCCCAGCGCATCCCGTCGGCCACCACGGCGACCCCGCTGGCGGCGATCACCCGCGCCGTGACGGGGGTGCCGATCCCCGCCTCGACCAGTCGCCGGAAGTGGGGGAGGTAGCCGCTGCGCCAGGCGGTCTCCGCGCGTGCTGCACGGGCGCCGACGGGGTCGGCTCCCTCGAGCGCCTCGGCCACCACGGCCCGCCCGAACGCTGAGGTGCTGCGCGCCCCGTCGACCGACGGGAAGACCACCCCGACCGGCGCCTCCGCCCCGGCCGGGGTCCCCACGTGCTTGTTCGCCACGGGGTCAGTCTTCCAGCCCGAGCGCGATGGTGAGGTCCAGGACGGTCCGCGGGTCGTCGAGCCGGTCGCCGTACAGCTCGCGCAGCTGACCCATCCGGTAGCGCACCGTCTGTGGGTGCACGAACAGCGCCGCCGCCACGTCGTCGCGCCGACCCTGGTGCAGCAGCCAGGCGCGCAACGTCTCGCTGAGCTTCTCGGCGGTGGCCTCGCGCAGCCCGGCGAGTGGGGCCAGCGCCTGGGCACGGAGATCGGCCAGCGCGGCCGCGTCGGCGGTGAGCACGAGGCGGACGAGGTGCTCCTCGCTGTCGACCGGGTCCCCGCCGGATCGCAGGGTCACGCAGCGCCGGGCGCGCGCGTAGGAGTCCTGGGCGCTCATCCAGGGCCGGGCGGGCCCGATCACGGCATGCCTGCCCTCCAGCGTGCGCAGCACCGCCGGTCGCGCCGCCGCCGTCACGTCCGGCACGAGCAGCATCGCCAGATCCGTGGGCAGCCCCGGTCGCTCGGCCGCGGTCACCAGCGTGCGGGGGTCCAGCTGGGTGACGACCGGGCGCACCTGCACCTCGGGGAGCAGGACGGCCGTCAGGCTGGTCGGTGGCGTCCAGTCCGCGCGCGCCGCCGCTGTCGTGAGCACATCGGGCCCGGCACCGGTCGCGAGGGCCTCGGCGAGCCGTTCGAGGTCGCGCTCGCGGATCCGTCCGGTGCTGGCGAGCTCGTCGGCGTGACCGGCCACGCTCGCCGCCGACAGCTCGTCGATGTAGGCGAAGACCAGCTCGGCGAACGACGCCAGGACGTCGGCGGCGACCCCGTTGGCGACCGCGGTCGCGGAGAGCTCGCGCCAGGCCACTCGGGCTCCGACCCGGTAGGCCGCCAGCAGCGCGTCCGCGGACCGACCGTTGCGGGCCTCCCCGCGCCCGAGCGCGTAGGCACCCTCGAGCGCCGGGGAGAGGGGCGTACCCGGGTCGACGGTGCGGCCCCGGGAGGCCAGGCGCAGGAACCCGGCGAGCGCCATCTGCACGGCGTTCTCGATGTTCGCGCCCATCCGGCCGCTCAGCGCCCCGGCGTACTCGGGAACCTCGTCCATGATCGCCGCGATCGTGTGCACCGCCACGTCGTACAGCCGATCGCGCAGCAGGTCGGTCAGGAGTGGGTCGAGCCGCAACTCCCTCCCAGCGGGGTCAGAACCCTCAGAACTGTTCTTCATGAACAATACTCCTAGGACGATTCACGCGGTCTGGTCAGGAATTTACCCCATCCAGCGGGCAGACTGGAACGGTGAGCATGACTGTTGAACGCCCGGCCGCCACCACCCTGCGTGGCCGCGCCCTCAGGTTCGTGGAGGCGGCCACCACGCCGCTTCTGCCGGCCGACTACCTCGACCTGTTCAGCCCGCTGCGCTCCGGCGCCGACCTGCGCGGCAAGATCGTCTCGATCGAGCCGGAGACCGCGGACGCCGCCACGATCGTGATCCGACCCGGTGCCGACTGGGCCGGACACGTGCCCGGGCAGTACCTCCGCATCGGCATCGACGTCGACGGGGTCCGCCAGTGGCGGGCCTACTCGCTGACCCACGGCCCGCGAGCCGACGGCCTGATCTCGGTCACCGTCAAAGCCGTGCCCGACGGGCTGGTCAGCAACCATCTCGTGCGCGAGGCCCGCCCCGGCACCCTGGTCCACCTGGAGCAGGCCGCCGGGGAGTTCGTGCTCCCCCCCGATGGCGGGAAGTTCCTGTTCGTCACCGCCGGCTCGGGAATCACGCCGGTGATCGGGATGCTGCGCAACCTGTTCCCGTCGACCGACTCCGGGGTACTGCGGCTGCCGCGAAGCGAGCGCCACGACATCGTCGTGCTCCATGTGGCGCCCACCGAGCCGGACTCCATCTTCAACCGGGACCTCCAGGCGCTCGGCGCCGCGGGTGCGATCCGCCTGGTGGCGCGCTATGACGACGAACACGGCGTGCTCGACGTCGACCGGCTGGCCGACCTGGTGCCCGACCTGAGCGACCGACTGACCTTCGCCTGCGGTCCCGCCGGTCTGCTCGACGCCCTGCAGGCCCACCACGACGCCGCCGGGCTCGTGCTGTTCACCGAGCAGTTCCGCGCGGCCCGCATCGTCGCGGGTGAGGGCGGCACGGTCGCTTTCACCGACGGCACGGCCGTCGCCGCCGACGGGGCGACCCCGATCCTCGACGCCGCCGAGGCCGCCGGCGTCCTGATGCCGAGCGGATGCCGGATGGGCGTCTGCTTCGGCTGCGTGCTGCCCCTGCGCGAAGGCGTCGTGCGCGACCTGCGCAACGGCGAGATCACCACCGCCGCCGAGGGCGACGGCGTCATCATCCAGACCTGCATCAATGCTGCGGCCGGCGACTGCCGGATCGACCACTAGGAGTCCCATGACTGTCATCCAGAAGAAGGCCGACAACCCGATCGCGCACCTGACCCGCGAAGACATCGAGACGCTCGGCCGCGAGCTCGACGCGATCCGCCAGTCGGTGCTCGACACCCGCGGGGCGGCCGACGCGGCGTACATCCGTCGCGTGATCGGCACCCAACGCTACCTCGAGCTCGGCTCACGCGCCGTCCTGCTGTTCTCGATCTTCCCGCCCGCCTGGTTCGTCGGCACCGCCGGTCTGGGTGTGGCCAAGATCCTGGAGAACATGGAGATCGGCCACAACGTCCTGCACGGCCAGTGGGACTGGATGCGCGACCCGAAGATCCACTCGACCACCTGGGAGTGGGACAACGCGACCCCGGCCGAGCAGTGGAAGCACAGCCACAACGAGCTGCACCACACCTACACCAACGTGATCGGCAAGGACAACGACCTCGGCTACGGCATCATGCGCGTGGACGAGGACCAGCCGTGGCACCCCTTCCACCTGGGCCAGCCGCTGTGGAACTTCATCAACGCCTGCTTCTTCGAGTACGGCATCGCGGCCTACGACCTCGACCTGGGCGCCGCGATGAAGAAGGGCACGACCAAGGACCCCGTCTTCCTCGCCAACGGCAAGAAGGTGCTCAAGAAGATCCGGAAGCAGGCCACCAAGGACTACCTCGTCCACCCGCTGCTGGCCCTGCCCACCGGCTCGTTCCTCACCACCTTGTCCGCCAACTTCGTGGCCAACGTGATCCGCAACGTGTGGAGCCACTCGGTGATCATGTGTGGCCACTTCCCCGAGGGCGTCGAGACCTTCGAGAAGCGCTCCATCGAGGGTGAGACCCGAGGCGACTGGTACGTCCGGCAGATGCTCGGCTCGGCCAACATCTCGGGCTCGAAGGCCATGCACCTGATGAGTGGGAACCTGTCTCACCAGATCGAGCACCACCTCTTCCCGGACCTGCCGTCCAACCGGTACGCCGAGCTCGCGCCCCAGGTGCAGGCGCTCTTCGACAAGTACGGGCTGAACTACCACAACGCGCCGCTGCCGAAGCAGGTCTACTCGGCGTGGCACCGCGTCATCCGGCTGTCGCTGCCCAACGGCTGGCTCGACACCACCACCGTGCGCAACCTGCCGAAGCAGCTGGGCGTGCTGGGCACGATGATCAAGGGTGGTCCGAGGGTCCGCCGCGCCGCCCAGGCGAGGATGGTCCAGCAGGCCCGCAGGAAGAAGGCGGCCAGGTCCGCCCCCGCCGTACCCTCACGCCCCCGCGTCGACGAGCCCGCCGCCGCCTGACCCGGCGAAGGCTCCGGCGCCGACGACCGGCTTGTTGCTGCGGATGACGCCGGAGGGGTCCCGGCGCCGCTTCAGCTCCTGGAGGCGCGCCAGCGTCTGGGGCTCGTACCCGTCGTTGGCGTCCTGGTGCAGGCCGGTGAAGTTCGGCATCCGGCGGCCGCTGGCCAGCCTGCCGAGCGCCGCCTCGATGGCTTCGAACGAGGCCTGGATCGGCGCGGCCAGCTCCGGCACCACGGGCATGCCCAAGGCGAAGAGCTGGAACGGCTCGGAGACGGGCCGCACGGCACCGTTGTCCGCCGAGTCGTCGGCGAAGGCACCGCCGAGTGCGCGCACCTGAACCACCGCCAGCGGGGTCCGCACCGGGTCGGACACGGTGGCGACCAGGTCGTCGATCGCGTGGTCGTCGAAGTCGGTGAGCAGCATCGAGTGCTCGAGCCCCGGCATCGGGTCGGTGGGCTCGCCAGCCACCTCGTTCAACTGGCTCGGCAGGAACGGCCGCATCATGTCGAACTCGACGGGCGCCGCCGCGCGCAGCGACGACAGAAGGCTCTCGGCCAGGTGCGGCGAGCCGACGTAGGTCGACGCGACGTTGACGAACGAGCGGCCGCGCAGCGGCTCGGGCACCAGGTCCACGTCCGGGAAGTGAAGGAGGTGTGCCCACACGGCCAGCTCGCGCGGTGCGACGCGCGCCAGGTCGCGGAAGGCCCGCAGGACCGCCGGCGCATGGTCGACCGGCCACAGCAGCTGACCGCCGTAGAGCTCAGGGGCCTCGAAGAGTCGTAGCTGGAGCCCCACCACGATGGCGAAGTCGCCGCCACCGCCGCGCAGCGCCCAGAACAGCTCGGGGTCGGTGTCGTGGGTGACTCGGACCAGGCGGCCCTCGGGGTCCACCACGTCGAACGCCTCAACGCTGTTGGCGGTGAACCCGTGCAGGCGGGTGAACCAGCTCACGCCCCCGCCCAGGGTCAACCCCACCACCGTGGGGTCGGCGTTGCTGCCCGCCAGCGCCATCAGGCCGGAGCCGTCGAGCGCGGCGCAGAGCTCGCCGAACTTCACGCCCGCGCCCACGGTGGCCAGCTTGCGCGTGACGTCGACGTCGACGCCGCCGAGTGCCCGGGTGCGCAGCAGCAGGGTGTCGTCGAGCACGGCCCGGGGGGCGTGGCCGGTGGGCTGGGCGGCCACCGCGAACCCGCACCGACGGGCCCAGCGAACGGCGGTGATGACGTCGTCGACCGTGGCGACCTCGAGGATCGCGGCAGGTCGCTGCTCGACGTTCACCAGCCAGGGCGTCCGGGCCCGATCGTAGTCGGCGTCCTCGCGGGTGACGAGTCGGCCGGACACGGTCCGGCGCAGCTCCTCGAAGGCGCTCTCCGACGCCGCCACGGGCTCCTGCATGGAAAGGGTGCTGCTCATCGGTGGTGCTCCTCGCGCTCTCGGACCGGCCCGGGTGGCCAGGTCGGAGTCCACCGTTGCGGGGACCGCTTACCGCCCACTTGTGGCTGACTGAGGGCGGCGCCGGCCGAGGGTGAAGCCGGGCCCAACACCACCCTCGGCGGCGGGTGGTCCCGTGGTCCTCGCGACCCGACCCGCGGGTCCAGCCACCAGAGGAGCCTCCATGTCCGCCGTCTCGCCCACCACGGACCTCCCCGCCGCCGTCGCCCGGCTGCTCGGTCGCGTCGTCCTGCGGTACGTCGTGGTCGTGGCTGGGCTGACCCTGGGCGGGCACCTGGCCGGGCTGGCCCCCCAGACGATCGACATCGTCGGGGAGGGCCGTACTGCCGCGCCGAGATCCGCCGTCGTCGACACCCTGGTGCGCGACCACCACTGCTGGGTCGGCCAGGCTCCTCCCGGGACCGGCGTCCCGTCCCGCGCGGTGGTGACGCTGCCAGGGGGCGACCCTGGGTTGGCCCCGTCCCGGGTCGGGTTCGGCATTTGGCTCCAGGGGCGTCCGGGCACGCTGCACGCGTTCTGCCCGTAGTCCCACCGCCGACCCGGAAAGAGGCTCCCCGAGAGCGGGTGGACGGCCCTATGCTCAGCGCGTGCGAATCGGTGTCCTGGGTGAGACGGGGGCCTGGCAGGGCGATGACGCCCCGATCGACCTGGGCGCCCGCAAGCAACGCGCGATCCTCGCGGCGCTCGCGCTCTCGGGTGGGCGTCCCGTGTCGTACGACGCGCTGGTCGACCTGCTGTGGGGCGACGCACCGCCGGACGGGCTGCCGGGGACGCTGCACGTCTACATCTCCGGTCTCCGGCGGGCACTGGAGCCTGACCGGGCGCCGCGCACGCCGGCCACGGTCCTCGTGACGGTGGGCGGCGGGTACGCGCTGCGGGTGCCTCCGCCGCTGGTCGATGCCACCCGGTTCGAGCGCGCCGTCACCAGCGTGCACCGCCGCCTCGGCGCCGGCGACCTGCTGGCACCCCCCGCCATCGCGGCGCCCGAGCTTGACGCCGCCCTGGCGGAGCTGGACGAGGCGTTGGAATGGTGGCGCGGCGTGCCCTTCGCCGACCTCGAGGATTCTCCCTCGGTGACGGCGGCGCGGGCCCGGCTCGAGGAGCTGCGCAGCGTTGCGCTCGAGGACCGGGCCGTGCTCGGACTCGCGCTGGGTCAGCACGGCCGGGTGGCCGGCGAGCTCGAGGCGCTGACCGCTGCCTACCCGCTACGGGAACGGTTGTGGGGACTCCGCGCGCTGGCGCTGGCCCGCGCCGGCCGTCAGGCGGACGCGCTCGACGCGCTGCGGCAGGTTCGGGAGGTCCTGGACGAGGAGCTCGGCCTGGAGCCGTCTCCCGAGCTGCGTGACCTCCAGACTGCCGTGCTGCGGCAGGATCCCGCGCTCGCGTGGGGTCGGGGCGACGCCGGTCGCGCGGCCGCGGCGACGGCCGCGCTGGGCGAGGGCGCGGCACCCGAGTCGGTCACGCCGTCCCTGCCCCCCTGGCCGCTGGTGGGGCGCGATGCTCAGCTGGAGCTGCTGGTCTCACGGCTCGACACGGCCGCCGGTGGGACCCCTGCCTACGTCGCCCTCACCGGCGAGCCGGGGATCGGCAAGAGCCGCCTGTGCGCCGAGCTGGCCGCTGTGGCCGCGGCAGACGGGGCGCGCGTCCTGCTGGGCCGCTGTTCGCAGGACGACGGCGCCCCGCCGCTGTGGCCGTGGCAGCAGGTGCTCCGGGGGCTGGGCCTGGACCTCGACGCCGAACCGGACGAGGACGAGGGTGCGGAGTTCCGGACCTGGGAGTCCGTCGTGGGGCGCGTGGCGGGAGCCGCACGCGACGAGACGCTCGTGGTGGTGCTCGACGACCTGCACTGGGCCGACCCGCCGACGTTGCGCGTCCTGCGGCTCCTGATGACCACGGTCGAGAAGGGTCGCCTGCTGGTCCTTGCCACCTGGCGGCCGCACCCGGAGCCGACGGGCGCCCTGGCTGACGTGGCCGAGGCCCTCGCGCGGCGGCACGCGACCCGCCTCCAGCTGACCGGTCTGCGACCGGCTGAGGTGGCGGAGGTCGTGGCGGCGGTTGCCGAGACGGAGCCGAGCGCCGCCCAGGCCCGGCAGCTCGCCGCCCGCACCGATGGCAACCCCTTCTTCCTGGTGGAGTACGCCCGTCTGGCTCGCGACGGTGACCTGGACGCGCTGATGAGTGAGGCGGAGCCCCCCACAGCGGTGAACGACGTGCTGCTCCGACGGCTCGACCGGCTGCCGGAGGACAGCCGGGCGGTGGTGCGCTGGGCCGGCGTGATCGGTCGTGGGTTCGAGCTGGGCGTGCTCGCCGAGGCGGCCGGGGTGTCCGAGGACGACGTGCTCGACCTCCTCGACCCCGCCATCGACGCGGGTCTGGTGCGCGAGGACGGCATCGGCCGCTACCGCTTCGATCACGCGCTGGTGCGCGACGCCAGCTACGGCGGGTTCAGCCTCACCCGGCGAGCCCGTGCCCACGCCCGGGTCGCCGAGGTGCTCGATGCCCACCCCGGCCGGGTGAGCGAGAGTGCTCGCCACTGGCTGGCGGCCGGTCCGGCGCACGCTGCCCACGCTTGGCGTGCCGCCGCGGCGGCGGCCGCGGAAGTGCGGCGGGTGCACGCGCACGAGCAGGCCGCCGAGCTGCTCATCGCGGCCCTTGCGGCGTGGCAGCAGGATCCCGACCGCTCCGCGCGCGATCACTATGACCTCCTCATGGACCTCGGCGAGGCCTACCGCTGGCGTGGTGACTGGGCCCCGTTGCAGGAGGCGACCGAGCGGGCCATCGACGTGGCCGAGGAGCTCGGCGACGTGCGCCTCCTGGCGCGGGCCGCCTCGGCGATGACGGTGGGCGCGCTCTGGCAGTCGGCGGCGCACGGCGTCGTACACGCGCGGGTGGTGGCGGCCCTGCGCCGCAGTCTCGAGCAGCTGCCCGGCGAGGACGACCCCCTCCGGTGCCATGTGATGCTGAGCCTGGCCAACGAGCTCTACTACGGCTCCACGTTCGAGGAACGGTCCGCGCTGGTGGAGCAGGCGCTCGCCATGGCGCGCAGGCTCGAGGACGAGTCACTCGTGATGGAGGCGTGCCAGGTGGGCTTCGTCTCCTTGTGGTGCCCGCAGACGGCCGATCACCGGCTCGAGCTGATCTCTGAGGCGCTGGAGATCGCTGCCCGCACGGGGCAGGAGCGATCGTTCACGGTGTCCGCGGCCCTGTCCACGGTCGTCCACGCCGAACTGGGCCAGGTCCCGCAGATGTGGGAGATGGCCGCCGTGGCACGTGAGCACGCGGAGCGCCTCAGGCTGCCCTACGGGCTCATGGTCCTCGACAGCGTCGAGCTGCCGTGGCTGGCCATGGCCGGACGGTTCGACGAGGGGGAGCGCCTGCTCGCCGACCTCGTCGCGCTGGGGGAGCAGATGGAGCTGCACCAGAAAGAGGAGGCGCTCGCCGGTGGGATCATGGCGCTGCGGACCTGGCAGGGCCGGGTCGCAGAGGTCGTCCCCGTCGTGGAAGCCCTCGCGGGCGGGCCGCTGCCGAGCTCGACCACCGTGGCCGCCTACATGCTGCGTTCGGGGGAGCCCGACCGTGCGCGAGCCTTCCTCGCGCAGCACCCCGTCGAGCTCGACGGGGTCACCTGGTTCTCGATGCTCAACTGGGCGTGTGCCGCGGAGGTGGCGCTGGGGCTCGGCGACCCGGCGCTGGGCGCCCGGGCCTACGACCTGCTGGCGCCGTACGCCGGGCGAAGCGCCTGCGCGGGATCCGGCAGCGCGCTCGGCCCGGTCGACGGGTTCCTGGCGCTCGCCGCCGCGGCCACGGGGGAGGGTGACCTGGCCACGCGGCACGCGGACCGAGCCCAGGAGCTCCTGGAGCAGTGGGAGATCCCGGTGGCCGCGCACTGGCTGCGCGACCTCCGGGACCGCCACGGATTCTGAGTAGATCTAGCGCAGGTACCGGAACGCCCGGCGCGCACTGCGGCGCTCCCACCCCCTCGTCAGGAGCCACACGAGCTGGTGGGCCCGACCGCCACGCCGGGAGAACAGGCCCCGGCGGATGTCTGCGGGTAGGCCGGCCAGCACCCAGGGGAGAACGGCGAGCCGCCGCCGGAAGGTGACGGACGCTGCGAAGTGCTCCTCCTCGATCCGCCGCCACTCCTCGGCGGTCATGGTCCGCTGGACGAGCGGGATCGCCTGCGTCTCCTCGTGACGGAGATGCTCGGCGAGCAGCTGCCGCCCGGCCGTGAGCCGCACCGCCAAGGCGGCACGGGCGTCGTCGTCGGTCGCCTCGGCGAGCCTGCGGAACCCTTCGGTGCAAGCCTCGAGCAGCGGGTCGATCTGGGCGTGTTCGGCCTCCATCGCCTCCAGGACGGAGGCGTGGTCGTCACCGACCCGGGCCAGGAGCGCCGGCCAGAGCCCGCTGTCCTCGCCCGCATGGTGGTGGTGCAGCACCGACGCGAAGAACGCCCACCGTTGTGCGAGGGACACCCAGGCGTCACGGTCGGACGCCGGCGTGGCGACGGCAGCCGCCGCGAGGTCGCGCAGCTCACGCCGGAAGGCGTGGTGCATGAGGTACATCACGCTCATGTCCGCCGGCCCGGGGGCCGCGGCCGCCTGGCCGGGCAGCCGCAGCTGCTCCGGCCAGGCTGACGTCGTCGAGGTCATGGCCGCCCCCTCACCTGACACCGGCGGTGTCGAGCGCGGGCTCGGTCACGGCGGCCGCTGCGGGCTCCAGGTCGGCGGGCTCCAGGTAGGAGCCCTCCGCGCTCACCCGGGGCAGCAACCGGTCGAGCCAGCTGGGAAGCCACCAGTTGCGCTGCCCGAGCATCGCCATCGTGGCGGGCACCAGCACCATCCGCACCACCGTGGCATCCAGGAGGATGGCCACGGCCATGCCCAAGCCGAGCATCTTGACCACGACGTCCACCTCCGCGGCGAAGCCGAGGAAGACGGCAACCATGATCGCGGCGGCGCTGGAGATCACCCGGCCGGTGGCCGCCAGGCCACGCACCACGCTGCCCCGGGCGTCGCCGGTCTGCTCCCAGTCCTCGCGGACCCGAGAGAGCAGGAACACCTCGTAGTCCATCGACAGGCCGAAGAGGATCGTGAACATCAGGATCGGCACCCAGCTCGACACCGGGACGGCGTGGTCGATCCCGAGCATCCGGGTACCCCAGCCCCACTGGAAGACGGCCGTCATCACGCCGTAGGCCGCGCCGATGCTCAGCAGGTTCATCACCGCCGCCTTGACCGGCACGACGACCGAGCGGAACACCATGGCGAGCAACAGGATCGACACTCCCACCACGAAGCCGATGACCAGCCAGAGCCGGCGGGCCAGGAGGTCGGCGATGTCGGCGAACATCGCCGTCATGCCGGTGAGCTCGGCGCCGTCCGGAAGGTCGGCGCGCACGGATTCGATCAGTGCCGGGGTGCGCTCGTCGGTGGGTCCGAACGCCGGCACGGCGTCGAACACCGCGATCGCTCCGTCCGGGGAGACCACGGCAGGCTCCACTGCCACGATGTCGGAGCGGGCCTCGAGATCGCTGACCAGCGCCTGGATGGCCGCGTCGTCCGAACGGGAGCGGTCGACCACCACCGTGAGCGGCCCGTTGGCACCGGCGCCGAACTCGGCGCTGATCAGGTCGTAGGCCCGGCGGGTCGTCAGGTCTGACGATTGGGCGCTCGAGTCCTGCGGCCAGGTCCGCATGTCCACCACCGGCAGGGCAAGGGTCACCATGACCAGCGTGGCCGCGATCGCCCAGGGCAGCGGACGGCGACCGATCCGTGAGGCCCAGCGGGCGGTCAGGCCGGTGTGGGTCGCCGTCGGGGCGGGCGCGGACGTGCGGCGGGTGCGCCGCGGCAGCAGGCGTCGTCCGCCGAGTCGGCACAGCGCCGGCACCAGCGTGAGGGCGGTCGCCAGCACCGCGACCACTGCGATGGCGGTGGCGAAGCAGAACGACGCGTAGACCTGCAGGCCGGACAGGCGTAGCCCGAGCAGGGAGACCAGGACGGTCCCCGCCGCGAACACGACGGAACGCCCGGCGGTTGCGACGGCGCGACCGGCAGCGTCCTCGACGCCGTGGCCCAGTCGCAGGAACTCGATGTGCCGGGTCACCAGCAAGAGGGCGTAGTCGATGCCCACGCCGAGGCCGACCATGGTGGCCACCGTGGGTGCGCTGGTGCTCACGTCCATGGCGCCGGCGAGCAACGCGATGCCGCCACCGCCCACGCCGAGCCCGACGAGCGCGACCGCCAGCGGGAGGCCGGCAGCCACGACGGAGCCCAGGGTGAGCACGAGGATGAGCAGCGCGGCCACGATGCCGACGATCTCGCCGAGCCCCTCCATCGGCGCGGCCGCGCTCTGGGGAACCTCTCCGCCGAGCTCGACCTGGAGGCCGCTGTCCCGAGTGGGGGCGACCGCGTCGTCGAGGGGCTCCAGGTTGCCCATGAGGTCGGGTTCGGTGACCTCGACGTCGTACCCCACGATGAGCAGGGCCGTGTCGCCGTCGACCGACATCCGCGGCTTCTGGACCGTCGCCACATGCGGCATCGCCTGGAGGCGTGCCGCCAGGCCAGCGAGCTCCGCTGGCTGCACGCGCGCGCCGTCGCGGTCGTGGACGACGACCTGGGCGCTGGCGTACCCGGCCTGTGGCAGGTGTTCGCGCAGCGTGTCGAGAGCGGTCTGGGCCGGCGCGTCGGGCACGTTGTAGTCGTCGCGCGGCTCCCCGCCGTAGACGGTGGAAAGGCCGACCACGGCGATGGCGACCGCCACCCAGGCGCAGATCGTGCGCCAGGGGTGGGCGGCGGCCCCGTGGCCGAGGCGGTAGAGGATTCCGGACATGGGATGGCTCCTGAGTCTGAGTCGCTGGAACGGTGGTCCCAGACTCCGCGTCGGTTCTTGGGTGGCGCTTGGGGGCCACTTAGCCCGGCGCTTGGGCCCTCGGCTCGCGGGGGCGCTGGGCGGGGCAGAGGTTCTAGGCTTGCCACCATGGCCGTCGACCTCTACTGGTTGCCGCTCGGCGCCGGGGGACACTCGGTGCGCTGGAACGGCCGCGTCTTCGAGGCAGTGACGGCACGGGTGCAGCGTCGCCGCCGGCTCGACCTCTACCACGCCGCCCTGGAGGTCCACCTCGGCGACGAGCGGTACGTCATCGAGCAGGCGCCCGCGTGGGACACGCCCGCTGCCGACCGCGGCGTCGTGATCGAGGGCCCGGTGGGGGTCCGCTTCCTCGGACGGTCGCGGCTCTTCCGCTACGAGGTACGCCGCTGGCGTGACGGTGTCATCCCGGATCTCGCCGAGGCCGTCGCCAGCCCGCAGCACGTGAGCGACGACGACGAGCGGGCGCGTCGGTTGCTCGATCTCGTGGCGGCCCTGCCGCGGGTCACCTGGGGTCGGGACGAGCTGCGTGCCGGGGAGATGTGGAACTCCAACTCCGTGGTCGCGTGGCTGCTGGCCAGCAGCGGCCACGATACGGACGCGATCACGCCCCCCAGGGGTGGTCGGGCACCCGGCTGGTCTGCCGGGCTGGTGGTTGCGGCACGTGGCCGTACGAAGGGTTGACCCCGGCCCTCATCCGGTTCCCGGTCGAGCAGCGGGCCGAGTCCGCGTACTGAGACCACCGCAGGCAAACCGGATTGCACCACCGGCGGCGCACGAGGACCCTAGGCAGCATGCAGTCCAACCGTTGGGCCCCGCGGGCCGGCAAGATGGATACCGACGGGCTGGACGAGATTCTCCGGAACGGCTCGTTCACCGGCGTGGTCCTGGTCCGGCGGGGCACCAGCGATCTCTTCGCGGGCGCCTACGGACTGGCCTCGCCGCGCTGGGGAGTGGCGAACACCCTCGACACCCGGTTCGACACCGCGTCGATCACCAAGCTGTTCACTGCGGTCGCCGCCCTCCAGCTGGTCGGTCGGGGTGTCCTCGAGCTCGACGCGTCGATCCACGAGTACGCCGATCTATCGGGCACCACCATCTCGCCGGGGGTGACGGTGCGCCAGCTGCTGCTCCACACCAGCGGCATCGCCGACGATGCCGACGAGGAGGCGGGGGAGGTCTACGCCGACGTCTGGATCGACCGGCCCTGCTACTCGGTGATCGAGACGCGTGACTTCCTGCCGCAGTTCGCCGCCAAGACACCGAACTTCGCTCCGGGTGACCATCGCCGCTACTGCAACGCGGGCTATGTCCTGGTCGGGCTGGCGATCGAGCGGGTCACCGGGGCGTCGTACCGCGACTACGTCGAGGAGCAGGTCTTCGGCCCCGCCGGCATGATCGGTTCGGGGTTCTTCGACCGCCGGGACCCGGTGCCCGCCGTGGCCGAGGGGTTCGACCCGCTGCCCGATGGGCGGCTGGAGGCCAACATCTTCAAGTACCCGCCGATCGGCTCCCCCGATGGTGGTGCGTACGCCACTGCGGGGGACCTTCTGAGCTTCGCCGACGCCGTGCGCGGCGGTGCGCTGCTGCCGCCCGGGCTGACAGAGCTGTTCTTCACGCCCCAGGTGCCGTACGGCGACGACGGTCGCTGGCAGGGCTTCGGCCTGGAGTTCGACGGCACCTCGTGGTGGAAGGAGGGGTCCAACGCCGGTGTGAGCGGCATCCTGGGCCACTGGCTCGAGCCCGACGGCCCCGGCATGGACGGCGTCGTGCTGTCCAACACCGAGGGCGGCGCCTGGCCGGTGGTCCAGGAGCTCGACCGACGCGCCTCACGCGTCGGCTAGCGCGGCCCCCGTCGCTGGTCGCGCCCGCGGGACGTCGTACGTTCCGGCTGCGCGGGCTACCTGTTCGGATGACGTCCCGGTGGGTCATCTGGTCAGCCGAGGGCGGCGGAGACGACGTCGCGGGCCTCGGCCTGGACTTGCGCGAGGTGGTCGGGGCCGCGGAAGGACTCCGCGTAGATCTTGTAGACGTCCTCGGTCCCCGACGGGCGAGCGGCGAACCAGGCGTTCTCGGTGGTGACCTTGAGCCCCCCGATCTTGGCGCCGTTCCCGGGCGCCTCGGTCAGCCGCGCGGTGATCTCCTCGCCGGCGAGCGTCGTCGCGGTCACGTCGGAGGGTGCCAGCGCACCGAGCTTGGCCTTCTGCTCGCGGTTGGCCGGCGCGTCCACGCGGGCGTACGCCGGGTCGCCGTACCGCGCGACCAGGTCGGCGTAGCGCTGGCTCGGGGTCGAGCCGGTGACCGCCAGCATCTCCGAGGCGAGCAGGCACAGCAGGATGCCGTCCTTGTCGGTGGTCCAGGTGCTGCCGTCGCGGCGCAGGAACGACGCGCCCGCCGACTCCTCGCCGCCGAACCCGAACGATCCGTCGATCAGCCCCGGCACGAACCACTTGAACCCCACCGGCACCTCCACGAGAGGCTTGCCCAGCCCGGCGGCGACGCGGTCGATCATCGAGGAGGACACCAGCGTCTTCCCGATCCGCGCGGTCTCGGGCCAGCCCGGGCGGCCGCCCCCGAAGAGGTACTCGATCGCCACGGCAAGGAAGTGGTTGGGGTTCATCAGCCCGGCATCGGGGGTGACGATGCCGTGCCGGTCGGCGTCGGCGTCGTTTCCGGTCGCGAGGTCGTACTCGTCCTTGCGCCGGATCAGGGAGGCCATCGCGGACGGCGAGGAGCAGTCCATCCGGATCTTCTCGTCCCAGTCCAGCGTCATGAACCGCCACGTCGGGTCGACCAGCGGGTTGACCACGGTCAACGCCAACCTGTGCCGGTCGGCGATCTCGCCCCAGTAGTGCACGGCGGCGCCGCCGAGCGGGTCCGCGCCGATCCGGATCCCCGCCTCGCGTACCCGGTCGAGGTCGACCACCTGGGGCAGGTCGTCGACGTAGGCCGCGAGGAAGTCGTAGGCACCGCACGCAGCCCTGGCCCGCGGGAACGGCACCCGGCGTACGCCGTCCAGGCCGGCGGCGATCAGTTGGTTGGCCCGCGCGGCGATCACCGAGGTGGCGTCGGTGTCGGCCGGTCCGCCGTGGGGTGGGTTGTACTTGAACCCGCCGTCGCTGGGCGGGTTGTGCGAGGGCGTGACGACGATGCCGTCGGCCAGCCCCGACGCACCCTCGCCCTTGCCCGCGTTCGCGCGCAGGATCGCGTGCGAGACCGCAGGGGTGGGCGTGTAGGCGTCCCGGGCATCGACGAGCGTGGTCACGTCGTTGGCGACCAGCACCTCGAGTGCTGTCGCCCACGCGGGCTCGGACAGTCCGTGGGTGTCACGGCCGATGAAGAGCGGCCCGTCGTACCCCTGGTCGCGCCGGTAGTCGCAGATGGCCTGAGTGGTGGCAGCGATGTGGGTCTCGTTGAACGACGTCTTGAGGCTCGTGCCGCGATGGCCGCTGGTGCCGAACGCGACCTGTTGGTCGACGATCGCGGGGTCGGGCTGTCCCGTGTAGTAGGCCGTCACCAGATGGGCGACGTCGACGAGATCGGACGGCTGGGCGGGCTGGCCGGCTCGTGAGCTCATGGATCCATCATGGTGCCGTTTGGCAAAGTCCGGTAGGGCACTCTGGCTCTCCTGCGGACCCGTGTGCGAACCTGAAGCCCGCACTGGTGGCTCGGGCCGGTCTGGGGGAGGCAGTTCATGATCGACGCCGAGCCGCGCCGCGTGGACGTCGACGTCCTCACGGCGATGTCCCGCCACGTGCGTGCGCGCACGGGCGAGCCCCTGTCCGCCGCGGTCACCGCGATGTACGGCGGACACCTCACGCCTACCGACCGCGTGCTCACCTCACCTGACCTGCTGCCCGCGTGCCGCGCCGCGTGGGCGGCGTGTGGCCTGCGTGGCCCGGCGCCGGTGGCGTCGGTCTCCGCCTCGGCTGCGGTGTTGGCCGCAGCGACGCGTAGCTACGTCGACCAGCAGTTCGGCGTCCGGCCCCGCTCACGCTTCCTGGGCGTCCTCGGCAGCGCGCCACTCGGGCGCGACTTCTGGGCGGGACTCGCGGCACCGGTTCATGCAGGGGTGACGCTCGTCGTCGAAGCCAGCGACGGAATCGCCGAGCGCTTCGAGAAGGCTGGCTGGCATGTCGCCGAGGTGAAGTACGGCCCCCAGCTGCGGAAGGCCTTCGTCGGCTGGGACGGGCTGCGTGAGTGGCTCGACAGCATGTCGCCGGACCGACTGCGCGCGCTGGGCACGATGAGTGGTCCCGAGCTGCGGCTGGCGTTCCTCGACGGCGCTCCAGCGACCGTGTGGAGCATGGCCGGCACTGTCGACGACGACGAGCTCACCGCGCTGCTCGGGGAGATCTCCGACGACGACGCCGGCGATCTGATCACCGCCTTCAAGTCCTGCGCGGGCGCGGGCGCCCCGGGCGTCGTGCTGGTGCACACCAACGCCCGACGGGTCTACGTGGACGGCGAGCCCCCGCGCGCGCCCGCCGCTGCGACGACCGCACCGCGACCGCCGAGAGCGGAGACGATCCAGCCCGCCCGGGTGGCAGTGCCGAGCCAGACCTCTGCCCACACCAGCCGCCCGACGTCCACGCACGCCGCCGTGCTGCGCAGCCTGCGAGCGCTCACCGCCGATCCGACGCTCGCCCGACACCTGGTCGTCCTGGACGAGGAGGATCGAGACCCGCTGCCGAGCCTCGAGCAGCTCGGCCTCGCCTACCGCATCTCGGGGCAGCCGCTGCTCGCGGTCGGTGTGGCCGACGATCCGCGCAGCGTGTCCCGCGCCAGTGCGGTGGCGGCGACCGGGGCCCGCTTCATCGTGGCGGGACGTGAGACAGCACTGGTGGCGCCGTATCTCACGATGCTCGAGCCGGCCTACGCCGTCGCCGTCGACTGGCTGCTCTGCTCGGCGTTGGCACAGATCACCGGGCCGGCACCGGGGGCGGTGCACCTCCGCGTCACCAAGCGGCCTCTCGACCAGCAGCCGTTCGAGACCGTCCGGGCCCGCATCGGTGACGCCGTCCTGCGCCATCTCGTCCTCGGTGGTGCCTACCGTCTGCTCGACGCCGGGCGCGGCCCCGGCCCGACGGTGCAGATCGCGGTCACCGGTCCCTTGATGCCTGAGGCGCTGCTGGCGGCGGCCGAGCTCGCCGACGAAGGCGTGCGGGCGCACGTGATCGACGTGGTCTCACCGTCCCGCCTGTACGCCGACTGGCAGGACGCGCTGCGCCGGGCCATCGGTGCAGCCGCACCACCATCCCTCCCGGGTGCGCTGCGCCAGGCCTTCGAGCCGCGGACTCCGGTGGTGACCGTCCATGACGCGCAGCCGCACGCGCTGGCCTGGCTCGGCTCAGCCTTGGCCGTGCCCTCGGTCCCTGTACCGGTCCCGGAGCTGACGGCCGGATCGATCGTCAACGCGGCCCTGGCCGCGCTCGCCTCGGGCTCGGCCTAGCCGGGCGGTCGGGGGCGGGCGAGCGGGGGCGGGCGGTCGCCGTACGAAGGCCGCCGTAGCCTGGGACCATGCCCGCGTCGAGGTCCTTGGTCACCTGTTCGGTCGAGGACGGCATCGCGCAGGTCCGGCTCTCGCGACCCGAGAAGCTCAACGCCCTGACGCTGGACGTCCTCGACGAGCTCGTCACCACGGCGCGCGGACTGCGTCGCGACAAGACCCTCCGAGCGGTCGTCATCGCAGGAGACGGCGACGCGTTCTGCGCCGGCCTCGACTTCGCGACGGTGCTCAAGGAGCCGGGACGGGTGGGTCGCGCGTTCGTGCCGCGGCCCTGGCGTGGCACCAACACCTTCCAGGAGGCCTGCTGGGGCTGGCGTCGGGTGCCGGTGCCGGTGATCGCGGCCGTGCACGGCCATTGCCTCGGCGGTGGCCTGCAGATCGCGCTGGCCGCGGACTTCCGCATCGCGACGCCCGACTCCACCTGGTCGGTCCTCGAGGGGAAGTGGGGGATCATCCCCGACATGACCGGCATCCGCGCCCTGGCGGAGCTGACCAGCATCGACACCGCCAAGCGACTGACGATGACCGCCGAGACGATCTCCGGCAAGGAGGCCCACGAGCTGGGCCTGGTCACCACGCTGGACGCCGACCCGGTGGCGGCTGCCACCAGCTTCGCCGGCGAGCTCGCTCAGCGCTCGCCCGACGCCCTCGCCGCGGCCAAGCGACTCTTCAACCAGAACTGGACCGCCAGTCCGCGGCGCACCTTCGCCCGCGAGCGCGTCGAGCAGGCCCTCCTGCTGGTCGCGGCCAACACCAAGGTCGCGCGCGAGGCCGCCTGGAAGCGCGCGGCACCCGTGTTCGGCCCCCGGGGTCGCTAGGGGCAGCCCCCCGCGGTCTCTGGCTGAGTCCTCGCGACCGGTGCTGTGCCCCGACCGTGCTGGACTGCGATGTCGGCCGGGGACCACTCCGTCACGGCGTGACCGCGAACCCGTCCAGGATCTGACGGGCGAGCTCCTCGTCGCCCTCGACGGTCACGTCCGACCGGTCCGGCGCTCCCCGGCCCCCGGCCAGCAGGAGGAACGTCTCCCGGTCGGTGCTCAGCCGCACGGTCGGGGCGTCCGGGGGGTCCTCGAGGGGCACGCCGCGACCCTCGTCGCTCACGGCGACCGCCGCCGTCGGGCTCCCCGCGACGTCGACGACGACCGTGGTGCCGGCGGGGGCGCCGACCCTCTTGGCCACGACGTAGCCCAGCGACTCCAGGAGATACTCGGTCGTCGGCGCCGCGGCCGGGGAGTCGAGGTTGCCGGGCCGGCCGACCGCGCGTCGTACATCCTGCTCGTGCATCCATACGTCGAGGATCCGGTTGCGCAGCAGGCGCTCCCAGTCCCAGGGGATCCCGGCGAAGATCCGGTCGGGCTTGGCGGAGGCGTCGGTCGGCGGGTCCGCGAGCAGCGCGGTCCGGCGCGCGGTCGCGCTCTCACGGATCTCGATGATCAGCTCGTCGGCGGTGTGGTCACGTCGCGCGAGGACGCCCTGCTCGGTGTAGATCCCCATCATCCCGCGCACGTGTGCGGGTGGGTCGAACTCGATGGTCTCCTCCGGCGCTCCGGCCAGGATCGCCTCGAGGTGGGCGATGTGGGCAGCCACGTCGTGGACGTCCCAGCCGGGCAGATCGGTCGCGGCCGACCAGTCCTCGGGGGCGATCTCCTCCAACAGGCGGGTGAAGTCGTCGACCGCCTGCCACCAGATGTCGACGTACGCCGCCAGCCGCTCCTGGTCGCTGTCCTCGCGCATGGTCACCTGGGCAGCCTACGACGCGGGCCGCGCTTCGGATACTGGTGCGTACGGGCCACCAGGTGACTCGTACGCACCAGTATCCGGGAGTTGTCGGCGAGCGTCGGCGATTGGGAGCGCGGCACCGCCCAGCCGTAGACTGTGCGTCCACTCTTCATTACCCCGGTGTGGCGCGCGGCTCCCGATCTGATCGGTCCGCGCCGAGGCCAGCGATCGGGTGCTCGTGAGGAACACCCACCCGCTGAAAGTTGCTGACGCATGCCTGCCTCCCCCGTGGAGTCCCCTGTCGAGTCCCCCGTCGTGTCCGACGCCGAGCCTGTTGCCGACCCCAGGTTCGACTCCCTGCCCGCCGCGCTGGTCGACGCGCTCGCCGAGCAGGGCATCACCGAGCCGACGCCGGTCCAGGCGGCGGTGATCCCCGACGCGCTGGAGGGCCATCACGTCCTCGGTCGCGCCCGCACGGGCTCCGGCAAGACCCTCGCGTTCGGCCTGCCGATCCTGGCCCGCCTTGCTGGCAGCAAGTCGCGCCCCTGCCACCCGCGTGCGGTCATCATCGTCCCCACGCGTGAGCTCGCCACCCAGGTCGCGCGCTCCCTCACCCCGCTCGCGTCCGCCGTCGGCCTCAAGCTGACCACGGTGTACGGCGGGACGCCGTACGAGAAGCAGACGCGCCAGCTGCGCCAGCGGGCCGACGTCGTCGTCGCGACGCCGGGCCGACTCGACGACCTCCTGGAGCAGGGCTACTGCTTCTTCGACGACATCGAGACCACCGTCCTCGACGAGGCCGACCACCTGTGCGACCTCGGCTTCTACCCTGCCGTCGACAAGCTGGTCGGGATGACCCCCGCGGGCAGCCAGCGCCTGCTCCTCTCGGCCACGCTCGACGGCGACGTCGACGCGCTGGTCCGCGCGCACCTGCGCTCTCCGCGGCGCCACGAGCTCGACCCGAACGCCGGTTCGGTGACGACCATGACCCACCACACGCTGGTGGTTGGCGGGTTCAAGGAGAAGGTCGGCGCCGCCGTCGACCTGATCCGCGCGAACGGTCGCACCATCGTCTTCACTCGCACCCGCGACGGCGCGGTCGAGCTGGCCGCAGCGCTCAGCGAGCAGGGCGTCTCGTCGGTCGACCTGCACGGGGACCTCAGCCAGCGGGTCCGCGAGCGGAACCTCCAGCGCTTCTCCAGCGGCCAGGCCCAGGCCGTCGTCGCCACCGACGTCGCCGCGCGCGGCATCCACGTCGACAATGTCGACCTCGTCGTCCACTTCGATGCGGCCAACGACTCCAAGTCCTACCTGCACCGCTCGGGTCGTACCGCGCGTGCCGGCGAGGACGGCTGCGTCGTCACGATCTCGACGCCGAAGTTCGTCTCGTCGGTCGCGCGGCTCCAACAGGGGGCCGGCGTCACGGTGCTGCACCACGACATCCGCACGGCGCCACGTCCGTTGACGGCCGAGTCGCTGGCGGCGTCCGGCCACCCCGGACCGGTCCGCCAGACGTCCTCCGGCGGCAGCCAGGGCGGCCGCGGTCGCTCCGGTTCCGGTCGCCCGAGCTCCGGCGGGCGCCCGCAGTACGGCCGTGGCCGGTACGGCGACCGCCCGAGCGGCGGTCAGGGCCGTCCCGCCAAGCGGTCCGGCGGGCAGCGCTTCAGCAAGCCTCAGCGCGCGAGCTGAGTGGCGGCCTCACCGCATACTGGTGAGTACGAGTCACCAGGTGGCCCGTACGCACCAGTATCCGCGGGAACCCCTCACCCCAGCCGGCGCAGTACGTCGCTGAGGTCGCTCAAGCCCCGGGCCTCCTCAGGGGTGAGCCCGGCCAGTGGTGTCGCCGCGAGTCGACGGTAGACCGCGGCCATCGCCTCGAACAGCTCCGGGCTCGCGCCCACGGCGCCCTGGGTCGCTGAGATCTGCTCCATCTCGGCCACGTAGCGGTGGCTCTTGCTCGCTCCCAGAGCGATCAGCTGCCCCGCAGTGCCAGCCGGCCCGGGGAACTCCTCGCTCAGGTCCGCCAGCACCAGGTCGAGGACGCCGAGTGCGAGCGCGGTCTGGAGCGCTTGCGCCCACAACGCGGTGGTGCCCTTGTAGACCGAGGCCGTGCACATCTTGACCGCCGAGGCCTGGCCGACCCTCTCGCCCGCGATGCGAGCGATGACCCCCTCGCCGTCGAGGACGGCGACCTCCTCACAGCGTGGTCCGCTGAGGTAGATCACGGTCGGCTCCGCGGGCGTGGGTGGCGCACCGCTGATCGAACCGTCGACCAGCTCGAGTCCTGCCTCGGCCGCCAGCCCCGCGAGCGACTCGGCGAGCATCGGCGACACCGCGTTGAGGTCGGCAACGAGGGGTCGGGACCCGGTCCGCGCCGCCGCTTCGACGATGCGAGTGAGTACCTCGCGCGCCGCCGCCGGAGGGCAGACGCTCACCACCAGGTCGCTCGCCGCCACGACGGCGTCGAGGTCCGTCAGCAGCTCCAGACCCTCCGCGAGCGACGCCGTCCGGCTGCTCCGGCCGGCGACGGTCGCGACCACGCGATGCCCGCCGCCCTGCCAGACCCGACCCAGCGCCGATCCCATGGCTCCGGGGGAGACGATCCCGATGACGGCCGCGCTCATGGGACCACCGCGCTTACTGGTGAGTACGAGTCATCAGGTGGCTCGTACTCACCAGTATGCGGAGCCAGCCCGATCAGAACGCGGACTCGTCGAGGTCCATCACTGACAGGTCGGTCGCCTCGGCGATGGCCCGCTCGGCCGACACCTTCGGCAGCGTCTGCTGGGCGAACCACTGGGCGGCCGCGATCTTGCCCTCGTAGAAGGAGCGGTCGCTGGGCGACACGTCGCCCGCGAGCTTGGTCAGCGCCACCTCGGCGCCGCGCAGCAGCAGCCAGCCGCACACGACGTCGCCCAGCGCCATCAGCAGGCGAGTGGTGTTGAGGCCGACCTTGTAGATGTTGCGCAGCTCGCCGGTCTCCGTCGACGGGTCACTCGACATCAGGTCGTTGATCATGTGCCCCACGACGGCGTTCGCGTCCTCGAGCGCAGTGGCCAGCAGGCCACGCTCGACCTTGAGCCGGCCGTTGCCGGCCTCGGAGGTGATGAACCCCTCGATCTCCTTCGCCAGGTGCCCGAGCGCACGGCCCTGGTCCTTGACGATCTTGCGGAAGAAGAAGTCGAGGCCCTGGATCGCGGTCGTGCCCTCGTAGAGGGTGTCGATCTTGGCGTCGCGGACGTACTGCTCGATCGGGTACTCCTGCAGGAAGCCGGAGCCGCCGAACGTCTGCAGGGACTCCGTGCCGAGCAGCACCCACGAGCGCTCCGAGCCGTAGCCCTTGACGATCGGCAGCAACAGGTCGTTGACCGCCTCGGCCAGTTCGTCGGTCTCGCCGGTGTGTCGGGCGATCAGCACCTTGTCCTGCCACGACGCCGTGTAGAGCACGAGCGCGCGCATCGCCTCGGCGAAGGCCTTCTGGGTGATCAGCGAGCGGCGTACGTCGGGGTGGTGGGTGATCGTGACGCGGGGGGCCGTCTTGTCGGCCGCCTGGGTGAGGTCGGCGCCCTGCACCCGCGAGGTGGCGTACTCCAAGGCATTGAGGTAGCCGGTCGAGAGCGTCGCGATGGCCTTGGTGCCGACCATCATCCGGGCGTTCTCGATGACCTGGAACATCTGGGCGATGCCGTCATGCACCTCGCCCAGCAGCCAGCCCTGGGCCGGCTCGCCGCCGCCCACGCCCGGGTCACCGAAGGTCAGCTCACAACTGTTGGACACCTTGAGCCCCATCTTGTGCTCGACGTTGGTGACGTAGACGCCGTTCCGCTCGCCGCTCAGCTCACCGGTCTCGTGGTCGAAGTGGATCTTGGGCACGATGAACAGGCTCAGGCCCTTGGTGCCAGGTCCACCGACGCCTTCGACGCCCGTGGGCCGAGCCAGCACGAGGTGGATGATGTTGTCGGCCATCTCGTGCTCGGCCGAGGTGATGAAGCGTTTGACGCCGGTGATGTTCCACGAGCCGTCGTCGTTGGCGGTCGCCTTGGCACGGCCGGCGCCGACGTCGGAGCCGGCATCCGGCTCGGTGAGCACCATCGTGGCGCCCCAGCCGTGCTCGACCATGAGCTCGGCGATGCGGCGGTCCCGCTCGTTGCCGTTGCGGTGGATCACGCCCGCGAAGGCCGGGCCGCAGGCATACATCCACACCGGCGCGTTCGAGCCGAGGACCAGCTCGCCGATCGCCCAGTTCAGGGTCGAGGGCGCCGGCGTGCCGCCGAGCTCCTCGACGATGCCCAGGCGCCAGTACTCCGCGTCCATCCAGGCGTGGTAGCTCTTCGCGAAGGTCTCGCCCACGGGAGCCGTGTGGGTGACCGGGTCGAAGACGGGCGGCGTGCGGTCGGACTCGACGTACGACGCCGCGAGGTCTTCGCGGGCCAAGCGGTCGACCTCGGCCAGGATCGTGCGCGCGGTCTCGCCGTCCACGTCGGGGAAGGGGCCGGTGCCCAGGACGTCGTCGCGGCCGAGCACCTCGAAGAGGTTGAACTCGATGTCGCGGAGGTTGCTCTTGTAGTGGCTCATGGCTCCACCCTCAGGGTCGCGGACTCGCTGGTCCGGTTGCGGTCGGCCCCGCCGGCGGAGTCGATCCCGCGGCGAGGCTACTCGTCAGTAACTTCATTGTGCCTCGGGGCTCGAGGGGGCGCAAGACGAATCCCTCAAGTCGCCCGTACCTGGGTGATGTGACCTAGGCCACGCGGCTCGCCTCAAGAACCTGCCGGCGGCCGTCCTGGGCGGAATCCATCTCAGTCGAGTGAACTACTGGAGTTATCTGACAAACTGGCCGTATGCGTGTCTCCGCCAAGGCCGACTACGCCCTCCGGGCGTTGATCGAGATGGCGGTGCGGACCGATGCCGCCCCGGTCAGTGCGGAGGAGATCGGCCGGTGCCAGGACATCCCCCATGGGTTCCTCCAGGCGATCCTGGCTGACCTTCGGCGGGCCGGCATCGTGAGGTCCCAGCGCGGCCAGTCGGGCGGTTGGCGGCTGGGTCGTGAGGCGGCGTCGGTATCGGTCGCGGACGTGATCCGCGCCGTCGACGGTCCGCTCGTCTCGGTCTACGGGCTGCGGCCGGAGGCGGTGTCCTACAACTCCTCGGCCGATGTGCTGCAGCACGTGTGGATCGCGGCGCGGCGCTCGCTGCGCGACGTGTTCGAGGAGGTCTCGATCGAGCAGCTCGCTACCGGACAGCTGCCGACCGCGGTGACCGAGCGCACCGCCGACGAGGACGCCTGGCAGCCGCACTGACCGGCGCCGGACGACGCGCTATCCGTCGGGCTCCGCCTCCTGGGCCTCGACCTGGGCCTCCTCGTGGGCCGCCTCCACGGCGGCCGCAGCGTCGGAGCGCAGCCACGGGCAGACCCGGTCGCGGGTGCGCAGCCGAGGGCGCGAGGGGTCGGTGAGCACCGGGTGCAGCCGCACGCCTTCAGGCTCGGGGGTGAGCGGGTCGGTCCCGGGTTCGAGCAGGACCTCGATGTCGACCGTCCCCATCCCGGTGTCCAGCTCGTGCACGGCTCCCAGGTGCCGCAGCATGGCCCGCGAGGCCGGATTGTCGGAGGAGACCTCGGTGAGCAGATGGGTCACACCCAGGGGCCGGCGCCTCATCAGGACCTCCAGCAACGCGGTCGCTGCGCCGCGACCGTGCCATTCGTCCTTGATCGTGACGGCCACGTCTGCCGCGTCCGGCTGGCTGGTGTAGCGCACGCAGCGGCCCACGCCGATCGGCTCGAGGTCGTCGCCGACCTCGGCCATGAGGACCAGGGCCACGTGGTCCACGCCGTCGACCTCATCCACGAGGTGGGTCAGCATCGCCTCGCTGAGGTGGAGGACGGGACCGAGGAAGCGGCGCCGCCGGGACTCCTCCGACAACGTCTCGAACTCGTGGGCGAGCGCCTGACGGTCGGTCGGCAGCACCGGCCAGATCCAGCCGACGGTTCCGTCGCGCAGCGTGACCCGGTCAGCCACGGGCCGGCTCATCCGTGGACATGGGTGTCGATCCAGCTCACGAAGGGGCGCAGGTTGCGCCAGTCCTCACGCACCACGTCGAGCAGTTCGGGCTGGTGGATCACCGGCGCGAAGCCGAGCCGGCGGGACACGGTCAGTGACCGATGCCGGAGGAGCTCGATGCGGGGATGGTCGGTGCTGTAGCCGCGCGGGGCGGTCTTCAGCCGGTCGCCTCCGACCTCCCAACCCGCTCCGGTCAGCTTCGTGACCAGGCGAGCGAGGGCCCGCCCGGGCTTGTCCTCGTCGATGGCCTCGCGGAAGGCCGCCAGCTGGGTCGAGTCGGCGTCGTAGAAGCCGGCGCCGGTCATCACACCCTGGGCGGAGACCTGGACATACCACCCGGTCGACGAGCCGGTCGCGACGTACGCGCCCTGGCTGGTCTTGTACGGCGTCTTGTCCTTCGCGAACCGCACGTCACGGTAGGGCCGGAAGATCTTGGCCTCGCCGAACTCCGGGGCGAGGGCTGCGCAGAGGGCGGTCATCGGCGCCTTCACGGCGTCGGCGTACACCTGCTTGTGCGCCTCCCAGAACGACTTGGTGTTGTCGACCTCCAGGTCGTCGTAGAAGTCGAGCGCCGCGACAGGGAACCCGGTGAACTCCACAGAGGTGACCCTAGCCGGGCCCGGCGCTGCCGTCGCGGGCGCGTCCGGGCGGGGCGCCTCAGCGCAGCGGTGCCGTGACCTGCTCGTCGCCGGCCGAGGTCAGCGAGGTGACCGTCAGGTCGGAACCGCCGCAGCGCAGCGGCACGGCCATGAAACCGTCGCGGCCCGCGGGACCCTCGTAGACGACGTCCAGGCTCCCGTCGACGGTCCAGCGCAGTACCTGCGGTGCGTCTCCCTCGCGCGCCGGGTCGCGTGAGAAGTACGCCGACCCTCCGCACGCGACGAGGCTGCCGGAGGTTCCACGTCCCAGGGCGTACGACGTGTCCCCGACCGAGGCGTAGAACCGAGCCGCGTCGATGCGACGAGGATTGGGCACTTCCGACCACACCCGGCCACCGTCGAGCAGGACGCCGTCCCAGCCGACGCACTCGGGCAGCCCGGGAAAGGCCTCGAGCTCGCCTCCGGCCACCGCGGCCACGGTGCGGCAGGACGGCTGCGCGTCGTCGAAGGTGAGCAGGGTCAATCCCTGCTGGGTGATCCGGGCCTGGTTGAAGCCGTATCCGTCGGGGGCACACCAGGCCAGCTTCGTGGCGCCGGACGCGAGCTCGGCCTGCGCCAAGCAGTAGGCGTCGCCCGCGTACGACGCGTAGGCGACCTGCCCCGCCCCTAGGGCAAAGGTGCCGCCCGTCGTCGTCGGGACCTCGGAACGGCCGTTGACGACCACGCGCTCTCCGGTCGTGAGGTTGAGGACCGTGGCGGTCGCCGGTCGCTCCTCGTTGCGGTCCGCGACCACGACCAGGGCGTGCTCCCCGTCGATGGCTGCCTCGGCGACCCGGCCCGTTCGCCCGGCGTTGACCACGAGCTGCTGCGGCCCCTCGAGCCGCGCTCTCGTCGACTGCTCGTCGACCGTCAGGACCGACTGACCCGAGACGGTGACGGTGTCCTTCACCGTCCCCGGCGCCGGTGCCCAGTCGAGGAGGTCGGTGCCGGGGGTCACGACCTGGGGTGGTCCGGGGGTCGTGGAGGTGCTCGGCTCCGCCGTCTGGGACGCCGAGGCCGCAGAGCTCTCCGGCGACGTGGGGGGCGGCGTGCTCCCCGGCCGGTCGTCCGAGCACGCGGCAAGCGCTACGGCCGTTGTCGCGACCACGGCGGCCGCCGTCCACCGGCGCATGCGGCCTCAGACCCCGACGTTGTGCATCGGGTGGTCCCGGTTGGCGCGGTAGCCCTTGTAGGCGTTGCGCCACTGGACCCGCCCGATGAACGGCTCGGAGGGGTCGAACCGCCGCTGGTTCCAGGGCTCGAAGTAGCTGAGCAGGTTCGGCTTCTTGCCGCGCTTCGCGTAGCCACGCCCCACCTGGAAGTGGCCCGACGCGTCGTCGTCGAGGTAGGGGAAGTACTTCTTGAGCAGGATGGGGTGCAGCACCACCGGCGCCCGGTAGTCGTGGATGTGGCGCATCATCAGCAGGTACCACTGGTGGAAGGAATAGCCGCCGATGTCCAGCGTGATGTAGGGGCCGGCGTACGACGCCCGGTCCCAGCCCGTCGTCCGGTTCACGACGTCGACGATCGAGGTGATCGCCGTACCTCCGCTGGTGGTGCCCAGCTTCTTGGCCCACATCCCTTGGGGCTGCCTCTTGTCCCGCCAACCCCAGGCGATCATCTGCATGGCGGTCGGGCCGCACCAGTAGCTGCGGATCTGCTCCGCGGTCTGCTGTGGCGCAAGGATCTTGTCGGAGCCGGGGTAGTCGGCCGACTTCTTCTTCCCGGGCGCGGTCGTTGAAGCGCTGGCACTGGTGCTGCTACCGGCGCTGCCGCTGGCGTCGGCGGAGCCCTTCGCGTCCATCAGCTCGGGGTGTCTGGCCACGAAGCCGTCGGGATACGGCACGCCTTCGACCTCGTGGCGGATCTCCCACACCTTGGCCACCGACTCGGCGGCCCGGGTCAGCTCGTCACGCTCGGCGGCGGCGCGGCGCCGCGGGTCAGCCAGAGCGGCCGCGGCCAGAGCGTTGGCCGTGTCGAGGTCGCCGGTGGTCTCTCCACCGGTGGGCCGGCTGCTCAGCGCAGCGGTGACGCGGGCCTGCACCTGGGCCTGGGGGTCCTCGGTCCAGCCGATGGACAGGCAGTACCTCAGTCCCTCGAACCTCGCGCATCGCACCTGGTCACGGATCAGTGTCGCGGTGTCCGGCTTCCCCCGGAGCGTCGGCCGGGCTAGGCCTGCTGCCACCACGCGGTCGATCTCCGCCTGCATGGCCGGGGTCACCACGCCGTACGACGTGCCGCCGGACGTGGACGGCTCCTGCGCGGAGGGCCGCAGTGCCTCGTCGGGGTCGGCGCCGCGAGGAACCAACGGCGCTGCGGCCAGGAGCAGGAAGAGTGCGCCCACAGCGGCGACCCGTCCGCGCGTCAGGCGGGTGCGCGGGGTCGTGGGGGATCTGCCGTCAGAGGTGGTGGGCAGGGTCGGGCGGCGACGAAGCATGGGGAAGACCTTCACTCGCAGGACATGCCGGGCGATCCCACCATAACCCCACAGGTCACTTGAACCGCATTCGTCCCATCAGTCGCACGCGGAGTCGTCGTCGGCGAACTCGGCGCGGCGCGGCTGGCCGAGCGGCCGACCGGATCCGGGCCGCCGACCTGCAGGCCGCCACGAAGAAGGCGGCGATGGGAGAGGTGGAGCGGATGACGAGACTCGAACTCGCGACATCGACCTTGGGAAGGTCGCGCTCTACCAACTGAGCTACATCCGCAGTGCCGGACCGGAGCACGGCGGGAGCGATGCTACCAACGCCCGGGCGGGGCAGCGAGCCGCGGGCCGCAGTGCTACTCGATGGGCGCCAGCGTCGGTCGCTTCGCGGTGACGGTGTCCCCGCTGGAGCGGCCGGTCACCCGTCGGTGGACCCAGGGGCCGGCGTGGGCGCGCAGCCACTCCAGGTTCGCGCGGCGCGCTTGCGACCTGGTCAGCTCGGGTCGGACCGGCAACTCCGGCTCGGCGACGTCATGAGCGATGCCGAGCCGATCGAGCACCGCCAGCGCGATATGGCTGTGCCCGAACCAGTTCAAGTGCATGCGGTCGTCGTCCCAGATCGCCCAGGCCGGGACGTCGCGCATCCGCCACATGTCGACGATCAGCGCGCCGTGCCGGTCGGCGATCTCACGAACGGCCTCGTTGTAGATCGCATAGCGACCCCGGACCGGTCGGAAGATCTGCGAGATCCCCGGGTCGTAGGCCGTGAACATCATCACGGTGGCCCCGCTCGCCGCCAGCTCGCCGATCGCGTCGTCGTACGCCGCCGCAAGGGCGTCGATGTCCACCCGGGGTCGCAAGATGTCGTTGGCACCCGCGTAGATCGTGACCAGGTCTGGCTCCAGGGCGAGCCCCGCAGCCACCTGCTCCTCGAGGATCCCGCGCAGCTTGCGACCCCGGATGCCGAGGTTGGCATAGCCGAAGTCCTCGGCGCCCGGCTGGCGGGCCAGGACCTCCGCGACGCGGTCGGCCCAACCTCGCAGGCCGTTGGGACGGGCGGGGTCGGGATCACCGACACCCTCTGTGAAGGAGTCGCCGAGCGCGACGTACCGGTGGAAGACCATGGCGGGTAGGTTACGACCCGTGCTCCTCTCCGACCGCGACATCCTCGCCGAGATCGACGCCGGCCGGGTCGCGCTCAACCCGTGGGACGCCTCGATGGTGCAGCCCTCGAGCATCGACGTGAGGCTCGACCGGTTCTTCCGGGTCTTCGAGAACCACCGATATCCCCACATCGATCCGGCCGAGGACCAGCCCGACCTGACCCGAGAGGTCCTGGTCGAAGGCGAGAAGGAGCCGTTCATCCTCCACCCCGGCGAGTTCGCACTCGGGTCGACCTACGAAGTGGTCTCGTTGCCCGATGACATCGCTGCCCGCGTGGAGGGCAAGTCGTCCCTGGGCCGACTGGGGCTGCTGACCCATGCGACAGCGGGGTTCATCGACCCGGGCTTCACGGGCCACGTGACGCTGGAGCTGGCGAACGTGGCGACACTGCCGATCAAGCTGTGGCCCGGCATGAAGATCGGCCAGCTGTGCTTCTTCAGGCTGACCTCGCCGGCCGAGCACCCCTACGGTTCGGCGAAGTACGGCTCGCGCTACCAGGGCCAGCGCGGCCCGACGCCCTCGCGCTCGTTCCAGAACTTCCACCGCAGCCCCATCTGAGGCGGTCCCATCTGAGTCGGGGCCCTCGGGGCCGCCCACCCGGTGAGGCACCCCCTTCCGGGGGCAACCGGCACCGGGTGAGGGCCGCGATCCGGCCTCAGCTGTCCAGGGAGTCGGCGACGCGGCGCAGGGTGCTGGCGACGCGGGTCAGCCGGCGCGGGCGGGGTACGGCGTGGGTGGGCGCGGTCCGCTCGGCGATCCGCTGGCTGGCCAGGCGCTCGATCTCGGTGATGGCGTTCATGATGGTTCCTTCGGTTTGTCTCAGTCGGGTGGTGGGGTAGGCCGTGTCGTCGTAGCCGTCTGGTCGTCGGCTCACACGTGGTGCAGCTCGATGTCGCCGCTGACGCTCTTGGCGCGCACCTCGAGGTGATCGGCGCCCTCCTCGGGCTGGCCGGCACCCTCCAGAGCGGAGGTGACCGATCCTGAAAGGGTGTAGATGTCCGTCCACACCGGGAGGCCGCGGGGGACTCCGATGTGGACGTCGCCCGACGCGCCCTTGAGCGTCATCCGGCCGCGGTGTGCGGCGGCGACCGCGAAGTCGCCCGAGCCGGTGGCCAGCGAGAGATCGTGATGGGCGGCGACGACCACGAGGTTCCCCGAGCCGGTCTTGACCGCGGTCTTCTCGTGCGTCGTGCCGAGCCGGACGTCGCCGGAGCCCGTCGAGACCGCGACCGGCGCCAAGGCGTGGTCCACCTGGACGCCGCCCGAGCCCGACTTGATCGCCAGCTCGGCATGCGAGGCCGTGACTTCGACGTCGCCCGAGCCGGTCTCGACCTTGGTCGGACCGTTGAGCATCTCCGCTCGCACGTCTCCGGAGCCGGACCTCAGCGACGCGGCGCCGACAGGCCCGAGGACAGTGATGTCCGCCTGTCCCGTGCGGACGTCCATCTCGGACTGCTCGGGCAGGGTCACGGAGACGTGCAGGCTGGCGTCCCCGCCGAAGAACCCCGAGCGTTGCCGGGGTCCGATGACCCGCACCTGGCGGTCGTGCTGCTCGACGCGCACCTGGTCGGCGTCGCGGCCCTCGATCTCCACGAGGGTCTGGGACATGTCCGCCGCGGTCACGGTCACGCTGCCCTTGCCGATCTCGGCCAGGAGCTGGATCGGCTGGTCGGTCTCGAAGGTGTAGTCGGTCATGGTGGTCTCCCATCGGGTGGCATCAGGGTGTGCTGGTCAGAGGGACCGGCCGTTGGCCGCTCCCGCGTGGGGTGGTGTGGGTAGGTGGCGCCGGCTAGGCCCAGCCGGTCATCCGGCGGCTTCCTCGCTTCTGCTTGAAGGGGTCGAACCCGTCCATGAAGGGGATGCTCGAGAGGTCGATGTCGACGCTGATGGCGGCCTCGCTGGCCGCGGCCCGGACGACGTTGACGATCCAGGTGTTCAGGCTCTGCCCGGCGCCGGCTGACTTCTCCTCGGCCCGCGCCTTGACCGACTCCGGGATCCGCAGGGTGATCCGCGCCATTCCGCCCTCGTCGGCGTCCTCGGGGGTCGGCGGAGCAGGCGCTGCAGGCGGCGCGGGCGGGGTGGGCGTGGCCCCCTCGACCACGAAGTCCAGCTCGCGGCCGTTCAGGCGAACGTCGACGCCGCCTGCCGGCATCTCGGCGGTGATCTCGGCGGCGGCCTGCGAGATCGCCTCCATCAGCGCCAACCGCGCGGCCGGGTCGAGCGCGAGGGCCAGGCGTTCGGCGGCCTGGCGGACCTCGTCGGCCCCGGTGTCTGCGGCGGCCACGAGATCCCGGCGAAGGTGGTCGACGTACGGCGTGATGTCCATGTGCACCACTATGACACCACCATGGTGTCATGTCAACGGCAGGTGTGGTGTCACCTGGTGTCAGAGGGGTGCCGGGATCGGATACTGGTGCGTACGAGTCACCAGGTGGCCCGTACGCACCAGTATCCGAAGCCACCACCTCAGAGGTCGAAGAGCGAACCTTCGTCGTTGAGGTCGACATCGGTGCGCGGCCCGTCTGATGGCGCCGGGTCGTTCTTCGCGGACTCCTCATATGCGGACTCCTCGGGCGCGGACTCCTCGGGCTCGGACTCCTCGGGCGCGGACTCCTCGGGCGCTGCGGGAGGCTCGTCTGTGGCCGGGGCCTGGATGTCGAAGAGTGACCCGGCGGGGATCGAGTCGGCTGGAGGCTCCGGGCTGGGGGTGTCGTCGGCGTCGAGGATGGTGTCGGGCTCGGAGGTCGCCGCCCCCGTCGGCGTGGGCTCGGGGGCGGGTACGTCGAAGAGCGACCCCCCGGTGGGAGCCGCTGGTGTGGGAGTCTCGGGTTGTGCTGCGGGGGTGGGCTCGGGGGCGGGTACGTCGAAGAGCGACCCGCCTCCGGCGGCGGGCTCCGGATCAGCGGACGGTGTGGGGGTCTCGGGTTGTGCTGCGGGGGTGGGCTCCGGGGCGGGTACGTCGAAGAGCGACCCGCCTCCGGCGGCGGGCTCCGGAGCAGCCGACGCTGCGTCGACCGGCTCCGTCGCGACCGGGTCGGGAGCGCTGTCCGCCGCAGCCCCAGCCGCCGCAGCCCCAGCCGCCGACGCAGGCGCGGCACGGGTCGCCCCGGTCTTTCCGGGCTCACCCTTGACCGAGGCGAGCAGAAGCTGGGCGACGTCGAGCACCTCGACGCTGTCCCGCGCCTCGCCCTTGGCCTGTGCGGCGGTCAGGCCGTCCGAAAGCATCACCCGACAGAACGGGCAGCCGACGGCGATCTGGTCGGCTCCGGTACCGACGGCCTCGGCGGTGCGGTTGTTGTTGATCCGCTCGCCGATGTTCTCCTCCATCCACATTCTGGCGCCGCCGGCGCCGCAGCAGAAGGACCGCTCGGCGCTGCGCTCCATCTCGACGAAGTCGGCGCCGGGGAGCACCTGAAGCAGCTCCCGCGGCGGCGCGTAGACCTGGTTGTGACGGCCGAGATAGCACGGGTCGTGGTAGGTGATCGAGCGTCGGGCCGACGTCGGACCCGACGGCACCGGAGTCAGGCGACCTTCGCGCACGAGGCGGTTGAGCAGCTGCGTGTGGTGGACGACATCGAGCTCGATGCCGAAGTCGCGGTACTCGTTGCGCAGCGTGTTGAAGCAGTGGGCGCAGGTGGTCACGACCTGCTTGACGCGGTACTCCCGGAACGTCTCGATGTTCTGCTGGGCGAGCCCTTGGAACACGAACTCGTTGCCGGCGCGGCGGGCCGGGTCGCCCGTGCACGTCTCACCGGTGCCGAGGATGCCGAAGCTGACCCCCGCGGTGTTCAGCAGCTCCGCGACGGCCTGGGTCGTCTTCTTGGCGCGGTCCTCGAACGCGCCGGCGCAGCCGACCCAGAAGAGCCAGTCGACCGTGTCCAGGGACTCCAGGGTGTCCCCGACCACGGGGATCTCGAAGTCCAGTCCCTTGGTCCAGTCGAGCCGGCCGGCCGGCGCCATGTTCCACGGATTGCCCTTGTTCTCCAGGCCCCGGAACAGCTGGGTCAGCTCTGCTGGGAAGTTCGCCTCGACGAGCACCTGGTAGCGCCGCATGTCGACGATGTGGTCGACATGCTCGATGTCCACGGGGCACTGTTGCACGCAGGCGCCGCACGTGGTGCACGACCACAGGACGTCGGGGTCGATGACGCCGTACACGGACTCGTCGCCGATGAGCGGCCGCTCGACCTCGGCGACGAGCGTGTCGCCACCGTCGGCCAGCACCTGCTCACGCGACCCTTCGGCCGCCAGCAGGTACGGCGCCTTGGCGTGCGTGTGGTCGCGCAGCGCGGTGATCAGGAGCTTCGGCGACAGCGGCTTCTCGGTGTTCCACGCCGGACACTGCGACTGGCAGCGGCCGCACTCGGTGCACGAGGTGAAGTCGAGGATCCCCTTCCACGAGAACTGCTCGGCGGCGCCGACGCCGAGGACGGCGTCCTCATCGAGGTCGTCGATCGCGTCGAGAGTGACCGGGTGACCGGCGGAGGTGAGTGGCTTCGCCGCGCCGAGCGCCGGCCCACCCCCCGCCTCGCGCTTGAAGAGCACGTTGAACGGCGCCAGGAACCGGTGCCAGGCCACGCCCATCGTGGAGGTGCGGCCGAGCACGATCATCCAGGTCATCGAGATCACGATCTTGACGGCCGCCACCGTCCAGATGAGGTTGGCCAGGGTCGGCTCGGACAGTCCGTCGAACGCCTGGCCCAGCCAGGAGCTGAGTGGGAAGTGGAGGAGACTGGCGTTGTCCGGGTCGGCGCCGTACTGCGAGAGAGCGTATTCGAGGGAGCGCAGGAGCAGGATGCAGATCCCGACCGTGAGGATCACCCACTCCACGAAGTAGCCCTGCCACATCGTGGAGCCGTAGAGGCGCCCGGCCTCCCCCCGGACCCGTTCCCGCGGGCGGGTGGCGCGATAGACCATCAACGGGATGATGGCGATCACCATCGCCCAGGCGAAGAGTTCGGTGAGCCACTCGAACAGCGGGAAGTGCCCGATCACGGGCAGGGCGAAGTGGGCGTCGAAGAGCTGCCCGTAGGCGTTGACCAGGGTGGCGAACAGCAGCCCGAAGCCGATCATGATCCACCAGTGGGCGATGCCCACCTTGGTCCACTGCAGCATCCGGGTGTGGAGGAGCGTCTCCGTCGCGGCGTGGGCGATCCGCGCGCCGAGCCGGTCGGTCCGAACGGCCGGCTCTCCCAGGCGGACGATCGCGACCAGTCGGCCGACCATCCGCACGAAGAGCGTCACCCCCACCGCCGTGAAGGCCAGTGACACGACCAGGGCGACCAGTTGGACGGGCTCCATCGGGACTCCTTGCGAGCAGCTGCTGTGGGCGACAGGTCGTTGTCGCAGCCTAGGCCCCGATGGCGCGCAGTTCAGCGGGCGCTCGCGTGAGAAAACTCCTACTCGTGGGTAACCACGGTCCTGGCCAGAGACGCCGAAGCCGGCGCCGGTCCCATGGGGGAGGAGCCGGCGCCGGCTGTATCGGTCGTGGGGTCAGCACAGGCTGGTGTGCTCCACGCCGCTTTCATGGGCGGCCACCATGGGGGTAGTGGCGTCCATGAGGCTTGCAGGGAGATTGCACCCCGCGGCGGCCCTCCAGAGCAAGCAATTAGACGTGCAGGAACATGCGATGCACGAAGTTGAGGCAACAACCCCCAGGTCAGGTCATCCCGCCGGGCCGCCGATGCGGCGGCTGAGCGCCGCCGCGCAGGCGAGAACGGCGGGCGCGAGGACGGCAGCGGCGCCAGATTCGCTGGGGAAGGTGACCGCGACCCCCGCAACCGGGTGCCCGTTGTGATCTCGCACGGCGGCCGCGACACTGGCGAACTCGGGGGTCACCTCACCGTCCTCGGTGGCGTAGCCGCGTTGTCGGGTCTCCGACAGCAGCGCCCGCAGCGCCGAGAGAGTCGCCGGGCCGTGGCCGTGCCGGTCGACGAAGGACCTCCGGTCGGGAAACAGCGCCCTCACCTGGGGCGCCGGCAGCCCAGCCAGGATCGCCCGTCCGCTCGCAGCGAGCTGCGCGGGAAGGCGTACGCCGACATCGGTGACCAGCGGTGGTCGTCCCGGCGCCCGCTCCTCCAGGACGTACAGCACGTCACGACCGTGGAGCACGGCCAGGTGGGCACTGTGTCCGACGTCGTCGACCAGTCGCGCGAGGGCCCGCCGCGCGATCCGCTGGAGCGGCTCCTGGCGCGAGTAACCGCTGCCGACCTCGAACGCGGCCACCCCTAGCCCGTAGCGATGGTCCTCCTCGAGGTGGATCACGAAGCCTTCGTCGATCATCGTGTTGAGCAGGTGGTACGCCGTCGAGCGGGGCAGGTCGCAGGCCCGAACGATCCGGTCCAGCGGGACCGGGTCCGGCTGGCTGGCCAGGAACCTCAGCACGCGCAGGGTGCGCGTGGCCGCCGGCACCTGGCTCGCCGATCCCGCGCTCATGACGCGCATCGTAGGCCCGGCCGCCCTTCGCTGGTCTAGACATCTGCACGGGTCCCGTCGCCACGGAGCGAGCCAGGCCGTCGCGCCGGCAAACCCTGGCCGATTTTCGCCCGCCGCCGCCCACTGCGGCCTACGGTCTCAACCATCGACCATCTCGGGTTGACGACGCCGGAGTGATCGAATGCGCCTCACCCACGTGACCCTCGCGGGAGCTCTCGCGATGGTCGTCCTGGTCCTCCCGGCCTCGGCCTCCGCAGTCACGCCGTGGGACGAGGTCAGCCGGACGGCGTACTTCACGGTCACGTCGACCAAGCACGGCGCGCTGAAGGGGCACCAGGGCAACTGGCACACCGCCTGGATGCAGCTCAACGGCCCCGCCGGCGGTGTGTCCGGCGCCGTGGCCGACTGGACCTGCGAGCGTGGGGTGAAGCCGAACTACCAGCAGCTGTCCGGACCATGGACCTGCGCGGTCGAGTCGCTCAAGGTGATCAAGGACGCTTTCGACGACCAGGGTGACTCACAGCTGCTGGTGAAGGTGAACAAGCAGACGCGCCGGATCCGCGCGGTCGGAACCGTGGCCGTCACCAACGCGAAGGGCAAGGTCAGGTCGGGCACCCTTGACGTCGAGGGGCGCGCGGACGGCAGGAGGTCGAGGTCGATCAGCGAGTCCGCCGACGGGCTGACCCGTCAGGTGTACGCCGAGCGAGGGAAGACCTCGGCGACGGGCAAGATCCTCAACGTGAGGGTCACTGCCACGGGGTTCAAGACCAGGACCTCGAAGCTGGCCTCCTTGACGCTCTACGTGAAGACGAGCTGACCCGTTCTCAGAGACCGCGGCTGGCGAGCGCCGGGCTCGCGAACCGGCGGTAGCCGAGGCGGTCGTTCACCGAGACCATCGGCGCGTTCGCGGCGTCGTTCCCGGTGAGGGCGCGGGTGATCCCCGCGGCGGCCGCGGCGCGGAGCGCGTGGTGCTTGGCCAGGAACGCCAGACCACGCCCGCGGTGAGCGGCCATGGTCCCCGTCATGTCGCTCCAGGCCCGGTCGGCCGCGGCGCCCATCATGGTGAAGCTCGCCAGCTCACCCTCGAGCAGCACAGCCCGGCCCAGGGCGGGTCGCATCCGCGGGTCCGACCACTCGGCCAGGAACTCCTCGTACGAGAGCGGGAGCGAGAGACCCGACGGGTCATCGCGCACCACTGCCGAGTGGGCCTTCCACACCACGCGCGGTCCGAGTGCCGAGAGCGGGAGGACGGTGATGCCGCTGGGCGGAGGTCCGGGGTCGGGCACCTCGCGGGGGTCGACCATCGCCATCCGGAAGGTCCTGGTGAGCTCGAAGCCCCAGCGCGCCGCGGCGGCTCGGCTGGGCTCGTCGTCCTCGACGATCGCGTGCAGATGCGGTCGACCCGTGGTCCGGGCCTGCTCGAGTTGGCGTTCCATGAGTCGTCCGCCGATGCCGCACCGGCGGTGCCGGGGCGCCACCATCACCAGCAGCGAGACGTGCTCCTCGCCCTCGTGGGCCCGCAGCCGGCTGACCCCCACGACCTCGTCGCCGTCCACCGCCACGAGTCGATGCGCGTCGCTCGGCTCGGTGCGCATCTCGTGGGCCTGCGAGGCGGCGTCCTGGACGAGGTACGGCGAGCAGGCCGCCACGATGCGAGCCCACGCAGCCGCGTCGTCGAGCTTGGCGGGCCGCAGCGAGAGCATCGGGCCACCCTAGAGGGGGTTGCTTAGCAGGGGGCCCGGCTCAGAACTCCTGCGGTACGAAGGTCTGCTCGTGCATGGGGGGCCGCAGGTAGGGCATGCCCTTCATCACCGGCAGCTCGACGACATCTGGAGCCACGTCCTCGTAGTTGAACTGGCTGAGCAGGTGGGAGATGCAGTTGAGGCGTGCTGCCTTCTTGTCGTCGGAGGGGACGACGTACCAGGGTGCCTGCTTGATGTCGGTGTACTGGAACGTCGTGTCCTTGGCCATGGAGTACTTCACGTAGAGCTCGTGCTCGGCGAGGTCCATGTCGGAGAGCTTCCAGCGTTTGAGCGGCTCGGCGTTGCGTGCCTCGAAGCGGGCACGCTGTTCGTCGTAGGAGACGGAGAACCAGTACTTGATGACCGTGATCCCGCTGCGCACCAGCATCCGCTCGAACTCCGGGCACGAGCGGAGGAACTCCTGGTGCTCCTCCTCGGAGCAGTAGTTCATCACCCACTCAACGTTGGAGCGGTTGTACCAACTGCGGTCGAACAGGACCATCTCACCCTCTGCGGGCAGGTGTTCGACATAGCGCTGGAAGTACCACTGCGTCCGCTGCCGCTCGGTGGGCCTCGGCAGGGCGACGATCCGCACCGTGCGCGGGCTGGTGCGCTCGGTGATCCGCTTGATCACCCCGCCCTTGCCTGCCGAGCCGCGGCCCTCGAAGATCACCAGCACCTTGAGCCCCTGCGACTGGATCCAGTACTGCAGCAGCACCAACTGCTCCTGCAACCGCTCGATCTCCTCCTCGTAGGCCTGCTTCTTGAGCTTTCCCTTCTTGGTGTACCGCTCTGGGTGCCGATGCTTCGGCGCGCGGCCGGCCTCGACAGGTGCGAGATCGTCGGCCCCTTCGGGTGGGGCGACCTTCTTCGACATGCGGAATCCCTTCGCTCGTACTGGCCCCACCTTCCTCCCCGACACGTCCCGGCGGCAACTGCGGCCCTCAGCCGGGACCGATGATGTCGGAGCCAAGCCGGCCGTGGACGTGCTCATCCCACCGCACGCCGTCGACCAGGTACGACGAACGGAGGATGCCCTCCAGCCGGAAGCCGGCCGCGAGGGCGACCCGGCACGACGCGGCGTTGGCGACCGCGTGCTCGAGCTGGATTCGCTCCAGCCCCCGGTCGGCGAACGCCCAGTCCACGACGGCAATCAAGGCCTCGCGGGCGATCCCGCGACCTCGCGCGTCGGGCATCACCCGGTAGCCGACCTTCGCGCTGGCGTGGTCGTGGTCCCACGCGAACAGCGAGACGTTGGCCACGAACCGGCCGGTGTCCCGCTCCTCGGCGTGCCAGGTCGCATGGCTCCCCGACGACCAGTCGGCGCCGTCGAGGCACCAGGCTCTCGCCGCGGCCACGTCGCCGGACTCGCGTGCGGGGTTCCAGCGCCGCACCTCGGGGTCGTTGAGCAGCACGTGGGCTCGGACCGCGTCCTCCGCCCGCGGAGGGCGCAGGCGCAGCCGAGGGGTCAGCAACTCCATCGGACGAGGCTAGCGGCGAGGTTCTGCGCTCGGCACTCGGCTCCGCGCATCTCGGATCCGAGACACATGGCGCTCCCTGGCACTGGTGGACTCGCCGTCCCGGGAGTCCAATGGAGACATGCTGACGACAACCTCACCCGCCCGGGTCGTGGAGGTCGGCGTCGGGCCGGTCTCCTTCGACGACGTCGTGAAGGTGGCCCGAGAGGGCGCCGGAGTGGTGCTGGCCGAGGATGCCCGGGCCGCCATCACGCGGGCCCGCGCGGTGGTCGAGAAGCTGGCTGCCGCGCCCACGCCCGCCTACGGCATCTCGACGGGCTTCGGGGCACTCGCGACCCGACACATTCCCGGCGAGATGCGGGCCCAGCTACAACGCTCGCTGGTGCGTTCCCATGCCGCGGGTTCCGGTCCCGAGGTCGAGCGGGAGGTCGTCCGGGCGCTGATGCTGCTGCGCCTCTCGACACTCGCGACGGGGCACACCGGCATCCGGCTCGAGACCGCGGAGCTGATGGCGGCCCTGCTGACCCACGAGATCACGCCGATCGTGCGGGAGTACGGCTCGCTGGGCTGCTCCGGCGACCTTGCGCCGCTGGCCCACTGCGCGCTCGCGCTGATGGGGGAGGGCGAGGTGCGCACCGCCGACGGGGTGCTGAGGCTCGCAGCGGATGCGCTGGCGGCGGCCGGGCTGGCTCCCGTCGAGCTGGCTGCCAAGGAGGGGCTGGCGCTCATCAACGGCACCGACGGCATGCTGGGGATGCTGGTCCTGGCCATTACCGACCTGCGGATGCTGCTGCGCACCGCCGACATCGCCGCCGCCATGTCGGTCGAGGGCCAGCTCGCCACCGACCGGGTGTTCGCGCCCGAGCTGCAGGCGATCCGGCCGCATCCCGGCCAGGCACTCTCGGCTGCCAACCTCGTGTTGCTGCTGCGCGACTCCGGCGTGGTGGCCTCGCACCGCGGACCGGACTGCAACCGGGTGCAGGACGCCTACTCCCTGCGCTGCTCGCCGCAGGTGCACGGCGCCGCCCGCGACACCGTCGAGTACGCCGCCACGGTCGCCGGTCGCGAGCTCGCCAGCGCCGTCGACAACCCGGTCGTGCTCGCCGACGAGGGCCGGGTCGAGTCCAACGGCAACTTCCATGGGGCGCCGGTGGCCTACGTGCTCGACTTCCTGGCGATCGTCGCCGCCGACGTGGCCTCCATCAGTGAACGGCGCACCGACCGCTTCCTCGACAAGACCCGCAACCACGGCCTCCCGCCGTTCCTGGCCCACGACCCGGGGGTGGACAGCGGTCTGATGATCGCCCAGTACACCCAGGCGGCCGTCGTCTCGGAGCTGAAGCGACTGGCGGCACCGGCGTCCGTCGACTCCATCCCCTCCAGCGCCATGCAGGAGGACCACGTCTCGATGGGCTGGTCCTCGGCGCGCAAGCTACGTCACGCCGTGGACGGGCTGGCCCGCGTCGTGGCGATCGAGGTGATGACGGCGGCCAGGGCGCTGGAGCTGCGGGTGTCGACGGGAGCGACCGACGGGACCTCGCCTTCGCCGGCCACCGGGGCCGTCGTACGCCGGCTCCGTGAGGCCGGGGTGCAGGGCCCTGGACCCGATCGTCACCTTTCGCCCGAGATCGAGATCGCCGTCGATCTGGTCCGCTCGGGTGCGGTGCTGGCCGCTGTCACCGCCGAGACGGGGAACCTGTCGTGACCACGACCCCGGCCATGGTCGCGCACCAGTTCGCGGGGGCGATCGACCGCCGCGACTGGGAGGCGCTCCGCGCGCTGTTGGCCGACGACTGTGAGATCGAGTTCGTGCACGACAACCGACGCTTCGGCCCCGACGAGTGGGTCGCCTTCAACTCCGGCTATCCCGGCCAATGGACCTTCATCGCCGAGGACATCGTCGCGACCGAGGACCGGGCCGTCGTGCGTGCCCGGGTCCTGAACGACACGGCGCTCTTCCATGCCGTGAGCTTCCTGACCGTCACCGACGGTCTCATCCACGCCGTCGTCGAAGTCTGGGCCGACGGCCACGCCAGCCCCCAGGAGGACTGATGGTCTCGACCAGCTCGACCAACCCCAGGTTGCCGATCCACGCACCCCACGGCACCGAGCTCTCGTGCGGTTCCTGGCAGACCGAGGCGCCGCTGCGGATGCTGATGAACAATCTCGACCCCGACAACGCCGAGCGGCCCGAGGACCTCGTCGTCTACGGCGGCACCGGCAAGGCCGCGCGCAGCTGGGAGGCGTACGACGCGCTGCTGCGGACGCTTCGCACCCTGAAGGACGACGAGACGATGCTCGTCCAGTCCGGGAAGCCGGTCGGCGTCATGCGCACCCACGAGTGGGCCCCGCGGGTCCTTATCGCGAACTCCAACCTGGTCGGTGACTGGGCCAACTGGGAGGAGTTTCGGCGGTTGGAGGACCTCGGCCTCACGATGTACGGGCAGATGACAGCCGGCTCCTGGATCTACATCGGCACCCAGGGGATCTTGCAGGGCACCTTCGAGACGTTCGCTGCAGTGGCGGACAAGAGGTTCGGCGGGACGCTCGCCGGCACGATCACGCTGACGGCGGGCCTCGGCGGCATGGGTGGCGCCCAGCCGCTCGCGGTGACCATGAACGACGGCGTCGCGATCTGCATCGAGTGCGACCCGCACCGTATCCAGCGGCGCCTGGAGACGCGCTACCTCGACGTGCAGGCCGAGTCGCTCGAGCATGCGCTGGAGCTCGCTGTCGCCGCGCGCGACGAGCGGCGAGGGCTCTCGATCGGTGTGCTGGGCAACGCCGCCGACCTGGTGCCCGAGTTGTTGGAGCGGGCCGCCCCCATCGACATCGTCACCGACCAGACCTCCGCGCACGACCCGCTCTTCTACCTGCCGAGCGGCGTGCCCTTCGAGGACTGGGCGGACGAGCGTGAGACCGACCCGGTGGGGTTCACCAAACGCGCTCAGGAGTCGATGGCCCGCCACGTGCGCGCGATGGTGGAGTTCCAGGACTCCGGGGCCGAGGTCTTCGACTACGGCAACTCGATCCGCGACGAGGCGCGCAAGGGCGGCTACGACCGTGCCTTCGAGTTCCCAGGCTTCGTGCCGGCCTACATCCGGCCGCTGTTCTGCGAAGGCAAGGGCCCCTTCCGCTGGGCCGCGCTCTCCGGGGACCCGGCCGACATCGCCGCGACCGACCGCGCGATCCTCGAGCTGTTCCCGGACAACGAGCGGCTGCACAGGTGGATCACGATGGCCTCGGAGCGCGTCGAGTTCCAAGGGCTGCCCGCCCGGATCTGCTGGCTCGGCTACGGCGAGCGGCACCTGGCCGGCCTGAAGTTCAACGAGATGGTCGCCTTGGGCGAGCTCAAGGCCCCTGTCGTGATCGGGCGAGACCACCTCGACTGCGGGTCGGTGGCCTCGCCGTACCGCGAGACCGAGGCGATGCTGGACGGTTCCGACGCCATCGCCGACTGGGCGCTGCTCAATGCGCTCGTCAACACCTCGTCCGGAGCGACCTGGGTCTCGATCCATCACGGCGGGGGCGTGGGCATGGGGCGTTCGATCCACGCGGGCCAGGTCTGTGTCGCCGACGGGACGGACCTTGCCGCGCAGAAGCTCGAGCGCGTCCTCACCAACGACCCGGGCATGGGTGTCATTCGGCACGTCGACGCCGGCTACGACCGTGCCTGCGAGGTGGCCGACGAGCTCGACGTCCGCATCCCCATGAGCGAGGCCTGAGGGTCGCTGGTCGAAGCGCGGAAGGCGAAGACCCCTTTTCTCCTAGGCCGCCTCCGCGAACGCCACGCGTGGTCGAGAAGGAATCACCGGAGGAGGCCGTGGTCGCGCGCCCGACGGACCGCCTCCCGGCGGGTGCCCACGCCCAGCTTGCGATAGAGACCCTTGAGGTGGGCCTTGACGGTGTTGACCGAGACGAAGAGGTCGCGTGCGATCTCGTCATTGCTCTTCATCGAGGGCAGTTCCGCGAGCACCGCGAGCTCGCGCTGCGTCAGGGTTTCGAGGAGTGGCTCCGGTTCGTCCTCAGTGGCCGGTGCGACCAGTGCTCGCGCCATCAGCCGGTCGAGGAAAGGGTCGTGGCGCAGCGTCGTCTCGACGTGGGCGCGCAGCAGCCTGGCCAGCTGCGGCGACTCCGTGACGACAAACGGCCGGACCAGCCCGAGGGGCCGCGCGGCGTCGATGGCCTCACGCAGCCAGGCCAGCGCCTCATGACGACGTCCGGCGCCGTCGGCCGCCATCGCGAGGGTGAGCCGCGCCTCGACGTGTGCGAGGAGGTCTCCCAGGTCCTGCGTCGTTGCAGCGGCGGCCCGCGTCGCGGCCGCCACCGCAGCCGTGTGGCTGCCGAGGGCGAGCTCGAGCCGCCCCCGGCAGGCGAGCTCGGTGGCAGACGGCCGGGCGCCCGGGGGCTCGCTGCCCGAGAGGTCCGCCATCGCCGCGACGTCGGGCGTTGTCGCCGGGCCTCCGGTGAGGAGCCGGAAGCTGGTCTCGGCGCGGGTGACCGCGTCAGCGAGGAAGCGCGGGGCGACGCGCCCGTGCGCGAGCTCACGGACTGCGGTGGAGGTGACCGAAGCGGAGCGGATGCGTTGGCGCGAGACGCTGAGGTAGGTCTGGGCCACTCGGAGCAGGAGGGTGGGAGCCCACTCTTCGCCCCCGACATCGGCTGCCAGCGCGGCGGCCAGAGCCCTGTCTGCCTCCCCGTCCTCACCGCGGAGGACAGCCACGAGAGCCGTGACCACGTAGGCGGGGCGCAGTTGGAGCAGCGAGGTCCAGCCGCGTTGCTCCGCGTCGGCGATGGTCTCGCGAGCCTGCCGCTGCGCCTCATCGAGGCGGCCCTCCACCAGGTCACACAGTGACAGGTAGGCACCAGCACTCAACCTGGTGTACTCGACCTGTCCTGAAGCGGAGGGTTCTTTCAACGTGTGGGCGAACTCCTCGTGCGCGGCCTCGGTTCGCCCCGTCAACAGGAGGCCGATGGCGAGGTTGTGCCTGACGACCAAGCGGACCACGGGCGAGGCAGGAAACGGCTCGCTCCTGTCCAGCGCCGCAAGGGCCTCCTCGCCGGCGTCCAGGATCGCCTGCGGGTGACCTCGGGCCCGGGCTATCACACAGGTGATGACCTGGAGGAACGCCTCGGCGCTTCCGGGGGTTCCCTTGGGGGTGCCCGTGAGCAGCAGACGGGCGCGGGCCATCAGCTGCGGCAGAGCACTGAACTCCCCGGCGGCGAGGGCGAGCCCACAGGCGCACAGCTGCACCGGCGCACTCTCAGGCAGGTGTTGGTAGGGGAGGGAGCTGAGGACGCGGCGCAGCGATTCGCGCTGGGCGCCGAGCAGGGCCGTGACTGCGGACGTGACGAAGATGTCGCCGGTGAGGTCCCAGTCCTCGGCCGCCGCCGCGTGTTCCAGTGCCCGCACGGCCTCCCCGTGCTCCCCCAGCCACAGTGCCGTGGCCCGGTGTGCGTCGCGAAACGCCGCAGGGTGGTCACGCTGGAGGACGTGACGGAGCAGGTCGCGGAACAACGGGTGGTAGCGGAACCAGCGCCGGTCCGTCCCGAGGACGGTGACGAACTCGTTGCGAGCAGTCAGGTCCTCGAGACGGGCCTGTCCCCAGCTGCCGGGGACGATCGCATCCGCGAGGGCGCCGCTCAACCGGTCAGCCACGGCTGTCCGCAGCAGGAAATCGCGCATCTCCGGCGTCTTGTGGGCGAGGACCTCGCCCACGAAGTAGTCCGCGACGGATCGCTCGGTCCCGACGAAGTCGTCGACCCGGTGCGGCGCCCCGGTGGCGCCCGCGAGGTGGAGGAACGCGAGCCGTACTCCGGCGGGCCAGCCGTCGGTCCGCTCGAGCAGGGTCGCGACCTCATCATCGCTGAGCGCGACCTGCTCGAGCTCGGCGAGCGCCGCCACGTCAGCGGGTCGGAAGGCGAGATCCTCGGATCTGAGCTCGGCCAGCTCCCCGGCCAGCCGGAGGCGGTGCAACCCGAGGACCGGATCGAACCGAGTGAGCAGGAGTAGCCGGAGCGGGCCCGCGTGCTCCACCAGCTCGGCGACCTCGTGGAGCACCTGTGGGTCCTCGACCACGTGGAAGTCGTCGAGGACGAGGAGGACCGGGGCGGGAAGCGTCGCGAGCGCAGAGAAGAACGAGCTGAGGAACTCGGTCGACACGCCTGCCGAGGGGGACATCGTGGCGAGTCGATCGTCCGTGGTGACGACGCCGGCGTCAGTCAGCGCACTCAGGACGACCGCCCAGAACGCGCCGGGGTTGTCCTCGCCCTTCTCGAGGGTGTGCCACGCCACGACGCGGGGCGCGCCGGCACCTCGGGTGAGCCAGTCCGCGACCGCGACTGTCTTGCCCCAGCCGGGGCCTGCGCAGACGAGAGTGACCCTCGTGGTCGCAGCCGCGCTCAGGGCACGTAGGAGGTGGTCCCGGCTGACCACCGAGGCGGGCGGCTGGGGGATCAGTGACCGGCCGGAGGGTCGGACGCGACGAGACGGGCTGCGGGGGGCCGGACTCGCCGGTGTCTGGCCGTCGCCCGCTACCTGCATCACCCCGATCCTAGTCACAACCACCCGCACCGGGTGTGGTGGCATGCGGTGACCGGGACGATTCTGGCTGTACCGGACGACCAAGGGGGTTGGCATGGGATCGAAGCTCTTCGAGATCCGGCTCCGCGGCGCCATCCCCCGCGAGCTCCTCAGCGACCTGACGCAAGAGCGTCCGGCGCTCACGGCGCAGACGCTGCTGACGGGGCGCCTACGAGACCAGGCAGAGGTGCACGGGCTGCTGATGCACCTGCACCACCTGGGCCTCGAGGTCCTTGAGCTGCGTCAGTTCCCTGACTCGGAATCGGAGCCCCCCAGGGCTGAGGCCGAGGAGTGAGCGCCGTGACGGGTCAGCGATGAGGGTGGAGGTGGTGCTCAAGGGGTCGGTGGGTGGGACCGTCCTCTCGTTGCTCGCCGACCACTTCTCGGGTCCGACGCTGATCTCGGGCATCGTGGTGAGCCCGGAAGCGCGCCTCGGCTCGGCGCTCGCAAGGCTGGAGAGCGCCGGGGCCGAGGTCATCGGCGTCCGAGAACTGCCGCCGGCGGGGGAGGAGCCGACCGGCTGGTAGGCGACGCCCGCCCCGGGGACTGGGTCTTTGCGGAGCTCAGCTTTCGAGGATCTTGGCCTTCTGGGCCTCGAACTCCGCCTCGGTGAGGATCCCCTGAGCCTTGAGGTCAGCGAGTTGCTGCAGCTGTGCATACATCGCCGACCGCGAATCGTCGGCCGAGGGAGCCGGTGCCGGCGGGGGTGCGTACACGACCTCCTGGGGCGGTGGCGCCTGCTCGGCCCAGCGGTTTGCCTGGCGTCGGGACACCCGGTTCGAGACCGCCGTTGCGGTTCCGGCGACTGCGGCGGTGCGGGCGACGCCGCGGATGAGTCCTGGCATTGTGTGCTCCTTCCGAGCGGTGGGGTCGAGTTGCTGGTCGAGTTGCTGGGAGGCTCAGGCCGGTGCGTCGGTCTCGAGCGCGTCCAGCGAGGCCATGATGGCCTGAAGCGGGATCCGCCCGCTGGCGACGAGCTGACCGCCGGAGCGGCGGACCGCGGTGGCGAAGGGCGCGGCCCAGGCATTCTCGAAGACGAGGATCCCGGCGGATGATCCCGGGTTGATGGCGGCGCCGGCCTCGGCGACGTCGTCCTCGTCGAGCAGCCCTGAGGAGACGCCCTGGAAGACGGCCAGATCGAGCTCGCCGTCCTGGTTGAAGTCGGCGATCTCGACCACCGTGACCGAGCCGTCGTCATCCTTGCGAACGAAGAGGAGATCGAGGATGCGGATGAGCCCTCGGTCGACCAGGTCGAGTAGCGCTGGGAAGGCCTCTCCGGTCATCTTGTTCCCGGGGAACTCCACCACCAGATAGTCGATGGGGCCCGTCTCGGTGAGCTCGGTGGTCATCTCGTTCTCCCTTGTGCCTGTGTCGGTGTGAGCGCTCCTCGGTCGTGAGGATAGCCCGTCACCTGATCCGACCAACACCCGCCGGACCCGGCATCACTCCCGGCGGGTGAGATCGCCGGACTAGCGAGGTTCCACGGCGCCCACGGGCCAGCGTGCCCGGCGTCCTGTGGGATCGCGAGGCCGGACTCGGCGGTCGTTGGGTCCCGGGGTCAGGATTACCCGGCAGGGGTGAGGCGCGGCCGCGATGGGGGGAGAAGTCTGGGGTCAACTAGTCACGACGCGTGAGAGATTGCACGCACAGGGAAGGGGCGACCATGTCGCAGAGACAGCCGGCCAACTACAGCAGTGCCGCGGTGGGGCTTACTGTTTTCGCCTCGGTCATGATGATGATGATCGGTGCTTTCCAGTTCGTGGTGGGCATCGTTGCGGTGGTCAACGACGAGTTCTTCGTCGTCGGCCAGGAGTGGGTGTTCAAGTTCGACGCCACCACCTGGGGCTGGATCCACCTTCTCCTCGGCATCGTCATCTTCCTCGCCGGGATGGGTCTGTTCGCCGGGCAGGTATGGGCACGGACCGTGGGCGTGCTGCTGGCCCTGGGCAGTGCGCTGGCCGCCTTCGCCTGGATGCCGTATTACCCGCTGTGGGGCATCACCATCGTGGCACTCGACGTCTTCGTCGTCTGGGCCCTGACCGCACACGGTCGAGACATCGCCAGCGCCTGACCGCCGCCACCGGGCGAGCACGACGTGCTCGCCCGGTGGTCGCGCCGGTGGCCAGTGACCGACCGAGTCCACGGATGCGGTCTTTCTCTGCCATCTAGGGGCGCCGCGTGGCAGGATCGCGGGCGTGTCCATCACGAGATCCGGCGCCGGACGGTTGGCCAGGTTCGCTCCGACCACCTGCCCTGAGGAGCGCCCCGCGGCATGACCGCGGTGCCGGACCCCCTCGACCAAGCCGTCCAGCGGATGCTGGAGGGCGACGAGGGTGCGTTCCGGGTCGTCTACCGGGCCGTGCACCCGCCGCTGCTGCGCTATCTCTCGATCCTGGTCGGGAAGGACGATGCCGAGGACGTGGCCTCGGAGACCTGGGCGCAGGGCTTCCGTGACCTCGACCGCTTCGCCGGCGATGCCGACGGCTTCCGGGGGTGGTTGACCACCATCGGGCGACATCGGGCGCTGGATCACCTGAGGCGGGCCGCACGCCGCCCGATGGCGCCGCTGGCGCCGGGCGATCTCGATGAGCTTCCCCACGCGCCGGGTCCCGAGTCTCACGTGATGGCTCTGCTGTCGACCGACGCTGCGGTGCAGCTCATCGGCAGCCTGCCCCCTGACCAGGCCGAGGCGGTGATGCTGCGCGCCGTGCTGGGCTTCGACGCCGAGACCGCGGGCCGGATCCTCGGCAAGCGGGCCGGGGCCGTGCGCACGGCGTCGTACCGGGGCCTGAAGGCGCTGGCTCGACAGCTCGAACGATCCGGGGCGACAGATTCTTTACCTTCGCTGAGTGACACTTTCGCGCCTCGCGGCGCTGAAGGGGTGAGATGAGCATCAAGTGGAGCGCCCGACTGTCGCGTCGCCGAGCCGAGCAGCTGCTCGACGGCGAGGCGGCCCCGAGCGACCTCGCTCGAGTGCTGGGTGCCGCGAGGCGCCCGTCAGCACCCGGCGATCTGGCTCGTGAGGACGCCGCCGCGGCGATGTTCCAGCGTGCTCGTCTCGAGAACCCCGTTGCCGCCTCGAGGAGACCGACCATGCGCACCAAGACCATCGGCCGTCTGGCCGCCGTGAAGGCTGTGATCGCCGCCGCTGTGGCCATCCTGCTGATGTCCTCCGGCATCGCCCTGGCGGCGAGCGACCAACTCCCCTGGAGCAACCCGCATCACAAGACCGTGGCCGGCGCGGACGAGGGCGACGAGTCGACCGATCCGCCTTCGGACGAGGGCTCGGAGGATCCGGGCGACGAAGACGCCGAAGACCCGGGCGACGAAGCGGGAGACGACCCGGCCGAGCAGACCGAGGGCGATGACGGGTCCGCCGAGGAGAGCAGCCAGGCCATTCCCGGGGTGAAGGGCCTGTGCACGGCGTACTTCGCGGGCAACAAGGCCGAGCACGGCCACGCACTGGAGGCGCCCCCGTTCCTCGCCCTGGTCGAGGCCGCCGGTGGTGCCGAGAACCTCGAGGCCTACTGCCTGGAGCAGGTCGGCGTGAAGGAGCACCCCGAGCACCCGACCAAGCCCGAGCACCCGACCAAGCCGGAGCACCCGACCAAGCCGGAGCACCCGACCAAGCCGGAGCACCCGACCAAGCCGGAGCACCCGACCAAGCCGGAGCACCCGACCAAGCCCACCAAGGGCGGGAAGCCCGACAATCCCGGCAAGGGCTGACCCCCGAACACCCCTACCCCCGAACACCCGTACCCGTTGCGGGCTGGGCCTGCCGGCCGGCGCGGGCGGCATGATGGGGGTATGAGGGCGATCGTGCACCGGGAGGCCGGCGGGCCGGACGTACTGACCATGGTGGAGCGGCCGGTACCCCGCCCGGGCCCGGGCCAGGTCCTGGTGCGGATCCACGTCTCGGGCGTGAATCCCACCGACTGGAAGAGCCGCAGCGGCCTCACCCCGACCAACGCCTCCGACGAGAAGGTCCCTCACCACGACGGCGCCGGCGTGATCGAGGCCGCCGGGGAGGACGTGCCTGGCGCCCGGGTCGGTGAGCGGGTGTGGCTCTGGGATGCCGCCTTCCACCGCGACGGCACCGCCGCGGAGTACGTCGCGATCGACGCCGACCACGCGGTCCCGCTCGGCGAGGCGTCGTACGACGTGGGCGCCTCGCTCGGCGTACCGGCACTCACCGCGCACCGCGCTCTGACCGTCGGCGAGGGAGGGCCCTCGAGGTTGGCCCCGGGGGCGCTGGCCGGGAGCACGGTCCTGGTCGCCGGAGGCGCGGGCGCCGTGGGCCACGCGGCCATCGAGCTGGCCCGGTGGGCCGGGGCGCGGGTGATCACCACCGTCAGCAGCCCGGAGAAGGCCGCTCTCGCCGCGGCCGCAGGCGCGCACCATGTCGTGGACTACCACGCCCAGGATGCGGCCACCGAGATCGGCGCGCTGGCCCCGGACGGCATCGACCTGGTCGTCGAGGTGTCTCCGGCGGTGAACGCCGGGCTCGACCTCGACGTCTGCGCCAACGGTGCGACCGTCGCCTACTACGCCACCAACGGTGGTGACGAGTTCACGTTGCCCGTGCGCGGGTCGATGTCGAAGAACCTGCGCTGGCAAGGGATCCTGCTCTATTCAGTGCCGGCAGCGGCCAGGGCCGAGGGCATCGCTGCGGTGTCGGCCGCCGTGCGTGCCGGGGCGCTACGGGTCGGCGAGGCCGCGGGGCTGCCGTTGCACCGGTTCCCCCTAGAGGAGACCGCGGACGCTCACCGAGCCGTGGAGTCCGGCGTCGTCGGCAAGGTGCTGGTGGACGTCGGTTGACCTCGTCTGATCGAGCCGCCGTGCTGGCGGGCGTCGCCGACCTGATCCCGCAGGCCTCACGACCACTGCTGGTCGCGGTGGACGGTGTCGACGGGTCGGGCAAGACCTGGTTCGCCGACGAGCTCGCCAAGGAGCTCAGCCGCCGGGGGCGCACGCCGGTGCGCGCCTCGGTCGACGACTTTCACCACCCTCGCCGGCATCGTCACCGGCTGGGCCGCACGCCGGAGTCGGTGTGGAGCAGGCACTTCGACTACCGCGCTCTGGGTCGGGAGCTGCTCGACCCGTGGCTGGTTGGCGCCGGGGCGCCGTACCGTGCCGCGTGGCACGACGTACGCAGCGACGTGTATGTCAGCGAGCCGGCGGCGCCGGTGCCGGAGGCCGGGATCCTGGTGATGGATGCGGTCTTCGCTCAGCGTGCCGAACTCGAGCACGCGTGGGACCTGGTCGTCTTCCTCGACGTGCCGTTCGAGGTCAGTGTGGCGCGCATGGCCGCGCGCGACGGCACCCCGGCCGATCCGGACCATCCCCAGCAGCGGAGGTATGTCGACGCCCAGCGCATCTACCTCCAGACGTGCGGGCCGCGCGAGGGCGCCGACGTCGTCGTGGACAACCGCGAGCTCGACAGCCCGCGGCTGGTCGAGGTGGGGCTGCCGGCTGCGCTGGTCCCGGCCGGCTGGCAGAGCGACGGTGACCATCTGGTGCGGACGGTCCGGCTGCCGGTGGCGGACACCGCGACCGCCGACGCCGTGAACCGCCTCATCGACGGGTGACTGCCGCCGGCTATGCGCCCAGGGTGCTGACGGCGTCGTGGATCGCGAGAACCCGCTCGGCCGACTCGACGTGGAGGTTCTCGACCATCCGGCCCTGGTAGGTCACGACGCCCGAGCCGGCGCCGGCCGACCACGCGGCGACGATCCCCCGCGCATTCTCGACCTCCCGCTCGGAGGGCGCGAAGGCGGCGTTGGCTCCCTCGACCTGCCCCGGGTGGATGAGGGTCTTGCCATCGAAGCCCATGTCGCGACCCTGGCGGCACTCGGCGAGGAACCCGTCGGTGTCCTTCACGTCGTTGAAGACGCCGTCGATGATCGCCTTGCCGCTCGCGCGGGCGGCGAGAAGCGCGAGCCCCAGGCCCGCGAGCAGCGGGTGGCGACCGGGAACGTGGGCGGCGTACAGCTCCTTGGCGAGGTCGTTGGTGCCCATCACGAGCACGGTGAGCCGATCGGAGGCGGCGGCGATCTCCTCGGCGTGGAGCATCGCCGTCGGGGTCTCGACCATCGCCCAGAGCGTCGTCCGCTCGGGCGCGCCGCGGCGCTCCATCGCGTCGACGATCGACACGACGGCGGCGGCCGAGTCGACCTTGGGTACGACGATCGCGTCCGGCCCGGCCGCGCAGGCCGCCGCGAGATCTTCCTCGTGCCACTGGGTATCGGCCCCGTTGACCCGGATCGTCAGCTCACGTCGTCCGTACTCGCCCGACTGCGCGGCCGCGCACGCGGACTCGCGTGCCGCCGGCTTGGCGTCGGGGGCGACGGCGTCCTCCAGGTCGAGGATCAGCCCGTCGCACGGGATCGACTTGGCCTTCTCCAGGGCGCGCTCGTTGGATGCGGGCATATAGAGCACGGATCGGCGCGGCCGGAAGGCGCGCTCCCCACTCATCCGAAGACCTCGACCTCGTCGTAGGCCGCCTTGAGAGCGGGGTCCACCTCGGCGAGCTGCTCGGCCAGCCGGACCATGACCAGGCACTGCTTGAGCGAGGCGTCGTCCTCCATCTTCCCGTCGAGCATGACGGCACCGGTGCCGTCGCCCATGGCGGCGACGACCCGACGGGCGTGACGGATGTCCTCGACGCTGGGGGAGAAGACGCGGTGCGCGATCTCGATCTGGGTCGGGTGCAGCGTCCAGGTGCCGACGCACCCGAGCAGGAAGGCGTTGCGGAACTGGTCCTCGCAGGCCGTCACATCGGCGATGTCACCGAACGGTCCGTAGTACGGGTAGATCCCGTGCACGGCGCAGGCGTCGACCATCCGCGCGATCGTGTAGTGCCACAGGTCCTGCTGGTACGTCGCGCGCGGCGAGTCGGGGTGGCCCGGCTCGGGATCCTGACGGACCAGGTAGCCCGGATGGCCGCCGCCCACGCGGGTGGTCTTCATGCGGCGGTCGGCCGCCAGGTCGGCCGGGCCCAGCGAGACGCCCTGCATTCGTGGGGAGGCGCCGCAGATCTCTTCGACGTTGGCCACGCCGCGGGCGGTCTCGAGGATCGCATGCACGAGGATCGGGCGGGTCAGGCCGGCCCGCGCCTCCAGCTGAGCGAGGAGGCGGTCGATGTAGTGGATGTCCTCGGCGCCCTGGACCTTCGGCACCATCACCACGTCGAGCTTGTCACCGATCGCTGGGACCAGCCGGGTCAGGTCGTCGAGGGCCCAGGGGCTGTCGAGCGCGTTGACGCGAGTCCACAGCTGGGTGGGGCCGCGGCCTCCGCCGAGCCCGGAGGTCTCGTGGGCGATCCGCACCAGCCCCTCGCGGGCGGTCACCTTGTTGTCGGCCTTGACGGCGTCCTCGAGGTTGCCGAGCAGCACGTCGACGGTGCCGACCATGCCGGGGACCTTGGTGGCCATCTTGGCGTTGGACGGGTCGAAGAAGTGGATCGCGCGGGAGGGGCGGGTCGGGATCTCCCGCAGCGGCTCGGGCGCCCCTACGGCGAGGGGACGGAAGAAGTCTTTGGCGCTCTTGCTGGGCATGGCGCGGACGCTAGCAGCGGGTCGCCACCTCCCGGTATGACCCATTACACGCCGACCCGTCGCAAACTGACGGGTTGTGCACAGATCAGGGCCCGGGTTCAGGGCTCTTGGGCGTACGGCGGGCGCGCCAGCGCTCTATCTCGGCGTCGACGTCGCGCTGGCGGGTGATCAGGGGCGGACCGCCGAGCGGCTGGTAGAGCGCTTGGCGCACGCGTTCGTTGAACTCCTCGAGCGCGCGTCGTACGTCGGCCTCGCGCGAGCGCCGGTCGAGCGCAGCGTCGAGCTCGGCATCGTCCTTGCGCAGCTGGAGTGCCGGCGGCAGTACCCCGGTGATCTGCTCGCGCTCGATGAGCCGCTTGACCCACCAGTCCGGGTCGTGCTCGGTGCCGAGGTCCTCGATCGGTTTGCCGAACCCGGTGAGGTCGTCGAACTCGCCACGCGACACCGCTCGGCGCACCTGGAGATCGACCCAGTTCGCCTGGTTCTCGATGCGTGCGGCTGCGGCCGACCTACCCGTACGCCGGTCGCGGTCCGGGTTACGGTCGGGGACGTCAGGATCTCGCATTCCGTCCAGGGTACGACGCCTCCGCACCCGGTTGCCTGTGGACAAGCCGTCAGTTCACGACGGCTCGGCGGTCAGTTCACGACGGGTCGGCGGGAGGGTGTGTGGCCGGCGTCGGAGAAGGCGTGCGGGGGTGCGGCCATCAGCGCCAGGGCGGCCAGCAGGGCGGCGACAGAGCAGATGGCCCAGACCGTGAGGTAGCCGCTCAACGGCGCTTGCGCCTCGCTCACCCCTTCGATCGTCCCGGTCGAGGCGAGCGCGATGGCGAAGATCGAGGATGCGATGGCTCCGCCGATCGTCTTGGTCCCGTTGGTCATCCCGGTGGCGATACCTGTGCGGTCGGCAGGCGCCGCGGCTGCGGCGGCCGCCGGCAGCGCGGCCACCAGGGCGCCCGACCCGAGACCAGCGAGCGCCATGTTGGTCAAGGCCTGCCACACCTCGGTGTGGAACGGCAGCCACAGCGCGTAGCCGAGGGCGACGAGCAGGCAGGCGACGACCAGCGCCCGCCGTACGCCGCCCAGCAGCCGGGTGGTCAGCGGCAGTGTGAAGGCCCCGATGGCAAGAGTGATGACGTAGACGCCGATCAAGGTCGAGACGAACGACGAGTCGGCGCCAAGACCGTAGCCGCGCACCGCCGGATCGGCCTGCGCGAACGTCGACAGCGGGATCTGCCCGCCGAGCACCGGGATGCCGAACAGGAACGCCGTCAGCTGCACCGGCCACTGTGCGGGGCCGGCCAGCAGGCGGACGTCGACGATCGGATCCGCGTGGGTGCTCTCGTAGCGCCAGAACGGAACGAAGACCAGCAGACCCAGCACCAGCAGGCCCCAGGGCCGCAGGCTCGCCGCCCCGTCGACGCGCACGAACACCAGGCCGGCCATCACCAGGCCGAGCGCCAAGGTCACCAGTGCCAGGCCGACCCAGTCGATGCCCCCGGTCGCCTCACCGGGAGTCTGCTCGATCCCGAACCAGATCACGAAGAAGACGACGCTCACCACGATTGCCGGGAGAGCGAGCAGGACGCCCATCCCGACCGACTCGACGAGGGCACCGCTGGTCACGGCACCGATGATCACCGCGAGCTCGAGGGCGCCGACCAGGACCGCGGCGCCGCGCCGGGTGAGCAGCTCCTGGCGCCCGGAGTCCCGGGTCCGGCGATGGATGATCGACACCTCGAGCGGCAGCCAGATGATGTAGGCGCCCTGGAGCGCGAAGCCGATCAGGAACGTCGTGAACGACGGGGCCAGCGCGAGGACCCAGGAGCCGAGGGCGGTCACGCCGGTCGAGAGCAGCAGCACCCGCTGGTGGCCGATCAGGTCTCCGAGCCGCGCCAGCAGGGGGATGCAGAGCGCCGAGACCGTGAGCTGGGCCGCCTCGAACCAGTTGACGTCGCCTTCGGCGATGCTCAGGTGGTCGGCGATCTGCGGATAGATGGGGACGTAGTAGCCCTGCAGGATGCCGCTCGCGAACTCCACGCACACCAGGAAGCCGACGATCGCCGCCAGCCCGTGGACCGGGCGGATCGTCGGGCTGCCGCCGGGGGTCGTCGCCGTGCTCATCGGGGGATCCTCTCGATCAGCCGCTGGTACCAGCACACGCCGGCCAAGAAGTCCTCGACGCCGAGGTGCTCGTCGTAGGAGTGGATCGCGGCGCGCTGGTCCTTGCTCATCCGGAACGGCGCGAACCGGTAGACCCGCTCGCAGATCGCCGTGAAGTGTCGCGCATCGGTCGCCGCCATCATCACGTACGGCGACACCACGGCGTCGGGGAACGTTGCCGCGGTGGTGCTCTCGAGGAGGGCGAAGGCCTCGTCGTCGTCGTAGGGCGAGACCGGGCTGGGCTCGCCCGCCTCGACGACCTCGATCTTCACCTGCTTGTCGCGGACCACGCGACGCACGTGCGCCACCACGCTCGCGACGGTGTCGCCGACCATCACCCGGATGTTCAGCCCGGCAGTCGCTCGCGACGCGATCACGTTGAGAGCCGGCGACCCCTCGAGTGTGGTGACGGCAACGGTGGTGCGGGTCATCGCGGCAGACTCCGGCCCCGCGGCGATGAGGGCCCGCGTGAGCACCGGGCGCAACCGGTCGGCACGGCCCATGAGCTGACGCAGCGCGGTCGGTGCGTACGGCGCCAGCCGGGTCATCAGCTCCACGGTGGGGTCGGGGGTCCTCGCGCGGAAGGGCGACTTCTCCAGGCGGAGGATGGCGCGGGCGAGCCGTGCGGTCGGACCGTTCTTGGCCGGCGTCGACGCGTGCCCGCCGCGCCCGTCGACGGTCAGCAGGAGCGAGGTCGCGCCCTTCTCCGTCACCCCGACCACCGCGACGGGGACGTCGACCCCGGGGAAGGCGTCGTGCGCGACGGCGCCACCCTCGTCGATCACGAACCAGGGTTTGACGTCGCGGCGGCGCAGCTCGTCGACGGCCAGCCCCGCAGCCCGGCCGAACACCTCCTCGTCGCAGCCGAAGAAGAGCCAGACGTCCTGGCCCGGGGTGACCCCGTTCTCGAGCGACCGCTCGACCGCCTCGCAGATCGCGACCAGGCAGCCCTTGTCGTCCAGCGTGCCTCGGCCCCACACATGACCGTCGACGACCTCGGCCGAGAAGGCCGGATGCTGCCACGGTGCCGAATCGTCCACGGGTACGACGTCCTGGTGGGCCATCAGGACGACCGGGCGCCCGGAGGACGCCCCGGCCCAGCGGAACAGCAGCCCATGCGTGTGGATCGGGGTCAGCTCGAGGTGCTCGTGCAGGAGCGGGTAGCGACGGCGCAGCTCGGCGTGGAGCTCGTCGAAGGCGCCCGTGTCGATCCGCTCGGCGTCGCGATAGGACACCGTGGGTAGGCGGATCAGTGCTCGCAGGGTGTGAAGCGCACGTTCGTCGTGGTCCGCCGGAAGCATGGCCGAGACGGTACTGCGCCGGACTGCTCGTGTCGCCTTGTCTCGGATCCGAGAGGTCCGCGCGGCGCGGGCGGTTGTCCTGGGAGCGGCGGAGCGGTGGACTGGTGGGGTGAGCTTCGAGGAGATGTGGCGCGACCTGACCCCCATCGGACGGTCCGTCTCCTCGGGCGGCTACTTCCGGGCGCCGTGGACTGCGGCGGAGTCCGAGCTGCGGGCCTGGTTCGCAGAGCAGGCCTCCGCGCGTGGGCTGGCCGTGGAGGCGGACGGGATCGGGAACACCATCGCCTGGTGGCGGCCGCCGGGCACCGACGCGACGACCCCCGGGATCCTGACCGGCTCCCACCTGGACTCCGTGCTCGACGGCGGGGCGTACGACGGCCCGCTCGGCGTCGTGTCCGCCCTGGCTGCGGTCGACCTGATGCGAGAGCGGGGCGTCGTGCCGACCCGGCCGGTGGGGATCGGGGTCTTCGTCGAGGAGGAGGGCTCGCGGTTCGGATTGGCCTGCCTGGGCTCACGGCTCGCTCTCGGTGCGCTGCCCTGGTCGACGGCCCGCGAGCTGCGAGACCGCGACGGGACCTTCCTGGCCGACGCCGTCGTCGCAGCGGGACTGGACCCGGAAGGGGTCGGCCCCTGGGGCCTGGCGGGCCGGGTCGAGTGCTTCGTGGAACTGCACGTCGAGCAGGGCCGGCACCTCGTCGACGTCGGCCATGCTGTCGGCGTCGCGAGTGGCATCTGGCCGCACGGCCGCTACCGGTTCGAGTTCACCGGTGAGGCCAACCATGCGGGCACCACGCGCATGGAGGACCGCCGCGACCCGATGCTGACCTTCGCCATGACGGCACTGGCCGCCAACAAGCAGGCCCGGCTGGCCGGGCAGCGGGTGACGTTCGGCCGGGTCGAGGTCGAACCCAACGGCACCAACGCCGTCCCGTCGAGGGTCACCGCCTGGCTCGACGCCCGCGCTGACGGCTCGGGGTCGCTGAACGATCTGGTTGCCGCCGTCGAGCGCCAGGCCGTCGACCGCGCGGACCGCGATGGGACGACGCTGCACGTGGTCGCAGAGTCGGTGTCGGGGCCGGTGGAGTTCGATCGGGACCTCGCCGCTCGGTTGGCCTCCGACCACGAAGACGGGGACTGGCCGCTGCTGCCGACGCAGGCCGGCCACGACGCGGGCATCATGGCCGCCGCGGGGATCCCCACCGCCATGCTCTTCGTCCGCAACCCCACGGGCATCTCCCACTCACCCGATGAGCACGCCGAGCCCGCCGACTGCCTCACCGGCGTGGCAGCCCTCGCCGAGACCCTGACCCGGCTCGCCGGATGACGGACTACCTGCTGGAGCGGGCCTGGGTCCGCGGGGCCGTGCGGGACGACGTCCTGGTCGAGGTCGTCGACGGCCGGTTCGCCTCCGTGACGTGGGCCGGCCAGGTCGGCGAGGGCGGCAGCGCCGTCTCTGCGGCCGGCCCGGTCCGCCTGCCCGGGCTGACCCTTCCTGGCCTGGCCAACGCCCACTCGCATGCCTTTCACCGGGCGCTACGGGGTCGCACGCAGCGCGAGCGCGGGACGTTCTGGACGTGGCGCGAGCAGATGTACGACCTCGCCGGCCGGCTCGACCCCGACACCTACTTCGCACTGGCACGGGCGGCGTACCGCGAGATGGTAGCGACCGGCATCACCTGCGTGGGCGAGTTCCACTACCTGCACCACCGGCCGGACGGGACGCCGTACGCAGACTCCGAGGGCGGGGCGAACGTGATGGGCGAGGCGATGATCGCCGCCGCTCGCGAAGCCGGGCTGCGGATCACCCTGCTGGACACGTGCTACCTCTCCAGCGGCTTCGGAGAGCCGCCGGCGGGCGCCCAGCGGCGCTACTCCGACGGGGATGCCTATGCCTGGGCCAGACGACGAGCCGCGCTCGCCCCCGCGGACGAGGGCGTGGTGATCGGCGCGGCCATCCACTCCGTGCGCGCGGTTCCGCGCGAGGAGCTGGCCGTGGTCGCCGAGGCCGCGGGCGACGGGCCGCTGCACGTGCACCTGTCGGAGCAGGTGGCGGAGAACGACGCCTGCCGCGCTGCCTACGGCGTCACTCCCACCAGGCTGCTCGCCGACGCCGGGGCGCTGGGTCCGCAGACGTCGGTGGTCCACGCGACCCACCTGGAGGAGGACGACCTCGCGGTGCTGGGGGAGGCCCAGGGGTACGCGTGCTTCTGCCCGACCACCGAGCGGGACCTCGGCGACGGCGTCGGCCCGAGCCGACGTCTGCACGACGCCGGAAGCCGGCTGACGCTGGGCTCGGACAGCCACGCGGTCGTCGACCTGTTCGAGGAGATGCGAGCCGTCGAGCTCGACGAGCGGCTTGCCGGTCAGCGGCGGGGGCACTGGAGTGCCGCGGAGCTGCTGGACGCGGCGACCCGGCACGGCCAGGCCAGCCTGGGGTTCGCCGACGCAGGTGCCATCGCCGTGGGCCGGCGCGCCGACCTCGTGACCGTCGACCTGACCAGTCCGCGGACGGCGGGCACCGGCGCAGACGAGCAGACGGCCGTCTTCGCGGCCTCGGCCGCCGACGTCACGTCGGTGATCGTCGACGGGGTCGCGGTGGTCCAACAGGGCCGGGCGGCGGCGCACGCCGCCCAGGTCGGGCATGAGCTCGGCGACGTGATCGGGAGAGTGTGGCCATGACCAGCACCGTGATCACCGGCATCGGTGAGCTGGTCACCAACGACCCCGAACGCGAGGGGCTTCTCGGGCTCCTCAGCGACGCGGCACTGGTGATCGAGGGGTCCCGGGTGGCCTGGGTCGGGCCCCGCGCTGACGCGCCGGCTGCCGACGCGGCGTACGACGCGGGCGGGCGCGCCGTCATCCCGGGGTTCGTGGACAGCCACAGCCACCTCGTCTTCGCGGGTGAGCGCTCGGCCGAGTTCGCAGCCCGGATGACCGGCGAGCCGTACACCGCCGGCGGCATCCGCACGACCGTGGCCGCGACGCGGGCGGCCACCGACGAGCAGCTGACAGCTCACGTCGCAGCACTGGTCCAGGAGATGCGCCGCCAGGGGACCACCACGCTGGAGATCAAGAGCGGCTATGGGCTCACCGTGGCCGATGAGTCCCGCTCGCTCGCGGTCGCCCGGCAGTTCACCGAGGAGACGACCTTCCTCGGCGCTCACGTCGTCCCGGCGGGCAGTGATCCGGCGGCCTACGTCGATCTCGTGACCGGCCCCATGTTGGAGGCCGCGGCGCCACACGCGCGCTGGATCGACGTGTTCTGCGAGACGGGCGCCTTCGACGCCGACCAGGCGCGTCGGATCCTGGCCGCCGGGGAGGAGTTCGGCTTGCGCGGTCGGTTGCACGCCAACCAGCTGGGTCCCGGGCCGGGGGTCCAGCTGGCCTGCGAGCTCGGCCTGGTCGCGGTCGACCACTGCACCTATCTCACCCGAGTCGACGTCGCGGCCCTGAGCGGGTCGGGCACGGTCGCCACGCTGCTGCCCGGCGTGGAGTTCTCCACGCGTCAGCCTTATCCCGACGCGAGGCGGCTGATCGACGCCGGGGTGAGGGTGGCCATCGCCAGTGACTGCAACCCGGGGTCGTGCTACACCTCGTCGATGCCCTTCTGCGTGGCCCTGGCCGTCCGCGAGATGGGGATGAGCCCGGCCGAGGCGACCTACGCCGCGACCCGCGGCGGCGCCCTGGCACTCGACCGGGACGACGTGGGCCACCTGGCCGTCGGTGCGCGCGCCGACCTGGTCCTGCTCAACGCCCCGAGTCAGGTGCACCTGGCCTATCGCCCGGGCGTCCCGCTGGTCACCGGCGTCTGGATCGGCGGACGCCCGGTCCTGGCCTCGGTGGTCGAGTAGTGGGCACAGCCCGCGGATCCAGTCCCCGTCGTTTGGCCCCCAACGACACGTGTGCGCGCGCTGAAGAGGCAGTTCGTGCCCATCGGGCGGGGGTACGCCGCACCACACCGGCCGAGAGGCATGGCCCACCCGTCATCTGGAGACCAGCACCTCGTACGACGCCACCGGCACCACGTCCTCGAGGGTTCGTGCCAGCCGAGCGTCGAGGGTGATGAAGGCGTCGGCCTGGAGTTGGGTGAGGGCGACATACTCGGCGTCGTAGGTGTCCTCCCATCCGAGCTGGTCGGCGAGCTTCCACGCGACGGACTGCAGGACCCGGTCCCCCAACAGCCTCACTCGCAGCCCGCGCACATAGGTCAGCTGCTGGTCCGCCTGAACGCGAGTCAGGTCCCCGCGCCGAACGGCGTCGAAGAGCAACGCCAGCACCTGCGAGCGGAGCAGTGTCGGGGCCAGGAGCCGGTGCTCATCGAGTACCACGGCCTTCGTCGCGGCCAGGCGCAACGCCACGTCGGGACCGATCACGAACCTGGACATCGAATCCCCTCCCCCGGGCGTGCTCCCGGGTCTCAGGGTAGGGGCCGAGACCGGGCTCGTGGCGCCCGTCCGCGTACCGTGAGTCATGGATCGGCAACTGGCGACTGGTGAGGGGCGACTCATGATCACGGTGGTCGACGACCTGCCCGAGGGCGTGCTGGGGTTCGACGTGACCGGAAAGCTCGCGGCAGAGGACTACACGGACGTACTGCTCCCTGCCCTCGATGAGGTCACAAGCCGGGGTGGGGAGGTTCGCGCCGTTCTGGTGCTGGGCCCGGGCTTCGACGGCGTCGAGCCCAGCGCGGTCTGGCAGGACCTCAAGCTGGGCATCAAGGACTGGGCGTCCTGGGAGCGGATCGCGCTCGTCACCGACCACGGCTGGCTGCGCGACGGGCTCCGGATGTTCGCGTGGGCGATGCCGGGCGAGGTGAAGACCTTCGGCACCGACGAGCGTGACCATGCCGCCGCCTGGGCAGCGGGTCAGTAGGCGCCCGCACGGGGCCGCCTAAGGCAGCGGGGAGAAGGCCTGGTCCGAATAGGGAATCCGTCCGATGTCGCCGACTACCTCAGAGGCGGAGTCTTGAGTCATCGACGAGACCAGGAGCCCGAGATGACCCCCTTCGTGACCGCACACAACTTCCACCAGCACGAGATCGACTACCACTCCACCCGCATCCGCGACGGGGTCGCTACCTCCAGCCGGCGCCCCCGTCGCGGCCCCCGCCCCGTGCCGCAGGCGCACAGGGGATCATGGAGGCTGTGGCACTTCCCGAGGCTGGCCGGCTGATCGGCCGCGATGCCGAGCTGGCGCACCTGGGTGCCCGGCTCGGCATCCGACCTGCCGCGCCGGGCAACGCCCATGTCCTGCTGGCCGGTGACGCCGGAGTCGGAAAGACCCGGCTGCTGGGCGCGGTGCGCGACGAGGCCGCGGCTCACGGCTGGCAGGTGCACACCGGCTACTGCCTGGACTTCGGGGACGGCGCGCCGCCGTACCTGCCGTTCTCGGAGATCATCGGGGGGCTGGCCGCGGCCGAGCCCGAGCTCGTGGCGGAGGTCTCGACCGGCCACCCGGCGCTGGCGCGACTGCGACCAGGCCGGCGGATGCTCGACGGGACCCGCGAGGGTGACACCACCCTCGACCGCGGCGACCTGTTCGCCGCCGTGCACGCTCTGCTCGAGGCGGCGTCGCGGGTGGCGCCGCTGCTGGTCGTCATCGAGGACCTGCACTGGGCCGACGCCTCGACTCGCGACATGCTCAGCTACCTGTTCGCCCGCCCGTTCGAGGGCGACGTCGCGCTGGTCGGCTCCTACCGCAGTGACGACCTGCACCGCCGCCACCCGCTGCGGACCCAGGTGGCCGCCTGGTCTCGGGTTCGCGGTGTCGAACGGGTCCAGCTCGCGCCGCTGCCCGTCCAGTCGGTGCGCGAGCTGGTGAGGGATCTGCAGACCGCTGAGCTCGGAGAACCCGTCGTCGCTGGGATCGTGGCCCGCGCCGAAGGCAACGCGTTCTTCGTCGAGGAGCTGGTCCAGGCTGCCGACGACCCCGGCCGCCGGCTCCCGGATGATCTCGCCGAACTGCTGCTGGTGCGCTTGGATCGTCTGGACGAAGCGACGCGCGACGTCGTGCGCGCGGCGAGCGCGAGTGGTCGCCAGGTCTCCCACGCCCTCCTCGCGGCGGTCGTTCAGATGTCGCCCGGGCAGCTCGAGGAGGCACTGCGCCAGGCTGTCGACGGCCACGTGGTGGTCTCCGGTCCGCCCGGCTACTCCTTCCGGCACGCGTTGCTGGCCGAGGCGGTGTACGACGACCTGCTGCCCGGGGAGCGGGTTCGACTCCATGCGGCCTACGTCGACGCGCTCCGCTCGGGCCGCGCCTCGGGGACCGCTGCCGAGCTGGCCCGGCATGCCCGGAACGCGATGGACGTCGCGACGGCGGTGACGGCCTCGATCCAGGCCGGTGAGGAGGCCAACGCCGTCGGCGGCCCCGAGGAGGCGGCCCACCACTTCCAGCAGGCGCTGGAGCTGATGGCCGACCCGCGGCACGCGCCCGAGGTGGACGTGGACGTCTCCCGGCTCGCAGTTCAGGCGGCCGAGGCGGTCAAGGCCAGCGGGCGGCCGGACCGGGCCGCGGCGCTGCTGCGCGACCAGCTGGAAGCACTTCCGGCGGATGCCCCGGCGGAGGCCCGCGCGCGGATGTTGTCGGCTCGCGCCCACGCGCTGCTCATCATCGAGCCGGACGAGGATCCCGTGGAGGTCTCTCAGCAGGCCGTCCTCCTGCTCGACGACAAGGCCAGCGGGCTGCGCGCCCAGGTCCTCGCGGTGCACGCCCACGTCCTCGCCGGGTGCGGCCGCCTCGACGAGGCCCACTCTGTGGGGCTCGACGCGCTCGCGCTGGCCGAGCGACTGGATCGGACCGCACTCGTCAGCGACGTCGTCACCACGCTGAGCTCTCTCAAGCGGAGCGGCCCCAAGGAGGTCGTGCGGGCGGCGCTGGTCGAGGCCGTGGAGCAGGCACACCGAGCGGGCGCTCTGCCGGCCGAGGTACGCGGTCGGTTCCTGCTCGGACGGTCCTACCAGGACCACGCCGAGCTGGGCGAGGCCGAGGTCTGGTTCCGCAGTGGTTCGGACCTGGCCCGCGGGGCAGGGACGCCGTATGCGCCGTACGCCTTCGAGTGTCGGTGGCAGCTCGCGGCCCTGCTCTCGGTCACCGGTCGCTGGGACGAGGCACTCGAGGTGCTCGACCAGGGCCCGGGTCAAGGGCCGCCGATCCCGCGTGCCATGTTGCAGGTCCTCCGGGCGCAGATCCAGATCGGTCGCGGCGAGGAGCCCGACCTCTCCGAGCTCAGGGAGCTGTGGGAGCACGAGGGCCTGATCGCGATCTACGATGCCGCCAACCGGATGCACCTGGCGGCGAACGCGGGATCTGCGGACGGGATCCTCGGCGTGTACGACGACGTCGTGGAGGTCATGTCCCGGATCTGGCACCCGTGGTTCGGGGCCCGGGTGCGCCTCGCGGCGACGGCGCTCGGGGGCCTGGCGGACGTGATCAGCCACGTGCCGAGCGACGAGCGGGCGTCCCTCGTGGCTCGCGGTGACCAGCTGCACGCCGACGGTTCGACCGTCGTGGCGCGCCTGGTAGCTGCCGACAGCCAATGGGGGGCCGAGGGCCAGGCGTGGGCCCGGCTCCTGGAGGCCCAGCATCTGCGACTGCGTTGGCTGGCCGGGGTCGACATGCCGGAGCAGCGGGCGCTGGTGGAGGCCTGGGAGGAGGCCGTCGCCGGCTTCGATGAACTCGGGGACGTCTTTCGCACGGCCTGGTTGCGCGCCGTCCTCGCGGGCATCCTGCGCAGCACCGGTGACGTCGCCGCCGCCCGCGAGGTGGCGCGGCTGGCGCGAGGCGCCGCGGAGTGGCTCGAAGCGGGACCCCTCCTCGCTGCCTTGCACGAGCTCGGCGCGACCCGGGCTCGGCGGGCCGCCGCGCCGGTGACTCAGGACCTGACCCCGCGTGAGCACGAGATCCTGGAGTTGGTCGCCGACGGCCGCACCAACGGCGAGATCGGGCGGCAGCTGTTCATCAGCCCCAAGACAGTCTCGGTGCACGTGTCGAACATCCTGGCCAAGCTCGGCGTAGCCAGCCGCACCGAGGCGGCCGCCGTCGCCCGCCGACGGGGGCTGCTCGGCTGACCTCGATCCTCGAGTCGTGAGAGCCCTCGTGGATCGGGACCGCGCCCGGTCGTGGGGCACACTGTCCGACGTGACGGACCCCTTCCGCTGCTCGGCGGCCAGCGCCGCGGACGGCGAGGCGATCGCGGGGACCGCACCCGCAGACAGGACGTGGCTCTTCGTCGAGCACCGCGGGCCGTGGGGCCGCAAAGCTCTCACCGACAGCCGGCTCCCCAGCGACGTGTCGAGGCTGCTGGGCAGCCTCGACCGGGTCCGGGTGCAGCTGATGCGTCGCCCGCCCGGCGCGCCGCGGGCCGACGGCGTCCGCGTCTTCACCGCGCTGGCCGGGCCGAGAGGTGCCCAGCTGGAGACCACGCGCCTGGACCGGATCGAGGCGGTCGGTGACCTGGACCTGGCCGCGCTGGAGCAGGGCAGAAGTGCCGGGCTCACCCCGCACGACGCGCCGCTCTGGCTGGTCTGCACGAACGGTCGACGCGACGTCTGCTGTGCCGAGCGAGGTCGCCCGGTGGTCGAACGGCTGGCCCGGTTGCGGCCGGAGGAGACCTGGGAGACGACCCACCTGGGCGGACACCGGTTCGCCGCCACCGTGCTGGCCCTGCCGTGGGGCGTCGCGCTCGGGCGGCTGGACCCGGCCTCCGCGGCCCGGGCCGTGGACGAGCTGTCGGTGGGTCGGTGGCCGCACGGGCTGGCGCGCGGCCGGGTCGGCGTACCGGCGGCGGCCCAGGTGGCAGAGCAGCGCCTTCGTGAGGATCTTCGGCTGGACGGGATCGATGACGTGGAGGTCGGCACGGTGACCACCGCCGACGGCCGCTCCGACGTCCGTCTGCGCGGCCTCACGTCGACCTGGCAGGCCCACGTGCACAGCGGTCCGGGGCCGCATCGGCGTCAGAGCTGCGCAGACGAGCACACCAAGCCGACCGAGGCCTTCGGCCCGGTGGAGCTCGTGCCGACCGAGGTGTGAGCGACCTGCCTACGATGTGAGCACCCGGCCCCGAGGAGACGGCGATGGCCATCGACGAGATCACGCACCTGACCCAGGAGCGGTTCCGGCGGATGCGCCCGCTGTCGCGTGGGGGGTTGCCTCCTCGGGACCAGGCAGGGCTACCGCCCGGGCCCCACTGGCCGTCGTTGGCCCAAGCCGTCGGGCTGCTGCGGTTCCGGCACCGTTTCGTCCCGTGGCTCCACCGCAGGTACGGCGACGTGTTCACGCTCCATCTGCCGCCGGCACGCCGCCCGCTGGTCGTCTTCACCCGACCGGAGCACGCCAAGGAGATCTTCGCGAGCGACCCCGAGGTCTTCCATGCCGGAAAGGGCAACGCCATCCTCGGCCCGATCATGGGCGAGCACTCCCTGCTGTTGGTCGATGGGGCGGAGCACACGCGGGCCCGCAAGCTCCTGACGCCGGCGTTCAGCGGCCGTGTCATGCGGGGGTACGAGGATCTCGTCACCGGTCTCGCCAAGGCCGAGGTCGGGAGCTGGACCCGTGGGGTCCCGTTCCGGTCGCACGACCGGATGAACGCCCTGACGCTCGAGGTGATCCTGCGCGTGGTGTTCGGGGTGACCGACGAGTCGCGCCTGGCGCAGCTGCGTCCTCTGGTCAACCGGACCGTCGATGTCAGTCCGGTGGTGCTGTTGGGCTGGGGGGTTCCCGCGCTGCAGCGGTTCGGGATCTGGAAGCGGACGGTCGAGACGTCCTACGCCCTGGACCGCCTGATCTACGCCGAGATCCGGGAACGCCGCCAGGCTCCCGATCTGGAGCAGCGCACCGACGTGCTCTCTCGGCTGATCCGTGTGGACGACGGCGGCGACACGCTGAGCGACCCGGAGCTGCGCGACCAGCTGGTCACCTTGCTGCTGGCCGGGCACGAGACGACCGCGACGGCGCTCGCGTGGGCACTCTATGAGCTCGGTCGTGACCCATCGCAGGCGGCTCGGGCGCGCGAGGCGGCGCGCGCGGGCGACGACGCGTACCTCGAGGCGGTGGTGAAGGAGTCGATGCGTCTCCATCCGGTGATCCCGATGGTGGTCCGGACCCTGCAGGCGCCCGCCACCGTCGGCGGGATCGACCTGCCGGCGGGCGCGACTGTGGCCGTGTCGATCCTGCTGTCCCATGCTCGCCCCGACAGCCACGCGGAGCCGGAGGCCTTCCGTCCCGAACGGTTCGTCGGACACCCGCCGCCTCCTCACACGTGGATCCCTTTCGGCGGTGGCGTCCGGCGCTGCATCGGCGCGGGGTTCTCGCTCATGGAGGCGGTCGCCGTGCTGCGTGAGGTCTGTTCGACCTACGACCTGGATGCGGCCGGCCGCGACCAACCCCGGGTCCGCAACATCACGAGTGTGCCGGCGCGAGGCGCCCGCCTCGTCGTCCGCGACCTCGCCGACGGTGGGTCCCGATGATCGAGCTCACGCGCAGCAACGACCCCGTGCTGCTGTCGTTCGTGGAGTCGCTGATGGCGGAGGCCGGGATTCCGGTGGTGATCGCGGACGGCAACATCTCGATCATGGAGGGCTCCATCGGCGCGTTCCCGCGGCGGGTGCTCATCGACCCGGAGCGCATCGAGGGGGCCCGCGAGCTGCTGGCCGAGGCCGAGCTGGACATCGCGACGCCACCTCGCTGACCGCAGCGATAACCCGGTGCGTCAGGCGGCACCGTCCTGGCACGATGGCCGGTTGTGACCTGGACGGAGCGGTTGCGTGCGCTGCGCATGGACGTCACTCCGCTGCGCACATCTCGTGACTTCCGCCTGCTGTTCGCCGCGGGCACCGTGTTCTACCTCGGCGCGATGGTCACCTACGTCGCCATCCCCTTCCAGATCTACCGGCTCACGGGCTCCAACGCCGCGGTCGGGCTGGTCGGCGCAGTCGAACTGGTGCCGCTGGTCGTCTTCGGCCTGTACGGCGGGGCCCTGGCCGACCACGTCGACCGCCGGCGGCTCCTGGTCGGCACCGGGATCACGCAGGTGCTGCTGACCGGGATACTGGCTGTCAACGCATTCATCCCTGAGCCCAACCTGGCCGTGATCTTCGTGGTGGCAGGCCTGCTGGCGGCCGCGTCGGCGCTGCAGAGGCCCTCGCGTGAGGCGGTCATGCCGCGCACGGTGCGCCATGACCAGATCACGGCCGCGAACGCACTGACCAGTTTCGGCATGCAGATCGGTGTCCTGGCCGGGCCGATGATCGGTGGCCTCTTGGTGGCCTACGTCGGGATCGGCTGGTGCTTCCTGGTGGACGTGGTCGGGCTCGTCGCGGCGTCGGCGCTCTTCGCGGCCATGCGCCCCTACCCTCATCAGGGCGAGACCACCCCTCCGTCGCTGAAGGGGATCGGCGAGGGTCTGCGCTACGCCGTACGGCGACGCGACCTCCTCGGGACCTACCTGGTCGACATGGCGGCGATGTTCCTGGCGATCCCGGTCGTGCTGTTCCCGGCGCTGGCTGCGGAGGTGTTCGAGCGCCCCGAGCTGATCGGCCTCCTCTACGTGGCCGAGACGCTGGGAGCGCTGGTCGCGACCGCCCTCAGCGGCTGGACCTCGCGCATCCGCCACCACGGCCGCGCGATCGTGATCGCCGCCGCGGCGTACGGGGCCTGCATCGCACTGGCCGGTCTGATGCCCAGCTTCGGGCTGGTCCTGCTGTTCCTGGGCCTCTCGGGCGCCGCCGACATGATCTCGGCGGTCTTCCGCGGCACGGTGTGGAACCAGACCATCCCGGACGCCATGCGCGGCCGACTGGCCGGGATCGAGATGCTGTCCTACTCCGTCGGGCCGATGGCGGGACAGGTCAGGGCGGGCCTGGTGGCCGACGCCTGGTCGGTGCGGGCAGCGATCACCAGCGGCGGTCTGGCCTGCGTCGCCGGAGTCGCGCTGACTGCGGCCTGGCTCCCCGACTTCTGGTCCTACGACGCCGAGACCGACTCGCACGCTTTGGCGGAGAGGCGGAGGCGCGCCGTGGAGGCCGCCCAGTCGCAGCCCCAGGAGTGACCACCCAGGACGGCGCTGTGACACGTGTGGGGGTCATCGGTGACAATGGTTGTGCCCACGCAACGAGGCGATAGATCCGGGGGAGGAGCCAGGTGGCGAACCGCAAGGAACGACCGATCCTGAGCGGGCTCGTGGCGCTGGTCGTGGTCGCCGCTGCGTTGGGGCTCTTCTTGGGCCTCGGCGCGATGGCCGCCACGAACGTCCTCGGCCTCGGTGGCGGTGGTGACGGCTCGCAGGCCGGCGATGAGGCCTCGATGTACCTCCCGCAGCCTGAGGAGACCACGGCCTCACCCGAGGAGTCGCCGACCGGTTCAGAGGCGCCGGCTTCCAGCGAGCCGACGGCTACGACCTCGGGCAAGCCCGAACGCAAGCAGAAGCCGATCTCCCTCTCGTCGGCGCAGAGCTCGGTCGCGCCGATGGAGCAGATCGACCTGACCGGCAGCTACCCCGGGGCGGACGGCGAGATCGTGCAGGTCCAGCGTTACGAGGGCGGGTCCTGGGAGAGCTTCCCCGTCACCGCTCCGGTCAACGGGGGGTCGTTCTCGACCTACATCCAGACCGGACAGACCGGGCCGAACAAGTTCCGCGTCATCGACACGAGCTCGGGCAAGAAGTCCAACGCCATCACGGTGCGGGTCGGCTGACGAGGGTCGGCTGCCGACGCAACTCGACCCGCCCGTCAGTCGGGAATCCAGTCGAAGGTGTCCGGGTTGGGGCCCGTGCGTCCCGGCTCGCCCTCATCGAGGGAGGAGAGCCGGGCGAGATCCGCCTCGCCGAGCTCGAAGTCGAAGACCTCGAAGTTCTCGCGCATCCGTTCGAGACGGGTCGACTTGGGAAAGACGATGTCGCCGCGTTGCAGATGCCAGCGCAGGGTCACCTGGGCGGGCGTTCGGCCGAGACGTGCTGCGATCTCCTGGATGGTGGGGTCCTCGGCTACCCGTCCGCGGGCGATGGGGGACCAGGCCTCGGTGGCGACTCCGTGCCGGGCGTTGGCCTCGCGGGCGGCCGCGTTCGTGAAGTAGGGGTGCACCTCGATCTGGTTGACGGCGGGAATGGCGCCGGTCTCCTCCACGACCCGGTCCAGGTGCGCCGGTTGGAAGTTCGAGACCCCCACCGAGGTCGTGGCGCCCGACTCGCGCAGCTCGACCATGGTGCGCCAGGTGGAGACGTAGTCGCCGTCGTAGCGCGTCGGTAGCGGCCAGTGGATCAGGAACAGGTCGACGTGGTCTAGACCAAGTCGCTCCAGAGACCGTTCCATCGACTCTCGCGCCTGCTCCGGTCGGTGAAAGCCGTTGTTGAGCTTGGTCGTGATGTAGAGGCTGTCCCGTGGGATCCCCGCATCGATGATCGCGCGGCCGACACCGGCCTCGTTGCCGTACATCTGCGCGGTGTCGATGTGGCGGTAGCCGACCTCGAGCGCCTGGCTCACCACGGCCGCGGTGTCCTCGGGCGGCACCTGGAACACCCCGAACCCGAGTTGCGGGATGGTCGCCTGGTCATGGAGGAGAAGCTCGGGAACGGTCATGTCGTTGCTACGCCTGTGGGTACGTGCATATTCCCCGCCCGGCCGCTGGCCGGTTCCCCCTGCGACTGCGTCAACCGCTTCCGGTTCGGGCAGCCGGTCGCCGAATGGCACGTTGTGGTTGCCCCCACCCCCTGTTCAGGCGAGGATCGACGGTGTCGTGGTTCTCGGGGGCCTGGCCGCAGCGACACGTTTGCCATTCTCGAAGTGGGAAGGACGACGGCAGTGAGCGGGGAAGGACTCCTCCCCGAGCCGTGGGTGCGGCTCGAGACGGCCGACGGTGCGGTGCGCCTGGACGGCGAGCTCGTGGTCGGCCTGGGCACTGTCGAGGACCGCTATCTCGAAGCGCTGCGCCGCGTCAGCGAGGACGTCGCCGCACCACTCGGGCGCCCGGTGGGCCTCCGTGTCGAAGGGCGGGCCGGGGAGGTCACCAACCTCGCGGTCTACCCGGACGGTAGGGCCGAGTCGATCAGCGACCTGGTCGCCGCAGCGACGCCCGCTGTCGCCGTACCTGCCGCGGTGGCCCCTTACTCCCGCCCGCCCCGCCAGTGGCGTCCGCGAGCCCGCCGCTCTGTCGGCCTGCTGGGGGCCGTGGCGGCAGCCACCGTGGTCTCGGCTGTGGGACTCACCGCCCTGTTCTCCTCCGACGACGCTGCCGACGGTTCACCGGCACCGGCACCGGCACCGGCCCCACGCATCCTCGCCTCGGCGCCCGCGGCGGCTCCTGGTCCCGCGGTGTCTGCGGCGACGGTTCTCGAGGCCCGGCCCGTGATCACGGCCACCGCGCGCCCGCTCGGGCCGCGCACCATCGCTCTGCGACTCGTCTCCAGCCGACCGGTGGTGGTGACGGTGCGCTTCCACCCAGACGGCGGCGATCTCGTGACCCGCCAGGTGCGGCTGCGCGGTGACCCGCGCCGGCTGGTCCTCAGCGGGCTCCCCGTGGGTGTCGCGACCTACCGCGTGGCCGCGCCCCAGGCGATCGGCGCTCGCGGCCGGGTGCGCGTCCTGCCCGCGCCGACCCCGACCCCGCCGGACCCGCCCAGCAGCGTCGTGACCGCCCCAGCGCCACCGGCCGCCGCAAGCAACGGCTCAGGGTCGGGCGGCTCGGGAGGCGCGCCGGGCGCGGCGCCCGTCATACCGATCGACCCTGATGACTAGACGTCGACAGCACGGTGCCTGCCTGCTCGCGGCGGTCGTGGTCGCCGCGTCGCTGACCTGGAGTCTCGAGCCGGCCTCGGCCGGTACGCGCACCAAGGATCGACCCCGCACCGGCTACCACCTGCGACACACGGGCACGGCCGCCGGCGACTGGCTGGGATCGCGCTCCCTCGGCCGGAGCATCGTCTACCGGGTCGATCCACGGCGGGCACCGGTCGCCCGCGGCTTCGGCCCGGCTGAGTGGGTCGCAGACCTCCGGGGCACAGGGCGCATCGAGAACAACCGCAATCGGACGCGTCGCGCTGCCTGGCTGGTCTCGAAGTACGGCACCTACCGCTCGGCGTCGCAGTCCGCTGCGGTCGAGTTGGCCCTGCACGCGCTCCTCGTGGGCGGGCCCTACGCCCTCGGCGGATCCCGCACCCACCGCCGGTTGCGGCAGACCGGCGACGCGGCGGTGATCGTCCCCCTCGCGCGCTACATGCTGGAGAAGTCGCGGCTCTACGCCGGCCCCTACCGGGTGCGTCTCACCGGTACCGGGGCGGTGGTCGGTGAGCGAGTGCGCGTCGGCACCACGGTCAGCTCGCGACGCCGGGGCAAGCCGGTCGCGTCGCTGCCGGTCGATGTGCGCTTCGCCGGTCGGACGATGCGCGCGACCACGGACGCCACCGGCACCGTCAGCGTGAACGCACTCTCGACGGCACCCGGTCCGCAGCGCCTCGTCGTGGCCGTGCACAAGGTCCCGTCCCACCAGCTCCGGGTCCGCCGTCCCAGCGGACGGCACGGGTCACGCGTCGTTCTCGCAGGTCGGAAGCTCACGCTCACCAGAACCATCTCGGTGGACGTCCGGGCCCGCCCGACGGTGGGTGTGTCCGCGCCGGATACCCGCACGACCGCCGCTCCCGTCGCCGGGACGGTGCACCTGCGAGGTGGCTACCCCGGTCCCCGTGAGGGTGAGGTGACCCTTTACGGACCCTTCGGCACGGCGGCGGCGGCCGTCTGCCACGGCGGCGCACCGGTCGTGGGGAGCGGGCCGGTCGACGTCGAGGCGAACGGCACCTACGCCGTGCCGCCGATCGAGGCGGCGACCCCGGGGTTCTACCGCTGGGGCGTGGCTGTGCCCGGTGACCGGTTCAACCTCCCGGCCTCGGGCTGCGGGCACACGATCCTGCTCAAGGGCGTGCCGCGGCTGAGTCTGAGCACCACCAAACCCGCCATCCCCATCGGCGGCAAGGTCGCCGTCGATGTCGAGGTGCGACGGCTCCCCGACTGGTTTGACCGCGACGTCGTCGTCCGGCTCTACGGGCCGTTCGCCAGCCGCGACCGGGTCCGCTGCCTCGATGCCTTGCAGGTCGCCCGACGGCTGGTGCGCATCACCGGGCCGAGGGACCTGGGGACGACGGCGCCGGTGAGGCTTTCCGCGCGCGGCTTCTACGGCTGGCGTGCCGTGGTTCCGGAGAGTCGCCGCTCGGCCCGGGTCATCTCCCTCTGCGCACGGACAGGGACCACGGTGCGGGTGGGCCCGGCGGGCTGAGCCCCGCGGCATCCAGCACGCGGTGGTCTAACGCTGGGCCTCGGGCTTCACGTGCGGGAAGAGGATGGTCTCGCGAATGCCTGCGCCCGTGAAGAGCATGACCAACCGGTCGATGCCCAGGCCAAGGCCGCCCATCGGCGGGGCGCCGTACTCGAGGGCCCGGAGGAAGTCCTCGTCGAGCCGCATCGCCTCGACGTCACCCGCCGACGCCTGGCGTGACTGCTCGCTCAGCACCTCGCGCTGGACGACGGGATCGATCAGCTCGCTGAACGCGGTCCCACGTTCGACGCCGGCGATGATCAGGTCCCAGGCCTCGATGAGGCCCGGCTGGCTGCGGTGCGGCCGGGCCAGCGGCTGCGCCGAGGGCGGGTAGTCGTAGACGAACGTGGGCTGGAGCAGCGACGGCTCGACCAGCTCACTCAGCATCTCCAGGACGAGCTTCTCCTCGGGCCACGCGTCGTCGTAGTCGAGCCCGTGCTCGGCCATCAGCGCGCGCAGCGTCTCGAGGTCGGTCTCGGGAGTGACGGTGACGCCGACCGCTTCGCTCACGCCGTCGTAGACCCGGAGCCAGCGCCACTCACCGCCGAGGTCGACCTCACCGATCGGCGTCTGGATCCGGAGAGCCCCCAGTGCGTCGGCGCACGCGAGGACGAGCTGCTTGATCAGGTCGGCCATCGTGTGCTGGTCCCCGTAGGCCTCGTAGACCTCGAGCATCGTGAACTCGGGGCTATGCGTGGAGTCGACGCCCTCGTTGCGGAAGATCCGGCCGATCTCGAAGACCTTGTCCACCCCGCCGACGACGGCCTTCTTGAGATTGAGCTCCAGGGCGATGCGCAGCGTCATCTCTTGGTCGAAGGCGTTCATGTGGGTGCGAAACGGCCGCGCTCGCGCGCCTCCGTGGATCAGCTGGAGGACAGGGGTCTCGATCTCGAGGTAGCCGGCGTCCTCGAGCGTGCGGCGAACGGCGCGCACGACCGCCGAGCGCGTGCGCACCATGTCGCGCGCCTCCTGCCGGACGACCAGATCGGCGTACCGCTGCCGCACCCGCGATTCCTCGGCGAGGTCCTTGTGCAGCACCGGCAGCGGTCGCAGAGCCTTCGAGGCCATGCTCCACTCGCTGGCCATCACCGACAGCTCCCCACGCTTGGAGGAGACGACGCGTCCGCGCACGAAGACGTGGTCGCCCAGGTCGACGAGATGCTTCCAGTCCTCGAGCGCCTGCTCGCCGACCTCGGCGAGGGAGAGCATCACCTGCAGACGGGTGCCCTCACCCTCCTGGAGCGCGGCGAAGCAGAGCTTGCCGGTGTTGCGGACGAACATCACCCGCCCCGCGACCCCGACCTCGTCGTCGGTCTCCTCCCCGGCCGCGAGGTGACCCCAGCGCTCGCGCACCTCGGCCAGCGTGTGGGTGCGAGGGACCGAGACGGGGTACGGCGCCCGTCCGCTGTCCAGCAGCTGCGCGCGCTTGGCACGCCGCACCCGCATCTGGTCGGGCAGGTCGTCGGTGGGGTCGGTGCCGGGCGCTTCCACGCAGAGCAGGGTACGCGGGTCGGTGCCCCGGCCACGAACCCCGTTGCGATCGGTCCGCCGGCGCGGGAACACCGGCGGCTGAAGGTGCGTTGAGTCACATGAGCAGACTTGAGTTGAATAGACTCAACTTGTTTGCCAGACTGGCCGAGCACGGCGCAGGATGGCGCCGACGCGAACCCAACGGGCTCGCGTCCCACCGGACCGAGATCCACCGAAAACAGCTCAACCGGACAGACTCAACCGAAAGGCAGACACCATGGTACGCGCGGTCGGCATCGACCTGGGTACGACGAACTCCGTCGTGGCCGTTCTCGAGGGTGGCGAACCCACCGTCATCGCAAACGCGGAAGGTGCGCGCACGACCCCGTCCGTCGTCGCCTTCGCCAAGTCCGGCGAGGTGCTGGTCGGTGAGGTGGCCAAGCGCCAGGCCGTCACCAACGTCGACCGCACGATCCGCTCGGTCAAGCGCCAGATGGGCACCGACTGGGAGGTGAAGATCGACGACAAGTCGTTCACCGCCCAGCAGATCAGCGCGTTCGTGCTGCAGAAGCTCAAGCGGGACGCCGAGGCCTACCTGGGTGAGACCGTGACCGACGCGGTGATCACCGTCCCGGCCTACTTCTCCGACGCTCAGCGCCAGGCCACCAAGGAGGCCGGTGAGATCGCGGGCCTCAACGTCTCGCGCATCGTCAACGAGCCGACCGCGGCCGCGCTGGCCTACGGACTGGACAAGGGCGATGACCAGACCATCCTCGTCTTCGACCTCGGAGGTGGCACCTTCGACGTGTCGCTGCTCGAGATCGGCGAGGGCGTGATCGAGGTCAAGGCCACCTCGGGTGACAACCACCTCGGCGGGGACGACTGGGACTCCCGCGTCGTCGACTGGATGATCAAGAAGTTCAAGGGCAACAACGGCGTCGACCTCGGCGCCGACAAGATCGCGCGCCAGCGCCTCCAGGAGGCTGCGGAGAAGGCGAAGATCGAGCTCTCGAGCTCGAGCGAGACCCAGGTGCACCTGCCCTACATCACCCATGGTGAGTCCGGCCCGCTGCACTTCGAGGAGAAGCTGACGCGCGCGGAGTTCCAGAAGTTGACCTCCGACCTGCTCGACCGCACCAAGGAGCCCTTCAAGCAGGTGCTCAAGGACGGCGGCGTCGAGGTGAGCAAGATCGACCACGTCGTGCTCGTGGGTGGCTCCACCCGGATGCCCGCGGTGACCGAGCTGGTCAAGGAGCTGCTCGGCGGCAAGGAGCCCAACAAGGGTGTGAACCCTGACGAGGTCGTCGCGGTCGGTGCGGCGCTGCAGGCCGGCGTGCTCAAGGGCGAGGTCAAGGACGTGCTGCTCCTCGACGTCACGCCGCTCAGCCTGGGCATCGAGACCAAGGGTGGGGTGATGACCACGCTGATCGAGCGCAACACCACCATTCCGACCAAGCGCTCGGAGATCTTCACGACCGCCGACGACAACCAGCCCTCGGTGGAGATCAAGGTCGCGCAGGGCGAGCGTCAGATGTGGGCCCAGAACCAGCCTCTGGGCAACTTCGAGCTCACCGGTCTGCCGCCCGCGCCCCGTGGTGTGCCGAAGATCGAGGTGACCTTCGACATCGACGCCAACGGGATCGTCCAGGTCTCCGCGAAGGACCACGCGTCCGGTCGCGAGCAGTCCATGACGATCTCCGGCGGTTCGGCGCTCGGCAAGGACGAGATCGACCGCATGGTCAAGGAGGCCGAGCAGTACGCCGAGGAGGACGCCCAGCGCCGCGAGGCGGTCGAGACCCGCAACCAGGGCGACCAGCTCGTGTACACGACCGAGAAGTTCCTCGAGGAGAACGGCGACAAGATCCCCGACGACGTGAAGACCGAGGTCACCGCCGACGTCGACGCGCTCAAGGCCACGTTGGAGAACGCCGAGGCGTCCGCCGAGGAGCTGAGGGCCGGAGTCACCAAGTTGGGCGAGTCGAGCCAGAAGATGGGCGCGGCGATGTACGCCGCAGCCGAGGCCGAGGCGTCCGCTGCTGGTGGCAGCACCGGCTCGACCGGCGAAGGGGACGAGGACGTCGTCGACGCCGAGATCGTCGACGAGGGTGAGGCCACCGAGGACGACGACGCGTGAGCGACGACAGCCCGCTGGCCGACGACGGCGCCCCGGTCGACGGCGAGGGGCGCCGGTTGGTCGAGGAGCCGCTGGAGACGGCGTCGGGGGACCCGGCCGGAGACGGCGCTGGTCCCGAGGCGCCGGCCGAAGGTGGGTCCTCGACCAGGCAGGCCGCTCGGGGGTTCGGCGACGCGGCCGGCGAGATGACCGACGAGACCGAGGTCGAGTTCAGCGACGACCTGTCGCGAACCCAGTCCGACGTGGCGCAGGCCCAGGCCGACGTCGCGGCGCTCACCGGCGACCTCCAGCGGCTCCAGGCGGAGTACCTCAACTACAAGCGTCGGGTCGACCGGGACCGCGAGTTGATTCGTCAGAACGCGACCTACACGGCGCTTGCCCCGATCACCGAGGTGCTCGACACCATCGAGCGGGCACGCGAGCACGGCCCCCTCGAACCAGGCCTCAAGGCGGTCGCAGAGCAGCTCGAGCGGGTGGTCGCCGGACTCGGCCTCAGCCGGTTCGGGGAACCCGGCGACCCGTTCGACCCGTTGCTCCACGAGGCCCTCTCCCACATCGGCGAGGATCCTGAGGTCCAGGTGACCACCTGCAAGCTCGTGGCTCGGTCCGGCTACCGGATCGGCGAGCGGGTGGTGCGTGCCGCGCAGGTGCTGGTCGTCGACCCGGTCACGGCGAGCGGCGACCCCGGCTCGTGACCGACAGCTAGCGACCCGGCCCGTGTGGGTCGAGACCGAGGGGAGGTGGACACGTGAGTGAGACCGATGGCCTGCGGGCCGACTGGGCGACCAAGGACTTCTACGCCGAGCTGGGCGTGAAGAAGGACGCCAGCGCCGAGGAGATCAAGAAGGCCTATCGCAAGCTCGCGCGCGCCAACCACCCCGACTCCAACCCAGGCGAGTCCGGGGACGCCAAGGCCAAGCACGAGAGATTCAAGGCCGTCGCCGAGGCCTACGACGTGGTCGGTGACCCCGACAAGCGCACCAAGTACGACGAGCTGCGCTCGGCCTACGGCAGTGGCCGGTTCCCCGGCGGCTTCGGCGGTGGCGGGACGACGACGGGAGGCTTCGACCTCAACGACCTGTTGCGCGAGCGCGGTGGGGCAGGCGGCTTCGGTGACATGTTCGGCGACCTGTTCGGTGGCGCCGGTGGGCGCCCCCGGCGGGCACAGGCCCGGCCAGCGCGTGGCGCCGACGCCGAGACCGGCGCCACGATCTCCTTCGTCGACTCCTTGGAGGGCGTCACGATCTCGTTGCGCCTCAGCTCCGATGCCCCCTGCCCCGACTGCAAGGGCACCGGCGGGAAGCCGGGGACCAAGCCGCACGTGTGTCCCGAGTGCGAAGGGGCCGGCTTCGTGGTCAGCTCGGTCGGGGGCGCGTTCTCGCTCAACGAGACCTGTCCCGCCTGCGGTGGCCGCCAACTCGTCTACGACGAGCCGTGCGCCACCTGCCGCGGTAGCGGCCGCGGCCGGTCGGCCCGCAGCATCCAGGCGCGGATCCCGGCTGGGGTCAAGGACGGTCAACGTATCCGGCTCCGCGGCAAGGGTGGTGCCGGCGAGAACGGCGGACCGGCCGGCGACCTCTTCGTCGCCGTCACGGTGACGCCCCATCGTCTCTTCGCCCGCAAGGGCGACAACCTCACCCTCGACGTACCGGTGTCGTTCGATGAGGCGGCGCTGGGCGCGGAGGTCCGCATTCCCACGCTCACCGGCAGCTCGGTCACGCTGAAGATCCCGGCCGGGACCCCCAACGGCCGCACCTTCCGGGTCCGCGGCAAAGGGGTGCGCAAGCCCGACGGGACGATGGGCGATCTCCTCGCGACGGTCGAGGTCCAGGTTCCCGCCGTGCTCGACGCCACCGCACGTGAGGCCGTGGAGTCCTATCGTGAGGCCATGGTCGGCAAGCCGCTGCGCGCCAACCTCTTCGAGGGTGCCTCGTGAGCATCCCCTCGTCGCCGAGCCCCGACGCCGCCGTCTTCGTGATCAGTGTGGCCGCCGAGCTCACCGGGCTGCATCCCCAGACTCTGCGTTCCTACGAGCGACTCGGGCTGATCACGCCCGGACGCACCGGCGGGGGTGGCCGACGCTATTCCCACCACGATATCGAGCTGCTGCGGGTGATCGCCGACCTCACAGCCTCGGGCATCGGGATCGAGGGGGTGCGTCGCATCCTGGAGCTGGAGAACCAGGTCGAGGCGCTGCGCCTGCGGGGTGAGGAGCTGATGGCCGAGCTCGGGGCCACCCGCGAGGCGCTGCGGCAGGCGCTCAGTGCGCGTCGTCAGGATCCCGACCGGCCCGGTAGTCGCCTACCGGTGCTGCGCGAACCGCTGCCCGGCCAGCTGGTCGTCTGGCGACGCAGCCACTGACCCGGTCCTGGCTCAGACGTCGTAGACCACGAAGGCGAAGGGGCACTGCACCGCGGTCCCGGAGGTGTTGCGGATCTTCACGACCAGGTCTCCCGAGCTGCTCTGGGTGGACACGGTGTAGCCGTCACAGGTAGGTGTGACCAGGGTGGCGAAGCCGGAGTTCACGTAGGTCGTGTCGGTGAGCGTGATCAGGTAGCGCTTGGCGCCGTTCTCCCAGTCGACGCCTGCCACGCCGAGGCCACCGTTGAGGCTGCCCGGAGAGTTGACGTAGCCCAGGGCCACCGGCACCTGCGCAGCCAGCGCGAACTCCTCCGCGTGACGACCGTCGAGCCGGTCGGCGTTCAGCTTGGCGACCCGGCCGGTCCCGTTGACCGAGAAGGGCGCGGCCGACCCGTTCTTGACCTTGAAGGCGACCGCCGGCCCGGAGCCGGTGTTCTGCATCGTCGTGGTCCGGCCCGCCTTGTTGACCTTGCCCAGGAGCAGCGACTTGCCCGTCGCGGCGTACGCCGCGTAGTCGACCGTCGTCATCAGCACGAAGCCGATCAGCAGAGCGGTCGCGGCTGTCTTGAGGTGGCGCATGGCAGGACTCCTGGCTGACCCCGGGTCGGTCCCGGGCCTGTCCAGGGTAGGAAGCCTGCGCGACCTCTGCCCCCGGTTTGGCGAAGCCCGAGTCCGCAGCGGCCGGTCGTGGTAGGGCGCCGAGAAGCGCACGCCCACCCGCACCGTCGAGGTGCGGGTGGGCGTGTGGTCGAGCTGGTCCCAAGCTCAGCGCGACGCGCCGGCGGAGGGTCCGGTGACCTTCTTCGGCAGGGCCGGCCGCGGGAAGGCGGTGCTGGTGGCCGAGTTCACCGAGGTCAGCGTGACCTGGATCGGCGAGCCGGTGAAGGTCTGGTAGTTGCCGGTGGTCATCAAGCAGAGGAACTGCACGGTGTCGCTGCTGCTGGGTACGTTGATGAACCCGGCGCCGCTCACGCTGTAGTAACCGTCGGCATCGGCCCGGTTCCAGGTGTGCGCCGCGAACCAGTTGGTCGAGAGGGCCCGGACGCCGCATTCCATGGTGGCGACGGCGGGGCCGTAGATCCAGCCGTGGACGGTGACCAGGTAGTTGCCGGCCGGGACACCCGGCGCGTTCAGGGTGAATGAGTTGACGCCGGTGACGTTGAGCGCCTTGGTGAACACCCGCGTGCGCACGCCGAGGTCGGTGGCGTGCTCCCCGTCGACCATGTCGGCGTTGAACTTGCCGACGCGGCCCTTGCTGTTGACCTTGATCGGGGCGCCCTTGCCGTCCTTGACGTTGAACTGCATGGCTGGGCCCTTGGTCGTGCGGGTGACCTGGGTGACGGTGTCGGCCGAGTTGGACCTGCCCAACAGCAACGACTGCCCGGTGGCGGCGTACGACATGTAGTCGAGCGACGCGACCAGCAGGAATCCGATGGTGAGCGCCGCGAGTGCGGTCTTGAGCTTGTGCACGATGGTTGTTCCCCTGTCTCGGATGGTGAGGACGCTCTCCAGGAGCGAAGCAACCTGCGGTGGATATGCCCGAGCGGGCCATTTCCCTCGGCGGCGTGGGCCGAGCTGGTCGTAGTCGAAGTTGAGTGGAATGGACTCAACTTCTGGCGTGTTGAACCAGGTGACGGACAGACTGTTCGGTCGTCAGCACTATCTGCATGGGGGAGACGTTGAGCCAGTTCGGAGCCGAGAAGTTCACCACCCGCAGCCGCGAGGTCATCGAGGCGGCCCAGGTGTCCGCGACCACGGCCGGCAACACCTCGACCGAGCCGATCCACCTGTTGGTGGCGCTGCTCCACCAGGAAGGCGGCACGGCCGGCAACCTGGTCGCCAAGGCAGGCGTGGATGCGGCCGCGCTCACCGCGCAGGCGGACGCGGCGGTGCAGTCACTGCCACGCGCCAGCGGGACCACGGTCCAGCAGCCGGCTGCCTCGGCCTCGCTCACCCGCGTGCTCGCGAGCGCGATCGACCTGGCGGCGTCGATGAAGGACGACTACGTCGCCACCGAGCACCTGCTCATCGGCTGCGCCAGCGTGGAGTCCCCGGCCCAGAAGCTCCTGCACGATGTGGGGCTGACGGCCGACGGCCTTCGCGAAGGGCTCAGTGCGGTGCGCGGCAACCGCCGCGTGACGAGTCCCGAGGCCGAGTCGACGTACGAAGCGCTGGAGAAGTACTCCGTCGACCTGACGACCGCCGCCGAGGACGGGCGGCTCGACCCGGTGATCGGCCGCGACGCCGAGATCCGCAGGGTGGTGCAGGTGCTGAGCCGGCGGACCAAGAACAACCCGGTGCTGATCGGCGAGCCCGGGGTCGGCAAGACCGCCGTCGTGGAGGGACTCGCACAGCGTGTGGTGGCCGGCGATGTGCCGGACTCGCTGAAGGGCCGCCGGGTTCTCAGTCTCGACCTGGCCGCGATGGTGGCCGGTGCGAAGTACCGCGGAGAGTTCGAGGAGCGGCTGAAGGCGGTGCTCGAGGAGATCAAGGACTCCGGCGGCCAGGTGATCACCTTCATCGACGAGCTCCACACGGTCGTGGGGGCTGGGGCGGGCGGGGACTCCTCCATGGATGCCGGCAACATGCTCAAGCCGATGCTGGCTCGTGGCGAGCTGCACATGATCGGCGCCACCACCCTTGACGAGTATCGCGAGCGGATCGAGAAGGATCCGGCGCTGGAGCGCCGGTTCCAGCAGATCTTCGTAGGTGAGCCGAGCGTCGAGGACACCGTGCAGATCCTGCGCGGGATCCAGCAGAAGTACGAAGCCCACCACGGCGTGCGGATCACCGACGCCGCGCTGGTGGCAGCGGCCACGCTCTCGGACCGCTACATCACCGGGCGCCAGCTGCCCGACAAGGCCATCGACCTGATCGACGAGGCGGCCTCCCGACTGCGCATGGAGATCGAGTCGTCCCCCGAGGAGATCGACCAGCTCCGCCGTACCGTCGACCGGATGAAGATGGAGGAGTTCGCCCTCGACAAGGAGACCGACGAGGCCACGATCGAGCGGCTGGAGAGGCTGCGGGCCGACCTGGCCGACCGCGAGGAGGAGCTGCGCGGACTCGAGTCCCGCTGGGAGCGGGAGAAGACGTCGCTCGAGGGCGAAGGCGAGCTGCGTCGCCGGCTCGACCAGCTGCACATGGAGGAGGATCGGCTGCTCCGCGAGGGGGACCTGGCGAAGGCCTCCGAGCTGCGGTACGGCCAGATCCCCGAGCTCGAGCGCCGACTGGCCGCGGTCGAGGCCTCCGAAAAGCTGGAGACCGAGCCGCTGGTCGGCGAGGAGGTCGGGGCCGAGCAGATCGCCGAGGTAGTCGAGGCCTGGACCGGTATCCCCACCGGGCGGATGCTCGAGGGTGAGACGGCCAAGCTGCTGCGCATGGAGGACGTCATCGGCGAACGGCTGATCGGCCAACGCGCTGCGGTCAACGCGGTGAGCGACGCCGTACGCCGGTCGCGGGCCGGGATCTCCGACCCGAACCGCCCTACCGGGTCGTTCCTATTCCTCGGCCCCACGGGCACCGGCAAGACCGAGCTGGCCCGGGCGCTGGCCGACTTCCTCTTCGACGACGAGCGGGCGATCGTCCGCATCGACATGAGCGAGTACTCCGAGAAGCACTCGGTAGCGCGTCTGGTCGGCGCGCCTCCCGGGTACGTCGGCTACGACGAGGGCGGTCAGCTCACCGAGGCGGTGCGCCGCCGTCCGTACTCCGTCGTCCTGCTCGACGAGGTCGAGAAGGCGCACCCTGAGGTCTTCGACATCCTCCTGCAGGTGCTCGATGACGGGCGCCTCACGGACGGCCAAGGTCGCACGGTCGACTTCCGCAACACGCTGCTGATCCTGACCAGCAACCTCGGCTCGAGCTACCTCGTGGATCCCACGCTCGAGGTGGCGGCCAAGCGCGAGGCAGTGATGGGGATCGTGCGGCAGTCCTTCAAGCCCGAGTTCCTCAACCGGCTCGACGAGATCGTGTTGTTCGACGCGCTCACGCGAGCAGAGCTCGCCCAGATCGTCGACCTCCAGCTGGCGCTGCTCGAGAAGCGGCTCGCCATGCGCCGGATCACGATCCAGGTGAGCGAGGCGGCGCGAGCGTGGCTGGCGGACAAGGGCTTCGACCCGGCGTACGGCGCTCGTCCGCTGCGTCGGCTGATCCAAACGGCGATCGGCGACCCCATGGCCAAGCTGCTGATCGGCGGCGAGGTGCTCGACGGCGGCTCGGTCACGGTCGACACCGCCGTTGACGGGTCGGGACTGTCGCTGACGCCGTCGGCGTGAGCGTTCTCAGCCTTTCGTTGATCCCAGCGTCAGCCCCGACACGAACTGCTTCTGCAGCACGAAGAAGACGATCAGCACCGGTAAGGCCACGATCACCGAACCGGCGGCGACCAGGTTGGTGTCGGTGAAGAACTGCCCGCGCAGGTTGTTCAGGGCACTGGTCACAGGGAACTTGTCCGAGCGCGAGAGCAACACGGTTGCCCAGAAGAACTCGTTGTAGATCCAGGTGACCTGAAGCGTCGCGAGAGCGGCCAGCGCAGGTCGGACCAGGGGCATGGTCAGCTGCCAGTACTGCCGCCAGACACTGGCGCCGTCGAGTTCCGCGGACTCGTAGATCTCGTAGGGCAGGGTCTTCATGTAGTTGCTCAGCACGAACGTGCAGAAGCCGAGCTGGAACGCCGTGTTGACCAGGATCAGCGACCAGAAGCTGTTGAGCATCTGCCCGCTGTCGCTCATGAACAGCGGCAGCGGGACGGACCGGAACATCCGGAAAACCGGGATCAGCAAGGCCTGCGGAGGCAACAGGTTGGCGGCCAGGAAGAGCCCGAGCAGCAGCAGGTTGAACCGGTAGCTGAAGCGGGCCAGCACGAACGCGACCATCGAGGCCAGGAACAACGTGAGGAAGACAGCCGGCACGGTGATCAGGAGAGAGTTCCTGAAATGCAGGCCGAACTGGCCCTGGGTCCAGGCCTGCTGGTAGTTGTCCAGGGTCCAGCCACCGAACGAGAGATAGCCGTTGGCCTGCGTGTAGCTGTAGTTGCGGAACGAGTTCAGCACCGCCCACAACAGGGGAAACAGCCACACGAGCGAAAGCACCAGCATGGCGACGGTGGCGACAGTTCCCCGGCGTTTGTTCATCACCCCGCCGGTCGGCTCCTTCGGCTTCTTGACGCGCGGGGGCTTCTCGACCGCAGTGGTCACCGTTGCTCCTCCCTGAAGACGATCCGGAGATAGATCACGATGAAGATCGACGAGATCACCATCATGATCACCGCGAGGGCTGAACCGAAGCCGTACCGGGTCGCCTCACCGATGACGTTCTGACTCACCAGGGCGGCGATGATCTCCAGGCCGTTGCGGCCCTTGTTCACCACCCAGACCAGGTCGAAGGCCCGTAGCGACTCGATGACCACGATGACCAGGACGATCATGTTGATCGGCCGCATCACCGGGAAGACGACCTTGAAGAAGGTCTGCACCTCGGACGCGCCGTCGACGGCCGCCGCCTCGCGCAACGTGTGGTCCACACCCTTCAGGCCGGCAAGGTAGATCAGCATGATGTAGCCGGTGTGACGCCACGCGGTGGCGACCAGGACCGCCCAGAGGTTCACGCTCGGGTCGCCGTACCAGTCGACCTCGGTGTTGAAGACCTGGTTGATCAGACCTTGGTCGCGCGAGTAGAACAGCTGCCAGATGAAGCCGACCAGGGCCAGCGACAGCACGACCGGGAGATAGAAGGCGGTCTGGTAGAAGCGGCTCCCCCTCATCCCGCGGTCGAGGATCACGGCGAGCAGCATCCCCAGCAGAGTGGGGAAGATGAACAGGAAGCCCAACCAGATCAGGTTGTGCCGGATGGCCGGCCAGAACGGCGGGTAGATCGTGGCGAGGTCGTGGTAGTTCTGCGTGCCCACCCACTCGATCTTGTCCAGACCCCCGATGCCGTTCCATCGGGTGAAGGACAGGCCGACCGTTGCGAACGCTGGGAGCCAGACCAACACGACGACCAAGATGGTGGGGATGGTCACCATCAGGATGACGACGGCCCGGTCCGCCGGTCGTAGCTTGCGACGGAGTCTCTTGGGTGCGTCGGCTGCCGTCGTCTTCTCGAGCGTGCCCTGTTGAGCCTCGGTCATAGGCCAGTCCCTTCAGTCTTCGCCCGATCGACTATCCCATGATCGAGACCTTCTGCTCCTGGATGCTCTTGGTCAGCGCGTCGATGTCGTCGGGGTTCTTCAGGAACGACTGGATGGAAGGGATCATCACCGTGGACGCGAAGTCCGTGTCGGTGTCGCGGTCCATGAACTGGGCGATGTTGGCAGCCGCCGAGACGACCTCGACCGACTTCAGCTGGAGGGCGGAGTAGGAGTCGGTGCTTGCGTTGGAGTTGGCAGCGATCATGGGCAGGTCGGCGGCGGCGTTCGCGGCGTCCTGGGCGGCGGCCGTGCCGAAGTAGGCCAGCATGTCCTTGGCGCCGCCCTGGTTCTGGCCGGCTGCCGCTACGCAGAAGCCGTCGATCGGGGCGTCGAGGGCGTCCGAACCGATAGCCGGGTCGAACTCGGGGTAGGTGAAGAAGTCCAGGTCGTCGACGACATCCGGGATGGCATCGCCGACGAAGGTGCCGAGCAGATACATGCCGCACTCGCCGTTGGCCATCGACGTGGCGGCCTCCTGCCAGGTCCGTCCCAGCGGGTCCGCCTGGTTGTAGGGGAGCAGGCTCTTCCAGGTCTCGAACACCTTCTTGACCTCGTTGCTGTCCCAGGCCTCGTCGCCGGCCATCAGGCTCATGTGGAAGTCGAACCCGTTGATCCGCATGTTGAGGATGTCGAAGGTGCCCTGGGCCGGCCAGCCGTCCTTGTCTCCGAACGCGAACGGCACGATATTCTTGCCCTGCATGTCCTTCATCAGGGCAATGAACTCGTCGTAGGTCGTCGGCACCTCGAACTTGTTCTTCTCGAAGACCGACTTGCGGTAGAAAACGGCCCACGGGTAGTAGTCGTAGGGAACCAGGTACTGGTTGCCGTCGCTGGACGTCGAGGCGCTCAGCATCGCGTCACTCATGCCGTCGATCGGCCACAGGTCGCTGAGGTCGGTGATCAAGCCGTTCTCGGCGAACTGCTGCATGCGGTAGCCCGCGAACCAGGCGAAGGCATCGTCAGGCGTGCCCTGAAGGTAGGTGTTGATGCTCTCCTGGAAGGTGTTGTGGTCGACGTAGTTGCCGGTGACCTCCACCCCGGACTCCGCGGTGTAGGCGGCGGCGAACCCGGCCATCCGCTGGTAGGCCGGACCCGAGTCGAGTGCCTCGTTGACTCCGAACTTGACCGGGTCGGTGTTACTGCCGCCGCCGCCGCTCGAGTCGTCGCTGCCACAGGCGGCGAGCAGCCCAGGTGTGCCGACGATGGCCCCGCCGATCGCCGCGGTGCGCAAGAAGCTGCGTCGGGTCGCCGCCGCCGTCACGCGGGCCGAAGGGGGGATCGACAACGATGCGGATGCGGGGCGGTGGCGGGTCATGTTTCCTCCGGAGGACAGAATCGAACAGGCGTACTCGCATCTTTGGAGGATTTGTCACCACTGTCAAGGGCGTGGGGGGCCGTTATCGAACCGAAACGAACACCGTTCCCCAGAGTTGGCACGTTAAAATGTTGACTAGCGTTGCTCCTCGGAGCATGCTGATTCGATGCCGGCACCGCTTCCAGCCCTCGCGTACGGCGGAGACTACAACCCCGAACAATGGCCGAGCGCCGTCCTGGCCGAGGACGGCCGGTGCTGGGCCGTCGCGATCAACCACGGAACGGACGCGGCCACCGTGCCCCTCGACGGGTACGACCTGGTCGGCCAGACCGAGGTGTCCGGCGAGCTCACGGTGGCGGCCGGAGGCGTCGCCGTCATCCGGGAGACCTGATGCTGGCCGCCCAACGACGTTCCCGCATCCTGGCCGAGCTGAGCCGGGACGGTTCGGTGAAGGTCGCCGACCTGGTCTCGGTCCTCAACGTCTCCGACATGACCGTCCGGCGGGACCTGTCAGCGCTTCAGCGCCAAGGACTGCTGGACAAGGTCCACGGCGGTGCCGTGGTCCGCGACGAGCCGGCGACGGCCGAGCCGGGCTTCGAGGCGAAGTCAGCCCGCCGCCTGGCCGAGAAGGAGGCGATCGCTGCCCGGGCTGCTGAGATGGTCAGTCCTGGGTCTGCGATCGCGGTCTCTGCCGGCACCACCACGCACCTCTTCGCCCGCCACCTGGTCGACATCCCCGGCCTGACGGTGGTCACGAACTCGGTGTGGGTCGCCGACGTCCTCCACCGAGGGGGAGCCGAGGGCGTGTCGGTGCTGCTCACGGGTGGGCTGCGTACCCCCTCGGATGCGCTCGTCGGCCCCCTGGCGGTGGCCTCGGTGGCCTCGTTGCATCTGGACACGTTCTTCATGGGTGTCCACGGGATGGATGCCCGGGCCGGCTTCAGCACCCCGAACCTGCTCGAGTCTGAGACGAACCGGGCGATGTTCCGCAGCGCGCGCCGGCTCGTCGTGCTGGCCGACTCCACGAAGTGGGGTGTGGTCGGGCTCAGCTCCATGGCGTCGCTGTCGGACGCCTCGCTGGTCATCAGTGACGCCGGCCTCCCAGCCCAGGCCATCGGGGTGCTGTCGGAGCAGGCCGTCGAGCTTGCCCTGGTCGACCCGGTCGGGACGCTCGAGGCGGAGGAGGACGTGGCGCCGTCCACCGACTGACGCCGTGGTCAAATGGTCGCGATGAGTGAGCCGATCCGCGCCGCGAGGCCCAGCCAGGTGACCCTGGCAGTCTGGGCGATCATGGTCGGCTCGCTCCTGGTGGTCGTCACGGCGTTCGAGACCATCTCCGGCCTTCGCTCGCTCGAGATGCGCGAGACGTTGCAGGATCTGCTCAGCACCCCGCCCCTGGACGGACTGGGGCTCGACGTCCCCGGGGCGCAGCAGGTCATGAGAGTGGCCTCGATGGTCGGCGCCGGCAGCGCCACCATGGCCGGGCTGCTGGGCTACCAGCTGTTGCAGCGCGACAAGGTGGCTCGCGTGGTCGTCACGCTGCTCGCCCTCCCGATCTTCGTCGCGGGTCTGGTCACCGGCCCGTTCATCTCCTCGCTCGTGGTGGTGGCGATCACGATGCTGTGGCTGCACCCGGCTCGCTCCTGGTTCGAGGGCACCTGGCGTCCCGACGCGCCCGCACCCGAACCGGCGCTGCCGCCGCTGCCCGGGCCGGGAGCCGACTTCCCGTCGACCCCGGGTCAGGCACCCGGTCCGCCCCCGGCTGGGCCGTGGCACCCGGGACCGCCTCCGGTGAGTCCGGTGCCGGGGGTTCCGGACGCCTGGGAGCCGGCGCCGTACCGCTTGGCGGGTCCGCACCCGCAGCGACCCACGCGCCACCGGCCGCGGCCCAACTCGGTGGCGTGGGCCGTGGCGATCACCTGGTTCTACGCGACCATGGTCCTGATCTTGAGTGTCCTCAGCGTGGCGCTGGTGCTGAGCGACCCGACCTTTCTCCTCGACGAGCTGCGTCGCCAGAACCCGGAGCTCGCCGCCGGCGTCGCCCAGGAGGACCTGGTCCGGACGACGCTGGTGACCGGGTGTGTACTGATCGGCTGGTCCGTCGCGGTCGGGGTGCTGGCGACCCTCACCTACCAGCGTGTGGCCTGGGGTCGCACGGTCCTCATGGTTCTCCTGGGCGCAACCGGAGGCATCCTCATCGTGGGAGCGGCACTGGGTCAGTTCCTGCTGGTCGTCCCGCTCCTCGGTGTGGTGGTGGTCTACTCCTTGTTGGTGCGTCCCGACGCGCGTGGGTGGTACCGCCGGGCCTGAGGCCGCGTGGTGGAATGGCCGCATGAGCGACGCGGCGCCGCCCCCACCTGACGTCCCCGGTAGCGCCGGGGCCTCGCCCCCTGCTGACGACCAGAACCCCTACGGCCAGAACCCCTACGGCCAGAACCCCTACCCTCTGCGGCCTGCGGGCCACGACCCCTACGGCCAGTACTCCGGCCAGTACTCCGGCCAGCCGGGGTACCCGCACCCCGGCTACGGCTACCCACCCCCGGGGGCCGATCCGGGGCGGCGGCCCGGGACGGTCCTGGCCGCGTGCCTGATCGCCATCATCACCTCGGGTCTGACGGCACTGGTCTCGGGAGTCGGCCTGATCGGCGTGGTCCTCGCCCGCGACAGCGTGCTCACCGAGATCGAGCGCCAACCGGGCTTCCAGGACACCGGCGTCTCCGCGGACTCGATCGTCACGTTGGTGGTCGTGGTGATGGTCGTACTGGTCGTCTGGTCCGTGATCGGAATGATCCTCGGCTTCCTGGCGATGAGACGGTCGGGCATCGCCCGGATCGGGCTGGTGGTCTCCGCCGTCGCCGTCGCTGTCTTCGCGTTGATCGGCATCACCAGCATCGTCTCGGCCGTGTGGCTGGTGGCCGCCGTGGCCACCATCGTGCTGCTCTTCGTGGGCGGTGCGGGTGACTGGTACGCCCGCCGACCGGCAGCCGGACCACCGCCGCCGTCGCCCTGGTGAGCGCTGGAGACCCGCGGATCGGATCCCGGCGTCAGGCTGTGAGGTCCGCCGACGCGAGCCGACCCAGGCCCTGCTCGATCACGTCGGTGTCCTTGCAGAATGCCCACCGCACCAGATGGCGACCCGCGACCGGGTCGTCGTAGAAGGCCTGGGCGGGAATCGCCACCACCCCGGCCCGCTCGGGCAGGGCCGCGCAGAACGCCCGGCCGTCTGCCCAGCCGAGATGCGAGACGTCGGTCGTGGCGAAGTAGGTGCCCCGGGGTGTCGGGCCGGGCAAGCCGGCCGCGGCGAGGCCCGCCAGCAGCACGTCGCGCCGCTGCTGGAGCGTGGCGGCCAGCTCGGCGGGAAAGTCGGGCTCCTCGTCGAGTGCCGCCGCGATCGCCGGCTGGAGCGGCGACCCCGAGGTGAAGGTGAGCCACTGCTTCGCGGCGAGCACGGCCTCGACCAAAGGTGCCGGACCGGTGGCCCAACCCACCTTCCAGCCGGTGAAGCTGTAGGACTTGCCCGCGCTCGACAGGGTGAGGGTGCGCTCGGCCATCCCAGGCAAGGTCGCGATGGGCACGTGGCGCAGACCGTCGAAGGTGAGGTGTTCGTAGACCTCGTCAGTGATCACGACGAGGTCGTGGGCGAGTGCGATATCGGCCACGGCCTGGAGTTCCGCCCGGCTCAGCACGGCGCCGGTCGGGTTGTGCGGCGTGTTCAGCAGGATGAACCGGCTCCGGTCGCTCACGGCAGCCGCCAGGTCGGCGGGCTCGAGCCGGAAGTCGGGGGCCCGCAGGGTCACCGGTCGTCGTACGCCCCCGGTCATCTGGAGCATCGCGACGTAGGAGTCGTAGTAGGGCTCGAGGAGGATCACCTCGTCGCCCGGGTCCACCAGCCCCAGCAGCGCGGCCGCCACGGCCTCGGTGCAGCCGGTGGTGACGACGACCTCGCGGTCGGGGTCGAGGTCGAGGCCGTAGTGTCGCTGCTGGTGTCTGGCGATCGCCTCGCGTAGCGAGGGCACGCCGATCCCGGGGGCGTACTGGTTGGCGCCGCCTTCGAGCGCCGCGACCGCGCGCGCGATCACCGAGGGCGGGCCGTCGGTATCCGGGAAACCCTGCCCCAGGTTGATCGACCCGGTACGCACGGCGAGCGCCGACATCTCTGCGAAAATGGTCGGCGGGATGCCCTTGAGTCGCTCGGCTCGCATGGCGACCACCGTAACGGGAGACGACTGAACCGATGGCTCTGCGAATCCGGACCCGGCAGGAGGCCCGAGCCCGCGAGCCGCGCACACGCGCCCAGTGGGCGATGGTCGTCGCCGGATGGGCCCTGGTCGTGGGCAGCGTGGGCATCCTCGGCTGGGCCTCCTGGCAGGTGTGGGGCACGAACTGGGTCTCGGCGGGCAAGCAAGCCGACGGCCTCCGGGCTCTGGAGCAGCAGTGGGCCGAGGGCCAGGACTTCGCCCTGGTCGACGGCCGCCAGGTGACGTCCGTGGTGCGCATCCCGCGTTTCGGCAGCGACTACGAGATGCCGTTGGTCGAGGGCGTGACCGATGAGGCGCTGGCCGCAGGGTTCGGTCATTTCGCCGAGTCGGTCGCCCCCGGCGAGCAGGGCAACTTCGCGCTCGCGGCGCACCGGGTCACGCATGGGGAGCCGCTGCGGGCGATGCCGAAGCTTCGGGCCGGCGACGAGATCGTCATCGAGACCCGCGAGGCGACCTACACCTATGTGCTCGACTCGGGCGGCACCGACCTCGAGGTGCCGTTCACCTCGACGTGGGTGCTCGATGCCGTCCCCAGGAACCCCGACGGCGGGACCGAGCCGCCTCAGCAGGCGGGCCGGCAGCTGATCACCCTGATGACCTGCGCCGAGCTGTTCCACACCGATGACCGCCTGGTCGCCTTCGGCCATCTGGAGTCCCGTGAGCCTCGATAGGGTGCGCCCATGACCGCGGAGCCCGACGCCGACCTCGCCCGTGACATCGACGCCTGCTGCCGGCTGACCGGTGAGTTCACACTGCGATCGGGCCAGGCGGCCTCGGAGTACTTCGACAAGTATCTCTTCGAGTCCGACCCCGGGCTACTCGCTCGGGTGGTCGAGGCGATGCGGCCGACGGTGCCCGCCGACACCGACCTGTTGGGCGGCCTCGAGCTCGGCGGGGTGCCCATCGCGACCGTGCTCAGCGCCCGGGTCGGTCTGCCGGTGCTGTTCGTGCGCAAGAAGGCCAAGGAGTACGGCACCTGCAAGCTGGCCGAGGGTCCCGACGTCGCCGGGCGCCGGGTCACGCTGGTGGAGGACGTCATCACGACGGGCGGAGCCGTGCGCGATGCCACCCGTGCCCTGCGTGAGGCCGGCGCGGTGGTCGACGTCGTGATCTGCGCGATCGACCGGAGCCCGTCGGGGCAGAACCCGTTGGCCGACGTCGGGCTGGAGGTCCGCCCCGTCCTGACCAAGGCACAGCTGGACGCCGCTCGGGGCTGAGTCCGATCACCGGCCCTCCAGCAGTGGCGGGCGGCGCGCGGTGGGTCAGCCGCGGCTGGCGGCGCGCCGGTGCCGCCACGTCTCGAAGACCACGGGAACCAGCGAGAACACCAGGATCACGATCACGGCCTTGTCGATGTTGGTGCCCAGCGACGGGAACGTCGAGCCCAGGAAGAAGCCGAGCAGAGTGATGCTGAAGACCCACAGCGCTGCGCCCGCCAGGCTCCAGGCCAGGAAGCGCGTGCGGTTCATCTCCGTGATCCCCGCGACGACCGTGACGAAGGTGCGCACGAAGGGCACGAAACGGCCGATCACCAGCGCCTTGTTGCCGTGCTTCTCGAAGAACGCATCGGTCTTGTCGAAGTACTTGCGCTTGATGAACCGCCCCTCATGGCGGTGCAGCGGTGGACCGGCTCGGCGACCGATCTCGTAGCCCACCGCATTCCCCAGGAACGCCGCACCGGTCAGGGCGAGCATCGCCACCAAGACCTCGAAGTACGTCGAACCCGGGAGCAGGTTGAGCTGCCCGGTCGCGATGAACAGGCCGAGGGCGAAGAGCAGCGTGTCACCGGGCAGGAAGGGGAAGAGCAGGCCGCACTCGATGAAGATGATGAAGAGGCTGATCCAGAAGAGCTCCGTGCCGAACCGCTCCAGCAACCAGTAGGGATCCATCCAACTCATGCCGAACAGCCACGGCGGGAGCGGCGGGAGCGCGGTCACGGGCGCAACCCTAACGGGATGGGCCTAGCCTTCCCACATGGACGACGACCGGGCGCCGTACGACCCCATGCCCCATGGGCCCGACGAGGTTGGTGTCGGCCCCTGGCCGGGAAGATGGCCTGAGGCAGACCGCTACGACACCGACCTGTTGGCCCACGGCGACCGCCGCAACGTGGTCGACCGCTACCGCTACTGGACCCTCGAGGCGATCCGTGCGGATCTCGACACGCGGCGCCACGACTTCCACGTCGCGATCGAGAACTGGCAGCACGACTTCAACATCGGCACTGTCGTGCGCACCGCCAACGCGTTCCTGGCCGCCGAGGTGCACATCGTGGGCAACCGGCGCTGGAACCGACGTGGCGCGATGGTCACCGACCGCTACCAACACTTGCGGCACCACCGCAGCGTCGGCGAGCTCGCGGCGTACCTCCGCGAGCGCGAGGTGCGTCTGCTCGGCGTCGACAACCTCCCGGGCTCGGAGCATCTCGAGACCATGGAGCTGCCGCGGCGGGCCTGCTTCCTCTTCGGCCAGGAGGGACCCGGGCTGTCCCGCGGGGCGCGTCAGGCGTGCGACGGGACCTTCTCGATCGCGCAGTTCGGCTCGACGCGTTCGATCAACGCCTCGGCCGCAGCCGCGATCGCGATGCACGCGTGGATCCGGACCTACGCCGATCTCTCCGGAGACGCCGCCTGGCGCGGGTGAGGCTCGCTCGGGCCGATGTCGGTGACTCGGCGGTAGCCACTAGGGTGGAGACGAGGGCGGCCGGAGGACTCCGGCCACGAGAATCGCAATCGTCGAGGAGCTATCGGAATGCCCATCGCCACCCCTGAGGTCTACGCACAGATGCTCGACACCGCCAAGAAGAACGCCTTCGCGTTCCCGGCCATCAACGTGTCATCCTCGCAAACGCTGAACGCTGCCCTGAAGGGGTTCGCCGACGCCGGTTCGGACGGCATCATCCAGGTCTCCACCGGCGGTGCGGAGTACTTCTCAGGTCCGTCGATCAAGAACATGGTCACTGGATCGGTCGCCTTCGCGACGTACGCCGCCGAGGTGGCGAAGAGCTACCCGATCAACGTCGCCCTGCACACCGACCACTGCCCGAAGCCGAAGCTCGACGGCTTCGTGCGCCCACTGATCGACCTCTCTGCCGAGCGGGTCGCGCGGGGTGAGGCTCCGCTGTTCCAGTCGCACATGTGGGACGGCTCCGCGGTGCCCATGGATGAGAACCTCCAGATCGCCGAGGAGCTGCTCGCCAAGTGCGCGGCGGCCCGGATCATCCTCGAGATCGAGGTCGGTGTGGTCGGCGGCGAGGAGGACGGCGTCGTCGGAGAGATCAACGACAAGCTCTACACGACACCCGAGGACGCGCTGGCGACCGTCGCCGCGCTCGGAGTCGGCGAGAACGGCCGCTACATGACCGCGCTCACCTTCGGCAACGTCCACGGGGCCTACAAGCCGGGGCACGTCACGCTCCGTCCGGAGATCCTCAAGCACGCCCAGGACGCGGTGATCGAGAAGCTCGGACTCGATGCCGGTGCCAAGCCGTTCGACCTGGTCTTCCACGGCGGCTCCGGATCGCTGCCCGAGGAGATCGCTGCTGCGGTCGACTACGGAGTTGTGAAGATGAACGTCGACACCGACACGCAGTACGCCTACACCCGCCCCGTTGCTGACCACATGTTCCGCAACTACGACGGCGTGCTCAAGGTCGACGGCGAGGTGGGCAACAAGAAGGTGTACGACCCGCGCGCGTGGGGCAAGGCCGCCGAGAAGGGCATGGCCGCCCGCGTCCTCGAAGCGTGCGAGAACCTGCGCTCCACCGGTCACACCCTCGGCGTCTGACGGACGCCGCGGCGGCGCCCCCGACTGCTGCGGGTTTCCCGGGTCCGAGTACGCCGCCCGCACGCCACTCGGTGCCCACAAGCCCGCGCCGGTCGGGATCGAGCCCGGGCTCGGCAGGCTCGACGGCCTCTTCGTGTGCACAGGTGCGTCCCCCGACGGGTGGATCGACAGACCTGGAGTGGCACCGTCGCGGACGACGAGCGGGCGCGCCAACCTCCTCGGATGGCCCATCCCAACCTCCGACCCCAGCTCGCAGCCAACGCCGCACGTCAGCAAGGGCTGGTCACCCGTCGACAAGCCTTGGCTGCCGGCTACTCAGACGATGAGCTGCGGGCTCTCACCCGGCCCCGTGGAGCATGGGTCGCGGTGCGGCGCGGCGTGTACGCGACCCGCGACTCCCGGGGAGCGACTGACGACCGCCATCGGCTCTGGCTGCGCGATCTCGCGGCCCATCTGAGGATGACCACAGACCACGCGCTGAGCCATGACTCGGCTGTTCGGGGCCAAGGGGTCCCGGTCGTCGCCGCCCGCCACCAGCTCACGCACGTGAGTCGGAAGGGAGTCGGTGGCTCCAGGACGCAGTTCGGGGTGAAGCACCACCTGGCGCGTCGGGTGCCGCCCGACCTCCTCGTTGCGGGCGGAGTGCCCATGACCGGGCTCGCCCGGACGTCCCTCGATCTCGCCCGCGAGCACGGTTTTGCGGCCGGTGTGGTGGCCGTCGACGATGCTTGCCACCGAGGCGTGCCGCTGCGTGAGTTCGAGCGACAGCTGGCCATGATGCGTCACTGGCCGCACGTCTCGACGGCTCGGGCCGCGCTGGCGTTCGCCGACGCAGGCGCCGAGAGCCCCGGCGAGTCGCTGAGCCGGATCCTGCTGGCCGAACTGGGGCTGGGGCCGATCCAGACCCAGTTCGCCGTTCTCGCCGGGGATCGCATCGTGTGGTGCGACCTGCGGGTGGGGTGCCATGTGGTCGAGTTCGACGGCCGGGCCAAGTACCGCGATGTGGCGCACGGCGGGGTCGCGACCCGCGACGTGGACGAGCTGATCTGGGAGGAGAAGAAACGTCAGATCGAGGTGTGCGGGGTGGGCCTGGGGATGTCACGCCTGGTCTGGGAGGACTTGTGGGGTTCGGCTCGGGAACGGGCCAAGCGACGCCTCGCCTCGGAGTACTCCGTGACGAGGCAACGCTGGGGGTGCGAACTGCCGTCGCATCGTGCGGAGTTCGACGCTCGACACCCTCGACTGCTGCGGGTCTCCAGGGACTGAGTGCCCTGCGGGCGGCGTACTCGGACCCGCCAAGCCCGCGCCAGACGGACCACGCCGGCCCCGGGCCCGGGCCAGCCGGAGGGCCAGGCAGCGCCCGGCGCGGCCGGGCGACCTCAGCGAAGCAGGGCGTCGTACGCCGCGGGGCTGGAGTCACGTAGGAACGACGCGCAACGCTCCCACTCGTCGGCCTCACCGATCGCGCGGGCGCTGAGGGCCAGCAGGGCCAGGCACTGCAGGAAACCCCGGTTGGGCTCGTGCTCCCAGGGGACGGGGCCGTGGCCCTTCCAGCCGTTGCGCCGCAGCAGGTCCAGCGACCGGTGGTACCCGACCCGGGCGTAGGCGTATACCGTGACGTCATCGGCCCCCTCCGCGCGGGCCAGCGCGGCCAGCGCGGCCCAGGCCGCTGGTGACGACGGCCGGCCACGAACGACGTCGGCGGGCGGGATCCCGCTGTCGAGCTCGGTGTCTGCGGGGTCCTCGGGCAGGTGGGTCGGGGGCGGCCCGGCCATCAGGTCGACGTGGCTCATAGGACCACTGTGTCATGGCACGGAACAGGTGTCGGTCCCCGCATGTTGACTCTCGATATGACGCGCTCGTCGCTCTCGGCTCCAGCCACCGGCACGCCACCGGTGCGCCCCTGGCCGGCGCTGTTCGCCCTCTGCTTGGGCTTCTTCATGATCTTGGTTGACTCCACCATTGTGTCCGTCGCGACACCGGCGATCATCGTGGACCTACAGGCCGACGTGAACTCGGTGGTGTGGGTGACCAGCGCCTACCTCCTGGCCTACGCCGTGCCGGTGCTGATCACCGGTCGGCTCGGCGACCGCTACGGCCCGAAGCGGATCTACCTGATCGGGCTGACCGTCTTCACCCTGGCCTCGGTGTGGTGCGGCCTCACCACGACCGTGGACGGCCTGATCCTCGCGCGGGTCTTCCAAGGGCTCGGGGCCTCGATGATGACGCCGCAGACGATGGCGATCATCACGCGCATCTTCCCGGCCGCCCGACGCGGTCAGGCAATGGCGCTCTGGGGGGCTACAGCCGGGGTCGCGACCCTGGTCGGCCCGATTCTGGGCGGCCTGCTGGTGGACGCGCTCGGCTGGGAGTGGATCTTCTTCGTGAACCTCCCGGTGGGGATCCTCGCGTTCGTGCTCGCCTGGCGGCTGGTGCCGAGGCTCGAGACCCACCAGCACCGCTTCGACTGGCTCGGCGTGGCGCTCAGCGGGCTCGGCATGTTCCTGCTCGTCTTCGGCATCCAGGAGGGCCATCAGTACGACTGGTCGACCATCACCGGCGTCGTCACGGTGCCCCGCCTGATCGCCGCAGGGGTGGTCGTGTTCGGGCTGTTCATCCTCTGGCAGGCGGTCAACAAGGCGGAGCCACTGATTCCGCTCAGCCTCTTCGGCGACCGCAACTTCTCACTGGCCAATGTCGCGATCACCACCATGGGGTTTGCGATCACGGCCATGGCCTTCCCGCTCATGCTCTACGCCCAGCTGGTGCGCGGGCTGTCCCCCACAGGTGCGGCTCTGCTCCTGGTGCCGATGGCGCTGATGACGATCATCCTGGCCCGCCGGGTGGGGTCGCTGACGGACCGGGTCCACCCGCGACTGCTGACCTCGGTCGGCTTCACCTCGATCATCGTTTCGCTGTGGTGGTTGGCCAGGGTCATGACTCCCGACTCGGCCGTCTGGGAGATCCTGCTGCCGATGACGCTGCTCGGTGTCGGCAACGCGTTCGTGTGGGCCCCCAACAGCGCCACGGCGACCCGCAACTTGTCTCAGGACCGGGCGGGTGCGGGCGCGGGGGTCTACAACGCCACCCGCCAGTTCGGTGCTGTGCTGGGGTCGGCGGCGATCGCCGTGCTGATCGACGCTCGCCTGGCCGCCAACGGCCTGAGCTTCTCGCCCGGCGAGGGCGGGGGCTCGGGCCTCCCTGAGTCGGTGCTCGCACCGTTCAGTTCGGCGATGGCTGAGGCGATGCTGCTGCCACCGCTGGTGCTCGTGATCGGTCTGGTGGCCTCGACGATGTTCGAGCGGCCACAGCACCTGCGTCCTGCCCGGGGCGATGAAGGGGAGGCGGCGGCATCGTCGGCCGACTCGATTCCGACGCCGCGCTGAGACGCCGCCGGCCGAGCGAGCGGCGCTACCCGGGAAGCACCATGGTGTAGGCACCGGGCTCGACGTGCCAGGTCCGTTGGCGCTCGGGATCGCTGAGCTCGCCGTCGGCCGAACAGAAGAACTCCTCGCCCGTGACAGCCACGCGCTTCCCCCGGCGGTAGAGGACGTCGTCGCGCTCGTGGTGCCGGGCCACCGCCAGGCCGGCGACGTACCCGGCTTTGGCCCACAGCCCCCGCGATCGCGCGATCATGACGTCGACCGCACCGTCCTCGGCATCGGCCTCGGGCGTGAGGCGGGCGCCGCCCCCGACGCTCGCGCCGTTGCCGATCGCGAGCATGAGCAACGGCTGGTCCAAGTCGTTCACGACCCTGCCGTCGATCTCGACGCGCAGTCGCAGAGACGCCGGTCGGACGGCCGAGCGCAACGCCCCGATCGGGTAGCCGAGCCGGCCAAGGTTGAGCTTCCCGACGCCGACCGCGCCCAGCCGTTCCTTCCAACCCGCGCCGCTGCGGGCGGCGTCGGCGCCGGCGCCGATATGGACGTTGTTGACGACGATGCCGCCCAGCTCGTCGACCATCAGGTCGACGGGGCGCAGCGCCCCGTCGATGACGAGGTGCGCCGCCTCGTCGATCTCGAGGGGGATACCCATCGTGCGGGCGAAGTCGTTGCCGGTGCCCAAGGGGAGAAGACCGATCACGCTGCGGTGGAGCTCGTGTCGACGATGCAGCGCCGCGACCACCGCGTGCAGGCTGCCATCACCTCCGGCGACGACGATCCGCCGAGAACCGGCCCGGTGCAGCACCCCGTCAAGCTCGCCGGGGTTGCCGGTGGCGGCAACCTCGACCGAGGCGCGCGAACGCAGCACCGACAGGCCTGCGTCGAGGGTCTCGTCGTTGGCCGTCCCTGCCGCGCTGTTGGTGATGACAAGCAGCGGTTCCACGGGCCGGACACTAACTCACGAGGCTCTGGGCACGAGGCTCTGGGCTCGGGGCCCGCCTTTGGTAGCGTGCTGCCGCAAGAGCCCCGGTTCCTTGCGTGCTGGGGCTGCTTCGTTCGTGGAGGAGGGCTGCGATGCCCGCGATCGTGATCCTTGGCGCCCAGTGGGGCGACGAGGGCAAGGGCAAGGCCACTGATCTGCTGGCCACGACCGAGACCATCGACTATGTCGTGCGCACGTCCGGTGGCCACAACGCCGGTCACACGATCGTGGTCAACGGCGAGAAGTTCGCAACCCACCTGCTGCCGTCCGGGATCCTCACGCCCGGCTGCACGTCGGTGATCGGGAACGGTGTCGTGGTCTCACCCGAGGCGCTTTTCCGCGAGCTGGACGCGTTGGCTGCCCGAGGTGTCGACGTCTCACGCCTGGTCGTCTCCGCCAACGCGCACGTGATCGCGTCGTACCACTCGACGGTTGACAAGGTCACCGAGAGGTTCCTCGGGAAGAACAAGATCGGCACCACCGGGCGAGGCATCGGGCCTGCCTACGCCGACAAGATCAACAGGCTCGGGATCCGGGTGGCCGACCTCTTCGACGAAGGGATCCTTCGGGAGAAGGTCGAGGCCGCCCTCGAGCTCAAGAACCATGTGCTGGCCAAGGTCTACAACCGCCGGGCGATCGAGCCGGACGCTGTCGTCGAGGAGCTGCTGTCCTACGCCGACCGCTTGGGCCCGATGGCCGCCGACACCTCGCTGCTGCTCAACCAGGCGCTCGATGCGCAGCAGACCGTGCTCTTCGAGGGCGCGCAGGCGACGATGCTCGACATCGACCACGGCACCTACCCCTTCGTCACGTCGTCGAGCCCGATCGCGGGCGGCGTCTGCACGGGCGGGGGCATCGGTCCGACCCGCATCGACCGGGTCGTCGGCGTCATCAAGGCCTACACGACCCGCGTCGGATCCGGTCCGTTCCCCACCGAGCTGTTCGACGACGACGGCGAGAAGCTATGGGACATCGGTGGAGAGGTCGGAGTCTCGACCGGGCGCAACCGTCGCTGCGGCTGGTACGACGCCGTGATCGCCCGCTACTCCTCACGCATCAACGGGCTCACGGACTACTTCCTCACCAAGCTCGATGTGCTCTCGGCGTGGGAACGGGTGCCGGTCTGTGTCGCCTACGAGATCGACGGTCGTCGCCACGACGAGATGCCGATGACGCAGACGGAGTTCCACCACGCGAAGCCGATCTACGAGTTCTTCGACGGTTGGGGCGAGGACATCTCCGGGATCCGCACCTTCGCCGACCTGCCCAAGAATGCCCGTGCGTATGTGGAGGCGCTCGAGGCGATCTCGGGCACACGGATCTGGGGCGTCGGCGTCGGCCCTGGGCGCGAGCAGACCCTCGTCGTCCACGACTGAGCTCCTCGGTCGAGGAGTGAGTCCGCTCGTCGCAGGACCTGGAAGCGATGCGACCCGGGGGGCGTACCCTCACGACCATGACCCCCCCGCGTCGGCTGGACGTCCTGGCGGCGGCTGCCGGCGCGATCGCGTTGCTCATGGTCGGGGTGTACGTCGCGATCATGCGCGGGCAGGACGACCCGCCGCTGGCGTGGGTCGTCGTCGCGCTCCTGGTCGGGGCCGGACTCGCCGGCTACGGTGCTGCGGTGCGGGCGCCGTACCGCCCGTGGGCGCTGGGGGGTGCGGTCGCGGTGCTCGGGCTGATGGGGCTCCTCGCGATCCTCTCCATCGGACTCCCGATCCTGGGGGCGGCCGCGCTGGTGTTCGTCGCGTTCGTGAGGTCGATACTGGTGCGTACGAGTCAGCAGGTGGCTCGTACTCACCAGTATGCGGAGCGAGACCCCGAGGAGAGCTAGCATTCCGACCCGTGAAGACGCTGGTGATCGGGACGGGGGGCCGTGAGCACGCGTTGGCGTGGGCACTGAGCCGGGACCCGGGGGTCCGCGAGGTTCATGCGGCGCCGGGCAACCCAGGGATCGCCGAGGTCGCCACACTCCATGAGGTCGATGCCATGGACGCCGACTCCGTGGCGGCGCTGGCTGAACGACTGGGTGTGGACCTGGTCGTGATCGGCCCGGAGGCCCCCCTGGTGGCGGGGGTGGCCAGCGGTGTGCGAGCGCGTGGCATCGCCTGCTTCGGGCCGGATGTCGAGGCAGCGCAGCTCGAGGGCTCCAAGGCGTTCGCCAAGGAGGTCATGGAGGTGGCAGGGGTGCCGACCGCCGCCGCCAGGGCATGCACGACACCCGAGGAGGCCGCCGCGGCACTCGACGAGTACGGCGCGCCGTACGTCGTCAAGGACGACGGTCTCGCGGCCGGCAAGGGCGTGGTGGTGACCGAGGACCGGGGCGTGGCTCTGGCCCACGCCGCGCGGTGCGAGCGCGTGGTCATCGAGGAGTACCTCGACGGCCCCGAGGTCTCCCTCTTCGCGATCACCGATGGTCACACGGTGTACCCGCTCCAGCCTGCGCAGGACTTCAAGCGCATCCGGGACCGCGACGAGGGACCGAACACCGGGGGGATGGGTGCCTACACCCCGCTGCCATGGGCGCCGGCCGGCCTGGTCGAGGAGGTGACCGGGACGGTCCTCCAGCCCACTGTGGATGAGATGGCACGCCGGGGGACCCCGTTCTCGGGTCTGCTGTACGCGGGCCTGGCGCTCACGTCGAAGGGCACCCGCGTCGTGGAGTTCAACGCCCGCTTCGGTGACCCCGAGACCCAGCCCCTGATGGCACTGCTCGCATCCCCGCTCTCACCCCTGCTGTACGCCGCGGCGACCGGCACGCTCGCGGACGTCCCGCCACCTCGGTGGCGACCGGGGGCCGCCGTCGCGGTCGTCATGGCGAGCCGGGGCTACCCCGAGTCGTCGTCGACGGGTGAGGTGATCCTCGGCTGCGAGGCCCTCGACGGGGAGACCGACTGCCACGTGATCCAGGCCGGGACCGCCCACGACGGCGCCGGCCGCCTGGTGACGGCGGGTGGGCGCGTGCTTGCGGTGACCGCTGTCGGCGCGGACCTCACCGAGGCTCGCGCCAAGGCCTACGACGGCGTCGACTCGATCAGCTTCGCCGGGGCCCAGTGGCGCACCGACATCGCCCTGGAAGCGGCCCTGGGCGACGCCTGAAGGACGCTCAGGAGGGGGCGGCTCAGGGCTGCTGGGCCTCCCACAACGTCAGGTAGTGCTCGAGCGCCTCCGTGGGCCCGCGCGGGTCGCCGGAGGCCACCGCATCCAGCAGCAGCCCGCGCAGCAGCGCCACGCCCAGACGCAGCTCCGCGGTGTCGGTGCGCAACCCGAGGCTCTCGGCCACGCCCTTGGCGTCCTCGAGCCAGGTATCGGTGAGGGAGTCCAGGAACCCTTCGGTGCCGGGCCGGCGGTGGAGAGCGAGCGCCGTTGCCTCGAAGAACAGCCGGATGAAGGGCCACATGCTGGGATCGCTCAACTGTGCCCACTGTCGGCGGATCAGGTCGGCGGCGGATTCGGCCTCCTTCGCGAGGGAAGCGAGCAGCAGCCGCTGGTCCGCCTCGATCTGCGAAACGATCGCGGCCACCACGCCCTCGCGGGACCCGAAGTGGTAGATCAGCATCCGGTGGCTGGTCCCGATCGAGGCGGCCAGCTCCCTCAGGCTGACGTCGGAGAGGCCGTGGGCGGCCACGTGCTCGATCACCCGCTGGAGGAGTCGATCCCGGGCGGGGGACGCGTCGTGATCGTTCATGTACCAAATGGTACAGTCTGCTCATGCACTGGGAACACACCATCGAGATCGACACGCCGCCCGAGTCGATGTGGGCGGTCACCATGGACGTCGAGGCCCTGCCGACCATCTCGCCGGCAACCATGACCAGAGTCGAACGTCTCGACCCCGGCGACCTGCGACCGGGGAGCCGGGTGCGGATCAAGCAGCCACTGCAGACCGCGAAGGTCTGGACCGTCTCCGAGGCGATCGCCCCGCGGCGGTTCGTCTGGGAGACGCGCCTGGGTCGCGCGCGCCTGGTGGCGACCCATCACATCGAGCCCGCGGGGGCGGGCTGCCGCAACACACTTCGGCTCGCCCTGACGGGCCGGGGATCCGCGATCCTGGGCCGGCTGCTCGGCCGGACGTTCGCCAAGGTGCTGGCGGCCGAGAACGCAGGGTTCAAGCGGGTGGCAGAGGCGGCGCGCTCCACCCCCTAGCATCGTGCGCGTGAGCGTCCCCAACATCCTGGCCACGCGCTACGCCGCGCCCGACCTTGCCGAGATCTGGTCGCCCGAGCACAAGATCGTGCTCGAGCGCCGGCTCTGGGTCGCTGTCCTGAAGGCACAACGCGATCTCGGGGTTGCGGTTCCCGATGGTGTGGTCGAGGCCTACGAGTCGGTCATCGACGACGTGAACCTCGACGGCATCGCCCAACGGGAGCGCGTGACCCGCCACGACGTGAAGGCCCGCATCGAGGAGTTCTGCGCGCTCGCTGGCCACGAGCACATCCACAAGGGCATGACCTCACGCGACCTGACCGAGAACGTCGAACAGCTGCAGGTCCGCCAGTCCCTCGACCTGATGCGTGACCGGGCGGTCGCCGCCCTGGCGCGTCTGGGGAGGCTCGCCGCCGAGCACGAGGCCACCGTGATGGCCGGCCGATCGCACAACGTCGCGGCCCAGGCCACCACGCTCGGCAAGCGGTTCGCCTCGGTTGCCGACGAGCTGCTGGTCTCGCTGCAGCGGGTCGAGGAGCTGCTGGCGCGCTACCCGCTGCGTGGCATCAAGGGCCCGATGGGAACCTCCCAGGACATGCTGGACCTGCTCGACGGCGACGCCACCAAGCTCGACGAGCTGGAGGCGCGGGTCGCCGGCCACCTGGGTTTCGATCGCACGCTGACCAGCGTTGGGCAGGTCTACCCCCGGAGCCTCGACTTCGACGTGCTCTCTGCCCTCGTGCAGCTCAGTGCCGGCCCGTCGAACCTGGCCACCAGCATCCGGCTGATGGCGGGACACGAGCTGGTGACCGAGGGCTTCGCCGAAGGGCAGGTCGGGTCGTCGGCGATGCCGCACAAGATGAACACGCGCTCCTGCGAACGCGTCAACGGCCTGGCCGTCGTCCTGCGCGGCTACCTGTCGATGGTCAGCGAGCTGGCCGGCGACCAGTGGAACGAGGGCGACGTCTCGTGCTCCGTCGTGCGGCGGGTGGCCCTGCCCGACGCGTTCTTCGCCACCGACGGGCTCTTCCAGACCTTCCTCACCGTGCTGGACGAGTTCGGTGCGTTCCCGGCGGTGATCCAGCGTGAGCTGGATCGCTACCTGCCCTTCCTCGCCACCACCAAGGTGTTGATGGCCGCCGTCCGGAACGGTGTCGGCCGGGAGGCGGCGCACGAAGCCATCAAGGAGGCAGCCGTCGAGGTGGCCCTGGGGATGCGTCGCGGCCAGACCGAGAACGACGTCTTCGCACGGCTGGCCGCCGACGATCGGCTGGGCCTCACCCGCGAGCAGATCGACGCACTGGTGGCCGAGCCGATCGCCTTCACGGGCGCCGCCGTGGCGCAGACGCAGGTCGTCGTACGACACGTGGCCGAGGTTGCGGCCCGCCATCCCGAGGCCGCGGCGTACTCTCCCGGCGCGATTCTCTGAACCTCCTCCGGCGCCACGAGGGGGCATCATGGTGCTCGTGGAGACCACGGCAGTCGACGTCGTCGTGACGGGGCTCGTGCAGGGCGTCGCCTTCCGGTGGCACGCACAGCGGGAGGCACAGCGTCGGGGAGTCGCGGGCTGGGTGCGCAACGAGGTGGACGGCTCGGTCGTCGGCCATGCGGAAGGCTCATCTGCGGCCGTCGAGGGCTTCGTGGCGTGGTGCCACGAGGGGCCGCGCTGGGCAGAGGTGCAGCGTGTGGAGGTCCGTCCCGCTGCGGCGACGGGCGCCGCCGGTTTCGAGATCCGCTTCTGAGGCGGCTACTCCGCCAGCTCGTAGTGCGCCAGGTCGGTGGCGAAGAACTCCTCGAGCATCGCGCGGGTCGTGGGTGAGATCTCCACCTCGCGGCCGGGTGAGACGTTGAGGAGCGGGACCTTCACCGGCTTCCCCACCAGCTCGGCCATCCAGGCGATGCACCGGTCGATGTGCTCGTAGCGGAAGGGGCGGTCCACGAGCCGCTGACCGTCCTCGCCGAAGGCGAACCCGTGGTGCGAGGTCAGCCCGGCCTCACCCGAGACCACCTGCTCGGCGAACTCGGCGAAGCTCATGTTCCCGGTGAACTGGGGCGTGTCGGCGATGCCCTGCCGAGAGCGGTAGCGCCACCAGGAGACGGTGCGGTCAATGGGTTCGCGAACCAGGCACGTCGTGACGTAGGACGAGCGCGGGTAGCCGTGCTTGGCCAGCAGGGGAGCGAAGTCCGCCTCGAAGTCGACGGCGTTCACGTGCTTGAGCGAGGGTGGTCCGGGAGTGACCAGCTGCGCGTGCCGGGTGAACGCCCGCTGGATCGCGGTGGAGCCCGCCTTGGGCGCGGCCAGGAAGACGAAACCGAACTTCGGTGCGGCAAGCATGTGCAGACGGTAGCGCCCTACCCTGACCACATGACGCACCCGCCCGGCCCGCCGCCCGCGGCTGGGCCTCCGCTGCCTGCCCCGGGCTACCTGCGGCTCACGATCCAGGGGAACGTGCTGCTCTCGATGGTCACACCGACGGTCACCGTCGACGGCTACCGGGTTCCGGTCAGGTACGGCGAGAACCTCGTCCCGGTCGTCCCGGGCCCGCACCTTGTCGAGGGGTTCGGCCAGTGGCTGTGGCGCTACGGCCAGGCCGAGCAGCAGGTCACCGTGTTCCAGGGCCAGGTCGTCGAGCTCTGGTACGCCGCACCGGCCCTGACCTTCCTGAAGGGCGCGCTGGGACCACGCCCCCAGAGGATCCCCGGCCTGGTGGGCCTGGTGGTGGGGCTGAGCGCGCTGGCGCTGCTGGTGGTTGCGCTCGTCGTGGCTGTCGCACTCGCCGGCTGACCTCAGACCAGCGACCAGCCGTCATGGTTGGCGAGCTTGGTCGCGACCGTGCGCAGGTCCTCGCGCCAGACGTCCTCGGGCACCGGCGGCAACATCCCCTCCCACTCCACGGTCATCGACCCCAGAATCCCCGGTAGCCGTGACGGTCGGCCGATGAACCAGCTGTGCAGATGCTCTGATCCGTCTCCCCAGCGGCACACGTGCACCCGGCCGATCTGCGGCAGGTGCTCGCCGATCCGGCAGATCCAGGTGCTGATCCGTCCGTACTCCGAGGCCAGCTCGTCGTTCATCTCCGGGAAGTCCAGGTGGTCCTTGGCCACCAGCCACATGACCAGCGGCAGCCCACCGGGCTTGGGCGGGTGCGTGAGCTTCCAGCGGTCGTTCTCCCAGATGCGGACCGCGTTGCCGTCCCCTGCGCAGTTGAAGCACCCCACGCCTCCGGCGCCGGCGCGCAGCGGCTCATCCTCGGTGCTCGGTGGTGGCACCACCTTGGGCCGCAGCTTGCCGTCGACCACCTCCCACGGGAACGTGTCCCACTCCTCGACCGGCGGCATCGGTAGGCGACCGTCCTCACCGACAGCAGCGACGACGCGGGCATAGATCTCCTCGGCTGACTCGGCCACGGGACCACCTTGCCACGACGCAGCCGGCCGTCGGTCACTCGGTGGGCCCCGGGACGGCGTGGCGACCTCGCGCGGTTAGTGTTTCGCCATGCCGGACGTCGAGCTGCCCGCAGCCCCCGCGATCGCTGGCGCCACCCATGTGCACTCCGGGAAGGTGCGCGACCTGTACCGGCTCGACACCGGTGCCCACGCGGGCTGCCTGCTGATGGTGGCCAGTGATCGGATCTCCGCCTTCGACTTCGTGCTCGACACGCTCATCCCGGACAAGGGCGAGATCCTCACGCGGATGTCGCTGTGGTGGTTCGACCAGCTCGCCGCGCTGGTGCCTCACCACGTGGTGTCGACCGATGTCCCCGAGCAGGTCCGCGGACGCGGGGTGATCTGCGCTCAGCTGGACATGTTCCCCGTCGAGTGTGTGGCCCGGGGGTACCTCACAGGATCCGGTCTCGTGGACTACCTCGCGACCGGTGAGGTGTGCGGGCTCCCGCTGCCCGCGGGGCTGGTGGATGGCTCACGCCTGCCTGAGCCCCTGTTCACGCCGGCGACCAAGGCGGATCTGGGTGACCACGACGAGAACGTGTCTTTCGAGGCGGTGGTGGCGACCGTCGGCGGCGACGTCGCGGCCGAGCTGCGCAGGCTCACGCTTGCGGTCTACGGCCGGGCCGAGGCGATCGCCCGGGAGCGCGGCATCATCCTGGCGGACACGAAGATCGAGTTCGGGAGGGGTCTGGTTGCCCCGACCGCGGCCGCTCCTGGTGCAGTGGGACCGATCGTCCTGGCGGACGAGCTCCTCACTCCGGACTCCTCCCGCTTCTGGCCGGCTGACGCGTGGCGGCCGGGCCGCGCCCAGGCGTCCTACGACAAGCAGATCGTGCGCAACTGGCTGCTCTCACCCGACTCGGGCTGGGACCGGGCCGCCGGCGGCCCGCCACCACCGTTGCCTCCCGAGGTCGTCGACCGCACCCGTGGTCGCTACGTGGAGGCCTACGAGCGACTCACCGGCGAGAGGTTCTGAGACGAGATGACCCGCCACCACGAGTTCACGGTGCGCTTCCATCACCCCGTCGAGCGTGTCTTCTCCTACCTGGCCGACGCCCGCAACCGCGCGGAGTGGCAGTCGAGCCTGCGGCGGATCGAGCCGCTGAACGAGCGCACGGCCGGTGCCGGCGCCCGCTGGCGCGATGTCACCTGGGCAGGCATCGAGCCGGTCATGGAGGTCGTGACCCATGAGCCGTGCGATGCCTGGGCCGAGCAGGGCGAGTGGCGCGGGGTCACTGCGTACCTCTCGCTCGCGTTCACCTCGCTCGGCGACGAAACCGATGTGGATGTGGTGTTCTGGCTGCACGGCCGCGGACTGCTGGCCCTGCCGGTCGCCGCCGTCGGACTGGTGACCCCTCGTGCCCTGCGTGCGGACCTCGAGCGCGCCGACCGGATCCTGGCCACGAGGCGGCGGCCACGCTGAGAAGTGTCACCCGGCGCGCCGATTCATCCGCGCGCGACGGGTTCCCGGTGTTTGAATAGCCACGTCCTCGTTGCCAGGAGATGCTGATGTCTCGACGCCTTGCCCTGCCCTTCGCGCTGTTGTCCGTGCTCGTCGTCCTCGTGGGCGGCTGCTCGGGACAGTCCTCTGAGAATGCCGCCGAGAACGCTCTGGAGAAGGCGGCCGAGGCCCAAGGTGGCGACGTCGACGTCGACGTCGACGGTGACAAGGTGAAGGTGGAGAGCTCCGACGGGACGGCGGTCATTGCCGGCGGGGAGCTCCCTGACGGCTTCCCCGCGGACGCGGTGCCGGTGCTTGACGGGGAGATCCTCGTGGGCGTAGTGGTCAAGGGCGAAGGCTTCCAGGTCACCGTGCAGTCGGACCTGGACCCCGAGGCAGCGTTCGACGCGGCCGTGGCGCGGCTGGAGAGCGCCGGCGTCGCCGCCCAGGAGGGTGGCGGGTTCCTCGGGCCTCGCAGCGCGGTCCTCGAGGGGAACGGGTACTCCGTGCTGCTCTCCGCCAACGATGCCTCAGGGGCGACCGCGGTCTCCTACATCGTTGCGGAGAAGTAGGCGTCCCTTCGCCGCGACCCTAGCGCGCTGAGGGGCTCCGCTCTAGGTTGGCGGGATGTACAACCTGTCGATCCTGCTCGAGGACTCTGCCCGCAAGTACCCCACCCGCGACGCCTTGGTGCTCGGAGACCGGCGGCTCTCCTATGCCCAGGTCGACGGCGCCGCCAACCAGGTCGCGAACTACCTGGTCGCCCAGGGCCTGGCGCCGGGGGACCGAGTCGCGCTGACCTGTCCCAACCTGCCGTTCTTCCCCATCGCCTACTACGGCATCCTCAAAGCCGGTGGAGTCGTCGTTCCCCTCAACGTGCTCAACAAGGGCCGGGAGAACGCCTACTACCTCACCGACTCCGGGGCTCGGTTCTACCTGTGTTTCGAGGGGACCGCTGAATTGCCGATGGGCCAGGAGGGCTATACCGGATTCCAGCAGGTCGACGGCTGCGAGGCGTTCGTGTTGATCACCGTCGACCCGACAGCGGCCTCGCCGTACGACGGCACCTCCACGCTCGCGCAGGCGCAGCAGGGACAGTCCCCTGCGTTCGAGTCCGTCCCCCGGGACGAGATCGACACCGCAGTGATCCTGTACACCAGCGGCACGACCGGACAGGCGAAGGGCGCCGAGTTGTCGCACAGCAACCTGATGATGAACGCCGTCACCTGCAACCGGCTCTTCGACGCCAAGCCGGCGACGGACACGCACCTGGTGACCCTGCCGCTGTTCCACTCCTTCGGCTCCACAGTGCAGATGAACGCCGGTTTCTCCGTGGCCGCGACGCTCGTGCTGCTCCCTCGTTTCGACGCCCAGCAGGCCGTCGCGCTGATGGAGAAGGAGAACATCACGTTCTTCGCCGGCGTTCCCACGATGTGGTGGGGCCTGCTCGGGGCCCTCGACGGCGCCGATGTCGACCGGATCGCCGCGAACATGCGGATGGCCGTGTCGGGCGGTGCCAGCCTGCCCGTCGAGATCATCAAGGAGGTCCAGGCCAAGTTAGGGGTCACGATTCTCGAGGGCTACGGACTGTCCGAGACCGCGCCGGTGGCGACGTTCTCCGACCCGAACTCCGAGCCGCGCCCCGGTTCGATCGGGATCCCGATCTGGGGCGTCGAGTGCAAGCTGATCGACGACGACTGGAAGACCATCGAGGGCTCCGACGAGATCGGCGAGATCGCGATCCGCGGGCACAACATCATGAGGGGCTACCTCAACCGGCCCGAGGCGACCGCCGAGGTGATGCGCGACGGCTGGTTCCGCAGTGGCGATCTGGCGCGACGTGACAAGGACGGCTTCTACTACATCGTCGACCGCTCCAAGGACATGATCATCCGGGGTGGCTTCAACGTGTACCCCCGCGAGGTCGAGGAGGTGCTCATCACCCACCCGGGCGTCTCGTTGGCGGCGGTCGTGGGTGTGCCCCACGAGAGCCACGGCGAGGAGATCAAGGCGTTCGTGATCCGCGCCGCCGACGCCTCCGTCACCGAGGAGGAGCTGGTGGCGTGGGCGAAGGACCAGATGGCGGGCTACAAGTACCCGCGGATCGTGACCTTCGTCGACTCCCTCCCGATGACCGCCACCGGGAAGATCCTCAAGCGTGAGTTGGTGTGAGCATCCCGAGCGGCGCCAGCAGCTCGGGCAGGCGGGCCGCGTGAGGTCTGGGTAGTCGGCCGCTCACGGCGAGTCGGAGGTCGCCCTCGGGCGACTGCTCGACGAACGCGCGGGTCACCACGTCGGTCTTGATCAGCGCCATGGGGATCAGGCCGACGATGCCGAGGAGGAGGAAGACCACGGTCCAGTCCGGACTCACCCGGCGCACCAGCTCGAACTGCCCCGGCCCCACCGGCCGGATCGTGACCCTGGGGAGGGGAGCGAGCATCTGTGGGATCTCGGCCACGGCCTGAGGGCCCACGAGGGGGAAGGTGGCCTGGACCTCCGTGTCGCGCCCCGTCACCAGTCGTCGGACCAGGACCACGAGTCCCGCGACCAGCACGAGGGTCAGCAGTGCCGCGACGGCGTTCTCCTGGCCCGTGGTCATGCGGAAATGCTAGGTCGGGAAACCGGCCACGTCCCCGGAATGCGGCAGCCCGCGGCCGCCCGCCGTCGTTTCAGCCGGCGAAGGGGTCCGGCAGGGCGCCGGGCAGCTGAGTCAGCAACTCGCGCGCCGCCGCGGCGTGCTTGTGCTCGACCAGGACCTCGTACCTGGTGGCGATCACGGTGCTGACCGAGGAGAAGTCCCGCTGGCCCCTGGTGGCGGCGTACCCCAGCAGCGCCCAGACCAGGCCGAAGATCGCGCCGACCAGGGTGGTGACGGCGATGACGCCGAGGGTCGAGTCGTCACCGAACAGGGAGAGGATCAGACCCACGAAGACACCCAGCCAGACGCCCGACAGCACTCCGCCGAAGGCGACCTTGCCCCACGTCAGCCGGCCCGTGATCCGCTCCAGCTGCTTGAGGTCGGTGCCGACGATGAGGCAGTTCTCCACCGGGAACGCGCGGTCGGACAGGAAGTCCACGGAGCGCTGAGCCTCGGGGTAGGTGTCGTAGACCGCGAGGGACTGGGGGAACTCGAGCTGGAGTGCCTGGAGGGGGCGGCCGGGCTGGGTGCTGGACATGGGTCCAGTCTGCCGCACCGGAGGTTGTCGATCTCGACCGGTCGGCCGGGCGTTGAGCGGCCCGGACGCGCCCCTAGACTGTGGACTGCCCCGCCCCCGACTGCTTCAGGGAGCTGACCCGTGGCCCGTTACGTCGTCGACGTCATGCCCAAACGCGAGATCCTCGACCCGCAGGGCAAGGCGGTGCTCGGTGCCCTGCCGCGCCTGGGCTTCGAGGGCGTGGTCGACGTACGCCAGGGCAAGCGCTTCGAGCTCGAGCTCGAGGGTGAACCGACGGAGGACCGGCTCGCGGAGGTGCGGAAGATGGCAGAGACGCTGCTGTCCAACCCGGTGATCGAGGACTTCGAGGTCCATGTCGAGGACCACACCGTCGCCGACATCGCCCACGAGGAGGGTCGGTGAAGGTCGGCATCGTCACCTTCCCGGGCTCGCTGGACGACGTCGACGCCGCCCGGGCGGCGACGCTCGCTGGACACGAGGTGGTGTCGCTGTGGCACGGCGACGCGGACCTTGGTGGCGTGGACGCCGTCGTACTGCCAGGTGGGTTCTCCTACGGCGACTATCTGCGGTGCGGGGCGATCTCGCGCTTCGCGCCGGTCATGGGCGAGGTCATCGCCGCCGCAGGGAGGGGGCTGCCGGTGCTGGGCATCTGCAACGGTTTCCAGATCCTGTGCGAGTCCCACCTGCTTCCGGGCGCGTTGATCCGCAACGACCACCGCACGTTCGTGTGCCGCGACCAGCGCCTTCGCATCGAGAACAACCGCACGCCCTGGACGGCGTCGTACGACGCCGCCGCCGAGATCACACTGGTGCTCAAGAACGGCGAGGGCGCCTTCGTGGCAGACGAAGCCACCCTGGACCGGCTCGAGGGCGAGGGGCGGGTGGTGGCGAGGTACCTGGACGACAACCCGAACGGCTCGCGGCGCGACATCGCCGGTGTGACGAACGAGCGCGGCAACGTCGTCGGGCTGATGCCCCATCCCGAGCACGCGGTCGAGGAGCTGTGCGGCCCCACCACCGACGGGCTCGGCTTCTTCACCAGCCTGGTCGAGGCGCTGGTCCGCTGACGCCGGTCAGCGTTTGCCGGCCTGCAGCGCCTTCCACTGACCCCCGGAGATCACACCGGACCGGGCGAGACCGGCGCGCTTCTGCCACGCGAGGACGGCCGTGCGGGTGCCCCCGTTGAAGATGCCGGTGATCTTGAGCTGGGACACACCGGCGGCGTTGAGGCTCCGCTGGAGACGGCGCACCTGGCTGCCGGCCGAGCCGATCTTCACCACGCGGCGGGGGCCGGCCGACAGCAGGGTCATCCAGGCCTTCGGCCGCCAGTTGGCGGTGACGGGCAGGCCGTGCGAGGACTGCCACGCCTTGATCGCGCTGATCAGCCGCGGGGTGTAGACGCCGTTGACCCGACCCGTATAGGTGCCCTTCTCGGTGAGGAGGCACTTCAGTGCCTGCACCGTGACGGGGTCGGCGGCGCTGGGCGTGAGGGAGTCGTAGACCCCGAAGTCCACGGTCGTTGCGTTGCAGTGGTTCTCCCTGCGCGCGACCGAGCCTCGACCGAGGTCGAGGTAGTTCCGGTCGATGTTGATGCGGACGCCACCCCAGACCTCGTCGTGGCCGCCCTGGTACTGCTTCATGCGCCCTCCCGGCAGCCAGCCGTCCGGGCGGATGTACGACGTGGAGGTGTTGGCCAGACCGTCCCAGCGCGCGATCCAGATGCGATCGGGCAGGTTGAACGCGTCGGGCCGATTCACCCGTGCGTCGTCGAGCATCTTGATGCCCGAGCCCGCACTGGAGTAGACACCGGAGACCCACCCGAGCTGGCGGAGCTTCCAGGTCCAGCCGCTGAGGAAGCGCAGCGCCGACTCGCGACAGCGTTGCTTGGTCGAGTCGAAGCCCTCGAGGTCGTACCACAGCGTGCTGCCCTGCTTGATCCCGAGGGCACTGGCCGCTGCCACGCTCTTGATGGCCTCGTCACGCCCCTGCCTGCCGGCCGCGGCGTAGTTGCCGTTGGCCCCCGGTCGCGGCTTGATCGTCTCGTCGTCGCCGTAGCGCGGGAAGCGGGGCTGGCAGGACGCCTGGGGGCCGAGGGTGATGGGCAGGAGTCGCCAGCCCCTGCGGAGCTGGGTGTCGACCCAGGTCCTCGACAGGTTCGGCTGGACTCGGCAGGCGCGCGAGTCACCCGAGATGTAGATGCCGACGGCCAGGAAGGGCGAGTAGTTCAGCCAGCGGTTCATGGCGGTCTGGGTCGGTGCCAGACACTGGTCGAAGCCGTAGCCGGTGAAGTTGCCGGGGGTCACGATGTCACTGGCGGTGGCGGACGGTGCCGCGCCCGGCGCGAGTACGAGGGCGAGGGAGACCACGGCCGCGGCAGCGCGTGCGCGTCGGCGGGACCGGGGCGCGTCACCGCGGGGCGTACGTCGGAAGGGGGGCATGCGTGCTCCACGTCGGGGGAAGTCGGGGGCTCGGGGAAAGGATAACGATAACCCCACAGATCCCATCCGTCACAGGTTTGCCACCGTGGGAGCGGTGGGCAGTGGCTCTGACCGCCCTTGCTTCTTCATCGGCTGCACCTCCGCGGGTGGGAATCCGGGAGCCGGTGGCGACGCACGAGCCGAGGGCTGTGGGTGCCCTCGTGTGCCGCCTGCAGGCGGCGCGAGGCCGCCGGTAGATTGGCGTCGTGGCCGAGACCCCCGCACGTCCGCAGCTCGACACCGTCGCGACGGCCGAGGCCGACCCGCACCGGGACCAGCCCTGGCCCGACCTCGGGCTCAAGGCCGACGAGTACGACCGGATCCGCGAGATCCTCGGGCGCCGGCCCACCAGCAGCGAGCTCGCCATGTACTCGGTCATGTGGAGCGAGCACTGCTCCTACAAGTCCTCCAAGGTGCATCTCAAGCAGTTCTCGGAGATCCCGCAGGAGACCCCGGTCGGCACCATGCTGGCCGGTATCGGTGAGAACGCCGGGGTCATCGACATCGGCCAGGGTTACGCGGTCACCTTCAAGATCGAGAGCCACAACCATCCGTCGTACGTCGAGCCGTACCAGGGCGCGGCGACCGGTGTGGGTGGCATCGTGCGCGACATCCTGGCCATGGGTGCGCGCCCCGTGGCGGTGATGGATCCGCTGCGCTTCGGCCCGCTGGACGCCGCCGACACCCTGCGAGTGCTGCCGGGGATCGTGGCGGGCGTAGGCGGCTATGGCAACTGCCTGGGACTGCCCAACATCGGCGGCGAGGCCGTCTTCGACGAGTCCTACCTCGGCAACCCCCTGGTGAACGCGCTGTGTGTCGGCGTGCTGAGGCACGAGGACCTGCACCTGGCCAAGGCTTCGGGGACCGGCAACAAGGTCATCCTGTACGGCGCTCGCACCGGCGGTGACGGCATCGGCGGCGTGAGCGTGCTGGCCAGCGAGACCTTCGATGCGGGCGGCCCCGCCAAGCGACCCAGTGTCCAGGTCGGGGACCCCTTCATGGAGAAGCTCCTGATCGAGTGCACACTCGAGCTCTTCGCCGCCGGTCTGGTCTCCGGCATCCAGGATCTGGGCGGTGCCGGCCTGTCGTGCGCCACCTCGGAGCTGGCCAGTGCCGGGGACGGCGGCATGCACGTCGAGCTGGACACCGTGCCGCTGCGCGACTCGACGCTGGCGCCGGAGGAGATCCTCATGAGCGAGTCCCAGGAACGGATGATGGCGGTGGTCGAGCCGGACGACGTCGCGGCGTTCCTGGAGATCTGCGCGAAGTGGGACGTCGAGGCGACGGTCGTCGGCGAGGTCACGGACACCGGACGGCTCCAGATCGACTGGCACGGCGAACGGGTGGTCGATGTACCCCCGCGGTCGGTGGCCCACGACGGACCGACCTACCACCGACCCTTCGAGCGCCCGGCTTGGCAGGACGAGCTGCAGTCGGACGATGCCGAGTCGCTGCCGCGTCCGCAGTCCGGTGATGAGCTGCGTGCGACCATGCTCCGGCTACTCGCCTCGCCCAACCTCTGTGACAAGTCCTGGATCACCGACCAGTACGACCGCTACGTCCGTGGCAACACGGTGCTCGCCCAGCCGGCCGACTCCGGCATGATCCGGGTCGACACCGAGACCAATCTGGGTGTCGCGGTCTCCACCGACTGCAACGGTCGGTTCGCCAAGCTCGACCCCTACGTGGGTGCGCGGCTGGCGCTGGCCGAGTCGTACCGCAACGTGGCGGCGACCGGTGCGACCCCGCTCGCGATCTCCGACTGCCTCAACTTCGGCTCGCCCGAGGACCCGGCTGTGATGTGGCAGTTCGCCGAGGCCTGCCGTGGGCTCAAGGACGGCTGTCTCGAGCTCGGCATCCCCGTGACCGGTGGCAACGTCAGCCTCTACAACCAGACAGGGCAGACCGCGATCCTGCCGACCCCGGTCGTCGCGGTCCTGGGGGTGATCGAGGACGTCACCCGCCGCACACCCACCGGGTTCGTCGCCGAGGGCGAGCGAGTCTTCCACCTCGGTCAGACCCGCGAGGAGCTGTCGGGCTCCGAATGGGCGCACGTGGTTCACGGTCATCTTGGGGGGACCCCACCCTCGGTCGACCTCATGGACGAGAAGTTCCTGGCTCGGCTTCTGGTCGACACCTCTCGGTCCGAGCTGGTGACGAGCGCGCACGACCTGGCCGACGGCGGCCTCGCCCAGGCGCTCGCCGAGTCGTGCCTGCACCATGGGGTCGGGGTGAGCGTCGGGCTCGAGGGCGACGCCTTCGTGGGGCTGTTCTCAGAGTCGGCGGGACGGGCGATCGTCACCGTGAAGGACGCCGACGTCGACGCCTTCCTCGCCATGGCCGCCGGCCTCGGCGTGCCGGTGGGCGAGCTCGGGCGCACGGGCGGGGAGGCTCTCGTCGTCGACGGACTCTTCGACATCCCGATCAGCGAGCTGCGCGAGGCCTGGGCCGGCACCCTGCCGGCGGCGCTGGCCTGAGCCGGGCGCCGGACGCACCATGGACCGGGAGCTGCGCCGGTCGGTCGACGGTGCGATCACTCCCCTGGTGGCCTCCCTCGGCGGTTGGGGGGTCGTGGAGGGTCACTGGCTGCCCGCTCCGAACGACCTGCCCGTGCTGTGGCTGTGCACCGCGACCGAGGAGCAGCGACGATCGCTCGACGGAGCCCCGTGGCTCTCGGCGCAGGTTGCGATCCTCCTGCTGAGGCTGGGGATTCCACCCGGGATGACCGACCAGGTCCGCATCGAGGTTTCGTCGAAGGAGCGCGAGTCGCGTCTGTTCGAGGAAGAGGGTTGACCCTGCTCGGGAAGCCTAGACGGCCGGCGCTGGTTCCCGGTGGGCGCAGACCAGGGGTGCAGGGCCGGCGGCGGGCGGCCAGTCGCGCGGGCGGGGCACGGTGCGGATGCTTCGACTCAGCGTGGGGATGAGCGCTGCGAGTCCGGTCAGGGCGAGCAGTGCCGCCACCGCCCAGGCGCCTCCCCACCAGGACAGGAGAAGTCCGCCGACGACGGGCGAGAGCGGCATCACCGACATGGACAGGAAGCGACTCGCCGAGTTGACGCGGCCCTGCAGGTCGATCGGGGTCTGGGAGATCCCATAGGAGCTGATGCCAGCGTTGCCGGCCGGGTTGAGCAGGAGGCCACCGGCGAGGCCGGCGGCGACGACGGCCGGGTGGTTCCAGAAGATGATCGGGATCGAGAGCGGCACGAAGCTCCAGGCGATCACCGCCGTGAGGCGCCCGGTCGGGAACCGGTCGATGATGGCCGGGGCGGCCAGGGCGCCGATGATCCCGGCCACACCGGCCGCCGCATCGACCAGGCCGATCTGGGCCGGGTGGAAGCCGGCCTGGATCAGCCGGAGCAGCGCGACGAAGAAGAGTGCGTTCACCAGCAGATTCACCACGGCCGCCCAGGTCAGCAGGGCCCGGAAGAACGGTCGATGCCAGATGAAACCCAGGCCTTCGCGTACCTGCGCCATCGGCCGGGGACGAGCGCTCCCGACCGGGTGGGGCGAGAGGTCGGTGCGGATCATTCCCAGCGTGACCCAGGAGACGGCGTACGTGACGGCGTCGACGGCGAAGGGCAGCCACCGGGTGACGCCGTACAGGAGGCCGCCGAGGGGACCGCCGATGAGGCCGGCCACGTGCTGGCGGGCCTGGTTCTGGCTCAGGGCGGTGGGCAGGTCCTCGGTGGGTACGACGGTGCGCAACGCCGACATCTCGGCCGGCGCGAAGACCCCGGACGCCATGCCGGCGCCGAAGCCGACCACCGCCAGATGGGGGATCGTGAGGCCGAAGGACAGCCCGGCCACGACCAGACTGGAGTAGAGCGCGACCCCGGCACCGCTGGCGGCGCGCATCAGGCGCCGCCGGTCGCAGCGATCGGCCAGGACGCCCGCCGGCAGGAGGGTCCCGGTCAGGCCGACGAGGTGGCCGGCCTCCACGAGTGCCGCGGTGAGAGCCGACCCGGAGACCTGGTAGGCGAGGAGCGGGAAGACGAACATGCTCACCCGACTGCCGAGCTCATTGAGGGTCTCGCCCGTCCACAGGACGGTGAAGTCGCGGTTGCGGGCCAAGGTGCGATATCCGGTCATGATGCGCAACATACATTGCGCAATAAACCGTGCGCAAGAGTAGGTGCGTATTTTGGTAGAGTGCTCCCCGTGTCTCGCCTCGACCGCACTCGCCCCGTCCACGACCCGCGCGTGCTGCGCGCGATCTCGCACCCGGTCCGCAACCGGATCCTCAGCGAGCTGGAAGCCTCGGGGGCGCTGCGCGCGGCCGATGTCGCGCAGCTGTTGGACCTCCCGGCCAACCAGGCGTCCTTCCACCTGCGGCAGCTGGCGAAGTATGGACTGGTCGAGCCGGCTCCGGAGCTGGCCCGCGACAGGCGCGACCGGGTCTGGCGTCTCGCCGAGCCGGGAGGCCTGAGCGTGGACCTCGGCGAGCTGGAGAAGTCGCCGGGTGGGGCCGCCGCGGTCTCGGTCTTCCGCCGCAACTCCGCGGCGTGGGCCCACGGCGTCGTCGACCGGGCCTTCGGTGGGGAGAAGGAGGAAGGCAGCGTCCAGATCGTCACCAGCCAGGCGATCCGGCTCTCGAAGGAGGAGGCCCGTCAGGTTGCCGGCGAGCTCGACGACGTCGTGGACCGGTGGGCGAAACGAGGCCAGGCGGAGAGCTGCGCAGGCGATGCCGTGGCCGAGGCTCGGCGTACCTATCTGTTCTTCCAGGTGGTGCAGCCCTACCCCGACGTGGTCGGGCCCGCTGCTGACTGAGGGCAGTGCCGCGGTCGGCCATGATGGGCCGCATGCTCAGTCGGCGTGGCGCACTGACCACAGGTGTGGCGGCGCTGCTCGGCGCCGCGACAGGATGTGCCGGAGACGACGGGCCGGCGACCGGCTCGCCGGCCACTGCAGGGACAACGGAGGACGACGTGAGCGACGGACCGGGGCTGGTGCCTGAACGGGTCGCCTACGGCGACGACCCGTCGCAGTTCGCCCAGCTGTGGCGCTACCCCGACCGTGAGTCGCGCGGCACGGTCGTTGTCATCCACGGCGGCTTCTGGAAGGCGCTCTACGACGTGTCGCTCGGGGAGCCGCTCGCCCGCAGCCTCGCAGCGGCCGGATGGACCGCCTGGAACCTGGAGTATCGCAGGGTCGGCAACGGGGGAGGCGTGCCCCAGACGCTCGACGACGTCGCCGCGGGGCTCGACGCCCTGGCCGACGTGCCCCGGCTGAACCTGGACCGGGTGATCGCCGTGGGCCACTCGGCAGGTGGGCACCTCGCGACCTGGACCGCGGCCGCGGATCGCTTCCCGCGCTGGGCGAAGAGCCGGGTTCGGCCGACCGCTGTGATCTCGCAGGCGGGCGTCCTCGACCTCGGCGAGGCGTACTCCCAGGGGCTTGGTGGCGGCGCCGTGGAGGGCTTCGTCGGTGCGCCGCCGGGGCCGTCGTACCGCGAGGTGGACCCGATGCGTCAGCTCCCTCTCGAGGTCCCGGTGTGGTGCGTGCACGGGCAGGCCGACCAGGTGGTGCCCTTCTCACAGTCGGTGGAGTACGTCGATGCTGCGGCCGCGGCCGGTGCGCAGGCCGAGCTCGTGCCGGTCGAGGGCGACCACTTCGTGGTCATCGACCCGACCTCCGACGCGTGGCGAGAGACGGTCGGCATCCTGGACGGCTTGGGCTGAGGGTGGCGCGTCGTAGGCTCGCGCTCGTGCCGACCCGACTCATCCCCCAGGACCCTGCCGCGGTGGCTTCGGCACTGGCGGCGCACCGCGAGGGCACGGCCACCGCTGCTGACGACCGGCTGCTGGTGAAGCACTACCTGGCCCTGCTCGCGGCCGGCGCCCCCGGGAGGTCGGTGGAGGTGCGGGTGCCGCCCTACGCGGCAGCCCAGGTCGTCGAGGGGGTGCGCCACACGCGCGGCACCCCGCCCGCGGTGGTGGAGATCGACGCGGACACGTGGATCCTGCTCGCCACCGGTGGGTTGCGGTGGGCCGACGCCGTGGCCGGCGGGCGGGTCAGCGCCAGCGGCGAGCGCGCCGACCTGACGGCGTACCTCCCGCTTGCTTAGCGCTCGAGGCCGGTGGACCCGGCTCTCAGGTCGCCAGGACCGCTCGGAAGGCGTCGAGGAGGAGGTCGAGGTCACCCTCGGTGGCCACCAGTGGGGGAGCGAGTCGAACGGTCTGGCCGTGGGCTTCCTTGGCCAGCACCCCGTGCTCCATCAGCTGCTCGCAGAAGTGCCGGCCGGTGGTCAGCTCGGGGTTGATGTCGATGCCCGCCCAGAGGCCGCGTGAGCGCACCGCGTCGACTCCGGTGCCGACGAGCTCCTGGAGACCCTTGTCGAGGTAGGCGCCCAAGGTGGTCGCCCGCTCCTGGAAGTTGCCCTCGGCCAGCATCCCCACCACCTCGCGACCGATCGCCGCCGCCAACGGGTTGCCGCCGAACGTCGAGCCGTGCGTCCCCGGGGTGATCACCGACAGGATGTCGCCGTCGGCCGCGATCGCGGACACCGGATAGAGGCCACCGCCGAGCGCCTTGCCGAGGATGTAGACGTCGGGCACGACGTCCTCGTGGTCACACGCGAAGGTGCGACCGGTGCGTGCCAGACCCGACTGGATCTCGTCGGCCACCATTAGCACCTCGTTGCTGTTGCACAGGGCGCGAACCTGTTGGAGGTAGCCCTCCGGCGGGATGATCACCCCGCCCTCGCCCTGGATCGGCTCCAGCAGGACCGCGACGGTGGTGTCGTCGATGGCGGCCTCGAGCGCCTCGTAGTTGCCGTACGGCACGAGCCGGAAGCCCGGAGTGTAGGGCGCGTACCCACTGGTGGCGACCGAGTCGGTCGAGAAGCTGACGATCGTGGTGGTGCGGCCGTGGAAGTTGCCCTCCATCGCGACGATCGTCGCGTGGTTCTCCGGGACCCCCTTGACCAGGTAACCCCACTTGCGGGAGACCTTGATGGCCGTCTCGACGGCTTCGGCTCCCGAGTTCATCGGCAGGATCATCTCTTTGCCCGTGAGGCGGGCCAGGTCGCGCGCGAACGGCCCCAGCTGGTCGTTGTAGAACGCCCTGCTGGTCAGGGTCAACCGGTCGAGCTGCTCGTGGGCGCGGGCGAGCAGGCGTGGGTGACCGTGCCCGAAGTTGAGCGCGGAGTAGCCGGCCAGGCAGTCCAGGTAGCGGTTCCCGTCCACGTCGATCACCCACGCGCCCTCGCCGTGCGACAGCACCACGCGCAGCGGGTGGTAGTTGTGTGCAGCGAAGTCCTCGGTGAGCTCGATGTGGGTCCGGGTCTCGCCCGCGGCGGCGCCGTGCAAGGTGGTGAAGAGAGGCATGGCGAGATGGTCTCACCTCACCCGGCCCAGGTCCAACTATTGTCGGACAATCGTGGCTCACTAGGGTGATTCGCATGACCGACGACCTGCGTGCCCGCCTCCTCGACGTCCTTCCCGGCGTACGCCGGGACCTGGAGGACCTTGTCCGCATCGAGTCGGTGAGCGCCGACCCGGCACGATCGGGGGAGGTCCAGCGCAGTGCCGAGGCCGTGCGCGACCTGTTCGCGGCTGAGGGCTTCGACGTCCAGATCCTGTCCGTCGGCACAGGCGCGCCGGCCGTGGTCGCGCACCGGGCCGGCCCGGCCGGTGCGCCGACCGTCTTGTTGTACGCCCACCACGACGTCCAGCCCGAGGGTGACCACGCCGACTGGGACTCGTCGCCCTTCGAGCCGACCGAGCGGGGCGAGCGCCTCTACGGCCGTGGCGCCGCCGACGACAAGGCGGGCATCGTCGCGCACCTGGGCGCTCTGCGGATCTTCGGTGACGACCTGCCCGTGTCGGTGACGGTGTTCATCGAGGGGGAGGAGGAGGTGGGCTCTGGCAGCCTCCCCGCCTTCCTCGCCGAGTACCACCAGCTGCTCGCCGCCGACGTGATCGTCATCGCCGACTCCGGCAACTGGGATGTGGGCGTCCCCGCCCTGACCACCTCACTGCGGGGGTCGGTGCGTGTGGACGTGACCGTGCGGACGCTGCGGCACGCCGTGCACTCTGGCATGTGGGGCGGCCTGGTGCCCGACGCCTTGATGACGCTGTGCCGGCTGATCGCCACGCTCCACGACGACGCCGGCAACGTGGCCGTGGCGGGGCTCCACTCCGGGCCGGCGGCCGACGTGGAGTACCCGGAGGACCGGCTCCGGGCGGAGTCGGGAGTGCACCCCGGCGTCCAGTGGATCGGCGAGGGGCCGGTCGTCGAGCGGCTGTGGACCAAGCCTGCGCTGAGCGTCACCGGGATCGACGCCCCCCAGGTGGACGGCGCCTCGAACACGCTCGTGCCGGCTTCCCGGGCCAAGCTCTCGCTGCGCATCGCTCCAGGCGACACCACGCAGAACGCACTGGCGTGCCTGCGTGCTCACCTCGAGGCACACGTGCCCTGGGGGGCCGCCGTGGACGTGGCGGTCGAGGACACCGGCGAGGCCACCGCCATCGACGCCACCGGTCCCGCCTACGACGCGGCGCGTGCCGCGTTCACCGAGGCGTGGGACGGCGTGACGCCGATCGACATGGGCGTCGGCGGCTCGATCCCCTTCATCGCGGAGTTCCTGGAGGCCTTCCCCGCTGCGTCCGTGCTGGTGACCGGCGTCGAGGACCCGGACACCCGGGCGCATGGAGCCAACGAGGGACTACACCTTGCCGAGTTCGAGCGGGTGGTCCTGGCTGAGGCGCTGCTGCTCCGGAAGTTGGGGGACCGATGAGGTCATCGGGCACGGCCTGGTCGGCGTCCAGCCCCACCAGCCCGTAGACTCTGGCGCGTGGCCGACCCCCGCACACCGTCCGGCGGCAACGCCCCCCGCAGGGGTGGCGACGGCCACCTGACCGCGGCCCTGGACCCGCAGGACCTCGGTCCCCAGGACGCCTGTGGCGTGTTCGGCGTCTGGGCTCCGGGCGAGGACGTCGCCAAGCTGACCTACTTCGGCCTCTACGCCCTTCAACACCGGGGGCAGGAGTCCGCCGGGATCGCCGTCAGCAACGGTCGCCAGATCCTGGTCTACAAGGACATGGGGCTGGTCTCCCAGGTCTTCGACGAGTCGACGCTCGAGTCTCTGAAGGGCCATGTCGCGGTCGGCCACGCGCGGTACTCCACGACGGGCGCGTCCACCTGGCACAACGCACAGCCCACCTTCCACCCGACCCTGGACGGCTCCATCGCGCTGGCCCACAACGGCAACCTGATCAACACCTCCGAGCTGGCCCGGCTCGTCGAGGCCCAGGGGGGCCTCACCGGCGAGCTCGACCTCCACATGCGGTTGCCCCATGACTCCACCAACGACACCTCAGTGGTGACCGCCTTGCTCGCCCACCACCCGGGACAGACGGTCGAGGAGCGCGCGGTCGAGCTGCTGCCGCTGGTCCAGGGTGCCTACTCCTTCGTCTGGATGAACGAGCACACCCTGTACGCCGCGCGGGACCCTCAGGGGATCCGTCCCCTCGTGCTCGGGCGACTTGAGCGCGGCTGGGTGATCGCGTCCGAGACCGCGGCCCTCGACATCGTCGGGGCGTCCTTCATCCGCGAGATCGAGCCCGGCGAGCTGGTCGCGGTCGACGAGGACGGTCTGCGCACGCTTCAGTTCGCCGAGCCGGCACCCAAGCACTGCCTCTTCGAGTTCGTCTACCTGGCTCGCCCTGACACCCGCATGACCGGGCAGCGTGTCCACTCCGTGCGCGTGGAGATCGGCCGGCGGCTGGCCCACGACTTCCCGGCGGACGCCGACCTGGTGATCCCGGTCCCCGAGTCGGGTACCCCCGCCGCGATCGGGTATGCCGAGGCCTCGGGCATCCCCTACGGGATCGGGCTGGTCAAGAACTCCTACGTCGGCCGCACCTTCATCCAGCCCTCGCAGACGATTCGTCAGCTCGGCATCCGGCTGAAGCTGAACCCGCTGCGTGACGTCATCGAGGGCAAGCGCCTCGTGGTCGTCGACGACTCCATCGTGCGCGGCAACACCCAGCGCGCCTTGGTCCGGATGCTGCGCGAGGCCGGGGCCCGCGAGGTCCACGTGCGAATCTCGTCACCGCCGGTCAAGTGGCCCTGCTTCTACGGCATCGACTTCGCCACGCGCGCCGAGCTGATCGCCACGGGGCTCTCGTCGGAGGAGATCTGCCGGTCCATCGACGCCGACTCGCTCGGCTACATCTCGCTGGACCAGCTCGTCGAGGCCACGGCGGTCCCCATGAACGACCTCTGCCGGGCCTGCTTCGACGGGGTGTACCCGATCGAGCTGCCCGACCCCGAGCACCTCGGGAAGAACCTGCTGGAGAGCCGGCCCGCGGCCACGGACGTCGACGGCCTGGCCGTGTCCGCTGCGGGGGCCGGTGCCTTGGACGCCCTCAACCGACCCTGACCCGAGGAAGCCGTGACCGATCCCAGGACCCCGGAGCCCACTTCGTCGGGCCTCACCGACGCGTACGCCGACGCGGGCGTCTCCATCGACGCAGGAGACCGTGCCGTCGAGCTGATGCGCACCTGGGTGGAGAAGGCGCGCCGCCCGGAGATGATCGGGGGGATCGGCGGTTTCGCTGGTCTCTTCGACGCTTCGGCGCTCAAGGCCTATGACCGCCCGCTGCTCGCCACCTCGGCCGATGGCGTCGGCACCAAGGTCGCCATCGCCCAGGCCCTGGACCGGCACGACACGATCGGCTTCGACCTCGTCGGGATGCTCGTGGACGACCTGGTCGTGTGTGGTGCCGAGCCCCTGTTCCTGACCGACTACATCGCCACCGGGCGCGTCGTACCCGAGCGGATCGCGGCGATCGTCAAGGGGATCGCCGAGGCGTGCGTGGAGGCCGGCTGCGCCTTGATCGGAGGCGAGACCGCCGAGCACCCGGGGCTCCTCGATCCCGACGAGTACGACGTCGCGGGCGCGACGACCGGCGTGGTGGAGGCGGACCGACTGCTCGGTCCCGGGCGGGTCCGGCCTGGGGACGTGGTGGTTGCCATGGCGTCCAGCGGCCTGCACGCCAACGGCTACTCCCTGGTCCGGCATGTGCTGCTCTCCGAGGTGGGGGCCGCCTGGTCGCTCGAGCGTGACGTGCCCGAGCTCGGACGCACCCTCGGTGAGGAGCTGCTCGAGCCCACCCGGGTCTACGCCCGGGCCTGTCTCGCGCTGGCCTCGGCGACGGACACCCACGCGATGTCGCACATCACCGGGGGCGGCCTCGCGGCCAACCTCGCCCGGGTGCTGCCCGAGGAGCTCACCGTCACCATCGACCGAGCCACCTGGACGCCGGCGCCCGTCTTCGACCTGGTGCGTGGCGTCGGACGCGTGCCCCAGGCCGATCTCGAGCGCACGCTCAACTGCGGCGTCGGCATGGTCGCCCTCACCCCGGCGGACGACGTGGACGCCGCACTGCGCACGCTGGCGGAGCACGACGTGCATGCGTGGGTGGCCGGCGAGGTGTCCATGGCAGAGAACGCCGACCGTGGCGAGGTCCGCCTGGTCGGCCAGCACTCCGGCTGGTGAGGGTCGCGTCCGGGGGCCGGAGGTGAATATCGCGCACCTGGTGTGACCAAATCCCGTGCCGGGTGTGCGGGAACAGCCGGGGAGCAGGTAGCGTTGCACCCACGAGAAACTGACCAATCCGACCGGGCGCCGCCCTTGCGCGGACCCCGGCCAAGTGCGAGGGGGTCGACCCTATGGGGCGCGGCCGAGCAAAAGCGAAGCAGACGAAGGTCGCCCGCGACCTGAAGTACCGCACGCATGAGACGGACTTCGGGGCACTGGCGCGCGAGCTGCATGGCGACACCGACGACGTGGGCGTAGTCGAGTCCGACTCCGACCCCGACGACGAGTGGTCCGGATACCCGGACCCGCAGCGCGACTGACGCGTCCCGGCACGCCCCCGGACGGGGGTTTCCGACTGGCCATTCCGACCGGCCGACTCGCGGTCTCTCGGCGCTCGGACGCGCCCTGATCCGGCTGCCCGGCACCGGACTAGACCGCCGCGAGAGTTTCCTTGGTCGAGCAACGGATTCCGTGGCACGCTGAGCGCAACTTTGGACACGGGGCCGGCTCCGGTGGCCCCCGGCCCAAGGCTGACGGACTCGGGAACGTTGACGGGTCCGGGTGCGGTATATGGGGGCCGCACCGGGGCTCGGGCCGAAGCTCTCGGCCCTTCACCTCAGGTGCGCGAGATAGCTGGCAGCGCCCCTCATCTCGCGCATCCGCGACTCCCACGTCACGCCGACGACCGTGAGGGTCGTCCCGGCGAGTGCGATCAGCAGCCACGGCGGCAGCTGTGCGGCGTACGGCCCGAGCTCGCAGATCACCAGGAGTGCGCCGACCGCCCCGCCCACGACCACCGGCGCCGTCCACCGCAGGCGGACCCCGGCCAGCACGAGCGCCAGGCAGCCGAGCCCCAGCAGCAGAGCCCGCGGCGAGACAGGCTCCGCCACGGCGACCCGGACCAGCGACGGCACCGTGGCCAGGACGAGGCCCGGCGCGAGTGAGGTCAGCGTGGCGGCGGTCTCGTCGCGGCGGAGCCGCTGCAGACCCACCAGGCACAGGGCGACCGCGCTGGGCAAGGTGTAGAGCTCGGGTGTCTCGATGCCGAGGTCGTAGAGGCGCACCCAGGTCGCCATGGCCAGCAGCAGCCCCCCGAGCCAGCCCGCGAGCCGGCGCGTGGGATGCACCAGCGAGGTCGCGGTCACGAGGGCACCGGCCACCGTCAGCATCAGCGCGAGCGGGGCCAGGGTCTCCTGCGGGAACCGGTTCGCGCCGACTGCCATCGAACCCGCCACGGCCAGGACGGCGCAGACCCCCGCGGGCGCTTCCCACTCGACGTGTGGGAGTGCCACGGCCACTCCGCCCACCAGGATGATCACGAGCGTCGCGCGCCAGGGCACGTCGACCCCCACCAGCTCGCCGACGGTCCAGGCGACCCCGGCCAGGACCACGACGGTCGTCGCGCTGCCGAGCACGCGCAAGGAACCGGTCGAGCCGCGGAACGCCACCCATGCGCTGGCAGCCGCGACCAGCGCCAGGGTCAGCAGGGTGAGCCCGGCGCTGGGTAGCGACGACCAGGTCGCGACCAGCGCGACCCCCGTCGCCAGCACGGTGGCCGCCACGCCCGCGCGCACCGACGACGTGCCCGCGAGCAGGACCATCGCCAGACTGACCGCGGCCAGCCCCAGCGGTAGCGTCGCCAGCGGCCCACCGTAGGCGGCCGCGGTGACGAGTCCGGCGGCCGCGACCCCGCCGCCGAGCGTGACGGCGTGCTCCCGGGCGAAGGAGCCGGGCCGGTCGGTCGACAGCGCGGCCAGCGCCGCCACCACGAGGGCTCCCACGGCCGCGACCGCTACGGGCACGATCGGCTCCGCCGACAGGTCGGGGGCGGGGAGACGCACACCGGCGCCGGACCCCCAGATGCTGCTGAGGCCGGTCACGGAGTCCAGCACCTCGGTGGTCACGGTCAGGGCGACGACGACAGGGGCGGTGAAGAGGACCAGCATGGGCGCCACGGTCGTGGACCGCCACGAGCGCGCGACCGGGAACGTCGCCAACGCAGCGACCACTGTGAGCGCGAGCAGGACGGCGACGGCGCGCGTGGCGGTCTCGTCGATGACCGGTGCGGCCACCGTGAGCGCCACCAGGACCGCCGCCGCCGAGGCGCACGCTTGCGGGAGCACGGCGAGGCGTCGCAGCAGCCAGGCCGCGACTCCTGCGAATGCTGCCGCGGCCAGTGCCGGCCACGCGTCCGCGTGCAGCCAGACGTCGTTCACCGAGGGGTGGTCGGCCAGCCGGATGAGACCGGAGGTGGCCAGGGCGAGCCACCACGTGGCGGCCACAGCCGCGAGGAGCCCCGCCAGCAGAGTGAACTGACGCCGGTGCGCCCCGGCCGCCATCCCGGCGCTGGCCGCCACCGCCAGGACGAAGACCAGTTCGTCGTGCTCGGTGGTGCCGGCGACTCCGAGGGGGACCAGCCAGACGCCCAGAGCTGCGACCAGCTGGGGCGCGACGAGGCGGTGCTCGACTCGGCTGAGGCCTGCCGCGAGAAGCCCTGCGGCTCCCAGGGTCAGGCCGACCGCTGCGGTCAGGCCCGAGGACGACAGCTGACCCAGCCAGCCGGCGTTGTCGGCGCCGAGCACGTCGAGCGCGAGCAGCCCGAAGGCCACCACGCTGAGCGCCTCGCCTGCGATCCGCAGGCCGCGGTTGCCGAGCCACCAGGCCAGGGTGCCGGCGGCCGCCGTGAACAGCACCAGCACCGCCGTGCGCCCTCCCACGCCGAGCCAGGACCACGCCACGGCCAGGAAGACGACCGCCGCGACCAGGAGGCACAGGGCGCCCAGGGTCAGCAGGATCTTGGGCACGGACGCCCCGGACAGTCGCAAGCGAGAGGCGGGGGGCCGGCGTTGTGACGCCTGCTGCGCGGGTTCCTCCATCAGGCTCACGGAGCCGGGCTCCGGCGCCGGCGGGGCGTCGCCGGACCGGTCGAGCTGGGCGGGTAGCGGCTGGCGGAGCCGGGCCAGCAACTGGTCGGCGCTGAGCAACGTGCGGTACAGCTCGGCGGCGACGGGGCCGGTCAGGGTGAGACCACAGACGGGGCACGATGACGGGCTCTGAGGAAGCGCGCCGCCGCAGTCGGGGCAGCGGCGCGGGTCGGCGTACGTGCTCATACTCCGAGTCTCGACCCTGTGGATCGCTTCGGGGAGCGTGACCCGCCTCAGCCGGACCTGAGTATCCCGCCTCATCCGGCGCCGGGCAGGATGGGTGCGACGCTCAGCTCGACGCAGCCCGGAGGTGCGATGTCCGACTACCCGTACGCCGACCGGTTCCCGGTGAACCGAACCTTCCCCACCACCGGCCGTCCTCGTGCCGAGGTGCTCGCGGAGCTCGCGACGATGGCGGCCGAGGAGGACGCCGTCTGGGAGACCGGGAAGATCTCCGGAACGATGTACTGCGGCGACCACGACCACTATGAGTTCCTCACCGAAGCCTTCGGTCGGTTCGCTCACGTGAACGCGCTGCAGCGGGATCTCTGCCCCTCCGCCACGCGCTTCGAAGGCGAGATCGTCGCGATGGTGCTCGACCTCATGCATGCCGATGCCGTGACCGACTCCGAGCCTGCGGGACTGGTGACGACGGGCGGGACCGGGAGCATCCTGCACGCCCTGCTGGCCTACCGCGAGCACGCGGCCACGACCCGTGGCATCACCCGGCCGAACATCGTGAAGCCCGAGACGGCCCATGCCGCGTTCGACAAGGGCTGCCATCTCTTCGGGATCGAGTGCCGCACCGTGCCGGTCGACCCAACGACGACCGTGGTGGACCCTGCGGTGATGGCGGCCTCCGTCGACGACCAGACGATCGCGATCATCGGATCAGCCGGGAACTACCCCTACGGGACCATCGACCCGATTCCCGAGCTCGGCGCGCTCGCGCTCGAGCTGGGTGTCGGCCTGCACGTGGACGGCTGCCTGGGCGGCTTCGTCCTGCCGTTCGCCGAGGAGCTCGGCCACGACATCCCGGTCTTCGACTTCCGGGTGCCGGGCGTCACGTCGATCTCGGCCGACACCCACAAGTACGGCTATGCCTTCAAAGGGTCCTCGGTGCTGCTGGTCCGGGACAAGGCGCTGCGCAACGCGCAGTACTTCCACATCGTCGGCTGGAGTGGCGGCAAGTACATGTCGCCGGGCATGGAAGGGTCCCGTTCCGGTGGGCTGCTGGCCGCTACCTGGGCCTCCCTGGTGCAGCTGGGTCGCGCCGGCTTCCGCACTCACGCCCAGGAGATCCTCGAGACGGCCGCCGCGATGATGGACGCCGTCCGGTCGCATCGGGAGCTCCGCGTGATGGGCGACCCGACGTTCTGCTTCTCCTTCACCTCCGACGAGTTCGACATCTACCACGTCGCCGACTTCATGCGCCCCCTCGGTTGGCGTTTCAACGGCCAGCAGTACCCCAACGCCATCCACATGGCCGTGACTCGTCCGCAGACCCAGCCGGGTGTCGTCGAGGCTTTCGCCGCGGACCTACGCGACGCGGTGCACCACGCCCGCGAGCGCCACGCCGCGGGAGCCGTCGCCGAGCTCGGTGCCATCTATGGTGGCGTCGCCGGAGGCCTGACCGGCGAGGCCGAGGACTTCATCGTGATGGTGATGGACTCGATGCTCGACACGCAGCAGGGCCTGCCGCCGCTGCCCACGCGAGATCCCACGTGAGCGGGCTCGTCCTCGCCGTCGACCTGGGGAGCGGTGGGCCCAAGGTCGGCTACGTCACCACCACCGGCGAACCGGTCTGGTGGTGGCACGAGCGGGGCGACGCTGTGCACGGCGCCGCCGTGCAGGACGCCGAGGCCTGGTGGAGCGTGATCACCGCCGCCGCCCGACGCGGGATCACCGACGGCGGCGTCGACGGCACCTCCGTCGTGGGGGTTGCCGTGACCGGCCAGTGGGCCAGCACCGTGCCGGTGGATGCCGAAGGGATCCCGGTCGGCGAGTGCCTGATGTGGAGCGACACCCGGGGAGCCGCCTACTCCCGCGAGCGCTTCGCGGGCCCGGTGGCGGGCTATGCCCCGCGCGTGCTGGCCACGTGGCTGAGACGATCCGGCGGGATCCCGAACCCCGCCGGCGCCGACCCGGTCGCGCACATGCTTCACCTGGAGCACGACCGGCCGGAGGTGGCTGCGCGAGCGCGCTGGTACCTCGAACCGGTCGACTACCTCACGATGCGTTTCACCGGCGTCGCCGCCGCGACGGCGATGTCGATGACGGCGGCGTGGCTCACCGATAACCGGGACCTGTCCCGGTTGGCGTACGACGAGACCCTGGTCGGCCTGGCCGGGGTGAACGCCGACCGGCTCCCGCCGCTGGTAAGGGCGGGTTCGGTCGTCGGCACGGTGCTCCCCCAGGTGGCCAGGTCCATCGGCATCCCGGCGACCTCTCAGGTGGTGACCGGACAGCCCGACCTGCACAACGCCGCCGTGGCGTCCGGGTGCGTCAAGATGCACCAGCCACACGTCTCACTCGGCACCTCGGCCTGGGTCAGCTGCCCCGTGCCCCGCAAGAAGACCGACGTGGTGCGGCAGATGGCCGCGGTACCCGGCCTCGGCGACGGTCACTACCTGCTCGCGAACAACCAGGACAACGCCGGGCGCGCCCTGGAGTGGTTTCGGGAGGGCTTCGCCCCGGACGCGTCGTACCCGGAGCTGGAGGCATGGGCTGCCTCGGCGGCGCCGGGCGCCGGCGGAGTGCTGTTCACCCCGTGGCTGTCGGGGGAGCGCAGCCCCGTGGACGACCGGCGCGCACGGGGTGGGTTCCACAACGTGTCCCTGGAGTCCGGCCGCGCCGAGCTGACGCGGGCGGTGCTCGAGGGGGTCGCCCTCAACCTCCGCTGGCTGCTGGCGGGGGCCGAGCACTTCGTCGGTCGACGACTGGACCCACTCCGGCTGATCGGGGGCTGCGCCCGGATGGACCTCTGGTGCCAGATCCTCGCGGACGTCTGCGACCGCACCGTGGAGCGCGTCGGCCACCCACTGATCGGGGGTCTGCGCGGGGGCGGGCTCTACCTGGGGATGGCCGTGGGGGAGGTGCGCGCCGACGAGATCGCGGGTCTGGTCCCGGTCGACCGGGTCTTCGTGCCAGACCCGGTGACCCGCCCGACCTACGACCGGTTGGCCGAGGAGTTCCCGAAGCTCTACTCACGACAGAAACGCATGTTCGCCCGGCTCAACAGCTGAGCCCGGCGCCCCGTAGGCGTCAGCCCAACGGCATCGTGTAGCAGACGGCCGTGCCCTGGAGAGCCACCACGCCGTCGTCTCGGACGACCCGGGTCGCGAGCGTCGTGATCGGCTTGTCGTGTCGTACGTCGGTGACCTCGACCTCGCCGGTGATCGTGTCTCCGGGGCGCACCGGGGACACGAAGTCCCAGGTGACGTTGAGGAACACCGTGCCGGGACCCGGAAGCTTCTCCGCCACCACCGCGTTCAGGATGGCGCTGGTGACGCCGCCCTGCACCACCAGACCGCCGAACGGCGTCCCCGCGGCGAGGGTCTCGTCGTAGTGCAGGGGGTTCCGGTCCCCGCTGATCGCGGTGAACGTGGCGATGTCCTCGGCGCTCACGAGGCGGCTGAGTTGTGCCCGATCGCCGATCTGCGGTGCTTGCGCGGGCCAGTCAGTCATGTCTGCTCCTTCGGGACGACGAATTGTTGGGCGGAGGCGGGGAGAATGCGGTCCAGGCGCAGCATGGCGACCGAGCCGAGCAACGGGCCCACCCCGAGAAGGGCCACCGCCACCGGCCAGCCGGCGGCATCGACCACCAGCGGCAACCCTTGGATGGTGACGACGGTGAGGGTGAAGCCGGCGGCCGTCTGGATCGTCAGTGCGGTGCCGACATGTTCTCGATCCACCACGCTGGACAGGCAGGCCGAGAACATCGCCGAGTCGGCGATCACAGCGGCGCCCCATGCCGCCATGACCGGGATCGTCAGCCAGGGGCTCGCACCGAACAGGAGCGCCGAGATCAGGCAGCAGCTGCCGCTCGCCAGCATCGCCCACGCCGCCACGCGGGCGCGTCCGAACCGTTCACCGGCCCACCCAGCAGCCAGGCAGCCGGCGACCCCGCACCCGCCGATGATGAGAAAGGACGTGCTCGCAACGGCACCGGCCGGCCAGTCGAGACCCCGTTCGTCGAGCCCGGCGCTCAGGAAGAAGGGCAACCAGACCCAGACGGCGTACAGCTCCCACATGTGGCCGAGGTAGCCCACGTTGGCCAGCCGGGCGCCCCGGATGCGCACCAACCGGGAGAGGTACGCCGGGTCGAAGCGTGCGGCCCGGGTGACGTAGGGGCCGACGCGGACCAGCCCGACCGCGAGGGCCGCCCCGACCAGGCAGAGAACCGCCGCCGCGTACAGGCTCTGGCGCCAGGCCGAGGAGAGCGCACCACCGATGAGCTGCGGCATCGCGCTGCCCAGTGTCAGCGCAGCGATCAGCACCGCCAGCGCCAGCCCACGTCCGCGGACGTACCAGCTGCTGGCCAGCTTCATGCCCACGGGATAGACACCGGCCAACGCCATCCCGGTGACGAACCGCAGGGCCACACCCGTCACCAGACCGTCGGCCCACCACGCCAGCGCCGCCGTCGAGGCCGCCGCCGCCACTGCCGAGGCGGCGAGCAGGCGCGTCGCGTCGACGACATCGGACAGGGTGAGGGCAGCGGAGACCAGGGCACCGGCGACGAATCCGACCTGGACGGAGGTGGTCAACAACGTCGCGCCACCGGAGCTCAGGGACCACTCCTCGCGCAGCGCCGGTGCCACCGCCGAGGCAGCGAACCACGTGCCCATCGTGAGGACGAGCGCGAACGCGACCAACCCCACCTGGACCGGGGCGCGTCGAGGCAGGTCTGAGTCTCCCGGCGGGCTCACGTCGGGGGCAGCACGTGGGTGGTCATCGGCGCCAGTCTGACGGCACGAGGAGTCGGTGTCGACGAGGTCTCTCACAGCCGGTGGCGACCCGCTAGGTTTGGCGCATGAGTGAGCGCGTCGACCCGCCGCACCGACGGTGGGGGCCCCGTAGAGCGGATGTCGGGAGAGCGCTCGTGGCCCTGCTGGGCGCTGCGCTCGGGCTGGAGGTCGCGAGCTGGTTGGTCCCGGCCTTCAACATCGGCGGAACATGGCGTGCCCTCAGCGGTGCGATCGGCATCGCGCTCTTCGGCTTCCTGCTCCGCCCGATCCTGGTTCGCCTCGCCGTGCTGCTCGGGTGGGTCGGCGCCCTGCTGGTCGGTCTGTTCGGTCAGACCCTGATCGTGTGGCTCGTGGCGTGGGAACCCAACGACACCTCGAGCGAGGTCACGGTCTGGTCGGCCTTCATCGCCTCGTGGGTCGTCTCTGCGGTCTCGACCGGCTTCGTCTGGCTGGCGACCGCCGGAACCGACGACGCCGCGACCGCCAGCCTGCTGCGTCGCGCGCGTCGGCGCCGGCCCAAGTCCCTGCCTGATGCTGACATCCCCGGCATCGTGTTCATCCAGGCCGACGGCGTGCCCTTCCCGGTGCTCGACTGGAGCGTCCGGGCCGGCACCCTGCCCACCCTGTCGCGCTGGGTCCGGGGAGGGTCGCACCGGATGGCCGAGTGGCGGCCGATGCTGCCGGCGACGACCCCGGCCAGCCAGATGGGCATCCTGCACGGCAGCATCGACGAGATCCCCGCCTTCCGTTGGGTCGAGCGCTCCACCGGGCGGGTGTTCGTGGCGAACAAGCCGTCCGACGCGGCGGACATCGAGGCCCTCCACTCCGACGGTCAGGGGCTGCTCGTCGACGACGGCGTGTCGGTCAGCAACCTCTTCACCGGTGACGCTCCGATCGCCTACGCCACGATGAGTGCGGTGCGGCGTACCCAGGAGACGGCGTACGCCCGCAGGACGATCGCCGAGTTCCTGGCTCGGCCCAGCGGGTTGACCCGCAGCATCTCGCGCGTGGTGGCGGAGATTGTGCGTGAGAGGTTCCAGCAGCGACGGGCGATCCGCCGTGACATCCGTCCACGAGTCCACCGCGGCTGGGACTTCACGATCGAGCGCGCCGCGCTCAGCGGACTCATCCACGACCTCAACGCCTCGCTGGTCTCCGACTCGATGCTCCAGGGCCATCGCTCGATCTACGTCGACTTCGTCGACTACGACGCGGTGGCCCACCATGCGGGTGTGATGCGGCCGGAGTCGCTCGACGCGCTGGCTGCCATCGACGCGGCTCTGGCGCAGCTCGAGCAGGTGGCCACCCTGGCCCCGCGGCCCTACCACTTCGTCGTGCTCTCCGACCACGGCCAGGCCCAGGGGGAGATCTTTGCTTCGCGGTACGGCGAGGACCTCTCTGAGCTGGTCGCGAGGTTGGCCGAGCACGACGTCCTCTCCGCCCAGCAGAACTCCGAGGGCAGCGGCTCGGTCAACTCCATGGTCTCGGGGGCCAGTGGCACTGACACGGTGCTCGGCAGGGCGTTGGGGCGTGCGTCGTCTCGGATCGGGCAGCAGACGATGTCAGACGACACCGAGGCCGCGCTCGCGGACGCAGCGGCCCCGTCTGAGGTCGGCGACGAGGATCGGTTCATCGTCTTCGGGTCCGGGAACCTCGGTCTCGTGTACGTCGCCGGCGAGTCGCACCGGCTCAACCTCACCGAGCTCACCGAGCGGTTCCCTGCGCTGGTCCCCGGACTGGTCAACCACCCAGGCGTCGGTTTCGTCGTCGTCGACACCGTTGACTACGGACCGGTGGCGTTGGGCGCACGCGGCGAGAACCGGGTGCGTGACGGAGTCGTCGTCGGCGAAGACCCACTCGCGCCGTTCGGAGAGATGGCGGCCGAGTTCGTCCTGAGGGCGGCGACGATGGAGACGACTCCGGACATCTACGTCAACAGCCTGCTCGATGACCTGGGTGAGGTCGCAGCCTTCGAGGGACTGGTCGGATGTCACGGTGGGTTGGGTGGCTGGCAGGACCGGGCGATGGTCGTGTGGCCGACCGAGCTGCCGTACCCAGAGGAGCTGGTCGTCGGAGCCGATGCCCTCCACGACGTCCTCGTCGGCTGGCTCGAGCAGCTGGGGCATCGCACGGACCTGCCCCGCAAGGGAGTTCCGACGGGTGATGCCGAGTCCACGGAACAACCGACGCAGTAGGTGGTGGCCAGGGGCGGGGTCGAACCGCCGACCTTCCGATTTTCAGTCGGACGCTCGTACCAACTGAGCTACCTGGCCGTGGCCCTGTGGGCCGGTGAAACCATATCGGAGCGTCCCGCCTCCCGCGGAATCGGGCGGTGCGGGCGGTTTGGAGCAGGCCCTGGCGTCGACCTATGCTGAGGCGACGTTCACTCTCCGTCCCACAGCGGGGAGTGGCCGTCGGGCCCCCATCGTCTAGCGGCCTAGGACGTCGCCCTTTCACGGCGGTAGCACGGGTTCGAATCCCGTTGGGGGTGCAGCATCGAAAAGGGATCCTGACCAGCGGAGACGCTGGACGGGGTCCCTTCGTTGGTGTCGGCCGGATCCGGCTGGGGCAACACTGGGGCAACAGCAGGAACGGCCCGGAGGGCCGCGCGGCGGCGCTGTGCTGCGCTCCGGGCTTCGTCCAGGGCGTTGCCGACCTCGTCGAGACGGTCCTCGAAGAGGTGGCCGTAGGTGTCCAAGGTCATGGTGGCGGAAGCGTGGCCGAGCATCTGTTGGACCACCTTGACGTCGGCGCCGGAGGCGATCGCGAGGCTGGCGGCGGTGTGCCGGAGCTGATGTGGATGCAGCCCGGGCACTTCGATGGCCAGCGCTGCCTCGTCGAAGGACTTACGGAAGGTACTGACGCGCAACGGGGACCCGCGACGGATGCCGGCGAAGACGAGGTCGTCACCCGGTCGTCCCGCGACATGTCGGGCAATTTCAGCCACGAGGAACGGTGGGATGGGGACCTCTCGGCGCTGGTGGTTCTTGGGCGTTCCCCAGACGAGACCTTGGCCTTGCACCGGGGTGACCGAGGCGACGATGGCCGCCCGACCGCGACGAAGGTCCAGCCGGTTGATTCTGAGGGCAGCCATCTCCCCGAACCTGACTCCGGTGTAGGCCAGGAACAGGACGACGAGCCGGTAGGTCTCGTTTGCACGGGTGTCGTAGCTCGCGTGCTTGCTGGGATCGGCCGGGTAGCCGCAGGCATGAGCGAGGTCGTCGACCTGGTCGTGATTGAGATAGAGGTGCTCGTGCCTGCCCACCCGGGGCAGGTTGACCCCGCTGGCCACATTGCGGGACAGGCGCCCGTCCTTGACTGCGAGGTCGAGGATCAGGCTCAACACTCGATGCACCTTGTGCACGGACGCCGGGGAGTAATCCTTGGCCAGCGCCGTGACCCACGCCTGGACGTCGGCATGGGATACGGCGCCGAGCCTGACCCGGCCCCACCTGGGACGGATCTGGCGACGGAGGATGCCTGCGTACCGCTCGTGGGTAGAGGGCTTGAGGTGTGACTGGCCGTCGAGCCATCGCTGCGCCCACTCGCCGACGGTGACCTTCGCGAGCGTCGGGTCCACATACGTTCCGACGACTTTGGCGTTCTCGATGCCGGCGAGGAATCGCTCTGCGTCGACCTTGCGTCGGAAGGTCTTGTTGCGTTGCGCACCAGCCGGGGTCCGGTAGTGCGCCCGCCAGGTGGTCTGCCCGTCGCGGAGGCGTTTCTCGATGCTGGCCATGGCTCATCCTGCCTCTCGGGTCGGTCGGCTGTCGCCAGTCACCGGGGTCCCTGTTGACGATTGGTCTGTTCGGTGAGCCAGAGGATGAGGTCGGTGCGCCAGTAGCGGACGTGGCGGCCGATCTTGAAACTGCGGGGTCCGGCGCCGAGGTGGCGCCAGTAGCGCAGGGTCCCTTCGGGGACGCGGAGGAAGGTGCAGGCTTCCTGGAGGGTGAGCATCTCGTCGCCGAGGTTCCTGCGGCGGTTGTCGTCGGGGTTGTGCTGCTGTGCGGTCATGGTGGTGCTCCTTGCTGGTCGGTGAGGCCAAGCGGTTCTCGACCTCACCCGGTAGGTGTGCAGGGCCTCCCAATCGACGATCAGCGATATTCTGCGGTCGTGGATCCGCCGAAGACGGTCATCGAGGTCGCCCGCAAAGCGATGGGTGCGTCGCAGGCTCAGCTGGCGTTGTGGGGGGACACGCAGCAGTCGTCGATCTCGGAGTACGAGTCGCGCCGCAAGTCCCCGACCTTGGAGGTGGTGGAGCGGCTGTTGGCGGTGTTGGACTTCGAGTTGGCGATCAAGCCGGTGGTCCTGTTCGAGACCTATGAGGATCCCGAGATCGGTCAGTACGTCGTCCCGGAGCGGTTGTGGTCGGTGCCGATGCCGGACTGTTTCGGCAAGATCCAGGTGTTGGGGGCGCTGCTGAAACAACGCAGGCCGCGGGTGTGGGACCTGGCGGTGGAGGCCGAGCGCATCGACTACTACGGGTGGGCCATCGGGCGCGGTGTCACCCAGCTCATGGTGGAGTCCGTCGACGGGATCTTGTTGATGCAGGTCTGGGACCGGCTGGACATCCCACCGGTGATCCGTGAGGCGTGGCAGCCGGTCATCGACGCGGCGACCGCCCCGCAGGACATAGCCCCGCGTGACCCGGCCGGGTTCAGTGCGTGGCTGGCGAACGAGGTCGGTGTCGAGTGGCGGCCGGTTCGTCGGCGTAAGCCACGTCCATGACTCAGAAGTCGATGCCGCCGCCTGTAGCGGGGACCGGTCGTCGCGGCTCCTCGAACTCCGGAGCGCGAGGACGGTGACGCGGCTGGCTGCCGTGCCGATCGACCGCTTCGATTGCCTGCCTCCTGGCGTGGGCTGGGCCGAGGTCGGCACGGCCGCGGGCGAAGGTCTCGACCCACTGCCTGCGGGCGTCCTCGACCGTGTCGGCGACCAGGTGGGCGGTGTTGGCGTGTCGGCCGCGGGTCATCGCGACGTATGCCGCGGCCGCGCCGGTGGTTTCACTGGTGGCGAGGTGGGCACGGTCGACGGTGTCGCCTTGTGCGCCGTGGACGGTGGTGGCGTAGGCGAGCTCGACGAACCGTGTGGCGTACTCCGCCGGGATCACGCGGTCGCGGCCCCGGCAGCGGAGGGTCAGCGAGCCGTCGTCGCCGAGACCGGCGACGGTCCAGGTCATCCGGTTCGCGACCCCGAGGTCGGGGTCGTTGCGGCGGGTGGCGACCCGGTCCCCGACCCCGATCCGTTCACCCCTGGCTGTCGCCAACACACCGGCCTCCTCGTCCCGCGGGGGGTCACCGGTGGTGGTGTCTGCTCGTCGTTGATCGCGGATCGCGGCGTTGAGGCTGGCGACGTGCTCGCGGGTGTCGGTGAGCACGAGGTCGCCGGACGCTCCCGCTTCGGCGAGGGCGGCGGTGCGTTCGGCCTCGCTGGGGTGGACGACGACCTGTCCGCGGCGGAGGAGGGCGTCGAAGACGGCGGCCGGGTTCTCGCCGGTACGCATCCGCAGTGAGAGCGCCGCGTAGTCGGGGTCGGTGAACCGGCGCACCGACTCGAGGGTGACCACGGCGGTGGGGTGCGCCCACCAAATGGCGTGGTCCAGCACGCCGCCGCGGCCGACGGCGGGGAGCTGGTGCCGGTCCCCGACCAGGGCGACCCGTGCCCCTGTTTCGTCGGCGATGGTCAGGAGCGCGCGGGCGGTGTCCTGGTCCAGCATCCCGGCCTCGTCGACGAGCAACAGGTCACCAGGCCGGAGTCGCGCCGTTTGGGCTGGTTGGGTGTCGGGCCGTCTGGCCCAGTGCCCATCGTTGTCCCACCGCCACCCGTGTTGGTGGATCAGCCACGCTGCGGAGTGCCCGTGGGCGCCGGTCTCGGCGGCGGCGACCTCGGCGGCCTTCAACGTGGGTGTCACCACCACGAGCCGATGCCCCCGTGCTGCCAACAGGTCCCGGGTAGCGCGTAGTGCGGTGGTCTTCCCCGCACCCGCGGCACCTTCGACGACCACCAGCGGCCCGTCGCCGGCCAACACGCCCACCACCGCGGCCTGGGCTGGGTCGAACCGGTCGATCCGGGCCGGGCCCCGCCCGTGCATGCGGACCCGCCTGGCGGGCTGCTGGGCGCGGCGGGCGAGACGCCGCAGCAGGTCGGCCTCCACGGCCAGGACCTCCGGTGAGGTCAACGCCCGGACATGCTCGGGCACATCATCTGATGCGAGGAGTCGGGTGCAGCGGGCAGCGGCGCGGGCGGTGATGTCTTCGGCGAGCTCGATCCGGACCCGTGCGTCGGCGACCACGTTCGTTTCGGCGAGCAGGACCTCGACCTTGCCCCGGATGTCCGCGGTGTTCCACGCCGACCGCTTCGCGCCGAGCTGGGAGATCACCCACTCCGCAGCCCCGTCGCGTCTGATCCACCCCACCGGCGTCGACTCCAACGGCACCGGTGCCACCGGGTCGCCGTGGCCCAGGTCCCGTAGCTCGGAGTTCCACTGCTCCACCAGGTCGGCGCCGCTGGTCGGAACGACCTTGTCCGGGCGGGCCTCGGCCCAGGCCCGCCGATCCCAGGTCTCCCGCAGCCGCGGCCCGGGCTCCTCGCCCGGATGGTCCGCGCGCCACGCGGCCTCGTACCTGTCGACATTGCCGGCGATCTGCCGGGTGCGGGCGCTGAAGGCCCCGACGAATGCGGCGAGCTGCTCGACCTCCCCGGACTCCGCGTCGAGGCTGAACCCCCGCGAGGCGAGCACGGTGCGGAAGGTGGGGTCGGTGGCGACCGCGGCGTGGCCGATCCCGTTGATCGCCTCGATCATGTCCCGCACCCCCACGGTGTGCAGGCCCCGCCACGCCCCGGCCGCCCACACCCGGGCATTGACCTGTAGATGCAGATGCCGATGCGGGTCACCGGAGCGGGAGGTGTAGTGCCGTACCACCGCCGCCTCCAGCTGCTCCACGGGGACTTGGACCTGCCGTCCCCGCGGCCCCACCCGGGTCGTCGCATGCCCGGCGAGGTAGCTGATGATCTGCCCTGCGGCCCGCTCCTGCGCCGCGTCCAACGCTGCGGAGACCGCCGGGTCCAGCGCGGCCGCCAACGACCACGTCTTCGGCCCGTTGACCGTGACCTCGACGAACCGCAGCGCATCCGGGTCCTTCCGCAGCCGCCCCTTCGGTACCCCGGCCGCGGTGAGCCCGGCCACCCACCCCTCGTAGGCGTCGCCGTCCAGATCCTGCCCCCGCACGACCCGGACCCGGCCGTCGCCGGTTGCTTCGGCGACGAACCGCATCGCCAGCCCGAGCCCGTCGCCCAGGTAGTAGTCATCGGCGCGCGAGTGATCAGCCTCCACATACGCGCGCGCAGCCGCGGCGGCGCCCCGGTAGAACTTCACCCCGCCATGCACCCCGACCACCACCCCCCACGACGTCCGTCGACAACCAACGAACCCCTGGAAATGCCGTGCGGGCCGCCCCAGGAGGGGCGACCCATCTACGAACCTTCGTAGCATGCGTGCCGCAACAAAGAAAGGGTTTAGACAGCCGGCGAGAGAGCAATTCGGAAAGAAATCTTGGTGCCGGCAATAGCCAATAGGAATCAACGATTCAAGCGGCCGGGATCAAAGCTGCGAAAGGTTCCGCAACTGGTCGATCATCTCGGCGACCCACGTGCCGCTACGCGCCCCGTCCCCGGGAACGTCACCGGACAGGGCATACGGGACGGGCGGCCACCCGCGCTCGGCGAGTCAACGGCACGTCCCGCAGGACCTCAATTGGGACGAGGGCAGCGGGTGATCGGGCCCGTCATCCGGCGGCCTCGGCTGAACTCGGTGGCTGCGGTGGGGGGTCTTGTCTAGACCGGGGGGTGTGTTGCATAGTGTGCGGGCTCTTGGTGTCTGTCGTGGGGGTCTCGGGTGCGTCGTCTGCTGCTGGTCGTGGCGTTGTGTGTGGGGTTGTTGGGGTTGCGGCCGGGGGGTGTGGCGGAGGCGGCGGGGTTGCCGCCGTTGCCGGGTGCTCCGTCGCCGGTGGTGCCGGCTGCGGCGTTCTCGGTGGTGACGACGCCGGGGCCGACGGCGGTGTCGGGGTCGTTGGCGCAGGACACGGTGTGGGGTCCTGAGGGGTCGCCATATGTGGTGTCGGGGAACTTCTTTGTTTCGAACGAGGTGTCGTTGACGCTGCTGCCGGGCACGGTGGTGAAGATGGAGTCGGGGGCGAAGCTGAACGTCAATGGCCAGCTGTTGTCGTTGGGGACGCCGGATGACCGGGTGACGATCACGGGGTCGACGGCGGGCCGTGGGCAGTGGCGGAGTGTGGACTTCCCGTCGAACTCGTCTCGCCCGTATCGGCCGGCGTCGGTGATCGCCTACACCGACATCAGCGGCGGCGGGGAGACGTTGGGGACGGGGTGTATCAACAGCGAGGCGATGCTGTATGTGGATCAGTCGGCTCGGGTGATGGTGTCGGAGTCGTCGTTCACCGAGGCGAAGGGGGTGGCGGTGCGGGCCGCGCCGTACAACTCCTACTTCGGGTTGTACGACAGCCGGTTCGCGGACTCGGGGTGTGGTCTGCATCTGATCCGGGGCGACATCGTGGGCAACTCGTTCGAGGGCGGGTTCGACCAGGCGGCGTTGTTCGTGGCGAATGAGTCGGTCCCGGCGCGGTTCTGGCACAACACGGTGGTCGGCACGGTGCAGGTGAACACGACCGGCGGGTCGGAGGTGGCGCCGGTGTCGTTCATGTACAACGACCTGTCGGGCGCCGATGTGGATCGCGGTGCGGCGGCTTTCCAGAACAACTGGTGGGGCTACACGATCCCGCCGTCACCGCCGAGCACATGTATCGACGATGATGTCATTGCCGAGATGCAGCCTCCGGTGTACGCCCACCGTGACCAGGAGCTGTGCGATGAGGGCTACTTGGAAGAGTCGGTGCCGTATGCGTGGGCGGTGGGCGTCTACCCGTCGCTGTCGGGGGCGCCTGGCGGGCTTCCGGAGGCGGTGACCCGGCCCTACGCACCGAAGTATGGCCCGGTGGACACCTACCGCGGGGTGTTGACGTATTCGGCGACGGATCTGGTGGTCAACGATGCCGGGGCGACGATCACGGCGGCGCGGAACTATTCCTCCTCGGCGGCGCGGGACGCTGCTCCGGATGATGTGGGTCGGGGATGGCGCACGTCGTACTCGGAGGGGTTGGCGACGTCGGGGTCGTCGGCGGCGATCACGCTCAGCGACGACGGGGTCATCCCGTTGGCCGGTGACGGCGGGGTTCCGGCGGGGGTGGTGGCCGACTATGCGACCTCTGCTGCGGGGTCGACGGTGATCACAGGCGACAACACCACCTACGAGTTCGACCCGGCCGGGGAGCTGACCGGGATGGTGTTGGGCGACCCGGGCCATGAGCTCGACATCGACCGGGCGGGTGGGAAGGTCTCGAAGGTCGCCGGCGTCTCGGACCGGTATGTGGAGTTCAACCGGACCGGTGGCCGGGTGATGAGTGTGGGTGACTCCCAGAACCGGTCGGTGGTCTTCGACTACGACACCGAGGGCCGCCTGGTCTGGGCGCAGGGGGTGGACGGCGCGAAGGAGTTCTATGGCTATGCGGGGTCGCGGCTGACGTCGGTGACCTCGGCGACCGGGGTGGTGCGGTTGGCGGCGGGCTATGCCGATGACAAGGTCGCCTGGGTGGAGCAGGAGGGCACCGGCCGCGCCACGATCGGCTACGGCCAGGGGTTCCGCACGGTGACGCTGGCGACGGGTGAGGTGATCCGTCAGGAGGTCGACTCCCACGGCAGGCTGGTGCGTGAGCACCTGGGCGACTCCAGCCGTCATGTGGTCTACGACGGCGACGGACGCCCGATCGCGCAGATCCCCGGGGTGCCGGACCATCCGATGGTGGGTTACGTCCCGCCGGTGGGGGGCACCTTCTTCGACGAGCGCGGCGACGCGGTGCTGCAGATCGACCCGCTGGGTCGGGAGGCTGTCACCGAGTTCAACAACAAGCACAAGCCGCTCACGGCCACCGGGCCGGACGGCGCGACGGTGACCTACACCTACGGCGCGCAGGGCCGGGTCACCTCGGTGACCGACCCGCGGTCGGGGGTGTGGCAGGTCGACCACAACTCCTTCGGGCAGGTTACCTCGATCACCGACCCCGAGGGCAGGGCCCGCAGTTGGGCGTTCCAGGCCGACGGCGACCCCGCGACGGCGACCAACGAGTACGGCGGGGTCACCACCTATGCGGTCGACGCCCACGGCCGGGTGGCCGGGGTGACCGACCCCGACGGTGTGTCGACCAGCTATGAGTTCACGTCCTGGGGCGCGCCGCGCACGATCACGAACGGTTCGAGCACGACCACGCAGGCGGTGTTCGACGCGGACCGGCGGGTGGACTACATCGTCGATGCCCGGGCGAAGGTGTGGGACTACTCCTACGACACGTTGGGACGGCTGGCCGGGGTCACCGACCCGCTGGGCAACGAGTCCACCTTCGGCTACGACGCTTTGGGGCGCCCGGCGACGCGGGAGGACGCCAACCAGCACACCTACACCCAGACCTACACCGTCGAGGGGTGGCCGGCCACCACCGCCGGGCCGTTGGGGTCGACCAGCACCACCAGCTATGACCCGGCCGGGCGGCCGGTGCGGGTCACCGACGCCCTGGGCCAGGTCACTCAGACGGTGTTCAACCGGGCCGGGGAGACGCTGCGGGTCGACACCCCCGACGGCGCGACCCGTTCGTTCGTCTACGACATGGCCGGCCGACCGGTCGAGTACCTCAACGCGCGCGGGAAGAAGTACAAGTCCGAGTACTTCTCCGACGGCCTGTTGAAGAAGCTGACCTTCCCCGACAACTCCGTCGAGACCTACACCTATGACGGCGCCTCCCGACCCACGTCGGTGACCGACCGCGCCGGCCGTCAGGTCACCTGGGCCTACACCAACCAGGGCAAGACCACCACCGAGTCCGACCCGGTCGGGCAGCGCAGCGTCACCGTGGTCAGCGACGCCGGACGGACCATCAGCACCGCCGACGGGCTGGACCGGGTCACGACCTACGACTACGACACCGCCGGCCGGGTCAGCAACGTCACCGAACCCGACTCCTCACAGAGCTGGGACTACCTCTACAACGCGGTCGGCAAGATCCGGCTGGTGAGCGACCCCAACGGCAACGTCACCACCTCGACCTTCGACGACGCGGGCCGGGTGGCAACCATCACCTACCCCGATCAGACCTCGGCTGACCACGGCTACGACGCGGTGGGGAACCTGACCAGCCTGACCGACCAGCGTGGCAAGGTCTGGACCTACGACTACGACGCGTTGAACCGGCTCGAGGCGGCGCGGACCCCGCTGGCTGAGGAGACCAGCTACGACTACGACCCGCTCGGCCGACTCACGAAGGTCACCGACCCGACCGGGGTGTTCACCCGCACCGACTACGACCCGATGGGCAACGCCGCGGTGGTCAGCGACAACGCCCAAAACGCCACGGTGATGACCTACGACCCCGAGGCCAACCCGCTCACCCTCACCGACCCCGCCGGCCGGGTGATCACCACCGGCTACAACGACCTGGGCCAGGCCACGTCCACCGCGTTCTCCGGGACCGTGCTCGGCACCATCCTGTATGGCTACGACGCCGCGGGGAACCTGAAGACCCGCCGGCAGGACAACAAGACCCACACCTACGGCTACGACGACCGGGACCGGCTGGTCAGCTACACCGACCCGACCAGCAACACCACCACGATGGACTACGACCTCGCGGACCAGATGACCGCGATGCACTACCCCTCGGGCCGCACCACCAGCTACACCTATTGGCCCCAGGGCTGGCTCCAGCAGGCATCCGGGCCGGGCACCAGCAACGCCCACTACACCTACGACGACAAGGGCCTGCTCACCGACGTCCGCCAGCCCGGCGGCCAGTACACCCGCTACGACTACGACGCCATGGACCGGGTCCACAGGCAGACCGAGCCGCTGCTGCGGGAGACCCTCTTCGACTACGACGACGCCGGCAACCTGACCACCACCACCCTGCCGTCGCTGGCGCAGGTGGCCTCGACCTACGACGACGCCGGCCGTGAGAAGACCCGGGTCGCCGGGGGCACCACCCGCACCTACGGGTACGACCCCGCCGGGCGGCTCACCTCTGCGGCCACCACCGGCGCCGGTCCCAACACCACGGTCGGGTTGACCTACAACACCCTCGGACAGCTCGCCACCAGTACCGACCTGACCGGCACCACCAGCTACGACTACGACGCCACCGGCCGGGTCACCGGGGTCCACCCGCCCACCGGGGCGGACCTGACCGCGACCTACAACAGCGCCGGTCTCCTCGACACCGTCCGCGGTGCGGTCAACCTCAACTACGGCTACACCAAGTCCGGGTGGGTCTCGTCCCGCACCCAGCAGACCGGCACCAGCTACGCCACCACCACCTTCGGCTACGACAACGCCGGCCGCCCCACCGCGGTCTCGGCGTCCTCGAGCTATCTCAACGCCACCTACGACGCCGACGGGCTGGTCGCCACCAGCCGCGACAACCTCAACAGCGTCACCAACCCCGTCGAGGGCACCACCAGCTACACCCGCGACGACGCCCGCGTCGACACCGCCACCCACACCGCGCTGGTCGGCGGGGCGGTGCTGTCCAGCCAGGACTACGACTGGGACGACAACAGCAACCGCACCCGGCTGACCACCACCACCGGCAGCGGAGGCGGCAGCACCACCACGGTCGACACCACCCCCGACGACGCCGGGCAGATCGACTACACCCAGACCGGCGGCCAGCAGACCGACTACACCTACAACGACGACGGGCAGCTCGAGACCGTCGACGCCCCCGGCACCAACAAGGACGTCGCCTACACCTACGACGGGTTCGGCGACATCGACAGCGTCACCCTCGCCCAACCCGGCGGCGGGACCGCCACCGTCGACTACGACCACGACGCGCTCGGCCGGGTCGTGCAACGCACCCAAACCGGTGCCGCGGCCGGCAACGGCACCACCACCTACGGTTACCCCGGAGCCGGCACCGACCCCACCTCCACCAGCACCGGCGCAGCCACCACCGCCCTGGTCTACGACCCCGCCGGCACCCTGCTCGCGGCCAAGAACACAACTGGGCAGGTCAGCCACGCGTTCACCAACACCCGCGGCGACCTCGTCGGATGGCGCGCCCAAAGCAACGGGAAGTTCACCACCACCACCCTGTACGACCCGTTCGGGAACCCCACCAGCCAGCCAGGGACCGGCACCGGCCCCGGAGCCGAGATCAACCTCGGCTGGCAAGGCGACCTCACCGACCCCCTCACCGGGCTGGTCGACATGAACGCCCGCGCCTACCAGCCCACCACCGGCACCTTCACCAGCGCCGACACCTGGCCAGGCAACCCCGGCCAACCCGTCACCCTCAACCGGTTCCTCTACGGCAACGCGTCACCCCCGGACTTCACCGACCCCACCGGCCACTGGTCGGTCGCCGGGGCCGCGTCCGCCATCGTCCAAGGCATCTCCAACGGTCTCAGCAGCGCCTGGAGCACCATCAGCAACCTGGCCGGCGGCGCATGGACCTCGGTCAGCACCTACGCCCAGCGGCAGTTCCAGTCCTTCCAGCAAGGCTTCACCTGGCGAGCCGCCGCGGAGAACATTCTGCTGCCCAGCCCCTTCGTCAAATGGGCCGCCAACCAGGTCGGGCTCGGAGAGTTCGTCGCCAGCTACGAGACCGCCGTCCGCAGCGCCCTGGACTACCTCGAACAACACCCCCTTGACATCCACACCACCCTCGACGTCGTCGGGCTCGCACCCGGCGTCGGCGAGATCGCCGACGGCATCAACGGCCTGATCTACCTCTCCGCAGGCGACGTCGCCAACGCGATGATCTCCTTCGCGGCCATGATCCCCCTCGTCGGATCCTTCGCCACCGCCGGCCGACTCGCCCGACACGGCGACGAACTCGTCGGCGGCGCTAAAGCCCTCACCCGCAACGCCAGCGACGCCATCGGCAACGCCGGCGCCCTCGCCCGCCGCGCCAACACCCCCACCACCGCCGCCACCACCGCAAGACGCGTCGACAACGTCGCCGACGCCGGCACCACCGCCCGCCGCATCGACACCAGCCCCAACACCGCCGGACGCAGGGCCAACGACGGAGCCAGCTGCACCAACTTCAGGAGCTTCGGCGGCAACACACGGGTGCTCATGGCCGACGGCACCCACAAGAAGATCAAGAACATCCGCCCCGGCGACCGCGTCCTCGCCACCAACCCCAGCACCGCGAAGCAAACCCCCCGACGGGTCACCGCCACCTGGGTCCACGACGACGACCTCGCCGTCGCCACCGTCGCCGGCACGAGGGTCGTCACCACCACCGACCACCCCTTCTACAACGCCCGGACCGGCCGCTTCCAGCCCATTGAACGCTTCGGCGACCGCGCCCGCGTCCTCACCGCCGACGGAACCACGCGCCACACCGGCCGACTCGAAGTCCTCAAGACCCACCGTGGCAAGGCCTACAACCTCACCGTCGCCCACGACCACACCTACCACGTCAGCACAGCCAACATCCTCGTCCACAACACCAACGACGCCACAGGCGCCGGCTGCGGTCCCTCCGCCGCAGAATCGGGGTCGATCAACTACGGCGCGCTTGATGATCTCGGAAGGCCCACCGGGGTCACCGGTCGCTTGACTCCCGACATGGTCGGCACCGGGTCACCGGCGGCGCGAAGCATCAAGCCCCCCGGATTTGGGGGTGGGGCTGCTGGTCACGCCCGCGGCCATCTGCTCGGCAATCAACTGGGTGGTTCGGGAACGGATGCTCGCAACCTGGTCACGATGTTCCAGAACCCAGCGAACAGCCCCGTCATGCGCGGCTTCGAGAATCAGGTCCGCGCAGCGCTCGACGCTGGCCAGGTTGTGGATTATGCGGCCACGCCGATCTATCGGGGGTCGGCGGGCAGGCCTGTAGGTATCACGCTGAGGGCCCAAGGATCCGGAGGATTAGACTTCTTCGTGAGCGTACTGAACTGGGGGCGCTAGCGGTGGCATCCCCGGTCAATGACCTTACGGCCCTCGTCCAGCCGACCAGAGCGCTTACAGAGCAGCTCGACTGGACCAATATCGAACATCAGCTCGGCCATCGGCTACCGCAGGACTACAAGCGCATAGTCGAGGCCTACGGTCCAGGTGCGTTCGACGGCTTCATCTGGGTCCTCCAACCCTCGGGGGCGAACCAGAACCTCGATCTGCGTCGGCAGCGCGATGTGCAACTTGCTGGGCTGCGTGAGTTGCAGGCTGGGGGTGAGGAAGTGCCCTTCGGGCTGGAGATCGGCAACGAGGAACTGGTGCCATGGGCCATCACGGACAACGGCGATGTGTGCTATTGGGTGCGCTCGTCATCGCAGGATCCCGATGATTGGATCGTCACAGTCAACGAGGCTAGAGGCCCCCGATGGACGACCTTCGCCCTGTCCGCCTCCGAGTTCCTGGTCGTCGTCCTGTCCGGCAACCTCACCGTGGATCTGTTTCCGCACGACTTCCCGTCCGATTCACCAGCTTTCGACGCCCTCACGACATGAAGCGTCTGCCTTGGGCCGCGACTGGCCACTATCTGTGGCAAGGCGCCGCTGATGCGTAGCAGGGTTGGTGCGTTGGTCGTGGCAATGCTCGTTGCCGTCCTAGTTCTGCTGACAGCTCCGGCTGTGGAGGCCACCGCAGTCGCCTCAGCGGAGTCGCCCACGACCCACGCTTACGCCGACCAGCACTGCTCTGCTCTCGTTGGGAGCGATGTCTCTGAGCGCGGCCCTCCAGCCGACGCCGCTCCTGCCTCCCGGTACGACGCCGACGACTGCTGGTCGTACGGCGTCTCGGCGCGCCCGTCTAGCACTGCAACCCGCGCGACCTGCGCCTACGGCGGCTCCGCACTGCGTGCGCAGGTCGACGGGTCGGCGGGCACGACCAGCGGGCCTGCCGAGGCGCGCATCGGGGATCTCTCGTCGCACCAGGGAAGCCAAGTTGCCGCAAACGCAGGACGCGAGACGACCATTCTTGGCGAGAACATGGGTCAACGGGTCATGCCGTTCGCCGAGGGGACCGGAGCCCGGCACCTAGGGTTCGGCGCGACCGCCGACGAGTGGGCGGCAATGACCCCGCGACAGCGTTGGAAGCTCAATGACGGAATGCTCCGAGCCCGAATCAATGAGGGGGATTCATTCCGGTACATCGGCCGTGACGCCGACCGCCCGCCGAGCGTTCGGGCTGGGTTCGACCTCACCGGTTCAGAACTCCTGCGCCTGAACTCCCGCGGAATCCCCTACGACATCGTGTCGCCAGCCGAGGTCTTCAAGATTCTCGGGAGGTACTGAAGATGCCTCAACCGAACCTGGCCGCAGCCGTGGACCGAGTACTCGCGCCATCCCTGGCAACTGCAGGCTTCGCCGTGACCGACGCCAGCGACAGTGTCGTCACATTGGTCGGTGACCGAGTAGCCCTACGGTTGAGCTACAACCGTGAGGACTTACCTCGCGCGTGGCTCTCCGTCACCGTTGGTCGTAACGACGCCCGCGGGACTCTTCCGGCTTTCGTGGCGCTCTGGCGAGCGTTCCCAGAGGAAGAGGAGCTGCAGGGCCCCGAGTCGATGCGCTTCGGCACGGATGAAGAGCTTGAGCAGCGGGTCGTTCGCGTGCGCGACGACTGGTTTCCAAGGTTTATTGCCCCGGCATTTGCCACAGAGACACGGATACCAACTGCCCTGTTGGAACAGGAAGGTGAACTTCTATCTGAGCATGAGGCGCTGGAGCGCGAGCAGCACCTACGCAACGCTCGGTCGCTGTTCGACGCGGAGGACTACGAGCGTGCAGCCGCAGCTTTTGTGCTGCTTGGAGTTGAGACGTTGTCGGCTGCTGACCGCCGACGCCTAGCCCTCGCTCGGCGAGGCCTGAATGATGGCCGAGCGACATGAAGCGACTCTGTGCGCTGATCGGCGCGCTCCTCGTCAGCTGGCTCACCCTCGGTTCACCGGCCCCAGCCGCCGCGAGCGTTCCGACTGAAGACTTGGCCTACAACTACGCCAGCCACCATGCGCCGAATCCGGCGGCCAGCAACGACCTCATGCGTGGCCCGCCAGTGTTGACCAAAGGCCTCACCACCTACGACGCCACCCACCAACGGGCGCGCAGCGCGTCGTCGCGCTCGAACGGGGCCACAACTGCGTCGATCAACACCTATGTCCCTGCGGCCTATGTCCCTGCGGATGCGCGCCCGCGGGTAGAGCGGGCTACAACTACGACGGGTGCATCAGGTGGCGTCGCTGAAAGGGATCTCTCGTCGCTTTCGGGAGCCCAAGACGCCGCAAACGCTGGTGGGGCCCTTGTGCGGGTCGGTGATTTCGGATCCAATGCAGCGGCCTTCCGGCACTACTCCAAGCACGTCAAGGGTGTAGTCCTGGGACCGAACGGGAGTGCGACCCTCAAGCGCGGTGGGGCGGACATGCCGGAGTTCTCCAGCTTCGCTCAGTACCGAGCGGCCGCGCGAGACTTCACGGGTGGTGGCGCCGGACCCGGGGTGATCGAGCGGACCAGAGGCACCGACATCCTCCGCGTCGATCCGAGCACTGGCTACTTCGGCGTGCGGTCCTCGGACGGCACCATCAGAACGTTCTTCCGTCCGACTGGTCGCGATCCAGTCGACTACTTCTGGAGCCAGTAGGGGTGTGCCGATGACGCTTCACGAGACATTCCGATCCGTAGTGCAGCCCCAAGGGCTTCGCCTGGACTGGTCACCCACACAGTTCGTCGAAGCGTGGGTGGACTTCGTTGACCAAGTGATTGCGGGCTACTCGGGGGACCTCTACGAGTACGAAGATGAGCTAACTGTGCGCGACGACCTGCATCGGGCGACGGAAGCCGCACCTCTCCAGGCGATCGAAGATTGGCTACCGCAGGCCGCGAGCATCGCTGCGTCTGACCAGCGTGTGCGAGAGCTTCTTTCGCGCGGTCCGCTCGTTCGGCCGGGTGCGCCTTGGTGGCGTGAACGACTGCCCCCGTATGGCGGCGAGGATCTGGCTGCGGACGCGTCTCGACTCTTCAACGTCGAGGTTCATGTTGAGTAGTCCCATCGGACGAGACAATTGGAGCTCGCGAGGCGCAAGATGGCGAGCGCTGCTCGCGGCACTGATCAATGCAATGCTCTGCTTCCTCCTGGTGCCGCAGTCTGCCGCTGCTGCGCCGGTCCACGCTGAGATCGCGTACGCCTACGACAGCCAAGTCAACGCCGCCGCGCGGGAGTGCGCCACCAGTGAGCGGGGACCGCCGACGCCCGACCGCAACGTGGACAGCACCTACGACGCCGTCGACCGTTGGTCGCACGGCGCTTCGGCGCGCTCGAGTAGCGCTACAACCCACGCGACGTATGTCTATGACGACCCCGCACTGCTTGCGCAGGTCGGCGGGTCGGCTGGTACAGCCAGGGAGCCCGCCGAGGCGCGCAACGGGGATCACTCGTCGCGTCAGCGATCGCGTGTTGCCGCAAACACCGGCAAGGCGCTCGAGCTCTCGCCCGCGTCGCTGAACTACCCTTGGCCAGCGAATAACGGGTTCCTCGGGTCGACTCGTGTCCGAGTGCTGAAGCCCGGGGCACAGATCGATCGCTACGGACCCGAGACCGGGCGCTTCACGTCGCCTGCAGGAACTCCGCGAGGGATGCGATCACTGAGGCCGGGCACCACGTCGGACCTGAGCTCCTACGAGGTCGTCAGGCGGCTCCCGGCTGAGACTGGGGTGGTGGCGCCGGGGTTCGGCGAGACAGGACTCGGCATTCAGTACCGCCTGCCAGCACCGGTCGCTGACTTGGTCCGGGCGGGCTACCTAAGGCCGGTGGGCTAAGTGACTACTGCAGAACTCGCCTCACGACTCGCCGACATGGACGTGCCAGCGGACTACTACTGTCTGAACGGCGAGCAACACGAAGCACTCTGCCTCCTAGTTGAGGGTCCGCGCTGGAAGGTCTTCTTGTCGGAGCGAGGCGTGCGCTATGAGGAGAGAACTTTCACGGCGGAGAGCGAGGCATGCGAGTACTTCCTGGCCAGGATCCTCCAGCTCTGGAGGCACTAGCGCGCTTCCGCGGGGACGCGATCCGCTCGATTGTGAGACCACCGTCCAGGTGGCCCGCACGCCTGGCGCTGATCGCTGCCCTGGCGGCGATTCTGGTCGGCACGACCGCATCCGCCACTGCGGCGGTCGGGGCTGAAACTCGCGTCGGTGCCCTCAACGTCGCCGGCCAGGATCTCGTCGAGCCCCCCGAACACGTTTCCGCAGGTCAGCGGCTAGGAGAAGCGGCTCCGCGCGCCAAAATCGTGGTGGCTACCGGTGTTGCCGCAAAGGCAGGACCCGAGATCGCTGAGGGCAGCGGTCGCCTGTTCGTGACGAGCGGCCGTGGGGTTACCTACGACATCCCCAAGGGCTGGGGCCAGCGGATGGCCGACAACGGCAGGGGGCTGGTGTTCCAGCGCGGCGGCGCGAGTGGCAACGCGGACATGATCCGGGTCATGGAGCCGACCGCGAAGTACCAGAATGGCTATGTACGCGTGTACAACTCCCTCGGCCAGCCGCTGGATGTCTTCGGAAAGCCAGGTCCCGCCTCGGCCACCCACATCTCCCAGGACTACATGGGGCAGTGGCCGGGATGGCCCCAGTGACCGGGCTGATGAAGGCTGGCGACCGTTGGGTCCTCCCGGTCGCTGGGCAGCAAGTCGCACAGCTCTGCCTCGACTACGCCGTTACGCTGCGCCTGCAGAACGACGTCGTGGTTAGGATCGAACAGCCCTTCGTCATCACCAGTCCAACTGGCGAAGAGCGACTAATCGTTCCCGAGGGCGACGTCGATCGGCTTGCTCCCGTGCTCAATCTGGTGCGTTCAACGGTTACTGAAGGAGCGGCATTCGACGACGGCCATCTCGAGTTGTCCTTTGCGGACGGCGCCCGAGTCTCAGTGCCATCGGCTGAGGACTACGAGCCCTGGGAGATCGTTGGTCCCGAGGGTCTGAGGATCGTCTCGGTGCCGGGCGGTGAGCTCTCGGTCTGGGAGCCGAGTGCCTGATCTCAGCTGCCGCTGGCGAGGACCTTGAGTCTGGTTTTGGTGACGAGGGCGTCGATGGAGCTGGTGACGGGCCGCAACGCCACGATCCGAAGTGGGACTCGACCCTGACCGCGGCCGGTCACTGGGCGACGCGCTCGCCGTCCCGCACCGGATGAAGCGCTACTGACCCGCGCCGGCTGCCAAGATGAACCCCGTGACCACCCGCCCCCAGCAGACCATCCCCGGTCGCTGGGCGCTTTCGTTCCTAGCCGCCCTCGTCGCGGTCCTGACCATCCTCAGCCTTGCCGGTACCTCGTCGGCAGTTACGGGCCCCACAGCCAAAACTCGCGTCGGGGTTCACAACCACGCGGTCGACGTACTCGTCGAGCTCCAGAAACCTAAAACCGCAGGTCACCGGCTAGGAAACGACGTTCCGGGGCCGGGAATCGTGGTGGCTACCGGTGTTGCCGCAAACGCGCCAGCGCGCGGTTGGACAGTAGGCCAGCCCATCGACAACCTCACTAAGGCGGGCAACTCCCCGGCCTGGTCGACTGTAAGGGCGCGCTACTGGAAGAACCGGGCAAACTCGGCTCTCGACGGCGAATTCTCGCCTGCCCAGCTCGAGCGGATGGCTGCCGGGAAGCCGCCACCGCATCCGACTGTCGGAGTCTCGATGGAACTCGACCACATCGTCCCGCGGCACCTCGGCGGAACCCATGCGCCCGGCAACCTTCGCGAAGTCTGGCCTTGGCGACACGCCGAACTCGACCCCTATCGCTACTACAACGGACCAACGCCATGACCTCATCTCTGCCAAGCAGCAAGATTCTGAACGAGAGCCTGAAGGGCCCATCGGACGAGCCGGTGGTCATGCTCGATGTCGTCGAGGTACGGGAGGGCGACGAGCTCACGATCACCTTCGAGGAGTCGCATTCGGACTGGCGCCAAGGCGTCTGGATCGCAACGACGGGAGCGCTTGAAACCAACGCGGTCTCAGCTGCCCAGTTCACCCTTTGGAGGGACACTGCGCCGGTCTCGGTTCGACTTCGCGTGATCGCCACAGACGGGCTTCTACGCCTGTACAACGTTTGGGACTCGGGACGCGGGATCCAAGAGCACGAGTCGCAGAGCGCAACGTCCGGAATGGTCATCGAAGTGCTCCCCGACGGCGCTCGTCGTTACAGGTGCAACGACATCGGCTGGGAACCCAGGTTCGACAAACTCGTCTTCAGCCTCTCGTCCGCATGAGTCCGACCGTGCGCATCTCGGTGGCGTTCATCTGGTCCCTGCTCGGATGGCTGATCGTCGCACCTGCTGCCCTGGCCGCAGCCGCGCCGGCCCACGCCGAGCTCGCCTACAGCGACGACGGCCACTACAACGCAGTCGCGTCGACGAGCTCTGCGGCCCAGCGCGGTCCGCATGCGTCATACGACCGACACACCAGCGACCACGCCGTCGTTCGCTGGTCGCACGGCGCGTCGGCGCGCCGGGACGGGGCGACGCACCGGGTCACCATCACCTACGACGCGTCCACGAGGTTCGGCCAGGTTGCGCGGCGTACGGGTACGACCAAGGGGCAAGCTCAGGTCGACGAAGTGGACCTCGTCGTCTCCGATCGCGGCGGTGTTGCCGCAAAGACAGGTGACGAACTCCTCGAAGGCGAGCAGTATGTCTACCGGGTCCACGGCGGGGAGTCGGGTCCGTGGGGCCACTCCTGGGCGCCTGAGAACCCGATGGGCATGGCTAACCCGCGCTCGGAACTCGGCTTGCCCAAGGTCAACTCAGGTCAGATGCTCACCCGGGCGAAGGTTCGGAGCATGGATGGTGTGATCAAGCGCGACGCGCTCCCGCTGGACGGAAATCCAGGCGGTGCCCCTGAATGGCTCTTCCCGAGCCCTACGGGCCAGCTGGAGCATCATTGGACGATTCCGCTGGTGCCGCCGTGGTAGGCCCCGAGCGGATGGGCCGATTCGCTCGGGAGGACATCCGAGCGGCTCTGGCGTCGTTCGGCATTTCCTCCGCCAAACGCGCCGTCGGCACCGGAGAGGACGAGGAGATCCTCCTCATCGCCAAGAGCGACTACGAGCGGACCGATAACACCGCCGTGACGACCGCTGTGATGGACGTGTTGCCACACGTCAAGGTATGGGTTATCCCCGAGAGCCCCGCCTGGGAGACCGAGCCGCTGTGAGGCGACTCCTCGCACTGATCCTGGCTGCAATCGCGGCGTTCCTCGTGGCCCCTCAGGCCGCTGTGACCGCGACTTCGGTGACGAGCGTCTCTGTCTACACCTACGACGGGCATCATCACTCCGCGCCATCGGTCGGGGGCACCTCGGAGCGCGGGCCGCCCGCGGCGGGCAACCACTTCGCCAATGACAACGCCGTCGACCGCCGGTCGTACGGCGATTCGGCACGCCCGGACATCGGAGAGTCCCCCGCCGCTTACACCTACACCTACACCGACCCCGCCCCGTCCGTGCAGGTTACGCCTACGACGTGGCACCGAGCTGAGGTCGCTGACGGTCAGCTCATCGCCTTCGCGCGCGGGCGTGTTGCCGCAAAGAGCGGTGACGATCTCGTTGATGTCTGGCGGGTCGTTGGTCCCGACGAAGCAGCCGGCATCACGAAGACCGGCGGGTACAGCGTTCAGCTCGGTGGCGAAGGCAAGTACTTCTTCCCGACGCGAGGGCAGGCTGAGAACCTCGGCCAGATGTACAACAAGGCCAACTGGCCCGGGCCACAAACACTCACGCGCGGTCAGGTTCCTCGGAGTGTCATTTCGCGGGCGGAGCCAGTCAACGCCGGCACCGAGGGTCCAGGTTGGTTCATTCGCTCACCAGACATCCCGCGGATCTGCAACGTCCTGTGCATGGGGACGATCCAGTGAGTGCGCCCTATGCCGTCCACTGCGAACTTGAGCTCTGGCCGAGCGATCACAATGGTCTGAACGAACCCATGCCAGTGCCGACACCCTCACTGCTACTTGTCTTCACGAACCTGGACCCGGAGGAAACCCAGCGGGAGGTCCAGATCGGAGCCATGATCAGCGGTCCGCCAGTGCTAGTCCCGGGCACGGTTGTCGAAGCACAACTGAGCTTCTGGGACGGCATTGGTCGCATCTACGCGACTCCCGGAGCAGACTTCGGGATCTGGTACGCCGGCAGGATCGTAGGGTCCGGAGCGGTGGTTGCGGAGATCACGCAGGCGGGACCATGAGTCGAATCCTGCGCGCCCTGATCGCTCTGGCCCTCGCTGCGCTCGTGTTGTTCAACGCTCCGCCAGCCTTGGCACAGCCACCCTGCGGCCCGGCGGTTCTCCATGTCTACGACGGTTCGCAAATGGCCGAGGCGCCAATCGAGAACACCTATGACCGCGGGCCACCGACCAACCACAGCGACGTACAGCACCGCCGAGCCGACTTCCCGCCGTCAATAGGACCTCTCGCGTGCCCGGCGAACGTCACCACCTACGACTACGACACCCACTCCGAGCTTGGAACGACCGGCACCACCACGATTCACGACCCGAAGGTAAACGTGAGGGTGGCCGAGACCGGGGCCGAGGGCGCTTCTTTGTCGGCTCGGGCCAGCCGTGTTGCCGCAAACGCAGGAACCAGGCTCGGTTGGAGCACCGGCGATGACATCTACTCGCTGACGAAGGCTGGCAACAAGCCTGCGTGGTCAACCGTCAGGGGACGGTTCTGGAAGAACGAGGCCTCAAGCCCCCAGTACGGCTCGTGGACAGACGACCAGCTCGCCCGCATGCGCACGGGCCGCGCTCCCCAGCGCTACAACCCCGACAAGGGTGGAATGGAGTCCATGGACCTTAGCCACGAACCGATTCCCTTCCGAGACGGTGGAACATCCGTCATCCCCCGGTGGCCGCAGGATCACGCTGCGGTCGACCCCTTCAGGCATCCGGGGTATTGATGATGACCGACCTCTCTGCCATCTTTACCGCGCAGCAGGCCAGCCAGATCGACTGGAACGGGCCACTCTTCAGCCTTTACGAACTTCCGAGCGAGGCCACCCGAATCTCGATCGAGTTCCGGTCAGTCGGCTCTGCTTTCCGGCAGGGTTTACGCCTAAAGGTACGTGGCGGCCAACTTGAGATCGACGGAGTCGAAGCGGCTGACTTTGCCCTCTGGCACGACACTGCGCCGAGCCAGGTTGAGGTCAACGTCCACTGGAAGGGTAAAGGTCCGCGTTCGCTCCGGATCTGGAACTCCTGGGAGTACAACGGCGTGGCGCATGCATGGCTCGGCAACGCGGGAATGCGCGTCGAGGAGTTCGAGCCGGGACGCTTCGTCCTGCGCTGCAGCGATGGTGAAGGTGAGCCGGAGTTCGATGATCTCGTTGTGGGCGTGACTGTCGAATGAGGCGCGTCGCGGCCTGGCTCGTGTCTCTCGCGGTTGCCCTGCTGGGCTGGCTGCCAGTGTCGGCTCCAGACGCAGTTGCCGTGACGAAGCCGTTGACAATCCACACCTACGACAGCCCGATGTACGGCACGCCGTCCGACTACACCGAGTTCGCGCGCGGCCCGCCCACCAACGACGACTACACCGCTCACGTCAAAGCGGTCGACCATGCATCGCACGGCGCTTCGGCGCGCATGAGTGCGACCACAACCGCCCCGAGCTATCACTACGACGGCTCCGTACCGCTCGCGCCGGTCGACAACACCACGGGTACGACCGCGACGTCCGGAGCGGCGATTGGCGCGGAGTTTTCGGCGCTCCACCGGTCGGAGGTTGCCGCAAAGACGGGTGACACCCTTCTGAGCGCTGGGGGCGGGTCAGCGAGGCTCCCGATGAATATGGGTTCCGTGCGCAGCGTCGCCTCCAAGTACGGCATTCCGATCGATGATCTCTCTATCAGCATCAACCGCTCGCTGGCGGGCATCAGAGGCTCCACAGCGTCGAACGGCTGCGTGACTCTGTGTCGCGGAGCCTTCGAAAGCGAGGAGCAGCTCGCCAAGACACTGGTCCACGAGCGCGTGCACGTGGAGGATCTTCGCGGGGGCATGCCGTATCCGAGTACCTACGACGCCGCTTCGGCAGCTGAGATCCGTGCTGAAGCGATCGCGAACGCCTGGTGGGAGAGCTTCCGATGAGCCGGCAAGCAACATCGCGCGAATTCGAACGCTGGGTCGAGGCTTTCGATCAAGCGTGGCAGGAGCCCCTGGCTGTCGCAAGGTTGGCGTGCCCGACGTGCTCAGCACTCGACCTGCACCTGGTGTACGTCGTGGACGAACCCGACGCACCGCACGGAATGTTCGCCTTCTGGTGCGGCAACTGCCTGACGGGATTCCCGCCGAACATGGGGCCGGTGCCAGTGGGTGCACAACGTGTCCGCCGCGGCGAGGAAGATGTCCCCAACTATCGGCTGGTGGTCGATACGTGAGCCGGGTTCTCCAAGCTGTCGTGTCATTGATCACGGGGCTCGTCGCTGTGCTTATCGGTGCTGGAGCATCCCAGCTTGCACTGGCGGCACCGGACCTGCCCGCAGGCGCCCACGTCTACGACGCCACGGTGCACTCCGCGACGGTCGCCGAAGATGCTGTCGAACGCGGGCCGCCGGCGATCGGCTACGACAACCGCATACGCACCGGAGCCATCGACCACGGGGCACGCGGCGATTTGGTGCGCCCAGAACCCGTGCCGGTCTGGATCAACACCACCTACGAAAACGCCTCACGGTCTGCGCAGCGCGTCAGCGGTAGCGGTACAACCCGGACGGCATATGACGGCAGGGCAACTGCCGTCTGCGCCGCTCAGGAGGTCCGATGTGCCGCAAAGACAGGTGCTGAGCTTCCAGAGGGCTACTCGTCGTTCAGTGCTGCCAAGCGCGCGATGGGCTCGCCGGGCGAAGGCAACGTCTTCGATCACGTCGTCGAGCAGTCTCAGATCGGGCGTAGCGGCTTCGCGCCGGAGGAGATCCACAACCCGTTCAACATGAACCCAGTGCCGTCAGGCGTGAACCAGATCAAGGCCAACTACTACTCACGAAAGCTCGACTTCGCCAACGGTGGAACTGTTCGCGACTGGCTGTCCGGTCAGCCTTTCGACTTCCAGTACAGCTTCGGTATGAAGGTTCTGAGCGATATCAGGGCGGGGGTGATCCAGTGAACAAGGGAGATCTGACTTCCGGCGAGGTCCAGGCACTCTTGGCAACCTATGAGGAGCTGGCCTTGGCGTGGGACACGGAGAGACAAGCGAAGAAGGCCAACCGCATCTTCGACAAGCTCCACCGAATCGCTCTCCAGTTGCGGCCTCTGGATTCCGGGAGGGCGGGCCTGGAATCGCTTCTTCTTCATGACAACAGGGGTGTCCGTCTCAAAGCGGCTTCTGACTGTCTCGCTTGGGGATCTGAGCAGGCCCTTTCAACGTTGGAAGGCTTGGTCGAACCGCGAGGCACTCATTCGCTCAGCGCTGAGATGACCTTGCGTGAGTTCCGGGCGGGTCGCATGAGGTTCGACTGGTGATTTCGTGAGACGCCTGCTGACGTTCCTGATCGCGATGGTGATGGCCACCCTCGGATGGATTGTTACTGCGTCGATCGCCGCGGGCACTACGCCCGAGCAGCTACCCGCGACCTACACCTACAACGCCCCGCACTACGACGCACCCGGAAGCGGCCGCGCGCAGGAACGCGGCCCGCCCAGCGTGGCCGTCACCGACAGCACCTTGGGGGCCGTCGACGGTTGGTCGCGCGGCCTTTCGGATCGCCTTGAAGTGCTCGTCGCCCAAGCGGTCATCACCTATGCCTACCGCGCGATGCTTGGTCCGGATGCGCAGGCTACAACTACGACGGCTCGCCACGCTGCGGTAGCGGACACGGTGTTCTCTTCGGTTCAGCCGGCCCAAGACGCCGCAAATTCGGTACCGGCTTCTGAGATCCGGTTCAGTCAGCGTTCGGTGAACGGTGCTGCTGAGATCGAAGCCAGCATGCGGGCGAACGGTTGGGTCGGTGATGCGATTGATGTCGTACGGATGCCGGATGGTGCCCTGACGTCGCTCGACAACACGCGTTTGCTGGCGGCGAACCGTGCGGGTATCGATGTGCAGGCAAACGTGCACGCGTTCGACGCTCTGATCCCGGAATCCATGGCGGGCCGGTTCCTGTCGCGCAGTGGTGCGGCGCCTACGACCTGGGGTGAGGCGATCTCGAATCGGATTGCGGGCCAGGGTGCGATGTATCGCAACCGCTATCCAAGCGGGTCCCCGTTCACGGGATGGTCGGGCAACTGACGTGGCGGAGTTGCTGGATGCTGCCGTTCTGCCTGTGGGGTTCGAGTATCCCCATGAGTTCTTGCGTGTGGTCGAGTTGGGCCTGACCGACCTAGAGCCGTGGCTGATCATGGCCGGGGGGGAACTGCAGTGGCGGCATCAAGGTCTTCGTGATCGGTATCCGGACCGTTCGCTCGTTCCGTTTGCGCGCAGACAAGACAATGACGATGTGGCCTGCTGGGACTGGGGTCAGGGTGACTGGAGCGTAGTGATCGTGCACGACTTTGCGTCGCCGGGGTGGGAGCGACGTGCCGAGTTCGCCGACTTCAATGACTGGCTCAGGCAAGCTGTTGAGGACTTGATCGCCTTTGCGTGATGCGGATCTGAGCAAGGTCGTCTCTCACGCGCTACGGCATGAGCCGTGGCTCTACGAGTTGGAGTTGGACGAGGAGGGCTGGGCTCCGGTCGACCAACTGCTCGTGGCGCTGCGCGAGAAGGGCGGCGACTGGGAGGCCGTCGACCGCGCGGCCTTGGAGCGGATGATCGCAACAGGGGCGAAGCGCCGTCACGAGTTTGACGGCGACCGCATCCGGGCGCTCTACGGTCACTCGGTACCCGGACGTATCCATTGCCGTCCGGCGACGCCGCCCGCGCGACTGTTCCACGGGACGGCGCCGGAGACCTGGGTCGAGATCCAGGCTCACGGGCTGTTGCCGATGGGGCGCCAGTTCGTGCACCTGTCCGTTGACCGCGAGACCGCCACATCGGTAGGCAGGCGCAAGAGCGCTGATCCGACCATCCTGACGATCGACGCGCTCGCAGCAGCGTCGGCCGGGACGGCGTTCTACGAGGGCAACGAGCTCGTGTGGCTCGCCGACTGCATCCCGGCTCGATTCATCGCGCCCGAGGAGTAATCAACTGGTCTGCGCCAGTCGACGAGCTTGGTGGCGCAGGAGGGCGCCTTCGATGAGGGCGCGGATGCTGTTGCGTTCGTCGGGGTCGAGCTGGTCGAGCGCAGCGAGGTGGAGCCGCAGGCTCTCATCTTGGGGGCCGCGTTCGTCGGGGTCGAAGACGAGTTCGTCGGCGGAGACGGCGAGGGCGACGGCGAGTGCGCGGAGGACGTCGAGGGTGGGTTGGTTGGTGCCGGCTTCGTAGCGGCGCAGTTGGGTGACGTGGACACCGACGGTGTCGGCGAGGGTCTGTTGGGTCATGCCGCGTTGTTTGCGGACCGCGGCGAGGCGGTGGGCGAAGTCCATGGCGGCGAGGCGCTCCAGCAGGTTGACCGGCGGGTTGATCGGTGGGGTGCCCATTGTCGTTGCGCCTCCTGCTGGCATGAATCGGATACAGTGTGTTAGATAGAGCGTATGCGCTTCTTGACAGGTTTTCGAGGTTCCGGAGGTTCTGGTGGCGCGCATCCCGGAGACTGAACTTGCTCGGTTGAAGGCCGAAGTGTCGGTGCAGCGGTTGGTGGAGGGCTGCGGGGTCGTACTGCGCCAGCAGGGCAAGGACCTGGTTGGCTGCTGCCCGTTCCACGACGACGGCTCCCCGTCGCTGGTGGTGACGCCGGGCAAGAACCTGTGGCATTGCCTGGGGGCGTGCGGTCGGGGTGGTGGGCCGATCGACTGGGTGATGATCGCCCAGGGTGTCTCGTTCCGTCACGCGGTGGAGCTGTTGCGGGAGTCCTCCCCGGCTCTGGCGTCGTTGGCGCAGCCGGGGCCACGGTCCACTGCACAGGGACCGGTGTCGCGGTCGAAGTCGGCGAAGCTGCCGTCGCTGGTGGCGCCGGATGCCGCCGACCAGGAGTTGCTCGGGATGGTGGTCGGTCACTATGCGGAGGCGTTGGCCGGTCATGGCGACGCTCTGGCGTTCCTGGCCCGGCGGCGGATCGATGCCCCCGAGGCACTGGATGCGTTCCGGATCGGGTTCGCGGATCGGACGCTCGGCTACCGGATCCCGCACTCCCGCACTGCGGAGGGGGCGCGGGTCCGGGGTCGGTTGCGGGACCTGGGCGTGATCAAAGCATCCGGGCACGAGCACTTCCGGGGCTGTCTGACCTTCCCGATCCTCGACGGCGCTGGTCAGGTCGGTGAGGTCTATGGCCGCCGGCTCGACTCGCACGCCACCCCGCGGCACCTCTACCTGCCCGGCCCGCATCGGGGGGTCTGGAACCCGGTCGGGTTCGAGGCCGAGGAGCTGATCGTCTGCGAGTCGATCATCGACGCGCTCACGTTGTGGTGCGCAGGGTTCCGGCACGTGACCGCTGCCTATGGGGTCGACGGCTGGACGCCCGACCACCAGGCCGCCCTCATCGAGCATCGGGTGAAGCGGGTGCTGGTCGCGTTCGACGGTGATGACGCCGGCGACCGCGGCGCCAAAGCCCTCTCCCAAGAACTGAGCGCTACGGGTGTCGAGGTGTTCCGGGTCGAGCTGCCCCGCGGCGCCGATGTCAACGACGTCGCGGTGGAGGCGAAGAACGCGCAGGAGACGCTCGGCCGGTTCCTGCGGAAGGCGAGCTGGATGGGTGGCGCCATGACCAGGAGGCCAGCGCCGGTGATCGAACCGGCCCGGGTGGTCCCACCGGGGCTGGACTCGCCCGCCCACGCCGTCAGGCCGGTCGAACCGACACCGGTCGTCGTCCCGGCCGAGGCCGACGAGCCCGAGGAGTCAGCGGAGTCCGAGGGGTCAGTGGACTCGGGTGATCCGTCGCAGGTGGTGGGCCGGGAGCTGCTGGTGGAGTTCGCCGAACGCAGGTGGCGAGTCCGGGGCCTGGACAAGGTCACCAGCTTCGACGTGCTGCGGGTCAACCTCCTCGTCACGATCCACACCCCGAGCGGCGAGGGACAGCAGACGTCGGGGGCGGGGTTCCACGTCGACACCCTGGACCTGTACTCAGCCAGGGCCCGCGCGGCGTTCGTCGCGGCGGCCGCGGGTGAGCTGCGGCTGGCCCCCGAGGTCGTGAAGGCCGACCTGGGTCGGGTGCTGCTGGCCTGTGAGGCGAAAGCGGAGGAAGTCATCGCCGCCGCCCAAACACCGGCGAAGCCCGAGGTCCGGCTCACGTCGGCGCAGCGGGAGGCTGCGCTGGATCTGCTGCGCGACCCGGACCTGATCGCCCGCATCGAGAAGGACTTCGCCCGGGTGGGGATGGTCGGCGAGCAGGTCAACTGTCTGGTCGGCTACCTGACTGCAGTGTCCCGGCTGCTGCCCAGCCCGTTGGCGGTGATCGTGCAGTCCACGTCGGCGGCCGGGAAGTCGGCGGTGATGGAGTCGGTGCTGGGGTTCGTCCCGGACGAGGACCGCGTGAGCTTCTCGGCGATGACCGGGCAGTCGTTGTTCTATCTGGGCGAGTCCGACCTGGCGCACAAGGTCTTGTCGATCGCGGAGGAGGAAGGCGCATCGAGGGCTGCGTATGCGTTGAAGCTGTTGCAGTCGGAGGGCGAACTCAGCATCGCGTCGACGGGAAAGGACACCGCGTCGGGTCGGTTGGTGACCCACACCTACAAGGTCACCGGCCCGACCGCGATCGTGCTGACCACGACGGCGATCGACGTCGACGAGGAGCTGCTCAACCGCTGCCTGGTGCTGACGGTCGATGAGGACCGGGACCAAACCAGGGCGATCCACCAAGCCCAACGCCGGGCGCAGACACTCGAAGGCTTGGCGGCGAGGACCGAGCGCGACGCGATCGTGGGCCTGCACCGCGACGCCCAACGCCTGCTGGAACCCCTCGCGGTGGTGAACCCGTTCGCGGACCGGTTGACGTTCGCCGACGGCCGCACCCGCACCCGGCGCGACCACGGGAAGTATCTCGGCCTCATTGCCGCCGTCACGCTGCTGCACCAGCATCAACGGACCCGGAAGACCGCGACGGTCAACGGGAAGGTCGTGGCCTACGTGGAGACCACGATTGGTGACATCGAGGTCGCGCACCGGCTCGCCCACGCGGTGCTGGGCCAGTCGCTGGACGAGTTGCCGCCGCAGACCCGGCGCCTGCTCACCGCCGTCCACTCCTACGCCACAGCCGAGGCGAAGCGGCACGCGATCCCGCTGGATCTGGTCAGGTTCACCAGGCGTCAGCTGCGCGAGCACCTCGCCGCGGCCGGGGCTGGTTGGGGCGACACCCAGCTCAAGGTCCACCTGGCCAGGTTGGCCGACCTCGAGCTCGTGGTTCCGCACCGACTCGAGTCCGGGAGCTACGGCTACGAGCTCACCTGGAACCCGCCGAGCGTCGACGAGTACGACCCACAGCCAACACGCCCAGGGCAGCAGCTACGACGAGGGCGGCAGGTTCCTCGCTGGTCTGACCGACCCCACGACCCTTCTGAACGACCGGCTCGACAGCACCTACGACCCGCAACCGGTCGGGGCGCAAGCGCCCTTGGTCGGCCCCTGGTCGGGGCCCGGTCGGGGGGTGGTCGGCCCCCGGTCGGACCCCGAAACCGAGCCCGCCGACGACGTCGATGAGGGTGTTGACCTGCTGCGATACGCGTCCGGGGGTGGTCGCTGATGGGCAAACGAGGCGTCCACGTCCCACAGCGCATACCGGGCGACCCGAAAGACCCACACGGCTTCCCGGCGTTGGTGGAGGAGTTCCTGACCGACCTCGGCGCACGCGGCTACAGCCCGGCGACGATCCGTGCCCGTCGGCAGTGCCTGGCGGCGTTGTCGGCTTGGCTGGCCGATCGCGGAGTCACCCAACCCGTTCAGGTCACCCGGCCGATGCTGGTCCGCTACCAACGCCACCTGTTCCACTACCGCAAGCCCAACGGCGAACCCCTGTCGTTCCGGTCGCAGAACGCGCAGCTGCTGCCGGTGCGGGCGTTCTTCAAGTGGGCGGTCCGCAACGACCACGTCGCCGCGAACCCCGCGTCCGAGCTGGAGCTGCCCAAGGTTGAGAAGCGCCTCCCGAAGGCGGCGCTCACGATCGAGGAGGCCGAGGCCGTCCTCGCCATCCCCGACCTGAGCAGCCCGACGGGGGTGCGCGATCGAGCGATGATCGAGACGTTCTACGGCACCGGCATCCGCCGATCCGAGCTGGCCCGGTTGAACTGGCGCGACCTCGACATCGACAGACGCACCCTGATGGTCCGCCAAGGCAAGGGCCGCAAGGACCGGATGGTCCCGATCGGGGAACGGGCGATCGCCTGGATCGAGCGCTACCTCACCGACGCCAGACCCCGGTGGGCCGGAGAGCCGGACGACGGCACCCTGTTCCTCACCGTCGACGGCACACCCTTCTCGTTGGACCGGCTCACCCAGCTCGTCCGTGACTACGTGAAAGCCAGCGGGACCGACAAGGAGGGCGCCTGCCACCTGTTCCGGCACACCCTGGCGACGCTGATGCTGGAGGGCGGGGCCGACATCCGCTACATCCAGGCGATGCTCGGCCACGCCGAGCTGTCCACCACCCAGATCTACACCCAAGTCAGCATCAGGGCGTTGCAGGCGGTCCACGCCGCGACGTTCCCCGGAGCGTCGAACAGTCCCAGGGGTCGGCGAGACCGGCCGGCGTTGGTGCCATCGACCTCGAGCAGCAGCGGGTTGCAGATGGTGTCCCCAGCTCAGTTGCTTGCTGCTCTTGATTCAGAGATCGAGGAAGAGAACCGCGGGCCTGCCGGATCGAGCGACTAGGCAAGAAACCTTGTCGCAAGTAACCTTGTCATCATGGAGGAGGGTGAGGCGTGGGCAAACAGCAGCCCGACGAGGGTCCAGACGAGATCGAGGAGCCGGTCATCGTCGAGTCGGCGCACCGTCATGGGGTCGCCGAGGACGACATGCTGCACGCGCTGCGGTTCGCGATCGCCCACGTCCGCCAAGACGACGACATGGTCATGTTCATCGGCCCTGACCGGGCCGGGAACCTGGTCGAGGTCGGTGTCGTGACCTGGCACGGCATCCTCGCGATCGTCCACGCCATGAGCCCCGCCCGCGAGAAGTATCTGAAGAGGTGAACCCCGAGATGACCAAACGATCCCTGGCCGACCTGATCGCCCACGCCGACGAGCTCGCCGACGCCTTCGAGACCTTCGACCCCGCTGAGGAGGACTTCGACGCACCCCTGCCACCCCTGATGGCGGTCAAGCTCGCCGCGTTCCGCCGCGCGGCCGCGGAAAAGGAACTCGCCGAAGCCATCACCGCCGCCCGGCAAGCGCACCTGTCCTGGCGCCAGGTCGGCGAAGCCATCGGCACCACCGGCGAAGCCGCCCGACAACGCTACGCAGCCTCCTGACCGCCCATCCAAGAGCTGCGCCCGTCCTCTTCCCAGCCGCTTGAAGTTGCTGCGCCCGTCCAGCGCCCCTCCCTTTTAGCTCGTCGCTGATCTGCGCCCGTCCTATTCGACATACACGTCATGCAGAACGAGGCCCGCTCAGTTGCGTCGGTGACAAAACCCGAGGACGGGCGCACCCTGAGAACCATGGACAACTCGGAGTCCGATGACGTGCCAGATCCGTGGCGAGACGCAGACCGTCGCCGGCTTCCCGCGCACCTGAAACGCAAACACCGCAAGCGCCCGGCCCCGAAACCGACGGTCACCGAGAAGGTCACCAGCCAGCAGCGTCAGCCACTCACCGAATGCGCCCGCTGCGGCACCAAACTGCCTGCCAGCGCGTCGACGGGGCGGCCGCGGGTCTACTGCACACCGGCCTGCCGCAAAGCCGCCTACGAGGACCGCAGAGCCGGCCGCGAGGGCGCGGTGAGGGTGCAGCTGGTCGACCGGGTGATCGTCCAGACCATCGAGCGGATCGAACGCCGGCCGCATCCGCCGGCCGAGTGCGTGACCATGGTCTTGGCCGACCCCGCCCTGACCCGCAAGGTCCTCATCGGGTTGTCCCGCCAGATCGGGTCGAAGCGGATCACCCCAGCCGACGACGCCTTCTGGGACCTCCTCACATCGGTCGAGTTCCTCACCGAAGCGTTCGCCCGCGCCGCCAACCGCGCCCAACGCTGACCGACTCCCACGGGCGACCTGAGCCTGATCGTGTCCACACATCTGGCACCGTGAGGACCGCACTGTTGCGTCGGCGACGAAACCCGCCACCACGGGCGAGCCGGCAACGACCACGGGCGAGCTGGTCCGCGATCTGCCAGACGTGTGACCGCCCGGCGACACGGCCGCGGTCGCAGACGAGCAATGAAGTCAGCGGCTGGAAGACTGACCCCATGACCGAGGTGAGCCAGGCGAGGACCAGCACACGCTGGGTGCTTCCTTTCCTAGCTGCTCTGATCGCCGCCCTGGCGGCGATCCTGCTCGGCACAACCGCATCCGCGTCCGCGGCTGGCGTCGCTGAAACTCGCGTCGGGGCCTTCAACGTTGTCGGCGAGGTTCTCGTCGGGCCGCCGGAACACATCACCGCAGGTCAGCGGCTAGGAGAAGCGGCTCCGCAGGCCGACTTCGTGGTGGCTACCGGTGTTGCCGCAAAGTCCGCGGACGAGTTCGTCGACCTGGCCTCGGCATCGCGTCGTAGCCACATCCTTGACGGACACCGGTACGGCGGGGAGGCCGGAAACACTTGGTTCCCCAAGGGCTGGTCAGACGACAAGATCATGCAGTCGGTCTCGGACATTGCGACCGATCCGTCGCTCACGTGGGTTCAGCAAACGGGTCGAGCAGGCGCGGCATACACTCGCGGCGGTGCGCCAGTCAGATACACCGTCGAAGGCGTGCGAGACGGAGTCAAGATCCGGGTCGTCCTCGAACCTGGCGGCGAGGGCATCATCACGGGGTTCCCGATTCCATGACCACGACACCGACTCCCGAGGGGATGACCGTCCGTCTGCACAAGGCGATGGACGCAGCCGTTGGGCTCACCCCAGACGACATCAGCAACGTGCAGTCGCTGATCGATGTGGGTGAGTGGCTCGTCGCCTTCGAGACACTGTGCACCCAGATCTACGAATGGGAGATCGGGCTCGAGCCCGACTTGATTCGTGACCTCGAGGGTCTCGGGACTGCACTGGGCGCCCGCCGCGAACTCACTGACCATCTGTGGGAGGACGTCGGCGGTGCATAACAGGATCGGGAGACTGGTGGCCGCTGTGATCGCTGCTGTCCTGACTCTGCTGGCAGCTCCAGTTACCGAGGCCATCGCAATCGCTCCAGCGGAATCGCTCTCGACCTACGCGTGCGACGGTCACCATCACCCCGCACTTGTGACCGGAGTCGTCACCGAGCGCGGACCTCCGGCCGTGCACCGCCTACTCACCACCCGCGACGCCGCTGACCCTTGGTCGCCCGGTGCTTCCGTGTGCTCGGACGAACGCCCATCCCGAGCCGTGGCCACCTACGACGACCCCGCCAGGTTCGTGAAGGTCGCGCGGGCTACATCTACGACCGACGGGCGCGTTGAGGTCATCAGCGTGTGTCCTTTCGACTTCGAGCGCGGGCGTGGTGCCGCAAACGCACGACCCGCAGATAGCCCGCACTACTCAGTCGCCCACGAGACGCGCCTGGATGCGTCCGCCTATCCAGGTCGCTCTGACAAGTTCCACTTCGCCGCTGCCAACCGGAACTTGGACGAGGCATTCCAAGCAGATCCTGGATACGCGGCGAGCATGGACGGCCTGTTCCCCGGGATCACTGACTTCGTGCGCCCAGGTCCGCACGGGGCCTACCCGCGGCGTTCGCCGGCGGAGCCTGGTCTTACGTGGCATCACCAGACCTCGCCGGGAGTGATGCAGCTGATTCCGACTGCACACCACATGGCGCCGGGGTCGGTGCAGGCCTCGCTCCACCCAGGCGGCGTGGGCGGCATGGCGCTGTGGGGTGGAGGACGCTGATGCTCGAATCAACCTGGGACGCAGTGATCTTGGGACCCGAGGAGCTTGCGGTTGATGCCTACGTTTGCTTCGCGGACCTGCCGACGAGCGGCGCGGAACCCGTTGTCATCACCACTGAAGACGACTGGGAGGACGATGACGACGAGGTCCCGACGCCCGCGGCGCAAGCCGGGATGACCGATTGCATAGTCGGCGGCGACCTCGTTCAGATCGTCGCCAACGCGATCGCACAAGACCCCACCGTGACTCCGGAAGTGTTGCGGCGGGCTGTCCGCTACTACTGGGACAACGATGCCTTTCTCAACCTGGACTAGAATGCTTGACCTGCTGATTCGGGGCGCTGGCCGGGGGCTCTTCGGGGCGCTCCTCGTTGCCCTGGCGGCGATCCTCGGGGTCACGAGCGCATCCGCCAGTGCCGCTGGTGTCGCTGAAACTCGCGTCGGGGCCTTCAACGTTGCCGGCGAGGTTCCCGTCGAGCCCCCGGAACACATCGCCGCAGGTCAGCGGGTAGGGGAAGCGGCTCCGCAGCCTGATTTCGTGGTGGCTACCGGTGTTGCCGCAAAGACAACAGCAAAGGCCTGTTCGTTCTCTGGCGCAACTGTCGTACTCATGGCCGACGGCAGCAAGAAGGCGATCGAGGACGTCGAGGTCGGCGACAAGGTCATCGCCACCGACCCCGAAACTGGCGAACAAGAAGCCAAGACCGTCGAGCATGTCTTCGTCCACGACGACACCGTCATCGACCTGGTAGCTGACGGTGAAGTCATCACCACCACCGAGGACCACCCCTTCTGGTCCGTCACCGACCAGCGCTTCGAGAGGGCTGACGAACTCGAAGAAGGCGAGCAGGTTCTCGGTGCCGACGGAGGCCCGATCACCGTGTCCGGGCCCACGATTGGGACCGAGCGGGAAGCCACGGCCTACAACCTCAGCGTCGAAGGCATCCACACCTACCACGTCGGCGACGCCGAGGTCCTAGTGCACAACACCTGCGACGTCCGCGGTCTTTGGCAGATCACCAAGGACGGAACCGCTGCGACAAAGCAGGGGCCGTTCGGGACCGTCTCGAAGAGCAAGTCGGACGGACTTTGGTGGTCAAGGGACACCGCTGGCCACGGCGGAAGCACGTGGAAGGTCTACGAGGAGTCATCGCGAGGCCTGATCTGGCGCGCCGACGCCAATCAGTACGGCGACTTCATCGTTGGCAAGCACAAGAGCGACGTTGGAACCTTCATCCCATGGAAGGACCTCAATTGATTGCTTCACCTGAGGAATTCGCGGCACTTCGCGAGAGTGAAAGCCCAGCGGACCAAACGCGTGCCAGCCAGGATGAGGCGAGTCTGGAGGTCTGGCTGGGAGTGATCGCGGCCTACCCCGAGATGCGGCAGTGGGTTGCCCACAACAAGACGGTTCCGGCTGCCGTGCTCCAGGCGCTCGCGAGTGACCCAGATCCCGCGGTTCGCTGGGAGGTTGCTGGGAAGCGGAAGTTGGACCCGGCGGTCCTGCGCAGGCTCGCCGACGACGAAGACGACAGTGTGCGAGTCAGGGTCGCGAGGCACCGCAGGACCGAGACTGAGGTACTCGGCGCTCTCGCGCATGATGAGTCTTGGGTTGTCCGAGAGGCAGCCGAAGGGGCACTTGCATCGCGTGGGTCGACGTGAGCCAGGTGGTGCGCTGGCTGGCGGTACTGGCGATCACAGTTGTCGGCTGGCTGGTTGGCGTAACGCCGGCGGCAGCCGCCAGCCCGCAATCGCTGCCGGTCGCCTACGCCTACGACGCCCTGGTCTACCACCAGCCGACCAACTACACAGCGTCCGAGCGCGCACCTCCGGTCGAACTCGCCTCATCTGCGGGTGAAGTGGCCGTCGACCACGGGTCGCGCGGCACCTCGGTGCGCCCTGGGAGCGCAACCACCCACGCTTACGCCACCTACGACGTGCCCACGTCGCTCGCGCACGTCGACAACAGCATGGGTACGACGCGCGGGCCCGCTCAGGCGACCAGCGGGGATCTCTTGTCGCTGCCGCGCTGGCGTGTTGCCGCAAAGGGCGGAGTTGGCCCTGTGTTGAAGGGCCAGGCTGGGGTCAAGCAGGTCGAAACCGAGATCGAGGCTGCCGGGGGGAAGATCCTCGGTCGTGAGATCACAGTCGAAGCCAATGGCGTCAGGACGCGACCGGATCTCTTCGTCGAGGATGCTTGCGGCATCAGGTGTTTCGTCGAGGTGAAGAACGGCCCGTCGGCGGTGTTGACGAAGAACCAGGCGGCCGCCTTCCCCTGGATCCAATCCACGGGCTTCATTCCTCGCGGGGCCAACGCGGCGGCAGCCGGCCTGACGCCCGGGGCGAACTACGGACCCATGTCGGTGTGGACGGTGTTCCTGGGTGGCTGAGCATCCCGGGGTTAAGCGGTTGGTTAGCACGCTCACAGAGCTGGGATTCCGCAAGCGCGCGGGGAGGGTTCTCACCCTGGATATCGGCGAGGGGTGGCTCGGTTGGTTGGGGCTGAACGCCGCGTCACGCGCTGGGCTTCCTGGGGAGGTGGCGCTGCATCCGATCGTGGGGGTTCGCTCACACGCGGTGGAGTCCTGCGTGGCCGAGGGGCGTGGTGAAGCCTTGCACGCCTATGTGCCTCCCACGGTCTCCGAGCCGCTTCGGTACTTGGTGCCCGAGTCTCTCAGGGAAGACTGGATCTTTGACTCGTCAGGGACGAACGAGGTGGAGGTCTCGGCAGCTGTGGTCCGCGCGGTCAGGGAGTTTGGGTTGCCGTTCATCCGTAAGACCGCCGACTTGGGCTCCTTGGCCTCTCGGCTTGCCGAGGCGTATCCGAAGGATCAGCAAGCCGCCTATCGGTGGCCGACCGCGTTATGGGTGGCGGGGCAGCGCGATGCCGCCGCTCACGCGGTAGCCGCGGTGCAGACCGCCGTGGTGGGCCGCACGGACCCGGCAGCGGAGGAGCTGACGGCATTCCTTGCCTGGCTGGAGGCTCGGGTCACAAACGTGGATTGACCACGTGGGTCACCTGGATTCGATGCACTGAAAGCCGATCGCCCGCGACTCGCAGGGTGTCTTGGATCACCCCGGGTGGCTTCATGGCGCACTCCAGCCTGATGGTGGCTGGACGACCGTCGAGCTCCGGGTAGTGGCTCACCAGGCCGCCGTCCAGGATGAACTGCGCGTAGGTATTCAACTTCGCCTTGAGTTGGTCGGCCTGCTCCGAGGGTGTCGACCAGGGCCGCGTCTCGACGATCACCAAGAGAGCCGTGCCGTCCTCCTCCTGGGCCACGAGATCGATGACCTCAGGCTCGTGCAACCCGGCCATGTCAGCTTGCTTGTCCGCTGAAGGCTTGGCGGGCGTGGTGGCGCAGGAGGGCGCCTTCGATGAAGGCGGCGACGTGTTCTTGTTCGTCGGGGGTGAACTGGTCGACGGCTTCGAGTTTGAGCCGCAGGGTCTGGCTTTGGGGGCCGCGTTCGTCGTCGTCGAAGAGGAGCGAGTCCGCGCTGACGTTGAGGGCGAGCGCGAGGGCGCGGAGGACGTCGAGGGTGGGTTGGCTGGTGCCAGCCTCGTAGCGGCGGATCTGGGTGACGTGAGCACCGGAGCGGTCGGCGAGCTGCTGCTGGGTGAGCGAGGCGGCCTTGCGCGCGGCGGCGAGGCGGGCGGCGAAGTTGGTGTCGGTCACGGGCTCGCTTCCGGGGCCATGCAGCGGGGTCGCTGGGGTTGCTGTCGTGGTGACCATAGGTGCCGCCTTCGGGTGTCGTTGACGATGCAGAGCGAACTAGGTCTACTCTAGCGAGCGAAGTAACGTCCTTGACAGGAGTTGGCGGTGGCGAGGATCCCGGACGCGGAGTTGAGCAGGCTCAAGGCCGAGGTGAGCGTTCAGCGGCTGGTGGAGGGCTGCGGGGTCGTACTGCGCCAGCAGGGCAAAGACCTGGTTGGCTGCTGCCCGTTCCACGAGGACGGCTCGCCGTCGCTGGTGGTGACGCCGGGGAAGAATCTGTGGCATTGCCTGGGGGCGTGCGGCCGTGGCGGTGGGCCGATCGACTGGGTGATGACCGCCCAAGGTGTCTCGTTTCGTCACGCGGTGGAGCTGCTGCGGGAGTCCTCCCCGGCTCTGACGTCGTTGGCTCAGCCTGGGCCTCGGTCCACCGCGCCGGGACCGGTGGCGCGGTCGAAGTCGGCGAAGCTGCCGTCGCTGGTTGAGCCTGATGCCGCCGACCAGGAGTTGCTCGGAATGGTGGTCGGTCACTATGCGGAGGCGTTGGCCGGGCACGGCGATGCGATGGCGTTCCTGGCCCGTCGGCGGGTCGACGACTCGGAGGCGGTCGAGGCGTTCCAGGTTGGGTTCGCGGATCGGACGTTGGGCTACCGGATCCCGCACTCCCGCACCGCGGACGGGGCGCGGGTCCGGGGCCGGCTGCGGGACCTGGGCGTGATCAAAGCATCCGGGCACGAGCACTTCCGGGGCTGTCTGACCTTCCCGATCCTCGACGAGGCGGGAGCGGTTGGGGAGGTTTATGGCCGTCGGTTGGACCCGCACACGAACCCCCGGCATCTGTACCTGCCTGGCCCGCATCGGGGGGTCTGGAACCCGGTCGCGTTCGAGGCCGAGGAGCTGATCGTCTGCGAGTCGATCATCGACGCGCTCACGTTGTGGTGCGCAGGGTTCCGGCACGTGACCGCTGCCTATGGGGTCGACGGCTGGACGCCCGACCACCAGGCCGCCCTCATCGAGCATCGGGTGAAGCGGGTGCTGGTCGCGTTCGATAGCGATGACGCCGGCGACCGCGGCGCCAAAGCCCTCTCCCAAGAACTGAGCGCTACGGGTGTCGAGGTGTTCCGGGTCGAGCTGCCCCGCGGCGCCGACGTCAACGACGTCGCGGCCGAAGCGAAGAACCCGCAGGAGACGCTCGGCCGCTACCTGCGCAAGGCGAGCTGGATGGGTGGCGCCAAGACCAGGAGGCCAGCGCCGGTGATCGAACCGGCCCGGGTGGTCCCACCGGGGCTGGATTCGCCCGCCCACGCCGTCAGGCCGGTCGAACCGACACCGGTCGTCGTCCCGGCCGAGGCCGACGAGCCCGAGGAGTCAGCGGAGTCCGAGGGGTCAGTGGACTCGGGTGATCCGTCGCAGGTGGTGGGCCGGGAGCTGCTGGTGGAGTTCGCCGAACGCAGGTGGCGAGTCCGGGGCCTGGACAAGGTCACCAGCTTCGACGTGCTGCGGGTCAACCTCCTCGTCACGATCCACACCCCGAGCGGCGAGGGACAACAGGCGTCAGGCTCCGGTGCTGGGTTTCACGTCGACACCCTGGACCTGTATTCGGCGCGGGCGCGGGCGGCGTTCGTCGCGGCGGCCGCGGGTGAGCTGCGGCTGGCCCCCGAGGTCGTGAAGGCCGACCTGGGTCGGGTGCTGCTGGCCTGTGAGGCGAAAGCGGAGGAAGTGATCGCGGCCGCGCAGGCGCCCGCGAAGCCCGAGGTCCGGCTCACGTCGGCGCAGCGGGAGGCTGCGCTGGATCTGCTGCGCGACCCGGACCTGATCGCCCGCATCGAGAAGGACTTCGCCCGGGTGGGGATGGTCGGCGAGCAGGTGAACTGTCTGGTCGGCTACCTGACTGCAGTGTCCCGGCTGCTGCCCAGCCCGTTGGCGGTGATCGTGCAGTCCACGTCGGCGGCCGGGAAGTCGGCGGTGATGGAGTCGGTGCTGGGTTTCGTCCCGGACGAGGACCGCGTCAGCTTCAGTGCGATGACCGGGCAGTCGTTGTTCTATCTGGGCGAGTCCGACCTGGCCCACAAGGTCTTGTCGATCGCGGAGGAGGAAGGCGCATCGAGGGCTGCGTATGCGTTGAAGCTGTTGCAGTCGGAGGGCGAACTCAGCATCGCCAGCACCGGGAAGGACACCGCGTCGGGGCGGTTGGTGACCCACACCTACAAGGTCACCGGCCCGACCGCGATCGTGTTGACCACGACGGCGATCGACGTCGACGAGGAGCTGCTCAACCGCTGCCTGGTGCTGACGGTTGATGAGGACCGGGACCAAACCAGGGCGATCCACCAAGCCCAACGCCGGGCGCAGACACTCGAAGGCTTGGCGGCGAGGACCGAGCGCGACGCGATCGTGGGCCTGCACCGCGACGCCCAACGCCTGCTGGAACCCCTCGCGGTGGTGAACTCGTTCGCGGACCGGTTGACGTTCGCCGACGGCCGCACCCGCACCCGGCGCGACCATGGGAAGTATCTCGGCCTCATTGCCGCAGTGACGCTGCTGCACCAGCATCAACGGACCCGGAAGACCGCGACGGTCAACGGCCGGGTCGTGGCCTATGTGGAGACCACGATCGGCGACATCGAGGTCGCCCACCGGCTCGCCCACGCGGTGCTGGGCCAGTCGCTGGACGAGCTGCCGCCGCAGACCCGGCGGCTGCTCACCGCCGTCCACTCCTACGCCACGGCAGAGGCGAAGCGGCACGCGATCCCGCTGGATCTGGTCAGGTTCACCAGGCGTCAGTTGCGCGAGCACCTCGCCGCGGCCGGGGCTGGTTGGGGCGACACCCAGCTCAAGGTCCACCTGGCCAGGTTGGCCGACCTCGAGCTCGTGGTTCCGCACCGACTCGAGTCCGGGAGCTACGGCTACGAGCTCACCTGGAACCCGCCGACGTCGACGAGTACGACCCACAGCCAACACGCCCAGGGCAGCAGCTACGACGAGGGCGGCAGGTTCCTCGCTGGTCTGACCGACCCCACGACCCTTCTGAACGACCGGCTCGACAGCACCTACGACCCGCAACCGGTCGGGGCGCAAGCGCCCTTGGTCGGCCCCTGGTCGGGGCCCGGTCGGGGGGTGGTCGGCCCCCGGTCGGACCCCGAAACCGAGCCCGCCGACGACGTCGATGAGGGTGTTGACCTGCTGCGATACGCGTCCGGGGGTGGTCGCTGATGGGCAAACGAGGCGTCCACGTCCCACAGCGCATACCGGGCGACCCGAAAGACCCACACGGCTTCCCGGCGTTGGTGGAGGAGTTCCTGACCGACCTCGGCGCACGCGGCTACAGCCCGGCGACGATCCGTGCCCGTCGGCAGTGCCTGGCGGCGTTGTCGGCTTGGCTGGCCGATCGCGGAGTCACCCAACCCGTTCAGGTCACCCGGCCGATGCTGGTCCGCTACCAACGCCACCTGTTCCACTACCGCAAGCCCAACGGCGAACCGCTGTCGTTCCGGTCGCAGAACGCGCAGCTGCTGCCGGTGCGGGCGTTCTTCAAGTGGGCGGTCCGCAACGACCACGTCGCCGCGAACCCCGCGTCCGAGCTGGAGCTGCCCAAGGTTGAGAAGCGCCTCCCCAAGGCCGCGCTCACCATCGAGGAGGCCGAGGCCGTCCTCGCCATCCCCGACCTGAGCAGCCCGACGGGGGTGCGCGATCGAGCGATGATCGAGACGTTCTACGGCACCGGCATCCGCCGATCCGAGCTGGCCCGGTTGAACTGGCGCGACCTCGACATCGACAGACGCACCCTGATGGTCCGCCAAGGCAAGGGCCGCAAGGACCGGATGGTCCCGATCGGGGAACGGGCGATCGCCTGGATCGAGCGCTACCTCACCGACGCCAGACCCCGGTGGGCCGGAGAGCCGGACGACGGCACCCTGTTCCTCACCGTCGACGGCACACCCTTCTCGTTGGACCGGCTCACCCAGCTCGTCCGTGACTACGTGAAAGCCAGCGGGACCGACAAGGAGGGCGCCTGCCACCTGTTCCGGCACACCCTGGCGACGCTGATGCTGGAGGGCGGGGCCGACATCCGCTACATCCAGGCGATGCTCGGCCACGCCGAGCTGTCCACCACCCAGATCTACACCCAAGTCAGCATCAGGGCGTTGCAGGCGGTCCACGCCGCGACGTTCCCCGGAGCGTCGAACAGTCCCAGGGGTCGGCGAGACCGGCCGGCGTTGGTGCCATCGACCTCGAGCAGCAGCGGGTTGCAGATGGTGTCCCCAGCTCAGTTGCTTGCTGCTCTTGATTCAGAGATCGAGGAAGAGAACCGCGGGCCTGCCGGATCGAGCGACTAGGCAAGAAACCTTGTCGCAAGTAACCTTGTCATCATGGAGGAGGGTGAGGCGTGGGCAAACAGCAGCCCGACGAGGGTCCAGACGAGATCGAGGAGCCGGTCATCGTCGAGTCGGCGCACCGTCATGGGGTCGCCGAGGACGACATGCTGCACGCGCTGCGGTTCGCGATCGCCCACGTCCGCCAAGACGACGACATGGTCATGTTCATCGGCCCTGACCGGGCCGGGAACCTGGTCGAGGTCGGTGTCGTGACCTGGCACGGCATCCTCGCGATCGTCCACGCCATGAGCCCCGCCCGCGAGAAGTATCTGAAGAGGTGAACCCCGAGATGACCAAACGATCCCTGGCCGACCTGATCGCCCACGCCGACGAGCTCGCCGACGCCTTCGAGAACCACGACCCCGCGCCCGAGGACTTCGACGCGCCGCTGCCGCCGCTGATGGCGGTCAAGCTCGCCGCGTTCCGTCGCGCGGCCGCGGAGAAGGAACTCGCCGAAGCCATCACCGCCGCCCGGCAAGCGCACCTGTCCTGGCGCCAGGTCGGCGAAGCCATCGGCACCACCGGCGAAGCCGCCCGGCAACGCTACGCAGCCTCCTGACCGCCCATCCAAGAGCTGCGCCCGTCCTCTTCCCAGCCGCTTGAAGTTGCTGCGCCCGTCCAGCGCCCCTCCCTTCTAGCTCGTCGCTGATCTGCGCCCGTCCTATTCGACATACACGTCATGCAGAACGAGGCCCGCACGGTTGCGTCGGTGACAAAACCCGAGGACGGGCGCACCCTGAGAACCATGGACAACTCGGAGTCCGATGACGTGCCAGATCCGTGGCGAGACGCAGACCGTCGCCGGCTTCCCGCGCACCTGAAACGCAAACACCGCAAGCGCCCGGCCCCGAAACCGACGGTCACCGAGAAGGTCACCAGCCAGCAGCGTCAGCCACTCACCGAATGCGCCCGCTGCGGCACCAAGCTGCCTGCCAGCGCGTCGACCGGGCGGCCGCGGGTCTACTGCACACCGGCCTGCCGCAAGGCCGCCTACGAGGACCGCAGAGCCGGCCGCGAGGGCGCGGTGAGGGTGCAGCTGGTCGACCGGGTGATCGTCCAGACCATCGAGCGGATCGAACGCCGGCCGCATCCGCCGGCCGAGTGCGTGACCATGGTCTTGGCCGACCCCGCCCTGACCCGCAAGGTCCTCATCGGGTTGTCCCGCCAGATCGGGTCGAAGCGGATCACCCCAGCCGACGACGCCTTCTGGGACCTCCTCACATCGGTCGAGTTCCTGTCCGAAGCGTTCGCCCGCGCCGCCAACCGCGCCCAACGCTGACCGACTCCCACGGGCGACCTGAGCCTGATCGTGTCCACACATCTGGCACCGTGAGGACGGTTCTGTTGCGTCGGCGACGAAACCCGCCACCACGGGCGAGCCGGCAACGACCACGGGCGAGCTGGTCCGCGATCTGCCAGACGTGTGACCGCCCGGCGACACGGCCGCGGTCGCAGACGAGCAATGAAGTCAGCGGCTGGAAGACTGACCCCATGACCGAGGTGAGCCAGGCGAGGACCAGCACACGCTGGGTGCTTCCTTTCCTAGCTGCTCTGATCGCCGCCCTGGCGGCGATCCTGCTCGGCACAACCGCATCCGCGTCCGCGGCTGGCGTCGCTGAAACTCGCGTCGGGGCCTTCAACGTTGTCGGCGAGGTTCTCGTCGGGCCGCCGGAACACATCACCGCAGGTCAGCGGCTAGGAGAAGCGGCTCCGCAGGCCGACTTCGTGGTGGCTACCGGTGTTGCCGCAAAGACAGAATCGTCGCTCGTCAAGTACGAGGAGTGGCCCGCGAACAACGGCTTCTTCGGCGGTTTCGAGAAGGACACCGTGCTTCAGCCTGGGACTCGAATCGACCGGTACGGATCGAACCGAGGCAGTTTCGTATCGCCAGAAGGGACACCCTTCAAGAACCGAGGGCTCCCGAGCTCACGCGCTGGTGATCCGTACTCGTCGTTCACGGTGCAGAAGCCCATTACGGTCCGAGGTGGCATCGCGGCACCCTGGATGGACTCCCCAGGTGGCGGGGTCCAGTACCTGTTGCCCAGGTCCGTCCAAGAACTCTTGGCAGGAGGGTTCCTGGGATGACCACCGACGCCGATCTGCTTGCTGAGGCTCGCGCCGCCTTGGAGTCCACCACGCTGCCCGATAGATACTGGGCCGTCGGCGACCTAAAGGATGACCGGCTGTGCCTACTCCGTGACCGCGGTCGATGGGTTGCTGGCTACTTCGAGCGCGGGAACTTCGATCCCGAGTTCACAGAGGACGACACCGGATCGGCCATCACACGTTTCGTCGTACTTGTCCAAGGGGTAGTCGGCTCGACCGAGAAGTCGGCCGTCGCGACGGAGGAATGGCTGAGAGCGCACGGTCAGGAGCGGCCGTGAAGCGTCTACTCGTACTTCTCCTGACGGTTCTTGGCTGCTGGCTCGGGTCTGGCTCGGCAGGGCTGGCGTACGCCGAGCCAGCGAGCCCTGCCAGCACCTACACTTACGACGGCCCCGCTGACCCCAGTACGGTGGCCGAAGTAGCCGCGAATCGCGGCCCGCCGTGCTCCACCTACGGGCACGCCAGCTGTGACGCCGTCGACCGCTGGTCGCACGGCGCGCAGGCGCACCCCGAGACGGCGCCGAGCCCGTCGACTACCACCCATGCCCACACCGGAATGCTCACGCGGGCCGTGCGGGCTACCACTACAACGGGGACGCAAGTTCGGGCGACTCACGGGGATCTCTCGTCGCTTCATCGGTCGGCTGTTGCCGCAAAGGCAGGACCCGAGATCGCTGAGGGCAGCGGTCGCCTGTTCGTGACGAGCGGCCGTGGGGTTACCTACGACATCCCCAAGGGCTGGGGCCAGCGGATGGCCGACAACGGCAGGGGGCTGGTGTTCCAGCGCGGCGGCGCGAGTGGCAACGCGGACATGATCCGGGTCATGGAGCCGACCGCGAAGTACCAGAATGGCTATGTACGCGTGTACAACTCCCTCGGCCAGCCGCTGGATGTCTTCGGAAAGCCAGGTCCCGCCTCGGCCACCCACATCTCCCAGGACTACATGGGGCAGTGGCCGGGATGGCCCCAGTGACCGGGCTGATGAAGGCTGGCGACCGTTGGGTCCTCCCGGTCGCTGGGCAGCAAGTCGCACAGCTCTGCCTCGACTACGCCGTTACGCTGCGCCTGCAGAACGACGTCGTGGTTAGGATCGAACAGCCCTTCGTCATCACCAGTCCAACTGGCGAAGAGCGACTAATCGTTCCCGAGGGCGACGTCGATCGGCTTGCTCCCGTGCTCAATCTGGTGCGTTCAACGGTTACTGAGGGAGCGGCATTCGACGACGGCCATCTCGAGTTGTCCTTTGCGGACGGCGCCCGAGTCTCAGTGCCATCGGCTGAGGACTACGAGCCCTGGGAGATCGTTGGTCCCGAGGGTCTGAGGATCGTCTCGGTGCCGGGCGGTGAGCTCTCGGTCTGGGAGCCGAGTGCCTGATCTCAGCTGCCGCTGGCGAGGACCTTGAGTCTGGTTTTGGTGACGAGGGCGTCGATGGAGCTGGTGACGGGCCGCAACGCCACGATCCGAAGTGGGACTCGACCCTGACCGCGGCCGGTCACTGGGCGACGCGCTCGCCGTCCCGCACCGGATGAAGCGCTACTGACCCGCGCCGGCTGCCAAGATGAACCCCGTGACCACCCGCCCCCAGCAGACCATCCCCGGTCGCTGGGCGCTTTCGTTCCTAGCCGCCCTCGTCGCGGTCCTGACCATCCTCAGCCTTGCCGGTACCTCGTCGGCAGTTACGGGCCCCACAGCCAAAACTCGCGTCGGGGTTCACAACCACGCGGTCGACGTACTCGTCGAGCTCCAGAAACCTAAAACCGCAGGTCACCGGCTAGGAAACGACGTTCCGGGGCCGGGAATCGTGGTGGCTACCGGTGTTGCCGCAAACGCGCCAGCGCGCGGTTGGACAGTAGGCCAGCCCATCGACAACCTCACTAAGGCGGGCAACTCCCCGGCCTGGTCGACTGTAAGGGCGCGCTACTGGAAGAACCGGGCAAACTCGGCTCTCGACGGCGAATTCTCGCCTGCCCAGCTCGAGCGGATGGCTGCCGGGAAGCCGCCACCGCATCCGACTGTCGGAGTCTCGATGGAACTCGACCACATCGTCCCGCGGCACGTCGGCGGAACCCATGCGCCCGGCAACCTTCGCGAAGTCTGGCCTTGGCGACACGCCGAACTCGACCCCTATCGCTACTACAACGGACCAACGCCATGACCTCATCTCTGCCAAGCAGCAAGATTCTGAACGAGAGCCTGAAGGGCCCATCGGACGAGCCGGTGGTCATGCTCGATGTCGTCGAGGTACGGGAGGGCGACGAGCTCACGATCACCTTCGAGGAGTCGCATTCGGACTGGCGCCAAGGCGTCTGGATCGCAACGACGGGAGCGCTTGAAACCAACGCGGTCTCAGCTGCCCAGTTCACCCTTTGGAGGGACACTGCGCCGGTCTCGGTTCGACTTCGCGTGATCGCCACAGACGGGCTTCTACGCCTGTACAACGTTTGGGACTCGGGACGCGGGATCCAAGAGCACGAGTCGCAGAGCGCAACGTCCGGAATGGTCATCGAAGTGCTCCCCGACGGCGCTCGTCGTTACAGGTGCAACGACATCGGCTGGGAACCCAGGTTCGACAAACTCGTCTTCAGCCTCTCGTCCGCATGAGTCCGACCGTGCGCATCTCGGTGGCGTTCATCTGGTCCCTGCTCGGATGGCTGATCGTCGCACCTGCTGCCCTGGCCGCAGCCGCGCCGGCCCACGCCGAGCTCGCCTACAGCGACGACGGCCACTACAACGCAGTCGCGTCGACGAGCTCTGCGGCCCAGCGCGGTCCGCATGCGTCATACGACCGACACACCAGCGACCACGCCGTCGTTCGCTGGTCGCACGGCGCGTCGGCGCGCCGGGACGGGGCGACGCACCGGGTCACCATCACCTACGACGCGTCCACGAGGTTCGGCCAGGTTGCGCGGCGTACGGGTACGACCAAGGGGCAAGCTCAGGTCGACGAAGTGGACCTCGTCGTCTCCGATCGCGGCGGTGTTGCCGCAAAGACGGGTGACACCCTTCTGAGCGCTGGGGGCGGGTCAGCGAGGCTCCCGATGAATATGGGTTCCGTGCGCAGCGTCGCCTCCAAGTACGGCATTCCGATCGATGATCTCTCTATCAGCATCAACCGCTCGCTGGCGGGCATCAGAGGCTCCACAGCGTCGAACGGCTGCGTGACTCTGTGTCGCGGAGCCTTCGAAAGCGAGGAGCAGCTCGCCAAGACACTGGTCCACGAGCGCGTGCACGTGGAGGATCTTCGCGGGGGCATGCCGTATCCGAGTACCTACGACGCCGCTTCGGCAGCTGAGATCCGTGCTGAAGCGATCGCGAACGCCTGGTGGGAGAGCTTCCGATGAGCCGGCAAGCAACATCGCGCGAATTCGAACGCTGGGTCGAGGCTTTCGATCAAGCGTGGCAGGAGCCCCTGGCTGTCGCAAGGTTGGCGTGCCCGACGTGCTCAGCACTCGACCTGCACCTGGTGTACGTCGTGGACGAACCCGACGCACCGCACGGAATGTTCGCCTTCTGGTGCGGCAACTGCCTGACGGGATTCCCGCCGAACATGGGGCCGGTGCCAGTGGGTGCACAACGTGTCCGCCGCGGCGAGGAAGATGTCCCCAACTATCGGCTGGTGGTCGATACGTGAGCCGGGTTCTCCAAGCTGTCGTGTCATTGATCACGGGGCTCGTCGCTGTGCTTATCGGTGCTGGAGCATCCCAGCTTGCACTGGCGGCACCGGACCTGCCCGCAGGCGCCCACGTCTACGACGCCACGGTGCACTCCGCGACGGTCGCCGAAGATGCTGTCGAACGCGGGCCGCCGGCGATCGGCTACGACAACCGCATACGCACCGGAGCCATCGACCACGGGGCACGCGGCGATTTGGTGCGCCCAGAACCCGTGCCGGTCTGGATCAACACCACCTACGAAAACGCCTCACGGTCTGCGCAGCGCGTCAGCGGTAGCGGTACAACCCGGACGGCATATGACGGCAGGGCAACTGCCGTCTGCGCCGCTCAGGAGGTCCGATGTGCCGCAAACGCTGGAGAGCGGTCCGTTGCCATCGGCGAGGACATGAAGAACCGGGTTGAGCCGTTTGCCAAGAGGATCGGTGCCGACACCTACAAGGCCGATCCTTCTGCCCCTCGTGAGACGTGGATGGAGAACAATCGCGCCTGGATCCGAAAGCAGATGGAGGATGGCTGCACCGTCTACGACTGCGGTCCTGCGCCCGGGCGCGCCAACTTCCCAGGACCGACGAGCCCCTACTACAAGATGGAACTCGAGGAGCTTCGGAACTACCCGAACTACATTCGAGTCTGGTTGGGCGGCGAGTAGCGATGCTGCTTCGAATCCAGCGCGTGGAGAACGGCTACACCGCCACCGTGACCCCTTCTCACGGTGACGATGTCCGATGGGAGACCTCTGGGCCTACCAGCCAAGGGGCGCTCATTGATGCGCTGGCCGAGCTGGGATTCCATCAGCAGGACATCGGGGACGCCTTCTACGAGGCGGATCCAGACTGGCTGCAGAGGCCCTTGCGCGAGGGTGAGTCGTGATTCGTGGCGCGCTCAAGGTTCTCATTGCGACTCTGATCGCCGCCTTGGCGGCGATCCTGCTCGGCACGACCGCGCCCGCGTTGGCAGTGGCCGGGGCTGAAATTGGCGTCGGGGCCATCAACCCAGTGGCGACAGCCCTCGCCGGGGCTCCAGCTCACATCACCGCAGGTCAGCGGCTAGGAACAGACGCTGCGACGCCGGGAACCGTGGTGGCTACCGGTGTTGCCGCAAACGGCGAGGTAGCCCTCGACACCAACCCAGTGATTTCTGCGCTAAGCGAAGGACGGGCGGCCGATGTGGACAAGGCTCTCGCAGGTAGGAGCCCGGTCCTCTCGCCTCAAGCATTCTCGGAGGCGACAGTCAGGCACTCGCCCGAGGACGTCATGCGTTTCCTCGCCGAACGCGGGGGACGGATCGGACCCGAGGCCACTCCCGAGGGGATCAGTTCTCTTCAGGCACAGGCGACGTCCATGGGTCGTGTTCTGCGAACAGGTGACGCTGCCGTGCTTCACTCCGCGATGCAAGAGGGCCTGCCCCTTATCACAAATGACGTGCGGTTCGGCCGGTTCCTGAACGCTATCGGCTACCCGTTCGAAGGGTACTGACATGGCTGCTTTCAATACGGTCAGAGCTCAGCGGCTTGTTCGTTGCCCGCGCTGTGGGGACGCGGGGATGATCACCCTTCAGTTCGCCTATGGAGATACGTGGCAATATCAGTACGAGGTGGGCGATCTCGTCAGATGGGGAGGCAACGATGTGGGCGTCCGTAGTGAGAGCGCGAAGATCCTTGCCTTCCCTGAACCTTGTCCAGTCTGTGGGCTCGATATCGAAGGCGAGTACGTCCTGGAAGTCGAGGGCGGACGCCTCACTGGGCACAGACTGGCGTCCGCGAAGGACGTGGAGCAGCTTCAAGGCGAGTAGCCGCAAGCTGCCCGATCACGAACCATGGGTGAGGCTGAGAGTCCGTGGGGCAGACCTGCAACCGTTGCTTGAGAAGCGATATCAGCCATATGCAGGTGCCTGACTTCGGGCCGGCTCGCAGCGGCCGCCGTCGACGGCTGGAAGACTGACGCTGTGACCATCCGCGGCGAGCAGACCGAAATGCGTCACTGGCTGCCCATCTTCCTAGCCGCTTTGACCGCCGCCCTAGCAGCGATCGTGCTTGGCACAACGGTGTCCGCGTCCGCGGCGGTCGGGGCTGAAACTCGCGTCGGGGCCTTCAACGTCGCCGGCGAGGTTCTCGTCGGGCCGCCGGAACACATCGCCGCAGGTCAGAGTCGGGATGCAGTCAAAGAATCGGCTGAAACTGCGGTGGCTACCGGTGTTGCCGCAAACGCAGCGACCAAACTGAACCGGGCGGGTCGGGCGTACCCAGATGTGATCGACCCGCGGTCAGGATCAGCGATCCACTTCCCCGGAAAGGGCTTATCGAAGGTTCCTGCCTCTCAGAGGGTGCCGTGGGGTGGCAAGGAGCGTGGGGCTTACATCAAGGACTGGTACGACCGGGGCTACTCGACACCTGAGGGCGGCTGGTCCGGGTACGACGTCCACCACATTCGGCCGCGGGAATACGGCGGCACGAACGACTTCGACAACCTGGTGCCCATACCCCGCGACGTGCACCAGCAACAGTTCAACTCTTGGTGGAGGGACTACTGATGCGTGCCTTGGAAGAAGTCCTTGACTCCCTCAGGACCTGGGTTCAGCCACCGGGCGGCGACAATCCGTTCAAGCTCGCGTGCCGAATTGAACCGGGTGCCACGCGCGAAGAGCTCGACGCCGCGCCGACACACGCCGGAGACCAGCTACTGACCTTGTGGTCGACCACCCGAGAGGCCTGGCTCTTCGAGGACACGGAGTACGGCCAGTGGGGGCTTCACTTGCTTACTCCCGCTGAAAGCAGCTCACGAACGTCAACAGAACAGGCTGATCGTCGAGACGACTTCCGCTTTGACGACGTCGTGCTCGGCGAGTTCTTGGGCGACTCAGAGTTGCTGGTCTTCGCGCCATCTGAAGTGGCTGAGCGCCGGTACCTCATCGCTCTTCCCTTGGATCCCCGGGAGGACTGGTTCGCGGTCGGTGCCTCGGCCGCCGAGGTACTCGAGCAATACCTGGCGAGCGACGGCGAGAAGTACTGGGAACAGCGTTCGTGAGACTCGTCGCGCGCATCGTCCTCGCGATCGTTGCCGCGATTCTCGCGGCAGTGGGCCTGTCGGCGACCTCGCCGACCACCGTCGCAGCGCCGCACCTCACGACCGCGTACAGCTCCGACGCCCCAAGCTACGACCAGCCGACGAACAACTCGGCATCGGAACGAGGCCCGCCAGCCGGCTCCGCTGTCGTGGATGTTCCTGCAGGTCAGCCAGCCGGGGGCTCTGGGTCACCCGGCACTTCAGCACGCCTCGACGTCGGCGCAACCGCGGTCACCTACACCTACGACGGCACCGCCCTCACTGTGCGAGTCGCCAACCGCACGATCCTCGGCGAGGGGCGGGCCGACGGGCCAGAGGCCGATCTCTCGTCGCTTCTGCGTGCCCATGTTGCCGCAAAGACGGGTACCTCCGCCTACGACGTAGCCATTAGTGGCGGCAGGCACGCTGGCTTCCTCAACAACTACGTGGGCAGGTCCACGCCGGAGATCGAGCGGGGCATCGCTTCAATCGAGAAGCAGGTCGCCGAGCATCAAGCCAAGATCCGAGATCCCGCCGCTTACATCGACGACTGGGCGAACCTCGATCCTCGACAGCAGCAGGCCCTGCTCACGAGCAAGTGGCCCGGCGACATCGCACGACAGCAGGAGCAACTCGACATCCTGCGTGGAATCCTTGGGAGTCGATAGCCATGACCGATGAAGCGCCTGCCAACTATCTGCGGGACCTCGGCGACCTTGTGAAACGCTCGGCGCTCGAGGCTCGGGCAAAGCGAGACGAGATGGCGTCCGGGGTGGACCAAGCATTCGAGAGCGGGCGTCTGACCGCCTACTACGAGGTGGTCTCGCTGATGCAACAGCAGGCAGTCGCGTTCGGAATCGGCTTGGATCAACTGCACCTCGACGACATCGATCCCGAACGCGATCTTCTGTGAGTCGGCTATTCGCCCTCCTGGTCGGGATGCTCGCAGCGACGCTCTGGCCGGTGATCCCTGCCACTGGCGCGGGCGCGCTGACAGCGAGCCTTGATCTCGTACACGGCTACACCTACGACGTCCACCCCGGCTCCGCAACGGCCACGTTCACCACCAGCGGGCTCGGCGCGCCTGCGACCTACGTTCCGGCCCTCGCTCGCCACGCCGTCGACGATGAGTCGCACGGCCCGTTGGCGGGCCCGACGACCAACGGCGCCATCGGTTACACCACCTACGACCCCGACGTGCCGCTTGTGCAGGACGCCAGCGGTAGCGGCACAACCCAGGCGGCATTCGGATCCCACGAGGAGGAGTCGGCTGCCCTTCGAGACGCGATAGTTGCCGCAAAGACACCAGGTCTGAACTCGCTGGCATCCGAGATCCGAGAGGCAGGCCTGCACCCAGCCGCACGGAACAACCGCACGATCGCGGTCGGCATCGACGCGGACGGCGGGCTCTTCGCGGGTTCCAGCAACGGGTTTGATGCCGGGCAACGAGCAGCGTTGGCACGCCTCGGGATCACCCGCGTGCCAGGCAGCGGTGCTCTGCATGCTGAAGAGGAACTGCTACGCGGCGTTCCGACCTTGCAGCGGGTCGGCACCTCCGTTCGCGCGCCTTGCGGCGCATCTGAACACAACTGTGCCCTGCAACTGATCGAACGAGGGGTTGGAGTCGAATGAGCCCATTCGAGGGGTTGGTCGACGATTTGACCGCCCGAATTCGCCACCTACCAGCATCCTCCCAAGTCGCGCTGTTCCTGAGCGCGGGACTTGCCCTCTCGGAGAGTTGGAACGCTTGGGCGACAGCCTCGGACCTCGCGCCCGACCATCGGCTCCTGGATCGCGTGCGAGAGGCGGTTGAGTCACATCTGGCGGACGGCAGCGATGCGCTCCCTGCTGGCCTATTGGCCGAGATCGAGGCCGCCACTCCGTCAGAGCCGACAGAAATTCCCGGCTTCACAGCGGCTCAGGATTGCTGGATATGCATCGACACCTCGGTTCGTGCGGGTCTCGGCGAGTTCGATGCCGCCAACTCCACCTGGTACCTACTGGAACCGGCATTCCAGTCGGTCTCCGAGCAACTCTTCGGCCTTGCCGACGTGGGGTCTGATCGGCAGGAGACTGACGAACAAGCCGCACTCTCCCAACCGCAGATGCGCTCAGCCGTCGAGGCAGTGGAGCGAGCTATCGATGCCCTCGCTGACCTGGGTCCGGGACAGACTTCGACGAGCGACCTGATCGAGGTTTTGGGGGCCATCCGGCCATGACCCGCATGCTCGGCGCGCTCATCACCGCAATCTTGGTGTTGTGCGGCCTCGCGTCTTCCGTTCAGGCAGCTGTCTCAGTTCCGGCGGGGGCCGCGGCGATCTACACCTACGACGCACCGATCTACGACGCACCCGGGGACGACAGCGTCCAGGAGCGCGGCCCGCCCACGGCGCCGCGTCCGGAAGTGTCATCAACCCGTCTGACCACCACCTACGCCTACCCCGCGACCCTCGTGCAGGTCGCGCGCCCTACGACTACGACGGGTTCGCAAGTTCGGGCGGCGCACGGGGATCTTTCGTCGCTTCGGCAGTCCGGTGTTGCCGCAAACGCAGGCGTCGCTCGAACGAGCCAGACGGTCGACTCGATCGCACAGCGTGCGGGCATCGGACTCGATGGAGTGAAGGTCCACATCCTTGACCCGGTTGCGGACGCCGACACCATTCGCTACCTGGACGTGCAAGGCGCCATCGCAAGGACGGACGAGCTCGGCATCCAACTCCACCCCAACGCCTTCGCCGACGAAGAGACGTTGGTTAGGACTCTCGCGCACGAGCGCACGCACGTCTATCAGATCAGGACCTTCAGCGATTACGGCACCGGTCACGTGGGTGACTTCGAGGACGGCGCATACGCGATTGAAGATTCGTTCTGGCAGTACTTCCTGAGCGGCGGTTCGAGATGACGACTTGGACTGTTGTGGTCGGAGAAGTATTCACCCTTAACGACCGCCATTGGAAGGTCGTCTGGGGCGAGCACCAAGGGGCAGAGATTCGCACGGGCGACAGGTTGACGGTCGATGTCGGGGACCGACGTGTCATCGGTCAGGTAGAAGGAATTGAGCTCCATCGCCTGCGCGGAGTTCCGGAGAACTGGGTGGGCGTCCAGGTTGGCGGCCCCGCCGCCGACGTGGTTCGGGCTGGATTCAAGATGCGGCAGGTCAGCGAGGGCGATGGCTCCCGGGAGTAGGCGCCGCAGCGCTAGCGAACTCGCGGTGCTGTGGGCGGGCGTGTTCGCTGTCTTGTTTGCGGTCCTCACTGCCACAACCGCACCTGCGTCGGCGACGGTCGTGGCCGGGAACCGCGTCGGGGCCATCAACAGCAGCGGCGAGGTACCCGTCGAGCCTTCCCAGCACGAAAGCCCAGGTCAGCGGCTAGGAAACAGTGTCGCGGGGCGGGAACTCGTGGTGGCTACCGGTGTTGCCGCAAACACCGAGAAGTGGGCCTATCGCGGCGTGGGGCGGAACCACCCGGGCTACGCCGACGCGTTGAAGGGCAAGGTCAACCCGCGCAACCCGAATGGCACGGCTACGCCTGAGCAGCACAACCTCGGCAACACGACCGATAGCCCCTACACGTCCTGGACTCGCGATCCGGACGTCGCAAGGCGCTTCGCTGGCCCGGACGGCGTCGTCCTCCGCGTACCGCGGGGTGAGGGATCGCCCTACAAGTTCGAGTGGTCTCCTGACGTCTACTACGAGCAGGAGATCCTCATCCGGGGTCCGGTTTGCGGAGCGCAGACCTGCTGACATGACCAGATTCGTAGAACGAGACACGCTCCGCGATCTACTCGCGGCGAGTGGCGACCCCCTGGGACGTGAAATGGCTGTCCAACTTGAGGGCAGCGAGTCTGGAGAGCTCGTTGCCATCGAGCCCGCAGACGCGCCAACGCTCCTCCCGACGTACGAGACCCGTCTCGTCGCAGCTGAGAATGGGATCGGGCCGCGGACTGAAGGTCTCTCTGACTTTGTCGATGCACTGCGGGACAGGGCGATAGCCGAAATGTTCGCGGTCAGTGAGGGCGGAGTCACTGGGATCGGGCTTCTGTCGCCGGACGGTGGCCTGGTTGCGTTCACGCTGGTGAGGGCCGGAGCCTGACGTGTTGAACTGGGCTGGCCGCGCCGTCGTTCCCTTGCTCGTTGCGATGTTGCTCGGGGTGCCGAGCGGTCTTACAGCGCTGGCGTCAACGCCTGCGACGCCGCAAGCCTTGGTCGCGAGCCACATCTACGACGGCCACCACCACGCCGCCACGGAAGCGCACACCATCGCCGAGCGCGGGCCGCCCGCCGTACACGACCTTCCCACCGCCTACGACGACGTCGCCAGTTGGTCGGACGGTCCTTCGGCGCGCCTGCCGCGGGCTCCTTTGCCAACAACGTACCCCTACGACTACCGCCACCGCTCGCGCAAGCCGCGCGGCCTACGAGTACGACCAATGAGCAGGCTCAGGTTGCCGGCGCGGACTGGTCGTCGCTCGCGCGAACGGGTGTTGCCGCAGTAGCCGTGGTCGCCGTCGCCGGCTACGCCACCGCGTACATCGGCGCCGGGGCAGTGACCGCCGCCATCGTCACCACCGAATTCACCGCCGCCGCCATCTCCGGAGCACCAGAAGCAACCGAAGGCTCAGCACTAGGCAGGGTGGCAATGTGCCCCTTACGCGGGAGCGTCGCAGAAAGCGGAACCTCAGCTGCGGAGCGTGCGCTTGCTCGGCTGCCGAAGGCGGCGCGACAGTCCGAGAAGCCACCCGGCTTCAATCCCGAGACCTGGCAGTGGCGGGAAGGCTCACGGACGAACGTCCCCCGCTCGTGGTGGGACCCCGAGGGCGGCGAATGGCGATTCCACCCGGCAGACAAGCGGCACGACCCCCATTGGGACTACAACCCTTGGGAGCAACGGAACCACCCACGGCAGCACCTATACCCGGGCGACTGATGACCGACCTCCGCGATCAGCCCACCCCGCTTCTCGAGGGGGATTTCTACGAGGGCGCGTTCGGGCCGAGCATCTTGCTAGTACTGACGACGCGTGAATCAATCACGTGGCTCCGCACCCTGTTCGACGACCTTGCTGCGGCACCAATCGGAACTGTCGTCAGCTTGGTACATCAGTCGGAAGTGTCTCTCGGCGCCGCAGTCGGTGATCTCCTCCTGAGCCGCGTCTCTCGCAAACCTGGGAAGAACCTTGTTCGCGAGACGTACGACAGGTTTGTTTGGAGTTGCACCTCCGAGGAGTGGCAGACGTCGAGTCTCCTTCTTGAGCCGTTCCTTGAGCGCTCTGGCCACCAGTATCTAACCGACGAGGTCGTCGATGACGCGCTAATCGAGGTCTCCTACCGCGAAGCTCATGGCTAGCGCCGTCTCCTGTTCGCCCTCGGGGCACGCGCTCGCGCCAGCACGCGGCTGCTTGAACCGCCCCGGCATGTCTGGAGACCTTGGTCGGGATCCTCGACAGGATGTGACCGCGCTGGCACCGAGGAAGGTATTCGGAGGAGCTGGGGCAATCGGGATTGGGCCGTGAGCTGACATCAGTGGGCTTGTCTGCGCCCCGGGCCTCGTTGGCTTGGTGGTGTGCACCCGAAGCGCTGGTGGGTTCCGGCGTGCCGGTGTCGCCTCGGTTCGTGCCGGCGTCGTCGTCGGGCAACACTGGGGCAACACCAGGATCCGAAACAGCCATTGATCGTCAACGCTGGCCGACGGGCGACGGGCCACCTGACCTGGGCTTTCGCATATCCTCGTCGTTATCCGGCAGTGCCTGGTTTGCCCTTTCACGGCGGTAGCACGGGTTCGAATCCCGTTGGGGGTGCGATGCCGAAGGGGGTCTTGACCAGCGGAAACGCTGAGCGGGGCTCGTCGCCACTTCCTGTCGAATCGGGCTGGGGCAACACTGGGGCCGACGGGATGAACAGCGTCCGGCGCCGTCGAGAGGCGTTCCGAGCCGTGTTCATGGCGTTGCCGACCTCGTCAAAGCTGTCTTCGAAGAGGTGGCCGTAGGTGTCGAGGGTCATGGTTGCTGAGGCGTGCCCGAGCATCTGCTGGACCGCCTTGACGTCGGCGCCGGAGGCGATGGCGAGACTGGCTGCGGTGTGCCGGAGCTGGTGTGGGTGTAGTCCGGGCGTGCCGATGGCGTGAGCCGCTGCATCGAAGGACTTGCGGAAGGTGCCGCCTCGTCAGGGGTGGTCAGCGGCGGATTCCGGGGAACACGAGGTCGTCGCCCAGCCGCCCGGCGACGTGGCGGGCGAGCTCAGCAACGAGGAAGGGCGGGATGGGAACCTGCCCTGGCGTCCGTCATGGTGCCGTCGTCATCGACACCACGTCGGTCGAAGCGACCGCCTGAATCGAGGTCTACCGAGAGGTCCACTGCCGGTGAGCGTCTGGGCACGCCTGCGCGCTGTCACGCAACGCACTCTCATCGGAAAGTGATGCCCGGTCGTGCCGATGTGAGGGCGATGCTCAAGGGAGGCGTTTGCCGATCCATCGCAGTGGTCCGCCGAGCACGCGATGCCTGTGCCAGCCTCGGTGCACAACGCCACGTCGGACGGCGCGGAACCGGTCACGAGCACGCACAACCGGACCGGTCCGGCCCTGATCCTCGATCTCCCACGCCTCCTTGGCCGCCCATCGCGCACACGCTAGGCACAGCGCGACCTCAGGGTGGTTGCCCAGATGCACCATGCGCTCGGGAGGGTCAATCGCCCCGCAGCACCAGCACGCAGACGGTTCTAGGTCTGCATCCTCAACAGCAGCGAACGTCGGCATCGGGTCCGCCTCCTTCGGTCTGCATCGGCGGGCACACGACAGTCCCGTAGGAGCAGAACACGCAGCAGTCACCGGCTCGCGGCCTCAGCCGCTCACCACAGCCGGTGCACTCGTAGAAGAACTGGCAAGCGTCCTCGGGCATCGACTCCATCGCCTGCACCCCGCACGAGGGACAGGTGAGGACCGATTCGAGAACGACCATTGTTCGAGGATAGGTCGCACGCACATGCCGCATAGCGTGCGCGACCCTGCCGAATAGTGGATGGCGTGGCGCCATCAGGGGCCGCACGCGGCCGCTCGTGGCCGAATCAGCTCTAGTCCGAACAGTCCAGCCGACGGTGTTGGCGGCGAGGGCCTTTCCGGTGTACTGGGTGCCGGTGTCGCCAAGCACCCGCTGGGTCCGCGCCCTATTGCCGAAGTCGGTTCGGCGATCAGCACGCCGGCGGGATCAGGACCAGAGCGCGGAGTAGGGCAGCGCCCACAGCCGGTCACCGAACGGCAGCGGCTGCTTGCCCGTGTAGAGCACCACGCCCATTGCGAACCGGTCCTTCAGCTTGTCGCGGAGGAAGGCGAGTCCCTTGAAGTCGCCCTTGGAGACGGAGCCGGCCGCCTTCATCTCCACGCCGGCCACGCGGCGACCGTCGCTCTCCACGACGATGTCGACCTCGAGCCCGTCCCTGTCGCGGAAGTGGAACAACCGAGCCGGGGGCTCGGCCCACACCATCTGGCGACGCAACTCGCCGGCCACGAACGACTCGAGCAGGCCACCGGCGGCGTTGCTCACGGAGCCGGGCGCCATCGCTGTCGGAGTCACGTGGTTTAGCCGGGCGGCGAGGCCGGTGTCGAGCAGGGCCACTTTCGGTCGGCCTGTGACGCGCTGGGTCAGGTTCTCGCCCCAGGCGGGCAGCGTGTGGATGAGGTAGACGGTCTCCAGCAGGTCCAGGTAGCTGGGGAGGCTGGTCTCAGGGATGCGGGCGTTGCCCGCGATCCGGGCCTTGACCAGCTCGCCGGAGGTGTTGGCCGCGAGCAGCCGGAGTAGGTCCGGGAGCCGGTCCAGGTGCGCGAGGCGGCTCAGGTCCTGGGCGTCGCGAGTCATGATGCGCTGCACGTAGTTGTCGAACCAGGCGTTGCGCCGGCGACCGGTGCGGCCCAGCGGCTCGGGGTAGCTGCCGGCGCAGACAACTTCGAGGTACTCCGCGCGGGACTGAGTGCCCGCTCGGCGGCGCAGCGCCTTCTCGTCTCCGGCGAGGAGGCGTTCGACGAAGTCCTCGCGGTGTCCGGCGAGCTCGCCCTGGCTCAGTCCGTAGAGCTCGACCGTCTCGGCGCGGCCGGCCAGGCTCTCCTCGGTGCCGGGGAGCTGCAGCAGGTCCGCGGATCCGGTGACCAGGAACCGGCCGGGCCGCCGGTCCTCCTCCACGGCGTCCTTCATCGCCCGGACCAGCTCTGGCACCCGTTGGACCTCGTCGATGACCAGCAGCCCGCCGGACTGTCGTACGAACGCGTCCGGGTCGGCCCGGGCGGCGTTGTAGGCGGCCGTCGTGTCCAGGCTCAGCACGGTCGCGTCCCGGTCGGTGACCACTTCGCGCACCAACGTGCTCTTGCCGACCTGCCGGGCGCCCTGGATGACCGTGATGGGGGTGTCCGCGAGGGTGTCCTCGACCAAGCCCTGCGCGTACCGCGGGCGCAGGGACGTGAGTGTTCTCTCCGTCATGACCGAGACGATACTCGCTCTCACCTGCACATACGCTAGTTCTGTCGCGGATTCGCGCCATCAGAGTCGCGGATTCGCGGAACCTCTGTCGCGGATCCGCGGCCATAGCTTCGCGGTTTCGCGTGAGACGCGCCCGGGGCTGACGAACAGCACCATCGGCACGAGCAAGACGATGAGGACGAGGACGAAACACACGAACCAGTCGAGCAATTGGTCGATGACGACCACTCCCGACGGCGATCATCGTCAGTGCGGTGACTTCAAGTCGGCGTCTCATATCCCCATGATCATGAGACATCGAGACTCGTTCGAGGGCTCCCTCCGCGCGGAGTAAGTATCCGCTCGTCAGCGATCAGGTCCAGCGGTGGGGCGCTCGGGCTCGGTCGGGCAAGAATGTCTGTGTGTCCCGGCGTGAGCAGATGCGAGGGTTCGTGGTGCGGTGTTCTCCGCGGATGGCGAAAGGGTGGTGGCTCTCCTCCGGGCCGGGTCCTGGCCGAGCCATGGGATCCAATTGATCGGGGACGGTCTGCTCACCGCGCTGGCTCGGGACATCGATGGAGCCTCCGGGTTCGCCGTCCGGTGCGCGGCTGAACTGCGCGCGAGGGACTGGACAGGCGATGAGGAACTGGCGGCAGCATTGACCGCTCGGCTCGGCACTGGCCCCTCGGCGCTGTTGAGGGCGTTGCCGGTCGATCTCGACCAACTCGTCGACGTGCTCGAGGGCGATCCAGTGATGGGTGTCGGCTACCTCGATCTGCACACCGGCGAGGTCTGGCCCCAGGCCGTGTTCGACGACGGCTTGGACGACGAGGAAGACGATGAGGATCTTGACGACGACGAGCGCTGGCTGTGGGTCCACCAACGAAGGCTCACAAGACGGGTACCGCGACATGGAGCTCTTCACCGCCGGCATCACCGAGCCCGACCCCGCCGACCGGCTCGCAAGGACTCTGGAAGGCAGGGGTGCCTTCCGACGGTTCAGACGTGAGCTGACCCACTGGCCCGACCTCGAAGACCGCTGGTACGCCTACTCCGAAGAACGGCGACGCGGACGCGCTCGCGCCTGGCTCGCCACCCACGGCCTGACACCCGCCACAAGGTCCCCAGATACCGAAGAAGAGACGATCTGATCGCGGCAGAAGCGGAGGTTTGCGGCGTGCACACGGTGAGCACAGAAACCAGTCGAGACCAGACGGATCGACTTGTACCGTCCCTGGTTATGCAGGTGAGGTTCGAGCGCACGGGTCAACGTCGGTACGCGGTAGCCGTACTCCGCACCGTGCACGGCGACCTCCGCATGGACCCGGCACCGGGGTATTCCGACCTGATCCCCCACGACTTGGTGCACCTGGTCGTCGAGGACGAGTTCGGCTTGGAGGCGGGAATCTTCGGTCAACTCGCCGCTGGCGGCAACGCTGGAACTTTCGTGCCGACAGAGGAACCGCGAACCAAGGCGTGGGCGCACAGGGTCGAGCGACGCAACAGAGCAACGGGACGAGACCTGGCGAGATCGGAGGCCCTAGCCGCTCAGGTCTACCCGCGTTGGCTGCGGCACAGCGGTCATCTGCCCGGAACTCACTACGTTCGTCAGGAGCCTCCGCCTACAGACCTCAGTGCCGCCGAACTCGACCGGGCCTGCAACAGGCTCGACGAGCTGTCGGCGCAGTGGCGTGCCGTCGAAGTCGGAGCGTCGATAACGGTCGACTGGCCTCGGCCCGAGCGAGCCTGAGTAGCGATGTGTCGCCGCCCCTGCCTCCAAGCACACGCTCGTCGATATGGACGTGTCACGACAGGGCGGATTGCCCGGCCGGCGTAGGTCGTCCGCTCATCGGCTGCCCCGCGTGACGGTCGGGCTTCGGGACTGGATTCTGAAGCCGCCCGGGGTAGGCCCGCATCTTTCCCGACGTGGACAGGTTCGCCCCCCACGGCGTGATGCAATGACAGGGGGCGATCTGAACCTTCAGCAGGCGTCGTTGAAGTGGTGCAGGACTTCGCCCGTGCCTACCTCGATGAAGTCCACGCGGCTGGCATTCGTGACCTGGTCGGCGGGGCCCAGGGAGAAGGCGATCCAGCCGTTGCCCTCCTTCACGTAGGCCCAGCCCACGCCTTGGTCGTCGGGCCCGACCTGAGCGAGGAACTCGCCGTAGGTCGCCTTGAGCGTTCGGAGGCTGCTGCCGATGCCGATGCCGTCGGCGGTCTCCAAGCCGTCCTTGTCGGTTCCGAGTGCGCCGATGGTGCCGTCCTGGCTCGCGGAGACGTACAGCCCCTCTGAGAGCTGTCCGGCCCACAACCAGTTGTTGCCCTCGCACGGCGGGTTCGGATCTGCCACCAGATAGCCCTGTCGGATGTAGCCCGAGACCTGTTTGCCGACCTGGACCGGCTCGATGCCGCCAAGCACGATGTTGCCGAGCACGAGGGGTTCGCCATCGGGACCCGTCGGCGCGGAATCCGGGATCGTGACGTCGGGCGACCTGCTGGGGGACGGCGTGGCATTCGGCGTAGGTGACTGGGCCGGCTGGGGGTCGCCACTGTCCTGCTGGGTGAGCGCGAACGCGAGCACGCCGATGACCGACACGACAGCGGCGGCTGCCACCAGTGGCTGCCAGACATGCGCGGCGCGTCGCCGCGGCTTCGTCGAGGGCGTGAGCGACGGCATCGCCGGCACCGGAACAGCGTCCGCCACCTCGTGCAGCTCGCGGGCCAGCGTCTTCTCAAGATCCGTGGTCATCTCAGGCCTCCTCTCCGTGGTGTGCTTCGGGACCGATGGCGGCCCGTAGTGCCTGGAGCGCACGGTGCGCCGTCGACTTGACGTTGCCGGTGGAGCACCCCAACGCCTCGGCGATCTCGCGCTCGCTGAGCTGCTCGTAGTAGCGCAGCACGACCACCGCGCGTTGCCGCGGCGGCAAAGACGCGACGTGTGGCCAGAGGACCATCCGGTCCTCAGGGCCGGTGTTCGTCGCTGGGCGGGGTTCGGGGGGTGCGTCTGTGAGCAGCTCGAGTTGGCGGGCCCTGGGCCGTCGCTGTGAGAGGTAGACGTTGGTGAGCATCCGTCGCAGGTATGCCGCGGGGGAGTCGGCCTGGCTCACCTTGGACCAGGACCGGTAGGCCCGAAGGATCGTCTGCTGGGCGAGATCTTCAGCGTCCGCGTGGTTCCCGGCGAGCAGGTAGGAGCACCGGTAGAGCCACGGCCACGCGGTCGCGGCGTACTCCTCGAACGTCTGCACCTCGGCGCCCGAAGCAGCGAAGTCCATCGTCATGTCACACTCCCCTCTACCTCACTGACTCCGACCGGCGCCAGAAGGTTGCGTCGACAGCGTGTATCCCACTCTCTTGAAGGCTTTCCTGGTACGTCGCAGGCGAGCCGCATCGCCGCATGCATGAACATCGACGTCAGGGGCGTTCCGTATGCCGAACGGTGGATTCTGGCGGTCATCGCAACAGTAGGTCGCCGATCAGTTCGATAGACTTCTTGAACGCTAGTCGTTTGCAGGGTCGTTCGTTGATCTCGGCGGCGACCCAGTCCAGGTCGGCGACAGTGTGCGCGGACAGGTCGGCGCCCTTCGGAAAGTACTGTCGAAGCAGGCCGTTGAAGTTCTCGTTGGCGCCGCGCTGCCAGGGCCATCCAGGGCAGGCCGAGTGTGTTCGCAGGCCGTGGCAGGCGCGATCTGGAGCGGAGACGATCGAATGAGTCGTGGTGGTCTTGGCCACACCCAGGGATCGTCGCGCTCGACGCCAGGCGTCCCTAGGCTGGTGGTGCACCGCTGCGGGGGTCTGATGGATGAGGAGACACCGTGACCAAGCCCGAGCAGAACGTCACCGATCCGAACCGGCCCGGCACGGCGAGCGTGGTGGCAGCACGCTGCGAGGCGCTGACGAAGGTGTACGGCGAGGGCGAGACGCGGGTCGCCGCGCTTGACGGAATCGCCGTCGACTTCGCCCGCGGCCAGTTCACCGCGATCATGGGGCCCTCGGGCTCGGGGAAGTCCACCCTGATGCACGTCATGGCCGGGCTCGACGACGCTACGTCGGGGCAGAGCTGGATCGGCGAGCACGACCTCTCCGCGCTCGACGACAAGGCACTGACCCGGATTCGCCGCGACCGAGTCGGCTTCGTGTTCCAGGCATTCAACCTGGTCCCCACCCTGAGCGCGCTCGAGAACATCACGCTGCCGATCGACATCGCCGGGCGCAAGCCTGACCAGGAGTGGCTGGACCGGGTCGTTGACACGGTCGGCATGCGCGACCGGCTCTCGCACCGGCCCGCGGAGCTGTCCGGCGGCCAGCAGCAGCGGGTGGCCTGCGCCCGGGCGCTGGCCAGCAGTCCCGAGATCGTCTTCGCCGACGAGCCGACCGGCAACCTGGACTCGCGCACTAGTGCGGACGTGCTGTCCTTCCTGGGCATGTCGGTGCGCACGCTCGGGCAGACGATCGTCATGGTGACCCACGACCCGGTGGCCGCGTCGTACGCCGACCGCGTGCTGTTTCTCGCCGACGGGCGGATCGTGGACGAGATGGCCGATCCCACCGCCGACCGGGTGCTGGAGCGGATGAAGGCATTCGATCCCGCTCACGCGGCCCAACCAGAGGAGAGCTGAGATGCTGCGCGCAGCGATGCGCAACCTGCTGGCCCACAAGTTGAGGCTCTTGCTCAGCGGGGCGGCCGTCGTCCTGGGTGTGGCGTTCATCGCCGGGACGATGATCTTCACCGACACGTTGGAGAAGACCTTCTCCAACCTCTTCGAGAGCACCGCCGCCGACGTCAATGTCGAGCCGAGGGCCGCCTTCGAGACCGGGCTGGCGGGCACCGGCGTCGGGGGCGGTCGACAGACCGTGCCCGCGTCGGTGGTCGATCAGATCGCCGAGGTCGACGGCGTAGCCGCCGCCGCGGGCACCATCGCTGCCGAGGGCGTCTACGTCCTCGACCCGGACGGCGAGGTGCTCGGCACCGGCGGTGCCCCCGGCATCGGCGTGAACTGGATCAAGGAGGAGGAGGTGCGCACCTCCACCCTGACCGAGGGCCGAGCGCCCGAGCGCTCCGGAGAGGTCGCCCTGGACAGCGGGACTGCGGAGTCGACCGGGTACGGCGTGGGCGACACCGTCACGCTCCTGACCACAGGCCCGAAGATCGATGCCGAGGTCGTGGGAATCTTCCGGTACGGCGAGAGCGGCGGCTTGGCTGGCGCGACCCTGACCGCCTTCGACACCGACGCCGCTCAGACGCTCCTGCTCGACGAGGGGGAGTTCTCCGGCGTCGCCGTGGCGGCCGAGGACGGGGTCTCCGACGCCGCATTGAGCCAACGGATCGCCACCACGATCGGCAACGGGTACGACGTCAAGACCCGCGCCGAGCAGGTCAAGGACCTCGCGACGAGCCTGGAGGAGAGCCTCAGCTTCATCAACACCTTCCTGTTGGTCTTCGCGGGCGTGGCCCTGTTCGTCGGGAGCTTCTTGATTCTCAACACCTTCTCGATGCTGGTCGCCCAGCGGACCCGTGAGCTCGGGCTGCTGCGGGCGCTCGGCGCGAGCCGCCGCCAGGTGACCTCCTCGGTGCTGCTGGAAGCGCTCGTCATGGGAGTGGCGGGCGCCGTGGCCGGGCTCGGCGTCGGCTACGGCCTCGCCCACCTGCTCAAGCTCGCCTTCGAGCAGTTGGGGCTGACTCTCGACGCCGCACTCGTCTTCAACCTCGGCACGGTGCTCTGGGCGCTGGCCATCGGCGTGGTCGTCACGCTGGTGGCGGCGTACCTCCCCGCGCGCCGGGCCGCCAAGGTCCCGCCCATCGCCGCTATGCGCGAGGACCAGACCGCGGCCCCGCGCTCACTGGCCCGGCGTGTCGTGATCGGTGTCCCGCTCGCCGTTCTTGGTGGGGCGGCGCTGGTCCTCGGGCCCTCCTCCTTCGAGGGCAGCACGGCGGGCGCCATGGCCGGACTCGGCGCGGTGGCGCTGATCGTCGGGGCGATCACGCTGAGCCCGGTGCTCGCGGTGCCGTTCATCCGGCTGTTCGGGTGGGTGCTGCCACGGCTGGCGGGCAAGACGGGTCACCTGGCCCGTGAGAACGCGCTGCGGAACCCGCAGCGGACGGCGGCCACTTCCTCGGCGCTGATGATCGGACTGGCGCTAGTCACCGGCTTCAGCATCATCGGGTCCTCCGCGTCCGCATCTACCGACGAGCTCATCGACGAGTCGCTGAAGGCCGAGTACGTCGTGTCCTCCGGCGTGGAGCAGCCGTTCACCCCCGAGGTCGCCGAGAAGATCCGCGGCGTCGAGGGTGTGCAGTCGGTGACCTCCCAGCGGTTCGGGGTGGCGCGCATCGGTGGACAGGAGGCCTTCTTCTCCGCGTTCGACGCGGGGTCGATGGCCTCGGCGGTCGAGCTGACGATGGTCGAGGGCGACCCCGCCGGACTGCGAGGCGACGGCCTGTTGGTCGACGAGCCCACCGCCAAGGCTCAGGGGCTCGCGATAGGCGACAGCGTGAGGTTCCTCAGCACGACCGGCGGAGAGGCCACGCTGACCGTCCGCGGCATCTTCGTGAGCACCGGCGGCGCCACTGGCTCCTACCTCGTCTCGATGCAGACCTACAACGCGACCGGTGGGGTACCGCTCGACCGCTACCTCTACGTGGACGTTTCGGACTCGGAGGGCTCCGGGAACCAGGTGCGGGCGGCGCTGGAGGACATCACGGCGGCCTACCCGGTGGTGGCCCTGAAGGACCAGGGCCAGTTCAAGGACGAGCAGCGTGCGCAGGTCGACCAGCTGCTGCTGCTGATCAACGCGCTGCTAGTGCTCTCGGTCCTGATCGCCGTCCTCGGCGTCGTGAACACGCTGGTGTTGTCGGTGATCGAGCGGACCCGGGAGCTCGGGCTGCTGCGCGCGATCGGGATGAGCCGCCGACAGGTGCGTCGGATGGTGCGGCTGGAGTCGGTGGTCATCTCGGTCTACGGGGCGGTGCTCGGGGTGGCGCTGGGGACCTTCTTCGGGGTCAGTCTGACAAAGGCGGTCTCGGACCAGGGGTTCACGCAGCTGGTGATCCCGTACGCCGAGCTGGCGGCCTTCCTCGTCCTTGGTGCCGTCATCGGCATGCTCGCGGCGGCCTTCCCGGCGCGGCGGGCTGGGCGGCTGCGCATCCTCGATGCGATCGCCACCGAGTGAGCCGCCGCCGCAACGTCGTCGCCGGGTGGGCGAGAGATTCGATCCCGAGACTGCTCATGTCGATGGACGGGTCTTCACCAGCCCCAATCGCCGTTGGCCCTCCAATCCGACCGAACTGCGACGACTTGAGACGGCTGTGGCGGCGCGGTAGTCAGGTGGCATACAGGCGGCCCTCCTCGGCTGACGAGACCCACCCCATCCGGCGAACTGAGCCAGCCGGAGGCCGACCTGTTTCTCCGGCCACGGTAGGCGTTCGTGTTCATATATCGGCTCGCGTCCTTGCGTCGGACGGGGGCGTGGATCGCGAGATGCCCGGCGTATGGCGGGCCTGTCAGCGGTCGTCGCTGAATTGGGACGCCCGGGTCGGATGGGTTAGAGTTCCATCCGCCTCGGGTTGAGGCGTATGGCCCCGTAGCGCAGTTGGTTAGCGCGCCGCCCTGTCACGGCGGAGGCCGCGGGTTCGAGTCCCGTCGGGGTCGCCAGCGAGGAACGCCCCTGGCCTGCGGAAACGCAGCGCCGGGGGCCGTTCGCTCCACCGATTCAAAGGCAGCACGGTGGCAGTGTCCCGTCTGCGTCCCGTCCCAGCTTGAGTCGAGGCTTCCAGGGCGACGGCTCGGGCGGCGTCCATCGCTTCCGCCACCGTGTCGAGGCGGTCTGGGAAGAGGTGTCCGTAGAGGTCGAGCGTCATCGTCGCGGACTTGTGTCCGAGCATCTGCTGCACAACTCCACCGGACTGGAAGGATTCAAAGTGCCACGAACGGGTCCCGCACCGGTGCGCCCCGCGTGACCATCCACTTTCGGGGCACGATGTCCCGTATCCGACACCCTCGCGGGAAACCGGCGCTGTGACGACAGTCAGGCATCAACTGGCGCCTCCGCGGGTTCGGCTTGCGGAGACTCGGGTCCACGACTGTGGGCTGTACATCATTCCACGGCGTCATGGCGGTCGTGCCACCATCGAGGAGTGGCCGCCCACGATCCGTCGTACTCTGACGAGCCGAGCGACCCCCAGTCCTACACGGCCAGGAACGACCGGCTCTACACCCGCTTCGCTGGGCTCTACGACGTGGCGGTCAGAGTCCTCCCGGTCTGGCGTCGATGGCTGGGGCAGGCACTTCCCCTCATCCGGGGTCCCCGGGTTCTGGAGGTCTCCTTCGGCACCGGTTGGCTGCTCACGCAGTACGCCGGCCACTTCCAGACCGACGGCATCGACCTCAATCCTGCGCTCATAGAGACCGCTCGCCGCAATCTGGCGAAGTCCGGGGTTCGCGCCGAGTTGCAGCGCGGGAGCGTCGAGGCCCTGCCCTACCCGGACGGCACCTTCGACACGGTCGTCAACACCATGGCATTCACGGGGTACCCGGACGGCCCAGCCGCTGCTACCGAGCTCGCCCGTGTCCTGACACCCGGGGGACGACTGGTACTGATCGACATCAACTTCCCCCAGGACGGCAACCGCCGGGGGACGGCCCTCGTCCAGCGTGTTTGGAAGCCGTTCGGCGATCTCATTCGCGATGTCGCCAGGCTTCTGGCAGATGCCGGACTGCAGGTCGAGGACGACGAGATTGGCGGGTGGGGCAGCGTCCACCTCTATCTCGCGGTCAAGCCAGGACATGCTGCAAACCCGTTGTGATCCCGCCTCAATCCGACGCCGGCCCGGCGACGAGCACCGACGACGTGATCGCCCAACTGGTCACCGACCGGTGCTCATGAAGCCGCCAACTCGGCGGGAGCAGGACCACAGTGTCCACCGGCCGACAGCCTCCGGTGAGGCGCGGGTGGAGCCGCCACAACGCCGACCAGGTGGCGGTTACCAGCCGCGGTAGCACGCGAGTGCCGCCGGCCAGACTCACCGTCGTGACCAGGCCCTCCTGGCGCAGCACCCTGGCGGCCTCGGCGAAGAACGCGGTGGTCGCGGCGGGAGACAGCAGGTCCAGGACGTAGGTCGCCACCACCCGATCGGCTGAGGCGTCGGGCACCGGCCACGGGCCGTGACCGTTGATGCCTACGACCAAGACCCGTTCGCCCCAGCCACGCAGCCGATCACGCGCGAGGCCGACCATCGTCGGACTCACGTCGAGGGCGACGTAGCGCGCCTCGTCGCGCAGCTGGTCGGCGAGGAGACGCTCCGCGAGCGCGCCGGTGCCGCAGCCCACCTCCACGACGTTGGTCGCTCGGTCGAAGTGACCGGCCCGCACCATGGCGTCAACGGCGGGCCGCTCATAGAAGCCCTGTGTGTCCTGCCAGCGGCCGATGCGGTCGTAGACCGAAGCCGCCTGCTCGGGTGTCAGGTACCGGCCGGCGATAGCCACGGAGCAAGCCTACGGCGGATCAGCGCGGGCAGCGTCTCCGCTTTCGCTGACGCAGGGGAGGCCGCGCGCTCCCAGCACTCGCAAGCGGCACGCTCCACATGACGATCCGCTTCCGGACGCGTGGCCCCAGCCGGTCTGGGTGGCACCCACCACACGCAAGGCGGCGACCAAGACCGTTCGCCAACCCTTACGACCTGGGCTGAATCAGCGCACGCGGGCCTGCGCGACGAGTATGGCGCGCAGTGCGTCTTCGGTTGCGGGGGCGAGCACGCCTCGTTTGGGGAGTCCGGCAAAAGTCCTTCGCTCTGCAGGGAGGACGAGGGTAAAGAGCCGATCTGACTCGACGACATCTCCGATGTCGGACCAGGCAAACCGCCGCATCCACGTGGCGTTGCCGATCTCCACGCCGTTCGATGCGTCGACGGTCGCGTAGCAGTCGCCACCCAGCAGTGGCTGCTGCTTGAGGATCAGCGACACGAACAGCGGCCTCATCAGGACGACTGCCGATACGGCAACAGCGGCGGCGACACCCATGACGACGATCTGCGCGTCGTGGCGCAAGACCCCCAACAGGACTCCGCAGAGCGCCAGCGCAAAGAGCCCCGCGATCTTGGACCGCTCATGGTGTGCGCTGCCCAGCCCACGCAGCATCTCCTCCAGATCCGCGCGTTCGCCCCGCCACTGCAGGCGCAGCGAACCCTGCTGAACGGGTGCTGGTGGCTGGTTCGACACGGGGGTGATTCCACCATGTCGCTGTGCCCAGCGTCCTGAAAACCGCAAGGACGCTGCGCGCCGCCCCCTCCACCGGACTCGAAGGATTCAAAGTGCCACGAACGGGTCCCCATCTGGGTCGAGCGCTACAGATCCAGGAGCAGGGCGATCGTTTCGCGGACTTCCCCGAGCACAACTGGGCCCACGTTGCCAGTGCACTCCTGCACCCGCGTCGTGGCGACGGAGCGCAGGTGCTGGCACTGTGCGGACGAGGATGCTGCGAGACGGTTTTCCTCGTCCGGGTCGATGATGACTTCGGTGGCACTCCGCCGAATCGTTCGAGTGAGTGGCACGACTTGAACGACGTTCGGTTTCCCACTGAGAACCCGCCCCGCTGTGACGACGATGGCCGGCCGACGGAGTCCGGCCTCGCTCCCAACTGGCATCCCGAGATCGAGCTCGACGACGTCACCCGGCTTCAGCATCCAGCCAAGCCGTCTCTTCGTCGTTGAGATCCGCCGCAAGGTCGCGCCCCATGGCATCTTGACGAAGCGCCCGGATCGCACTGCTGACGGTCTCATCGATCGTCTCGTGGCGTTCGGCCGCCAATCGAGTCACTCGAGTGTGGGTGTCTCTGCTAATGCGAATCGTCGTCGTCTCGGCCATGTGCCCAGCCTACGTCTTGTAGACAGATTCATCTACAGCCGCATGCAGTGTGCGCGCCCCGCGCCGCGATCGTCACGCGGAGCGTGCACAAGCCGGATCGGGCCTACCCGCGTGCTTGTGCGCGCAGGTTCAGCAGAGCAGGCAGAGCTTCGGCGTCGATGTTGAGGCGGCCGTGCTCAGTTTGGACTGCAAGCCACTCCGCCCAATCGGACTGGCGTGTGTAGCGGCCCGGCGGCAGGGGAAGCGTGAGGGCGTCGCCATCGGATGGCTGGCCGTCTGCTGGAAAAGGCAGCGCACGGTCGCCTAGCACAAGTGGATCCGTCAAGTGGGGTCCCGCCACGTCCTCGCCAGCTTGCCCGCTCGACTTCTGCACAAGGCGAGACACCTGGTCCATCGGGACGGGGTCCTGGTCGCAATCGACGAGCAGGAAGACCGCACGCTCATCGCTGAGATCGACGACCGCGACCATCCCACGACAGTCGTCCCCGAGTGGCTCGATGTCCTCGAGGACGTGAGCGCTGACGAGGCGTGTACCGGCGCGCAGCTCGCGCGGTGAGGGGCGACTCATCCGGACACTCGCGACCAGCGGTATGAGCAGGCGTGGCCCTTCCTCCGCATGCCCGTCAAGGTGTGGCGGTGGATGAGGCTACTCTGCCGTCGGTCCCAACCGAAGAGCCGCCGTCGCCTAGGAGCCTGCTGAACAATAGGCGCGCCTCCCATCGTCGGTGGGTCAGCCTGAAATCCTGTGGTCATGCAGGGTGAGTCGGATCGGCAGCGTGAGCTGTTGGATGTTGGGTCGGTGGCTGGGCACCTGCTTGAGCCGGGCAGCGTGTTTGCGTTGTTGGCTGAACATCGTGACCGGTTGTTCCCCAGCGAGTTGTTCGCTGACTTGTTTCCCTCGGGGCGGGGTCGGCCCTCGATTCCGGGGGAGGTGATCGCCTCGGTGATCGTGTTGCAGGCGTTGTACGGGCACTCTGATCGTGAGGCGGTCGACGCGTTGACCTTCGACCTGCGGTGGAAGGCCGCGTGTGGGTACGCGGTTGACGCGAAGGGCTTCGATGCCTCGACGTTGACCTATTGGCGGCGCCGGTTGGCGGCCAGCGACCGTCCGCAACGGGTCTTCGAGGTGGTCCGCGAGGTGATCGCTGAAACCGGCGCGGTGGTCGGGAAGACCCGCCGGGCGCTGGACTCCACGGTGCTTGATGACGCGGTCGCCCGCCAAGACACCGTGACCCAGCTGATCGCCCAGGTCCGCCGGGTCGCCCGCGAGGTGCCGGGCGCAAGGGACCAGATCGGCGTGCACTGCACCCGGCTGGCGGCGTTGACCGGGCAGGACTACACCGCGACGGGGAAGCCCCCGATTGCCTGGGACGACCAGGCTGCCCGCGATGAGCTGGTCTCCGCGCTGGTCGGTGACGCACTCGCGCTGCTGGCCGCACTGGATGTCGAGGCGATCACCAAGGCGGGTGGGAAGCCGGCTGAGGCGGTCGCGTTGCTGGCTCTGGTGGCCGGTCAGGACGTCGAACCGGCCGAGGACTCTGATGGCACCGACGGGCGGTGGCGCATCGCGCGGGCGACCGCGCCGGACCGGGTGATCTCGACCGTGGACCCCGACACCCGCCACGCCCACAAGACCCGCGAACGACGCCAGGACGGGTTCAAGGCCCACGTGGTGGTCGAACCCGACACCGGCCTGACCACCGTGTGCGCGCTAACCAAGACCAACGGACCGGCCAACTCCGATGCGAACGTGGGCGCCGAGCTGGTCGTGGCGGATCCCACCATCGCTGAAGGCGAGAATGTTGAGGTCCTCGGGGACTCCGCCTACGCCAGCGGCGAGATGCTCCACACGATCAAGCAGAAGAACTGGACGCCACTGGTCAAGCCTTGGCCGATCAAGCCGGCCGTCGAGGGCGGCTTCACCATCGATGACTTCACCCACGACCCCGCCGCCAACACGTTGACCTGTCCCGGCCAGATCACCCGGACTCCCTCGCCGAAGGGAACCGTCACCTACGGTGCAGCCTGCCGCGGCTGCCCGCTGGGCGAGCAGTGCACAACCTCGGCATCGGGCCGCACCGTGCACCTTGGGGAGCACCACCAACTGCAACGCGAGCACCGCAGGCGAGCCGCCGACGAAGCCTTCCAAGCCACCTACCGCCAGCATCGCCCGATGGTCGAACGCTCCATCGCCTGGCTGGTCCGCGGCGCCCGCCGCGTCCCCTACCGCGGGATCGAGAAGAACAACACCTGGCTCCACCACCGCGTCGCCGCCCTCAACCTGCGCCGCCTCCTCGCACTAGGCCTCACCCACCACAACGGGGCATGGGTCCTGAACTGAGCACCAGGCCCGGGGCCGACCCTCACCCCGCTTGCAGCCGACCACCTGACCGCTCAGGATGACTTGAGGCGGGCGGAACGACTCCGTTGTCGCACACAGAGTGCTGACTCAAACTCGCCGCTCGACGGCCTTGGCAGCGTTCAGCCCGCCGCCCAGACGACCGCTTGTTCAGCAGGCTCCTAGAGCGAGGGCCCGGCCGAGCCCGGCACGTGGACCACAGGGGTCGTGGTCGTCGCGCGCTCCAGACGCCCCGGCAAGTCCATCCGGAGCCAGCGCGAGAGCCGCGTCGGCAGGGTGCAGACGAGGACGGCGTCGAAGTCAGACTCGTCGAGGAGCTCCCGCACCCGGCCTACCGGGTCGTGGTCGACGACTTCGCCGCGCGCCGTCACCCCTGCCCTCTTCAGCCTGTCGAGCTCGTGCTCGAGGCGACCCCCGGCAAGCGCATGGGCGATCTGCTCAGCGCTAGGGATGTAGCGGTCGACGGGGGGATAGTCCCACTGGGACTCTCCCTCGCTGACCGAGATGGGGGCGACCACAACAATTTCGGCAGTATCGCTGTCGAGGTACGGCGCCAGAGCCTCGTCGAGCTCGGGGCAGCCCAACGTCTGGTTGGCCACGAGCAGGATCCTCCCCATGACTCCATCATGCTCCCGAATCGTTGCCGCGAGAACACCCAGACGGCGCTGGCGTGGCAAACGCACTCCACTGGGCATGTGGATGGCTCACGGGCGGCCGTAGGGCATGGCCGCCTTCGCGGCGCTAAGACGCACCCCAAAGCCTACGATCGCGGCAGACATCCGGCTCGTGGTTGGCTTCGGCGTCGCTCCGACCAGGCTCCTGCGGGGCGAAATCTGTCACGCGAACTGGTCGGCGGGCTCAAGTGCTGGTGAAGGCCCACCGTCATGGGCGATGAGCCACACACCGACCAGTGCCCAGATCAGGCTCAGTGGAACAATCACGGCGTTGGGCACGTACGCCGTGACGTGGACGAGGATCACGGCGCACATGGGTATCCACGCGAGCAGGAGTAACCCGGCCCACCAGGGCAGTTGGCGGCGGGTGACCGCTCCAGCAGCGAAGAGGGTGGTGCCCGGGATGAGGAGGAAGACGTTCGCAAGAATCTCGACACCGAAGCCGTTGCTCCACAGCACCTGACCGGCGCGGCCTCCTACCGACACCCCCCAGTACGTGGCGAAGTCCCCGGCGGCGGCGAGCAGCAGCCCCCACCAGAGCATTCGCCACGTCCACTTCTCCCACTTGCTGTTTCTGCCCGACGCGACGTAGCGGGTGTGGACGACCCGAACAACGGGAACCATCGCGAGGTAGACCAGGAAGAAGCCCTTGCCGTAGACCTCGTAGGGGCCGAACTCGGCGCGACCGAAGGAGAGTGCCCCCGATGACTCCAATGTCGGACCGAAGGTGCGAGTGACCCAGCGCGAACTTGCCCAGTCGGTATCGGGTGGGTCGTACGCCCAAACTGCGGCCATCGGCGGGGTGAGAACAAGGCCGAGCAGCGCGCCCAGGACCGCGCACCGGGCCGCGGCCGCTTCCTGAGCGAGACGCTCAGGGAACCTTGGCATACCCATGCCTCCAGTATCGGTCACCGCGGAGGGCGCGCCGGGCTCCACGCGAACCCGCAGTGATGCAGCCCGGCTGGGCGGGAGCATGCCGCGTCCTACTGGGCGCGGTGGGGCACCCCCATAGTGGGCGCTATGGGCGCCCCCATGGGGCCGGGCCTTCCGCGTGCCGATCCCCGCACGGTCACGCTCCGCGTGACGATCGGCAGACGGGACACCGTGTCGGGCTATTCTACCGCTGGGTCAACCCCGACGTGGCGAGCACGGGCTGCGCGCGCCAGACGTTCGTCGAACGTGGCCAGCATCGACTCCGAAGCCAGGGCCGTGTCCAGTGCACAACAGTCGGGCAGCTTCAGTCCGGTCTCCACGCGAAGGGCGGCGAGTCGCAGCGACTCGCCGTCGTGTGGCACGGCCACCCGTAGGCCAATCGCGTGCAGGTCGTCGAGAAGTTCCTGTCCGCGGCCGGCTCTCACGCCGCCCACCAGCACCTCGGCGAGGTTGAGCGAGTGGATGAGCAGAGGCTGGTCGGCATGTTCACGCAGATAGGCAGTCGCCGCCGCATGGTGAGGGTCTCGTGGTTGCAGGTGCGCGATCACCAGGCTCGCGTCCAGCGTGATCATTCAGGCCAGTCCTCGCGAAGTTCGGCGAGGTAGTCGTCAGTGAACACGTCGGCGTACTTCCCACTGGTTGCATCGATGGCTGCCAGCCGGTGTTGGGCCTGCTCGGCGTGCTCTTCCTCCAGCGCGCTGCTTCCCGCTTGGACCAGGCGAATCAGCAGCCTGCTGCGCGCTTCGTTGGGCCAGCGCCGCGCGGCAAGGTCCAGGGCGCGCGCAACGTCCGGGGTCTCGGTGACCTGATGGCGTGGCCGGGCGGTAGGCATAGGGTGAAGTGTATCACCTGCTGATCGGTGACCCACCAGCCGATCTTCGTAACCGTATGCCGATCCTCAATCGGTGACGGCGCCGAGTTCGGGCACGAGGTGCTGGTCCGCCCGGTTGGTCACCCCAGATGGTTCGGCGTGCTGCACGAGCAAGCCGTGGGCCCGACTGGCGCAGGGAGCTTAACGGGGTTGTCCTCCGTCGAGCCGGCCGCTTTGGTAGGCCCAGATCACGATCTCGACGCGGTTGCGGGCTGACAGCTTGGTCATGAGCGAGCCTATGTGGGCCTTGATGGTGCTGAGGGAGAGGTAGAGCTCCTGGGCGATCTCGGTGTTGGTTTTGCCGGTGGCGACCAGGTCGAGGACGGCCTCTTCACGTGGGGTCAGCCCGTCGACCGGCTGGGGTGCGGGTTCGGCTCGTGAGGCGAAGGTTGCCAGGAGTCGCGCTGTCACGGCCGGTGCGATGAGGGCCTCGCCCTGTGCCGCGGAGCGGACGGCGCGAGCCAGGAGATCTGGGTCGGCGTCTTTGAGCAGGAAGCCGCGGGCCCCGGCCCGGAGTGCGTCGTAGACGTACTCGTCTTGGTCGAAGGTGGTGATGACGATGACGGGAACAGGGTCGTGGACGTGGGGCCCGGCGACCCGGCGGGTGGCTTCGATGCCGTCCAGGTGTGGCATCCGGATGTCGAAGAGGCACACGTCGGGGTGGAGCGAGTGGACCTGGGCGATGGCCTCGAGCCCGTCGCGGGCCTGGCCGACCACAGTGATGCCGGGTTCGGCGTCGAGGATGGTTGCGAGTCCGACACGGACCATGTCTTGGTCGTCGGCGATCACAACCCGCACCGGATCTGTCATCTGCGTATCTCTTCGATGTCTGTGGTGACCGGGGCTGTGGCCTCCACGGTCCAGCCACCGGAGGGGTCCGGGCCCGCATGGACGTGGCCGCCTAGCAGCGAGAAGCGCTCGCGCATCCCGGCAAGGCCGTAGGACGGGCTTGCCCTTCGGGCACGGCCGGAGGTGGCCGCTCGGCCGTTGTCGTGCACTCGCAGCCGGACGGTGTTGCCGTCTCGGGTGAGGTCGACGCCCACCCGTGTGGGGTCTACGGCGTGCTGACGGGCGTTGGTCACGGCCTCCTGCGCCGCCCGGAACAACGCCGACCCAAGCGGCGCCGGTAGTCGCTGGATGTCACCGGAGGTCTGGATGACCACCTGTGGGCCTGTTCCGGCGTGGCGGGCGAGCAAGGCGATGTCGGAGATGCCGTATGTCGGGGCCCGGCCCTGGGCGAGGTCGTCCTGGCGCAGCAGGGCCACCATTGAGCGCATGTCTTCGAGGGTGCGAACGGCCGCGGTCTCCACCCCGTCGATCGCTTCGGTGGCGGCGCCCGGTTCGGTGCGGGCCCGGACTTTGGCCGCTCTGGCCAGCATCAGGATTCCAGTCAGGTGATGAGCCACGGTGTCGTGCAGGTCCCGGGCCAGCCGTTCGCGTTCGCGGAGCCGGATCTCCTCCCGTGCCCGTACCTGTGAGGTGGCCCAGGAACGCATGAGCGCACCCAAGGCCACCGGCAGCATGAGCGCCCCTACCCCGACCAGGATAGAGGAGCCGCTGGAGTCGTAGAGGGGTTCTCGGGCCAGATGCACCACGAGCAGGAAGCTGCAACCGGCGACCACGCCTCGCCCGCTGGCCCATCGGCCCAGTGAGTAGGCCACCAGCAACACGACCGCGGTGACGTCGAGCGGGCTGTTCGGCTCTCCTACGAGCACGGGGACCACCCCTGCCACGGTCTGCGCAGTGAATGCGAGCACGAGCATCGCCAGGGGGCGGTGAGGGCGCCACAGCAGAGTGGCGACACAAACAACAGCCCACATGGCCTGCCAGATGGGCCACACCACTCCAGCCCGTAGCCCCGCCTCGAGCACGGTGAGCGGGACGAGACCAGCGACCAAGGCCCGGTCCCACCAGGTCATCCCCGGGGCGGGGATGGCCTCAGGTTCGTCCCAGAGCGCGCGCAGCGGACCCGTGACCATGATCTCAGCCTAGGCCGTGGGTGCGGTGGCCCGATAGGACTTTAGGCCGGACCGAACTGGCTTCCAGGACCAGATGGCTCTGGCCCCTGCTCCGATGTGGCAGCGCCCGCATTTCCCGGATAGTCGATGCCATGAGACGACACCCAGCCACCACCACACGTCCCGTATCCACCACCACGGCAGGCTCCAACGGGAGCCCTGCACCGACCAGGCCCGCCCTCGTCCGTAGCGGCGGCATCGCGGCCCAAGTCGTCGCCGGCACGTACATTGTGGGCTTTCTCGCGATGGTCGCCTACCTGGTCCCGCGAGGCTTGACGAGTCCGATTCAGGACCCCACAGGGTCCCTAGGCTTCCTGGTAGACCACCAGGCCGAACTGGCCAGTTGGTATCTCGTGCTGTACCTGCTGGGAGGGGCCGCGATGGCGGTGGTCTCGCTCGGTGTCGGTCAACGTCTGGCCTCGTCCCCCTCGCTCGCGCTGGTTTCTACCGCGCTGGGGCTGATCTGGTCGGGGTTGCTCATCGCCAGCGGCAGCATCGCCCTCGTCGGGCAGCATGCCGCGGTGGCACTACACGCGCAGGACCCGGACCTCGCCGTGAGCACGTGGGTCTCAACCAGTGTGGTCCAAGATGCCCTCGGCGGTGGCATCGAGGTCGCCGGCGCCCTGTGGGCGGCGGTCGTGGGACTGGCCGCTCTGCGGACCCGAGCGCTCTCAGCCGGGCTCGGTGGGCTCGCGCTCGGTCTCGCCGTGGTCGGCATGGCCACCGTGGTCCCGGTCGCCTCCGAGGCCGCGACCTCCATCTTCGGGCTGGGACTCATCCTCTGGTTCACCTGGCTAGGGCTGATCCTGCAGCGCCGCTGACGTCACCCCGACCCGTTGCTCGAGCCCCTGTCCCACGACCGGGGCCCCTCGCCCCGCTACTTCTCAAACTGCGGGGCGGCCTGAGCCGCCCGGGGCCACGTGGTCCCGGGCGGCCACAATCGCCAGCGGCGTAAGGTCAAACGTAACGCCGGACACCGACACCGGTTCGGCCTCAGGCCTCGCTCCCGACTCGGTCCATGGCCGGAAGCCGGTCCCCTGGTAGACACCCGGTGGGCGGAAGAACGGAACTGCGGGGTGCTCGACGCCCCACCTGAGGATCGTCACGCGTGACCACAAGCCGATCCCGTAGCGGTGATCGGTTTCGGGCGGCAGACGATGAGGTCACCGTGCGCGCGATGGCAGGGACACCGGCACCGCCGTCCTGAGCACCACTGATAGCCGACGTCACCCGCGAAGCCGGTCGTCGCGCCGGCGTCCGTCACCACCGGTACGTCGCGGGCCGCGCCCTGCTGCTGCGCCGCGACGAACGCCTTCGGTCGGCGCACCGACTCGATGAACAACCGATCATCCGGGTGGTGTCCTGCTCGAGCGCGTTGTCCATCAACGCCGAGAGAGTCGCGCCCAGCTCCTGGCCGGGGGAGACGGCGAGGTTGAACGCGGCTCCTGGTCGTTCCACGGCAACGACGTCAGAACCGACCCTGACCCGCGGGACCAACGTGACGCCGCCGGGCAGCTCAGCCGGGACTGCGCTGCTGGGCCTGCTTTGCCTCGGCCATCGCCTCGTCCGCGGCGGCCTTGGCGATGTCGACCGCTCGCGACGACTCAGCCTCGATCGCCCGCTGCGGGGGCACCGGAGAGCTCCCGTCGGAGGTGGTGTCGCGTTCAGCCGTCGAGCCGTTCTGACCATGCTCGGCGGCGAACGCCGACGTCACCGTCCTCACCGCCTCGGTGAGCTCGCCCGGGATCACGAAGTAGCCGTTGCCACCCTCGGCCAACTTGGGCAGCATCTCGAGGTACTTGTAGGCCAGGACCTTCGGGTCGGCGTCGTTGGCGTGCACGGCCTGGAAGACCTGTTCGAGCGCCTTGGCCTCTCCGTCGGCCTCGAGAATCATCGACTTCTGGCGGCCTTCAGCTTCGAGGATCAGTTTGTTCCTGGTGCCCTCCGCGGTGAGGATGAGCGACTGCCGCTCTCCTTCGGCGTGGAGGATCGCAGCACGCTTGTCCCGCTCGGCGCGCATCTGCTTCTCCATTGCCTCCTTGATCGAGGTCGGCGGGTCGATGGCCTTGATCTCGACCCGGTTCACCCGGATGCCCCACTTCCCGGTGGCGTCGTCGAGCACCTCGCGAAGCCGGATGTTGATGGTCTCCCGGGAGGTGAGCGTGCGCTCGAGGTCCATGGAGCCGATCAGGTTGCGCAGGGTCGTGACGGTGAGCTGGTCGATGGCGTGCAGGAAGTTGTTCACCTCGTACGCCGCTGCCCTCGGGTCTGTGATCTGGTAGTAGAGGACGGTGTCGATGTTGACCACCAGGTTGTCCTCGGTGATCACCGGCTTCGGCTCCGAAGAGTAGACCGTCTCGCGGACGTCGAGCTTCGTATTCACCCGATCGACCAGCGGGATGATCAGGTTCAGCCCGGGCTGCAGCGTCCGCTGGTAGCGGCCGAACCTCTCGATGTTGTAGCGCCTGGCTTGCGGGACGATCCGGATCGCCGCGGCGACGAAGAACGCCACCAGTCCGGCCAGTACGAGGATCGGAACCAACAGCTCCATTGTTCTCACGCTTCTCTAGGTCGGGGTTCAGGCAAGGGATCGCGTGGGTGCACCAAAGCGGTGGCCCCTTCGATCTGGAACACCTCCACACGCACGCCAGGTGGTATCACCAGCTCCTCGTCGTAGGGGCGTGCCGACCAATCCTCACCGGACAGGCGGACCAAACCACCGTCTGCGCTGACCTCGTGAGTGACCGTGGCGGTCCGGCCGACGAGGGCGTCGCTACCGTCACGAGAGACCGGCGGGAGTGCCAGATGCCGCTTCGCGATCGGGCGGACCGCCACGAGGCCGACACCGCTGGTGACAGCGAAAGTGAGCAGCTGGATCGAAACGGAGGCCCCGAGGCCGGCAGCGATGGCGGCGCCGAGGGCAGCGCCCGCCAGGATGCCGAGCGCCAGCGTCAACGTGTAGAACTCCGCCACGCCTAGGAGGAGCGCGGCTACCAACCAGAGCGACCACCACATGAGAACACCCATCCACGGGGGATGCCTTCCATGCTACTGCCACTGAATCAAGCCTTCGACGGGCAGCGGGGCCGCGTCGGCCCGCCCGATCGTGGTGTCGTCCACCCGTCAGCGGAGATCCGATCGCGTCGGCGACGACTCCGCGCAGAAGTCGACTGCGACGAAGACGAAAGCGACATAGCGGACTGGATTCCCTGACACAGTGGCTGAGACACCGATGCGGCGATCGAATTAGTACCTGGCTCCACCTCCATGCTCGCCTCCCTGAAGATCTGGTTGGAACACGGCATCGAACGGGAGCTTCAGTACGACAAGTTCCCAGACGCCGAGTTCGTCGACCGCGAGAGAGCCACTGGCCTATCGACCCTTGGCGGTGCTTCGCCGAACCTGTCGGGAGCCACCGGGCGTCCCGCAGGGGCCCGTACCGGGTCGCTCCGCGAGCCCATCCGCTTCCGGACGCGTGGCCCCAGCCGGTCTGGGTGGCACCCACCACACGCAAGGCGGCGACCAAGACCGTACGCCAACCCTTACGACCTGGGCTGAATCAGCGCACGCGGGCCTGCGCGACGAGTATGGCGCGCAGTGCGTCTTCGGTTGCGGGGGCGAGCACGCCTCGTTTGGGGAGTCCGGCAAAAGTCCTTCGCTCTGCAGGGAGGACGAGGGTAAAGAGCCGATCTGACTCGACGACATCTCCGATGTCGGACCAGGCAAACCGCCGCATCCACGTGGCGTTGCCGATCTCCACGCCGTTCGATGCGTCGACGGTCGCGTAGCAGTCGCCACCCAGCAGTGGCTGCTGCTTGAGGATCAGCGACACGAACAGCGGCCTCATCAGGACGGCTGCCGATACGGCAACAGCGGCGGCGACACCCATGACGACGATCTGCGCGTCGTGGCGCAAGACCCCCAACAGGACTCCGCAGAGCGCCAGCGCAAAGAGCCCCGCGATCTTGGACCGCTCATGGTGTGCGCTGCCCAGCCCACGCAGCATCTCCTCCAGATCCGCGCGTTCGCCCCGCCACTGCAGGCGCAGCGAACCCTGCTGAACGGGTGCTGGTGGCTGGTTCGACACGGGGGTGATTCCACCATGTCGCTGTGCCCAGCGTCCTCAAAACCGCAAGGACGCTGCGCGCCGCCCCCTCCACCGGACTCGAAGGATTCAAAGTGCCACGAACGGGTCCCCATCTGGGTCGAGCGCTACAGATCCAGGAGCAGGGCGATCGTTTCGCGGACTTCCCCGAGCACAACTGGGCCCACGTTGCCAGTGCACTCCTGCACCCGCGTCGTGGCGACGGAGCGCAGGTGCTGGCACTGTGCGGACGAGGATGCTGCGAGACGGTTTTCCTCGTCCGGGTCGATGATGACTTCGGTGGCACTCCGCCGAATCGTTCGAGTGAGTGGCACGACTTGAACGACGTTCGGTTTCCCACTGAGAACCCGCCCCGCTGTGACGACGATGGCCGGCCGACGGAGTCCGGCCTCGCTCCCAACTGGCATCCCGAGATCGAGCTCGACGACGTCACCCGGCTTCAGCATCCAGCCAGGCCGTCTCTTCGTCGTTGAGATCCGCCGCAAGGTCGCGCCCCATGGCATCTTGACGAAGCGCCCGGATCGCACTGCTGACGGTCTCATCGATCGTCTCGTGGCGTTCGGCCGCCAATCGAGTCACTCGAGTGTGGGTGTCTCTGCTAATGCGAATCGTCGTCGTCTCGGCCATGTGCCCAGCCTACGTCTTGTAGACAGATTCATCTACAGCCGCATGCAGTGTGCGCGCCCCGCGCCGCGATCGTCACGCGGAGCGTGCACAAGCCGGATCGGGCCTACCCGCGTGCTTGTGCGCGCATGTTCAGCAGAGCAGGCAGAGCTTCGGCGTCGATGTTGAGGCGGCCGTGCTCAGTTTGGACTGCAAGCCACTCCGCCCAATCGGACTGGCGTGTGTAGCGGCCCGGCGGCAGGGGAAGCGTGAGGGCGTCGCCATCGGATGGCTGGCCGTCTGCTGGAAAAGGCAGCGCACGGTCGCCTAGCACAAGTGGATCCGTCAAGTGGGGTCCCGCCACGTCCTCGCCAGCTTGCCCGCTCGACTTCTGCACAAGGCGAGACACCTGGTCCATCGGGACGGGGTCCTGGTCGCAATCGACGAGCAGGAAGACCGCACGCTCATCGCTGAGATCGACGACCGCGACCATCCCACGACAGTCGTCCCGAGTGGCTCGATGTCCTCGAGGACGTGAGCGCTGACGAGGCGTGTACCGGCGCGCAGCTCGCGCGGTGAGGGGCGACTCATCCGGACACTCGCGACCAGCGGTATGAGCAGGCGTGGCCCTTCCTCCGCATGCCGTCAAGGTGCGGCGGTGGATGAGGCTACTCTGCCGTCGGTCCCAACCGAAGAGCCGCCGTCGCCCTAGAGCGAGGGCCCGGCCGAGCCCGGCACGTGGACCACAGGGGTCGTGGTCGTCGCGCGCTCCAGACGCCCCGGCAAGTCCATCCGGAGCCAGCGCGAGAGCCGCGTCGGCAGGGTGCAGACGAGGACGGCGTCGAAGTCAGACTCGTCGAGGAGCTCCCGCACCCGGCCTACCGGGTCGTGGTCGACGACTTCGCCGCGCGCCGTCACCCCTGCCCTCTTCAGCCTGTCGAGCTCGTGCTCGAGGCGACCCCCGGCAAGCGCATGGGCGATCTGCTCAGCGCTAGGGATGTAGCGGTCGACGGGGGGATAGTCCCACTGGGACTCTCCCTCGCTGACCGAGATGGGGGCGACCACAACGATTTCGGCAGTATCGCTGTCGAGGTACGGCGCCAGAGCCTCGTCGAGCTCGGGGCAGCCCAACGTCTGGTTGGCTACGAGCAGGATCCTCCCCATGACTCCATCATGCTCCCGAATCGTTGCTGCGAGAACACCCAGACGGCGCTGGCGTGGCAAACGCACTCCACTGGGCATGTGGATGGCTCACGGGCGGCCGTAGGGCATGGCCGCCTTCGCGGCGCTAAGACGCTCCCCAAAGCCTACGATCGCGGCAGACATCCGGCTCGTGGTTGGCTTCGGCGTCGCTCCGACCAGGCTCCTGCGGGGCGAAATCTGTCACGCGAACTGGTCGGCGGGCTCAAGTGCTGGTGAAGGCCCACCGTCATGGGCGATGAGCCACACACCGACCAGTGCCCAGATCAGGCTCAGTGGAACAATCACGGCGTTGGGCACGTACGCCGTGACGTGGACGAGGATCACGGCGCACATGGGTATCCACGCGAGCAGGAGCAACCCGGCCCACCAGGGCAGTTGGCGGCGCGTGACCGCTCCAGCAGCGAAGAGGGTGGTGCCCGGGATGAGGAGGAAGACGTTCGCAAGAATCTCGACACCGAAGCCGTTGCTCCACAGCACCTGACCGGCGCGGCCTCCTACCGACACCCCCCAGTACGTGGCGAAGTCCCCGGCCGCGGCGAGCAGCAGCCCCCACCAGAGCATTCGCCACGTCCACTTCTCCCACTTGCTGTTTCTGCCCGACGCGACGTAGCGGGTGTGGACGACCCGAACAACGGGAACCATCGCGAGGTAGACCAGGAAGAAGCCCTTGCCGTAGACCTCGTAGGGGCCGAACTCGGCGCGACCGAAGGAGAGTGCCCCCGATGACTCCAATGTCGGACCGAAGGTGCGAGTGACCCAGCGCGAACTTGCCCAGTCGGTATCGGGTGGGTCGTACGCCCAAACTGCGGCCATCGGCGGGGTGAGAACAAGGCCGAGCAGCGCGCCCAGGACCGCGCACCGGGCCGCGGCCGCTTCCTGAGCGAGACGCTCAGGGAACCTTGGCATACCCATGCCTCCAGTATCGGTCACCGCGGAGGGCGCGCCGGGCTCCACGCGAACCCGCAGTGATGCAGCTCGGCTGGGCGGGAGCATGCCGCGTCCTACTGGGCGCGGTGGGGCACCCCCATAGTGGGCGCTATGGGCGCCCCCATGGGGCCGGGCCTTCCGCGTGCCGATCCCTTGCGGGACATGTGGCGCGCCACGCTCGATCAGCACGCGCCCGGGGTGCCGATCGCGGTTCCTCTGCCAGGTGGCGGCACAACGTAGCCGCCACCGTTCGTGGATTCATGGTCGGCCCAGTGGCGTCACCCTCGTCGCAGACCCTCATTCGTCAGTGGTGAGCCACGCCAGGATGCGCTCTGCCGTCTCGTCGGCCGACAGGTCGGTGTTGTCGATCACAAAGTGCGGCCAGCGAGCGAGCAGACGCTCGACCGGCGCGTCCGATCCTGGTTCCGAGGTCATCCGGTGCTCGGCTTCCAGTGCACGGACGTTGGCGTCCGACCAGTCGAGGTCGCGCTTGGAGCGCTTCTCGGCCAGCCGGTGTTCAGTGCGGTTGCGGGCCAGCCGGGTGTCGAGTCCGGCGACCAGTTCGACTACTGCGACCTGGCCGGCGACGTCGTACGGTGCAGCGAGCCTCTCCAGGAACTCGGCGTCCTCCTGGAGATCCATTGACATGACGACCGTGAAGATCAGGTCGGTCCCGGACGCCGCGGCCTCCTCTACGACGCGCAGGCGGAACTCGCTGTTGAGGATGCTGAAAGCTGGGGTGCCGTAGTCGAAGACGTCGAGCAGAAGTTCGATCGTGTGATGGTTGTGGAACAGACGGTACGACGAGCGCGCGGCGACGCCACGGCCGACCGTCATCTTGCCGACGGCAGGGGGTCCGAGGATCAGCAGGAGGCGCATGCCGGGATGCTGCCCGATGGAGGCCTCACTCGCATCCGAATTCATTACGCAAGCATGACCGCCGATTCAACTCGTCTCGACTGCCGATCCCCAATCGACACCGAATTGCCCCTGGCGGTGGGGGTACTGGCGGGCGGGCACGACTGCTCCTCCGGCGATCGGCCCTACCTGGCAGGTGAAGGACCAAGGGCACTGACCGGTGCGGGCGGGGCCACCTAGCGCTAGCGTCGAGCACGGGCGACGGCGTGACCCAGTTCCGGTTGAGGCTGATCGTCCATCAGTGGACGGGACAGACACCATGGCCGACGTTGACGAGGCGACCGTGCGGAGTGACGCACGACAGTGGCGCGGGCTCCTCGTCACCGGGGCGTGGTGCGCCTTCGCGAGTGTCGTCATGATCGTTGTGCAGATCCCCATCTACGTCGTCTGGCCACCGCCTGAGACGGCGGAGGGGTTCTTCGAGCTGCTGCTGGACAACCCGGTGCTGGGCCTGGTCTCGCTGGACGTGTTGTACGTCGTCTCGAACGCCGTGATGTACCTGGTCTATCTCGCGCTGGCCGTCGTGCTGTGGAGGGTCAGCCGGTCGGCCGTCGTGATCGCACTGGCGTTCTGTGTCGTGGGGATAGCCGCTTTCATGAGCAGCTCGCGACCGGTGGAGATGCTGTCCCTCGCCCAGGCGTATGCCGACGCGGACGCCGAGACCCGCATCGCCTTGCTGGCGACCGGAGACGGCATGATGGCGACGTGGGCGGGCACGGGCTATGACATCTACTACTACTTCACTTTCGTGACCTTGGCGGTCCTGGCCGTTCTCATGCTGCGCGCTTCGATCTTCAGCCGAGCCACGGCGGTGTGGGGCCTGGTGAGCGCCGCGCTCATGACAATCCCGACCAACTTCGGAACGGTCGGCATGGTGTTCGCGATCGCGTCGTTGGTGCCGTTCTCGGTGTTCGCCGTCCTGGTCGGGATACGCCTGCTGGAGCTCGCAAACCCGGAGAATCCCGCGGCGGTCACACAGGGTTCACCAGATCGGGAAGCGGGCAGGTCGGGCCGAGAACACCTACCCTGACCCCAGGGCTTGCTGTGGAGCGAGCGTCCCAGTCATGGGACAGCTTGCGGTGACTGCACGGCGCAGCGACTCCATCGCGGTCGAGATCGTCGCCGTCACCGATTGGGGATTCGGCTTCCGGGGACGGCGTCCCAAGGACGACCTCTGCGCTACGTGAGATCGTCAGGACGTGACCACGAAGGCGGCGCACCTCCTGACCAGGACCAGGCACGGCGGATCACCGTCCAGGCAGCGCTGTTGGCCGCGGAGCGTCCGGACGACTTGCGGGACGCCGTACGGCGGCTCACGATGCTCCCCCTCGACCAGACCCGGGCGGTGGCACCGGCCGCGGACCTCATCTTGTGGAGCCGGCTCGGGAACGAGCATCGGCCCGGCGATCTCGACGAGGCGATCGCCTCGTAGCAGGTCATCGAGGTCGCTGGCGCGTTGCGCTCCATCGACGACGTCGCCCTGCACCGCGCCGAAATGGCCGCTTGGCCGACTCCCGGGCCCTGGAAGGAGTGGCACCACCAGCTGAGCGAGTGGATGCAGGCCAACGAAGCGTGTCGTCGCGATGTGCTCGAGCGACTGCGACAGGAGGGACCACTGCCGATCGGCTCGCTACCCGACACCTGCGTGCGCCCTTGGCGATCGTCGGGCTGGAACGACGGCAGGAACACTCGCATGTTGGTCGCGCAGCTCGTGCAGCGCGGCGAGGTGGCGGTAGCGGGTCGTCAGGGCCGCGAACGCGTCTACGACCTTGCCGACCGCGTCTACCCCGACGACCCCGTCCCCCCGCTCGCCGACGCGGAGGCCGAGCTCGACCGCCGCCGCCTGCGAGTCTTTGGCCTCGCCCGCGCCGGGGCGGTCTACCAGCAGGGAGAACCGGTCGGGGTCGGGGAGGCCGGTGAACCGGCCGTCATCGAGGGCGTGCGGGGGCGGTGGCGCGTCGACCCTGCGGCGCTGGACGCCCTGGACCGTCCCGCGTCCGAGCTCACCGAGCTGCTCGCGCCCTTCGACCTCCTGCTGCACGATCGCAAGCGGATGACCGACCTGCTCGGCTTCGACTACACGCTGGAGATGTACAAGCCGAAGGAGAAGCGCCGGTGGGGCTACTACGCACTGCCCGTCCTGCACGGCGACCGACTGGTCGGCAAGGTCGACGCGAGCGCCGATCATGAGGCCGGCGAGCTGCTCGTGCACGCGGTCCACCAGGACATTCCGTTCGGCGTCGGTCTGCGCGCCGCCGTAGAGCTCAGGATCGCCGAGCTGGCGCACTGGCTCGACCTCACCGTGGCGCAGGCGCCACACGACACATGAGGACAGTCGCGGTCATCAACCTGGCACACGCCAGGACGTCCCCGCGCCAACCGCTGAGGTTGCGCGACAGATCGACAAGGCCGTCAAGATCCCCGCGTGCCGATCGGCTATCGGCGTGACAGTTCGATTCCGTGCGCGCCGGAAGCTCCCTGCGAACCGCGTCCCCGGTTGTGTCCCGTCGCAGCGCCACCAGCAGTCGATGGCGGCTTCCAACCGCCAACACCCCCACAGCCCTTCTGACCTGCGGGTTCGGCGATTCTCGCTGATTGCCAAGGACGACCGGTCGCGCGTGCGCCGCCCTGTCACGGCGGAGGCCGCGGGTTCGAGTCCCGTCGGGGTCGCCAAGACATCGGCCCGCCTGGAACTTCCGGGCGGGCCGAATGCCATTTCTTGGCGCGGCTACTGTGCTCGTCGTGCCTGTTGACCTGAGTCCTGACGAGTTCGACCAGCTGGTGGTGCGGGCACTCGACAGCATCCCGGGCGAGCTCGCAGCGCGGGTTGAGAACGTGGTGGTGCTGGTCGAGGACGAGCCTCCCGCGGACGACCCCGACCTGCTCGGGTATTACGACGGGGTCGCCCTCACCGAGCGTGAGTCGAGCCTGAGCGGAGTGCTCCCGGACCGGATCGTCATCTTCCGCGGCCCCCTGACGCAGATGTGCGACTCCCTGGCCGAACTCGAGCGTGAGGTCGAGATCACGGTGGTCCACGAGGTCGCCCACCACTTCGGCATCGACGATGCGCGGCTGCACCGGCTCGGCTACGGCTGAGCCACGCCGACGGCGAAGCCCGCGGCGCATGCGGCCAGGGCCAGCAGGATGGTCGCTGCGGCGTAGACCAGGCCCTCGCCCCAGCCGTGCTCGTGCGTCTTGACTGCGAAGGCGGAGTAGGTGGTCAGCCCGCCACAGAAGCCGGCACCGAGCAGCGCGAGCTGGTGACCGTCCAGGCCACGAGCGGCGAAGTAGCCCAGGAACAACGAGCCCAGCAGGTTCGCGGTGAACGTCCCCGCCGCGAACCGCGGGCGGTCCCACGCGTGGCCGAGCAGGAAGCGCGCCGGGGCACCGAGTGCCGCGCCGAGGGCGGCGAGGAGCAGGCTCACTCGAAGCCCTCCTCGTCCTCGAACTCGTGCTGCGCGGCGGGGGTGGACAGCTTCGTCGCGATGCTGACGGCGACCAGGCAGGCGGCGAGCGTCCCCAGGAGATAGGCCGAGGCGATGACGCTGGACCCGTCGGCGATCAGCGCCCGGCCCTGCTCGGCGTACGCCGACAGCGTGGTGAAGCCGCCCAGGAGCCCGGGACCGAGCCCGACCGCGACCACGCGGTGTCGTCGTACAACTGCCAGGGCGGGCAGGGCGGCGAGCAGGAACGACCCGATCACGTTGATCGTCAGCGTGGTCCAGGGGAAGCCGTCGGAGTCGGGGAACCAGCTGCCGAGGGTGGCGCGAGCGGCCGCGCCCGTGGCGCCGCCGAGGGCCACTGCCCCGAGCACGGTCGGGGTCAGCGGTGGGCGGTTCACGAGACGATCTTGGCCGATCGCCTCGCTCGCGGAGGCGCGGCCCCGTGCAGAGCCTCGCTGGAGGACTTCTCGGGGGCTCCACCCGCCGCCTGGCGGACGAACTCCCCGAAGAACCATCGCTGGAACTCCACCTGCTCGGGGGTTCGCGCGATCGCGAGGAGGCGCTGGGCGCGGCAGAACTCGTCGGCGAGGTCGAGCAGGGACAGCATCTGTTCGAACGTCTCGCGGTGAGCAGGGTCCACCTTCACGTCGAGGTCGACCCGGTCGAGACCCGCGGCATGGGCCTGGTCCACCTGCTCGGAGGCCTCACGCGGGTAGGCGCGGTCGAACCGGCCGAAGATGTCGGTGAGGTCGCGCGCCAGGGGGTAGGTCTCCTCGTGGGCCAAGGAGAGAAGCCGCACCTCACGGCGGAGCTCGTTGTAGTGGAGCCGAAGGCCGTGCATCGTGGAGACCGGCACGGCGCGCACGACGATCGGCACGAGGTGCCGGGCAGGGTCGCCGTGGTGTACCGGAGGCTCCTCGGCATTGAAGATCGCGCCGTCGGGGTACCGGTCCTGGTGGGGGATCTCGGCTGGTTCGAACCAGACGACCTTGCCGTCGTGCTCGACGGTGGCGCCCCATGCCACCGAGCATCGGGCCACGATGCTCATCCCCCGACCGAAGGTCGAGATGAGGTCGTCGAGCTCGGGAGGCTCGTCGATGAGCTGCGGCGGGTGCGGCGAGCCGTCGCCGACCTCGATCCGCGGGTGGAGCGTGGTGCCGCGCACGCGCACGGTGATCGGGGCATCGGCGTGGAGCAGAGCGTTCGTCACCAGCTCGGAGACACCCAGCTCGGCACACTCGAGCAGGTCGTCGCGGTCCAACTCGTGGCAGACCGAGGCCACCCACCGACGTGCCTCCTGCACGGCGCGCGGATCCGCACCGAGTGTCAGCGTCGGGTGGTTCAAGGGCACGGGGGGGTCCCAGGGTGGTCGGTCGGTCAGTGTCTCGGCTCCCCTACCCGTCGAAGAGACGTTCAAAACACTCTCACCAGTGTTTGTACGACTCTTTAACCACAAGTGCAACACCAATCACAACATTCACGCCGGTTAGGGTCGACCCATGAGCGTTGCCTCCCCGGACTCCCGGCACCGTGTGGTGGTCGTCGGCTCGGGCTTCGGCGGGCTGTTCGCCGCCAAGGCCCTACGTCGCAGCAACGTCGAGGTGACGCTGATCGCCAAGACCTCTCACCACCTTTTCCAGCCACTCCTCTACCAGGTCGCCACAGGCATTCTGTCCGAGGGGGAGATCGCACCGCCCACTCGCGAGATCCTCAGTCGTCACCGCAACGCCCAGGTGTTGCTCGGCGAGGTCACAGAGATCGACGTCGACGCCCGCACGGTGACCTCCCAGGTGCTCGGGCGCGAGACCCGGACGGCCTACGACTCGCTGATCGTGGCGGCCGGCGCGACCCAGTCCTACTTCGGGCACGACGAGTTCGCGCGGGACGCCCCAGGCATGAAGAGCATCGACGATGCGCTCGAGCTTCGCGGGCGGATCTTCGGGGCCTTCGAGATGGCCGAGCTCGGCGCCACTCGTGGTGAGGTGGTCGACTCCTTGCTGACGTTCGTCGTCATCGGCGCGGGACCTACCGGTGTCGAGATGGCGGGGCAGATCGCCGAGCTCGCGGACCGCACCCTGCGCCGCAACTTCCGAGCGATCAACAGCCGGCACGCCCGGGTGATCCTGGTCGATGCAGCGAACCAGGTGCTGCCGCCGTTCGGGGAGCAGCTGGGTCGCAAGGCCCAACAGGAACTCGAGCGGCTCGGCGTCGAGGTGATGCTGGGTGCGATGGTGACCGAGCTCGACGAGTGGGGCATCACCGTGAGCCGCGAGGGCGGCGAACCTGAGCGGATTCTCGCCGTCACCAAGATCTGGGCCGCTGGAGTCCAGGCATCGGGCCTGGCCGGGACCCTTGCCGAGCAGACCGGTGCCTCGCTGGACCGGGCGGGCCGTATCGGCGTCAACCGAGACCTCACCCTGCCGGGCCACCCGGAGATCTTCGTCGTCGGCGACATGATCGACCTCGACCATCTGCCGGGCGTGGCGCAGGTGGCGATCCAAGGGGCGCGGTACGCCGCGAAGGAGGTGGACCTCCGGCTGGACGGCAAGCCGGGTCAAGCGCCGTTCCGGTACCGCGACAAGGGGTCGATGGCGATCATCTCCCGCTTCCGTGCGGTTGCGATCGTCGGTCGGCTACGGCTGACGGGGTTCCTGGCCTGGTTGATGTGGTTGGCCGTCCACCTGGTGTACATCGTCGGATTCAAGAGCCGGGTCACGGCGGTGCTCCATTGGGCGGTGTCGTTCATCGGTCGCGGCCGATCGGAGCGCACGACGACCGAACAACAGATCTTCGGCCGTGCGGCGCTCTCACGTCTCGAGCGCGGCGCCGCCGATCTGGTTCCGCCTCCGGAGGAGTACGCGACCCGTGAAGCGTGGCAGCGCGCCGAGCTGCTGGCACGTGCCGCGGAAGAGGCTCGGCTCACCGACTCCCGCGAACGCGGAGTCGCCCCCGACTGAACGACGATCTGGGATCAGTCGGCGGACTCGGCGGTCAGCCGAGCTGCGAACAGGAACGAGCTGAACGCGGTCAGCGAAGCGGTCGGCTTGAGCGCCCAGTCGGACCCCTGGATGAAGAAGTAGGCAGCGGCACCTGCGCTGACCAGCACGACCACGAGCAGTGTCGTGGCGATCAATCGCAGGAACGGTCGGTCGTCGCCATCCTCGTCGTCGTTTCGCGAGGGCTCCTCGTCCTTGTCGCGCCGGATGCGCTTGCCCAGCCCGCGCCACGAACTGCTCTCGGGCGACGACTCCTTCTCGACCTTCACGTCGTCTTCGGCGTCGGCAACCGGGGCGGCTGAGGCAGGAGTCGCCCCCGCGCCGGCGTTCTCGAAAGCGTGGATGATGCTCATGTCGGCGTGCGGTGCTGGCGCCGGGTCAGTCGAGTGGGCGGCTTGGGCGATCTCCGGGGGAATCATGAAGGCGGGCCGAGCCGGGCTCTCCTCGCCGGCGGATTCCTGCTCCGGCGGCACCTGGACGGCGGCCATGGGGGAGGGGGTCTCGACTGCGGGCGCCGGGGACGCCTCGGTCGGCGCGTCGGTTGAGATCGGTTCTCTGCTAGGAGTCGGCTCCGGGGCATCCGGGGCATCCGGGGCATCCGGGGCATCCGGGGCGATCGGCTCGGACGCGGCCACGGGCTCGGGGGCGAGCGGTTCGTGCGTCTCCACCACCGCTTCGGGGACCGCGACGGGCGGCACCGGTTCGGTGAACACCGCGGTGTCGACCGGTACCGCGCGCCTGCGACCACCACCCGTCGGGGCACGCGTGGGCTCGGAGTCCAGCGCGACGGCCGCGCGGCGCTTGCCGCCCCCGCCGGGCGAAGAGGTGGGCTCTGACGCTGTCGCGGGGGGAGTCGGCTCGGGCTCGGTGTCGGCGACGGGAGTCGGCTCGGGCTCGGTGTCGGCGACGGGGGTCGGCTCGGGCGCCGCATGGCGGGCCGGCTCCTGCGCGTGCTCAGGAGCAGTGTGGGCGACGGGGTCCGGAGTCGGTTCGGGTTCGGGGGCGACGTGGGCGACGGGGTCGGGGGTCGGTTCGGGGGTCGGTTCGGGGGAGACGTGGGCGACCGGGTCGGGGGTGGCCTCCGGCTCGGCGGCCGCGTTTGCTTCTTCTTCTTCCGCCCGGGCCGCCGACTCCAGCAGGGCGCGCGCAGCGGCCCTGCTCGACTTGGTGTCGGTGATGACGACGTTCTCGCCGGCGGTCGGCTCTGGGGCCGGCTGCTCGCGGTTGGTCATCCAGCGGTCGAACAGGTCGAACGCGTTGTTCGGCGAATCGCCGCCCGGTGCGCTTGTCATGGAGCCCAAGTTACGGCGGTGGCCCTCAGCCCCGCAGAAGAATGGAAAATCTCGCCGGTGCGTCCTGCATCACCCGCTCGGCGGCCGAGACGACCAGGCCATCGAGGGAGCCGGCTCGAGCACTTCGGGGCGTAGAGTCCCGACCGGACGCCCACCAGCGCGGGCGGCCACGAAGGGGGGTGTACCCATGACGGCTTCACTGGATCTGTCGGGGAGCTCCGGCCTCAAACCCCAGCCCTCGCGGGCAGCCGACGCGGCTGCCACCGGCGCGGAGCCGGCGGCCGTCGTCGGCTCCCTCATCGAGACACTCGCCCGGCGCGACTACGAGGCCCTCTCGATGCTCTTCGCGGCCGACGTCAGGTTTCGGGCGCTCGTTCCCTCCGGTCTGCGCGAGTTCGACACCGCCGACGACGCCATGGAATGGATACGCGGCTGGTCCGAGAGTGCCGCCTGGTTCAACCTGACGGACTCGGGAGTGCGTGAGTTCGCGGGCAGGCAGCGCTTGTGGTACCGGTTCGCTTTCGATGACGACGGGGAACCGGTCGCGGTGAGCCAGGAAGGTTACGCCGAAGTCGCCTCGGGAAAGGTCAGCGACCTGGCACTGGTGTGCTCAGGGGTGGTGCCCACTGGGGAGACCCACGGACAGGACCTCGTCGACTGAACGGCTTACCCGTCCGCTTCAGGCCAGGCGCTCGGCCTCCGCCTTGATCTGGTCTAGGGAGCCACGAACCGTCTCCTCCCAGATGCCGGCGACGAGGCCACCCCAGCGCTCGCCCAGTCCCCACAGGTCGGTTCCCAGCTCGCCCTCGTAGCGCAGGCGGGTCCGACGAGGATTGAGCTCGGTGAGCCGGAAAGTCTCGGCCACGTGCGGGACCGGCCCCCGGAGGAGTCGGAAGCCGATCAGCTCGGGCGGTGTGAACGTGACCGTCTCCGTGGTGGTCGCGGCGAGCGGTCTGCCCAGGAAGGCGCCGAGCGGGGTCCGGTGGGCTGCCAGCACCATGCCCTGGCCACGTTCCAGAACCTGCACCTTCTCCCGCATCGCCCGCGTCTGTCGGACGGCGTACGGCGCGCAGGCAGCGTCATACACGAGGTGCCGCGGAGCTTCGATGATCACCTCGATCGGCCCGAGCGGGCGCACCCGTCGGCCGACGCCGAGGTCGACGGTGACGGCACCGGTAACGAGGCCGAGATAGCCGGCCAGGCCGGCTCCCGCGCCGGCCGCGGTGATGGCGAGGGCCCGCGCGGTCCTCACGGCTTCTCCGCCACGATCAGCGTGTAGCCGACAACCCGGTCCTTGACCGCGGCCCGGGCGGCAGCGAGGACGTCAGCGGAGCGGACCTGGTCGACGCCGAGCTCCTCGAGCCTGCCCGGCGCCGTGATCCGCAGAAGGTCCAGTCGGGCCACGATCTGGTCGAGCATCCGGGTCACCGCGCGGTGGTGGTCCTCAGTGAACGTGACACGCAGTCCTGCCTCGGAGAGGAGGTCGGCGTACTCGCCCGAAGGACGTGCGTCGGCGATGCAGGCGACCCAGGCTGCGACCGAGGTGAGCTCGTCCGGGAGCCGGGCTCGGTCTGCGGTGATGTCGGTGATGCCGACTCGGCCGCCGGGCCGCAGCACCCGCGCCACCTCCCGGGTGGCGGTGACCTTGTCGGGGAACGTGCAGAGAGCGCATTCGCAGACCACGAGGTCGAACTGCGCGTCCGCGAACGGCAACGACTCCGCGTCGCCGAGGTGAAATCGCACGTGGGAGCCCACTCCTCGCGCGGCTGCGGCGCCGTTGGCGAGGTTGACATTGACCGGTGCCAGGTCCAGTCCGTCGACTCGCGCGCCGTAGTCCTCGGCGGCGAGGAGGGCGGTGGCTCCGCGACCGCTCGCCACATCGAGCAGCCGGCTGCCGGGATCGCAAGCCAGGTGGTCGAGCAGGCGGCGGGTCAGAGCGAGACCTCCTGGGTGGTAGGAGTCACCGAGGAGCAGCGAGACGACGTCGGAGGAGTAGCCCGCCACACAGCAGGCCTTCGCGAGATCCGGTTCGACGGTCATGTCTGCGTGGTCTTGGAGCCGTAAGGGCCGGTGGACAGGATCGGCTGGAGCTGGCGTGAGTTGGGCACAACCGGGGCGACCTCGACGCCGCTCTGCTGCGCTCTGACCTCCTCGCGGTAGCCCACGGAGTTGTACGCGCAGAACGGGATGAGCCGACCGTCTGGGGTGATCTCCTCGACGCAGCACTTCATCAGCTGCCGCACATTCAGCGTGTACGGGTCCTGGAAGTCCTGTACGACGATCATGAAAGCGTTGTCGGCGATACCGGCCACCGCCTCCGGCAGGTTCACGCCGCAGGCGTCGGCGCAGTCGAGCGCCTCGGCCACCATCCGGAGACGCTCGTTGCTGGTGTCGGTGCCGATGAAGGCCGACGCGCTCCACAGCTTCTCCAACGCCTCGGTAATCTGGTGGTCCGGCGTGACCCGGTTCGACAGGTAGTCGAGGTAGTCCTCCACCTGCAACAGCCGGGGGATCGGCACCAGGCCGAAGTCCTCGTCGTCAGGATGACCCTGGGTGATCAGGTAGGTGATCGATCGGCAGGTCGGGAAGCAGCACGGCACGGGGAAGAAGTCGTCGGTCGTGAACCACTGCGGCAGCTGGTCGGCTACCGCATGCAGCACGTCGGAGTTGGTCAGTCGAGTCAGCGGGTCGAACTCCATGTGGCGCCCCGAGTGGGTGACCGGTTGGAACGCGATGGAACGGACGGCCGGGTGCCCGAGACCGTGGCGGATGATCGGTCCGATCTCGTGTTCGTTGACGCCCTTCTCGATGGCGGCGACGAGCGTCACCGTCAGGCCTGCCTCCGCGCAGTTGTCGAGCGCGCGCTGCTTGGTCTCGCGCAGGTCTCGCGCGCGGATCGCGAGATGGGTCTCCGCCTCGAGCCCGTCGAACTGGAGATAGATGTTGACCCGCTGGCCGGGTCGGTTGCGTCGCCCCAGTTCCGCCACGAACCGGGTGTCACTGGCGAGCCGGATGCCGTTGGTGTTGAGGTTGACCGCCCCGATCGGCCGCTCCTGGGCCAGGTCGATCATCGCCAGGATGTCCTTGTGGATCGTCGGCTCTCCGCCGGAGAACATCACGACCTCCGGTTCCCCTTCCGCAGCCACGAACGCATCGAGCATGGTGGCGCACTGGTCGGTGGTGATGGAGTAGCCGTCGGGCTGGTGACCGGAGTCGGCGAAGCAGATCGGGCAGTCCAGGTTGCACCCGGTGTTGACCTCGATGATGCCCAGACAGGCGTGCTGCTTGTGCTCGGGGCACAGGCCGCAGTCGCTGGGGCAGCCGTCCTTCACCTCGGTCTGGAACGCGAGGGGGAGGGTTCCAGGCTTGTTGAAGCGCTGGTGGGCGACGTACATCTCCGCGTCGCCGTAGACGCGGGCCTCGAACTCGCCGTGCTCGGAGCAGCGCTTGCGCAGGAAGACCTGGCCTTCCCTGATGTTCACCTCGCCGACGACCACGACCTTGCACACAGGGCAGATGGACTTGGTCAGCTCGACGAAGACCTCGTTGCGATCCACTCTCATGCCCCGACACTAGGTCGTCGCCATCACGACCGACCGTGGTCGCGCTTACATTCGCCTGTCTCGAGGCCTGGCAAGGTGGCGCGCATGACCGAGTCGTCCACCCGCAGCTCTCAGCGACCACTCGCTGTCTGGCGGATCGGGCTCGCCGGAGGATTCACAGCGATCCTGTGCTGCGTCGGCCCGACGTTGCTGGCGCTCCTCGGCATCGTCAGCGCCGGCACCGCGTTCGTCTGGGCCACCGACCTGTACGACGGTTACGCGTGGTGGTTCAGGCTCGCCGGGCTGGCGGTCCTGGGCGGCCTCGTCTTCTGGTCACTGCGGCGTCGGAACCAATGCTCGCTTGCTGGGGTCCGCGCCGTGCGCGGTCGCCTGATCGTCCTCGTGAGCATCGCGGTGGCGACGTACGTCGTGCTGTACGGCCTCACGACCTGGCTCGGAACCTTGGCTTAGGCCGTTCGGTGCGCTGGGCTCTGCCCCAGTCCTGCGACGGTTCCCCTGAGCCGCCGCCCGATCAGGGGGGCGTGAGCTGCCCGGTCAGCCGCCCGTGCATGTGCGCGCTCGCGTCGTTGAGGCCGCGGATCTCGACGGTCTTGCCCTTCGAGTGGTACTTCGTCGTGATGCCGTCCAGCGCGGCCACCGTGGAGGCGTCCCACACGTGAGAGCCGCTGAGGTCGATGACGACGAGGTCAGGGTCATCGGCGTACTCGAACTGGGTGTAGAGGTCGTTGCTGGAAGCGAAGAACAGCTCCCCCGTGACGGTGTAGAGCGCATGCGGGGTGCCGTCGGCGTCCTCGGCGAGCTCGCGGTGCGTGTCGGCGAAGTGCGCCACACGGCGCGCGAAGAGCGTCATGGCGACCAGGACTCCCACGATCACGCCGATGGCGAGGTTGTGGGTAGCGACCACCACGAGCACGGTGGAGCCCATCACCGTGGTCTCGCTCTTGGGCATCCGGCGCAGGGTGGCCGGTTGGACGCTGTGCCAGTCGAAGGTGGCGACGGCGACCATGATCATCACGGCCACCAACGCGGCCATCGGGATGACGGCGACGACGTCGCCGAAGCCCACGACGAGGATGAGCAGGAAGACGCCGGCGAGGAAGGTGGAGATCCGCGTCCGAGCGCCCGAGGCCTTCACGTTGATCATCGTCTGCCCGATCATGGCGCAGCCACCCATCCCGCCGAAGAACCCTGTGATGAGGTTGGCCGCACCCTGGCCCCAGGCCTCGCGAGTCTTCTGGGAGTGGGTGTCGGTGATGTCATCGACCAGCTTCGCCGTCATCAGGGACTCCAGCAGCCCGACCAGGGCCATCGCCAGCGCATACGGCGCGATGATGCGCAGCGTTTCGAGCGTCAGGGGCACATCGGGGACGAAGAGGCTCGGCAGACTGTCGGGCAGCTCGCCCTCGTCGCCCACCGTCGGCACGGTCAGCGCGAGGATCAGCGTGACCGCGGTGATCAGCACGATCGCGACGAGGGGTGCCGGTACGGCCCGCGTGAGCCGGGGCAGGAGCACCATCATCGCGATACCTGCGGCCACCATCGGGTAGACCAGCCACGGGACTCCGATCAGGTGCGGCAACTGAGCGGCGAAGATCAGGATCGCCAGCGCGTTGACGAAGCCGACCATCACCGAACGCGGAATGAAGCGCATCAGCTTTGCGACCCCTGCGAGACCGAGCGCTATCTGCAACGCCCCTCCCAGCAGCACCGTGGCGATGAGGTAGTCGAACCCGTGGTCCCTCATGACGGGCGCGATGACCAGAGCGATGGCGCCGGTCGCGGCCGAGATCATGGCCGGGCGCCCGCCCAGGAATGCGATCGAGACCGCCATCGTGAACGAGGCGAACAGGCCGACCCTCGGGTCGACTCCGGCGATGATCGAGAACGAGATCGCCTCGGGGATCAGTGCCAGGGCCACGACGAGGCCGGCGAGCACCTCGGTGCGCAGCAGGCTCGGGCTGCGCAGTACGGAGCGCACCGAGGCGTCTCGGGCAGGGTTGGGCGTCATGGTCATGGGGGTCTCCCGTGATGGTGCGGTGGCACCCGAGCGTGCCGTGGCCGGGACGCGGGTGGGCGCGGCCGACAGCGCTGCGGGCGCGGAGCGCTGCGTGCGACGGTGCGCGCGCGGGGGGCATTCCGCGTGGTGGCGGAGACCTGACCCTAGCCGTTGCGCTCGTGTTGCTCGAAACCTCAGCGCGTCGGCGGTGGCCCGAAATCGAAACTAGTTCGCGGATTCGGCAACCGGTCGGGGGTCTTCGTCAGAAGTAGGAGTGTCAGGCAACAAGCAATTCTTCGAAAGGAAACCCCGATGCGACGCACCCTCTCGGTGGCAGCCGCCCTCGTTCTCGCGCTCAGCGTCGCCGCATGCAGCAGCGATGACAGCACGGACGCCTCCAGCACGGAATCGACGGCCGCAGAGTCGCCCACGGAGTCCCCCAGTGAAGCCGCACCGGCCGAGATGGACATCGTCGACACGGCGGTGGCAGCTGGCGACTTCACGACGCTGGCTACCGCTCTGACCGAAGCCGGGCTCGTCGAGACCCTCAAGGGCGAGGGGCCGTTCACGGTCTTCGCCCCGACGGACGACGCCTTCGCGGCGCTCCCCGACGGGACTCTGGACACCCTCCTGGAGGACCCGACCGGTGACCTGGCGGGAATCCTCACCTACCACGTCGTGCCCGGCCAGGTCATGGCCGCTGACGTCGTGACGCTCGACGGCCAGAAGGTCGAGACGGTCAATGGAGCCAAGATCACCGTGAACGTCGACGGTGACGCGGTGTCGCTGACCGACGCGTCCGGGAACACGGTCAACGTGACCACGACGGACATCGAGACCAGCAACGGTGTCATCCACGTGATCGACGGGGTCCTGCTGCCGTAGTAGCTGATCACACGACGTCGCCCACCGCTACGTCGTCTGGCAAACCGCGACGATGCCCGGCACGGTCACCCCCGTGCCGGGCATCGTCGTTTGTCGCTGGACGGTGACCGACGCAACGGGGTCGGCGGGCTCGTCAGCTGCCGTTGGAACGCCTGGGCACCGCTGTCACCCGGGTGGGGGGAGGGCCACCCCGAAGCCCCCCACCGCCAGCCGCAGAAGGACCTGTCCGGGCGCGAGGAGGTCGGCGATGCGCGCGGCACTGAGCACTTCCAGCTCGGCCAGCCGAGTGGTGTACGCCGCGGGGCCGGCCACACGTGCGCGCTGCAGCTCGACAGTGTTGTGCCACACCTTCTGGCGGGCCTCACGCAGGAGCCGCCGGGAGCCCAGCCGATTCAGCGGCTGAAGTGCCCGGTCGAGAAGGCTGCGTCGCGACACAGCGGACAACTGCCGGTCCTCCGCGGCGACGCGCCCCGAGAGCACGTCGTCGATCCGCTCGTGGTCACGACGGCGACTCTCGAGGAGTGAGGAATCGGCGAACTCCTCGTCGGTGATGACCGCCAGCAGCGCCTGCGGGAGGTCGTAGTTGACGTGCGCGTTGATGCCCAACAAGACCTGCCGCAGCGCGGGAAGAGACGCCGGTGGGTCGAGAGCAAGGCGCCAGGGCCGTGGTACGCCGGTCACGCCGGACAGCTCCGCGTCCAGGGCGCCGAGGTAGAGACCGGCGAAGGCGACATCCCACGCCTCGACCCAGGCAGGGTCCTCGAATACTCCCTCGGCGATCGCATCGGCCACGGCCGACGTCGTCCGGCAATACGTCTCGAGGAACGCCCGACACGAGTCGTGGTCGGGGGGCAGGCTGTCGAGCCGGACCTGCATCGCCGCCAGGACAGCAGCGATCGTGGCCATCTCGTCACCGTCGTCGCTCACTGTCGAGTTCGCCCCTCCCGGTCCGGCTGGTCGGTGACTATTATCAGCCCGGGTCGATCCGCTTCGCGAGCCTGTTGATGCCCTGTCGGAGCTCATCGCGTCCCCCGCCTCCGGAGGCCATATGCCCGAGACGTCGCCCCGACGCGACGACGACCGTGTCCTGCCCTACACGCGCGGACTGTCTCTGTTCGTCGCCCCGTTCCTCCTCGTCGCCTTCCTCCTGCTCTATGTCTTCCCAGGTGAGACCCAGCGACTCTTCGCCTGGACGGTCCGCCCGACCATGACCCCGATGGTCCTGGGGTCGGCGTATCTCGGCGGCTTCTACTTCTTTCTTCGGGTGCTCCCCGAACGGAGATGGGCCTCCATCAAGACCGGGTTCGTGTCGGTGGCCCTCTTCGCCTCGCTGCTCGGCATCGCCACGATCATCCACTGGGACAAGTTCAACCATGACCATGTGGCGTTCTGGCTGTGGGCTGGCCTCTACTTCACCGCGCCCGTCCTGGTCTTCGGCGCCTGGCTCGCCAACCGCCGCTTCGCCGCGCCGGCCGGCCCCGGCGAGCAGCGACTGGGTCTGCCCGCCCGTTGGGCAGTCGCCCTCGTCGGCCTGGCCGCCCTGGCGACAGGCGTGGTCATGTTCCTCGCGCCGACCGAGGTCATCGCGATCTGGCCGTGGACGCTCACGCCGCTGACCTGCCGGGTCATCGGCGCCATCTTCGTCCTGGGCAGCGCGGGAGTGGCGGCACTGGTGGACCCTCGGTGGGTCTCGGTCAGGCTCATGGTCCAGGTGGAGGGGCTGATGGTCGCCCTCATCCTGCTCGCTGCGGTGCGCGCTCGGGACGAGTTCTTCACTGACCGCCCGCTCACCTGGCTGATGCTGGGGGGCTTCGTCGCAGTGTTCATCGGGTCGATCGCGTTGTGGTCCTCGCAGGAGAGCGTGGCCAGCCGCGGCCCCGGCTGACTCGGCGCAGTCCAGGTCGCTACGTGGAGGCGGACCAAGACGACTCGGGAGTGGGCTCAGAAGTGGGCCCCGTGGGGCTCGAACCCACAACCTACGGATTAAAAGTCCGCAGCTCTGCCAATTGAGCTAGAGGCCCCGGGCGGCGTGTGCGCCTGCGGACGAGTATGCCGCACCTCTCCCCACCACCAAGGGGGCGGGACAGCGCCCTGGCCCGCCCCTTCGGTGGTCGGTTCGCGACTCAGTCGAGCACCGACACGGGCTGGCGCGCGGGCGAGAAGAGCAGGACCACGGCGAGGATCGTGACGAGCGTGAAGACGGCTGAAAGCAGCTTGATGCCGGCCGGCACGTCGGCGAAGAAGGCCGGAACCGCGGTGAGCGCCGCGACGATCAGCGCCCCGGCCGCCACCCGGAACGCAGCCTGCGAGCCGGACCGCCAGGCGATGACGACGGCGATGAGCCCGACGATGCCGAGCAGTGTGTCGGCCGCGAGAATCGCCATGGGTGGCCCTTCCTGGCCGTCCGAGGTGGGGACGAGGACGCTGGGGAGGTTGCCGGCGCTCAGCAGGCCGGTGAGGACGAGACCGACCTTCTGGCGGGTCGAGGGGGCGGTATTCATGTTGACTCCTTCGATGAGGTGGATGACTCCACCGTCGAGGCAGCAGCCTTCCTCGCGTCAGGGGTGGCTTCCCTGGGCATGTTCCCGCACTCGCCCCGGTCACGGGAACATCTTCCTGGGTCACCCAGGTGTCGGGACCGTCATCATGGCCGTATGGGCCTGCGCGTGCTGATCGCCGACGACCACCCCGTCGTGCGAGGGGGCCTGCGTGCGCTGATCGACTCTCTGGACGGCCTCGAGGTGGTCGGGGAGGCCGCAGACGGGGAGTCCGCGGTGCGCGAGGCCCAGCTGTTGCGGCCCGACGTGGTGCTCATGGACGTCCGGATGCCGGGTGTGGACGGGGTCGAGGCCACGCGGCGGATCCGCGAGCGGGTGCCCGAGACGGCGGTGTTGATCCTCACCATGTACGACGACGACGCAACGGTCTTCACGGCTATGCGGGCCGGGGCGCGGGGGTATCTCCTCAAGGGTGCGGAGCAAGAGGAGATACTCGCGGCCATCAGCGCGGTGGTCGTGGGGCAAGCAGTGTTCGGGCCGGGTGTCGCCGCGCGGATTCTCGGGCATTTCGAGGCCCCACCCCCCGCTGGCCCCGACCCGTTCCCGGAGCTCACCGAGCGTGAACGAGAGGTCCTCGATCTCCTGGCCGCCGGCCAGCGCACTGCGGCGATCGCGGAGACCCTCTGCCTGTCCCCCAAGACGGTGAGCAACCATCTCACCAGCATCTTCGCCAAGCTGGAGGTGGCGGACCGAACCGCGGCGATCCTCAGGGCTCGCGAGGGTGGGCTGGGACTGTGATCGCGTACCCGGTCGCTCTGGCGATAGCGGTGCTCGGCCTCGGCTTCGTCGCCAGCGGGGCGGCCCTGGCCGCGGTGCCGCGTACGCGTGTGGGCGCGGGCGCGCTGGTCCTGGCGGGCCTGTCGGCGATCGCGGGAGCGCTGCTGGACGCCACCGGGCGCTACGACGCTGGGCAGGTGGCCCTGGTGGCGGGCGGCGCCTTGTGCTTCCCCGTGGCCCTGACGGCGTACCCGCGTGTGGACTGGCGCCATCCCGTGGACTTCGTCGCGTGGATCGCCGTACCGACGTGTGGCGCGGTGGCGGTCGTCCAGGCCACGAACCCACCCGTGATGGCCACCATCGCGTTCGTCGAGGGCTGCGTCGTCTTCGTGCACACCTGGTGGAAGATCGAACGCGCCGACCAGGCGGATCGCCGCGCCCTGATCTGGGTGTCACTGGCCGTCTCTGTCGCGGGGATCGTGGTCTTCCTGGTGGTCTTCGTCGTGCCGGGAACTCCCGGTGGCGTGGTGGCCGTCCTGTCGCTGGCGGCCATCGGTCCCGCCATGTACGTCGGGGTTCGCAGACCCGAGGTCACCGACGTCCGCGGGCTGGTGGTCCGGGTGACGGTGGACGTCACGGCTGCGGTGGGCTATGTCTCTGCTTTTGTGGCCCTCGCGTCCTCCATCGAGATCCTCGGAGGCTCGATGCCCTCGGTCGCGACCCTGGCCGTCATCGGGGCCGTGGTCGCCACGACCTTCCACCCGATGCAGGTGGTGCTGCGGGGGGTCGTCGACCAGCTGTTGTTCGGTACCCGGCCCGATCCGCTCGACGCCGCCACCCGCGTCGTCGGGCACATCGGCGATGACCCTCAGCTCGCCTTGCGCGCCATTCGGCAGTCTCTCCTCCTGCCGTACGCATCCCTGAGCGTCGACGGCGTATCGGTTGCGAAGTCCGGAGTCGCCGTGACGCACACCCGAACGCTCGACCTCCCGCTCGGCCAGGACGCGGTCGGGGAACTGGTCGTGGGGCTTCGCCCGGGGGATCTGTCCCTGTCGCCCGGGGACCAGCACGTGCTCAGCCTGGTCGCTCCGCTGCTGGCGCAGACCCTGCGAGCCAGCCGTCTGGCGAGTGACCTGCGCGCGTCTCGGGGCCAGGCCGTGACTGCGATCGAGGAGGAACGCCGCAGGCTGCGCCGGGACCTGCACGACGGCCTCGGACCGCGGCTGTCCGGTATCGCCTTCACCTCGGATGCTGTGCGCAACACGCTCCGCAGCGATCCGGCGGCCGCGGAGGACCTCCTGAGCTCGCTGCGGCGGGAGACAGTCACGGCGATCGAGGACATCCGGCAGCTCGTCTACGGAATGCGGCCGCCGGCGCTCGACGAGCTGGGACTGGTTCCGGCCCTTCAGCAGCAGTTCCGGTCGCTGCGGACCCCGGACGGGACGCCGCTCCGGGTGGAGCTGGTGGCCACGGACCTGCCGTCGGTGCCTGCCGCGGTCGAGGTGGCGACGTATCGGATCGTGGGAGAGGCGTTGACCAACGCGGCGCGCCACTCCGGCTCGACGCAGGCTCGGGTCAGCCTGAGGGTCGCGGACGGGTCGCTACTGGTGGAGATTCAGGACGGCGGTGCTGGCAGTTGTGAATGGCAGGCTGGGGTCGGGCTGGCCTCGATGCGGGAGCGGGCGGCCGAGCTCGGTGGATCACTGACGGCTCGGGCCGGCGCCCGAGGGGGTTGCGTCCACGCCGTGCTGCCACTGCCGACGTGACGATCTCGCCGCGTGCAGGGACGGACCAGGGGTGTCCGCCGACGAGTTCGACCGGGCCGAGGACCGGCGGGCCTACAGCATGTGAAATGTCGCGTAGGAGTATTGGCACGGGCGCAGACCTTGGTAGGCTGCGTCCCGCAACAGGTGCAAGTTCCAGCAGGTCTGACGCCCGCGGAGTTTGTGATCCAACGGCGTTTCTTCTCGTGGGCCCCCGAAGGGTGCTGCAAGTCGGAGCGACGTGTCACCGCATCTGGTGTGGGCCGCCGACCTGGCGGCTCTCGCCCCGACGAAGGAGTAACGAGCACAATGGCTCAGGGCACCGTGAAGTGGTTCAACGCCGAGAAGGGTTTCGGCTTCATTGCGCAGGAGGACGGCAGCGATGACGTCTTCGTGCACTACTCGGCCATCCAGACCCAGGGCTACAAGTCCCTGGACGAGAACCAGCGGGTCGAGTTCGACGTCACCCAGGGCCCCAAGGGCCCGCAGGCGGAGAACGTTCGTCCCCTCTGATCAGAGGCGCTGCCGGGTCTGATGACCCGGTCGCACGACGAAGCCCCACTCGGTTCGGGTGGGGCTTCGTCGCCTCTGGACCCACCGCGGCGGAGCACGTCAAGACCCGGGTATGAAGCAGTGGGCAACTCGTGGCAGAAGGGACAGATGTGACGCGTGTGGCAACTGGGTAGTCCGTTCGGGCTAGGACGACTAGTCCAGACGACCACCCAAGTGGACCAGTTCGGATGAAGGTTGTTTGATACACAATGGAGTGGGGAACAATCCTCCAAGAGGAGTGCTCAGAGATGACCGACGAGGAGGTGGACAGCGTGTACGACCAGTTCGATGTCACGCTTGAAGACAGCGACCTCCTGCGTGAGGTGGAGCTCACCACCAACTTGATCATCGCTGCCAGCGAGGCCGAGGAGCCACTGTCGCTGGCGGAGATCGACCGCATCCTCGGTGTGGTGCCTCACCCTCGACAGGGCGACTGATCTGCTCGGTTGGCGGCTGCTTGGCCAACGGTCGCCCTGACTGCTGCGCGCCCGCACCCGCGACGTACGCTGGGAGTACCCACCAGCCCGCACGTGCGGGCCTTCCCGGGAAGGCGACGTGAGCGAGATCAGCACCTGGACCGTGAGCGGGATGACGTGCGGCCACTGCGTGGCCTCGATCACCGAGGAGATCGGTGAACTTGCCGGCGTCGAGACGGTGGAGGTGGTCCTCCAGTCCGGCATGGTGACCGTGAGCAGCGCCGAGCCTCTCGAGCGTGCCGCTGTCGAGAAGGCCGTCACCGAGGCCGGCTACACCCTGGTGTGAGGGGCGGGGGCATGAGCGACCTGGAACGGGCTGTGTACTTCGCTGCGGCGGTCGTCGCGGTGTTCGTCCTCGCCTTCTTCGTGGGCTCCGTCCTCGGCCCGGCCCTCGACCTCGGTGACCGCGGCGGCCACCACGACGCCCACGCCGCAACCGCGCAGGTGCCGTGATGGGCACCGAGATGGTTCCGCCGGCGCAGGATGTCGAACTCGACATCAGTGGCATGACCTGTGCGTCCTGCGCGAACCGCATCGAACGCAAGCTCAACAAGCTGGACGGTGTGGTCGCCACGGTCAACTACGCGACGGAGAAGGCCAGCGTGAGTGCCCCCGGCTCGCTGAGCGCCGATGACCTCGTCGCGACCGTCCAGCAGGCCGGGTACGACGCCCGCGTGCACGCGGCGGCCGGTGCCGAGCAGGGGCTCGCTCAGGACGAGCTGACCACGCTGCGACGGCGGCTGACGGTCTCCGCGGTGCTGAGTGCCCCCGTCATCCTCCTGGCCATGGTTCCGGCACTGCAGTTCGCCGGCTGGCAGTGGGTCTCGCTGGTCCTCGCCACCCCCGTGGTCACCTGGGCGGCCTGGCCGTTCCATCGCTCCGCCTGGGTCGCGCTGCGCCACGCTTCGACCACCATGGACACGCTGGTCTCGATCGGGGTCAGCGCGGCCTACCTGTGGTCGTTGGCCGCGCTCTTCCTGGGCAGCGCAGGCGAGATCGGCATGGTCCACGAGTTCCGGCTCACCGGTGCGCGTGGCGACGGGTTGGGCAACATCTACTTCGAGGCCGCCTCGGGCGTGACGACGTTCCTGTTGGCCGGCCGCTACCTGGAGAAGCGGTCGAAGCGCCGAGCCGGCGCCGCGCTCCGGGCGCTGCTGGAGCTGGGCGCCAAGGACGTGACGCGGCTCGAGGGCGGCGTCGAGCGCGCGATCCCGGTCGGAGAGCTGCGGGTCGGCGACCTGTTCGTGGTGCGTCCGGGAGAGAAGGTGGCCGCGGACGGGGCGGTCGAGTCCGGGACCTCCGCCATCGACGCCTCGTTGCTCACCGGGGAACCGGTGCCGGTCGAGGTCGGCCCTGGCTCGGACGTCACCGGGGCCACCGTGAACGCCGGCGGACGCCTCGTCGTGCGGGCGACCCGCGTCGGTGCCGACACCCAGCTGGCGCAGATGGCCCGGCTGGTGGATGAGGCCCAAAGTGGCAAGGCCCAGGTGCAGCGGCTCGCCGACCGCATCTCCGGGGTGTTCGTGCCGATGGTGATCGGGCTTGCCGCGGCCACGCTCGGCTTCTGGCTCGGCGCCGGAGCCGGAGCGACGATGGCGTTCTCGGCGGCGGTGGCGGTCCTCATCGTGGCCTGCCCTTGTGCGCTCGGACTGGCCACGCCGACGGCGCTGATGGTCGGCACCGGACGCGGTGCGCAGCTGGGCATCCTGATCAAGGGCCCGGAGGTGCTGGAGTCGACCCGGCGGGTCGACACGGTCGTGCTCGACAAGACCGGCACGGTGACGACCGGGCGGATGAGCCTGGTCGACGTCGTCGCTGCCCGGGGCGAGTCCGCGGACGACGTACTCCGCCTCGCGGCCGCCCTCGAGTCAGGGTCGGAGCATCCGATCGGGCGTGCTGTCGTCGCCGGCTCCCAGGGACCCCTGCCGGCCGTGGAGGGTTTCGCGAGCGTTGACGGCCTGGGCGTCCAGGGGGTCGCCGACGGACACGCGGTGGTCGTGGGCAGGCCGCGGCTGCTCGAGGAGTGGTCCCAGCGACTGCCTAGCGACCTGGCGGGCGCCCTCGTGCAGGCGGAGTCGGCCGGACGCACGGCGGTGGCGGTCGGATGGGACGGGCGGGCCCGCGGGCTGCTGATCGTCTCCGACACGGTCAAGGCCACCTCGGCCGAGGCGGTGCGCGACCTGCGCGCCCTCGGGCTACGCCCGGTCCTGCTCACCGGTGACAACGAGCGGGCCGCACGCGCGGCTGCCGACGAGGTGGGGGTCGACGACGTGATCGCGGGAGTGCTCCCCGCCGACAAGGTCGCGACTGTGCGCCGGCTGCAGGACGAGGGGCGGGTGGTGGCGATGGTCGGTGACGGCGTCAACGACGCGGCCGCCCTCGCTCAGGCCGATCTGGGGCTGGCGATGGGGAGCGGCACCGACGTGGCGATCGAGGCCAGCGACCTCACGCTCGTGCGCGACGACCTGCGCGTGGCTGCGACCGCCGTGAGACTGTCTCGCCGAACTCTGGCGGTGATCAAGGGCAACCTCTTCTGGGCGTTCGCCTACAACGTCGCCGCGCTGCCGGTCGCCGCGGCCGGGCTGCTCAACCCGATGTTGGCGGGTGCCGCCATGGCCTTCTCCTCGGTCTTTGTGGTGTCCAACAGCCTCAGGCTGCGACGCTTCCGCTGAGTGAAGGTGCTTGACTATCGGCATGCCGCAGCAGCGTCCCGACGTCCAGGCAGCCGGAGCCGTGGTGACCCGCAAAGGGGGAGACGTGCTGCTCGTGCATCGCCCGCGGTACGACGACTGGTCCTTCCCCAAGGGAAAGGTTGACCGAGGTGAACGTTGGCCCGCCGCCGCGGTGCGCGAGGTCGGTGAGGAGACGGGGCTGCACATCCGCCTCGGCCCTCCGCTGACCAGCCAGCGCTACCCGGTCGCCCGGTCGCGGAACAAGCAGGTCCACTACTGGATGGGCCGGGTCGTCGGGGTCGACGACGTGAGCGGATACAAGCCCAACAAGGAGATCGACGGCGTGCGCTGGGTCTCCCGCAAGAAGGCCCGAAAGCTCCTCACCTACGACTACGACCGGGCTACGCTCAAGGAATCGGAGGGGCTCAGCAAGGAGACCCGGGCCCTGATCGTGCTCCGGCACGCGAAGGCGCGCAGTCGCAAGGCCTGGCGCAACGACGACCGGCTGCGTCCGCTCCTGGCCGTCGGTACCCTCCAGGCCCGCAAGCTGGTGCCGGTGCTGGCGGCCTACGAGCCCTCCACGGTCCTGTGCTCCAGCAGCGTGCGCTGCGTCCAGACGGTCGCGCCCTACGCCGAGGAGTCCGGCTGGATGCTCGGCGCGGAGGACGGACTGAGCGAGGAGGGCGCCACCACCAAGACGGTGGTGCGTGCCCTCGACCAGCTCATGCACTCAGGCGAGAGCGCGCTGCTGTGCACGCACAGACCGGTCCTACCGACGGTCTTCGACATGCTGGGCATCGACGACGTGAAACTCGAGCCGGGCGCGTTCATCGTGGTCCATCACCGCCGCGGCCGGATGGTCGCGATCGAGAAGCCGTCGGTCTGAGGCGAGGCGCTGATCGCCTGGAGCACGTGAGCCAGGCCACCCGCCGTCCGACTCAGTGGGCGGCCCCTGTTCACCCCCCGTTCACCGACCGTGGAGCGTTCGGTCACCTGACCTTCGTAGCGTCAGTGGTGTCAGTTTCTCGATAGACCACAGGAGATACGAAGTGAAGCGCACTTCATTCCGCTGGGTTGTTCCCGGCATCGCCGCGGCGACCTTGGCTCTCGCCGGCTGCGCCGCCGGCAACGAGAGCAGCAGCGACAGCGCCGGCGACGGCGGCGGCGGCCTCTCAGGCACCCTCGCGGGCGGTGGCGCGTCGTCGCAGGAGGCGGCCCAGACCGCCTGGATCGCCGGTTTCCAGACCGCCAACCCCGACGCGACCGTCACCTACGACCCGGTCGGCTCCGGTGGTGGGCGTGAGGGCTTCACCTCCGGCGCCTTCGCGTTCGCCGGCAGCGACGCCTACCTCACCGACGACGAGGGCGAGCTCACCGCCGCAGCGGACCGCTGCGGCAGCGACGCCATCGAGGTCCCCAACTACGTCAGCCCGATCGCGGTCATCTTCAACGTCGACGGCGTGGACACTCTCCAGCTCGCTCCCGCGACGCTGGCCGGCATCTTTGCCGGGACGATCACCTCGTGGGACGACGCTGCGATCGCCGCCGACAACCCGGATGCGGCACTGCCCTCGGAAACCATCAACGCCGTGCACCGCTCCGACGAGTCGGGCACGACCGCCAACTTCACCGACTACCTCACCGCCGTGGCCCCGGATGTCTGGGACGCCGGCGTGATCGAGCTCTGGCCGGAGGAGTACGGCGGTGAGGGCGCGAAGGGCACCTCGGGTGTCGTCGCTGCGGTGTCCGGAGGCACGAACTCGATCGGCTACGCCGACGCCAGCCAGGCCGGTGACCTCGGCACGGCCCTGATCGGTGTCGGCGACTCGTTCGTCGGCCCGGACCCCGAGGCCGCAGCGAAGATCCTCGACGTCTCGCCGCAGGTCGAGGGTCGGGCCGATGTGGACGTGGTCTTCGACCTCGACCACACCACCACCGAGGCCGGGACCTACCCGATCGTGCTGACGTCCTACCTCCTCGCCTGCCAGCAGTACGACGACCAGGAGACCGCCGACCTGGTCAAGGGTTACCTGAGCTACATCCTCAGCGACGAGGGTCAGCAGCAGGGTTCCGACGAGGCCGGCGCCGCCCCTCTGTCCAGCGACCTGCAGGCGCAGGCCCAGGACATTGTGGACGGAATCACCGCTAAGTGATCTGATCTCAGTACGACGAGCCCCGGGGCCCGCGCCGAATCGGCTCGGGCCCCCGGGTGCGTCTCGAAACCACGAAGCGCCGGCCTGAGAGGAGGACGACGATGGCGCACTCGACGCTGACACCGGAGGTTGCCTCCGAGTTCTCCTCGACCTCGCACCGGGGCGACTCGGTGTTCCGGACTCTGTCGACGTCCGCGGGCTACTTCATCATGCTCGCTCTCGCGGGTGTGGCGCTCTTCTTGACCCTCGAGGGCTGGCCGGCGCTCACCGCCAGCGGGGCGCAGGCCTACGGCAACGCCAACATCGTCCTGTTCGTGTGGCCACTGCTCTTCGGAACGCTGCTGGCCGCGATCTTGTCCATGATCATCGCGGTGCCGCTGGCCGTGGGCGTGGCGCTGGTGATCTCGCACTACGCGCCACGACGGATCGCGAAGACCCTCGGCTACCTGATCGACCTGCTCGCAGCGATCCCCAGCGTCATCTACGGGCTCTGGGGCATCGAGTTCCTTGCGCCGCGGATCCTGCCGAGCTACCAGTGGCTCCAGGAGCACCTGGGGTTCCTGCCGTTCTTCAAGGGTCCGGCGACCAGTGGCCGGACCATTCTCACCGCCTCGATCGTCCTGGCGATCATGGCGCTTCCGATCATCACCGCCATCTGTCGCGAGATCTTCGCGCAGACCCCGCAGATGCACGAAGAGGCTGCGCTGGCCCTGGGTGCCACCCGCTGGGAGATGATTCGGATGACGGTCTTCCCCTACTCACGCTCCGGGGTGGTCTCCGCGATCATGCTCGGCTTGGGACGCGCGCTGGGGGAGACCATGGCAGTCGCGATGGTGCTGTCGGCAACCGGTGTCATCACGTTCAACCTGATCTCGGTCACCAACCCCTCGACGATCGCCGCGAACATCGCGCTGAACTTCGGCAACGCGTCCGGCACGAAGATCAACGTCCTGATCTTCAGCGGGCTGGTGCTGTTCGTCGTGACCTTCGCGGTGAACTTCCTGGGCCGATGGATCGGCGCCCGAGGCAAGGTGGAGGCCTGAGGCGATGAGCACTCCCACCCAGCTGCGGCCCTCCGGCGTCGACCGGGGCAGCCTGCCTCTGACCACGCCGCAGCTCCCCTCCGTGGCCCCGGTGCTGGCCGCCGTGGTCTCCTTCGGCGCCGCACTGCTGGCCTGGCTGCTCCTCGACTGGAGCCTGGTTGCTGCCGCCGTCGCGGGCTGGCTGCTCGTGCTGGTTGTGCTGCCGGCCTGGTCCCTGGCGCTGGAGGGGCGCCGCAAGGCCACCGACCGCTTCATGGGTGGTCTGATCTGGTCTGCCTTCGCACTGGCGATGCTCCCGCTGTTCAGCCTGCTCTGGCAGGTCATCGGCAAGGGGGCAGGGGCGCTGTCGACGCAGTTCTTCACCTACTCCATGCGCAACGTCATCGGCGAGGGTGGCGGCATCTACCACGCGATCATCGGCACGGTCCTGATCACCGGGCTGGCGACCGTGATGTCGGTCCCTGTCGGGGTCATGTGCGCCATCTACCTCGTCGAGTACGGCCCGGGCAACCGACTCGCGCGCCTCATCACCTTCCTCGTCGACGTGATGACCGGTATCCCCTCGATCGTGGCCGGCCTGTTCGCCTACTCGCTGTTCGTGCTGATCTTCGGCCCGGGTATCCGGATGGGCTTCGGTGGCGCGGTCGCCCTGTCGGTGCTGATGGTCCCCATCGTGGTCCGGGCCACGGAGGAGATGCTGAAGCTGGTGCCCGACGAGCTCCGCGAGGCGTCGTACGCGTTGGGGGTGCCGAAGTGGCGCACCATCGTCAAGGTCGTGCTGCCGACGGCGCTCTCCGGCATCATCACCGGGGTCACCCTGGCGATCGCCCGGGTCGCGGGCGAGACGGCGCCGCTGCTGATCATCGCCGGCGCGACCACCTCGGTGAACTTCAACCCGTTCTCGGAACGGATGGCCACGCTGCCGGTGTTCATCTTCTCCTCGATCACCGAGCAGGGCCGCTACCCCGAGGCCCAGACCGAACGGGCCTGGGGCGCGGCACTCGTGTTGATCATCATCGTCATGTCGCTCAACCTGATGGCCCGGGTCATCGGACGAGCGTTCGCCCCCAAGACCGGTCGCTGACGCGAGCCATACCAGAAAGCAACGACCATGGCCAAGAGCATCGACGTCTCCGACCTCGACATCTACTACGGCGACTTCAAGGCCGTCGAGGGCGTCAACATGACGGTCAAAGCGCGCTCGGTGACCGCCTTCATCGGGCCCTCCGGCTGCGGCAAGTCGACGGTGCTGCGGTCGCTGAACCGCATGCACGAGGTGATCCCGGGCGCGCGGGTCGAGGGCAAGGTCGTCGTCGGGGGGCAGTCCCTCTACGAGGACGGCGTCGACCCGGTCGCCGTACGCCGTCAGATCGGTATGGTCTTCCAGCGCCCCAACCCGTTCCCGACGATGTCGATCTACGAGAACGTGCTGGCGGGCAACCGGCTCAACGCCAAGAGGATGAAGAAGGACGAGGGTGACACGATCGTCGAGCGGTCCCTTCGTGGCGCGAACCTCTGGGAAGAGGTCAAGGACCGCCTGAACAAGCCTGGCATGGGACTGTCCGGTGGCCAGCAGCAGCGGCTGTGCATCGCACGGGCGATCGCCGTCGAACCACAGATCCTCCTGATGGACGAGCCCTGCTCGGCGCTGGACCCGATCTCCACGGCCGCGGTGGAGGACCTCATCCACGTGCTCAAGAGCGATTACACGATCGTCATCGTCACCCACAACATGCAGCAGGCGGCGCGGGTCTCGGAGGAGACTGCGTTCTTCAACCTCAAGGCGACCGGTCAGCCCGGTCGCTTGGTCGAGTTCAACTCCACCAAGCAGATGTTCGCCAACCCCGACGAAGAAGCCACCGAGGCCTACATCTCTGGTCGTTTCGGCTGATCTGCTCCGACGGCACGCACGCCTTCGACTGGGTCAGGCGATGACCTCGGCCAGCAGGTGCACGAGCCCGTAGCACAGGCCCGCGGCGAGAGCGGCCATCGGGAAGGTCAGCACCCAGGCGGTGAGGATCGACCGGGCGACACCCCAGCGGACGGCCTTGGCGCCCTTGGTGGCTCCCACGCCCATGACTGCCGAGGTGATCGTGTGCGTCGTGGAGATCGGGGCTTCGTAGACGTAGGCGGTGGTGTAGAGCACGGTGGCAGCGACCGACTCGGCCGCGAAGCCCCGGGCTGGGTCGAGGTGGATGATCCGGCGACCGAGGGTGCGCATGATCCGCCAGCCGCCCGACCAGGTGCCCAGCGAGATCGCCGTGGCGGCCGACACGATCACCCACGTCGGCAGGCCGTCGCCCTCGGTGACGTACCCCCCGGTCAGCAGCGCCAGGAAGATCACGCCCATCGTCTTCTGGGCGTCCTGCAGCCCGTGGCCCAGCGCCATGGCGGCAGCGGAGAAGGTCTGGGCGATCCGGAACCCGCGGTTCGCGCGACCGTGGTGGGCGCGCCGGAAGATCCACATGATCGCCACCATCGCGGCGAAGGCCAGCCCGAACGCCACCAGCGGGGAGACGAGCATGGGGATGACGACCTTCTGGACCACCGTGTCCCAGTTGACCATCGTGCCGGAGGCGATGGCGGCACCGGCCAGCCCACCGACCAGCGCCTGGGACGACGAGGACGGCAGGCCGTAGTACCAGGTGATCAGGTTCCAGGTGATCGCGCCGAGCAGTCCCGCCATCACGATCACGAGTCCTTGAGTGCCCTCGGGTGGCGAGATCGTCTCGCTGACGGTCTTGGCGACCTTCTGCCCCAGGAACGCACCCACGAAGTTCATGATCGCGGCCATCGCGAGTGCGATACGGGGCGTCAGTGCGCGGGTGGAGATCGAGGTGGCGATGGCGTTCGCCGCGTCGTGGAACCCGTTGGTGTAGTCGAAGACCAGGGCGACGACCACCACCGCGACGACGATCGCGACTTCCATGCGGTCAGGACTCCTTGACCGCGATCTGCTCCACTGTGTTGGCGACCCGCTCGAACCCGTCGATGGCCTTCTCCAGGCACTCGACGATGTCCTTGAGCTTCATGACCTCCATGGCCTTGTAGTCCCCGCTGAACAGCTTGGCCAAGATCCGGCGGTAGTTCTTGTCGCCGGTGCGCTCGAGGCGGTTCACCTCGGCGATGTACTCCTCCAGGCCCTTCATCCCCCGCAGCTTCGGCATCGCCTCGGCAGTGAGGTCGGCACAGCGCTGGATGACGCTGGCCTGCTTGCTGATCTCCGGTGGGATCTCGTGGACGCCGTAGATGTGGATCATGTCGACGGCTTCGTCGATCAGGTCCATCACGTCGTCCATCTGGTTCGCCAGGGTATGGATGTCCTCACGGTCGAACGGCGTGACGAAAGAGCTGTTCACTCGGCTGACGATCGCGAGCACCACCTCGTCCGCCTGGCGCTCGGCCTCGCGCATCCGGTCCACGACGACGTCGCGGTCGCTGCTCTCGCTGAACATCTCGGCCAGCAGTCCGGCGCCGACGACCAGGTTGTCGGCGGACTGCGTGAAAAGCTCGAAGAAGGTGCTGTCGACAGGGCGGAACTTGAAGGCCACGGACACTCCTGCAGACCGGCGAGGGACGAGCCTCATGGTAGGGGTAGGTCACCCGCCGGAACAGCGCGGGCTCAACCGCGTCGGCGCCGCTGCTGCTCGATCAGAGTCTCCTGCAGGTGACGCGTTCCGGGCACCTGCGTCCACCGGCCGTCTCGTTCGAGCTCCCAGGCATGGGTGTCGGCGTCGAACGCGAGGTCCAGGAGCTCGCCGACCGCCGTGACGTTGCCCTCCTCGGGGAGGCGTACCAGCACCTCCACGCGGCGGTCCAGGTTGCGGTGCATCATGTCCGCAGATCCGATCCAGGCCATCGGCTCCCCGCCGTTCTCGAACCAGAAGACGCGACTGTGCTCGAGGAACCGACCGAGGATGGAGCGCACCCGCACCGTCTCGGACAGGCCGGGTACGCCGGGGCGCAGCGCGCAGATCCCCCGGATCAGCAGCTCGACGGGCACGCCTTCTTGTGACGCGATGTAGAGCGCATCGATCAGGCCCTCGTCGACGATGGAGTTCGCCTTGATCCGGATCCGCGCAGGTCGTCCTGCGCGATGGTGGCCGATCTCTTGGTGGATCTGGTCGATCAGCCCGGTGCGCACCGAGTCGGGTGCCACCAGCAGGCCCTCATAGGCCGCGTTGCGGGAGAATCCACTGATGTTGTTGAACAGGTGGGCGGCGTTCTCGCCGATCGTCTCGTCACAGGTGAGCAGTCCGAGGTCCTCGTAGAGCCGGGCGGTCTTGGGGTTGTAGTTGCCCGTGCCGATGTGGGTGTAGCGGCGGATACCGTCGGCCTCGTCCCGCACCACGGTCGCGACCTTGCAGTGGGTCTTCAGGCCGACCAGCCCGTAGACCACGTGGCATCCGGCGTGCTCGAGCTTGCGCGCCCAGCGGATGTTCGCCTCCTCGTCGAAGCGTGCCTTGATCTCAACGATCACCAGCACCTGCTTCCCGGCCTCGGCGGCATCGACCAAGGCGTCGATGATCGGTGAGTCACCCGACGTGCGGTAGAGGGTCTGCTTGATGGCGAGCACGTGCGGGTCGGCGGCCGCCTGCTCGATGAACCGCTGCACCGAGGTTGCGAACGAGTCGTAGGGGTGGTGCAGCAGCACCGTGTGGCGGCGTACGGCGTCGAACACGTCGACAGGCTTGGCGGACTCGACCTCAGCCAGGAGCGGATGGGTGGTCGGAACGAACGCCGGATAATGGAGGTCCTCGCGGGCGATGTCCGCGATCCCGTGGAGTCCGGTCAGGTCTAGGGGCCCGGGCAGCCGCACGACCTCCTTCTCGACGACCCCGAGCTCGGAGATCAACAGCTCGAGCACCTTGGCGTCGATCGACTCCTCGACCTCGAGTCGGACCGGCGGACCGAACCGACGGCGGAGCAGTTCCTTTTCCAATGCCTTGAGGAGGTTCTCGGCGTCGTCCTCCTCGACCTCGAGGTCCTCGTTGCGGGTCACCCGGAACGTGTGGACCTGCAGGACCTCCATCCCTGGGAACAGGCGCTTGAGGTGCTCGCTGATGACGTCTTCGAGCGGGACGAACCGCTGGTTGCCCAGGGGCACGAACCGGTCGAAGATCGGCGGCACCTTCACCCTGGCGAAGTGCTCGGTGCCGGCCTTCGGGTTGCGGACGAGCACCGCCAGGTTCAACGACAGCCCGGAGATATAGGGGAACGGGTGCGCCGGGTCAACGGCCAACGGCGTCAGGACCGGAAAGACGCGGTCCTTGAACAGTCGCTTGCAGTACTTCTGCTCCTCGCGGTCGAGCTCGTCCCAGCGGACCAGCTCGATGCCCTCCTGGCGCAGCGCCGGGACCAGGTCCTTGCTGAACACCGCCGCGTGGCGCGACATCAGCGCGTCGGTGGTCTCCCAAATGGTCTCGAGGGTGTCCCGCGGCAACATGCCCGACGCCGCGCGGACGGCCACGCCGGCGGCAATGCGCCGCTTGAGGCCGGCCACGCGGACCATGAAGAACTCATCGAGGTTGCTCGCAAAGATCGCCAGGAAACGCAGCCGCTCGAGCAGCGGCAAGGACTCGTCCTCGGCGAGCTCCAGCACCCGTTGGTTGAACCGGAGCCAGGAGAGCTCACGATCGAGGAAGCGGTCGTCGTAGCGCGCCACGGCCGCCCGGGCCTCCTCGGACGGGACGTACGGCGGGGGCACGTGGAACGTGTCCGGCGGGTGTGCGAACTCGCCGCCCACGGGTCCCTCGTCCAACGACGCGGTGGCGTGTGAGGGAAGCGGACTCTCGGTGGGCATGCGCCTAGTGTGTCACCCCGCGGCAGCGGTCGGTTCGATCCCCCGGACGTACATCACGTGGGTGTCCGACGGCGCGTGGGTGAACCCCAGGCGCCGGTAGACCGCCACCGCAGGGGCGTTGTCCGACTCGACGTAGAGGAGCGTCTCAAGGGCTCCACCATCGGCGAGGTGGTGCAGGCCGGCGAGGGTCAGGAGGCGGCCGAGACCGTTGCCCTGGGCCTCGGGGGCCACGGAGACGACGTAGACCTCGCCGAGCTCGGCCGAGTGCTGCTTGGTCCAGTGGAAACCCATCAGCCGGCCGTCGCGCTCGGCGAGCAGGAGGCCTCCCGGGTCGAACCACGGCTCTGCCATCCGGGCCGCGAGATCCTCGGCGTCCATCCCGCCCTGCTCCGGGTGGTGGGCGAAGGCCGCGGCGTTGACCCGCAGGATCTCCGGCTCGTCACCGGGCCGGAAGGCGCGGATCGACACCGAGTCGTCCAGCGGCGGCAGTGGCTCGGTGCTCGGGCGCCTCATGACCCAGAGCTCTCGGGCCCGGGAGAAGCCATGGCGCTCGGCCAACCGGCGGGCCGCCGGGTGGTCACCGTGGGACCACGCTGAGGTGACCCGGCCGTCGCCCAGCACCGCAGCCGCGAGCGACCCGCCGCGGCCGGCCCTACGCTGCTGCGGCGCGACCGCCAGGTCGAGGGTGCCTTCGCGGTTCAGCGCGAACCCGGCGCTGTCGTCGAGCCACAGCCGGGCATGGTCGCCCAGGCCGCGTCGCTTGAGCAGCAGCTCGGCCGCTTCGTCGAGGGGGTCGACGCCGTCGGTCGCTGCGCAGGCGGCCCGGATGGACGCGACAGCGCCGGCGGCCGCGGACGAGCCCCAGACGAAGTCGTCGGGAGCGACCGACCCGTTCAGACGTCCAGCTCCTCACGCTCGAGAGCGGTGACCGTGGCCGTCCGGTCGCCCTGCAGGACGAAGCGGTAGCCGACGTTGCGCACAGTGCCGATCAGCGTCTCGTTCTCGGGACCCAGCTTGGCGCGCAGGCGGCGGACATGGACGTCCACGGTGCGGGTGCCGCCGAAGTAGTCGTAGCCCCACACCTCCGAAAGCAGCTGTTGGCGGCTGAACACCCGCCCGGGATGCTGGGCGAGGTACTTGAGCAGCTCGAACTCCTTGAACGTCAGGTCCAGTGGTCGGCCTCCGACGTGCGCGCTGTACGTCGCGTCGTCTACGGTGACTTCGCCGCTGCGAATCACGTGGGAGTCGGGGTCCTCGGCCTCCCGCTCGGCGGCCACGCGGCCCATGGCGAGCCGGATCCGGGCGTCGAGCTCGGCCGGGCCGCAGTCGTGCAGCACCACGTCGTCCATGCCCCAGTCCTGGGTCACGACCGCGAGGCCGCCCTCGGTCGTGACGAGCAGCACGGGGATGTCGGTGCCGGTGGTGCGGATCAGCCGGCACAGGTCTCGCGCGTGGGCGAGGTCCTGGCGGCCGTCGACGAGCAGGCAGTCGGCCTCCGGCGCCTCCAGCAGGGCGCTTCCCTCGGCGGGCAGAATCTTGATGGAGTGCGGGAGCAGGGCCAGACCGGGGAGCACCTCGGCGCTCGGCTGGAGCGCGCTCGTGAGCAGCAACAGCGCGCTCATGGGGTCGCCCTCCTCGATCGGCGTGGATAGGGAAGGATATCGCGACATGAGCGGCACACCCGGCTCGGCGACGGTCCCCGAGACCGTCGGCACCGTCACCGTCCACTACTGGGCCTCGGCCCGAGCCGCCGCGGGCGTGGCCTCGGACCAGATGTCCGTCACCGGCTCGTTGACGCTCGCGGAGGTGGTTGCCGAGGCTGTCTCGCGGCACCCCGGCGGGAGGCTCAGCGACGTGCTCGGAGCCTGTTCGGTGCTGATCGGCGACCTTCCGGTGTCCGGGGCGAACCGGGACCTGGTGCGGGTCGAGCCGGGCCAGGTCGTGGAGTTCCTGCCGCCGTTCGCGGGGGGCTGAGGAATGCCGGCAGGTTCGACGCCGTTGAACAGCGCATGACGGCAGGACAGTGGGTGCTCGTGGTGAGCGTGGCCGGGGCCCTGGCATTCGGCCTCTACCGCGCCTGGGCGGACGGCCGGTTCACCGGCACCCACCGGGTGCGAGGCGTCGGCGCGGTCCCGAGGGGCGGGTCGGTCAGCGTGCTGGCCGAGTCCGATGTGGAGCACGTGCTCGGTGAGCGGGCCACGCTCGTGCAGTTCTCCACCGCCTTCTGTGCTCCGTGCCGAGTCACCCGTCGCACCTTGGCCGACGTGGCGGAGGTGGTGCCGGGCGTGACTCACGTCGAGATCGACGCGGAGCACCACCTGGAGCTGGTGCGCCGCCTGGGCATCACCCGGACGCCCACGACTCTCGTGCTCGACGCCGAGGGTCGTGAGCTCACCCGGGCGGCCGGAGCGCCGCGCAAGGAACAGGTCCTCGTGACGCTCGCGGAGCTGGTGTAGTCCGATATGTGGACAGCACTCTCAGCATCTGAGACGAATCAGAGGTTCGGTACCGCGACGCCCATCGAGCCCTCTACGGTTCTCGACATGTCATCGACCATGCTGACCAAGCGCCGCGCAGTGGATCACTGCCGCATGCGCTCGTCACTGTGTCGAATGTCCTGAGCGGACGTCCCCAGCTTCTCTGCCACGCACCGCGCCCCTGCGCGCGTCGTACGTCGCCGGACGTCCCTGGCCTGTGCCCTCCCCGACACCCAGGACCTGGAGACACCCATGACCCAGCAGATCGATCCACGCGGCCCTCAGTTCGCCGCCGGCCTCACCGCGGTGGTGCTCAGCGCCGTACTCCTGCTCGCGCCGAGCCCGCTCGCCGTCCTGCTGCTCGGCGCGCAGGCGGTGCTGTTCGCCGTCGGTGCCGTCCTCGGCGTGCAGCAGACCCCGCACTCCTGGCTGTTCCGGCGGTGGGTGCGTCCGCGCCTGTCCGCTCCGCGTGAGTGGGAGGACTCGACGCCGCCGCGCTTCGCCCAGGGCGTCGGCCTGGCCTTCTCCGTCGTGGCGCTGGCCGGCTTCCTGTCCGGCCTGACCACGGTCGGCCTGGTTGCCGTCGGGTTCGCGCTCGGCGCGGCGGTGCTCAACGCCGTCTTCGGCTTCTGCCTGGGCTGTGAGGTCTACCTCCTCGGTCGCCGCCTGCTGCCTCGTGGCGCCGACCGCACGGCCCGCGCCACCCCCTGACCCGACTCCTGGCCGGCCCCTCGGGGACCCTCCGGCCCTCGCGCCCGCGGGCGCCACCACCACCACCACCGCACGCCCACCCATCCCGAAGGAGCATCACCATGAGCCGCGAGACCTCGCTGGTCACCGCCGAGTGGGTCGAGGAGAACCTCGACAACCCACAGATCGTCCTCGTAGAAGTCGATGAGGACACCTCCGCCTACGACAAGGGCCACCTCCGTGGTGCCGTGAAGCTGGACTGGACGACCGACCTGCAGGACCAGGTCCGGCGCGACTTCGTCAACAAGGCCCAGTTCGAGGCGCTGCTGTCCGACCGGGGGATCGGCAACGACCACACCGTCGTGCTCTACGGCGGCAACAACAACTGGTTCGCGGCGTACGCGTACTGGTACTTCACCCTCTACGGCCACGCCGACGTCAAGCTGCTCGACGGCGGCCGCAAGAAGTGGGAGCTCGACAGCCGCGAGCTTACCGACGAGCTGCCGCAGCGCGAGCGCACGTCGTACGTCGCGCAGGAGCAGGACCTCTCCCTGCGTGCCTTCCGCGACGAGGTCGTGGCTGCCATCGGCGCCCAGAACCTCGTGGATGTCCGCAGCCCCGATGAGTACGCCGGCCGGCTGCTGGCCCCGGCCCACCTCCCCCAGGAGCAGGCCCAGCGCGCCGGTCACATCCCGACGGCGGCGAACGTGCCGTGGAGCAAGGCTGCGAACGACGACGGCACCTTCCGTGCCGACGACGAGCTGCGCCAGATCTACAGCGAGGCCGGCGTCGACTGGGGCAAGGACACCATCGCCTATTGCCGCATCGGTGAGCGTTCCTCGCACACCTGGTTCGTGCTCAAGGAGCTGCTCGGTCAGCCGAACGTGAAGAACTACGACGGCTCGTGGACCGAGTACGGATCACTCGTCGGTGTTCCGGTGGTGCTCGGCGACGAGGCGGGGGAGGCCTGATGTGCGGCGCGGCTGAGGGCGGCCTGTCGCTCGACGGGGTGAACGTCGCCAAGGAGGCGATCATCCAGGGTCAGGTGACCCGGGACGCGGAGCCGGTGGTGCGCGCCTACGTACGTCTGTTGGACCGCACCGGTGAGTTCACCGCCGAGGTGCCCACCTCGGCCAGCGGACACTTCCGGTTCTTCGCGGGCGACGGCGACTGGACGCTGCGGACCCTCGCGGCCGGCGCCGACCCCGTCGACACCGCCGTGGTCGCCAGCGTCGGTTCCGTCGCCGAGGTGTCGATCTCCGTCTGACGCCGACCCGTCGCAAACTCACCGTTGACCCGTCGCCTCCTCACGCGTTCTGCACAGCCCGGCTGTGCACAACTCGTCAGGAAGCGACGGGTCAGCGTTCCAGCAGGAGTGTGACCGGGCCGTCGTTGACGGATTCCACGCGCATGTCTGCGCCGAAGATGCCGCGGGAGACGCGCGCGCCGAGCCGGCCGAGCTCCGCGCACACCGCGTCGTACGTCGGCTCGGAGACGTCCCCAGGCGCGGCGGCGAGCCAAGTGGGCCGGCGGCCCTTGCGGGCGTCGCCGTACAGGGTGAACTGGCTGACGACCAGTACCGGGGCGCCGACGTCGGAGAGGGACTTCTCCTCTCGCAGCAGACGGACGTCCCAGATCTTCCTGGCCATCCAGGCCACCGTGTCCGGCCCGTCGTCGTGGGTGACCCCGAGGTAGACCAGCAGCCCGGGCTCGGTCACTTCGCCGACGACCTTCCCGTCGACGTGGACCGACGCCTGAAGAACTCGCTGCAGCACCGCGCGCATCGTCGATTCCGTCCTGCCCTCGCCTGTCGGGTACGACGCCGAGTCTGCCACGATGGCGCCATGGCCCAGCCGACCCCCGCGCCGACCCCCGTCGCGACTCCCTCGCCCTCCACCAAGCCCCCGCCGCCGCCCCTCGACCGGCTGCTCATCACGGTGGCTCCGACCGGCGCCGAGAGCGCCAAGGCCGACTTCCCGCAGCTGCCGACGACGCCGGAGGAGCTCGCCGCGACCGCGGTCGCGTGTGCGGCCGCCGGTGCGGCGATGATCCACATCCACGTGCGCGACGCCGAGCACCGGCCGACCCTGGACCTCGCGCTGCTGCGGGAGTGGGTGGCGGCGGTCCGGGAGTCCACCGACCTCGTGGTCCAGCTGTCCACCGGTGGCTCGGTCCACGATCCCCTCGACCAGCGCCTGCGGGTCCTCGACGCGGAGCCGGACTCCTGCAGCCTGACCATGGGCACCACGAACTTCGGTGACGACGTCTTCCTCAACCCCTGGCCGTTCGTCTGCGAGCTCTATCAGCTCTCCCAGGAGCGGGGCGTGGTCCCCGAGTTCGAGCTCTTCGACCTCGGCCAGGTCCATGCCCTGTCCAGGCTGATCGATCGCTACGGCCTACCGGCAGGAGGGCGGGTGCACGTCGACCTCGTCATGGGTGTGCCCGGCGGCATGAACGGTACGGCGGACGCCCTCGTGGCGGCCGTCCGCGACCTCCCGGAGGCGGTGACGTCGTGGTCGGCCACCGGCATCGGTCGCTCCACGCTCGCCGTGATGCTCGCGTCCCTGTCCAAGGGCGGCCACCTCCGGGTCGGCATGGAGGACGTGCTGACCCTGGCGCGCGGGGTGCCGGTGGAGTCCAACGCTCAGCTGGTGGAACGGGCCGTGGCCGTGGGTGCCCTGGCGCAGCGCACGCCGATGACTCCGACGGAGGCCCGCCTGCTGCTGGGGGTGGCCTCCTAAACCTATTGCAAGGAGTCTTTCGAAAGAGTACTTTCGACGCGTGACCGAGACATCGCCATACCGCCGGCTGACCGACGCGCGCGAGCTGACCGCGCTGGCGCACCCGGTGCGTCTGGGCATCATCGAGCTGCTCTCGGTCAACGGCCCGATGACCGCGACCGAGCTCGGCGAGTCCCTGGGGGAGTCGCCCGCGAACTGCTCCTGGCACCTGCGCAAGCTGGCCGAGCACGACTTCGTCGAGGAGGCGGGCGGCACCGGCGGCCGCCGGCGGCCCTGGCGGGTCTCGTCGGTCGGGCTGCGCTGGCACGGCGACGAAGCCACCCCCGAGCAACGCACTGCCGGCAGGGCGCTGGAGCAGCTGGTGACCCATCGTCAGGTCGAGCGCTACCACGCCGCCGTGGAGCGGATGCACACGACGGACGACGGCTGGTCGCACGCCGCGTTCCACTGGGGGACGGCCACCTGGCTCACCCAGGCCGAGCTCGCCGAGGTCCAGTCCGTCATCCGCGAGGTCCTCGGCCGCCACTCGGAACGGCTCACCGACCCGACGTCGCGGCCCGCCGGTGCGCGCGTATGCGAGCTGATCGCCTGGGGTGTGCCCGTCGACGAGCTGGCCAAGCCGGAGGAGTGACCTGATGAGGCGCGCCTTCGCCGTCCCGGGCTTCACCCGGCTGTACGCCGGTCTGACCACCTCCGCCTTCGGCGACTCGGTGATGCTGCTGGTGCTGAGCATGTGGGTGAAGACCCTCACCGGCTCGAACGCGATGGCCGGGATCACGTTCTTCTTCATGGTGATCCCGGCCCTCTTCGCTCCGCTGCTCGGGGTCTGGGTCGACCGGGTGCGCCGCCGCCCGCTGTTGGTGTGGGGCAATGTCGCATCCGCATTCGTCGTGCTTCCGCTGGTGCTGGTTCGCGATGCGGGCGACGTCTGGCTCATCTGGCTGGTCGCCTTCTTCTACGGCATCAGCTTCGTCGTGCTCCCGGCCGGGCTGAACGGTCTGCTCAAGGAGCTCTTGCCCGAAGAGCGACTGGTCGACGCCAACGCTGCGCTCCAGACGACCAAGGAGTCCTTCCGGTTGTTCGGCCCGCTGGTGGGTGCGGCCCTGTTCGCGTGGGTCGGCGGCTGGATGGTGGCGCTGCTCGATGCCGCCAGCTTCGTGGTGGCCGCCATCGTGATCGCCGGGGTACGCGTGGAGGAGGAGGCGCCAGAGCGCGACGAGTCACACCTGTGGCGGCAGATGGGCGAGGGGCTGCGGCACCTGGGCGGCGACCGGGTGCTGCGCCACGTCCTGGTCGGCTTCGGGCTCACGATGCTGGTCATCGGTTTCGCCGAGGCCTCGATCTATGCGCTGTTGGACGCCTTCGACAAGCCGCCGACGTACGCCGGCGTCTTCGTGGCGGTGCAAGGTCTGGGCGCCGTCGTCGGTGGGATCGCCTCGAGCCCGGTGATCACCAGAGTCGGTGAGGTGGCCGGCACCGTGCTCGGGCTGGCGCTCCTCGCGATCGCGGCCGCCGGCTGCGCCGCGGCACCGACGATGGCTGTCGTGCTGGTGTTCGCGGTGGTGTTCGGTCTTGCGCTGCCGGTGCTCTTCGTGGCCTTCATGACGCTGATTCAACGGCGAACGCCCCAGCGGATCATGGGTCGGGTCTCGACCTCGGTCGAGCTGGTCATGGCGACCCCCCAGGCGGTGTCGCTGGCCGTGGGGTCGATCCTGGTGGTGCTCTTGAGCTACCGCCAGATCTTCTGGATCATCGCCGTGGTCGTCGCGGCCGGGGCCGCGCACGTCGCCTTCTGGCTGCGCGGCCAGATCCGGGACGACGTACGACGGGTCGGCGGTGAGTCCACGACGGGTCGGCGGTGATTTCACGACGGGTCAGTAGACGAGGGCCTGGACCTCCTCGGCCAGGATCTCCTCGGTGAACGAGGCGGCACCGGCGATGCGGAGGCCTGGGAGGATCGCATCGACATCGATCCCGCGCCGCGCGGCGCACTGGGTGCAGACCGTGACCCGGCCCGAGCCCAGCACCAGGTCGAGCAGCTCGGGCAAGGGGGTCGCGCCGGGCAGCGACAGCAGGGCCGCCTTCCCCGGGAGGGCGAACCAGGCGGCCTCGCCGGCGAGCCAGAGGCTCACCTCCGCTCCGGCAGCCACGGCCGTCGCCGCCACCATGAAGCCCTGGTTGCAGCGCTCCGGGTCGTCGGTGCCGCAGGTGACCTTGAGGACCAGGGACCGGCTCATGGCAGCACACTAGACTCCGGGTCCATGCCGTTCGAGATCCCCGACAACCTCCACCCCGACTGCGCCCCGATCGCGTGGCTGCTCGGCACGTGGCACGGCAACGGGCGCGGCGACTACCCGACCATCGAGCCGTTCGAGTTCGAGCAGGAGCTGATCTTCGCCCACGACGGCCGCCCGTTCTTCCACTACCTCAGTCGCTCCTGGATCATCGACGGGTCGGGGGCGAGAGTCCGGGACGCGGCCCTCGAGACCGGCTTCATCCGGGCGCGCCCGGAGCGTCAGCTGGAAATGCTGCTCTCGCACTCCTCGGGCTTCTCGGAGGTCTGGTACGGCGAAGCCGAGGACGCCCGCTTCGAGATGGTCACCGACGCCGTCGCGCGCACCGGGTCCGCCAAGGAGGTGGTGGGCGGCAGGCGCCTCTACGGGTACGTCGAGGGGGAGCTGCTCTACGCCTACGACATGGCCGCGATGGGGCAACCGCTCCAGCCCCACCTGTGGGCGCGGCTGCAGCGGGTATGACCTCGCCCGAGGCCGCAGACGAGCTGCGGGCCCGCCTGCGGGACAGCGGCTATCGCTTGACGCCGCAGCGCGAGCTCGTGCTGCGCGCGGTGGAGACCCTGGGTCACGCCACCCCCGACGAGGTGCTCGCCGAGGTTCGCGCGCAGTCGTCGGCGGTCAACGTCTCCACCGTCTACCGCACGCTCGAGGTCCTCGAGCAGCTCGGTCTGGTGCGCCACGCGCACCTCAGCGACCGGTCCCCGACGTACCACTCGGTGACCGACCACGAGCACTTCCACGTCGTGTGCCGGAATTGCCAGCGCATCGTCTCTGTTGAGCCTGGTGTGGTGGAGGAGCTGGCGGCACGGCTACGGGCCGAGCACGCGTTCGTGGTCGATGTCGGACACCTGACGGTGTTCGGCCACTGCGTGGACTGCGAGGCGAACGCGTGACCCGAAGCCCCCTCCTCGACTGGCCGGACGCGGTCGAGGCCGACGGCGTCGACGCGGGTGTGGCCGCCCACTACGGGGCGCTCGTCGCGGAGCAACGGGCGCTCACCGCACTCGAAGGCTTCGTCGACCTGTCCCACCGCGCCGTGCTGCGCATCGACGGCCCCGACCGCCTGTCCTGGCTGCACTCCCTGACGACCCAGCAGCTCCTCGACCTGCCGCCCCATCGGTGGACCACGGCCCTCGTGCTGTCGCCCCAGGGCCATGTGGAGCATGCCTTCGAGGGGTACGACGACGGCGCGGCGTTCTGGCTGCACACCGAGCCCGACCGGGGGGAAGCGCTGGCGGCCTTCCTCGACGGGATGCGGTTCATGCTGCGGGTCGAGGTCCACGACGTCACCGCGTCGTACGCCGCGGTCTGGCGCGCGACGGGCACCGAGCTGGTCGCCCGCGACGGTCTGGAGCAGTGGGCGCGCAGGGCCGGTCGCCCGGCGGGCACGTGGGCCTACGAGGCGCTGCGGATCGCGCGTGGCGAGCCCCGGTTCGGTCTGGACACCGACCATCGCACGATCCCCAACGAGGTGGGCTGGATCGAGTCGGCCGTCCATCTGGACAAGGGCTGCTACCGGGGCCAGGAGACCGTCGCCCGGGTCCACACGCTGGGCCGGCCGCCGCGGCGCCTGACGCTGCTTCATCTGGACGGCTCGGTCGACGTCCTCCCGGCGCACGGCGCCGAGGTGGTCCACGGCGGTCGTGCCGTCGGGTTCGTGGGCTCAGCCGCCCGGCACCACGAGCTGGGGCCGATCGCGCTGGCGTTGCTCAAGCGCAACGTGCCGACCGATGCCGCGCTGGTGGTCACCGACCCGCAGCTGGCCGAGGGTATCGCCGCGGCTCAGGAGACCCTCGTCGACCCCGAGGTCGGGCTCCACGTGCGCCCCCGCCTCGCCTGATCTGCAGCCGCTACCTGCTCGCGCGTGCGGTCAGGAGCCGGTATTGATCATGCCGGCGCCGACGGTGACCCCGGTGGCCTCGTCGATGAGGATGAACGACCCTGTCGCCCGGTTCTTGGCGTAGGGGTCGCACAGCAACGGGACGGTCGTGCGCAGCTGCACCCGACCGATCTCGTTGAGCAGCAGCTCGTTGCCGTCGAGATCCCGGTGGAGGGTGTTCACGTCGAGGCGGTACTGGACGTCCTTGACCAAGGCGCGGCCCATCCGGGTGGTGTGCTTGATCGCGAGCTTCTGTCGTGGACGCAGCGGCTGGCTGGTCATCCAGCAGACCATCGCGTCGATGTCCTGGCTGGGCTTCGGTGCGTTGTTGATGCGGGCGATCATGTCGCCGCGCGACACGTCGACGTCGTCGGCCAGCCGCACCGTGACCGACATCGGTGGGAAGGCCTCCTCGATCTCGTTGTCGAACAGGTCGATGCCTTCGATCGTCGAGGTCATGCCGGACGGCAGAGCGACGACCTCATCGCCCTTCCTCAGCACGCCACCGGCCACCTGACCTGCGTAGCCGCGATAGTCGTGGTACTCGTCGGACTTCGGCCGGACGACGTACTGCACCGGGAAGCGGACGTCGACCAGGTCGCGGTCCGAAGCCACGTGCACGTGCTCCAGGTGATGCATCAGCGTCGGGCCGTGGTACCACGGCGTGTTCTCCGAGCGGGTCACGACGTTGTCGCCCTTGAGCGCGGAGATCGGGATGACCTCGAGGTCGGGGATGTTCAGCTTCGTCGCGAACTGTGTGAACTCCGCGTGGATCCGCTCGTAGGTCTCCCGCGACCACTCGACGAGGTCCATCTTGTTGACGGCCAGCACGAGGTGCGGCACCCGCAGCAGCGACAGCAGGACGGCGTGGCGCCGGCTCTGCTCGGTCAGGCCCTGGCGGGCGTCGACCAGCACGAGGCCGAGGTCGGCTGTCGACGCCCCGGTGACCATGTTGCGGGTGTACTGGATGTGGCCGGGGGTGTCGGCGATGATGAACTTGCGGGAGGGCGTGGCGAAGTAGCGGTAGGCCACGTCGATGGTGATGCCCTGCTCCCGCTCGGAGCGGAGGCCGTCGGTGAGCAGCGCCAGGTCGGTGTAGTCGTAGCCCTTGCTGTGGCTGGTGGCTTCCACCGCCTCGAGCTGGTCCTCGAAGATCGACTTCGAGTCGAGCAGCAGGCGGCCGATCAGGGTCGACTTCCCGTCGTCGACGGAGCCGGCAGTGGCGAATCGGAGCAGATCCATCAGAAGTAGCCTTCCTTCTTCCGGTCCTCCATGGCTGCCTCGGAGAACTTGTCGTCGCCTCGGGTCGCGCCGCGCTCGGTGACGCGGGCGATGGCGATCTCATCGATGATCTTGGGGATGGTGTCGGCCTCGGACTCCACGGCGCCGGTCAGGGTGAGGTCGCCGACGGTGCGGAACCGCACGGTCATCTCGGTCGCCGTCTCGCCGTCGCGGCAGGGGTTGAACTCGGACTCGGTCATCCACATGCCGCCGCGCTGGAAGACGCGGCGCTGGTGGGCGAAGTAGATGGTGGGGATCTCGATCTCCTCGCGCCCGAGGTAGTACCAGATGTCGAGCTCGGTCCAGTTCGAGAGCGGGAAGATCCGCATGTGCTCGCCCTCGTGGATCTTGCCGTTGTAGAGGCTCCACAGCTCAGGGCGCTGCATCTTGGGGTCCCACTGTCCGAACTCGTCGCGGTGGGAGTAGACGCGCTCCTTGGCGCGAGCCTTCTCCTCGTCGCGGCGGCCGCCACCGAACGCGGCGGTGAAGCCCTCCTGCTCGAGCGCGTTCAGCAGGGTGCCGATCTGGAGCCGGTTGCGGCTGGTCTTGCCGTCGTCGACGACGATGCCGTCCTTGATCGCCTGCTCCACGCTGGCCACGACCAGGCGCAGCCCGAGCCGGCTGACCCAGGAGTCACGGCACGAGAGCACCTCTGGGAAGTCGTATCCGGTGTCGACCTGCAGCACCGGGAACGGGATCTTCGCAGGGTAGAACGCCTTCTCGGCGAGCCGGAGCATGACGATGGAGTCCTTGCCGCCCGAGAACATCAGCACCGGCTTCTCGAACTCAGCGGCGACCTCGCGGAAGATGTGGATCGACTCCGCCTCCAGCTGGTCGAGCTGGCTCAGCTGATAGTCGACGTGGGTAGGGGGTGCACTCATACGGCGTTCGGGCCTCTCCTCGGGACAGCGACCATCATGCTAGCCGGGTCACGGCCGTGGCTCTGAATCGAGACCCCGGGTGCGGACGAGCGCCGGAGACCAGGTCGCCTAAGGTGGTCGCACCACGAGCCGGAACGAGATAAAGGAAGCACGCAGTGGGCGACAACCTGGCGCAGTGCGCCGCCGACGCCGGCGCCGCTCGCGGGACGGGCTCGTCGTGACCTGCGTGATCTTCGACCTCGACGGCGTGCTCGTCGACTCCGAGCTCTACTGGCAGCAGGCGTTCGCGGAGGTCGGCAACGCCTGGCGCGTGGAGCACGGCCGTGCGAACCCCGACCTCACCGCGGCGGGGATGGCGCGATTCCAGGGTGGGCGGGTCAACGACACGATGGCGGCGGTGCTCGCATCAGTCGGGTACGACGCCCTCACCGACGTCGAGCGGGACGCAGTCACCCACCGAGTGATCACCCATGCCTCAGAGGCCTTCGCGGCCGATCCGACACCGATCGCGGGCAGTGTCGCCGTCGCCCGGGGACTGGCCGAGGAGGGCGTGCGACTCGCGGTGGCCTCCTCCTCCGCCCAGGAGTTCATCGATGCCGCGCTCGACGCCTCCGGGTTGCACGATGCCGTCGAGGTGACGCAGTCGGCGCTGCTGCTCGAGCACGGGAAGCCCCATCCGGAGGTCTATGAGCTGGCGCTGGCGCACCTTGGTGCTCGGGCGGAGGACGGTGTGGCGATCGAGGACTCGACGATCGGGCTGGTCTCGGCGTTGCGGGCCGGCCTGAGGGTCGTCTGGCTGCTGACAGACGAGACTGAGACCGACGTTGCGGCCTACGACCGGCTCCGGGCCGCCCTGGCCGTGTCGGGGGCCGACCCCGGTCTGATCGGCCGGGTCGTCGGGATCACCAGGGAGCTGCACCGTGACGATCTGCCTGGGCTCGGGTCCACGGTGAGGGCACCTCAGTGACCGCGACCGGGTCTCGCGACCACTGGTACGCCGTCGTGGTCGCCGGCGGCTCCGGCACCCGGCTGTGGCCGATGAGCCGCCACCACCTGCCGAAGCAGATGCAGGCGCTGATGAGCGACAAGACCCTCATCGCGGAGACGGTGGACCGCCTCGTGGGACTGATCCCGCTCGACCGCATCTTCATCTCCACCACGGCCAACTACGTCGACCAGATGCGCGGGCTGCTCTCGAACATCCCGGAGCAGAACTTCATCGTGGAGCCCGAGGGCAGGGGGACCGCGGCGGCGTTCGCGCTGCTTGCCCAGCACATTGCGCAGCGCGACCCCGAGGCGGTCGTCTTCAGCCTGGCCTCGGACCACGCCATCACCGAGGTCGAGCAGTTCCAGGAGGCGATGCGGACCTCCTTCGAGTTCGTCGAGGCGCACCCCCGATGGATCGCGATCGTCGGCATCGAGGCCACCCGCCCTGACACCGGGCTCGGCTACATCCGCATCGGCCCGCCGGCGCAGGAGTCGCCGGCTGTCTACCAAGTTCTCAAGTACGTCGAGAAGCCGTCGTTCCAGGTCGCCCGCGACTACGTCCAGTCGGGTGACTACTTCTGGAACGCCGCCTATTACTGCTTCCGTGCCGCCACCTTGATCCAGGCCTACTCCGACGCCGACCCGGCGCTGGTCGCCTCGACGGGGGAGTACCTCCGCACCGGCGATGTCGAGGCCTACGCCCAGGCGCCGCTGCACGCCCACGAGATCGACCTGATCGACACCGCGAAGTACCCGCTCGCCGTCGTGCCCGGTCACTTCCGCTGGAGCGACATCGGCAACTGGGCGGCTCTGCACCGCACCCTCACCGAGCTCGTCGGCACCGATGTCGTGTCCCACCACCAGGGTCACATCGACATCGGTAGCAGCGAGGTCCTGGTGCTCGGCCGAGGTGACGAGGCCGGCGGTTCGCCGGGAGCGCAGTCCGTTGTGACGGTCGGTCTCGAGAACGTGGCCGTGATCACCACCGAGGACGCCATCCTGGTGATCAGCCTCAAGCAGCTCGAGGAGATGCCGGGGACGATGCAGACCCTGCTCGCCGAGCTCCGCGAGCGGGGACTGGGCGGGATCCTGTGACTGTGGGCGACTTCAGGCTGGACGCCGGACTCGTGGAGCGGCTGAGCGGCTCGTCGGGGTCTCTGGTCCACGTCATCGTGATCGCGACCAAGCCCGACATCATCAAGCAGTACCCGCTGTACGACGAGCTGGTTGCCCGCGGTGAGCTCGTGCTCGTGTGCCACACCGGCCAGCACTACGACGAGCGGTACAGCGGGCATGCTCGAGGAGTTCGGCCTGCCGGTCGACGTGCACCTCGGCATCGACGGCACGGTCACCCGCAAGGTCGGCCAGATCACCGACTCCTTCGGGCAGGTCCTGGCCCAGCTGTTGGCCCTGGATCTCACGCCCGTTCCCTACATCCACGGCGACACGATGACGTCGATGGCGGTGGCGGTGGCGTCGTACCTGAGCCAGGTCGCGTGTGTGCACGTCGAGGCCGGCATCCGCACGATCACGCCGCGGCGAGAGGTCCTGGACGCCTGGCTGGCGTCCTACCGGTCCGGTGACTTCGACTGGGAGGGGTTCGCCCGCGACCACCGGGACCCGGCCACCTTCGAGCGGGGCAGTCGCGAGCCGTTTCCTGAGTAGTTCAACACCCGGGTGTCCGACGCGGGGACCGGCTACCACGGCGCGCCCGTCGAGATGGTGCGCGGCTTCCTGCTCGACGAGGGGTTCCCCGGCCGACACCATCGAGGTCGTCGGGAACACCGTCGTCGACGCCACCCGTGCCGCCCAGCGGGCCAGCGCCACGATCTTCGAGACCTACCCCCAGCTGCGAGGCGGGCGGTTCGTGCGGATCTGCATCCACCGGCGGGAGAACACCCACGACCGCCGTCGGTTCCTCGTGCTCTTCGACGCGATGGAGAGCCTGGTCCGTCGGGGGCATCAGGTGCTCTTCATCCGGCTCTTCGGCACCAACGACGCGATCACCCGCTTCGGCTTGCAGGACCGGCTCGACGCGCTGTCCGAGGAGTTCCCCCGTGACTTCATCTCCTCCGAGGCTGGCCGAACTACCGCGACGTCGTCGCCGCCATGCTGGAGTGCGCGGCGGTCGCGACCGACTCCGGCAGCATGCAGGAGGAGATGAACATCCTCGGTGTGCCGTGCGTGACGTTGCGCTTCGGCACCGACCGGGGCGAGACCCTGCTGGCCGGGAGCAACGTCCTCGCACCGCCTGTCGACGCCGGGTTCGTGGCGCACGTGATCGAGACCGCGATGGCGCACCCGGAGCTCGGTCGCGTCGGCAACCTGTATGGCGGGCAGGTCTCCCGCCGCATCGTCGACGGCGTCCTCGCGCGGGCGGTGCCGGGGCGCGGCCTGTTCCGGCCGGAGGAGGCGCGTCTCGGCCTCGTGGACGAGACACCGATCCCCGACTGACCGAGCGCCGCCGCACTCACGGCTCGTCGGCGCTCGCCTGGTCCGGGTCGCGACGCTTCATGCCGACCAGCCCGGGTCGGTACGACGGGTCCTCCAGCTGAGCGACCGTGGGGGAGCCGAACATCGGCAGCCCTTCGGACCGGCGTAGCACCCCCCAGACCAACGGCACGAGGGCGATCATGGCCAGCCCGACCCCGGCAATCAGCATCGGGTGGGTCTCGTCCTCACCAGCGCCGAGCGGGGGCCACCCGGCCTTGTCCAGGAGAGCGACCCCCGACATCGTCAGCACCACCACGATCCCGCGCCGGATGAACGACTGCGGTACGCGCGGGGCGATCTTGCTCCCCAACACCGTCCCGGGCAGGGAGCCGATGATCAGCGGGACCACGAGGCTCCAGTCCAGGCCGTGCAGTGCGATGTTGGAGATGGCGGCGGCCAGCACGAGCGGCACCGCCTGCACCAGGTCGGTGCCGACCAGCTTCACCGCCGACAGCCCGGGGTAGAGCATGAGCAGCGCGATCATGATCACCGAGCCCGACCCGACGCTGGTGATGCCGACGAGCAGCCCGCCGAGTGCGCCGACAAGCAGGGTGGGGACGGGGCGGATGTGAGGGTTCTCGTCGCCGCCCTCGTCGCCGTTGCGCATCTTGCGCCGCAGGCCGATGTAGAGCCGTAGCGCGTAGGTCAGCGCTGCCAGCAGCAGGGCGAAGCCGATCCACAGCTTCAGGACGTGGTCCAGCTCCTCCGGATCGGTGAACCACGCCAGCAGGTGCGGCCCCAGCAGGGCCATCGGGACCGATCCGATGATCAGCCACTTGGCGAGCGTCAGGTTGGGCGACCCCTCCCGCTGGTGGACGACTGCGCCGCCGCTCTTGTAGACGGCGGCCGCCGTCAGGTCGGCAGTGACCACCGTCGCGGCATCGCCGACTCCCAGGAAGATCAGTGCGGGCGTCATCAGCGCGCCGCCGCCCATGCCGGTCAGGCCGACGACGGCGCCGACGACGAAGCCAGCGACGAGGATGGCGAGAAAGGTGGAGCCGAGGTCTGGCATCGCGCAACTCCGGGTTGGGCCGACAAGGTCGGGTTAGTCTACTGATTCACCTAAGTTTGTCCTAATGGGGTCTGGGCCTTAGTGTCGCCGTGGCTCAGTCCGTCAGCTCGAGGTAGCCGGCCTCGCGGACGGCGACCAGGACGTCCTCCAGGGCGGACTCGATCGTGCGCCCAGTCGTGTCGACGCGCACGGCAGCGTCATCCGGCTCCTCGTAGGGAGAGGAGATGCCGGTGAACTCGGGGATCTCGCCTCGCCTGGCCTTGGCGTAGAGGCCCTTGCGGTCACGTCGCTCGCACTCCTCCAGCGGGGTCGCGACGTGGACCAGGAAGAAGGCGCCGCCGGCATCCGCGACCATCGCTCGGACCTGTTGACGGGTCTCGTCGAAGGGCGCGATCGGGCTGCAGACGGCGACGCCCCCGTGCCGGGAGACCTCGGCGGCGACCCAGCCGATGCGTCGGATGTTGGTCTCTCGGTCGGCCTTGGAGAAGGTGAGCCCGGCCGACAGGTGGCGGCGCACGACGTCGCCGTCGAGGCTGGTGACCGTGCGCTCGCCGGCTTCGAGGACGCGGTCCATCAGCGCCCGTGCCAGCGTGGACTTGCCGCTGCCCGACAGGCCGGTGAAGAACAGCACCAGCCCCTGACGCTCGGGAGGCGGCCGGTCTGCCTCGACGATGGCGCCGACCTGTTCGCCGAGAGAGCCGCCATCGGGGAGGCCGAGCACCGGGTCGCCGTCGGCGAAGTTCTCGACGACGCGGATCCCCAAGTGGTGGTCGAGGTCGGCGTCACCGCGCGAGGCCAGCGGGACGGCCACGACGGCAGCGTCGGGCAGCTCGGCGGCGGCCGCCAAGGTGGCGCGCAGCAGCCCGACCGGCGAGAGCCAGGGGGTGCCGTGTCCGACCAGGGCCAGCAGCACCGTGGGTCCGGCCTCACGCAGCCTCGCCAACTGCGTATCAGTGAGCGGCTCCGCCACCGGCACCCAGGTGCGCCCGGCGTACTGCTCCCGGGCTGCCGACGGCTGCAGGTAGAGCCGGCGGAACGGACCGTGCTCGGCGTTGGCCAGGCGGGTGACCCGGCCGTCGAGGTCGACGTGGGCAAGCGGCAGGCCTTCGGGATCGACCAGCTCGACCAGCCCGTCGCCGCGGGCGGCCACGACCACGTCCGCAGGGAGGTCGAGGGTGACGGCGCTGCCGGCCTCGTTGTAGGCGACGGTGGGATGGAAGGCCCCACCGAGCAGCAGCTCGAGGTCGTCGAGCTCGCGCGGGGTCGGGTGGTACTGCGGGGCGGTCGTAGGCGGCACGGGGACATCCTGCCATCGTGGATATGGTGCGCCCATGACACAGCCGGTGGTCGCCGAGATCGTGCGCTCGGGATTCGTTGAGGGACACCACTACGGCGCCGTGGTCGCGCTCGCCGCCGACGGGTCGGTGGACTGGTCGGTCGGTGACGTCAGCTCCCCGATGCTGCCCCGCTCGTGCAACAAGCCGCTTCAGGCCGTGGGCATGGTGCGGGTCGGGCTGGACGTGCCCGAGGACCTGCTGGCGCTGGCCTGCGCCTCCCACTCCGGCGAGCCGTTCCACCTCGACGGGGTCCGTCGCCTGCTGGCCTCCGCCGGCCTGGATGAGTCAGCCCTGCAGACGCCGCCCGACTACCCGCTGGACGACGACGCCCGTCTCGAGGTGATCGCCGCCGGCGGAGCCAAGACGCCGATCGCGATGAACTGCTCGGGCAAGCACGCGGCCATGGTGGCCACCTGCGTGGTCAACGGGTGGGAGGTGGGCTCCTACCGCGAGCCCGGGCACCCGGTTCAACTGGCCATCGCCGAGGCCGTCGAGTCGCTGACCGGCGAAACCAGCTCGATAGCGGTCGACGGTTGTGGGGCACCGCTGCTGTCGATGTCGCTGGTCGGACTCGCCCGCGCCTTCGGGCTGATTGCTCGAGGGATCGACTCGGCCGGTGCTGCTGACCCGACGTCGGCCCGGGTGGCCCATGCGATCCGTCGGTTCCCGGAGTTCGTGTCGGGCTCGACCCGCGATGAACGGTCGCTGCTGACCGCCCTTCCCGGGGCCATCGGCAAGGCCGGCGCGGAGGCTTGCTATGCGGTCGCGCTCCCGGACGGTCGCGCCTGGGCGCTCAAGGTCGACGACGGTGGGGCCCGCGCGCGGCCGGTGCTGATGGCGGCGGCGCTCGAGCGCAGCGGTGTGCTGCTCGAGGGCGGCGTCGACGCAGACGCCGTGCTGGCCACGGGCGTCGTCCAGCTGCTCGGAGGCGGGGTGCCCGTGGGAGAGGTGCGCCCCCTCCTGCCCGACTAGCCCCAGGAGCAGCGGCCCCGGCTGGATTGCCCGGGCAGCTAGCACTGCGGCGATCCGAGATTCTCAACCGCACAAGGGAATTCTGGCCCTCTGTGATGGGCATCACCGTCCTCAGTTTGCATTTGCTAACTCCAGCAAGCAGTATGGAGACATGGCAAAGAGCAAGGTCGGACGGACCGTCGAGAACCTCGGCGAGTACCTCAGGGAGCAGCGCCTCGCGGCGCGACTGTCCTTGCGGCAGCTCGCTGAGCAGGCGGGCGTCTCGAACCCCTACTTGAGCCAGATCGAGCGCGGGCTGCGGAAGCCCTCGGCCGAGGTGCTGCAGCAGATCGCGAAGGCGCTGCGCATCTCAGCCGAGCAGCTCTACATCCGCGCCGGCATCGTCAGCGTCGACGAAGGCACCGCGAGCAGCGTGGAGATCGCCATTCTCGGCGACACCGGCCTCAGCGAGCGGCAGAAACAGTCGCTGCTCGACGTCTACGCGTCGTTCCTGGCCACGAACGCCGACCAGCGCGACGAGTGACACTGCACAACCCCGTACGGGTCCGGCAGCTGCCGGACCTCAATCCGAAGGAGATGGACATGGCACAGGCCAAGTTCGACATGAAGACCCTGGACCCCCGCAACCTCGAGCTCCCCGACGTCGACCTCAAGGACGCCACGAAGCCGTTCTACGCCAGCCTCGGACTGACCGACCTGGCCGTCGAGGCCGTGCGTGACTACGTCACCGACATGCAGCAGAAGCTGGCCGACGTTCAGAAGAGCGTCAGTGGGCTGGAGCTGCAGCCGGAGCAGTTGCGCGACCAGGCGCTGGCTCGCTACGAGGACCTCAGCAAGGACGCGAAGGCTCGTTACGACGGGCTGAGCAAGGACGCCAAGGCCCGCTACGACGGGCTGAGCAAGGACGCCAAGGCCCGCTTCGACGCGCTGAGCAAGGACGCCAAGGCCCGCCGTGTGGCGGTCGAGGCCCGGATGGCCGAGCTCCAGGCCGACGCCAACGCTCTTCCGGCCAAGGTGCAGGACGTCGTGAACGAGAACCTCTCCCAGGTCAACGACACCTATGGTGACCTCGTCAAGCGCGGCGAGCTCCTCCTCGGTCGGATCCGCACGCAGGACTCCACCCAGGAGGCCGTGAAGGCTGCGGAGACCACCGTCGCGAAGGCGAAGACCACCAAGACCCAGGCGACCAAGGCGGCCAAGACCACCGCGAAGAAGGCCAAGACCTCCGCGAAGTCGACCAAGAAGGTTGCGGCCGAGAAGAGCAGCGCCCCGCGCAGCTCGGCCAAGGCCACCGCGACCGCCGCGAAGAAGACTGCGGCTCGCACGGTCGAGGCGGCCAAGGACGCCGTCGACAAGGTCGGCGACTGATTCACCGCGGGCGCACCACGCGTGCGCCCGCACGGGGGCCCCGAACCGGTTGGTGCAGACCGCTGGTTCGGGGCCTTTGCTATCAACGGGGGTAGGCGTCCCCGGCCTGCTGTCGTGCCGCCCACGCGCTGGCCACCATGTCGCGCAGGTCGTGGCGCATCCCCCAGTCGAGGTCTCGAGTCGCCAGCTCGCCACTGGCCACGATGCGGGCCGGATCGCCGGCCCGTCGCGCCGCGATCGTGGGTTCGAAGGCAGTGCCGGTGACCTCGGCGATGGTGCTCATGATCTGTCGCACAGAGACTCCCTCACCGCTGCCGAGGTTGTAGACCCGCTCGATCGGCTCTCCGCGTAGCATCCGCTCGGCGGCTGCGACATGGGAGTGGGCCAGGTCGCTGACATGGATGTAGTCCCGCACGCAGGTGCCGTCCGGAGTGTCGTAGTCATCTCCGTTGATCCGGGGGGTGTCGCCTCGGTAGAGCATGTCGAACACCAGGGGGAACAGGTTGTGGGGGCTGGCGTCGTACACGTCGCCGTAGCCGGAGCCGACCACGTTGAAGTAGCGCAGTGACGTGTGCACGATGCCGTGGGCCTTGCCCACATCGCTCAGCAACCACTCGCCCACGAGCTTCGACTCGCCGTACGGCGACTCCGGACGGGTCGGGGTGGTCTCGGTGACGATGTCGACGTCGGGCGTGCCGAAGGTGGCCGCGCTCGAGGAGAAGACGATCTTGTCGACACCGGTGTTGCGCATCGCGCGAAGCAGCCGCACGCTCGCCGTGACGTTCTGCTCGTAGGTGTGCAGCGGCCGCTCGACGGAGACGCCGGCGTACTTGAAGCCGGCCACGTGGATGACGCCGACCACGCCGTGGTCGCGCAGCGCGCTCTCGACAGCGGCCTCGTCCAGGAGCGTTGCGTGCACCAGGGGCACATCGGTGGGGACGAAGCTGCGGAAGCCACTGGACAGGTCGTCCATGACCACGGGGCTGATGCCCGCCTCGCTCAGCGCGCGTACGACGTGCGCTCCGATGTAGCCCGCGCCTCCCGTGACCAACCACGTCATCTGGTGCCTCCTCCGGCTCGTCCTCCGACGCCCCAGACTAGGGGCACCCGCGTAGGCGCGGGTTCGGGACCCGCCCCGCGGCAGCGACTAGGCTCCCGCCTGTGCCCTTGATGTCGGTTCTTCAACGTTCGTCGGCCGCCCTCGTGGCGGCTGCTGTGCTGCTGACGAGTGCCTTGATGACCGAGGATGCGGTTCCGGAGGCGACCTCACCCCGTACCCCGGCCGATGTGGTGACCGCGAACGCGCGTCTGATCGCACTCGGACAACCCCTTGCCGGCCGCACCGTCGTGATCGACGCAGGCCATCAGTTGGGCAACCACAACTTCCCCGAGAAGGTCAACGCGCTGGTGCCTGCCGGGGGGTTCGCGAAGGCCTGCAACACGACGGGCACGGCCACCAACGGAGGCTTCCCTGAGGCGACGTTCGCCATCCGAGTCGCCCGGATCCTCCAGGCGCGCCTCGAGCGGGCCGGGGCGCGGGTGATCATGACCCGGTCCACGAACCGCCAGGACCGGTGGGGGCCCTGCGTGAATGTCCGTGGCCGTGCGGGGAACAAGGCCGACGCGGACCTGAAGATCAGCATCCACGGTGACGGCAACGTCGGGGGCGGCCCCGGCTTCCATGTGATCGCGCCCACGGACCGCAAGCCCTGGACCCACGACGTGTTCAAGCCGTCGCGGCGGCTGGCCACGACGGTGCGCCGGGCGATGAAGCGGGCAGGGCTGCCTGTGGCCTCCTACGTCGCTGGCGGTGACGGCTTGGACTTCCGCAGCGACCTGGGAACTCTCAACCTCTCAGACGTCCCGGTGGTCCTGGTCGAGTGCGGCAACATGCGCGCCGCGAAGGATGCCCGTCGGATGACCCGACGCAGGGGCCGTGTCGTCTACGCCCAAGCGCTCAACCGGGCGGTCCGCCGCTACCTTGGCTGACCCGATGACGCCGACGACCCCGAGCGCCGAGCAGGTGCCGCTGGCCCGGCGCGGACTTCGCGTGGGCATCCTCGGCGGTACCGGCCCACAGGGCAGCGGCCTCGCCGTGCGATTCGCCGCCGCCGGGCTCGAGGTGGTCCTGGGCAGCCGTGACTCCGCGCGCGCCCGGGAGGTCGCCGCTGGTCTGGCGGCCGACGCCGGTAGCGAGATCGTCGGGACCGACAACGCCGGCGCCGCCGACTGCGAGGTCGTCGTGGTGGCGGTCCCCTGGGTCGGACACGCCGACCTGCTCACCGCGCTGTCGGCCACGCTCGCGGGCCGGATCGTGGTCGACTGCGTGAATCCCCTGGGCTTTGACAAGCGCGGCGCGTTCGCCCTGGGCGTGCCCGAGGGGTCCGCCGCGCAACAGGCAGAGGCTCTCCTTCCCCACAGCCGCGTGGTCGGGGCGTTCCACCACCTGAGCGCCGCCCTCCTGGGGGACCCCGCCGTCCTGTCCTTGGACCAGGACGTGTTGGTGGTCGGCGACGACCGCGAGGCGACGGACCTGGTGCAGGAGCTCGCTGAGCTCCTGCCCGGAGTGCGGGGGGTCTACGCCGGGCGGCTGCGCAACGCCGGCCAGGTCGAGGCGCTCACCGCGAACCTGATCAGCGTCAATCGGCGCTACCGCACCCACGCCGGCATCCGGATCTCGAGCCTGAACCCTGACGCCTCCGTGGCTGAGTGAGCACCTGGTTCGAGCGGCGTACCCGTCACGTGGACGGCAGCTGCTGCATGGCGTCGAGGACGACCCTCACCTGAGGCACTTCATGGGTGCGGAACATGCCGGCACCCCCGAGCCTGGCCAGGACGGCGAAGAACGGCTCCGCGCTGCGAAACTCCTCCTGGAACAGGTCGAAGGCGTGAGGCAGGGCGTGGCAGATCGGCAGCCCGAGCACCCGAAGCTCGAACGAGCGCAGCAAGACCTTGGTCTGGTAGGCGATGCGCATCTCGGGATCCGTGAGGTTCGCGTAGTAGAGGCCGAGGCCGGGGTCGATCACGATCCGAGACGCTCCCAGGGCTCTGGCCTTCGAGACGCGCTTCTCGAAGTGTGCGAGATAGCCCGGGACGGGGTCCCCGGACCGCTCGACGTCGCGGATGTCTCGGGCGTCGGATCCCCGCACCGCGCAGAGGACGACCGTGGCGTCATACTCCGCGACCAGCGCGAGGATCGCCTCCTCGTGTTCTTGACCGGTGAAGTTGATCACCGAGGCACCTGCGTCAAGGCAGGCGCGGGCAACGTCGGGGTGGTAGGTCTCCGCGGACACGGTGACCCGCTCACGGCTGAGTGCCTCGACGACGGGGACGAGCAGGTCGATCTGGTGCGCTGCGTCGACGCGCGCGGCGGCAGCTGTGGTCGACTCCGCGCCGATGTCGACCAGGTCGGCTCCCTGGGCGGCGAGGAGGCGCCCCCGGCGTACGGCGGAGTCCGTCGAGGTCGCGATGCTGTCGCGGTAGCCGGAGTCGCGAGAGAGATTGAGGGTCCCCATCACGACCGGAGTCGCGTCGGAATCGATCACCCGGTCGCCCAGCCGGATCGGGGAGACTGGGTGGTTGAGGGCCGCACCGTTGTCTTCGACGAGGTCGGCCAGCCCTTGAAGTGAGATCACCGCCTCGACCCTAGTGGTGGTCCGGCGGAGTGCGGAGATAGCGCGCGAACAGCATCGATTCGTGTTCGAGAACCTGGCTCAGCTCGAAGTGCTGGGGGTCTGCTGCCCAGGCGGGTGTGGAACCTGGTCCCAGAGTCTGCAGGTAGGGCGAGACGGTGAGATCGACTTCCTGGACCTGGTCCTCGGCCGCGAATGATGCCAGCAGGCCCGGGCCACCCTCGCACACCAGGCGCCGCAGGCCCCGGTCCTGCAGGGCCGCCACCAACGCCTCGGCCGACACCCGCTCGCCCGGTAGCCGAATGACCTCGACGTGCTCGGCGGCGCGCCTCTGGGCGTGCTCGGAGGCACGGTCCGTGGTGACCGCGATCGGGGTGCACGCGGACTCGGTGAACACCGGCTCGTCCCACGGCAGGTCGAGGCTGCCGCTGACCAGGACGAGAACGGGGGCGTCGGCCAGTCCCAGCCCTCTTCGTTGCTCGACGGCCTCGGGCCGTGCCTGCACCGGACCGTACGGCTCGAGGCGCATCGTCGTCGCGCCGACAACGATCGCGTCGCAGAGACGTCGTACCTCGCGCAAGATCTCCCGATCCACGTCGCCGGACAACGACCGGCTCCGCTTGTCGGCTCCGGCCACCCCGCCGTCAAGCGCGCGCAGCATCGTGACCCGGGTCCAGGACTGCCCCTTGGGCCAGGGGTAGGCCTCGGCGAGGAGCTCGTCGGAATCGGTCGGGGCGTTGTGGAGGCCCATCAGGATCCGCATACGAACGGAGCGTAGTGTGCGGCTGGTCGGCCCACGGGGGCTGAGGTGCGAGCCAGAAGCGCTCGCTCGACCCGAGTGGTTAGGTGGCTGTGCGCGGACTGATTGCAGAGGGGCTGCCGGTTGCGGTCGAGCTGCACCCTTCGGACCTTGCGCAGTGGTACGCCGCTCCGTCGGTGCCGTGGTGGCGCGTGAACATGGTCTCGACCGTGGACGGTGCGGCCACGGGGGAGTCCGGCAAGAGCGGGTCGATCAACAACGCGGCCGACAAGGCGGTCTTCGATGCGCTGCGTGCCTCTGCCGACGTGATCGTGGTGGGGGCCGGCACCGCCAGGGTCGAGGGCTACGGCCCCGCCGATCGGCCGACGGTGCTGGTCTCGAGGTCAGCCGAGGTCCCCGAGAGGCTGCGCGGGGCCCCCGCGGGGAGCGTGCTGGTCGCGACCTGTGAGTCGTCGCCGGGCCTGGCCGTCGCCCGGCAGGCGCTCGGTGAGCAGCACGTGCTCGTGCTGGGCTCGCATCGCGTGGACCTGGCGCGGCTGCGGACCGAGCTCGTCTCCCGGGGGTGGTCGCAGATCCTGGGCGAGGGCGGACCCCACCTGCTGCGTGACCTGGTCGCGGCCGACGTCGCGGACGAGCTCTGTGTCACCACGGTCCCGCGTCTGGTGTCCGGCGGCCACCCGCGGATCAGCGCCGGCGCGCCCGTCGACGTACCCCTGCGACTGCACGCGCTGCTCGAGGCCGAGGGCACGCTGCTCGCCCGGTGGCTCGTCGGTGCCGACGAGGGACTGATCGCCCAGCCGTCGTCTCCCCGGGAGTGAGCGGCCGCCCTGGTGTGCGCTGGGTCGTGCCGGCCGCCGGGCGCTTCACCATGGTAGGACGGCGAACCACCCCTTCCCACGGCGTGCACGCCATGGGAAGCGCGTCTCGGCCTGGATACCGTGATGAAACTCCGGGCGCCTACTGCGACTTGCGGGCCCGCGCGGCGGTCTTGGCGCGGGCGTGGGCGTCGAGCTCGACCTTGCGGATCCGCACGGTCTCGGGGGTGACCTCGACGCATTCGTCCTCGCGGCAGAACTCCAGGCACTGCTCCAGGCTCAGCTTGCGGGGTGGGATCAGCTTCTCGAAGTTGTCGGAGGTGGAGGAGCGGATGTTGGTCTGCTGCTTCTCCTTGGTGATGTTGACGTCCATGTCGTCGGCGCGTGAGTTCTCGCCCACGATCATGCCCTGGTAGACCTCGGTGGTCGGCTCGACGAACATGATGCCGCGCTCCTGGAGGTTCGTCATGGCGTACGCCGTCGCGGCGCCGGAGCGGTCGGCGACGAGCGACCCGGAGGCCCGGGAGCGGATCTCGCCGGCCCAGGGCTCGTAGCGCTCGAACACGTGGTGGGCGATGCCGGTGCCGCGGGTCTCGGTGAGGAACTCGGTGCGGAAGCCGATCAGGCCACGCGCCGGCACCAGGAACTCCATCCGCACCCACCCGGTGCCGTGGTTGGTCATCTGCTCCATCCGACCCTTGCGGGCGGCGAGCAGCTCGGTGATCGTGCCGAGATACTCCTCGGGTGCGTCGATGGTCAGCCGCTCGACCGGCTCGTGGACCTTGCCGTTGACCTCACGGGTCACCACCTGTGGCTTGCCGACGGTCAGCTCGTAGCCCTCGCGTCGCATCTGCTCGACCAGGATCGCCAGGGCCAGCTCGCCGCGGCCCTGCACCTCCCAGGTGTCGGGGCGCTCGGTGGGGAGCACGCGTAGTGACACGTTCCCGACCAGCTCACGGTCGAGCCGGTCCTTGACCAGCCGAGCCGTGACCTTGGCGCCCTTCACCCGGCCGACCAGTGGCGAGTTGTTGGTGCCGATCGTCATCGAGATCGCAGGTTCGTCCACGGTGATCAGCGGGAGGGCGACCGGGTTCTCCGGGTCGGCGAGCGTCTCGCCGATGGTGATCTCGGGGATGCCGGCGATGGCGGCGATGTCGCCCGGCCCGACCTCGGTGGCCGGGACTCTCTCGAGAGCCTCGGTCACGAGCAGCTCGGTGATCTTGACGTTCTTCTGGGTGCCGTCGCGCTGGATCCAGGCCACGTTCTGGCCCTTGGTGAGCGTGCCTTGGTGCACCCGCACCAGTGCGAGCCGGCCCAGGAACGGTGACGCGTCGAGGTTGGTGACGTGTGCCTGCAGCGGCGCACCCTCCTCGTACGTCGGCGCAGGGATCGTCTCGAGGATCGTGCGGAACAGCGGTTCGAGGTCCGTGGCGTCGGGCAGACCGCCGTTCTCGGGCATCGCCAGCGAGGCGCGCCCGGCCTTGGCGGAGGCGTAGATGACCGGGAAGTCGAGCGCGTCGTGGCTGTGGTGATCGTCGAGCAGGTCGAGGAACAGCTCGTAGGTCTCGTCGACGACCTCGGTGATCCGGGCGTCGGAGCGGTCGACCTTGTTGACGACGAGGACGACCGGCATATCGGCGTTGAGCGCCTTGCGGAGCACGAAGCGGGTCTGCGGCAACGGACCTTCGGAGGCGTCGACGAGGAGGACGATCCCGTCGACCATCGAGAGCCCGCGCTCCACCTCGCCCCCGAAGTCGGCGTGTCCGGGGGTGTCGATGATGTTGACGGTCACGGGGCCACCCGCGATCTCCTGCGCCGCGGGCCCGGCGTACCTCACGGCGGTGTTCTTGGCGAGGATCGTGATGCCCTTCTCGCGCTCCAGATCACCGGAGTCCATGATCCGCTCGGCGACACCGGCCTCCTCCTGGTGTGCGGTGAAGGCACCCGCCTGGTGGAGCATCGCGTCGACCAACGTGGTCTTGCCGTGGTCGACGTGGGCCACGATGGCCACGTTGCGCAGGTCGGAACGTGTGGCGGGCATGCGGATCGGCTGCTTTCGTCGAGGTCGTGACCACGGGGAGGATGCTCCGCGCCGCGGGTACGCCGAGTCTATCGGCCATCCCGCGGGGCGCCGAACTGCCGTCGCGGGCGCCCCGCCCCGCATACCGGTGCGTACGGGGTCACGTGGTGACTCCTACGCACCAGTACGTCGACCGCCGGGGTCAGCGCACGAGGTTCAGCGCGGAGATCACCGTCAGCACGACGATGATCTGCTCGAAGGTGCGCTGGTCGACGCGACGTACCAGGAGGCGCCCCACAACAGCGCCCAGGACCAGGGCCGGGACCAGCACGAGGTCGACCAGGAGCGAGGACGCCGTCACCAGGCCCAGGCCGATGCTGAACGGCAGCTTGAACAGGTTCACGGCGGCGAAGAACCACGCCATCGTGCCGAGGAAGGTGAGCTTGTCGAGCTTCGCGCCCAACAGGTACAGCGACATCACCGGGCCGCCCGCGTTGGCCACCATCGTCGTGAAGCCGCCGAGCCAGCCGTAGCCCCAGTGCGCGACCCGGCCCTGGTGGCGGGCCTCGGGCCGCCACCACGTCATCGCCACGTGCACCGCGACCAGCACCAGCAGGACGATGCCGATGGTGCGCCGCATCACGGTGTCGTCACTCACCGCGACGAAGACGACCCCGCCCAGCACTCCCACCGCGACTGGGCCGATGAGGCTGATGAGGGTCGGCCAGTCGGCGGAGCGACGGTACGCCGCCAGAGCGAGCAGGTCGCCGACGATCAGCAACGGGAGCAGGGCGCCCGTGGACTCGCGGGCGGGGAGCACCGCCGCGAAGATCGCCACCGACAGTGACCCGATGCCGGCGAAGCCGGTCTTGGCGATGCCGATCAGCATTGCCGCCGCGACGATCAGGGCGAGGTCGGCCGACGACAGTCCGCCCAGGCTCACGGCGAGGTCCCTGGAGTCACAGCCGCCATCCTGACCGCCGCGAAGGCGCCGCTGTCGGGCGGGCGGAGGTTTCCGCACGCTGGTGCTGACGGGCTGCGGCTGCTGCTCGACCATCGAGGGGGCTGCGCGGGCTCTCCACCAGTGGTAGACCGGACGCCATGAGTACCGAAGACCGGGCACCGGCGCGCTGCCACTTCGTGCCGCCGTACCTGCTGCAGCACCTCGCGTCCGAGGAGTCCGCGGACGCGCCCGTCGACCCGGCCACGGTAGCGATCGCGGAGCGCACCCTGAGGCAGGACGAGGACTTCCGGGCCGAGCGGCGGGCCGCGGGACCTGCGACGCCAGCAGTCGGTGGCAGGCCGGCGTGGACAGTCCACACGGCCGCCGGCGGGACGTCCTTGCCGGGTGCCCCCGTTCGCTCGGCGGGCGAGCCCGCGTCGGGTGACGACGCCGTCGACGAGGCGGCGTACGGCGGTCAGGGTGCGCTGGACCTCTTCAGCGAGGTCTACGGCCGCGCGTCGTACGACGGCGCGGGTGCTCCCGTGGTGATGACCGTGCACTACGGGCGCAGCTACGACAATGCCTTCTGGAACGGCACCCAGCTGGTCTTCGGCGACGGCGACGGCCGGCTCTTCGATCGGTTCACCAAGCCCGTCGACGTGCTGGGCCACGAGCTCACGCACGCGGTGACCGAGCACACGGCCGGTCTCGTCTACCGTGACCAGCCCGGAGCGCTCAACGAGTCGGTGTCCGACGTCTTCGCCGCATGCACCAAGCAGCGACTGCTGGAGCAGACGGCCGCCGACGCGGACTGGCTGATCGGCGCCGGGCTGTTCCTCTCTGGTGTGAACGCGCGCGGCCTGCGCGACATGGCCAACCCCGGGACCGCGTACGACGACCCTCGCCTAGGTCGTGACCCCCAGCCGGCGCACCTGCGCGACTACATCCAGACCAGTGACGACAACGGTGGGGTCCACCTGAACTCAGGCATCCCCAACCGTGCGTTCTACCTCGCTGCCACCACGATCGGCGGCACCTCCTGGGATGGGGCCGGTGCCATCTGGTACGCCGCGCTCACCGGCGGGGACGTCGGCCCGGTGACCGACTTCGCGGGCTTTGCCGCAGCCACCCTCGCGGCGGCCGGCGACCACGCCGAGGCGGTCGCGGGCGCGTGGGCTCAGGTCGGCGTGACGGTCGGGGGAGGCTCCGCCCCCGGCGATCCCCCGGCCTCCGGCGGGGATGTGGTCGAGATCCGCCGCACCGGCGGCTTCGCCGGGCTCACCACGACGGGGACGGTCGACCTCGCCAGCACGGACCCGCGGGTCGCGGAGGTCCGCTCCCTCGTGGAGCGGATCGACGTGTCCGCGGAGGCGGCCGGTGGAACGGCGTATCCCGACATGTACCAGTTCACCGTCCGCCTGCCCGGCCGCGAGGAGGTGCTGGTCTCCGAGCAGGACCTCAGTGAGGATCTGCGCCGGTTGGTCGACGTCGTGCTGCGGCACGACCGGTTCTGATCCGACGCGCGCCGGACGTCAGTCGGAGAGGGCGCGGTCGAGGGCGGCCTCGACGTGCAAGGTCGTGCAGGGGAAGACCGGCAGCTCGACGTCGGCCTGGCGGATCAGCAACTCGATCTCCGTGCACCCGAGCAGGAGGCCGCCGGCCCCGGCGTCCCACAGCCCCGTAGCGAGCTGCACCATCCGGCTCCGGGTGGAGTCGACCACCCGGCCGTGGACGAGCTCGTCGTAGATCGCCGAGTTGATCCAGTCGTGGTGCTCCCGGTCGGGCACGAGGGTCTCCACCCCGTGTGAGGCCAGCCGATCGATGAAGAAGCCGTCCTCCATCGCCACCGTCGTCCCGAGAAGCCCCACCCGCCGGATTCCCTGGGCCAGGCAGGCCTCGGCCACGACGTCGCCGAGGTGGATCAACGGGATGTCCACCGCGTCCGAGACCTGGTCGGCCACCTTGTGGAACGTGGTCGTGCAGAGCAGGAGGAAGTCGGCGCCGGCGCGCTCGACCCCGCGGGCGGCGTCCGCCAGCAGGTCGCCGACGACGTCCCAGCGCTGGTCGTCCTCGGCCTGGGTCAGCTCCGCGAAGTCGACCGTGCTGAGCACCAGCCGGGGCGAGGACAGACCCCCGAGCCGCCGCCGCACGCCCAGGTTCAGATCGCGGTAGTAGACGAGGCTGCTCTCCCAGCTCATCCCGCCGATGAGGCCAATGGTCTGCACGGAAGCAGTCTGGCAGACTCAGCCTGCTCTCTGTCGTCCACGTGAGGGACCGGGTCGATGATCTCGCGCACCGCCGCCTGCCTTGCCGGCATCGTCGGTGGCGCCTGCTGGGTGGCGCGCTACGCCCTGGACTACTTCGACGTGACCCCCGCGGGCAGCGACATCGGCGTCGTCCTGCGGTGGGCCGGTGCGACCTGGCTCCTGCTCGCGCTGTTCGCCGCCGGAACCCGCCTGGTGCACAAGGCGGCCCTGTGGCTGCGACTCCTGATCGGCTGCGTCGTGCCGCTACTCGCGATCATCGTCCTCAGCCTGAGCTACTCGGCGCTGCCTCGACTCGTCGCAGAGGCCGCGGCCGGGGCGTTGGTCGTCGTCGTCTCGCTGGTGCTGCTGGTCAGGGGAGAACGGTCCCGAGCCGCCCCCGAGCACCGCTAGCTGCCACGACGCGCCCCGGCGCGGGAATCGGACGGCGGGTGAAGGGGTTCTGTTGGGGGAGCACTTCAGACGAGAGGACGACGTGAACGCACAGCCGGGGCGGGTTGCCATGATCAGCCTGCACACCTCCCCCCTGGACCAGCCCGGGACTGGGGACGCCGGGGGCATGAACGTCTATGTCATCGAGCTGTCGCGTCGGCTCGCGGCCCGGGGCATCGAGGTGGACGTGTTCACCCGCGCGACGTCGTCCAGTCTTCCGCCGGTCGTCGAGGCGGCGCCGGGGGTCCTGGTTCGGCACATCACTGCCGGGCCGTACGAAGGGCTGGAGAAAGCCGAGCTGCCCGGCCAGATGTGTATCTTCGCCCGCGAGGTGCTTCGTACCGAGGCGGGCCTGCCGATCGGCCACTACGACGTCGTCCATTCCCACTACTGGCTGTCGGGACAGGTCGGTGCCCTGGCGCGTGATCGCTGGGGCGTCCCGCTCGTCCACTCGATGCACACCATGGCGAAGGTCAAGAACGCTGCACTGGCCGAGGGCGACACGCCCGACCCCGTCGCACGGGTGATCGGCGAGGAGCAGGTGGTCGGGGCGGCGGACATGCTCATCGCCAACACCGCCCTCGAGGCCCGCCAGCTCGTCGACCTGTACGACGCGTCCCCGAGCCGGGTCGAGGTGGTCCACCCCGGGGTCGACCTCTCGGTCTTCTCCTCGACCCCGCGCCGGCTCGCACGGCAGGCCCTCGGCATCCCCTCGGAGGCCCACGTGGTGCTGTTCGCCGGCCGGATCCAACCACTCAAGGCACCGGATGTCCTGCTGCAGGCGGTCGCCGTGCTGCTGGCCGAGTCCCCCGAGCTCCGCTCGCGGGTCGTGGTCCCGATCGTCGGTGGGCCGTCCGGCACCGGTCTGGAGCACCCGGAGTCGCTGGCCCAGCTCACCACGGAGCTCGGGCTCGATGACGTGGTCCGCTTCGTGCCGCCGGTCGCCCAGCGGGAGCTGGCCCAGTGGTACTCCGCTGCGAGCCTGGTGGCCGTGCCGTCCTACAACGAGTCGTTCGGCCTCGTCGCTGCGGAGGCCCAGGCGGCCGGCACGCCGGTCGTCGCTGCGGCCGTCGGTGGCCTGACCACCGTCGTGCTCGACGGGGTGAGTGGCCTCCTGGTCGACGGACACGACCCGCGTGACTGGGCGGTGGCGCTGCGCAGGATCATCGCCGACCCGGCGTACGCCGAACGCCTCGCCGAGGGAGCCCTGCGGCAGGCGGCTCGGTTCTCGTGGGACCGCACGTCCGAGGCCACGCTCGAGGTCTATGGGCGCGCGCGCTCCCAGATGGCTCCGGAGCTTGTCGGGTGACGCCCGCCGAGGTGGTCCGGGACTACCTGGCCGCCCAAGAGCTGGAGTTCGAGGAGCCACGCGAGGGCGTCTTCGCGTTCGCGCTGCCAGGTGAGCGCAAGCTCCAGACCCCCGTGCGCCTGGATCTCGGGGCTCATCACCTCGCCGTGCATGCGTTCGTGTGTCGGCGTCCCGACGAGAACCACGAGCAGGTCTACCGGTGGCTACTGGAGCGCAACCTACGAACGTACGGCGTCGCCTTCGCCGTCGACCGACTCGGAGACATCTACCTCGACGGGCGCCTACCGTTGTGCGCGGTGGAGCCGGGAGAGCTCGACCAGCTTCTCGGGGCCCTGCTCAGCGTGGCCGATGGGTCGTTCAACACGATCCTCGAGCTCGGCTTCGCCTCCTCGATCCGCAAGGAGTGGGAGTGGCGACGTTCACGTGGGGAGTCCACGGCCAACCTGGAGGCCTTCCGTGGCTGGCTGGAGAGCGGCCTCGACGAAGCGGGCGACGCGGACCCAGGTGAACCCTCGGGGTCAGTCGAGCCAGACGGCGACCAGCGCTAGCGTGGCCGGCAGCGCCTGCACGTAGAGGATCCGCGGGCTCACCGTGGCCGCGCCGACGATCCCCGCGATCACGACGCAGGCCAGGAAGAAGACCACCACCGGTGTCTGCCCGGTCGCCAGCCCCCACACGAGTCCTGCTGCGAGGAACCCGTTGTAGAGGCCTTGGTTGGCAGCCAGCGCCTTGGACTGCTCGGCGAACTCACGCTCGAGCCCGAAGATCCGGCGACCGGCAGGTCGGGTCCACAGGAAGGACTCGAGGACGAGGAACCCGACGTGCAGGGCTGCGACGAGAACGACCAGGACCGCTGCGATGACCTGCATCGGCCCAGCATGGCAGGCGCTGCTCCGGAGCACTCGTTTCGAGACCCGAGGGGCCTCTCGTCCCGGTTCACCGCTTGGGTGGCCTATTCGACCACCGGGGCGTCGGCGACAGGGACGGGGCGGCGCGAGGCGCGGCGGGCCACGGCGACACCGACCAGGGCCAGCACGCCGCCGACGTAGGCCAGTGCCGGGGGTGCCTCACCCAGGAACAGGATGCCCATCACGATCGTGATCGGGGGCACCAGGTAGGTGGTCACGCCCAGGCTGCCGGCCGTCATGTGTCGCAGCGCGTACGCGTAGGTCGTGAACGCCACCGCTGTCGGGAAGATCCCCAGATACACCACCCAGAGCACCGACGAGAGCGGGGCCTCAGCGGTCTCGCGGACGAGCGTGCCGGCGAAGGGCAGGCACACGACCGCTCCGGTCGTGCAGGCCAGCCACACCACCTGGACGGCGGGTATCCGCCCCACGACGGGCTTCTGGATCACCAGGGCGAACGAGTAGGCGAGCGCCGACAGCAGGCACAGGCCCACGCCGAGCAGGTCACGGTGCCCACCTGGCGACGTCGTCAGCGCGATGGCGACCACGCCGGAGAAGGCGAGCAGCAGGCCGAGCGCGAGGTACCTGGTGAACGGCTCCCGGAGGAACACCGAGGCCAGCAGGGCGATCAGCAGCGGCGAGACCTGGATCAGCATCGCCGCGGTGCCGGCGTCCACGCGCCGCTCGCCGGCGTTCAGCGCGACGTTGTAGATGCCGAACCACAGCACACCGATCGCGATCATGGCCCACCAGTCCGAGCGGGACGGCCGCACCACGCCGCGCGAGACCGCGACGACGACCAGGCAGGCCGAGCCGACGAGCAGTCGGCCCAGCGACAGTGAGCCGGGCGAGAAGTCGTGGCCGAGGTAGCGGATCGCGACGAACGCCGAGGACCACAGCACCAACGTGACGCCGACCGCCGCCAGCGGCAGCCACTCGCGGCGCACGGCGGCGCTGGAGGCGTCCTCCACGGTGCTCATGGGAGCAACCTAGGTCACGCCGGGCCGCCCGGGCGCGCGGCCGTCGGACGCGTCACAGGTCCAGCTTGTAGCCCAGCCCACGGACGGTGACCAGGTACGTCGGGGCCGACGGGTCGGGTTCGATCTTCGCGCGCAGGCGTTTGACGTGCACGTCGAGCGTCTTGGTGTCACCGACATAGTCGGATCCCCAGACGCGGTCGATCAGCTGGCCGCGGGTGAGTACCCGGCCCGGGTTGCGTAGGAAGAGCTCGAGCAGCTCGAACTCCTTGAGTGGGAACCGCAGCTCCACACCGTCGATCGTGACCAGGTGCCGGTCCACGTCCATCCGCACCGGCCCGGCCTCGATGACGGCCGGTGCCAGATCGGGCTCGGTGCCACGGCGCAGGACGGCGCGGATCCGGGCGACGAGCTCGCGCGGTGAGTAGGGCTTCGTGACGTAGTCGTCCGCACCCAACTCGAGCCCCACGACCTTGTCGACCTCGTCGTCCTTGGCGCTGACCATGATCACCGGCACGTTGGAGGTCTGCCGGATCTGGCGGCAGACCTCGGTGCCCGGCAGGCCCGGCAGCATCAGGTCGAGCAGGACGATGTCGGCGCCGTTGCGGTCGAACTCCGCGATGGCGTCGGGTCCGGTCGCCGCGATGGCGACGTCGTACCCCTCCTTGCGGAGGAGGTAGGCCAGCGCGTCGCTGTAGCTCTCCTCGTCCTCCACTACGAGCACCCGGGTCACGTCGTTGCCTCCTGGTTGCGCCGAGGCAGGGTCAGGGTGAACGTCGAGCCCTGGCCCTCCACCGACCATACGGTCACGTCGCCGCCGTGGGTCGCGGCCACGTGCTTGACGATCGAGAGCCCGAGCCCGGTGCCTCCGGTCGAGCGATGTCGGGCCGGGTCGATCCGGTAGAAGCGCTCGAAGATCCGGTCCAGCTCCGCAGCCGGGATGCCGATTCCCTGGTCGATCACGGAGATCTCCACCGCCTCGGTGGCGCCGCGGGCGCTGACGACCACCGAGGATCCGTCGCCGGAGTAGGCCACGGCGTTGGCCACGAGGTTGCTCATCGCCGTGGTGATCTGCTCGGCGTTTCCCGGCACCTCCAGACACGTCTCCCCGCCCACGACAAGACTGATCCCACGGTTCTCGGCGTCGATGTGGCTGGTGTCCACGGCCACAGCCAGCACCTCGTCGATGGCCACCGTGGAGGGGTCGCGCAGCGGGTCGTCGTCCTGCAGCCGAGACAGCTCGATGATCTGCTGGACCAGCCGGGTCAGCCGCTCGCTCTCCTTCAGCATCCGGCCGCTGAACCTGATCACCGCCTCAGGGTCGTCCGCCGCGTCACGGGAGGCCTCTGCGAGCAGCTGGATGGCGCCCACCGGGGTCTTGAGCTCGTGGCTGACGTTCGCCACGAAGTCGCGACGGACCGCCTCGAGACGACGCTCGCGAGTCCGGTCCTCGATGAGTGCCAGCACCTGCCTGGTTCCCAGGGGCGCTACCCGGGCGGTGACGTGGCGGCGCGGGTTGCCCTCGCCGTTGAGGATCAGCTCGGTCTCGCGGATCTGGCCGTCCCTGCGAACCTGGTGCACCAGCGCCGTGAGGCGGTCGACCGCCAGCTCGGTACCTCTCACGAGACCCAGGGCGTACGCCGGGGCCGATGCCCTGACGACCACGTCGTTCTCGTCGATCACCACCGCGCTGCTGCGGAGCACGGACAGGACCGCGGTAACGCCGGGGGACACCGCGGGCTCGGGCGTCGCACTGACGGCGTTGAGCTGTCGGTCGGAGAGGTGCCAGGCCAGCACGGCGCCGCCTGCGACCAGCGCTCCGACCGCGGCCGCGAGCGCAGCCTGAGTCGTGGGGTCCACGGCTGGAATGGTACGCACGACCCGCGCCGAGACCGTGGTTCGCGGCGCTTCGCTCGCCGACTGTTCACGCCGCGTTCACCGCGCGTCGACATCGGTTCACTCAACAGGCTTAGGCTTCGGTACATGCGCGAGGCATTCCATGAGCAGCTCGACACGGTGTTCGGCGACCTGGCAGCCATCTGCCGCGAGGTCGAGAACGCCGTCCACTACGCCACCGAGGCCCTGATGACCGGTGACGCGACGATCGCGGAGTCGGTGATCAGCGCGGACGAGCAGATCGACCGGGCAGCGGAGCGGGTCGAGGACCGCTGCTTCACCATCTTGTCCTTGCAGCAGCCGGTGGCCGGCGACCTGCGCACGGTCGTTTCGGCACTCCGCATGGTGAGCGAGCTGGAGAGGATGGGCGACCTCTCGGTGCACGTCGCGAAGATCGCCCGTCTGCGGGTTCCCTACCTCGCCGTGCCCGAGGCGGCGCGCCCGACGATGATGCGGATGGCCCAGGTCGCCCAGGACATGGTGTCCCGGGTGACGCGGGTGATCGGCGAGCGGGACGCCGAGGCGGCCGCCGAGCTGGAGCGCATGGACGACGAGATGGACCAGCTGCGGCAGACGAGCTTCACCGAGCTGCTGGCGGGTGAGTGGACGCACGGCATCGAGCCGGCCGTCGACATCGCCCTGCTCGGCCGCTACTACGAGCGGATCGCCGACCACGCCGTGTCTGTCGCTGGTCGCGTCATCTTCGTCGTGACCGGGCAGCACCCCGAGGCCGTCGACGCCTGAGCGGCCTCGGGATCCTGGGCGCCTTCGTCGGCAGGCCCGCTGTGGGGTGAGGAGTCAGCGACCCTGGTTGGCCACGGCAGCCGCAGCTGCCGCCGCCGCTTCGGGGTCGAGGTACTCCCCGCCGGCCACGATCGGGCCGAGCGCCTCGTCGAGCCGGTAGACCAGCGGCATGCCCGTGGGGATGTTCAGGCCCGCGATGTCGTCGTCACTGATCTGGTCGAGGTGCTTGACCACCGCGCGCAGGCTGTTGCCGTGAGCCGCCAGGAGCACCGTGTGCCCGGCCTGGAGGTCGGGCACGACGTCGGAGTGCCAGTAGGGCAGCATCCGCGCGATGACGTCCTTGAGGCACTCTGATCGCGGCATCTCCTCGCCGAGGTCGGCATAGCGGGGGTCGCCCACCTGGGAGAACTCGTCGTCGTCGGCCAGTGGCGGCGGAGGGACGTCGAAGCTGCGCCGCCACAGCATGAACTGCTCCTCGCCGTACGCCTCGAGGGTCTGCTTCTTGTCCTTGCCCTGGAGCGCGCCGTAGTGACGTTCGTTGAGCCGCCAGGAGCGGCGTACCGGGATCCAGTGACGGTCGGCGGCGTCCAGCGCGAGGCAGGCGGTGGTGATCGCCCGACGCTGCAGGGAGGTGTGCACCACGTCGGGGAGGATCCCCGCCTCGCGCAGCTGCTCGCCGCCGCTGACCGCCTCGTCGCGGCCCTGCTCGGTCAGGTCGACATCGACCCACCCGGTGAAGAGGTTCTTGGCGTTCCACTCGCTCTCGCCGTGGCGGAGCAGGATCAACGTGTACGTCATGGCGGTCCCTTTCGTCAGGCGGATTCGTCCAGACCGTCCCACGGCCCGTCGTCGACCACCACCGGCACCTTCATGGTGACCTCGGTGCCATCGCCGAGGCCGACCCGGACCTCGACGAAGTCGCCCGCGACGAAGTCGCCGGTGAGCGGCAGACCGCCGTTGTCGGACAGGTCGACGATCCCGCGGGCGGGGATGTCGACGGCGTCGAAGTCGCTGGCGGTGACATCGGCGTTGGCCGCCCCACCGGCCAGGGAGTCGACGCTGGCCGTCTCCATCGCGCTGTTGTTGACGAACGAGGCGATGAAGGTGCCGGAGTTGGGCTGGCCGGACACGATGACGGCGCCCAGGATGTCGACGGCCGCCTCTCGTGCGTTGGTGCCCTCGGCCGGTGTGTAGACCCGGTTGGTGGCTCTCTCGAGCCCCGTCATCGAACAGCCGCCGAGGACCAGCGCGGCGGCGGCGAGGGCGGCCGCGACCCGCGCCACTCGTCGGGTGCTCGTGGAGCGGAGCCCGAACGAGCTCCTGGCCGACGCTGCCTTCTGGCTGGCTGGCACCTGCATGGACGTCACCCTTCACGCGTCGCGGGCGGCCTGTGCCGCCTCCCCAGCGGTTCGCAGACCTCAGCCTAGCGGCCCGGGGCTCCTGGTGCGGATGCGGCTTCGGCGTCGGTCACCATCACAGGTCGCCCGGTTCTGTCAAGCCCACAAACCGGCTCTGACCTGCGTAAACGTCGGAGAGGCGCAAATCACGTCGTGGTAGACTAGGTCCCCTACGAAGGGGTACTTGACATATGACTTTCACCGTCGGCGAAACGGTTGTATACCCGAATCACGGAGCGGCCGTCATCGAAGACATCGAGATGCGGTCGATCAAGGGAGAGGATCGGGAGTATCTCGTTCTGCGGATCGTGGCCCAGCAGGACCTCGTCGTCCGCGTCCCGGCGTGCAACCTCGACCTGGTCGGAGTTCGCGACGTCGTCGACAAGGAGGGCCTCGACCGCGTGTTCGACGTCCTCCGTGCCGCACACGTCGAGGAGCCGACCAACTGGTCGCGTCGCTACAAGGCGAACCTCGAGAAGCTGCACAGCGGCGACGTCATGAAGGTGTCCGAGGTCGTGCGCGACCTGTGGCGCCGCGAACGGGACCGTGGCCTGTCCGCGGGTGAGAAGCGGATGCTGGCCAAGGCGCGCCAGATCCTGGTCTCCGAGCTCGCGCTGGCCGAACACACCAACGAAGACAAGGCCGAGGCGTTGCTCGACGAGGTTCTCGCTTCGTGACCCTGGCCGGCTTGTCTGGCTGCGCATGCCCCCGGCTGGTTCCGGGGGCATTCGTATGTCCGGGGGTGCTCGCGCGGTGGGCGTGGCCATGAGTTCCGACGGCGTCGTGGTGGTCAGAGGGCGAGGGGCGCTGCCGTTCACCTCGCTCCACGGCGCACCCCTCTACCTGCATGCGTTGCAGGCCCTCGCGGACCTGGGCGAGCCTCCCGTCCTGCTCATCGACGACGGACCCGAGCAGGGTCCGGCGGTCGACAGCGAGGCGCTCCCTGCCGGGACCCGGGTGCTCACCCTCGACGCCTGGTGGGCAGACCGGCCGGACGGCGCCGTACTCCTCCACGACAGCCTCTGCCCGCTGGCACCGAGCTCGCTGCTGGCCGGCGTGCGCGAGCTGGTGCGAGCCGACCCGGCCTCGGGTGCGGCGGCATACCGTCCCGTGACCGACACGGTGAAGACCGTCGAGGGAGACCGCATCCAGGGGACGATCGACCGTGAGCGCCTGGCCATCGTGACCTCGCCGGTCGCATTGGGCGGTGCGTTGCTGGCCGGCACGGCCGCGCCGCCGCCGCTGGACGACTTCGCGGAGCTGGTGCGGTGGGCCCGCAGCCGAGCCACGGTTGCGATGCTCAAGGCCCCCGCTATCGGCCGGCGGGTCGAGGACGAGGCGTCGGTCCACCTCCTGGAGTGCGTCGACGAGATGAGCCGCCAGCCGAGCCAGGTCTCGCCCGTGCGCCAGTGACCGGACCGCTCTCAGCCGCCCAGGTGTGAAAGATCGCCGCCGGCCTTGACCAGCAGCCGCTCGACGAGGAGGAGGTCGTCGGGGAAGGTGATCTTCACGTTGCGGGGGTCGCCGACTACCCAGTGCACGGGCAGGTCGGTGTAGCGCTCGACACAGCTGGCCGTGTCCGTGCCGAGAAATCCCTCCGCGGCTGCCTGGGTGTACGCCGTCAGCAGCGGGCGGGAGCGGAACGCCTGCGGGGTCTGCACCGCCACCACCGGGGTCTGCGGCGGGTCCTCGTCTGATGCGAGAGCCGTCAGGGATCCCTGGGTCACCACGGGGATCGCACCGGCGTGGGTGCGGCATGCCTCGATCACTCGGGAGAAGAGCGCGGTGCCGGCCAGGGGACGGGCCGCGTCGTGGATCACCACGACATCGATCTCGTCGGACTCGATCGCGGGCTCCAGCACCTTCAAGGAGGCCCATTCCGAGTCGTGCCGGGTCTCGCCGCCGGTGACCAGCAGGACTTCAGGCCCGTCCACCTCGCTCCGGAGCGCTGTCAGCACTGCGCCACGGTCCTGCTCACGAATGACGAGCACTGTGTGGGTGACCTGGGCCAGTGCGCGGGCCCAGCGGATCGACCAGGTGAAGACCGGGCGACCAGCGAGCTGGAGTAGCACCTTGTTGGTGTCGTGACCTGCTCGACTGCCCTCGCCGGCCGCGAGTATGACCACGGCGGCCCGGAGCACCGCCGGGCCGCCACGCGGGAGAGTCACGCTGCGAGCCTAGCGTTCCGGCCCGTGGGGAACGGGCCATGCGGAGGCCGCCGGGAACCTCGGCCGCCCGCGCTCGACGTCGCGCGCATCGGCGAGCGCCACGCCCGAACCGCAAGGAACCGCCCTCTCGCCGACCACGCGTGCTTAGGCTCAAAAGGAAGTCGTCATCAGTCAAGGGACCGGCTGATCCGGAAGGGGTCTCCAGGCCGGAGCAACGGCAGGTCGCCGACGCGCACGCAGACATCACCGGGGAGCTCGGGATCGGTGCGGCCGTCGGCCTTGAGGTCGAGATGCCCGAGATTCAACAGGTTGTCGTGGACGACCCCACCGACGGCAAGGACCTTCAGATGGACCCGGCCGAGCTCCAGGACGTCGCCGGGTCGGGGCCCGTCCTCGGCTATCCCGGCGGAGTGCAAGACAGAGATGTCGTGCAGCTCCGCCGGCGACTGGTCGCCGAAGAAGATGAGGAGGCCGTGGCCGAGGAACGCTTCGACCTGGCCGCCCACCTTCGTCACGATCGACTCGTAGACCGGGACCCGGCCCGCGGTGCTCATGCTTCGTGGACGTCATCCGGGCCGACCCCGGACACGAAGAGCTCCGCGGTGATGAACTGCGCCAGTGGCCCTGCTGGGCTCGTGGCGTGGATATCGACGGTGAGCACGTTCTTCATGGGGTAGACGCCGACGCGCGCCGTACCGCCACAGTCGATGACGGCAACAGCAATTTTCTCGAAAGGTGCCGAGCTTGCGAACCCGTCGAAGACGTCGGCCCCCGTCAGGTCGGCGATCCGCTGGGCAACAGGATGGATCCCACCCCCCGTGACCGACGCGACGAGCGGGCGGTCGCCGGTGGGGGCAATGGTCAGGGGACCACCCCAGCCGCCGCGACCCTTGGTCACAGTGACCGACCGGTACTCGCTCATTTCTCTTCTCCTATCGTTTGCGTGTCAACGGTGAAGTCCTCGGCCCGCCGTCCCCACAGTCTCCGGCCTCCGCAGCCGCGAGGGCCAGACCCACGTGAGGAGTCAGGGGTCCCTTTCGGGGACGCCGGCACTCGGCGCCGGTCAGCGCCGCGTCGGTCTCAGCCGGCGGGACGTCGCACGAGCGCGGTGGCCAGCGCGGCCAGACCCTCGCCGCGGCCGGTCAGGCCGAGCCCGTCGGTCGTCGTGGCGGAGACGCTCACGGGGGCCCCCACGGCGGCGGTGAGCGCAGCCTCCGCCTCCCCACGACGCGTGGCCAGGCGCGGGGTGTTGCCGATGACCTGGATGCTGAGATTGGAGATCTCGACGCCGGCGGCGCGGAGCCGTCGCGCGGTCTCGGCGAGGAACGCGACGCCCGAGGCTCCGGCCCATTCCGGATCCGAGGTGCCGAAGTTGCTGCCCAGGTCGCCCAGACCCGCCGCCGAGAGCAGTGCGTCGCAGCCGGCATGGGCGGCGACGTCGCCGTCCGAGTGACCCTCCAGGCCGGCCGGCTCGTCGGGCCAGCTCAGGCCGGCCAGGTGCATCGGGGCTCCGGCCACGAGGCGGTGGACGTCGCAGCCCAGCCCGACCCGAAGCGTCATCAGTTCGTCACTCGCATCGTTCACAGGCTGATCATGCCTGAGGGAGAATCATCGGGTGACCTCTCGTCGTACGCCGTGGGCCCTGGCCGGCGTGGTCGCGGGTGCCGCAGGCCTGGCGACCAGCTACGCCACCGCCACCCTCCTCGGCGTTCGGGAGTCTCCGGTGGTGGCCGTCGCCGAGCTGGTCATCGAGATCGCTCCGGGAGGACTGGCCGAGCGCGCCATCCAGGCGTTGGGTCAGCTGGACAAGCCCGCGCTCATCGTGGGGATCCTCGTGATCCTGACCCTCGTCTTCGCCCTGGCCGGGCTGGCCGCCCGTCGTGGCTGGTGGGCCGCGGCGCTGATCTTCCTCGCCCTCGCCGGCGTCGGCCTGGCCGCCGTCACCACCCGCGCGGCGGCCGGCCCGTCGGCGATGCTGCCCGTGCTCGTGGGTCTGATCACCTGGCTCGTGGCTCTCGACTGGCTGGTCGCGCCTCTGCGCAGAACGGCCGCGCAGCCGCCGGCCGCCGAGACCCCCGCCGCCGATGCCGAGTCGTCGCCCACCCGCCGCGGGTTCGTCCTCCGTGCCGGTCTCCTCGGGGCCGGGTCGGTCGTGCTGGTCGCCGCAGGTCGGGTGCTCGGGTCCGGACGCCGGCGGATCGAGGCTGCTCGAGACCTGCTGCGGCTGGACGGCGTGACGATGCCGCGGATCCCGCGGAGCGCCCGGATCGGGCTCGCTGACGTCACGCCGTGGAAGACGCCCAACGACGAGTTCTACCTCATCCACACGACCATCACCTCGCCCGCGATCGACCCCGCCGACTGGCGGCTGCGCATCCACGGCATGGTCGACCGCGAGGTCGTGCTGACCTACCAACAGCTCCTCGATCTGGAGCGCACCGAAGCGTGGATCACGCTCAACTGCGTCTCCAACCCGATCGGCGGAGATCTGATCGGCAATGCCTGGTGGAGCGGTGTGCGGGTCTCCGACGTGCTCGCGATGGCCGGTGTGCAGGACTCTGCCGACGCGGTGCTCCAGACCTCCCACGACGGCTGGACCTGCGGCACGCCGCTGATGGCGCTGACCGACGGCCGCGACGCGATGCTGGTCCTGGCGATGAACGGGGAACCGCTCCCGATCGACCACGGCTTCCCGGTGCGCACGCTGGTGCCGGGGCTCTACGGCTATGTCTCCGCGTGCAAGTGGGTGGTGGACATGGAGGTCACCCGCTTCGATGAGATCTCGGCCTACTGGACCCAGCGTGGCTGGTCGGAGCTGGGACCGGTCAAGATGGCCTCGCGCATCGATGTGCCCCGCTCCGGTGACGCGGTTGCGGCCGGACCGCTGCGCGTCGGCGGGGTCGCCTGGGCACAGCACACCGGCATCGAGGGTGTGCAGGTCTCGCTCGACGGCGCCGACTGGCTGGATGCCGAGATCGCAGGCGTGCCGACCAGCGACACGTGGGTGCAATGGGCCACGACCGTCGACGTTTCGGCAGGCGACCACCTGCTGAGGGTGCGCGCAGTCGACAAAACAGGAAGGGTCCAGACCGGCGTACGTCGCGACGTCATCCCCGACGGCGCCACGGGGTGGCACGCCGTGGACTTCTCCGCGGCGACCTGACGGGCGCACTGATAGGTCCGGGCGGCGACCCCCGCGCCCCTAGACTTGCGTGGTGACTCTTCGGCTCTACGACACCGCCACGCGAGACGTCCGCGACTTCGTCCCCCTGGTCGGGGGGCAGGTGGGCATCTACGTCTGCGGGCTGACCGTTCAGTCGGAGCCCCATGTGGGCCACGTCCGGTCTGCGGTGAACTTCGACGTGCTGCGCCGTTGGCTGGTCGCCGGCGGGTACGACGTGACCTTCATCCGCAACGTGACCGACATCGACGACAAGATCCTGGTCAAGTCGGCCGAGCAGGGCCGCCCGTGGTTCAACCTCGCCTACGAGATGCACCGTGAGCTCGACCGGTGCCTCGCGGCGATCAACGTGCTGCCGCCGACGTATGAGCCGGCCGCCACCGGTCACATCCCCGAGATTCTCGAGCTCATCGAGGAGCTCGTGACACGCGGCCACGCCTACCCCGCCGAGGACGGGTCCGGTGACGTGTACTTCGACGTGCGGTCGTGGCCGGCGTACGGCGAGCTGACGCGCCAGGGCATCGACGACATGGAGCCCGCCGAGGACGCCGACCCCCGGGGCAAACGGGACCCCCGGGACTTCGCCCTCTGGAAGGGCTGGAAGAAGGAGACCGAGCCGGCCACCGCGGCATGGCCCTCGCCGTACGGCCCGGGGCGACCTGGCTGGCACATCGAGTGCTCGGCGATGGCCGGGAAGTACCTCGGGTCGGCCTTCGACATCCATGGCGGTGGCGTCGATCTGCGCTTCCCTCACCACGAGAACGAGCAGGCCCAGTCCCGCGCCGCCGGGCAGGCGTTCGCGTCGTACTGGCTGCACAACGCGTGGATCACCACGGCCGGCGAGAAGATGAGCAAGTCGCTGGGGAACTCTCTGCTGATCCCCGCCGTGCTCCAGCGGGTGCGTGGCATCGAGCTGCGGTTCTACATCGTCGCGGCGCACTACCGATCCCACGTCGAGTTCTCCTTCGAGGCGCTCGACGACGCTGCCGCGGGCTTCCGGCGGATCGAGAGCTTCCTCGAGCGGGTGCCGACGCCGGAGACGGGCGGCGCCGCCTCGCGGGACGCCGTACCGGAGGCGTTCGCCGCCGCGATGGACGACGACCTCGGCACGCCGGCCGCGGTCGCTGTCATCTATGACTGCGTGCGTGAGGGCAACCGGATGCTCGGTGAGGGCGCGTCGGAGGAGGCCGCTCGGCAGGCCGTCTCGGTGCGGGCGATGCTCGCGGTGCTCGGGCTCGACCCGGCCGACCCCGCGTGGGGCGTCGGTGGCGGCGACGACGAGAGGCTCACGGCCGCGGTCGACGCTCTCGTGCGAGGCCTGCTCGAGGAGCGGACGGAGGCGCGCGCGGCCAAGGACTGGGCGCGCGCGGACGCGCTCCGGGACCGCCTGCAGCTGGCCGGGATCGAGATCGAGGACACCCCCAGCGGTCCGAAGTGGAGCCTGTGATGATGCACGTCGGGTGGTGGCCGCTCCGCGACCTGCCCGACCACCGAAAGGGGTGTCACCGTGGCTGGTAACTCACAGCGCAAGGGTGCGATTCGGAAGACCAGCAAGAAGCCCACGGCCGGTTCCGGCGGGCGGGTACGCCGCGGGCTCGAGGGCCGCGGGCCGACGCCCAAGGCGGCCGAGCGTCCCAACCACAAGGCGTACAAGGCCAAGGTGCGTGCGGAGAAGGCCGACGGTGCCAAACCGCGCCGTCGAGCCCCCAAGTCGACCGACGCCGAGTGGGTCGCCGGGCGCAACTCCGTGGTCGAGGCACTGCGCGCGGAGATTCCGGTGACGGGGCTCTACGTCGCCGAGGGCGCCGAGCGCGACGGGCGCCTGCGCGAGGCGTTCCGCATCGCCGCGGACCGGGGGGTGTCGCTGCTCGAGGTCACGCGCGGAGAGCTCGACCGGATGACCGGGGGCGCCGTACACCAGGGGCTGGCGGCGCGCATCCCGCCCTACGAGTACGCCCACGCTGACGACCTGCTCGACCGGGCCCGTGAAGTCGGCGAACCGGCACTCATCGTCGCGCTCGACTCGGTCACCGACCCGCGCAACCTCGGCGCCGTGGTGCGCTCGGCGGCGGGGTTCGGTGCCCACGGCGTCGTCGTACCCGAGCGGCGTGCCGCGGGGATGACCGCCTCCGCGTGGAAGACGTCGGCCGGCGCGGCGGCTCGGGTGCCCGTCGCCCAGACGGTCAACCTGGTGCGCCAGCTGCGCGCCTACCAGGAGGCGGGGTGCATGGTCGTCGGCCTCGCGGCTGACGGTGACGTCAGTCTGCCGGGCCTGGACCTGGCCGACGGTCCGCTCGTGGTGGTGGTGGGCTCGGAAGGGCAGGGGCTCGGACGACTGGTCTCGGAGACGTGCGACCAGCTGGTGTCCATCCCGATGTCGGGGCAGCTCGAGTCGTTGAACGCGGGCGTGGCCGCCTCGGTGGCGCTCTACGCCATCGCTCAGGCCCGCGCTGAGCGGCGGTGACCTCGTCGGAGGCTGGAGGTTGGAACCGTGATGCGTTGGCTGAGTGGACACCTGGCCCACGCACTGGTGCTGGGACTGGTCTGGCTCGGGGTCTCGCTGGCTTCGTTCGTCATCCTGCTCCTGAACTCCAGCGACACCGTCGTGGTGGCGAGCCACGACACGGTGCTGCGGCCGACGTTCAGCGGTGAGATCGTCGTCCACACGGGGCCGGTCCTGCCCGACCTGCGGATGCCGACCGGGCGCCGCATCGGCATCGACCTCACCCTCGGCAAGACCGAGGCGACCAGCACGCAGGATCTGATCGACCGCTATGCCATCATCGCCAGCCAGCCGGAGGGCCAGATCGCCAAGGTCGAGACGGTGGTTCGCGACATGGCGGTCTCGGCGGCCCTGCGCGCTGCTGCGATCGGGCTGCTGCCGGTGGTCGTGTGGCTCCTGGTCGGGCGCCGTCGGCGGCGCGAGCTGGGCCGGGAGATGGTGTCGGTCCGGGGGCTGGTGGTGGTCGCGCTGGTCCTGGGACTGGTCGTGATCGCGATGGAGCCGTGGCGTCGGGTCGACCCCGTCCTCGCCGACGAGACGGCGTGGAGCCCGCTGACTGAGTTCGTGGGGGTACCACTGCCCGACGAGCTCTCGACCGTGGAGGTGCGCACCGATGTCACCACGGTGCAGTCGCGTCGGCTGCTGCAGAGCATGTTGGACACCTATGACCGCAGCAAGACCTGGTACGCCGAGGCGGCCACCGAGGCAGCCGATCTGGTGCTGCATGTGCCTGCCGAGGACGAGACGGTGGTGCTGCTGGTCTCCGACCGCCACGACAACATCGGGATGGACAGCGTCGCGCGTGCGATCGGGGACGCCGGCGGCGCGACGGCGGTCTTCAGTGCCGGTGACGAGACCTCGGATGGCCGGTCGTGGGAGGCCTTCAGCCTGGACTCGCTCAACGAGGCGTTCGACGGCTACGACAAGTTCGCAGTGTCGGGCAACCACGACCACGGCGACTTCGTGGCGGACTACCTCGAGCAACGCGGCTGGGTCAACCCGGACGGTGGGATCGTGGACGGCCCCGGTGGCTCGGTGCTGGCGGGGGCGAACGACCCGCGCTCGAGCGGGCTCGGCAACTGGCGCGACGAGACCGGTCTCTCGTTCGACGACCATGCGCAGGCGGTGGCGGACACGGTGTGCGAGTCGGAGGAACGGGTCACCACGCTGCTGGTTCACGACGCGAACTCCGGGGACCCGGCCCTCGAGCGGGGCTGCGTGGACCTGGTGATCGGTGGACACACCCACGTCGTCGACGGGCCGAGGGAGGTGACGGGCGAGAACGGGATGATCGGGTACACGTACACGACCGGCTCGGCCGGTGGGGCGGCGTACGCGATCGCAGTGGGGAGCAAGCCCCGGCGGCCGGCGGCCGTCACCCTGATCACCTACCGCGAGGGCCGCCCGGTCGGCATCCAGCCGGTCGTCCTCGAGACCAACGGTGTCTTCACGGTCCGCCCCTACGTCGAGCTCACCTATTGATGCCGACGCGTCACATATTGCCGGCGAGGGGTCGCATCTGGTGACCAGATGTGACCCCTCGCCAGCCCAGGTGTGACTCCTCGGCCGCAATATGTGACTCCTCGGCCTAGGATCTGGACATGTCTGTCGTGGTGGACCGGTTGCTGCCCACGGAGGAGGCGGAGGCGCTGCTGGAGCTCACCCGGGAGATCGCCGAGCGTGAGCTGTTGCCGCGGGTCGCCGACGCGGAGGCCACGGGCGAGTTCCCGGCGGAGGCCTACGCCCTGCTGGGCAGGACCGGGCTGCTGGGTCTGCCCTTCCCGGAGGTCGACGGCGGGGGCGACCAGCCGTACGCCGTGTCCCTCCAGGTCGTCGAGGAGATCGCGGCCGTGTGGCCCAGCGTCGCGGTGGGGATGTCGGTGCACACCCTGACGGCGTCCGTCCTGGCTGCGCACGGCACCGGTGACACGCGCGCCGAGTGGCTCCCCCGAGCCCTGGCCGGTGAGGTGCTGGGGGCCTACTGCCTGTCCGAGCCCCAGGCGGGCTCGGACGTGAGCGCGATCCGCACCCGGGCCGTGCGCGACGGCGCCGACTACCTCCTCTCGGGCACCAAGCAGTGGATCAGCAACGGGTCCTGCGCCGACTACTACATCTGCTTCGCTCGCACCTCCGAGGACGCCAAGCACGGACTCTCGGCGTTCCTGGTGCCCGGCACCGCGCCGGGCCTCACCTTCGGAGCGCCGGAGAAGAAGATGGGCCTGTCCTGCGACGTGACCACGCAGGTCCTCCTCGACGCCGTGCGGGTCCCGTCGACCGCGCGGCTCGGCGAGGAGGGGGAGGGGATGGCGGTGGCGCTGGGCGCGCTCGACGGCGGTCGGCTCGGCATCGCGGCGGTCGGCACCGGCATCGCCCAGGGCGCGCTCGCGTTGGCCGTGGACTACGCGCGCGAACGCCGCCAGTTCGACCGGCCCATCGCCGACTTCCAGGGCCTCCAGTTCCTGCTCGCCGACATGGCGGTCGACGTCGAGCGGGCCCGCTCGACGTACGTCGACGCCGCGCGACGCAAGGACGCCCGCCGGAGGTTCGGCCGGCAGGCGAGCATCGCCAAGCTCACCGCCACGGATGCCGCGATGCGGGTGACCACCGATGCCGTCCAGGTCTTCGGCGGCAACGGCTACACGCGCGATTATCCCGTCGAACGGTTCTTCCGGGACGCGAAGGTGACCCAGATCTTCGAGGGCACCAACCAGATCCAGCGCCTGGTGATCGCCCGGGACGCCCTGGCCTGACTCGGTCAGGTCGGACTCGGTCAGGTCGGACTGGGTCAGGTCGTCTGCTCGTTGATGATCTCGAGCTCCTCGGTGTCGACCGCCGCCGCGATGGCCTCCTCGGGACGGTCGGCGAGCACACCGGCGATGTAGTCGGCGGCGGCCTCGAAGGAGTTGACCTCGCGTCCGTAGCGCTCGGAGAGGTACCACCGGTGCACGAGGATCTCGTGGAAGACCTCCGCCGGTTCCAGCTTGCCCCTGGCCTCGGGCGGCAGCATCTCCATGATCGGCTCGTAGATCTGGCCGAGCCAGCGGTTCGCCACGACGGCCCGGTCCTCGTGGCCGAGGTCGTGAGCGGCGGTGAACCAGTCGATGTCGTTGAGCATCCGGCGGGCCTGGTTGTCCTCGACGGTCAGTCCCGTCAGCGACTGGAACTCACGCTGATGGTGCCCGAGCTCGACCACCCGGGGCCGGATCGCGACCCGGTCGCCGTCGAAGTCGGTGACGATGTCGATCTCGTCGACGTCGAAGCCGAGGTCGTTGAGCTTCTCGATCCGCTCCTCGATGCGCCACAGCTCGTCGGCATGGAACTCCTCCTCGCCGGTCAGCTCGGCCCACAGGGCGTGGTAGCGCTCGTCGAGCTTCTCGACGATCTCGTGGGCCTCCATCTCGGCGTACACCTCGTTGCTGGCCTGGAGGTCGAGCAGCTCACCGAAGATGTTCTCGCACCCCACGGTCAGGTCGTGCTCCCGCATGGCGTCGGACAGGTGGGGGCGCAGCTCACCGGTCTCGGCATCGACCAGGTACGCCGCGAACGCGCCCGCATCACGCCGGAACAGCACGTTCGACAAGGAGACGTCACCCCAGAAGAAGCCGGCGAGGTGCAGCCGCACGAGGAGCACCACCATCGCGTCGATCAGACTCGGCAGCTGCTCGGCGGTGACGCCATGGGCGAAGAGCCGCCGGTAGGGCAGGGAGAACCGGAGGTGCTCGGTCAGCAAGGCCGACGGCAGGTCCTCACCGGCCAGGTTCTTGCGTCCGGCGACGACGCCTTGGGGCACCACGGCTGGGAGGCCCAGCCTCGTCAGGTCCCGTAGCAGCCGGTACTCCGCGAAGGCGATGGGCTCCTGGGTCTCCTTGACCGCGTACACCTTGTCGTGCAGCGAGATGATGCGTACGACGTGCCTCGAGAGGCCGCGGGGGAGCGGTACGACGTACTCGTCGCCCCACTCGTCGAGGGGGATCGACCACGGGAGGGAGACGACGGCGGGGTCCATGCGGCTGGCGACGATCCGAAGTGCCATGGGTCAAACCCTAGACGGCTTGCCGAGCCACCCCCGTGCCACCGACCACCTGCTGAGGAAGTCAGTGCCCGGCGTCGAGCACGGCGGCCAGGGCCCGGGCCCGGGCGTGGGTCGCGAGGTCCTCGATCAGCACAGGCTCACCGACGCTGTCGGTCAGCGGGATGCACCAGTTGGGGTACTCGCGGTCGGTGCCCGGTTGGTTCTGGGTCCGTCGGTCCCCCACCAGATCCGTCACGGTGACCCCCAGCAGGCGGGACGGAGCTCGCGTCAGCAGGGCGTAGAGCGCCTCCACGGTCTCCTGCTCGGTCGCGTCGGCTCCGAGCAGGTCGCGCTCACGCAGCAGCCGGAGGAACGCCTCGCGCTCCTCGGCCGCGAGGGCCAGCTCCTGCTCCAGCGGGCGGGTCAGCAGGCCCAGCTCCTCTCGGAGCCGCACGTGGCTCCCCGCGAGATACCCCGCGGTCGGCGGTAGGTCATGGGTCGTGACCGTGGCCAGACACAGCTCCCGGTAGCTCTCGGGTGGCCGCGGGGTGCTGCCGTCGACCTCGAACCACAGGATCGAGGTGCCGAGCACGCCCCGCTCGGCGAGGTACTCCCGGACGAACGGCTCGACCACGCCGAGGTCCTCGCCGACGACGAAGGCACCGGCGCGGTGAGCCTCGAGCAGCAGGATCGAGACCATCGCCTCATGGTCGAAGCGCAGGTACGCGCCGTCGACGGGAGGCCGGCCCTCGGGGATGCACCAGAGCCGGAACAGCCCCATCACGTGGTCGATGCGCAGCCCCCCGGAGTGGCGCAGGACCGTCCGCAGCATCGCGCGGTACGGCGCGTAGCCCATCTCGGCGAGCGTGTCCGGGCGCCACGGGGGCTGGGACCAGTCCTGACCGATCTGGTTGAAGGCATCGGGAGGTGCGCCGACGGTGATCCCCTGGGCGAGTGCCGCGCCGAGGGACCACACGTCGGCGCCTGCCGGGTGTACGCCCACGGCCAGGTCGGTGACGATGCCGACGGGCATCCCGGCCTCGAGGGCTGCCTGCTGCGCGGCGGCCAGCTGCTCGTCGCAGACCCACTGGAGCCAGGCGAAGAACTCCACGCGCGCGGCCAGCGTGCGTGCGAGGTCGGCGACCTCTTGTGAGGCCGGGTCGCCGGCCCAGTCGGGCCAGTCCTCCGCCGGACCGAAGTGCTCCGCGAGCGCGCACCAGGTAGCGAACTGGACCAGTTCCTCGCCCTCCCGCTTCCGGTACGCGTCGTACGCCGCTTGGCGCGCGCGGGTCCGCGGCGCAGCGGAGACCAGCTCCAGCGCGTCCAGCTTGGCCCGCCAGGACGCCTGACGGTCCACCGGCTCGCCCTCCGCGACACCGTCGCGGGCGCGCTCGGCGAGGCGCTCCACGATCACGTCGGGAGTCGTGGCCAGGGCGGCGGCCTCGGGGATGGCCTCGACCCGCACGTACAGCGGGTTCACAAAGCGCCGGGTGGTCGGCAGGTACGGCGAGTTCTCCAGAGGCGGCACCGGCTCACCGGCGTGGAGCGGGTTCACCAGGACGAAGCCCGCGCCGAGCTCGGCGCCCCAGCGGGCGAGGTCGCCCAGGTCGGCGAAGTCGCCGACCCCCCAGGAGTCGCGCGACCGCACCGAGTAGAGCTGCGCCATCAACCCCCAGACCTGCTCCTGCAGGCTGGCCGGCGGCTCGAGCCGGCCGGGCGCCACCACCAGCAGGGCGGTGGCCGTCGTTGCGTGGCTGGTGGCGCGCAGGGTGTGGTAGCCGAGTGGCAGGTCGGCGGAGAGCCCGAAGCGCGCCTCGCCGACGTGGCGTCCGTCCACCCACCACGCCGGCACGTTGTGCTCGTGCTGCCAGGTGTCGAGGACCTCGCCGTCCTCGGTCAGGATGTCGACCTGGAGCGGGTGACCGTCGGGGACGTGCACGTCCACGTGTGACTCGCGTCCCCGGTGCATCACCACGACGGGTGGGAGCATCCGCCGCCAGGGCGCCAGATGGGCGTCGAGCAGCGCGGCCTGCGCCTTCTTCTCGTCCGTGGCATCGATCCCGAGGGCGGCGAGCACGGCCACCACGGTTGCCGCGGTCACCGGCACGTGCCGGCCCTGCCAGTCCCAGTACTCCGTGGCCACCCCGCACCGATGCGCCAGCTCGGCCAGGGCCGGCCACGTCGACACGTCGGGTGAGTCCACCTGCTCCGTCATGGGGCCAGTCTCCCCGTCGGCTCGAGAAACACCGCGCCGGGGCCACGATCGGAGACGGCATCCTGCGGGTTGTGGAGAGCGCACGTCCGCAGACTCAGGCAGCCGCACCCGATGCACCCGTCGAGCTTGTCGCGCAGCCGTTCGAGGCGCTCGATCTGCTCGTCGAGGCGACCTCGCCAGCCGCGGGAGATGCGCGACCAGTCCGCCTTGGTGGGGGTCCGTCCTTCGGGGAGCAGTGCCAGCGCCTCTCCCAGCTCGTCGAGGGTCAGCCCGACCCGCTGGCCGGCGCGGATGAAGGCCAGCCGCCGGAGGGTCGCCTGTTCGTAGCGGCGTTGGTTGCCGGGGGTGCGCACGGCCGAGACCAGGCCGAGGTCCTCGTAGAAGCGGATCGCCGAGGCGCTGACCCCCGAGCGCGCTGACAGGACTCCGATGGCCAGAAGGGTCATGGGGCCACCCTGGCTTGACTTAAGGTTGACTTCAAGTTTGATCCTGGTCCCATGACGTCTCCTGCTGCCGAGATCGACCGACTGTTGAGTCTGATGACCGGCGATGAGAAGCACACGGCGGCGGCCACCTCCACGCTCGATGTGGTCCGCGTGCTCTATGAGCGGGTGCTGAACGTCTCGCCCGGCACGCTGGGCGACCCCGACCGTGATCGTTTCCTCCTCTCCAAGGGCCACGGGCCGATGGCCTACTACGCGGTGTTGGCGCACCAGGGGTACTTCCCCGAGAGCTGGCTGTCGGACTGGGGCAGCTTCGACTCGCCCCTGGGTCACCACCCCGACCGCAATCTGGTGCCGGGCGTGGAGATCTCGTCGGGGTCCCTCGGCCACGGACTCCCGCTCGGCGTCGGCGTGGCACTCGGCCTGCGCGCTCAGCGGCGAGGTGCGCGGGTCGTGGTGCTGGTCGGCGACGCCGAGCTCGACGAGGGCAGCAACCACGAGGCACTGGAGCTGGCCGCGGCCCTGGACCTCGCGGCGCTGACGGTGGTGGTCGTCGACAATGCGTCCGCGTCGTACGCCGTTCCCGGGCGGATCCATGATCGCTTCGTGACCGAGGGCTGGCACACGGTCACCGTCGACGGCCGCGACCACGACGCGCTGGGCCGGGCGCTCAGCCATCGCGAAGGCACCCGCCCGAATGCCGTGGTCGCCGCCGTGGAGTCGGCGTGATCGGGCCGCGGGAGCAGTTCGCCCGCACCGTGGGCGACCTGGTCGAGGCCCGGTCGGACACGGCTCTGGTCTACGCGGAGATCTCGGGTCAGTACGTCGGCGGCGTCCGCAGACGACACCCCGATCGGGTGCTCAACGTCGGGATCCGCGAACAGCTGCTCGTCAACGTCGGCGCCGGTCTCGCGCTGACGGGCCTGCGACCCGTCGTGCACACCTTCGGGTCGTTCTTGGTAGAGCGGGCCTTCGAGCAGGTCAAGCTGGGGTTCTCCCACCAGGACGTCGGGGGAGTGCTGGTGGGAGCGGGCGGTTCGTTCGACATCGCAGCCGGCGGCCGAACCCATCAGTCACCCGGCGACGTGGCGTTGATGAGCACGCTTCCCGCGGTCACCATCGTGGCTCCTGGGACCGCGCGCGAAGTCGACGCCTGGGTCCGGCGGGCCGTGGCCGACGACGGGCTGTGGTACGTCCGCGTGGTCAGCCAGACCAACGGCGAGACCTTCCCGACCGGCTCCGGCCTCCACGTCGTACGCCGCGGCGAGGGCGGCACCGTGGTGGCACTGGGACCAGTGCTGGACGCGGTGCTGGAGGCGACGGCGCAGCGGGACCTCACGGTGCTCTACTCGGCGGTCGTCCGGCCGTTCGACGCCGCCGGCCTGCGTGCCGCGCTGAGCGGCCGGGACGTCGTCGTCGTCGAGCCGTGGCTGGTCGGGACCTCCGCCCATGAGGTGTCCCTGGCGCTGATGGACGTGCCCCACCGGTTGTTGTGCCTGGGCGTGGGACGCTCGGAGCTGCGCCGCTACGGCGGACCCGAGGAGCACATCGCGGCCCACGGTCTGGCGGCCGAGGGGCTGCGGGCCTCGATCGACCGTTTCCTCGGCCCTCCCGGCGGCTGACGCCGGGACGTCGTAGCGGCGGGCAGCAGTGGAACGCGTTCTCAACGGTGGGCCAGAGGTTCGCGCCCGTGCCCCCTCGAACCCCAGCGGGCGGTCAGAGCGGGATCACCGCGCCGACTACGATGAGCGCGCTCCGCGGCTGCGCGGGGCAGGCCGCGTTAGCTCAGTGGTAGAGCACCCGCCTTGTAAGCGGACGGTCGTCAGTTCAATCCTGACACGCGGCTCCCGACCGCCCCGTCACGGCGGGGATGACGGGGCGGTCTGCCACCCGAGGTGTTTCCACGGGGCGGGTGGCAGTGCGGGTGCCGCCTCATGCGTTCAAACATGATTCGGATATCCGAAATTTACACGCATTGGCAAAGAAGATTCAACAAGCGACCGCTGGAGTTCGCTGCGCGCCTACGCTCGCATCATGGGGAGTGCGTTCACGATCGAGGTGGCCAGCGTGATCCGAGGGCTTCTCGCAGAGAACAACATCTCCGGTGCGCGCCTCGCCCAGGCGCTCGACCGGGCCCCGAGCTACGTGTCCGAGCGTCAGACCGGCCACCGGTCCTGGACCATGACCGATCTCGACGTCATCGCCGAGCTGCTCAATGTCGAGCCCATGACGCTCCTCGCCGAGGTGAGCCGTCGCGCACGGCTGGCCAAGGATGCCCGTGATGCCGCGCTGCTGTCGAAGCCTCGGGCCAGGCCCAAGGCTCCCCCCGACCCTGCCACCGCTCCGCGCCGCAAGCGGCGCTCCGCCTAGGAGACCCGATGTCCATCGTCGCTCAGATCGTCGTGACCTCCGTGCTGGCCTGTGTGGCCGTGGTCGTCCTGCTCATCGCCGTGGTCGCCGACAGCACGCACACGGCCTGGTTCGCCTTCGCCTTCGGCATCCTCGCGCAGGCGTCGTACCTCGACGTGCGGGCCCGGTGGCGCGAGGCGCACCGCTACCCCGACGACAACCTGCGCTCGATCCGCTGATCCTCGCGGTGGGCCGGTCGGTCAGCGCACGCGGCGGACGGCGAACTCCCCAGCCGGCTCGGCGATCGCCTGCTGGGCGGCGACGAGGCGAAGCTCCCGGTCGCCGGACTCCCACGTCTCCCGAAGGACGCCGTACACGCTCGACGCGGTGGTCGCCAAGGCTGCTGCGGGTGCTCCGGTCTCGTGGAGATGGGCGGTGAAGAGTGCCGCCGTGAGGTCGCCCGAGCCGTTGGCGTGCATCGGGAGCCGAGGGGTCGAGACGAGCCAGGCCGCCTCGCCGTCGACCGCGAGCATCTCCACCGTGTCGACCTCCCCGCCGGGCCGCCTCTCCATCGAGGTCACCAGGACCACCGACGGACCCCGGGCACGAACGGCGTCTGCTGCCTCGAGGGTCTCCTCGAGCGACCGGGGCTCGCTGCCGGTGAGATAGCCGAGCTCGAACTGGTTGGGAGTGACGAGGTCGGCGGAGGGGACCTGGTGATCGCGAATCAGGGCCGGGATCTCCGGGGCGACGAAGCATCCGGAGGTGACGTTGCCCATGACCGGGTCGCAGGTGTAGGTCGCCGCCGGGTTGGCCGCCTTGACCCGCTGCACCGTCTCGAGGACCACGTCGACCATCTCGGCGCTGCCCAGGTAGCCGGAGAGCACGGCGTCACAGGTGGTCAGCACGCCACGCTCCTCGATGCCGGTCACGATCTCCCGGACCTCCTCGGCGGCGAGTCGCCGGCCGCGCCAGGCGCCGTACCCGGTGTGGTTGGAGAAGACCACCGTGGGCACCGGCCACACCTCGTGCCCGAGCCTCTGCAGCGGGAACACGGCCGCCGAGTTCCCCACGTGTCCGTAGGCGACCAGCGACTGCAGCGAGAGGATTCGCACGAGAGCATGCTCCCACCCCGCGCGCCCGGGTCTCGACCCCTGCTGGGAGCCCCGCGAGCTGCGGCGGGCTCGCTCCTCGACCGGGGGTCAGGCGACCTGTAGGGATCGCTTGGCGAGCCCCATCCAGAAGCCGTCGACCACCTGGATCCCCGGCTCGCCCGGAGCGGTGGCGGCGCCGAGGGTCACGAAGAGCGGCGTGAAGTGCTCGACCGTCGGGTGTGCGTAAGGCATCCCGGGCGCCTGGGTGCGGTACGCCGCCAGCGCGTCGACGTCCCCCCGGGCGAGGGCATCGGCGGCCCAGGAGTCGAAGTCCGCCGACCACCCGGGGACCGCCGCGTCGATGCGCCACTCGGTCAGGAAGGGCAGCCCGTGGGTGAGGAACCCGGAGCCGATCACGAGCACCCCCTCGTCACGCAGCGGTCGCAGTCTGGCGCCGAGGGCCAGGAGTCGTTCGGGATCGTGGGTGGGCAACGACATCTGGAGCACGGGGATGTCCGCGTCCGGGTACATGATCTTCAGAGGAACCCAGGCGCCGTGGTCCAGTCCGCGCGAGGTGTGCTGGTGCACAGGTTCGGTGGCAGGCATGAGCGAGGCGATGCGCTGGGCCAGCGCGGAGGCGTCCGGGGTCTCGTAGGTCATCTGGTAGTACTTCGGCGCGAACCCGCCGAAGTCGTAGACCAAGGGCGCCTGCGAGGCGGTCAGGGAGACGGGTGCCGACTCCCAGTGGGCGCTCACGATCAGGATCGCCTGCGGGCGCGGCAGGTTGGCTGCCCAGGCGGCCAGCTGGCCGGCCCAGACCGGGTCGTCGAGCAGCGGGGGTGCCCCGTGCCCGATGTACAGGGCAGGCATACGGTCCGTCACACCAGACATGGTAGTTCAATGTTCAATCTAACTCTCCGCGTCGGCCGCCGGCAGCGTCCAGTCCATCGGGTCGCCGCCCTGGTCGACCAGGAGCCGGTTGACGCGTGAGAAGGGCCGTGACCCGAAGAAGCCGCGCGCGGCCGACAGCGGTGAGGGATGCGGGGACTCGACCCAGGGCACGGCCGGCGCGAGCACCCCTTTCAGCGATGCGGCATCGCGGCCCCACAGGATCGCGGCCAGCGGCCCCCCGCGACCGGCCAGCACCTCGATCGCGCGCTCGGTGACCTCCTCCCACCCGCGTCCTCGGTGCGAGGCAGCCTCGCCCGGCCGCACGGTGAGCACCCGGTTCAACAACATGACGCCCCGATCGGCCCACGCCGTCAGGTCGCCGTGCGCCGGAGTCTCGACACCTAGATCGGAGCGCATCTCGGCGTAGATGTTGCGCAGCGACCCCGGGATCGGGCGCACTTCGGGCGCGACCGCGAAGCTCAGCCCGATCGGGTGACCCGGCGTGGGGTAGGGGTCCTGGCCGACCACGAGCACCCGCACGTCGGCCAGGGGTCGTCGGAAGGCGCGCAGGATGTGATCGCCCGCAGGCAGGTAGGACCGCCCGGCCGCCAGCTCGGCGCGGAGAAAGGCTCCCATCGCCGTGATCCGCTCGTCGACGGGTGACAGCGCCTCCGCCCAGTCGGGGGCCACCAACCCCCGCTCGACCAGCCCGGCGAGCGCACTCATGGCAGGACGGTACCGGTGTGACGCCAGGCTGCGGCGACCGCGGTCGCCTCGGTGGAGCGCCCGCGGCGCCTGGCCACCGAGGGGGCGGGTTTCGTGCGCCAGGATCGACTCAGCGCGCCGGACGGGAGAGCCGGTCCAGGAACGCGGTGAGCAGCGCCTCGCGCATCGACGGCGCAGCGACATCGAGCATGGCGTTGATCCCGGCCATCCGATCCGGCAGGACGAGGCCGCCCTCAGTGGACTCGCTGACCAGACCCGAGGCCGCGAGCAGCCCGTCGAAGTCCTCCTCGGTGAGGGCCGCAGGATCCAGTGCGGCGATGAACGCGACCACGCCCTCGTCCACCTGGACGGGCCCCGCCGCCTGGGCGGCTGCCACCGACGCGCGGAGCGCCTCGGCCAGCTCGTCGAGGTGGTCCAGCGTCGCCGCGCTGACCGACAGGTGCACGTTGGGCCCGGCGCCGGCGTACGACAGCTGCGGCTGGACGAACCATCCCCGTGCCAGCATCTCGTCGCACACCGTGAAGGCGTCGCAGGAGTCGTCGGTGGCGAACGCGACGAGCGTGGACTCGGGGGCTGCCACCACCGAGAGCGCGGGCTCCTCGGCCAGGGCGTCCACGATCCGGTCGACCGCCTCGAACGCGCGGCGCGCGAGGTCGAGGTAGCCCTCGTCCCCGATCGCGCGCAGCACGGCCCAGGCCCCCGCGAGCGGGCCGCCCGACTTCGTCGACTGCATCGTGGTGTTGAGCATCGTGTAGCCGGGCCAGTCGGCCGACGCGAAGAACTGCGGTCGGCGCAGCTCGGACGAGCGGTGGAGCAGCAGCGAGGTCCCCTTGGGGGCGTAGGCGTACTTGTGCGTGTCCACGGAGATCGACGTGACTCCGGGCACCACGAAGGTCCAGGGCGGCAGCGGCCGCCCGAGACGCGCGGCATACGGCAGCACCCAGCCGCCGATGCAGGCGTCGACGTGGCAGCGGATACCGCGAGCCGCGGCTGCGGCCGCGATCTCGGCGACCGGGTCGACCACGCCGTGGGCGTACGACGGCGCCGAGACCACCATCAGCACGGTCGACTCGTCGACGGCCGCCGCCATCGCGACGGGATCCGCCCGGTGGTCCGCGCGTGTCGGCACCACCCTCAGGTCGATCCCGAAGTAGTGAGCCCCCTTGCGGAACGCAGCGTGGACTGTGTCTGCCACGACCATCGACGGGCGCTCGACATCGGGGCGTCCGTCGCGCGCCGCCTGCACCGCCAGGAGGCAGGACTCCGTGCCGCCGGAGGTCACCGTGCCGACGGCACCCTCGGGAGCGTCCAACAGGTCGCAGGCGAAGCCGACCAGCTCGTTCTCCATCCTGAGCAGGCTCGGGAACGCGGTCGGGTCGAGCCCGTTCGAGCCGGCGTACGCAGAGACGGCGGCGCGGCCGAGTCGGTCGACCTCGGGGAGCCCGGAGTCGTAGACGTAGGCCAGCGTCCGCCCGCCGTGGACCGGCAGGTCCTGGCCCTGCATCTCCCGGAGCCGCTCGAGCACCTCGTCGGCCGTCGTCATCGGTCCACCTCCGTCATCGTCAGCGAGTAGCGGCGCAGCCAGAGCAGGCTGAGCAGGGTTAGGGCGGCGGGCAGCACCGAGAAGCCGAGCACGATCGCGGTGAGCGCTGAGTCGGGTTGGGTCACCGACCCGGACGTCGACGAGCGGTAGCCGCCCAGGGCCAGTGACATCGCGTAGACGGCCGGTCCGAGCGCGAGCCCGAGTGTCTCGGCAGCGGTCCACACGCCGGTGTAGACGCCGGCCCGGTTGCTGCCGCTGCGCCGGGCGTCGACGGCCGCTGCGTCGGGCAGCATCGCGAGGGGGAAGACCTGGCAGCCCGCGTACCCCACGCCGACCAGCGCCGTCGCCGCGAAGACCACCCACGCCGGGGCGACGCGAGCCGACGTCAGCACGGTGGCGGCCACGGCCAGCACGAGCGACGCCGCCAGGTAGCCGGTCTTCTTGCCCACGTGGGCGCCCAGAGCCGCCCAGACCGGCGTGAGCACCAGCGCCGGGCCGACGAAGCAGATGAAGAGGATCGTGGCCGCGCCGTCACTCTCCAGCACCTGCTCCGCCACGTAGTTGACCCCGGCCAGCATGCATCCGGTGGCGAGCGCCTGTAGCACGAACGTCGTCAGCAGGGCTCGGAAGTCCCGGTCGTCGCCGACGATGCGCAGCTGGTCGCGCAGCCTCCCGGGGCCCGGCGCGACCCCGCCGATCGGGGCCGCGCGGGTGCCGCGATAGGCCAGGAGCGCACCGGCCACGATCAGGGCGGCCATGGCGAGACCCATCACTCGATAACCGGCGCGCCCGCCGACGGCGTCTCGGATCAGCGGAGCGGTGGCCCCGGCCAGCATGATCGTGAAGGCCAGGATGGCCACCCGCCAGGTCATCAGGCGGGTGCGCTCGTCATAGGAGGTGGTGAGCTCGGCCGGCATCGCGACGTAGGGCACCTGGAAGAAGGCGTAGGCCGTCGCGGCGGCCAGGAAGAACACCAGCACCCACGCGGCGTCGAGAACCCGTGACCCGGTGGCCGGCCCGGCGAAGATCAGGGCGAAGCACGCTGCGAGTGCCACGCCGGCGCGCAGCAGCCAGGGGCGCCTCGGTCCGCGTGGGTCGACGGTGCGGTCGCTGATCCGCCCTGCCACCGGGTTCAGCACGACGTCCCAGCCCTTGGGCAGGAAGACGATCAGCCCGGCGACGGCGGCGGTGATGCCGAGGCTGTCGGTGAGGAACGGCAACAGCATCAGGCCGGGGATGGTGCCGAACGCTCCGGTGGCCACTGAGCCCGACCCGTAGCCGAGGCGCACTCCACGCGGCAGTCTCCCGCTCGCCGCTGTGGCCGGTTCGGTGGCGGACATGGGGGCAGGGTACCCACGCCCGCCGGGGCGAGCGTCAGTACTGCTGGGGTGGGTTCAGCGCCTGGTCGCCACCCTGGCCGCGCACGAGCTCCTTGAGGAAGGAATCGGCCCAGCGGGTCACGTTGTTCTCCATCACCTGGCGGCGCATCGCCCGCATCCTCCGCCCGGTCTCGCGCTGGTCCGCGTGGGCGGCCTGCAGGAGCGCTGTCTTCATGCCGTTGATGTCGTGCGGGTTCACCAGCCAGGCCTGGCGCAGCTCGTCGGCGGCCCCCGCGAACTCGGAGAGCACGAGCGCGCCGTCCTCGTGGGTGCGGCAGGCGACGTACTCCTTGGCGACCAGGTTCATCCCGTCGCGGTACGGCGTGACCACCATCACGTCGGCGACCCGATAGAGCGCCGCCATCTCCTCGCGGGGGTAGGACGTGTGCAGGTACGACACCGCGGGTGTCCCGATCTCGCCGTGCTCGCCGTTGATCCTGCCCACGAGGCGGTCGATGTCGTCGCGCAGCTGGCGGTACTGCTCGACCCGCTCCCGCGACGGCGTCGCCACCTGGACGAACACCGCCTTGCCGATCTGGACCTCGCCGTCGCGCACCAGCTCGCCGAAGGCCCTCAGACGGGGGTAGATGCCCTTGGTGTAGTCGAGGCGGTCGATGCCCAGGAAGACCGTCTCCGGGTTGCCCAGGGCCGCCCGGATCTCCTGGGCGCGCGCCTCCACACCGGGGCTGGCGGCCAGTTCGGCGAAGCCCTGCGCGTCGATCGAGATCGGGAACGGCGCGGCGCGCACCACCCGGCCACCGGGAAGGTGGATCGTGTCCTTGTGGGTCTTGTGGCCGACCCGCTGGCGGACCAGGCGCACGAAGTTGGCGGCTCCACCACCGAGCTGGAAGCCGATCAGGTCCGCCCCGAGGAGGCCCTCGAGGATCTGGCGCCGCCACGGCAGCTGCTGGAACAGCTCGAGCGGCGGGAAGGGGATGTGGAGGTAGAACCCGATCCGCAGGTCGGGGCGGAGCTCGCGCAGCATCCGGGGGACCAGCTGGAGCTGGTAGTCCTGCACCCACACGGTCGCGTTCTCGGCGGCCACCTCGGCCGCCCGGCCGGCGAACCGCTGGTTGACCCTGACGTAGGACTCCCACCATTCGCGGTGGAACTCCGGCTTGACCACCACGTCGTGGTAGAGCGGCCACAAGGTGCCGTTGGAGAAGCCCTCGTAGAAGTCCTCGATCTCCCCGGCGTCGAGGGCGACGGGGACCAGCAGCATCCCGTCCTCGACGAACGGCTCGAGATCGGTGTCGGTTCCCCCGGGCCAGCCGATCCACGCGCCGTCGTTGGCGCGCATGACGGGTTCGAGCGCCGTCACCAGGCCCCCCGGTGAGCGACGCCATCCCAACGACCCGTCGGGCTCGGTGATCCGGTCCACGGGCAGCCGGTTGGCAACGATCACCAGGTCGGCTGCCGCGGAGATCTTCACGACTCCACCCTAGTCAGGCGAGTTCGGAGGGGTACCGAACCCCGATCTGCTCTCGGATGTCGTCCATCGTGCGCATCAGCGACAGCGTCTGCTCGTGCGGGACCAGAGGGCTCTCGAGGAGGCCCTCGCGCAGGCAGCGCATCACCTCCGCCGCTTCGTTCCCCAGGCCGGTGCCGAGCAGGGCGCCCTCAGGCTCGATGGCCACCGGGTCACCGCCCGCGGACGGAGTGAACCGCACCCCCGAGGGGTGGTGGAACGACGCCGGCAGCTCGACCAGTCCGGCGTCGGTGGCGATCGTGGCCGAGCGGGGCGACCACGAGGTCATCGACGATGTCAGCGCGGCGACCGCCCCTCCGGCGTACCGCGCCGAGACAGCGAGGTCGAGGTCGATGCCGGACGGCGCCAGCCCGGCGGTGGCCGCCACCTGTTCGGCCGGGCCCAGCACCAGATGAGCGAACGTGAGCGGGTAGACACCCATGTCCAACAGGGCGCCGGCGCCGAGCGCCGGGTCCAGCAGCCGGTCCTCCGGGTCGGCTTCGACGAGAAAGCCCAAGTCGGCGTGCACCTGTCGCGGCTGCCCCAGCCGACCGCTCTCGAGGGCGGCGATCAGGGACCTCATCGTCGGGTGGCAGGCCATCCACATGGCCTCCATCAGGAACAGCCCGCGTTCCCGCGCCAGGGCCACCATGTCCTCGGCGTCCGCGGCGTTGAGCGCGAGCGCCTTCTCGCAGAGCACCGGCTTGCCTGCCTCCAGCGCCAGCCGGGTGTGCTCGGGATGCAGCGCATGGGGCGAGGCGACGTAGACGACGTCGACGTCGTGGTCGGCGACCAGTGCGTCGTACGACGCGTGGCTGCGACACCCTGGGTCGCCGTAGGCGTCCGCGAAGGATCGTGCCGTGTCCGCGCTGCGCGAGCCGACGGCCGCCAGCCGTGCGTCAGGGACAGACCTGAGGTTCTCGGCGAAGCCACGCGCGATCCGCCCCGTGCCGATGAAGCCCCAGCCGATCGTTCCGGTCATGCTCAGAACCCTAGGCTGTGGCGCTTCGGCTCGCGAAACACGGTCGGCGCGACTCGCCCCGCCTGAATCCGCCGGGCGAATGACATTGCTGTAGTTCGTCGCCTACAGTGGGAGCCGACACCGCACACCAGCACGGGAGCCCAGCCCATGGACGCCGCGAACGCCCTGCCCACGCCCTCCGGGGACCAGCCGAGCCTGAGCGACCGCGACCGCGAGATCCTGGACTTCGAGCGGCAGTGGTGGAAGTACGCCGGCGCCAAGGAGACCGCGGTCCGCGAGAAGTTCGACATGAGCTCGACCCGCTACTACCAGGTGCTCAACGCGCTCATCGACAAGCCGGAGGCGCTTGCGGACGACCCGCTGCTCGTGCGTCGCCTGCGTCGGCTGCGGGCCACCCGCCAGCGCCAGCGCTCCGCGCGCCGGCTCGGCTTCGAGATCTGACCGTGCGCGGTCTCGGGGGTGGGCCGCGCCGTCGCGGGGAGCAGGGCGTCGCCTTCCCCTCGCCGGTCGTGATGCTCAGCGTCGTCGCCATCGCCATGGCGGCGATCGCCTTCGTGGCCACCCGTCACCAGGCACCCACGGAGCGGGTGGTGACCCCGGCGGCCCAGGCCTCGCCGTCCGCCGTCGCCTCGCCTACGCCGCTGGAGGCCAAGAAGCAGCGCGTACGCCGCAACAAGGTCTTCGTGGAGGTCTACAACAACTCCGGCGTCTCGGGTCTGGCCGGACGGGTCGCCGCTCGGGCGACGGAGGCGGGCTGGCAGGTCGTGGGCGAGGACAACTGGTACGGCACGATCCCCGCCTCCACGGTCTACTACCCTCCCCGGCTCAAGGTCCCCGCCCGCCAGCTGGCCCTGGACCTCGGCATCCGGCGCCTGCAGCCCGCCGTCGACCCGATGCGGATGGACCGGCTGACTGTGATCCTCACCGACGATCCCCGCTGACCCGTCGCAAACTCACCGCTGACCCGTCGCAAACTCACCGTACGGGGGTCGCGAGAGACCATGGATCCCATCTGACCTGGGGATAACTCGTCAGTCAGCGACGGGTGGGGGCGCCGACCTCGCGGGCGATCCCACGCAGCAGGTCCAGGACGCCCTCCGGGCCCGGGACCACGATGTCCGCTCGTTCGCGCAACGCGCTCTGTTCGTCGGAGGCCGAGCAGACCAGCAGGGTCGCCAGGCCCGACTGCGCCAGGTCGTCGACGGCCTCGAAGGCGTCGATGTCGCCCAGGTCGTCGCCGGCGAAGAGGAAGCCCTGCGCCGCCAGCTCCTGCGCCAGGGCGCGGACGGCGGTGCCCTTGTCGACCCCGGGAGTGCGGACCTCGACCACGTTGCGCCCCGGCTCGGTGAGCAGGCCGTGACTGTCGGCCAGCCGGCGTACGCCGGGGGCCAGGGCCGCCAGCGCCTGCTCGGGCTCGGCCAGCCGCCGAGTGTGTACGGCGACGCCGAGCCCCTTCTCCTCGACGTGCGCGTCTCCCGCTCCTGCGCTGCGCAGGACTCCCGGCAGCTCGGCGAGGAAGCTCGACAGCCCGTGGGGCGGACGGGGTGAGATCACCCGGCGCTGGGAGGAGCTCCAGCGCTCGTGGCCGTACTGCCCGAAGACGTAGAGCTCCCGGCCCTCGTCCCCGATCGCGTCGCCGACCTCGTCGAGACCGCCGAGGGCCAGTGCCTGTCGCGCCGGGCGGCCGGTGATGATGGCCACGGCACGCACGACCCGGGCGAGGTCGATGAGCACCGTGGGGGCGTCGGGGTGGATGTGGGCCAGCTCGGGGTCGTCGACGATGGGCGACAGGGTGCCGTCCATGTCGAGCCCGACCACACTGTGCGCAGCCGCGGCGACGAAGTCGGCGTAGCGCTGACGGGCGCGGTCGGAAGTGAACAGCACGCCCCCATCCCATCATGTCCGAATGGTGGAAGCGGAGTACGCATCGTGAGACGGGGCGACGTACGCTGAGCGCAGCTCATCAAGAGGGACTGAGGGAACGGCCCGACGACGTCCCGGCAACCGCCACGAACCTCCCGTGGGAGACCACCACGGACGTGGAGACGGTGCCAAATCCGGCCCGCGGCGAGATCCGCCTCGGGGCAGATGAGAGGGAGATCTCCTGTGAGCACCACCTTGGCCGAGGACAACTGTTCCGTGGCGAACCCGACCGTGCCGCACGCCCCAGCACCGGAGGGTCCGGCAGTGCCGTCGTCGGCGCCCGGACCCGGGTCCGCAGCACCGGACGCCGGACTGCGGGACGGCGCCTTCGGCAACGCGACCGGGCTCTCGTGTCGTGAGTGTGGGCACCGCGTCGCGTTGGGGCCCCACTACGCCTGTACCGAGTGTTTCGGCCCGCTGGAGGTCGCCTACGACTTCCCGGCCGTCACCCGCGAGCAGATCGAGTCGGGGCCGGCCAACATCTGGCGGTACCAGGCGCTGCTGCCCGTGCCGACCGACATCGTGGACAGTCCCAACATGGAGCCGGGTTTCACGCGACTGCTCCGGGCCGACAACCTCGGGGACCGGCTCGGCATCGACCGGCTCTGGGTCAAGGACGACTCCACGAACCCGACCCACTCCTTCAAGGACCGCGTCGTCGCCTGTGCCCTCTCGGCCGCTCGCGAGCTAGGGGCCAAGGTGTTCGCCTGCCCGTCGACCGGAAACCTTGCGAACGCCGTTGCGGCGGCGGGGGCGCGGGCCGGGATCAAGACCGTGGTCTTCATCCCGAGCAATCTCGAGAAGCCCAAGCAGGTCAACTCCGCGGTCTACACCGAGCAGCTGGTGGCCGTGAACGGCACCTACGACGACGTCAACCGGCTCGCCTCCGAGATCGCCGGCGAGGAGGAGGGCTGGGCGTTCGTGAACGTCAACGTCCGCCCGTTCTACGCCGAGGGATCCAAGACCCTGGGCTACGAGATCGCCGAGCAGCTCGGCTGGCGACTCCCCGACCAGGTCGTCATCCCGGTCGCGTCCGGATCCCAGCTCACCAAGGTCGACAAGGCCTTCCAGGAGCTGATCACCCTCGGCCTGGTCGAGGCCAAGGACTACAAGATCTACGGCGCCCAGGCCACGGGCTGCTCGCCGGTCTCGGCCGCGTTCAAGGACGGACACCAGGTGGTCCGGCCGGTCAAGCCCGACACCATCGCGAAGTCGCTGGCGATCGGGAACCCTGCTGATGGCCCCTACGTGCTCGACGTGTGCCGCCGCACCGGTGGGGCCGTCGAGGACATCAGCGACGACGAGGTCCGCGAGGGCATCATCCTGCTGGCGCGCACGGAGGGCATCTTCACCGAGACCGCCGGGGGCACTACCGTCGGCGTCCTACGCAAGCTGGTCGAGACCGGCCAGCTCGACCCCACCCTCGAGACCGTCCTCATCAACACGGGGATGGGACTGAAGACTCTCGACGCCGTCGCCGACCACGTCGGCCCCGCGGCGGTCATCGAGCCGTCGTACGAGGCCTTCGTCGCCACGAACCTCGCCTGAGGACCTTCCGTCCCGTGGCGACCCCATCCCGATCCGCTGTCCCAGGAGCACACATGAGCGTGTCCGTCCGTATCCCCACGATCCTGCGCACCTACACCGGTGGCGAGTCGGAGGTCAGTGCCGACGGCGCGACCCTGGCCGAGGTGCTCGAACACCTCGATGCCCACCACTCCGGGATCAAGGGGCGGATCGTCGACGAGGCCGGTGAGCTGCGCCGTTTCGTCAACGTGTACGTCGGCAACGACGATGTCCGCTTCCTCGACAATCTCGGGACGCCCACCCCGGACGGCACCCAGATCTCGGTGATCCCGGCCGTCGCCGGCGGCTGCTGAGCCGGCGAACCGGGCGCCGGCGGGCCTTCAGCGCTCCTCGACCGTGATCAACGCGGCGTGTCCGCGGCCGTCGATGCGAATCCGCGCCACAGCCGTGCCGCCGGCCACCAGCGACTCGAACTCGCGCGCGTCGTCCTGCGGGAGGAAGTAGCTCTCGATGCCGCACCGCAGCTCCCAGCTGCGGTCGTCGCAGGCCAGGTAGGGACCGTGGTCGGGGCGGACCGGGCTGACCTCCTGCATCACCCAGACACCGTCGCGCTCGACGAGGCTCACGAACACCGGGCCCCGATTCTCCTGGTCGACCTCGCCGGCGTCGTCGAGGCGAAGGTCGGGGTAGGTCAGAGCGACGTACGCCCCGCGGAAGGGGTCGATCGGATCGACCGGCTCGACCCGGAGCAGATATTCCTCACCCGTGGCCCGGGCCGAGAGCTGGGGCGCGACGGCGATCGCCACCAGGCCCAGCTGCAGCAGGAGGACCGCCCCGACCCGCGTGATCCAGGTGCTCATCACAGCTCTCCTTCGAGGGACACGGCCAGTCGGCGTCGGGCCCGGTCCGCGACATAGCCGGTGGCCAGGAAGATCAGGCCGAGGAAGACGAACAGCCAGGCCCCTTGGATGATCTCGGCGAAGACGGCGAAGGCCTGGAACGTCGTGAACACCACGAGGCCGCCCGTGGCGAGGGCCGTCAGCCGCCAGCTGTCGTGGAGGATGCCCAGCGCGGCGACGCCGGCCGCCGCGGCAACGAAGGCACCGATGGCCAGAGCCGCATGGCCCCACGCAGCCAGGTCGACGTTGCCGACGTCGGCGCCGGCCTCCCAGAGGACCAGCAGGACGCCGATTCCGGCGACGGCCAGGGCACCCAGGGGCTCCCAGCGAGCCCGATCCGAGGACACGGCGATGGCGGTCGCTGCCAGGAGGCCCGCCACCGCCAGTCCGGCAACGAGGGGGACCGACCACACGAAGTCCTCACGACCCAGCGTCGGGATCGCGGCCGCGAACAGCCCGATCAGCAGCAGCGCCGCCCCGGTCTCGCGCCAGGCGGGCGAGAACTCCGGGAGCCAGCGACCGTGCAGCACGGCGACGGCGGTGGCGAGGACGCCGGCGATGAGGAAGGCGAGCACCACGGCCAGGCCGCTGGGCTCGCTCCAGGCGACCTGCCACACGAACCACCCCACGCCCGCCACCTCGCCGACGAGCAGCGGTCCGACGGCACGGACCAGGTAGGCGTAGACCAGGGCACCGGCTGCCCAGAGCCCCACGAGCTTCGGCTCGTACGCCGGCACCTGCATCGACTGCGCCGCCTGGAAGACCACCCCGCCGAAGACCAGCGTGGCGAGGATCCGTGCGGCACCGACCACCGGTGAGGGGATCGCGCCGCCGTGCTCACGTCGCCCGGCGAGCCACTCGGCGCCGACCGTGAACGCGACCCAGAACGCGGCCACCACCAGGAAGCGGCCCAGGGGCGGCAGTTCGTCGAGGTTCGCGGCGACCAGCCAGATCACCCCGAAGCCGACGAAGGCCGCGCCCAGGGTGAGGACGAGCGTGGCCAGGCTGAAGCGTTGGCTCGCCTCGTAGCGGCCCAGGATGCGCTGGGCCTGCTCGTCGTCCACCAGGCCGTCGGCCCGCCAGAGGTCCAGCTCGCCGCGGAGCCAGACGAGCGTGCGCGGAGGGACGGGCGCCGGCGGGTGAGAAGGCGGAGTCGGGGTCGTCATGCCCTCATGGTGGCGGGGAGCTACGCCCTGCGCATCAGTACCCCGACTCAGCTGGCGGCGAGTCTCCGTGCGGCGAGGTGGGCGCGCTCGGCCTCGTTGTCGCACAGGTCGATCGCCACATCGAAGGCCGCCCGGGCCTCGGCGGCGCGGCCGGCCCTCGCCAGCAGCTCGGCGCGAGCGGCCGGCAGCCGGTGACCGGTCAGGACGAGACCATCGAGCAGCGCGAGTCCGGCCAGCGGTCCGTCGGCCTCGGCCACCGCGACGGCCCGGTTGAGCCGGACGACCGGCGATCCCGTGAGGTCGTCGAGCTCGCGGTAGTGGCGCGCGATCCGTGGCCAGTCGGTGACTGCGGCCTCGGGTGCGATGGCATGCTCGGCCGCGATCAGGGCCTGGAGGAGGTAGGGCGCTGGTGGCCCGTCGACCCAAGGCTCGAGGAGGTCGAGCGCCTCGTCGATCTCCTCGAGGCGCCATCGGCTGCGGTCCTGGTGCGCCAGGAGGATCAGTCGGCCCTCGCGTACCCGGGCGTCACGCCGCGAATGCTGCAGGAGCATCAGGGCGAGAAGGGCGTCGAGCTCGGACGTGGCGGGCAGCAGCTGGCGCGCCACCCGGACCAGCCGGATCGCCTCGCCCGAGAGGTCCGCACGCAAGACATCGGCTCCGGATCCGGGCGCGTACCCCGCGGTGAAGGCGAGGTAGGCGACCTCCATGAGCACGTCGACCCGCTCAGCGAGCTCTGCTGGTTCGGGCACCTCGAACTCTGCCCCGGACACGCGCCGGCGGGCACGAGTGAGCCGGGCGGCCATGGTGGGTGTGCTCACGAGGAACAGCCGGGCGATCTCCGCGGTCGTGATGCCGAGCACCAGCCTGAGCGTGAGTGCCGCCGCCGCATCCCTGGGCAGCGAAGGATGGGCGCACAGCAGCACCAGCCGAAGACGCTCGTCCTTCACTGTTCCCACCTCCATCGCCGGGTCCGCCAGGGCGGCCCCGGCCTCCTCCTGCACGCTCGCCTCGACGGCGAGCAGCGGCAGCCTCCGCGCCGCTACTGCCTCCGCCCGGAGTCGGTCGAGCACCCGGCGCCGAGCGGCCGTGAGCAGCCAGGCGGCCGGGTTGCGGGGCGTTCCGTCCGTCGGCCAGTGGACTGCCGCGGCCTCGAACGCGTCGGCCAGGGCCTCCTCCGCCAGGTCCAGTCGGCGGTACTGCGCGGCCAGGAGCGCGAGCAGTCGGCCCCACTCCTCACGCCAGGTCGTGGCGAGTCTGGAGGAGGCTTCCCGTGCGCGCTCAGCCGAGGTCAGGGTCGACCTCGATCGTGGGCCGGACCTCCACGGCGTACTCAGCGGGGAGGAGCCGGCACAGCTCGACGACCAGGTCCCGGCTGTCGGCGTCGATGAGGTAGAAGCCGCCGAGCCACTCGGCGGTCTCGGCGACCGGGCCCGTGGTCACCGGCCGGTCCCCGCCCGAACCGGGGCGCAGAGTGCGGGCCTCCTCGGGGCCGGCCAGCGCCTCGCCCGCCACCATCGTGGCCCGCTCGTCGACCGCCTGCGCAAAGGCGATGTGCGCGGCGAGCGTGGCCTCCCGCTCCAGACGGTCCGCGCGCTCCCACGTCCCGTCGTCGGCCATCAGCACGAGGAACCTCACCGCGGGGGAGTCCTCAGGAGCCGGACTGCTGGACGCAGGCCCGCACCTCGAGGGCCCCCTCCGCGCCGGCGAGGAAACCGACGATCTCGAGGAGGTCGTCGAGGTGGTCGGACTCGATGGTGTAGAAGCCCGTGAGCTGCTCGGCGGTCTCGGCGTACGGCCCGTCGGTGACGCTCAGCTCGCCCCCCGTGTGACGCACGATCTTCGCCGTGGCGGACTCGGTGAGCTCAGCGCCCCCGGTGATCTTGTGGCCGCGCTCGGCGAGCATCTCGGCGAACTTCGAGTGGCGCTCGTACATGGCCGTGCGGGCTTCCTGGCTGGCGCCGCGCCACTTCGTCTCGTCACCGGGAATCAGGACGACGTACTCGGTCATGGGTTCCTCCTAGGTCGTGGTCGAGTCTGTCACCGTGATGACGGACCGGCCTACCCATAATCGACAGCAGCGGCGCTCAGACAGCCGAGAAGCCTGGGAGCGGTCCCACGACGACGCCTGGCGGGGGGACCTGTCGGCCAGACCGCACCCCCCTTCGCCGGCGATGAGGGGCCTCGGGACCGGGTCGTCCCGGTGGTCGGCGCCGCCCCGACGTTTGCACTCGAAGGGGGCGAGTGCTAAACATGGCGTTGGCACTCTCGCTATGAGAGTGACAACGTGCAGCAGCACATGCGGACCGGGGAAGTTGAGGTCCAGGCGCCGGCGGGAAGGGTCCGTCGGTACGTCGGGGCCGTCCGTCGCGGGCAACCCTCCGGGCCGTACCCAAACTCTGACGTGCGAAGGATCGCTGAAGCTATGCCGAAGCTGATTGCTTTCAACGAGGAAGCCCGTCGCGGTCTGGAGCGTGGCATGAACACGCTCGCCGACGCGGTCAAGGTGACGCTCGGCCCCAAGGGCCGCAACGTCGTCCTCGAGAAGAAGTGGGGCGCGCCCACCATCACCAACGATGGTGTGAGCATCGCCAAAGAGATCGAGCTCGAAGACCCCTACGAGAAGATCGGGGCCGAGCTCGTCAAGGAAGTTGCCAAGAAGACCGACGACGTCGCCGGCGACGGCACGACCACTGCCACCGTCCTCGCTCAGGCGATGGTGCGCGAGGGTCTGCGCAACGTTGCCGCCGGCGCCAACCCGATGGCCCTCAAGCGGGGCATCGAGCAGGCCGTCGAGGCCGTGGCCGAGCAGCTGCTCGCCATGGCCAAGGACGTGGAGACCAAGGAGCAGATCGCCTCGACGGCGTCCATCTCCGCGGCCGACCCGACGGTCGGCGAGATCATCGCCGAGGCCATGGACAAGGTCGGCAAGGAAGGCGTCATCACGGTCGAGGAGTCGAACACGTTCGGCCTCGACCTGGAGCTCACCGAGGGTATGCGCTTCGACAAGGGCTACATCTCGGCGTACTTCGTGACCGACCCCGAGCGCATGGAGACGGTGATCGAGGATGCCTACGTCCTGATCGCGAACTCGAAGGTCTCCTCGGTCAAGGACCTGTTGCCGTTGCTGGAGAAGGTCATGCAGTCGGGCAAGCCGCTGCTGATCATCGCCGAGGACGTCGACGGCGAGGCGCTCTCCACCCTGGTCGTGAACAAGATCCGGGGCACCTTCAAGTCGGTGGCTGTGAAGGCTCCGGGCTTCGGTGACCGTCGCAAGGCCATGCTTCAGGACATCGCGATCCTGACCGGCGGACAGGTCATCTCCGAGGAGGTCGGCCTCAAGCTCGAGTCGACCGGCATCGAGATGCTCGGTCAGGCCCGCAAGGTCGTCATCACCAAGGACGAGACCACCATCGTCGAAGGTGCCGGTGACGCCGACCAGATCGCCGGTCGCGTCAACCAGATCCGTGCCGAGATCGAGAAGTCCGACTCCGACTACGACCGCGAGAAGCTGCAGGAGCGCTTGGCCAAGCTGGCCGGCGGCGTGGCAGTGATCAAGGTCGGCGCGGCCACCGAGGTCGAGCTGAAGGAGCGCAAGCACCGCATCGAGGATGCGGTGCGCAACGCCAAGGCTGCCGTCGAGGAGGGCATCGTCGCCGGTGGCGGCGTGGCCCTCGTCCAGGCAGCGGATGCGGCGTTCGAGAAGCTGGACCTGGTCGGCGACGAGGCCACCGGTGCCGCCATCGTGCGGCACGCCACGGAGTCCCCGCTCAAGCAGATCGCGATCAACGCCGGCCTCGAGGGCGGCGTCGTGGCAGAGAAGGTGCGCGGGCTCGCTTCCGGGCACGGCCTGAACGCGGCGAACGGCGAGTACGTCGACATGATCGCCGAAGGCATCATCGACCCGGCGAAGGTCACTCGGTCGGCGCTGCAGAACGCCGCCTCGATCGCGGCGCTCTTCCTCACCACCGAGGCCGTTGTCGCGGACAAGCCGGAGAAGGCGCCGGCGATGCCTGCCGGCGACGGTGGCATGGGCGGCATGGGTGGCATGGACTTCTGAGTCCCCCACTCCCGAACCACCAGCAGGGCCCTCGCTTCGGCGGGGGCCCTGCTGCGTCGTACGGTGCAGGACCGGTCTGGGTCCTCTGAGCCGACGCTGGCGTGCTGTCTAGACCGGTGCCCGGCCCAGGTGTGGCGCTGCGCAGAAGCCCCCAGGGTGAGGACGTACGGTGACGTGGTGGGCCCCGTCGACGCACGCCACGAGCGTTTCGAGGCGCTCGCGCACGAGGTGATCGAGCCCGTGCGCCGGTTCCTCGTGCGGCGAACCGACGCGGCGACGGCGGACGACGTGCTCGGGGACACGCTGCTCGTGCTGTGGCGCCGCTTCGACGAGGTGCCGGACAACGCGCTGCCGTGGGCGTACGCCGTAGCGCGGCGCTGCCTCAGCAACGCCGCGCGCGGGCGGGCGCGCCAGGTCCGCGTCGCCGGCCGTCTCGCCGCCCAGCCTCCACCAGAGGTTGCGGCCGGTGACGCAGACGCGGAGCTGCACGAGGCGCTGGCCAGGCTCCGACCAGATGATGCCGAGCTGCTTCGGCTGTGGGCCTGGGAGCAGCTCACCGCCGCTGAGATCGCGACCGTCCTGGACCTCACCTCGAACGCCGTGAGCATCCGGCTGCACCGGGCCAAGGCCAAGCTGCGCGACGAGCTGCGAAAGAAGCCGGTCGATGCCGGACAGGAACAGTCAGAAGGGAGGCAGCGATGAGTTTCGACGAGGACGCCGAGCTGCTCGCACGCCTGCGCGCGGCGGACCCCGCTGCTGCCCTCCCTGACGCCACCCCGGACCGGGTGGCCGGACTCCTGGAGGACACCATGACCGCGGACCTCGACCACACCTCGTCCGACACCGGCCGCCGCTCCGCGCTGCCGTGGCTGGCCGCAGCAGCTGCCGTCGTCATCATCGCCGGACTCGGCTTCGCCCTGCTCGGCGGCGACGACTCCTCGCCGACCACGCCGAGCACCCCGCCCGTCGCGGCCCCGTCAGTGACCGAGCTGGAGGCGCCGGGTGCGACTGAGGGCCGCTGCGCCGTACCCTCGGCGGCGCTGTTGGTACAGGCCGACACCGCCCTTGCCGGGACGGTCACGGCGGTGGAGGGTGACCAGGTGACGCTGTCCGTGGACCAGTGGTACCTCGGCGGAGCAACCGACGAGGTCGTCGTGACGGCCCCTCCCGAGGCGCTCAGCGATCTCGTGGGCGCGGTCGAGTTCGAGCCGGGTGCGCACTACCTGTTGGCGGCCACCGGGGGACAGCTGATGGCCTGTGGATTCAGCGGGGTCGTCGACGACGCCCGGACTACTCTCTACGACCAGGCGTTCGGAGGCTGAGTGTGACGACGGTGGGGATCCTGCTTGCGGCGGGTGAAGGTGCGCGCCTGGGCCGACCCAAGGCGTTGATGCGTGATGCCGACGGCACGTCGTGGCTGCTGCGCGCCACGGCGGCGCTGGACGCCGGCGGCTGCGACCGCGTGGTGGTGGTGCTCGGTGCCGCCGCGGAGCAAGCGAGCGAGCTGCTCGACGCTGTGCCGGTCGACGTCATCACGACACCCAGCTGGCGCTCGGGCATGTCCGCCTCCCTCCGCGCCGGCCTCGGGTTCCTCGTCGAGGGCGATGCGGCGCTGCTGCACCTCGTGGACCTCCCTGACGTCGGCCCGGAGGTGGTGCGCCGGGTGCTGGACAGCGGGGCTGGTCCTTCGGCGCTCGCGCGGGCGTCGTACGCCGGGGTGCCGGGGCATCCCGTGCTCCTCGGGCGGCATCACTGGCCAGGGGTGCTGGCGACCTCGTCCGGCGACCGAGGCGCGCGCGACTACCTGGCCCAGCAGGCCCCGGTCCTCGTGGAGTGTGGCGATCTGGCGACCGGCGTCGACGTCGACGTCCTCGGCGAGGACCTGCCGACGGGCTAGGTCTGCCTGGCCGCTTGGCCAAGCGCTGGGGTCAGCCGCTGGGGTCAGCCGCTGGGCCAACCGCTGGGCAACCCTGGTCGGCGTACGATCGCCGGCATGTCGGCGCCAGAGGTGAGCACCGGGAGGGCGGGTGCGCTCCCGGGCAGCCCTACGGAGGTGCGAGAGCGCTTGGGGCAGACCGGCTACCTCGCCGACGACGCCTTGGCGACGATCGCGTTCCTGGCCCTGGCGATGCAACGCCCGCTGCTGCTGGAGGGAGAGCCCGGCACCGGCAAGACCAGTCTGGCCGAGGCGATGGCCGACCTGCTGGACTGCCCGCTGATCCGGCTCCAGTGCTACGAGGGCATCGACGCCAGCCAGGCGCTCTACGACTGGGACTTCCCGCGCCAGATCCTCCACCTGCGGACCCTCGAGGCCGTCGGCGGTGATGCCAGCGACGTGGAAGAGACCGAGAAGAGCCTCTACGACGAACGATTCCTGTTGGCCCGGCCGGTGTTGCGGGCGTTGCGCGAGTCGCCGTCGGTGCTGCTGATCGACGAGGTGGACCGCGCCGACGACGAGTTCGAGGCGTTCCTGCTGGAGGTGCTCTCGACGTACCAGGTGTCGATCCCGGAACTGGGCACGGTGCAGGCGGCGCACCCGCCGGTGGTCGTGCTGACCTCGAACCGCACGCGCGAGCTCCACGACGCGCTCAAGCGCCGCTGCCTCTACCACTGGATCGACCATCCGGGTCTCGAGCGCGAGGTCGAGATCGTGCGGTCGCGTGAGCCGGGCGTCTCCGAGGAGCTGGCCCGCCAGGTGGTGCACGCGACCCAGCAGCTGCGCGACCGCGAGGATCTGCTCAAGCCTCCGGGCGTGGCCGAGACCCTGGACTGGGTGCGGGCCCTGCAGCGGCTGGGGGCCACCGAGCTCGACCTGGAGACGGCTGCGGCGACGCTCGGGGCTGTGGTGAAGTATCGCGAGGACACCGACCGGGTCAAGCACGCCCTCGACCGGCTGCTGGCCGGCTGACCGGGGTCGTCGAATGGTCACGAACGACGCGCGGCCGGCCGAAAGTTCTGCCGTTGGGGGCCACACGACGCACGCGGGCGCCGGCCCGGGTCACGGTGCGGACGAGGTGCTGATGGGGTTCGCGCGGGCGCTGCGCGCCGCGGGCGTTCCGGTCACGACGGACCGGTCCCGGACCTGGCTGACCGCGGCATCCCTGGTCGGGCTCGACGACCAGGCGGCGGTCTACTGGGCGGGGCGGGCCACCCTGTGTTCGTGCCCGGACGACCTGACGCGCTACGAGCAGGTCTTCGAGGCCTGGTTCCTCGCTCCCGAGGGTCTGCCACGACCCCAGCCACGCCAGCAGCGCACCGAGCTCACGCAGGCACCGCTCCCCGAGGACGACTCCGCGACCGGTGAGTCGGGGGACGCCGACCAGGTTCAGGCGCTCGCGAGCGCTGCCGAGGTGCTCCGGCACCGCGACATCGCCGAGGTCAGCACGGCGGAGAAGGCACTGCTGGCGGCCATGTTCGCCTCGCTCGAGCCCCGGACGCCCCGTCGCCGCGCGCACCGACGCACGCCGTACCGGCGAGGTCAGGTCGACGCGGCCCGTACCTTGCGCGCCGCCGTGCGCCGGATGGGCGAACCCGGCGAGATCGCCTGGCGGCAGCGGCGCACCCGACCGCGCCGGGTGGTGCTGCTGGTCGACGTGTCCGGTTCGATGAGCAAGTACGCCGATGCGTTGCTGCGGTTGTGCCACCGGCTGGTGACCGCCACGGACGGGCCCGTCGAGGTGTTCACCACGGGGACGCGCCTGACGTGCGTGACCCGAGCCCTGGCCCATCGCGACCCCGAGCGGGCACTGATCGCCGCCGGCCGGGCCGTCCCCGACTGGGCGGGCGGCACCCGTCTCGGTGAGGGCCTCAAGGCCTTCAACGACCGCTGGGGCCAGCGCGGACTGGCGCGCGGCGCGGTGGTCGTCATCTTCAGCGACGGCTGGGAGCGCGGCGACCCCACGCTCCTGGCCGAGCAGATGGCCCGGCTACGCCGCTTGGCCCACCGCGTCGTGTGGGTGAACCCACACCGGGGCAAGCCGGGCTACGAACCTGTGCAGTCCGGCGTGGTCGCGGTGCTGCCCCACGTGGACGACTTCGTCGCCGGCCATTCGCTGGCGACCTTCGCCGAGCTGACCGAGGTGATCGCGCATGCGTGACGTGCTGTCCGAGCTGCTGGCCTGGTGGCGGGCCGGCGAGACCGTGGGCGTGGGTACGGTCGTGGCGACCTTCCAGTCCGCCCCCCGTCCCGCTGGGGCGTCCATGCTGGTCGGGCCCGGCGGCGAAGCGGTCGGGTCGGTGTCCGGCGGCTGCGTCGAGGGCGCCGTCTACGACGTCGGTCAGGCCGTCATCGAGTCCGGCGTCCCCGTCCTCGAGCGGTACGGCGTCTCGGACGACGACGCGTTCGCGGTGGGGCTGACCTGCGGCGGCATCCTCGATGTGTACGTCGAGAAGGTGAACCAGGAGACGTTCCCCGAGCTGGAGGACCTGGCCGACGACGTCGAGCGCGGCCGGCCGGTCGCCGTCGCCACCGTCATCGCTCACCCCGACGAGACCTGGGTCGGCCGGCGGCTGTTCGTCCGCCCCGAGACCGGGGGCTCGGCTCTGGCGGGCGAGGCGACCGCCGAGGTAGGGGAGTCGACCGGGACGCTCGGCAGCCAGCGGGCCGACGAGGCGGTGCGCGACGACGCCCTCGGGCTGCTGTCGCTGGGCCACAACGCGACCGTGACCTACGGTCCCGACGGGGAGCGTCGGGGCGAGGGGATGCAGGTCTTCGTCTGGGCCTTCGCGCCGAAGCCGCGGATGCTGGTCTTCGGAGCGATCGACTTCGCCGCGGCCGTGGCGCGCGTGGGGTCCTTCCTGGGCTACCACGTGACCGTGTGCGACGCCCGTCCCGTGTTCGCCACGGCGACCCGGTTCCCCGACGCCGACGAGGTCGTCGTGGACTGGCCCCACCGCTATCTGGGTGCGGAGGTCGAGGCCGGTCGGATCGACGCGCGCACCGTGCTCTGCGTCCTCACGCACGATCCGAAGTTCGACGTGCCGCTGCTCGAGGTGGCGTTGCGGTTGAGCGAGGTGGCCTACGTGGGGGCGATGGGGTCGCGGCGCACTCACGAGGACCGGCTGGAACGGCTGCGCGAGGCCGGTCTCTCCGACAAGGAGATCGAGCGGTTGTCCTCGCCCATCGGGCTGGACCTCGGGGCGCGCACTCCCGAGGAGACGGCCGTCAGCATCGCTGCGGAGATCATCGCCGGACGATGGGGTGGAAGCGGTCGCAGCCTGGCGGAGACCGACGGGCGCATCCACCACTGAGGGCATCGCACCCTTGCGGGGACCTTGGGTCGCCGCGCTACCGTGACCCCCGTCACACGAGGCGGTGTCATCGGTCAGCGGCTCCGGGTCTCCGGGGTCCGTCGTCGGATCGGAAGGTGCCCATGGCGGCTTGGAGCGACGACCTGAGCGACCGGCGGCTGGCTGCGGTCCGGGCGTGGACGAGCTTCGTCGAGCATGGTGACGACGCCGCGGCAGCGGTGCGTCCAGAGATTCTGCGGAGCTGGGAGATGTCGCAGGCGGCCCTCGCGTCCGAGGTGACCCAGGCGCCGCTCGCGGACGAGCAGGAGACGGCCGAGTTCTGGAAGGAGTCGCCGCTGCAGACCGCGGTCGCTCGGGTCGAGGCCGAGCTGCGCCGTACCGCCGAGGACGGCGACCTGGTGCTCGCGGTGACTGACCCGGAGACCCGCATCCTGTGGACCTACGGGGGTCGGGTGATGCGCCGCAAGGCGGAGTCGGTGAACTTCGTGGCCGGCGGTCGCTGGGACGAGGCCTCGGTGGGCACGAACGCACTGGCGATCGCGGCCCGCCAGGGCACCCCGTCGATGGTCTTCAGCGCGGAGCACTACTCCTCCATCGTCCACAACTGGGTGTGCTGGGCGGCGCCGTTGCGCGATCCCCGGACCGGCGCCCAGCTCGGCGTTCTCGACCTGTCGACGACCTGGGACCGCACCCACCCGATCGGGTTGGCGACGGCGCGGGTGCTGGCGCGGCTGATCGAGTCGGCGATGCCCGAGACCCGGGCGCCGTCGGCGCTGCCGGATGGTGACGCCGCGACGCCCGGGCTGGTGCTGACCCTCCTCGGCAACGCGGAGGCACGGCTCGACGGGCAGCGGCTGCTGCTCAACCGGCGTCAAACCGAGGTGCTGGCGCTGCTCGCCCTGCATCCGGAGGGATTGTCGCTGGAGCAGCTGCATGCGCTGGTCTACGGCGACCAGTCGGTGACCATGTCCACCCTCAAGGCCGAGGTCTCCCACCTGCGCAGCGCGCTGGGCGGGCAGCTCGCCTCGCGGCCCTACCGGCTCATGGTGCCGGTGCTGACCGACGTCGACACGGTGCTCGGCCTGCTGCGCCAGGGTCGGGTGGCCGCGGCCGTCGCGGCGTACGGCGGCGACCTGCTGCCGGGCTCGAACTCGCCCGCCCTGGCCGAGTTCGCGGAGTACGTCGCGGTGGCGGTGCGCGAGGCCCTCATCGCCGACCCCGACCCGACAGCCGTGCTGCGCTACACCGAGCTCGCTCCGTACGACACCGAGGTGATGGAGGTCTGCCTCGCGCGCCTCAGCGCTATCGCCCACCCCGCCACGCCCCTCCTCAAGGGCCGCCTCGCCGCCGCCCGCCGCTGACGCTGAGGCGTCGCATCTGGCTGGTGAGGAGTCAGATCTGGGGCGTGAGGGGTCACATCTGTCTGCCTCGGGTACGGCGACGCGGCGGCTCCCGCCCTGCTCTCCTGTGTATTACTCGTCAGTTCACGACGGGTCGGCGGGAAGGGCCAACCATGGGCCAACCTCAGGAGCGCTACGGTCGAGGTGAGTGAGACCTGCCTCACAGTGGGCCGGTTGGCCGGCCCGCGGGTGGGGGGATTGCTCACCAGGCCGTGCCGCCGTCGCCCGCCGGGCGTACGACGACCGGCGGACCAGCTCGGAAGGCAAGGGAGCCACCGGATGACCAAGATCGAACTCACCGTCGACGGCGCCACGGTGTCCGACGATGTGGAGCCTCGGACGCTGCTCGTGCAGTACCTGCGAGAGACCCTCGGGAAGACCGGCACGGTCGTGGGCTGCGACACCAGCAACTGCGGCGCGTGCACCGTTCACCTCAACGGCAAGAGCGTGAAGTCCTGCAACGTCCTCGCGGTGCAGGCCGACGGCGCCGAGGTGGTCACCATCGAAGGGGTGGCCCAGGACGGTGAGCTGCATCCGGTCCAGGAGGCCTTCCGTGAGTGCCATGGTCTCCAGTGCGGCTACTGCACACCCGGCATGATCATGCAGTCCATCGACCTGCTCAACGAGAATCCGAACCCCACCGAGGCCGAGGTCCGGGTCGGGCTCGAGGGCAACCTGTGCCGCTGCACCGGCTACCACAACATCGTGAAGTCGGTCCTCCACGCCGCGGGAGGTGCGCGATGACCGCCACCCAGGACCGGGTCTCGGCAGGCGATCGGGAGATCGGCCGCGACCGCCGCCGCAAGGAGGACCAGCGGCTGATCACCGGCCGCACCCGCTGGACCGACAACATCGCCCTGCCCGGGATGCTGCACATGTCGATGGTGCGCAGTCCCTTCGCGCACGCCAGGATCGTCTCGATCGACAGCGCGCAAGCCAAGGCCGCCACCAACGTCGTGGCGGTCTACACCGCCGCCGACCTGGCCGACGAGCTGGGCAGCGTCCCCAACGCCTGGCCCGTGACCGCGGACCAGAAGGCCCCGCCGCACCCGCCGATCGCGGTCGACCGAGCCACCTTCGCCGGCGAGATCGTGGCGGTCGTCGTCGCCCGCAGCGCGGCAGAAGCGCGGGACGCGGCCGAGCTGGTCGACGTGGAGTACGACGAGCTCCCGGCCGCCCTGGACCTCAAAGAGGCCGCTGCGGACAAGGTTCTCGCCCATCCGGACCTGGGCACGAACAAGTCGGCTCTCTGGGTCTTCGACTCCGCCGCCGCCGGCACCGGGAGCGACGTCGAGGAGGCGATCGCCCAGGCCCGTGAGGACGGCATCCTCATCGAGCGTGAGTACCGCCAGCAACGATTGATTCCCTCCTTCATGGAGCCGCGCTCGGTGGTCGTCGACCCGACCGGCGAGCAGATCACCATGTGGAGCGCCACCCAGATCCCGCATATCCTGAGGTTCCTCCTGGCCGCCGTGCTCGGTATCCCCGAGTCGAAGATCCGGGTCATCGCCCCGGATGTGGGCGGTGGCTTCGGCGGCAAGCTGCAGACGACGCCCGAGGAATACATCTCCATGGTGATCGCCCACCGGCTCCGCAAGCCGGTGAAGTGGACCGAGACCCGCTCCGAGTCGCTGGTCTCCGGCCATCACGGCCGCGACCAGTGGCAGAAGCTGACGCTGGCGGCCGACAAGGATGGCTCGGTCACCGGCTTCAAGGTCGAGCTGACGGTCGACCTCGGCTCCCATGTGGCGCTGCTCGGAGGCGGTACCCCCGTGCTGGGCGCGTTCATGTACAACGGGATCTACAAGTTCCCGGCCTACCACTTCAGCATGCAGTCGGTGCTCACCAACAAGACCTGGACCGATGCCTACCGCGGTGCCGGCCGTCCAGAGGCGACCTTCGCCATCGAGCGGATGATGGACGAGCTGGCTGCCGAGGTCGGGGTCGACCCCCTGGCGATCCGTGAGCAGAACTGGATCACCCACGAGGAGTTCCCCTTCACCAGCGTCGCGGGGCTGACCTATGACTCCGGCAACTACGAGGCGGCCACGGCGCGAGCCAGGGAGATGTTCGGGTACGACGCCATGCGGGCCGAGCAGAAGGAGCGCCGGGAGCGCGGCGACAAGGTCCAGCTCGGCATCGGCGTCTCGACCTTCACCGAGATGTGCGGGCTGGCGCCCAGCCGGGTGCTCGGCTCGCTGAGGTACGGCGCCGGGGGTTGGGAGCACGCCAGCGTGCGGATGCTGCCGACCGGGAAGGTCGAGGTCGTCACGGGCGTCAGTCCTCACGGCCAGGGCCACGAGACCGCGTTCAGCCAGATCGTCGCGGACCGGCTCGGGGTCCCGTTCGAGGACGTCGAAGTGCTCCACGGCGACACGCAGATCGCGCACAAGGGTCTCGACACCTATGGCTCCCGATCCCTGGTCGTCGGCGGGGAGGCGCTGGTCCTGGCCGCGGACCGGGTCATCGAGAAGGCCAAGCCGCTTGCGGCGCACCTGCTCGAGGCGTCGGTCGAGGACATCGAGTTCGCCGACGGCACTTTCACCGTGCGGGGCACCGACCAGGGCAAGACGCTGGGCGAGCTCGCCCTCGCCTCGTTCGCCGGCCACAGCTACGGCGAGGGCGCCGAGCTGGGGCTGGACGCCGAGGCGACGTACGACCCGATCAACTTCAACTACCCCCACGGCACGCATCTGTGCGCCATGGAGGTCGACACCGAGACCGGCGCGGTGACCATGCGCAAGTACATCTGCTGCGACGACATCGGAAACATCATCAACCCGATGATCGTCGAGGGGCAGGTGCACGGCGGGCTCGTCCAGGGCATTGCGCAGGCGCTCTGGGAGGAGGCCGTCTACGACGACTCCGGCACGCTGGTGTCCGGGTCGTTCGTGGACTACCTGCTTCCGACCGCGGCCGACACGATCAGCTTCGAGGTGGACCACACCTACACCCCGGCCACGTCGAACACGCTTGGCACCAAGGGAGTGGGCGAGGCAGGCACCATCGCCTCGACGCCTGCTGTCGTCAACGGCGTCGTGGACGCCATCCGTCACCTGGGCATCAACGACATCACGATGCCGTGCACGCCCCAACGCGTGTGGAGAGCCATCACCGCTGCGAAGGGAGCAGGCCAGTGATCCCCGCCATGTTCGACTATGTCGCCCCGACCACGATCGAGGAGGCGCTGTCGGTGCTGGGTCAGGCCGACGACGCGAAGATCCTGGCCGGTGGGCAGAGCCTGCTACCTGTCCTCCGGATGCGACTCAACGCCCCCGAGCTGGTCATCGACCTCGGCAGGATCGACTCGCTGCGGGGGGTGCGCGAGGACGGGGACGCCCTGGTCATCGGCGCGATGACCACCCATCAGGAGGTCCAGGACAGCGACCTCGTGCGCGAGCATGCGCTCCTGGTCTCCCGGGCGGTGACGGAGGTGGCCGACCCCCAGATCCGGCATCGCGGCACGTTCGGCGGTGCGCTGACCCACGCGGATCCGGCGGGTGACCTGCTCGCTCCCGCGCTGGTGCTCGGCGCCGAGTTCGTGATCGCCGGCGCCGGTGGCACCCGAACCGTGTCGGCTGACGACTTCTTCGTCGACCTGTTCGAGACCGCGGTGGGGGAGGACGAGATCCTCACCGAGGTTCGCATCCCGAAGCACACCGGGTGGGGCGCACACTACGAGAAGTTCGTCAGGGTCGCCCATCAGTGGCCGATCGTCGCGGTCGCCGCAACCGTGCGGATGAACGGCGATGCCATCGGCGAGGCCCGGGTGGGCCTGACGAACATGGGCAACACGCCGATCCGAGCCCGCTCGGTGGAGGCTGCGCTCGTCGGGGTGGACACCGAGGAGGGGGTCTTCCGAGCAGCCGAGTCCGCAGCCGAGGGCACCAACCCGCCCTCCGACCTCAACGGCGACGCCGACTACCGCCGCCACCTCGCGACGGTCCTCACCGGACGCGCCGTCCTGAGGGCCACGGAGGCCTGACCGGATGGAGCTGGCTCATCGCTTCACCGTCCCAACCTCGGTCGAGGACACCTGGGCGCACTTCAACGACCTTGCCTCCGTCGCCGAATGCTTCCCCGGCGCGCAGCTCACGGCGGTCGAGGATGAGTCGTTCCAGGGCTCCGTCAAGGTCAAGCTCGGCCCGATCGCACTGCTCTACAACGGGTCGGGGACCTTCATCGAACGTGACGACGCAGCCCACCGGTTCGTCATCGACGCGAAGGGGAAGGACAAGCGTGGCAACGGGACCGCGGGCGCCAAGGTGACCCTCACCCTGGCGCCGGCGGGTGACTCCACCGAGGTGGAGGTGCTCACCGACCTGGTCATCACCGGCAAGCCGGCCCAGTTCGGCCGCGGGGTGATGCAGGACGTCTCGGACAAGCTGCTGGGACAGTTCGTCGCCTGCCTGGAGACGCGGCTCGGGGGTGCCCAGGCACCCGCCGAGATGTCCGCAGCCGCGCCGGTCGCCGCTCCCGTTCCCGAAGCGGGCAGCGAGGAGACCGGCGCGACAGCGGTCGAGGACGTCTCGCCCCTGGGTCACGAGACCGCCTCCCGTCCAGCGCTGGCCGCTCCGCCCCAGGACGAGGCGCTGGACCTGGGCACCGTCGTGCTGCCGGTGCTCGCCCGGGCTTACTGGAAGCCCGCCCTCGGTGCACTGGTCGGACTGGCGTTCCTGGTCTGGGTGATCCGCCGGCTCGCCTGACACCTCTGCACGTCCGACGCTAGAGTCCGCCCATGCTCCGCTGGCTCCTACGTCTGGTCGGACTCGGCCTGCTCGGCGTGGGGATCCTGCTCTGGGTGGTGATCCCCGGGGTCTCCTCGGACACGCCGGTTGCGGAGGAGACCACCATCTCGTCGTACATCGCGACGTTCGAGGTGTCCGACGACGGCCGGCTGAGCGTCGTCGAGACACTCACGGTGAACTTCCCCTTCCCCGGGAAGCACGGCATCTTTCGGTTCTTCGACGTCCGAGACGAGAACGACCCCGGCGCACGGCGGCAACCTCACGACCTCTACGTCTCGCGGGACGGGGCGGCCGAGCCGGCCGAGCTGTTGAGCGAAGGGGGCGGTCGCTACCGGGTCTGGAAGATCGGGTCGGCCGACGTCACCCTCGCCCCGGGAGACCACACCTACGTCCTGCGCTACCGGATCGACGATGTCCTGCTCCCGGTAGGCGGGGACCCGGCGCTCAGCGAGTTCTACTGGAACCTGGTGCCCGGAGGGTGGCGACAGCCGATCGAGGATGCCCGGCTCACGGTCACGCTGCCCGCGGCCACGAGCGACGTGCGGTGCGCGGTCGGTCAAGGCGCTGTCTCGGGGTGCCGCCTGCGCGGGGAGGGCACGACCACCCTGCGCGTGCGCGCCGGGCCGCTGCCGCCACGCACGCCCGTCACGCTACAGACCACGGTGGCCACGCCACCCTCCAGCGGGTCGGCCGTGCCCTGGCCGCAGCGCTTCGACCCGGTGCTCGGCACCCGTCTCTTCCTCCTGGTGCTGGTCCTGGTGGCCGCGGTCGGCTCCGGGGTCGCCGGGTGGCTGCTGAGCCGCCGCACCCACGAGCAGAAGCCGGCGTTCCCCTTGCAGTACGCCCCGCCTGTGGGAGTCGGCCCTGCCCAGGGTCGCTACATCTTCACCGAACGGCTGGGCAAGGAGTCGTTCGTAGCCTCGGTCATGCAGGCCGCGGAGCACGGTGCCGTCGTCCTGGACCGCGAGTCGGACGGCTGGCGCATCACCGATCGGAACGGGCCCCGCGGCTGGGACGGACTCGACCAGGTCACCCACCGGCTGGCCGGACTGCTCTCGGGTCCCGGCACCAGCTTCCAGGCCGGTCGCAAGGACGTGGCCGCAGGCAAGCGTCTCCAGAGCGAGAAGGCGGCCCTGGAGGCCGGCACTCGCCAATGGGCGCGCCATGAGGGTCTGATGACCTCCACCGGAGGCTTCGGAGTGCTGGCGGTGCTGGGCGGCCTGGTCCTCACGGTGGCCGTCCTCGTGCTCAACCCGCTCAACTTGGCGGTCCTGGCGCTGATCCCGGGGCTGTTCACGCTCGGTGCCGTCGAGCTCGCCTTCCCCGGGTCCGCCACGCGGCGGACCACGGCGGGGCGGGACCTGTGGTCACGCGTCGGTGGTTTCCACCGGGTGCTCTCGACGCCGTCCAGCATGCAGCGTTTCGAGTTCTCGGGGCGCGAAGAGCTCTACACGGCGTACCTGCCGTGGGCCGTGGCGCTCGGGTGCGCCGAGGCGTGGGCCGCGAAGTACCGCGACGAGATGGGCGCCGAGCCACCCATGCCGGGCTACATCGGAGGCTATGTCGGCGCACCGGGCGGGTACGTCGACCACCTGGTCGACGACTTCTCCGCCACCGTCAGCTCCGCGATCTCCGCCTACGAAGCCACCCAGAGCTCCAGCGGGGGCGGCGGCTTCTCCGGCGGCGGCGGGGGCGGCGGGGGCGGTGGTGGCTCGTGGTGAGCCGTTCCCCGACAATGAGGTGCCGGCCCACGGCGTCTCGAGAACCCAAGGAGCTCACATGCTGTCCGGACTCGTCGGAGTCGTGCTCGTCATCGGGGTGCTGCTGGTCGCCGCGCTCGTCCTGTTCGCCGTCATCGGCTTCAACAAGCTGCGCACGGCCGACATCGGTGCCCAAGAGGCGTTGGGTGGGATCGACGTCCAGCTGACCCGGCGGGCCGACCTGATTCCCAACCTGGTTGAGACCGTCAAGGGCTACGCCACGCACGAGCGAGAGGTGTTCGAGGCCGTGACCGAGGCGCGAGCCGGGGTCCAGCGGGCTGCGGCCGGCTCCGACGTCGCTGCCAAGGCTGCGGCCGAGGCCGCCCTCCAGCAGGCGCTGGTGCGGGTGAACGCGGTCGCCGAGGCCTACCCCGACCTCAAGGCGTCGGCCAACTTCCAGGACCTCCAGCGCCAGCTGGCGGACACCGAAGGGCAGCTGGCCTTCGCCCGCCAGTACTACAACGACGCCGTCGCCCGGCTGAACACCCTCGTGCGCACGATCCCGTGGATGTTCTTCAGTGGCATGGCCGCGGTGAAGGCGCGCACCTTCTACGACGCTCCCGAGGGCCACGAGCAAGCCCCCCAAGTGCGGTTCTGAGTCGACGCCGACGCCGACGCGGCAGCGGACGGGGTCAGGTCCTGCCCTCCGACTGCACCTCGCGACGCAGGCGCATGCCGACGAGCGAGGCCCCGAGAAGCGTGACACCTGCGGCGAGCAGGGCGGCCGCGGTGCCGAGGGAGCCCTCGGTCCAATCGAGCAGGGCCTCGGGCACTGCCAGCGTCACGGCGACGACCCCCAACGCGAGATACGGCCAGGCGTGTCGCAGGACATACAGCGCGAAGCCAGCGATGCCGACGAGCACGGTGGACGTGTAGGCAAGCCAGGCGTGGGCGTCGAGAAAGGCCTGGGCCCCGATCAGCAGGAAGACCGAGCCGATCAAGCGGGCCGCTAGCAGCTCGCGCCAGATCCTGGACTCGGCCAGGGCCACCCAGACGATGCCGATCGCCAGGAAGCTCAGGCCCACCCTGAGCGCCGTCACGTCACCGAATGAGTCCCAGGTGAACATCACTGCGTAGCCGGCCGCCGCGGCTATCGTGGCCTGGCCCAGGAGGGTGGGCGCGAGGGCGTAGCCGATCGCGGCCAGAACGAGCAGGGTCAGGGCGCCACCCATGCCGATGAAGGAGCCCTTCGTGGCCTCGTCGTCGCCCACCCGGTCGATGAGGTACACGACGACGGCGGCGGCGCCGCCCACCGCCGCGCCCGTGAACAGCACGCTGGCCAGGCGGCGGCGCAGGGCGCCCTCAGTGGTGCGCAGCGACCTGAGGCCCTCGCCGGTGACGCCCACCATGACCCCGGCCGCCGCGAGGATGACGGCCGCACCGGTCAGCAGTCCGATCCGCCCGGCCAGCGGGATGTCGAGCCAGCGCGGCGCGAAGAAGACCGCGATCGCGGCCGCGACGAACGCGGCACCGACGTACCCGGCCACCTCGGCCAGGACGCGGCGCAGCGTCGCCTGCTCCGCAGACCGGTCACTGCCAACTCGGTCGACGACCTCGGCCGCTTCCTTGTGCTTCGCGGGGTCGAGGAGGCCGTGGTGCTCCAGCGCGGAGAGCACCTCCTCGGTGCGCGGTTGACGCAGCCGCTCGGGGTGCGTCGCGGCGCTCATGGCAGCCTCCTGAAGCCGGGGGAATTGCCTCCTGCTTCCAGCATGCTTGCGAGGTCGTGCCCCAGCAAGAGTTCCCGGGCTCATGTGAGCGACCGTCAGAACACGTTGAGCGGGCGGAACTGCACGGAGATCCGCGGACCGGCCCGGGCCACCTTGGGGACGGCGTGTTCCCAGGTCCGCTGGCAGGAGCCACCCATAACCAGCAGGTCGCCGTGGCCCATCGTGAAGCCCGTCGCGGACCCGCCGCCGCGGGGTCGCAGCGTGAGTCTTCGAGGATCCCCGAAGCTGACGATCGCCACGAGCGTGTCCTGACGGCTGCCCCGGCCGATGGTGTCGCCGTGCCAGGCGACCGAGTCGCGTCCGTCGCGGTAGTAGCAGCAGCCCGCGGTCACGAACTCCTCGCCGAGCTCATCGCGGTAGTGGGCGCTGAGGTCAGCGCGCGCCGTCGCCAGCAGGGGATGCGGCAGCGCCTCGCCCGCGCCGTACACCGCCACGAGGCGGGGGACGTCGACCACGCGGTCGTACATGGCCCGACGCTCCGCGCGCCACGGCACCTCGCGGCGCAGGGCCGCGAGGACGTCGTCGGCCTCTGCGACCCAGTTAGGGCGGACGTCGACCCAGGCCCCGTGGGTGAGCCGGGTCCGTTCCACGTGCCGGGTCAGCGGCGCCAGGCCGGTGCCGGTGTCGAACAGGGTGCCCTGGAAGTCCACGCCCCGAGGCTACCAGGATATCGAACACCCGTTCGACTACGGCTTCTCGGGGGTGTCTCGGGGTCGCGTCGGGGTGAGGACACGGTGAATCCTGTGGCCGAGCTCAGGAGCGACTTGCAAGAGTGTGCCCATGACCAACGCTGCTCATCCGGCCACGACCGACCCCCAGGACGCCACTCCCGCCGCCCGGGTGCGCGAGCTGACGAAGACCTACGGCTCGGGCGATGCGCTCGTGCGCGCGCTCGACGACGTGACCCTGGACCTGTATGCCGGTGAGTTCACCGCCGTGATGGGGCCGAGCGGTTCGGGGAAGTCCACCCTGATGCACTGCCTCGCCGCCCTCGATACTGCCGACTCGGGGGAGGTCTTCGTCGGAAAGCAGAACCTCACGGGGCTCAAGGACAAGGCACTGACCCTGCTGCGGCGCGAGGAGGTCGGCTTCGTCTTCCAGAGCTTCAACCTGGTCCCGACGCTCACCGCCGGTGAGAACATCCTGCTTCCGCTGGCGATCGCGGGCCGCAAGCCCGACCAGGAGTGGCACACCTCGGTGATCAACACCGTGGCGCTGGGGGACCGGCTCAGCCACAAGCCCAGCGAGCTGTCCGGTGGCCAGCAGCAGCGCGTCGCCGTGGCCCGGGCGCTGGTCAGCCGACCGCGCATCGTCTTCGCCGACGAGCCGACGGGCAACCTCGACTCGCACTCCGGGGCCGAGGTGCTCGAGCTGCTGCGCCGTAGCGTCGACGAGTTCGGCCAGACGGTCGTGATGGTGACGCACGACCCGGTCGCGGCTGCCTACACCGATCGCGTGGTCTTCCTGGCCGACGGTCGGGTCGTCAACGAGATGCGCGACCCGACCCGGGAGCGCGTGCTGGACGTGATGGCCTCGATGACCGCGCCCCCCGCCGGGGAGCGTTGATGTTCCGCGTCGCCTGGAAGAGCCTGCTCGGCCGCAAGCTGCGGTTGCTGCTCAGCACCTTCGCGATCATCCTCGGGGTGGCCTTCGTGGCCGGCTCGCTGGTCTTCTCCGACACCCTGAGCCGCAGCTTCACCGCTCTGTTCGCCTCGACGGTCGGCGACGTCGTGGTCCGGCCCGAGGGTGGCCAGACCGGGGACGGGACGCCCTCGACCAGGACCCTGCCGGCCTCGTTGGTCACCGAGCTGGCCGCGGTCGATGGTGCGGCGCGGGCCGACGGCAACGTCAGCGCCTTCGGCGTCTACGTCGTCGGCACCGACGGCAAGGCCGTCGGTGGCCAGGGGCCGCCCGGCATCGGCGTGAGCTGGTCCGATGCCCCGGCCGGTCATGGTCTCGAGGGGCTGACCGTGGTGCAGGGACGGGCGCCGGAGAAGGAGGGCGAGGTGGTCCTGGACGAGGCGACGGCCAAGAAGGCGGGCTACCAGGTCGGCCAGCTGGCGCGCATCGTCACCGCGGGCGCCCAGGCGGTGATCGAGGCGCGCGTCGTGGGACTGTCCGGATACCGCGACGGCGGCTCTCTCAACGGGGCTTCCGTCACTGCATTCGACCTCGACACCGCGCAGCAGCTGTTCCTCAAGGGCAAGAACCGCTTCAACGACGTCTGGGTGACCGCCGAGGACGGCGTCTCGCAGGAGGAGCTGCAGTCACGCGTCGCCGCGATGCTTCCCGACGGTGCGGAGGCTCTCACCGGCGATGCCGCTGCCGACGAGGTGGCCAGCGACCTGCTCGAGGCGATCTCGTTCATCCGGATCTTCCTGCTGATCTTCGCCGGCATCTCGCTGGTCGTCGGCTCCTTCCTCATCCTCAACACCTTCTCGATCTTGATCGCCCAACGCAGCCGGGAGCTCGCGCTGTTGCGCGCGATGGGCGCCTCACGACGCCAGGTGATGACCTCGGTGCTGTTCGAGGCCTTCGGGATGAGCCTGCTCGGGTCGACGCTCGGGCTCGGCCTCGGGGTGCTGATGGCGCTCGGGATCCGGGCCATCTTCGCGACGATCGGTCTCGACCTGTCGGGGCAGTCGCTGGTCTTCGAGCCTCGCACCGTCGTCGCCGCCTACGCCGTGGGCATCACCGTCACGATGGTGGCCGCACTCCTGCCGGCGTTCCGGAGCACCCGGATCGCCCCCGTCCAGGCGCTGCGCGACGACGTCGCCATGCCGGTCGCCGCTCTGCACCGCCGGGTGGTCGCGGGGACCTTCATGGTCGCGGCCGGTGTGGTCGCGATGGCCGCCGGCCTGTTCACCGATGTCCCGCGTGGCGGCTGGGTGCTGGGACTCGGGATCCTCGCGGTCCTGCTCGGGGTCGCGGCGGTGAGTCCTGTGATCAGCAAGCCGTTCCTGGCCGGCGCCCGACGACTGTGGGCCACGGCCTTCGGAGCGGTCGGCAACCTGGCCGGCCAGAACTCCCTGCGCAACCCGCGCCGCACCACCGCCACCGCCTCCGCGCTGATGATCGGGCTCGCCCTGGCCAGCACGATGGCCATCGTCGGCGACTCGGCCAAGGGCAGCGTCGACAAGATCATCGCCGACAACTTCGTCGGTGACTACGTCGTGAGCAGCCTGGTCGGCAACCCGTTCAGCACCACCGTCGCCGAGGACATGGCGGCCGTTCCCGGCGTCCAGCATGTCGTGAGCCAGCGCTGGGGGTTCGGAGAAGTCGAGGGCGAGAGACAGGGGATCGCGGCGGCCGACCCCCAGAGCATCAAGGATGTCCTGGACCTGGACATGGTCGAGGGGTCGCTCGACGACCTGGCCCCTGGCACCGTCGTCATCTCCGACGAGTACGCCGCCGATCACGACCTCACGGTCGGCGACTCCATCGAGGCTGACCTGACGAGCCAGACCGCGACATACCCCGTCGTCGGCGTCTTCGTCGCGACACCCATCGTCGCGTTCCCGCTGCTGACAGACCCGCAGACGCTCCTCGACGCCGGCCTGCCCGACGCCGACAACTTCCTGATCGTGGACACCGACGGCACCTCCCCGGAGACCGAGCAAGCGCTCAAGGACGTCGTCAAGGAGCTGCCGATCGTCACGGTGAACGACCAGGCGGGCTTCGCCGACGAGCAGCGGGCCCCTATCGACCAGTTGGTCCTGATGATCTACGCGCTGCTCGGCCTGGCGCTGCTCATCGCCGTGCTCGGCATCGTCAACACGCTGGCACTGTCGGTCATCGAGCGAACCCGCGAGGTGGGTCTGCTGCGGGCCATCGGGCTCACCCGGGGCCAGCTGCGCCGGATGATCGTGCTCGAGTCGGTCGTGATCGCGGTCCTCGGCGCCGTGCTCGGCGTTCTCCTCGGTCTCGGGTTCGGCATGGCGATGATGTACTCGCTGCGTGACCAGGGGCTCGAGGTGATCAGCGTGCCGGCTTCCGAGCTGGGGTGGTTCCTCGCGTTGTCCGTGCTCATCGGCGTCGTCGCGGCCGTCTTTCCGGCCCGCCGGGCCGGACGGCTGGACGTGTTGCGTGCCATAGCCACCGAATGACCCCGGTTTCCGCATTCCCCGGACACGGACAGCCGCTGCGACCTAAAGTTCCGCGCGTGGACGATGTGATGGTGACGCGCAGCCGCGCACTCAAGCACGTCCAGGTGCGTGAGTACGTCAGGACGCTGGTCGACGGGCTCGAGCCCGGCGATCCAGCCCCCTCGGAGAGGGAGCTCGTCACCCGGTTCGGAGTCGCCCGGATGACTGTTCGCCAGGCGATGGACGCCCTGGTGAGCGAGGGACTGCTGGAGAGGATGCCCGGCAAGGGCACGTTCGTCGCGCGCCCGCGACGACGCCTGCAGCGACCCGTCGGCTACTCCGAGGAGATGCGGCGACGCGGGCTGCAGCCGGAGTCACAGACCCTGCTGGCCCGCCTCGAGCAGGCCGGCCCGGGCGTGGCCCGCGCGCTCGGCATCACCGAGGGCGACGCGGTGCTCCACTGGCGGCGGCTGCGCCGCGCCGATGGCGCCGCGATGTGCGTCCAGGACTCCTTCCTCAACGAGGTGCTGCTTCCGGGCTTCCTGGAGAAGCACATGCCCACGACCCTCACCGACGCCCTCACGGCCCGGGGACTCCGGCCGGACTGGGCGGAGGACTCCATCACCGCCGACCTCGCCCAGGAGGACGAGGCAGAGATGCTCGAGATCGAGGCCGGGGATCCGGTTCTGCGGGTCTCCCGCCGGGCCTGGTGCGGCGACGTGACCGTCGAGGTCTCCCGATCCACCTACCGCGCCGACCGCTTCACCATGTGGGTGCAGCTCGGCGAGGAGACCTGAGGCGGCTCGCCCCGTACCACAGGGTGACCTCGGTGATGCGACACCCGCGGACTCGCAGTCACCAGGGAAGCAGGCCACCCAGGGGGCCGACCTCGCGACCCGCCTCCTCACAGACCCAGTGGGGGTCGGGCCCGCCCAGGTCCGGATGCAGGGCCAGCGAATGAACCAGGCCGGCCTCGGCACAGGTCAGACACTCCGGCCAGCGACCCACGGAGTCGAAGAGGGCGTCCTGCACGTCCTGGGCGACCAGTCCGGCGACGTACTCCGCGCCGGCGGGCCACTGCTCGGCCCACCACCGCCGCTGAGCCAAGGAGTCCTCGAGCGCTGAGACCGCCGCCGCGCTGTCGAGACCCCGGGCCTGAAGATCAGCCAGGACTCGCGCGCGGGCTGACCCGAACCACGACTCGTCCATGACCCCCATTGTGCTCCGGCCCCGTCTGCGCCGTCCCGTGGTCTGATCAGCCGACCCGGGCGGGCGCGCTGACCGGCCGGGGCACCGGGGCCCTACAGTGCGGCACATGGGTGTGCTGCTCGAGGTACAGGTCGCGCAGGTCCGTGACGTGCCCGGAGCGCTCGAGGGTGGCGCCGACCGACTCTTCCTCTGTGTGGGCGATGGCCGCTCGCCGGACCTGCCCGTAGCCTCGGCGGTGCTCCGCGAGAGCGACCGCCCGGTGCGTCTCATGCTCCGGCTCAGCGACGGCTACTCCACCACCGGCGGGGAGTTCGTGAGGCTGGTCGGCCTCGCCGAGGAGTACCTGGCGCTGGGCGCCGAGGGTGTCAGCTTCGGCTTCCTCGACGGCGACCTCGAGGTCGATGCGCGCACCTGCGTCGCGCTGGCCGAAGCGCTGCCGGGCGTGCCGTGGACCTTCCACCGCGCCATCGACACCTGCCTCGACACCCGCCGAGCCTGGCGACGAGTCGTCGGCCTGCCCGGGCTGACCGCAGTGGCTTCGGCCGGGTCTGTGCAGGGCCTGGCCCAGGGCTACGACGACCTGCTCGCCCGGGCCGAGTCCGACACCGACGTGGCCCGGCTGCTGATGCCGGCAGGAGGGCTCAGCGCCGAGCAGGTGCCCTGGTTCCTGCGCGTCGGGGTGCAGCAGGTGCACATCGACCGGCAGGCGCGCCCCGGAGGCTCGGACAAGGCCTACGTCGACTCCGCGCTGGTGCGCTCGTGGCGCCTCCTGGTGGACGGCGGGGCCGCCGGCGGGGACAGATGACGGTCCTGATCGATCCGCCCCTCGTGCCCAAGCACGGGCGGCTGTGGTCCCACCTGGCCAGCGACACGTCGTACGGCGAGCTGCACGACTTCGCCCGCGCCGCGGGCATCCCGCAGCGGGGCTTCGATCGGGACCACTACGACGTTCCCGACGAGTACTACGACCGCCTCGTGGCGGCCGGCGCCGTCCCGGTGAGCTCCCGCGAGCTCGTCGCGCGGCTCCTGCGCGCCGGTCTCCGCCGCCGCAAGCGGGGTTGACTAGACGGGTCTGCGAACGCCCGGGAAAGCCCGGTCGGACGGGGCGGCCGGTGCCATCATCGATGAACGCTAAGGTCAGCCGAGCTTCTTCACCTTCGCCTCAGGAGGCCACCCCCCGTGCCCACCCCTCTCCTGAACGCGCGCGACCGCCACTTCGTGAACCGCTTCAGCTACGGCCACAACGCGGCGCTGGCCAAGCAGGTAGCGCGGCGAGGGCGGCGGACGTGCGTGGTTCGACAGCCAGCTGAAGCCCCACCGGATCAAGGATGCGGCCGGTGCCAAGGTCAAGCCGTGGTTCCCTGACCTCTGGTACAAGCCGAAGGCGCTGTGGGACCGCAACGGCTCCGGCGTCGCGCCCGCCTGGGTGGTCATGGCCGACTTCGGCCGCTGGACGATGATGCGGCGGCTCTACTCCTCCCACCAGCTGCACGAGGTGATGGTGGACTTCTGGTCCAACCTGTTGCACGTGCCGCCGGGCGATGACCTGGCCTGGCCCTACCGGATCTCCTACGACGCGATGATCCGCGCGAACGCTCTGGGACGCTTCGACACCATGCTGGTGGCGGCGACCACCCACAGCTGCATGGGTCTCTACCTCGACAACGCGACCTCCACCAAGGACGCGCCCAACGAGAACCTCGGTCGTGAGCTCCTTGAGCTCCACTCGGTCGGCATCCAGGCCGGCTACAGCGAGCGCGACGTGAAGATGTCGAGCCGGATGCTGACCGGCTACCGCGTCGACCTCTACTGGCCGTCGTTCCGCGCCTACTACGACCCGGACGCCCACTGGACCGGCACGATCAAGGTGCTCGGCTTCAAGGCGGCCAACCGTCAGCACGACGGGCGCGCCGCCACGAAGAAGTACCTGCGCTACCTCGCCCACCACCCGGCCACCGCCAAGCGGCTGGCGCGTCGACTCTGCGTGAAGTTCGTCCACGACGACCCGTCGCCGGCGCTGGTCAACGCCGTCGCCACCACCTTCCGCCGCTCCGGTACCGACATCAAGGCCACGCTGCGCACGATGGTCTCGCACCCCGAGTTCGCCTCCTCGGCCAATGACAAGGTGCGCTCGCCGCTCGAGGAGACGTTGGCGACCATCCGAGCCCTGGGCATCAAGCCACGCAAGCCGGTACGCGACAGCTCCTTCGCCAACGCCATCTACTGGACCGGGCAGGGGCAGGGGATGACGCCTTACAGCTGGCCGGCGCCCAACGGCTTCCCTGAGGTCAACGATGCCTGGGCCAGCCCGGGCCGGGCCCTGGACTCCCTGGAGGTGCAGCGTTCTCTGGCTCAGCGCTGGTGGCCGCGCGACGACGCGAAGTACCCCTCCGACGAGTCCTGGCTACCGCCGCTGCCGGCCAGGTTCGGTCAGGTCGTCGACCACATGGGCAAGAAGCTGCTCGGCGAGGCACCCAACGCGCGGCTCAAGGACGGCATCGCGATCCGGACCGGCATCCCGCTCTCACGAACCGTGACCGCCTCCGACATGACCAACCGCACTCGGCAGGTGCTGATGGCCTTGCTCGGCTCCCCGGCCCACATGACTCGCTGAGGAGAAGCGATGACCACCAACCTGACCCCCGCGACCGTCGCCGACGGCGCTGCTCCCGCTCGCCCCTGCGGCTGCCCCGACTTCGCCCTCAGCCGTCGTCGGCTGCTGGCCGGAGCCGCCGCCGCCACGGGTGCCGTGGCCGCCGCGTCGCTGTTCGGCGACACCTACCGGTCGGTGGCGTACGGCGCCGCGCCCGGCGGCAACGTCGTCGTCGTCCTGTCGCTGCGTGGCGGTTCGGACGGCCTGTCCATCGTCGTACCCAAGAACTCCATCGACCAGGAGGTCATCGCGGCCAAGCGACCGGACCTGGCCATCCCCACGGGCCAGCTGGTCGGCGGCGACGGTGACTGGGGCCTCCATCCGGCCTTGGCGCCGCTGGTGCCGATGTGGTCGGCCGGCACGTTCGGCGCCGTCCACGGTGTCGGTCTGCCGATGCCCAACCGCAGCCACTTCGACGCCATGGAGGAGGTCGAGGAGGCCCATCCGGGCTCGAACGCCCGAGTGGGTTGGATCAACCGGGTCGTCGGCCTCGACCCGGCCGCGCTCCCGGAGGAGCAGATCCAGTTCGGCAGCAGCATGCTGCCGACCGCGCTGCAGGGTCCCGCAGCCGCTCTCGGGGCGAACTCGGTCAACAACCTCACGCTGCCCACCGTCTGGAACGACGTCAGCGCCGGCACGTCGCTGAAGAAGATCTGGGGCGGCAAGGGCACGGAGATGAGTGCGGGCATGACCACCGCGCTGGCTGCGGTGAACCGGCTCTCAGACGTGGCGGGTACCGACCTGGACCCCGAACTGGCGAAGTACCCCGCCGGAGCGCTGCAAGACGTTCTCGCCAACACCGCGGTGCTGATCAAGGCGGACATCGGCGCGAAGATGATCACCATCGACTACGGCGACTGGGACATGCACACCGCCCTGGGCCGTCCGCAGCCGGGTGGCTGGATGTATGACCACCTCGACCACCTGGCGAGGTCGCTCAAGGCGTTCTTCGACGATCTCGGTGCCGCCGGTTCACGGGTGACGCTCGTGACGATCAGCGAGTTCGGGCGCCGGGTCACTCAGAACGGCTCGGGTGCGGAGAGCGGTGTCGACCACGGCTACGGCAACGCGATGCTGCTCCTCGGGGCAGGTGTCAACGGCGGCGGCGTGCGGGGTGATTGGACCCACCTGACCAACCTGAACGAGGGGGACGTCTCGTTTGCCCAGGACTACCGCAGCGTGTTGTGGGAGATCCTGAAGAGCCGGTTCGCGGCCGACGTTGCGGGACAGCGTTCGAAGATCTTCCCCGGCCTCAGCTATGTGCCCGTGGGGGCCATGGTCTGATCCACTCGGGGGATTCGGCCGGGGGATTCGGCCGGGAGGCTCAGACCGCCGTGGCCATCGCGTGCCGCCCGTCGGGCAGCGGCGCGAAGTTCTTGGAGTAGGACGCCACCGCATCCGGGTGGACATACATCTTGCCGTGCTTCTCCCAGCTGGGGATCACCCCGCTGGCGCAGAGCTGCCAGGTGCGCCACACACTGAGGTCGAGCTGGTGAGCTGCTTCGCGAATCGTCATGTCTGTCTCCCGAGTCCTGAGCCGGAGCCGTCCCTGGCGCCGTCGTGTACTAGGGGAACGGCGCTTTACTCGCTGCGTGACGCCTGCCCGCCGGAAATGGCCCCGACGGGTGGTCCGGCCGCCCGAACGGACTACTGCTCCATGACCGAGGACCTGAGGGCCGCTAGGCGGTGAGCCGCTCCAGCTCCGCCGCGATGTTGGCCCTCGCGGTTCCTTCCCATCGACTCCGTGCGTGGGGGGTGTGGAACAGGAACTCCTTGGACATCAGACCGCGCAGCACCGCGGCCCGCCCCGCGGCGAACGCATCGTCGGGCACCTGGGCATACTCCCGACGCACGGTGAGGACGTACCTGGCGTACCGCTCGGGCGCTGCGGCCAGGATCGCCAGATCGGCGTCGCTGAGGGCGGCTCCGGCGGGGTCGGCCTCGCTGGGCCGGTGCGTCGCCGTCATCCGCACCAGGCGGGCGACCTCGCCGACGGTGTGGGGGTCGACAAGGCCGACCAGCGCCGTCTCGGCCCAGTGCGCCGATCGCTCCTCGTCCTCGGGCTCTCCGTCGTAGACGGCGTCGTGGAACCAGGCCGCGAGCCGGACGGTCACGGCCGGAAACGGGGTGCCGGCTCGTTCGAGGTCATCGAGCCGGTCCAGCACCTCACTGAGGTGGAGCCGGTCGTGGTAGCCGCGCGCCGGGTCGGCGTACGCCGCGATCAGCTCGTCGCGCAACTCCTCACCGTCGGGCAGGGGCCAACGGTGGTCGAGTTGCACCCCTCCATCGAAGCAGCCCTTGGCCCCCCTGGGCACAATCGGGTCCATGCCGGTGTCCTCGTGGGTCGTCCAGTACGTCGTCGCCGCCCTGGTGTTCACCTTGCTCGACTTCATCTGGTTGGGCACCGTGGCCAAGAGCGTGTACAACGACCGGTTGGGCTCGCTGTTGGCCGACTCGCCCAACCTGGTGGCGGCTGTCGCCTTCTACGCCCTGTTCGTGGCCGGGTTGGTGTTCTTCGTAATCCACCCCGCCGTCGCCGACGGCTCCTGGACACGGGCCCTGCTCGCCGGCGCGTTCTTCGGTCTGGTCACCTACGCCACGTGGGACCTGACCAACCTTGCCGTGCTGCGCGACTTCCCGTTCTCGATCGTGCCGATCGACATGGCGTGGGGAAGCGCGCTCGCCGCCGGGGTGAGCACCGCGACGTACGCAGTGTGCCGGGCGTTGCCGGACTGGGCCGGCTGAGGCCGCTCGCCTCCGGGTGAGGCAAGCCTTCTTTGCCCAGCGGGGGGCACCAGTGCGAGTCTGGTGGCATGACGGTCCCCGCCGAGACCACCCGGGCGCCCAGCGCCGCTCCCCGCGAGATCGGTGTCACCGAGCTGGTGCTGCGCGATGCCCACCAGAGCCTGATGGCCACGAGGATGGCGCTCGAGGACATGGTGGACGCCTGCGCCGACATCGACGCCGCCGGCTACTGGTCGGTGGAGTGCTGGGGCGGCGCGACCTACGACGCCTGCATCCGCTTCCTCAACGAGGATCCGTGGGTCCGGTTGCGCACCTTCCGTGAGCTGATGCCCAACAGCCGCCTCCAGATGTTGCTGCGCGGCCAGAACCTGCTCGGCTACCGGCACTACGAGGACGGCGTAGTCAACCGCTTCGTCGAGCGGTCGGCCGAGAACGGCATGGACGTCTACCGCGTCTTCGACGCCCTCAACGACGTGCGCAACGTGCGGCAGGCGATCGCGGCGGTCCGCCGCGTGGACAAGCACGCGCAGGGCACCATCTGCTACACCGAGAGCCCCCTGCACACGGTCGAGGGCTACGTCAGGATGGCCCGGGATCTCATGGAGTTCGGTTGCGACTCCCTGTGCCTGAAGGACATGGCCGCTCTGCTCAAGCCACAGCCGGCCTACGACATCGTCAAGGCGATCAAGGACGACCTGGGCCAGGACGTGCGCATCCACGTCCACTGCCATGCCACGACCGGGGTCACGCTGGTCAGCCTGATGAAGGCGATCGAGGCCGGAGCGGACGTCGTGGACACCGCCATCTCCTCCATCTCCCTGGGGCCGGGCCACAACCCGACCGAGTCGTTGGTCGAGATGCTGGCCGGGACGCCGTACACGACCAACCTCGACGACGAGCGGCTGTTGCGGATCAAGGACCACTTCGCCGAGGTGCGTCCGCGCTACACACGCTTCATGTCCGCGATCACGGGCGTGGAGACCGAGATCTTCAAGAGCCAGATCCCCGGCGGGATGATCTCCAACATGGAGAGCCAGCTGCGTCAGCAGGGTGCTGGTGACCGGTTGCGCGAGGTGCTCGCCGAGGTCCCACGGGTGCGCAAGGTGGCGGGCTACCCGCCGCTGGTCACGCCGTCGTCCCAGATCGTCGGCACCCAGGCGGTGTTCAACGTCCTGATGGGGCCCTACCAGGTGCTCACCGCTGAGTTCGCAGACCTGATGCTGGGCTACTACGGCACCACGATCGGGGACCGCGACGCCGAGATCGTCGAGAAGGCCCGGGCCCAGACCAAGAAGGACCCGATCGACATCCGCCCTGCGGATCTGCTCGAGCCGGAGTGGGGACGGTTGGCAGCGGAGGCCGAGGCCCTCGAGGGCGCTGACGGCACCGACGAGGACGTGTTGACCTACGCGATGTTCCCCGGGGTCGCCCCCGGCTTCTTCGCCGAGCGCGGCGAGGGCCCTCGCAACGTCGGCCTCGACCCTGCGGAGGTCGCCGCTGAGCACGGCGCCGCCGGCCCCGCGCGCGGCCCGGTCAAGGGCCCCGTCAAGTACGCCGTCACCCTCGACGGCAAGGCCCACCACGTCTCCGTCGAACGGGTCTGAGAGGACGCCGATGTCCCAGCCGCCTTCTGGTTCCACCCCCTCCGACTCCTCCATGGCCGAGCGCACGGCTGAGCTCCTCGAGCGGCGGGCGCGCCTCGAAGAGGGCGGGGGCGCCGCTCGGCTGGACAAGCAGCGCGCCCAGGGCAAGCTCACGGCGAGGGAGCGGATCGCCGCCCTGCTCGACCCTGGCTCTTTCAGCGAGATCGGCATGTTCTCACGGCACCAGTCGACCTACTTCGGGCTGGCCGAGGCCGACCTGCCCGCCGACGGGGTCGTGACCGGTGAGGGCGCCGTGCTCGGGCGGCCGGTACACGTCGCCTCGCAGGACTTCACGGTCGCGGGTGGCAGCGCCGGCGAGGTCCACTCGGACAAGGTGGCCGCGATGATGCGGGCGAGCCTGAAGACCGGGACGCCCTTCGTCTTCATCAACGACTCCGGTGGCGCGCGGGTCCAGGAGGGGATCGGCTCGTTGGCGGGCTACGGCCGGGTCTTCTACCACAACGTGTTGCTCTCGGGCGTGGTGCCGCAGATCTCGATCATCGCCGGGCCCTGCGCCGGCGGGGCGGCGTACTCCCCGGCCCTGACCGACTTCGTCATCCAGACCCGCACCTCCAACATGTTCATCACCGGACCGGGCGTGATCGCGCAGGTGACCGGCGAGCAGGTCACCGCCGACGCGCTCGGCGGGCCGGATGCCCACATGGCGCTGTCGGGTGTGACGCACTTCGTGGCCGAGGACGACGAGCAGGCGGTGCTCATCGCGAAGAAGCTGCTGAGCTTCCTGCCTCTCAACAACACCGAGGAGCCGCCTTTCGTCGACCCTGACGAGGTCATCGAGGCCGACCCCGGGCTCCCGGACCTGGTGCCGGTGGACGGCAAGAAGGGCTACGACGTCCGCGAGGTGATCGTCCGGCTGGTCGACCGGGGCGACTTCCTGGAGGTGCAGGCGGGCTACGCCCCGAACATCGTCATCGGCTTCGGCCGCATCACCGGCCGCACGGTCGGGGTGGTGGCGAACCAGCCGATGGCGATCTCCGGGGTGCTGGACATCAATGCCTCGGACAAGGCCTCAGCGTTCGTGCGATTCTGCAACGCCTTCAACATCCCGTTGCTCACCTTGGTCGACGTCCCAGGCTTCCTGCCGGGCGTCGCCCAGGAACACAACGGGATCATCCGGCACGGCGCGAAGATGCTCTACGCCTACTCCGCGGCGACGGTCCCGAAGATCACGGTCGTGCTCCGCAAAGCCTACGGCGGCGCGTACCTCGCGATGTGCTCGAAGGACCTGGGCGCCGACCGGGTCTTCGCCTGGCCGACCGCGGAGATCGCCGTGATGGGCGCCGAGGGTGCGGCGGAGATCGTGTTCCGGCGCGAGATCGCCGCCGCCGAGGACCCGGCGAGCAAGCGCGCCGAGGTGATCGAGGAGTATCGCTCGACCTTCTCCACGCCGTACGTCGCTGCGTCTCGCGGGCTGGTCGACGACATCATCGACCCGTCCCGTACTCGCGAGCAGGTGTCGAAGGCGCTGGAGATGCTGCACGCCAAGCGCGACGCCCGGCCGGCCAAGAAGCACGGGCTGGGGCCGACATGAGCGTGCCCGACGAGCCGACGACGGCCGAGTTGGTGGCGACGGTCCGCACCCTCGCGACGCGGATCGAGCACCTGGAGGCCGAGCTGCGCGCGGTGCGTGCCGAGCTGCCGAGGCAGGAGGTGCCCGAGGACGTGATGGTGGCGATCTCGGCGGCGGTGGCGGCTTTCCTCGGCCATCGGGCGAAGCTCAAGCAGGTGCACTACCGCACCGGCCAGGCCTGGGCTCAGCAGGGCCGGGTGGCCGTGCAGGGGCACCACGTGATCCACGGGGTGAGGTGACGCATGCTGCTCAAGGTGACCGTTAACGGTGTCGTCTACGACGTCGAGGTCGAGGTCGACGACGAACCGACCCCCTCGGTGGGGGCGATCTTCATGACGGGTGGTGGCTTCGCGACCCCTCATGCGCCGGCGGCCCCCGACGCAGCGGCGACCGGTGATGGTGTGCGGGCGCCGCTGGCGGGCTCCGTGGCGCGGGTGATGGTCGAGGAGGGCCAGCAGATCGACGCCGGCGATGTGCTGCTGGTGCTCGAGGCGATGAAGATGGAGACCGAGATCACCTCACCTGCGGCTGGCACGGTCTCGGCCGTGCTCGTGGCACCCGGTGATGCCGTCTCGGGTGGCCAGGTGCTCGTGCAGGTGGACGGGGACTGACGCCGCTCACGTCCGCCGGTGGAAGGTGATCCCACCGCCGGGTCTGGCTCGATGGTGGTAGCCCGGATCGTGGATCCGGCGGTGGTGGAACCCGCACAACGGCACCAGGTTCGCCTGGTCCGTGGAACCGCCGCGGTGCCATGGTTCGCGGTGATGCAGCTCGCACCAGGAGTAGGGCCGGTCGCATCCGTCCGCCGCGCAGGTCTGGTGGTGAAGCGCGCCGGCCACTCGCTGGGCCTCGGTGAAGAAGCGCTGGGAGCGGCCGAGGTCGAGCACCTGGGACGCTCCACCCAGCACCGCCGGCAGGATTCCCGCACCGCAGGCCACCCTGCGAGCCTCTCCGGCTGAGAGCTGCTCGCCGACGTCGAGGTCGGCAGCACCGACGGCGTCGACGAGCTTCGCGTGCTCCACGGTGACCAGGACGGTCGCCGCCACCTTGCCGTGCAGACGGTCGGTGGGGAGGTGCTCGAGCAGCTCGACGAACGACTCGCCATGGCGGTGCGCCCAGTCGATGGTGCCCCCGACCGGCCCGGCCTGAGCAGTCGTGGCACCCCTGCGCGAGCGCCGCGGGGACGCCAGCTGCTGGATGGTCTTGCTCAGGATCGAGCCCGCCAACCTAGGCACGGTGAACCCGCCGGTCATGGTCCCGTCGCCGTTGTCGCGCACCCAGAACCTGGTCTTGGCGAGCGCCGCCGCCTCCTCGTCGCGGAGCAGGGCATCCTCGTGGGCATCGACTCGCGCCCGGTCCCGCTCGACGACTTCCAGGGCTCGGCGAGCGGCTCGGCGGAGGTCGACCGGATCGGTGGTCCGCGCCTTCGCGACCAGCGTTCTCTCGACCTGGGTGACCTGGCTCGGTGCGAGCGAGGCGGGGAGTCTGCGGGTCGCGTCGACGATCACGTGCGCATGCTCGGGGGTCAGATCGCCCCCAGCGAGCGCGGTGCGGGTGGCCGCGTGGCCGTCTGCCAGGGCCCGGCCAGCCGCACGGCCTTGGCGGCCTCGCGCGGGCTCGTGCGCGTCCGCTTGGCCGTCCAGGCATCGGTGCCGCTCATCGCGGAGAGCGAGGCCACCTGGGCCCGGTCGGTGTCGGCGATCAGCCGCAGCTTGAGTCCTTCCAGCCGTGAGATGGCGCGCTGGCACTCGCCGACGAGCGCGGCGTACTCCCCCGAGGGGAGCGGGCGATGCGCAGGGTCGGCTCGGTCGAGCGCCTCGTGGATCTCCTGCACACACGCGAGCGACGGATGCCCGGTGTCGGGATGGAGGTCCAGCTGCGCTGTCATGGCAAATGTTCGATTGCTAGGCAGGTCTGCACACCTCCCGTCGGGGCGCCCGCCACTCGTCGCGGCGGCGTCCAGGCGTGGGCGTCCGCCACCCGGGAGAAGTCCTCGGTGGGCCTAGCCGCGCTCGAGCCGCGCGTTCTCCTGGAGCCGTCGCGTCTCGGACCGGCCCGGCATCAGCGCCCATCGGATGCCCGTCGTGGCGATCTTGCCGAGAACCCGCGACGAACGCGGGTGGTGCGGCAGGCCGAGCTCGGCACGCCCCCAGGCCGGCATCAGGTCCGCGGCGGCCCGCCACAGGGCGTCGTAGGCCGGGCGGCTGCCAGGGGGCAGCGGTGCTCGTCGTCGGAGGTGGTCGATGGCTTCGTGCGCCGCGGGGACGGCGCGCAGGTCGGGTCGGAAGGCCGCCATGGTCTCCGCCAGCGCAGCCTCCGTCGTCGGCGGGTCGAGGACGCCGAGACGGCGGGCGACGAAGCCGGCCTCCGCGACGTAGGCGTCGCGGCCGGCCTGGTCCAGCGGATGCCGGCCGTACACCTGGTGGGCCAGGAGGAAGCTCTCGATCTCGGCGATGTGCACCCACATGAGCAGCCGCGGGTCATCAGCCGCGTACGCCGTCCCGTCGGGCAGGGTGCCGGTCACGCGTCGGTGCACCGCCCGGACGATGTCGACGGCGCGCTGGGCGTCGGGCTCGGCCCCGAAGGTGGTCATCGCCAGGAAGGTGCTGGTGCGTGCCAGACGCCCCCAGAGGTCGCCGCGATAGCCCGAGTGCTCGGAGACCGCCGTCATCGCCACCGGGTGGAGCGACTGCAGCATGACCGCCCGGATGCCGCCGATGAACATCGAGGCGTCCCCGTGCACGCGTGCGATCGCGCTGTCGCCGGCGAACCACCGGGTCCCGGGAGTCCCGTGGATCCGCGCCCGCGCGGCTTCGCCGTCGGGCCCGGCGACCAGGCGGAACACCGCCGCGCCCGCTCGTTGCTGCACGCTCGACATGATCCGAGCCTAGGAGGGGGTCCCAACGCGGGCGCGCGGTCAGCCGGCTGGTCGGCCGGCGCGTGCTGGAGCAGCTGGCAACGTGCGGCGGCACGCCTCAGGCGAAGAGCTCGTCCGCGTCGACGATGGTGTAGGCGTACCCCTGCTCGGCCAGGAAGCGCTGGCGGTTCTGTGCGAAGTCGGCGTCGAGGGTGTCGCGTGCGACCACGGCGTAGAACCGCGCGGACCGTCCGTCGGCCTTGGGTCGCAAGAGGCGGCCGAGTCGCTGGGCCTCCTCCTGGCGGGAGCCGAAGGAGCCGGAGACTTGGATCGCGACCGCGGCCTCGGGCAGGTCGATGGAGAAGTTGGCGACCTTGCTGACCACGAGCAGGTCGATCTCGCCGTTGCGGAAGGCGTTGAAGAGCCGCTGCCGCTCCTTGACCGGGGTCTCGCCCTTGATCACCGGGGCGTCGAGGTCGGCGGCGATCTCGTCGAGCTGGTCGAGGTACTGCCCGATCACGAGTGTCGGCTCACCCCGGTGGCGCTCGACCAGCCGCTCGGCGACCGTGGTCTTCGCCGGGGTGCACGAGGCAAGCCGGTAGCGCTCCTCGGGCTCGGCGGTGGCATAGGCGATCCGTTCGGAGTTGTCGAGCGTGACGCGGACCTCGACGCAGTCGGCCGGCGCGATCCAGCCCTGGGCCTCGATGTCCTTCCACGGGGCGTCGTACCGCTTGGGGCCGATCAGACTGAAAACGTCACCCTCGCGACCGTCCTCACGCACCAGCGTCGCGGTCAGGCCGAGTCGACGCCTGGCCTGGAGGTCGGCGGTCATCCGGAAGATCGGCGCAGGCAGGAGGTGCACCTCGTCGTAGATGATCAGCCCCCAGTCGCGGGCATCGAAGAGCTCGAGGTGGGCGTAGGCGCCCTTCCGGCGGGTCGTCATCACCTGGTAGGTCGCGATCGTCACCGGACGGATCTCCTTGACCGCGCCGGAGTACTCCCCGATCTCGTCGGCGGTCAGGCCGGTTCTCCGGATGAGCTCGTCCTTCCACTGCCGTGCCGCGACGGTGTTGGTCACCAGGATCAGGGTGGTCGCCTCGGCGCGCGCCATCGCGGCCGCACCGACGATGGTCTTGCCGGCGCCGCAGGGCAGCACCACCACCCCCGAGCCGCCGTGCCAGAACGAGTCGGCCGCGTCGCGCTGGTAGTCGCGCAGGGACCAGCCCTCCTCGCGAAGTGCGATCGGGTGAGCCTCCCCGTCGACATACCCGGCGAGGTCCTCGGCCGGCCAGCCCAGCTTGAGCAGCGCCTGCTTGAGGTTGCCGCGCTCGGAGGCGTGCACCACCACGGTGTCGTCGTCGACGCGGGCGCCGAGCATCCCAGCGATCTTCTTCGCGCGCAGCACCTCCTCGAGCACCGGACGGTCCGTCGAGGCGAGCACCAGTCCGTGGGTGGGGTGTTTCTCCACCCGCAGACGGCCGTAGCGGGCCATCGTCTCGGCGACGTCGATCAACAGGGAGTGCGGGACGGCGTACCGGCTGAAGTTGAGCAGCGTGTCGACGACCTGTTCGGCGTCGTGACCCGAGGCGCGGGCGTTCCACAGGCCGAGGTTCGTGAGTCGATAGGTGTGGACGTGCTCAGGGCTGCGCTCGAGCTCGGCGAACGGCGCGATCGCCTTGCGACACTCCGCGGCGCTCGGGTGGTCGATCTCGAGCAGCAGTGTCTTGTCGCTCTGCACGATCAACGGCCCGGCGGTCACCCGGTGATCCTACGGAGCCCCCGGGTGCGGCACGGCTGGGGCGTCCGGCGGGGGAAGTTTCATCACGGTATGTCGGCGAACCCTCGGTTCCCACGGCCTGCTCGCCGAGGGAAGCGTCGGTTGACCGACATACCGTGATGAAGCGTCAGCCGGCGGCCGCCCGCTGGCGGGCGCGGTACGCCGCCACGTTGGCGCGCGAGGAGCACCGGTCCGAGCAGTAGCGCCGGGACTGGTTGGGGGAGGTGTCGACGTAGACGTTCGTGCACGGGGACGCGCTGCACACGCCCAGCCGTCCGGGACCGAGGTCGCAGACCAGCACCGTGAGGCCCAGCAGTGACTCGGAGACGAGCAGCTCGGCGACCGAGGCTGCCTTGGTGGCCACGTGGATGTGCAGGTCGTCCGCGTCGTGGTCGGAGATGTACGGCGTGATCGGGTGCTTCTCCAGGAGCTGGTTGATCAGCGTCACCACCGCACCGGGGTCGCCCGCCTCGGACGCCTCGAACACCGGGCGCAGGTCACGCTGGAACCGGCGCAGCACGAACGCGTCGCGGTCGGTGCACTGGTCCACGAGCCGGGCGCGCCCGGACAGCAGGTCCTGCAGGGACTCGGCGTCGGGCAGCTCCGCGTTGAGAAGGCCGGCTGCGGCCTCGGCGTACCCCACGAAGTCCACGAGTCCACTGTACGGCCGACCCCGGGCCGGGCCCAGTGCGTCAGTCGCCCCCAGCCATCGGCTGCACGCCCGTGATCCGGTGCACGGCGAAGGTCTTGGTGTCCTCACTGCGGTGGTCGTAGGCCGTCAGCTGCCCGCCGTCGACCGTGAGCGGGTCCACGATGCGCTCGCTGGTGGCGCCCTGGTTGTCGACGTACCCGATTCGGACCGTCCCACCGGCCTCGGCCGCCTCGCGCAGCGCGGCGAGCGCCGCCGCCGGGCTCTCGACCCCCGCCACCCGGCCGGGGCGCATGGCTGAGGCCCGGTCTCCGGCCCGGACGGCGGCGACGACCGCGGCGAGCTGGGCGGAGCGGCGCGCCTGGGCCATCCCGGGTGCCCGGCGCTCTCGTGGGAGCCGGGCCCGCAGCACGTCCGGGCGCGCGACGTGGACGCTGCCGTCGGCCGCCTCGACGGCCGGCGCGGCCCCGAGCTCGCGGAGCCGGGGGAGCAGGACCTCGATCGGTGTCGTCGTCACCAGCACCGTCGGGGCGAGCCGGCGCAGCCCCAGCAGCGCGGCCTGGGGGTGGTGCAGCAGCTCGGTCAGCGCCGTTTCGTCCTCAGCGCGCAGGAAGGCCTCGACCCGCCCGACCCGGAGGGTCCCAAAACGCCGCGCCACGTCGTCGACGAGGTAGGTCAGCGGCTGCGGCACCGGCGTGCGGGAGACCGACCCGAGGAAGGTGTGGATCTCGGTCGCGGCCCAGCCGGCGTCGAAGGCGCGGCGTACCGACTCGGCGGTGAACCGGTAGACCGTGGCCCCGCCACGTGACTCGACGTCGGCCACGAGGTGGAGCCGGCGGGACAACGCGGGTTCGAGAGGGCCGGGCGCGACCGCTGTCAGGTCGGCTTGGATGAGCACGTGGTCCACGGGCTCCGGCAAGAGCGGGTCGAGCGCCGTGGCCGCCCCGACGACGTCGCCCTGCAGCAGGTGGCGGGCCGCGCTCGAGAGCCCACCCAGCGCCGTCACGCCCAGGAGTGCCGCCTCGTCGAGCGCGGTGGCGACCTGGTCGGCGCGGGACGCCGGACGCCGGGGGCGCAGCCACACCACGCGGGCGACGACCGACGCGACGCCGGTGCCGACGGCGAGCACCTCGCCGTCCGGGAGGTCTGCCAGCGCCTCCAGGGCCATCCGGCGGCTCTCGACGGCGTAGATGCTCGACAGCTCGGGTGCCAGCGCGTTCCAGGCCTTCCCGGAGCCGTCGCGCCTGCCGACCAGGGACGCCAGCCGGGAGCTCTCCGACCAGGCGGTGACCAGCCGCGTCCAGCGCATCGCGGTAGGAGCCGCCAGCCAGGTGTCGAACGCCTCCGTCGGCAGCCAGACCGCCTCGCCCTCGGGGGTGGCACCGGCCGAGAGCAGGCCGGCGGCGGAGGCGACCTCGACGAGCAGCGCGGCCTCCGGATGCTCGACGTGCAACAGCGCCGCGGCGGCCTTCAGCTCGCGGACTCCCACACCGCCTGAGCGGAGCGCCGAGGGCGGGTGCGTGCCCCATCGGTCCAGCAGCAGCTCGACGCGACGGACCGCCTCGAAGCCGGCACCCGCCGCCGCGCGCTCGACCAGCACTCTGTCGCGGGCCGAGGTCGCGAGCGAAGGAATGGCGTCGATCGGCTCGAGGGTGGTCCGGCCGTCCCGCAGCGCCAACCCGATCTCACCGGGGAGCGCGACGATCCCCCCAGGCCGCGGCAGCACCAGACCATGGGCCAGCAGCTCCTCGGCAGGCGTGGTGGCCTCGGCCGGGGACTGCGGGATCCGTGCGGAGGAGGTGCCCTGGCCGCCGTGGGCGTCCAGGTGAGCCAACAGGGCACGGGCGGCAGCGCTCAGCGCCTCCATTCGCGGCTGGGGATCCGATGCGTCGGGGGTGACCGGGCGTAGCCCGGAGGCAGCCACACCGCCCACGAAGCCCTCCGCCACAGCGGTGAGAGCACGCAGTCCTTCGGGTGACTCCCAGACCAGGGCCAGGTCGACCAGCCGTTCCCGCGCACGGTCGACGGCGTCGGGGGCGGCGTACACAAGCGCGCGAAGTCGTTCGGGGGCGCAGGGGCCGGCCACGACCAGCGCGTCCAGGACCCCGAGCTCGAGCCGGTCGAGGCCGTCCATGGCCCGCAGCAGGGACGACCGGACGGCGGCCCGCGACGCCACTTGGGAGGAGTCCTGCGGCGCCGGGACGGCGAGGTCGGGTCGGTCACGCAGCAGCGCGGAGAGCCGATCGTCCGGCCAGCCGCGCAGCTGCTCGGCAAGCGTGCGCGCGGCGCCGGGGCTCCCCATCGCACCCACGCTACTCGGCGCTGCGCTTGCTCTCCCCTCGCGCGTGCCCCAGGGTGTCTCCCAACCGGTCTCGTGCCGGCTCCAGGAGGTGTGATGGTCCACGTCGAGCTCCACTTCGGCGGCACGACCGACGTAGGCAGGGTGCGCGAGGTCAACGAGGACGCGTTCTTGGCGTCCCCCCCGATCTTCGTGGTCGCCGATGGCATGGGCGGCCACCATGCCGGCGATGTGGCCAGCCGCATCGTGGTCGAGGAGTTCGGCGACCTGGAGGCACTCAGCTGGGACGCGCGTGGTGCGGCCGCGGAGATCGGCGAGCGCCTGGCTGAGAGTCAGCGCCGGATCCTGGAGTACGCCGGCCAGCACGGTGCCGGTGACTCAGCGACCTGGTACTCCGGAACGACGGCGGTCACCGCCATGGTCGTCGAGGACGAGGGCGCCCCCCACTGGCTGGTGGCGAACCTCGGGGACTCGCGCGCCTACCGACTCTCGGGGGACGAGCTGGAGCAGGTCAGCGTCGACCACTCGCTGGTCCAGGAGCTGGTCGACGCGGGAAGGCTGGCTGTCGAAGACATCGCTACGCACCCCGAACGGCATGTGATCACGCGGGCCCTGGGCGGCCCCGAGGTCCCCCGCCCGGACTTCTTCTTGCTGCCGCTCGGAACAGCGGAACGAGTGCTGCTGTGCAGCGACGGTGTCACCGGGATGCTGGCCGATGACGAGCTGTCCGACATCTTGAGGGCCCACCCCGACGCCGCCACGGCCGCCGACCGGGTCGTCGCGGCCGCCGTGGCCGCGGGCGGTCTTGACAACGCCACGGCCGTCGTCGTCGATGTGGTGGGATGGGAGCGGAGCGACTCGCGGGAGGCGACGCCCCACCAGGCCAGGCTCGACGAGAAGCGGGGGGCACGACCATGAACCCACAGCCGCACCTACGGTCCTACCGTCCGGGAGGCTGGTTCGGGATCTTCGGTGCGCACGCCGTCGTGCTCCTCCCGCCCTCGGAGAAGCACCGCGTCGCCGCGCTGTGGGAGCTGGTCGACGACGGCGAGGGTTTCGACGAGGTGCTCGATGCGATCTTGACTGCGGGACTCCGCGACCTGTCGGGGTTCGTCCTCGTCAGTGAGGTGGACACCGGCACCAAGGTCGTCATCCGGGGGGCGGCCGTCGCCGCCTTCGTCGCTGACGGGGAGATGGTGGAGCTTGCGGGAGCCTCCGACACGACGTGGGTCGAGCGGTCGTTGTCCGGAGTCAGCCAGATGTTCGTCCAGGTGGAGCCCACCGAGGAGGAGGGCGAGGACCTGGTGATCGGCAACGGACTGGTCCGCGTCGCTCGCGTCGAGCAGCCGCCGTACCGGTCCGAGGAGGAGCCGGAAGGCGACCGGGGCGTCGGAGAGTACCTGCCGGCCGCGGACGAGACGCCGACCGCCGAACCCGAGCTCGCCTCGGAACCTGGGCGGGGGCCGGACAGCGAGGGGCCGGACGAGGAGCCGGAGACCCAGGGGCCGGAGACCGAGGGGCCGGAGACCGAGGGGCCGGACCAGGGTCCGGAGACCGAGCTGCTTCCGGTCGCCGAGCCGGAACAGGAGCCCCCGATCTGGGAGGCCCGCGCCCCGGAGTCCGACGAGAGCTCACCGCCGCCCCTGCCGCCGGAACCGCCGCCCCCGGTGGCGTCGTCCTTCGTCGACCACACCGACCACGACGGGTTGACCCATCCGGGCGACGCGGACCCCAGTGGGTTCGCCCGGCCCTCCCCGGGCATTCCTGGTCAGCAGCCCGCACCCGCGGTGACTGCCTACCCGGTCGCTCGCCTGCACTTCTCCAGCGGTGAGACCGTGGACGTCGACCGCGTCATCCTGGTGGGCCGTGCTCCCGAGGCTCGACGTTTCAGCGCCACCGAGGACCCTCGACTGGTCCCCGTCCCGAGCCCACATCAGGAGATCTCCGGCACCCACCTCGAGCTTCGCCCGGGTGCTGGTGCCGACCATGGTGCGGCGGTGGTCACGGACCTCGGCTCGACCAACGGCACCGTGCTCGTCCAGCCGGGACTGCCGCCGGAGGACCTCCAGCCCGGGATCGCGGTGAACCTGGTGCCCGGCGCGGTCATCGACCTCGGGGACGGGGTCACTATCTCGGTGACCCACGCCTGACGGCGAGCCACCGATGACCAGCGTCCAGGCGCCCGCGGGACCTCCCGAGGCGCCGGCCGCACTGCCCGACCGACGCCTCCACGCGTGCCTGCTCGACCTGCTGCTGGTGTGGTCGGTCTGCGCGGCCGTGGCGACTCTCGCGTGGTGGCTCCTGGTGAGTCGAGGATTCCAGTGGCAGGGCTGGGTGGTCGGGGCCCTGGCCCTCGGGCTCGTCACCGGCGGGCACGCCGTCCTGGCCGGAGTCACGGGGGCATCGCCGGGCAAGCAGGTGCTCGATCTGCGCCTGGTCGACTCCGAGTCCGGGGTGCCCCTGGGCGCGCGCCGGGCGCTGCTTCGCGGCGCGGTCCTGGCGGCCGCCGCCCTCCCGACGTTCGGTCTCGGCCTGATGTGGCTGGCCTGGACAGCAGTCACGGACCCTCAGGGTCGGCGCCGGGGGTGGCACGACAGGCTGGTCGGCTCGATCGTCGTCGACCGGCGACCGGCCACGAGGCCGACGGCGGGCGTCGCCGAGGTCCCGCGGTCCATGGTGAACCTCACCGCCATGCGACTGGCGCCGCCGACACCGGCCTTGCCCCGGCCGAGGCGGGGTGCGGCTCCGTCCGGGGCGGGCGTCCGGGCTGGGGCCCGTACGGCGCAGGGTGCCGGACTCCGGGAGTCGCTCGCTCAGTGGCGACTGAGGTTCGACACCGGCGAGGAGGTCGTCATCGAGGGGCTCGCGCTCGTCGGCCGTCGACCTGAGCCCCGTCCCGGCGAACCGGTGCGTCACCTGGTGCCGGTGGCCCCCGAAGACCTGTCGGTCTCGAAGACCCATGCTCAGCTCCACCTGGCCGGCACCACGCTGGTGGTGGTGGACCGGGGCTCGACGAACGGGAGCGTGCTGGTCCGCGGCGGCGTCCCGCGCGACCTGACGGCAGGCCGCCCGGCGGCCCTCCTGGACGGTGACCGGATGTGGTTCGGCGACCGCGAGATGACCGTCCACCGCGAGGTCTGATGCCGATGACCGAGGCGTGGCCCCCGACTGGGTCGCCGTCGCGCCGCCGAGTCGTCCGAGCGTTCCGCTATCTGGAACAGCCGGGGTGGTGCCCCCCCGGGCGCGCCTACCTTGCGAAGGTCGGAGCCTCTCCCAGGCTTCTGAAGGAGGGCCTGGATGGTGACCTGGACCGAGGACTCGGTCGCGAGCGAGCTGTTGGCGTGCGAGGCCGAACGACGTGACCGGGTGCGATTCACCGAGGACTGGCCCGACCTGGACCTCGACACCGGCTACCGCATCCAGGACGAGACGTTGCGCCGACGGCTGGCCCGTGGCGAGACGCTGGTGGGCGTCAAGCTGGGTCTGACGTCCCGGGCCAAGCAGCAGCGGATGGGTCTCGACACTCCCCTCGTGGCCTGGCTCACCGACGCCATGGTGCTGCAGCCCGGTGACCCCGTCCCGCAGGACCAGCTGATCCACCCGCGCGTCGAGCCGGAGATCGTGTTCCTGATGGCCGAGAGGCTCGTCGGGCCCGGTGTCACCGCCGAGCAGGCGCTCGCCGCCGTGGGCAGCGTCCACGCCGGTGCCGAGGTCATCGACAGCCGGTTCCGCGACTTCAAGTTCACCGCCGGCGACGTGGTCGCCGACAACGCCTCGTCGGGTGCCTACGTCGTCGCCGCGGACGGTCTGGCCCCCGGTGCGCTGGACCTGGTGGCGGAGGAGGTCTCGCTCGAGGTCGACGGCGAACAGGTCGACCGCGCGACGGGTGCCGCGGTCCTCGGGCATCCGGCGGAGGCGCTGGCGCTCGCGGTCAACGAGCTGGCCCGGCGCGGGCTCGCGGTCGAGGCCGGGTGGACCGTGCTGACCGGCGGCATGACCGACGCTGTCTTCGCGACCCCGGGATCCACCGTGGCTTGCCGGTTCGCCACGCTCGGTGCCGTCGAGCTCTTCTGCGGGACCCCCCACGAGGAGGAGGACGCCTGATGCCGCTGGTCGAGATCACCCTCGTCGAGGGCCGCACCCCGGAGCAGCTGCGCCGTCTGCAGTCCGCAGCGACCGCCGCGGTCGTCGACAGCATCGGGGCACCCCTCGAGAGCGTGCGGGTCGTCATCCGCGAGGTGCCGCCCACCCATTGGTCTGCCGGCGACGTCACCGTTGCCGAGAGGCGCCAGGCGGCGCCGGACACGGGAGGATCCAGATGAGCGACCGCCCCTACTTCGGGCACGTGATCGGCGGCAAGGAGGTTGACTCGGTCGACGGGACGAGGTTCCCCAGCATCAACCCATGGAGCCGGGAGCCGTGGGCCGACATCGCGCTGGGCGGTCCTGCTGACGCGGAGGCCGCGGTGGGCGCTGCCCGGGCGGCGTTCGACGACGGACCATGGCCCCGCCTGGGTTACGCCGAACGACAGCGGTTGCTGCACCGGTTCGCCGACCTGATCGAGGCGCACGCCGACGAGCTGGGGCAGGCCGACAGCCGGGACATGGGCAAGCCGATCACCCAGTGCCGCCACGACGTGACCCGGACCGCGCTGAACTTCCGGTTCTTCGCCGATCATGCGCGGATGGCGATGGCCGAGACTCTGCCGATGGACAGCGGCCACCACGCCTACACGCGCTACGAGCCGGCGGGCGTGGTCGTCGCGATCGCCCCGTGGAACTTCCCGATGATGCTGGAGTCCTGGAAGGTCGCGCCGGCGCTCGCCTGGGGCAACACGGTGGTGCTCAAGCCCGCCGAGGACACGCCGACCTCCGCCACGATCCTGGCCCGGCTGGCCCTGGAGGCGGGGCTGCCCGAGGGTGTCCTGAACGTGGTCCACGGATTCGGCCCGGCCTCCGTCGGCGAGGCGCTCACGCGTGACCCCCGGGTGGACCGGATCACCTTCACCGGCGAGTCGCGCACCGGGTCGATCATCTCGGCGGCTGCGGCGCAGAACCTCACCCCGGTCTCCCTGGAGATGGGCGGCAAGAACTCCAACCTGATCTTCGCCGACGCCGACCTCGACAACGCGGTCACCTGGTCGGTCCAGTCGATCTTCCGGAACGCCGGTCAGATCTGCCTGTCCGGCAGCCGGGTGCTCGTCCAACGGCCGATCTACGAGGAGTTCCTCCGGCGGTTCGTCGCGAAGGCCGAGGCGCTGCACTTCGGGGACCCGCTCGACCCGGACACCGAGTTCGGCCCGCTCGCCAGCGAGGAGCACTTCGAGAAGGTGAGGGGGTACGTCGACTCTGCCGAGAGCACCGGCGGGCGGATGCTCACCGGTGGGATCGGGGAGGGCTGGGTGATCCGACCGACGGTGCTCGTCGACATGCCGGCCGACAGCCCTCATCTGTGCGAGGAGATCTTCGGGCCGGTCGCGATCGTGCAGCCGTTCGACACCGAGGACGAGGCGGTCACGCTGGCCAACGACACGCCGTACGGACTGGATGCCCAGCTCTTCACCGAGGACCTTCACAAGGCCCACCGGGTCTCGGCGCGGCTTCGGGTCGGCACGGTCTGGGTGAACTGCTTCTTCATCCGCGACCTGCGGGCGCCCTTCGGCGGGGTCGGGCACTCCGGCGTCGGCCGGGAGGGCGGCAACTTCAGCCGTGAGTTCTTCACCGAGCCCAAGGCCGTAGTGATGCAGATCGACGCTGCGCCGCGCGCCGACGCCTGACGGGCGGTCGGTCCTCACTTCCAGATGTAGGCGCGGCGCGCGATCTGCAGGGCGGTGACGTAGCCCTCGCGCTCGTACTTGTGGCTCTCGACCTGCCACGGCACGGCCAGGCGGCCACGCACCTCGGCCACACTGCCGACTCCGTGCCGGTCGCCCCAGGCCTCGAGATCGGTCAGCAGGGCGGCGGCGTGGTCGCGGCCGTGTCGCAGGAAGGCCGAGGCGACTTGGACGACGTCCGCACCGGCGAGCAGGTACGCCGCGATGTCGGTCGCGCTGTCGACGCCGCCCGTCCCGGCCAGCGAGCACTCCACCTGTTCGCGCAGGACGGCGATCCAGGTCTGAGGGAGCCGGGCCTCGGCCGACGTGGACAACTCGATCGCCGGGGTCACCTCGAGGGTGTCCACGTCGATGCGTGGCTGCAGGAAGCGGTTGAAGAGCACCAGCCCGTCGGCACCCTTCTCGACCAGACGCACGGCGAGCTGGTTGAGCGAGGAGAAGTACGGCGGCAGCTTCACCGCGACGGGAACCGAGACCTGGCGGCGTACCGCGACGAGCAGGTCGACCAGGGCGTCCTCGACCACCTCGCCATGCCCGTGGAACTGGCCGGGGACGACGTAGAAGTTCACCTCGATGGCCGCGGCGCCCGCCGCCTCGACCTCACGCGCGAAGGAGGTCCACTCGCCGCTGCTGGTGCCGTTGAGGCTGGCCACGACCGGCACGTCCACCGAGGCGGAGGCGTCCCGGATCAGGTCCAGGTAGCGGGCCGGCGCCCCGGGGCCGGCCGGATTGGTGAACCAGCGGTGCTCGGCCGCGCCGGGGTCGGTCTCGGCGCGGATCTGCTCCTCGAAGAGTGAGTGCAGCACCACCGCGCCGACACCCGCGTCGACCAGGCTGCGGACGCCACCGGCGGTCTGCAGGAGGGGCGAGGGCGCCGCGACCAGCGGATTGCGCAGCTCCAGGCCCAGATAGGTGCTGGTGAGATCCATGGGCATCTCCTACGCGGCGTCGTAGCCCCACGGTACCGCCGCCGAGGGGTGGCGTCGCCAGGTGAGCCTCAGGGATGGACTCAACCGGTGAACAGGCGGCCGCGGACCTCGTCGTACACCTCGCGGCTGGCGGCGGCCAGCAGCGAGCCGCTCGTGCGGCGCGCGTCGTAGGGCCGCCCCTCGGTCGTGCCCGCGTAGCCACCGGCCTCGGCGAGGAAGAGGGAGCCGGGGGCGTGGTCCCAGGGCAGCGCCCGGGAGTAGAGCACGAAGTCCGCGTTGCCGTGCACCAGCTGCGGGTAGTCGACTCCGCAGCAGACCCAGGTCAGCTCCAGCGGCCGGAGGCCGTCGACCCGGCGACCGATCCACGACCGGCGGGAGGTCACGCCGCGCCACTGACCGGGCTCCGACGGGGCGGGGGGACGCCGCAGCCGCTCACCGTTGTGAAAGGCGCCCGACCCCCGTTCGGCGACGTAGGAGGCCTGGTGCTGCGGCTGCCAGATCCAGGCTCTGGTCGGCACGCCGGCCCACAGCTCGGCGACCATCACCGCGTGATCCGGGGAGCCGTGCACGAAGTTCTTGGTGCCGTCGACCGGGTCGACGGTGAACGCGTGCTCGGCCACGGAGAACTGCGCGAGGAGGCTCGGGTCGGCGGAGGCCGCCTCCTCGCCGAGCACCACCGCGCGCGGGTAGGCCGCCGCCAGGCTCCTGGTGATCAGCTCCTCCGCCTCGTGGTCGGCGACGGTCACCAGGTCGCCTGGGTTCTTCTCGTGGATCTCGCGGCTGGCCAGGGACCGGAAGCGCGGGTTGATGACGTCGGTGGACACCTCCTGCAGCAGCCGCAGGATCGCGTCGGTGTCCATCCGCACAACCTAGCCGCGCGCCGTGACCGTGCCCTGTCCCGACAGCTGGGGAGCTGGGGCGGAGGCCTCCGACCTGGCTGCCGCAGGTGACCAGGGTCTAGCGTGCCAGGCATGGAGTCCCACACCGCAGGTGAGACCAGCCCGGCTCTGCTCGACGAGACCATCGGGGAGACCCTGGCCCGCACAGTGGCGGCTCACCCCGATCATGAGGCGCTGGTCGAGTTCCTGACCGGCCGTCGCTGGACCTGGCGTGAGCTCGCGCATGACGTGGAGGCGCTGGCGCGCGGATTGATCGGGGCCGGCATCGCGCAGCGCGACCGGGTGGGCATCTGGGCCCCCAACTGTGCCGAGTGGACGCTGGCCCAGCTCGCGACGGCTCGGGTCGGCGCGATCCTGGTGAACATCAACCCGTCGTACCGCACCCACGAGTTCTCCTACGCCGTGAACCAGTCGGGTCTGCGGATGCTGCTCAGTGCCACGTCGTTCAAGACCAGTGACTATCGCGCGATGGTCGAGGAGACGCGGCGCGAGTGCCCCACCTTGGAGCGCGTGGTCTACGTCGACACCCACGACTGGGCGAGGCTCGTCGCGCAGGGCGACGAGGTGACGCTGGAGGAGCTGGCGCTGCGCGAAGCGGCCCTGCGCCCCGACGACCCGATCAACATCCAGTACACCTCGGGTACGACCGGCTATCCCAAGGGCGCAACGCTCTCGCACCGCAACATCCTCAACAACGGCTTCTTCACCACCGAGCTGATCCGCTTCACCGAGGAGGACCGGCTCTGCATCCCGGTGCCCTTCTACCACTGCTTCGGGATGGTGATGGGCAACCTCGGCTGCACCAGCCACGGAGCTACGATGGTGATCCCCGCACCCGGTTTCGACCCGGAGACGACCCTTCGCGCGATCGCCGCGGAGCGCTGCACCGGGGTGTACGGCGTCCCCACGATGTTCATCGCCATGCAGCATCACCCGACGTTCGCCGACCACGATCTCTCGTCGTTGCGCACCGGTGTGATGGCCGGCTCGATCTGCCCGGCCGAGGTCATGAAGCGGTGCATCGACGACATGCACATGAGTGAGGTGGCCATCGCCTATGGCATGACCGAGACCTCCCCGGTCTCCTGCCAGACCCGCACCGACGATGACCTCGAACGGCGTACCGAGACGATCGGCCGGGTCCACCCGCACGTCGAGATCAAGGTGGTCGACCCTCTGACGGGCGAGACGGTCGAGCGTGGCGTGACGGGCGAGTACTGCACCCGCGGCTACTCCGTGATGCTCGGCTACTGGGACGACCCGGACAAGACCGCGGAGGCCGTCGACGCCGACGGATGGATGCACACGGGCGATCTCGCCGTGATGCGCGAGGACGGCTACTGCGCGATCGTGGGCCGGATCAAGGACATGGTGATCCGAGGAGGGGAGAACATCTACCCCAGGGAGATCGAGGAGTTCCTCTTCGGCCACCCCGACGTCGAGGACGTCCAGGTGATCGGCGTCCCCGACCAGAAGTACGGCGAGGAGCTCTGCGCGTGGGTCAAGATGCGGGCCGATCGCGACCCGTTGGACGCCGAGGCCGTCCGGGCCTTCGCCACGGGGCGCCTCGCGCACTACAAGATCCCCCGCTACGTGGTCGTCGTCGAGGAGTTCCCGATGACCGTCACCGGCAAGGTTCGCAAGGTGCAGATGCGTGAGGAGACCGCCCGGATCCTGGGGCTCTGACCGGCACGCAGGCACCCTGCCGGGCCCGTCGGTGGCGCGGCGTACGCTCGCGCCGTGACCCGCATCAAGGGCGGCGTCGTCGTCGGCTTCGACCTCGACATGACCCTCATCGACACCGTGCCGGGCTTCGTCGCGACGTTGCGGGCCCTGGGCACCGAGCTCGGCGTGGACTTTCCCGCTGAGGCGATGACCTCGCGCCTCGGACCACCCCTGGACCTCCTGCTGGCCGACCACCTCGAGCCGGAGCAGATCGGGCCGGCCGGTGACCGGTTCCGCGAGATCTACCCCGACCACGCGGTCACTCCCGTGCCACTCCTGCCGGGCGCTCGGGAGGCCGTCGACGCCGTCCGCCGCCGCGGTGGGCGGGTGGTCGTGGTGACCGGCAAGTTCCCGCGCAACGCCCGTCTCCACCTCGACCACCTCGGTCTGGACATCGACCACCTCGAGGGCTGGGTGTGGGGGGTCGGGAAGGCCGACGTGCTGCGCCGCGAGGGGGCGTCGATGTACGTCGGGGACCATGTCCACGATGTCGAGGGCGCGCTCGCGGCCGGCGTGCTCAGCGTGTCCGTGCTGACCGGTGGCTGCTCCCGCGAGGAGCTGGTCGCCGCCGGGACCCACGTCATCCTCGACGGTCTCGGTGCCTTCCCGGACTGGTTCGACTGCCACCTGAACGGCGCGTCCGGGCCGCAGGCGAGCGCGGCTCCCGTGGAATGAGTTGGCGGCGGACCAGGGTTGGTCCGTAGTCTGGTGGGGCTCGGGCACCGGCGCGCCGAGCCAGTCAGCCGAGCAGCGCATGAAAGGTCACGCCCGTGCCCAGTGGCAAGGTCAAGTGGTTCGACGCGGAGAAGGGCTTCGGCTTCCTCTCCCAGGAGGACGGACCCGACGTCTACGTCCACGCCGACGCACTCCCCGAGGGCGTCGCGACGCTCAAGGCCGGGGCGCGCGTGGAGTTCGGCATCGCCCAGGGTCGTCGCGGTGACCAGGCGCTCCAGGTGCGCGTCCTCGACGCGCCGCCGTCGGTCTCGCGCAACCGGTCCCAGGCCAAGCGCAAGAAGCCCGAGGAGATGGTCCTGATCGTCGAGGACCTGATCCGGCTGCTGGAGGGCGTCGGCGAGACCTACCGCCACGGCCGCCACCCCGAGGCGAAGACCGCGCGTCCGACCGCCAAGCTGCTCCGCGCCCTCGCCGACGAGCTGGAGCTCTGAGGGCGGAGTCGCCCTCACGGCTAGCGCGCCGCCCTCGCCCCGGTCTGTGCGGCGAGCAGGACGACCAGCCAGGCCAGCAGCGCGCCCGCGGCGACCCCGAGGCCGAGCTGGGGCACCAGCGGGAGGGCGATGCCGACGAACCCACCGGCGACCCAGGCCAGCTGGAGCGTGGTGTCGGAGCGGGCCAAGGCGCTGCTCCGCACCCGCTCGGGGACGTCGCGCTGGATCGTCGAGTCGAGCGCCAGCTTGGCCAGCGACTGGGCGACCCCGGCCGTGAACCCGAGCAACACGACCGTGACCGCGCCGTAGAAGACGGCAGTGATCGTCGCCATCACCGCGTCCGCGAGCAGCGCCAGGACCACGGTGACCCGTGGGTTGACCCGCTTGAGCAGCGAGGCCAGCGCGATGCCGAGCGTGCTGCCGAGTCCGGCGGCCCCGATCACCAGGCCCAGCATGACCGCGGGCTTGATGTCGCCGATCGGGATGTCGCGGAGAAGGAAGGCCATGAACATCGTCAAGAAGCCCGACAGCCAACGGGGTCCGAGGTTGGCCCGCAGGGCGAAGGCGACCGACCCGGGGATCCGTACCCGCATCCGTCCGCTGCGACCCGGACGGGGCTCGGCGTCGCCGGTGAGCACCATCGTGCCTTCGCCCAGGCTGGAGTCGACCCGGGGCGGCAGCAGGATGGCCAGGATGGTGCCGATCACGAAGAGGACGAAGGCGTAGCGCAGCGACCATGAGGGGCCGGCCAGGCTCGCGAGTGCGGCCAACGGCGCCGAGATCGCCGCGCCGACGACGCCGGCCAGTGAGATCCGGGCGTTGGCACGCACCAGGGTGAGGTTTTCCGGCACCAGCCGAGGTACGGCGGCGGCGCGGGTGACGCCGTACGCCTTGGACGCGACCAGGACCCCCAGGGCGGCGGGGAAGAGCCAGGGTGAGTCGGTCGCGACAGCCGTCGCGAGCCCCCAGGCGAGAAACGCACGGATCGCCATAGTGCTGCCGATCGCCCAGCGGCGCCCGTGCGCGAAGCGGTCGAGGAACGGCCCGATCAGCGGTGCCACGATCGCGAACGGCAGCATCGTGAGGCCGAGGAAGAGGGCCACCTGGCCGCGCGCCTCGCCGTCGGGGACCTGGAAGAAGAGGGTGCCCGCCAGCGAGATCGCGACCGCGGCATCGCCCGCGGCGTTGAAGGAGTGCAGCTCGATCAGGCGCGAGAGTCCGGAGTCACCGGCGCCTTCCGCCCGGGCCGCGCGGCGGGCCTGGAGCACGGTCCACCGACTGGCCCGGGCGACGCCTCGCGCACCCTTCGCGGTCACGCGGGCGCTCGCCTCGGCCGCCGCGGCGGACTTCTTCCGACCAGACGTCGTCCGTCCCGGGCCTACGTGGACATCCGGGCCGGGCTCCTCGGGTGGGTGCTCCGACGTCATGGGGCCCATCCTGCCCCGTGGGCCTCGGCGCTGTCGGGCCGACGACGGGCGTGGCGGGCCCCCGGGCGCTGACAGGAGCCCCGGGATGCGTCATCATGGCCCGCGTGACCACTGCTCTGCGCTCTGCTCCCGACGCCGTCGCCGCGGCTGCCGTCGATGAGGCGCGGACAGCGCTCGAGGCGGAGGTGTCCGCAGCGGACGTCGGCGAGCACCTCGAGGCGGTCGCAGAGCCTGGCGACCGGGTGGTCACCCATCTCTTCGCTTGCGCACGGCGCGGCTACCAGGGCTGGCGCTGGTCGGTCACCGTCGCCCGAGCGTCCCGCCAGCGGCAGGTGACCATCGACGAGATCGTGCTCATCCCCGGCGAGGAGGCGATCATCGCGCCCGTCTGGGTGCCCTACCGGGAGCGCGTCCAGCCCGGTGACCTCTCGCCCGGTGACCTGCTCCCGGTGGAGGAGGACGACCCGCGACTCCTGCCGACGTACCTCATCGGTGACGACCCGCTGAGCGCCGACGACGTTGCGCAGGTCAAGAGCGTCGCGGTGGAGCTCGGGCTCGGGAGGGTGCGCACGCTGTCGGTCGAGGGCCGCGACCAGGCCGCCGAGCGCTGGTACGACGGCCTGGGTGGGCCGCTCTCGCCGCTCGCGCAGGCGGCCCCGGGGACGTGCACCACCTGTGGCTTCCTGGTGCGCCTGGCCGGACCTCTCTCAGAGATGTTCGGCGTGTGCGCCAACGGCGACGCGAACGACGACGGTCGTGTGGTGTCGTTCGACCACGGCTGTGGCGCCCACTCCGAGGTCACCCTGCAGAAGAGGCATCGGACCCCGGCGCTGCCCGACCACGTCTATGACACCGTCGAGGACCTCGACACCTTCTAGGAGCGGCGCCCGGGTGCGCGGTCCTCAGTGGCGCGGGCGGACTCGTGCGCGGCGCCGGCGCGTGGTGTACTCCAGGCCGAAGAGGCCCAGCCCGAGCCCGGCCAGGCAGGTCCACAGCCACCAGGTTCGCCCGCTGTCCTGCAACTGCCCGTAGAACGGCAGCAGCGCGAGGAAGGCCACGAACCACAGCAGCGAGCCCACCTGCACGGTGCGGACGCCGTCCACGTCGAGCGGCTCGACGTCGGCGATCAAGTAGGTGCGGTTGCCGATCTCGTGGATCTTCGGCTGCTCCTCGGGCGCGTCCACGACAGGCACGCTACGCCACCGGGCCGAACGACCGGAACCGGTAGTCCGCCGACCCGTCGCCTCGTGACGCGTTATCCACTGCTGCGCTGTGTACAACCCGTGAATTCACGACGGGTCAGCGGAATAGTTAGCAAGGGTAATGAGTTAGGCTAACTGTCATGCCTACTGTCTCTGCCGTCGCCCGCACCGATGCCGGTCTCGCCTCCGAGCTCCGGCTGGCGGTCATGCGCCTGCGCCGACGGCTCGCAGTCGAGCGGCACCCGAGCAACGACCTGAGCCTGAGCCAGATGACTGTGCTCGGCACGCTCTACCGGCTAGGTGAGCTGACGGTCGGCGACCTGGCGGGCCACGAGCAGGTCCAGCCGCCCTCGATGACGCGCACCGTGAACTGCCTCGAGCAGGCCGGGCACGTCGTTCGCCGCGCTCACGAGAACGACGGCCGCGTGGTGTTGGTCTCGCTCTCCGACCTCGGCCGGAGCACGTTGCTGGCCGACCGCGAACGGCGCGATGCCTGGCTGGCCCGACAGCTCACCACCTTGACCCCCGAGGAGCGCCACACGCTCCGCGCCGCCGCGCCCCTCCTCGACCGACTCGCCCAAAGCGACTGACCCCAAGGACTGATCCCCCGCTTGAGTCCCACCTTCCGTTCCCTGTCCAACGCCAACTACCGGCGGTACGCCGTCGGTGGCGTTGTCTCCAACACCGGCACCTGGATGCAGCGCGTCGCCCAGGACTGGTTGGTGCTGCAGTTGAGCGGGAACTCCGGAACAGCCATCGGCATCACCACCGGCCTTCAGTTCCTGCCCTTCCTCCTGCTCGCCCCCATCGCGGGCGTGGTGGCGGACCGTATCCCGAAGCGGCGCCTCCTGCAGATGACCAACGTGGCGATGGCGGTTCCCGCCCTCGTCCTCGGGCTGCTCACCGTGACTGGACTGGTGGAGACCTGGCACGTCTACGTGCTGGCCTTCATCCTCGGCATCGCAGCGGTCTTCGACGCGCCGGCTCGACAGTCCTTCGTCAGCGAGATCGTCGACGCCGACGACCTGAGCAACGCCGTCGGCCTGAACTCTGCCAGCTTCAACGTCGCGCGGATCGTGGGACCGGCGGTCGCGGGGGTGATGATCGCTGCCTTCGGTGGCGGGGCGACGGGCACCGGTTGGGTGATCCTGATCAACGCGCTGAGCTACGCCGCGCCGATCGCGGCGCTGCGCGGCATGAACGGCGCACTCCTGGACTCCCCGGAGCCGACGGTGCGGGAGCCCGGCCAGATCAGGGCTGCGGTGAGCTACGTGCGCGGCCGCCCCGATCTGCTCCTCGTGCTGGCGATCGTCGGGGTGACCGGCACCTTCGGACTCAACTTCCAGATGACGTCGGCGCTGATGGCCACCGAGATCTACCACAAGGGACCCACCGAGTACGGCCTGCTGGGCACCTTCATGGCCGTCGGGTCGCTCGCGGGCGCGTTGATCGCGGCCCGTCGGGTGCGCATCCGGCAGCGGCTGATCGTGGTGGCCGCGCTCGCCTTCGGCGCGGTCGAGATCGCGGCCGGTCTGATGCCGACCTATCTCACCTTCGCCCTGATGACGCCGCTGCTGGGCATCACCGCACTCACCATGATCACCAGCGCCAACACCTTCATGCAGCTCCACACCGCACCGGGGATCCGCGGCAGAGTGATGGCCCTGTACATGATGATCTTCCTGGGAGGTACGCCGCTCGGCGCACCGGTGGTCGGGTGGGTCGGCGAGACCCTCGGGGCGCGCTGGACGCTGATCCTCGGAGGCGGGCTGACGATCGTCGGTGTGACACTTGCTGCCGTCGCCTTCTTGGGGAGGTCTGGCGTTTTGACCGCCGATGAGCATCGGAGTAACCTCGTTCCTCGTGTCTGGGACAACCAGACCGTTGCGCGTGCCCAGAAGTCGGCCGACTGAGACCGGTCCGTTCCGCCTGGCTCGCTCACCCACACAGGCACACCGTTTCAGCGCAGTACCCCCGTGCCCAGCAAGGCGCTGGGCCGTGACCAGAGGACAAGAAGGGGAACCACCCGGTGCCCACCATTCAGCAGTTGGTCCGCAAGGGCCGTCAGGACAAGGTGTCGAAGAACAAGACGCCTGCCCTCAAGGGTTCGCCCCAGCGACGCGGTGTCTGCACCCGCGTCTACACCACGACTCCGAAGAAGCCGAACTCCGCCCTGCGCAAGGTCGCCCGCGTGCGCCTGTCCAGCGGCGTCGAGGTCACGGCCTACATCCCCGGTGTCGGCCACAACCTCCAGGAGCACTCCATCGTGCTCGTCCGCGGCGGCCGCGTGAAGGACCTTCCCGGCGTCCGCTACAAGATCATCCGCGGCACGCTCGACACCCAGGGCGTGAAGAACCGTAAGCAGGCCCGCAGCCGCTACGGCGCGAAGAAGGAGAAGAGCTGATGCCGCGCAAGGGTCCCGCCCCGAAGCGTCCGATCGACATCGACCCGGTCTACGGGTCGCAGATCGTCACCCAGCTGGTCAGCAAGGTCCTCAAGGACGGCAAGAAGCAGGTGGCGCAGCGCATCGTCTACACCGCGCTCGAAGGCTGCCGCGAGAAGACCGGCACCGACCCGGTCGTGACGCTCAAGCGCGCGCTCGACAACGTCAAGCCCGCCATCGAGGTCAAGTCCCGCCGCGTGGGCGGCGCGACGTACCAGGTGCCGATCGAGGTCAAGCCCAACCGCAGTACGACCCTCGCCCTGCGCTGGCTCGTGGGCTACGCCGCCGACCGTCGTGAGAAGACGATGTCCGAGCGGCTGATGAACGAGATCCTCGACGCCTCCAACGGCCTCGGTGCCGCGGTGAAGAAGCGCGAGGACACCCACAAGATGGCCGAGTCGAACAAGGCCTTCGCCCACTACCGCTGGTGACCAGGAGCGGGAGCAGCACACCCCCGGCCGCTCCCGCTGCCAGCACACCTTTGACCTAAGGAACTGACTTTCAGTGGCTGTCGACATCACGACGGACCTCACCAAGGTTCGCAACATCGGCATCATGGCGCACATCGACGCCGGCAAGACCACCACCACCGAGCGCATCCTGTTCTACACCGGCATCACCTACAAGATCGGTGAGGTCCACGAGGGCGCGGCCACGATGGACTGGATGGAGCAGGAGCAGGAGCGCGGCATCACCATCACCTCTGCCGCGACGACCTGCTGGTGGAAGAGCCACCAGATCAACATCATCGACACCCCCGGACACGTCGACTTCACCGCCGAGGTGGAGCGTTCGCTGCGCGTGCTCGACGGCGCGGTGGCGGTCTTCGACGGGGTCGCGGGCGTCGAGCCCCAGTCGATGACGGTGTGGCGTCAGGCCAACAAGTACAGCGTTCCCCGCATGTGCTTCGTCAACAAGCTCGACCGTACGGGTGCGGACTTCTTCCGCTGCGTCGACATGATCGTCGAGCGACTGAACTCCACGCCCCTGGTGCTCCAGCTGCCGATCGGCGCCGAGTCCGACTTCATCGGCGTGGTCGACCTGGTGGGCATGCGGGCCCTGGTCTGGCGCGGCGAGACCCAGATTGGTGAGGACTACGTCGTCGAGGAGATCCCCGCCGACATGCAGGCCCAGGCCGAGGAGTACCGCGAGAAGCTGCTCGAGACGCTGGCCGAGGCCGACGACGACATCATGGAGAAGTACCTCGAGGGCGAGGAGATCTCGGTCGAGGAGCTCGAGGCCGGCATCCGCCGGGCCACGCTGGCCGACAAGCTCAACCCGGTCCTGACGGGAACGGCGTTCAAGAACAAGGGCGTGCAGCCCCTGCTCGACGCGGTCGTGAAGTACCTCCCCTCGCCTCTCGACATCGACGCGATCGAGGGCCACAAGCCGTCGAACGAGGACGAGAAGATCCAGCGTCAGCCGCAGGACTCCGAGCCGTTCTCCGGTCTGGCCTACAAGATCGCGTCCGACCCGCACCTCGGCAAGCTGATCTACGTGCGCGTCTACTCCGGCAAGCTGGCGGCGGGCTCGACCGTGCTCAACTCCGTGACCGGCAAGAAGGAGCGGATCGGCAAGGTCTACCAGATGCACGCGAACAAGCGTGAGGAGATCGCGTCGGTCGGGGCCGGCCAGATCGTCGCGGTCATGGGCCTGAAGGACACCAAGACCGGGCACACGCTGTGCGACCTGCAGAGCCCCGTCGTGCTGGAGTCCATGACGTTCCCGGCGCCGGTGATCGAGGTCGCCATCGAGCCGAAGACGAAGAGCGACCAGGAGAAGCTCGGCACCGCCATCCAGCGGCTCTCCGACGAGGACCCGACCTTCACGGTGAAGACCGACGAGGAGACCGGCCAGACCATCATCGCCGGCATGGGCGAGCTCCACCTGGAGATCCTCGTCGACCGGATGAAGCGCGAGTTCCGCGTCGAGGCGACCGTCGGCAAGCCGCAGGTCGCCTACCGCGAGACGCTGCGTCGGGAGGTCAAGAGCCACAGCTACACCCACAAGAAGCAGACTGGTGGTTCGGGCCAGTTCGCGAAGGTCGTCATCTCCCTCGGCCCCCACATCGACCCCGAGACCGGGCAGGGTGCGGGCTATGAGTTCGCGAACAATGTCTCCGGTGGCCGCGTGCCCCGCGAGTACATCCCCTCGGTCGACCAGGGCGGCCAGGACGCCATGGAGTTCGGCATCCTCGCAGGCTTCCCGATGGTCGATGTGAAGTTCACTCTCGAGGACGGCGCCTACCACGACGTCGACTCCTCGGAGCTGGCCTTCAAGATCGCGGGCAACCAGGCCTTCAAGGAGGCCGCCCGGATGGCCAAGCCCGTCCTGCTCGAGCCGATGTTCGCCGTAGAGGTGATCACGCCGGAGACGTTCCTCGGCACCGTCATCGGCGACATCAACAGCCGACGCGGCCAGATCCAGGCCCAGGAGGAGCGGCACGGTGACATGGTCATCAACGCCCTTGTGCCGCTGTCGGAGATGTTCGGGTACGTTGGCGACCTGAGGTCCAAGACCTCCGGTCAGGCGTCGTACTCGATGGAGTTCGACTCGTACGCCGAGGTTCCCCAGAGCATCGCCGACGAGATCATCAAGAAGGTTCGCGGCGAATAGTCGTCACGGACCCTCGGCCCGCACCACCCACCACACGAGTCAATAGAAACCAACCAGGAGGAGCCCACCGTGGCTAAGGCGAAGTTCGAGCGGACCAAGCCGCACGTCAACATCGGCACCATCGGTCACATCGACCACGGCAAGACGACGCTGACCGCTGCGATCACGAAGGTGCTGCACGACAAGTTCCCGGCGCTGAACCCGTTCACGCCTTTCGACGAGATCGACAAGGCCCCCGAGGAGCGTCAGCGCGGCATCACCATCTCGATCGCACACGTCGAGTACCAGACCGACGCGCGCCACTACGCGCACGTCGACTGCCCCGGTCACGCGGACTACATCAAGAACATGATCACCGGCGCCGCTCAGATGGACGGTGCGATCCTGGTCGTGGCCGCCACCGACGGCCCGATGCCGCAGACCCGCGAGCACGTGCTCCTGGCTCGCCAGGTGGGCGTGCCCGCCCTGGTCGTCGCCCTGAACAAGTGCGACATGGTCGACGACGAGGAGCTCATCGAGCTCGTCGAGATGGAGGTGCGCGAGCTCCTCACGGAGTACGAGTTCCCCGGTGACGACATCCCCGTGGTCCGCGTGGCCGCCTTCCCCGCCCTCCAGGGCGACGAGAAGTGGGGCGAATCGGTCGCCGAGCTCATGCAGGCCGTGGACGACTACATCCCGACCCCGGAGCGCGACACCGCGAAGCCGTTCCTGATGCCCGTCGAGGACGTCTTCACGATCACCGGTCGTGGCACCGTCATCACCGGCCGGATCGAGCGCGGGATCGTCAAGGTCAACGAGGAGGTCGAGATCGTCGGCATCCGCGACACCCCGATCAAGACCACCGTCACCGGTGTCGAGATGTTCCGCAAGCTGCTCGACGAGGGCCAGGCGGGCGAGAACGTCGGTCTCCTGCTGCGTGGCACCAAGCGCGAGGACGTCGAGCGCGGCATGGTCGTCATCAAGCCGGGCACCACGACCCCGCACACCAACTTCGACGCCTCCGTCTACATCCTGTCGAAGGACGAGGGCGGCCGGCACACGCCGTTCTTCAACAACTACCGTCCGCAGTTCTACTTCCGGACCACGGACGTGACGGGCGTCGTCACGCTGCCCGAGGGCACCGAGATGGTCATGCCGGGTGACAACACCGCGATGTCGGTCGAGCTCATCCAGCCCATCGCCATGGACGAGGGCCTGCGGTTCGCGATCCGTGAGGGTGGCCGGACCGTCGGCGCCGGCCGGGTCACCAAGATCACCAAGTGATCCCACGCTGGTCCTGGTGACCAGCACCAGCTCAGTGTGGCCCTCGGACCTCGGTCCGGGGGCCACACGGCATTTCGGTCCGCCGTACGGCGGCGTTCCGGCGCGGGTGGCGCCCGCGTGCCGTCGCGACCGGCGTGCCGGGTGGATGGGATACTGCGCCCATGAGCCAGTACCCAGCGCCGCCACCGCCGGCCTACCAGCCACCACCGAACCACCCGCAGGCGACCACCGTGCTCGTCCTGGGGATCGTCGGACTGGTGGCCTGCCAGGTGCTGTCGCCGTTCGCCTGGGTCATGGGCAACCGGGTGGTTGGCGAGATCGACGCGGCCGGTGGCACCACCGGCGGTCGCGACCAGGCCAACATCGGCCGGATCCTCGGCATCGTCGGCACGGTCCTCCTGGGTATCTCGCTGCTGGTGCTGCTGTTTGTGATCGTGGTGGCCGGCATCGGCGTGACGACGAGCAACTGACGCGCCCGATTCCGACGCCGCCGGGCGGGCTGCCCGCCCGACCCCATCGCCGCACGACCGAGGACGGCAGGACTTTGCGCGAGGTGGTGAGCTACGCCCGGCGCGGCAATCGACTGACCCCGTCCGAGGCCGCGGCGTGGGAGGCTCACCACGAGACCTGGTGGGTGCCTGAGGAGGCCGTCGACGCCTCCGACTTCGCCTGGTCGACCTGGTTCGGCCGCGAGGCGCCACTGATCGTCGAGATCGGTTCGGGGGTGGGCGAGGCCACGGTGGCGTTGGCGGCCGAGCGGCCGTCGTACGACGTGCTCGCGCTGGAGGTCTGGCGCCCGGGCGTCGCGGCGACGCTGGCCCGGATCGCTGAGGCCGGGCTGACCAACGTCCGGCTCTGCTCGGTCGACGCCGTGTGGTCGCTGGAGCACCTGGTCGCGTCGGACTCGCTGGCCGAGCTGTGGACCTTCTTCCCCGACCCGTGGCCCAAGAAGCGACACCACAAGCGCCGGCTGGTCACGCCCGAGTTCGCCGCCATCGCTGCCCGCCGCCTCCGACCGGGGTCCGCGTGGCGCTTGGCCACCGACTGGGCGGACTATGCCGAGAAGATGAGGGCAGCCCTGGACGCCCAGGAGGGTCTGGCCGGGGGCGTCGCACCCCGCTGGGCCGACCGGCCGGTGACCAAGTTCGAACGGAAGGGGATCGCGGCGGGACGAGAGATCACGGACCTGTGCTACCGACGGGTCGAGGAGCGCTAGGGCAAAGTCGGACCGGCTGCGGCGAAGGACGTCTCGAGCGTGACCGGTTGCAGCTCGTGGCGCGCCAGGACGAACCCCGCGGCCAGGAGCTCGGCGGCCGCCCGGCCCTGGCCGGGCGTGCTGCGCACGATCTCGCCACCCTGGATCGCCAGCTCGACGCCGTCGATCAGGATCTCGACGTTGAGGTCGAGGCTGAGCAGTGTGCGCGTGGCTCCTGCCAGCATCACCTCCAGCCGGGGATGCTGCTCGCTGGCGATCTTGTGCTCGAACAGGGTGATGGTCTCCCGGGAGCCGGATGTGCGAGTACGGTCCCGGGCGCGGCGTACCTCGTCGATGCCGAGCCAGCCGGCCAGGGCGAGGTTGCCGACGGGGACGTCGAGCAGTGACCTCAGCGCAGCCGCTACCTGGCCCGCGCCGACCGGCACGTCGGCCGACAGCGGGAGTCTGGTGAGGTCGATCGGAAGCATCGTGCTCAAGGTGGTCATGACCGTGTCCCTTCGTGGCAGGTCGTGGTGCCGTCGTCCGGGTCCCACCGCCCGTGGATCCCGATGACGGGGCCGGGGGTCTCGGTGCGTTGGACCCCGGGGTCCCCACGCGGGACCAGGTGGGGAGTCGGTGGGCCTCCCGCTCGGGCCCCGACGCGCGGGCGCACCCAGGCGGCGATCGCCGCCACCGCGGCCAGCACTGCGAGGGCGAGAAGCAGGCCCAGGCCCCAGGGGGGCAGCTCGCTCACCGGGTTGACAGGGTCGTCGTTGCTCGCCGGCGCGGGAGTCGGCTGGGGCGAGGGCGACTCGGGAGGGATCACGGTGCCGAGCAGCCGGGTGGTGGTGAGGGTCTCCCCCTCCGGGCCTACCAGCCTCAGCGTGCCGGAGAGCCGACCCGAGGCATCCTCCGGCGGCTCGAAGCCGAGCGAGACCGAGCAGGACTGGCCCACCGGGAGCGCGCCGACGCAGTTCTCGGTGTCGGGCACGAAGGGCGTCGAGACGTCGATCTGGCCGACCCCCAGGGGCAGGTCTCCGGTGTTCTCGATCGTGACCTCTCCGGTCGGGCCGCCGCTGTCCAGCCGCAACAGGGAGGGTGTCGCGGTCGCCTCGGTGGCGGGCACGAACGTGGTGAACTCGAGGTCGTCGAGCAGGAGACCGGCGAGCTGGGCGGCGGGGTCGGCCCACTGCACGCGAACAGCGCGGATCGATGCCGCGTCGTCCGCGACCCGCAGCTCGACGGACACCGGGACAGGGAGATCGCTGGGGCCGAGCGCAGCCGAGTCCTCGAGGATCACCTCGCCGTCGGCGTCGTAGGCCGTCAAGATGATCGTGGCCGGCGGGATCGGTGACCGGGAGCCGACCCAGACGGCGACGGCGCTGACGGAGCTCAGGAACCCGATCCCGATGTCGTTGGAGCAGAACTCAACGCCGTAGCACGAGGTGAGCACCGTCGACGGGGAGTGGGCGAGGCCCTCGTCGACGACCAGGGCGGTGACGTCGGTCAGGAACCGCAGGCCACGGTCGGCGTACTCGTCGCTGAGAGCGTGAGCCGGGACGCCGTCGGGGTTGGCCACCGCTTCCTCGAAGGTGATCAGCGTCCCGACGTCGGCTGCGCCCGCCGTGGCAGGCGGGTCGACGGCCACGGCGAGCAGGCCCAGCAGGACCAGCAGGACCGACGCCGGTGGGCCCTTCCGGGTCCTCGGCGACTTCGTCGCGTGCTGCGCCATGCCTGCTCGCCTCCCGAGTCACTCCTCAGGAGGTGGGGCTGGGGTGCCGCCAGATACCTGAGGTCAGAGCGGCAGGCCGAGCTCCACGCCTGCGCACTCCACGGCCCACTCGCTGCGGGCACGCTCGGCGTCGAGCGCTGGACCGGGCTCGAGGACACCGATCAAGGTGACGATGTCGAGAGCCCGACAGGCCTCCGCCAGCACGTCGTCGTACGCGCGTCGATGCGCCTCGTACTTCGCGAACGACTGGCCGCGCGTATGGCCGCGGTAGGAGATGCCCAGTCGTCGGGCGTCGCGGGCAATCTGCTCCAGCGGGCGTCCGGTGGGCCGCTGCCGGCGCGGCCGGAGGCGGTTCCACTGCGAGGTGGTGGCGCGCACGATCCGTCGCCACGGGAGGAACGGCCCTCCGAAGATGACGAGCGCCAGGGCGATCTCAGCCCACATTCCTCGACGGTAGGTCGCTATCGCCCCCGGATCAAGAGCCGGGCGCTGATCAGCGGTCGAGCAACGTCCGAACGGCGTCCGAGAACACGGCGGTGTGGAGGTCGACGTCGGCCTCGCTGTGGAAAGGGCTGAACAGCGCCATGTTGTGGAACGGGGTCAGGAGGATGCCGCGGTTGAGGGCGAAGAGGTGCATGAAGGCGTCGAGGTCCTCGTCGGAGGCGGCCTCGGCGTCGGCTCCGTTGCGGGGCGGCGGGCAGAACCAGTACGCCGCGACCGGGATGCCGCCACCGATCGGTTTGCCGACGACGAGCATGTCGGGCTCGAGGCCCAGGCGGCCGTAGCGCCTCCCGGCCCGGCACAGAGGGGGTGGGTCTCGTCGATGATCCACAGAACGCCGTGGCGGCGGGTGACCTCGCGCACCGCGTCGAGATAGCCGGGTTCGGGCACCACGATGCCGATGTTGGTCAGGGCCGGCTCCATCAGCAAGCAGGCGACGTCACCCTCGGCCAGCCGGCGGTCGAGACCGACCAGGTCGTTGAACTGGACGACGGCCGTGGTCAGCGCGACGTCCACCCGGGGCCCATGGAGCCGGGGCGCGGCACCACCCGATCGCCGTCGAGGACCGCGAACGTCTCGTCGATCGTCCCGTGGTAGCACCAGTCCATCACCGCGATCTTCGGACGGCCGGTGAGGTGGCGAGCGAACCGGAGCACGAAGCGGTTGGCGACGATCGATCATGGCGGTCAATCAAGACCTGCCCCCCGCTGAGGAGTCACATCTGGCTGGTGAGGGGTCACATCTGGCCCGCCAGGAGTCACATGTTGCTGGTGAGAGGTCACATCTGGGTTATCGGTCGACGCCACCCAGGATCCTCCGTGTGGAGAACTGGTGAGTTCACGACGGGTCGGCGGTGAGTTCACGACGGGTCGGCGGTGAGTTCACGACGGGTGGGCGGTGAGTTCACGACGGGTGGGTGAGGCGGCGGCGGAAGGCGTCCTCGCGCGCCAGGCGCGCCGCGTCACGCTCGCGGCGGGCCGCGATCACCGCGGCCAGGAACATCTCCGGCGGGGTGTGGGGAGGTGGCGGCGGGGCGACGTACGCCGTGACCTGGCCGGCGAGGGCGGCGCCGACAGCCTCGCGAGAGGCCGGGTCGATCTGGTGGGTCCGCCCCAGGAACTGGCGTACGGCGAGTGCCAGACCGGTCGGCAGCGACGCGATGTCGGCCGAGCGCGCCCACGGCTCCAACGGGTACGGCATCGCCGGCGGCAGTGGGAGCTGGAGCCGTACCCGCTCGCGGACGACGTAGGTGCCCGCGGCATAGTCGCCCAGCCGCTTCCCGCGGGAGCTCAACATGATCGAGAAGAACGCCGGCGCACCGGTGAAGAGGTAGATCTCGACGACGCCGACCATCGCCCGCACGAGCGCGTGCTGGAAGGACGTCGGCCCCGCGTCGTCGCGCACCACCCGCAGCCCGGTCGCAAACTTGCCGAGCGAGCGGCCACGCGTCAGCGTCTCAAGCGTGGTCGGGAACACGATGAAGACCGCGATCAGCGTGGCCACCATCCCGACACGCTGAAGAGCGCCGTCCGTCGGCGCCGTGGCGACCAGGGCGGCGAACAGCACGACCACCAGCAGCAGGAGCGTCGCGGTGACGTCGATCAGTCCCGAAGTCATCCGCAGACCGAGGCTGGCGGGCGGCAGGTCGAGCGCGACGGCCTCGCCGGTCACCTGGTCGTCGGAGGTCAGGGTCGCGAACTCGGTGCTGCGGATCGCGCTCGGTGGCATGGCGACTCAGCATAGGCTGTGGTGCGTGGATCTGGACGCGTACGTGCAAGCCCACGTCCACGAGTGGCGCCGCCTCGAACAGCTCACGAAGCAGCGGCGGCTGACCGGCGCCGAGGGCGACGAGTTCGTCGAGCGCTACCAGCAGGTGGCGACCCACCTCTCGGTGGTCCGGACCTCGGCTCCCGACGCCGGCGTGATCGCCTACCTCTCCTCGATCCTGGCCCGAGCCCGCAACCGGGCGGCCGGCACCCGCGTGACCACCTGGTCCGGCGTCCGCCGCTTCTTCGGGTCGCGCTTCCCGGCCGCGCTCTACCGGCTGCGGTGGTGGTGGCTGGCGACGTCGGCCGCCAGCGCTCTCCTCACCGCCGTGATGATGTGGTGGTTGCTCGCGCACCCCAACGTCGAGCAATCCCTGCTCAGCCCGGACGAGGTCGACGCGCTCGTCAACGATGAGGTGGCGGGCTACTACAGCCAGTACGCCGCGTCGCACTTCGCCGCGTCGGTGTGGATCAACAACACCTGGGTCACAGCCCTGTGCCTGGCACTGGGGATCCTCGGCCTGCCCGTGATCTACCTGTTGTTCAACAATGTCGCGAACCTCGCGATCATCGGCTCGATCATGACCCGGCATGGGCACGGCCCCGAGTTCTGGGGGCTGGTGCTGCCCCACGGGCTGCTGGAGCTGACGGCGGTCTTCGTCGCAGGCGGTGTCGGCCTGCACTTCTTCTGGTCCTGGGTCGCCCCCGGTGGACTGCCCCGTGCGGCTTCCCTGGCCCGGGCCGGCCGGACGGTGGCGACCGTGGCGATCGGGCTGGCAGCGGTGCTCCTCGTGAGCGGGCTCATCGAGGCGTTCGTGACCCCGTCCGGGCTGCCGACGTGGGCGCGGATCGCCGTCGGCGTGGCCGCCGAGCTGTTGTTCCTGCTCTATGTCTTCGTCGTCGGGCGGGCGGCGTACCACCGTGGGGCGACCGGAGACATCGACGCCGCCCTGCTGGAGGATCGCGTCGCGACCGCCGCCTGATCGGCGTCGGGCATGGCTGCTCAGAGTCGGCCCGCGGCCTTGAGCGCCAGGTAGTGGTCGGCGAGGGCGGGCGGCAGGTCGTCGGCATCGGCGTCCACCACCGCGACTCCCAGCGTCGCGAGCAGCTCGCCGGTCCGGCGGCGTCGGACCAGCTCCTGCTCGGCGGCCGCGGCGTCGTACACCTCGTCGATCGTGGCCCGGGACCCGGCGAGCCGCTCGAGCTCGGGATCCTTGACCGACGCCACCACGACGCGGTGGTGGCGGGTCAGGGCCGGCAGCACCGGGAGCAGGCCCTCCTCGACGGCGGCAGGCTCCAGCGGCGTGAGGAGGACGACGAGTGCCCGCTGACGCCCCAGCGCCGCCACCGCGCTGACCAGCCCGGCCCAGTCCGCCTCGGCGATCACCGGCTGCAGGTCGGCCATGGCCTCCTGCAGCCGGGCGGCGATGTCGCGACTGCCGGCCGAGCGGCGGCGGGCGCGGACCGTCCGGTCACCCGCCACGAAGTCGACCCGGTCGCCGGCGCGCGCGGCGAGCGCGGCCAGCAGCAGCGCGGCGTCCATGGCCGAGTCGAGCCGGGGTACGTCGGCCACCCGGCCGGCCGAGACCCGGGAGGTGTCCAGCACCAGCACCACCCGGCGGTCCCGCTCCGGCTGCCAGGTGCGGACCACGACGCTCCGGTTCCGCGCGGACGCCCGCCAGTCGATCGACCGAACGTCGTCGCCGCGCACGTACTCGCGCAGCGAGTCGAACTCCGTGCCCTGGCCGCGCACCCGTACGGCGGCGCGGCCGTCGAGCTCGCGCAGTCTGGCGAGCCGGGAGGGCAGGTGCTTGCGCGACTCGAACGGCGGCAGCGAACGCAGGGTGCCGGGAACGTGGCGGGTGGTCTGCCGGCCGGCGAGACCGAGAGGCCCGCGGCAGCGCACGGTGACCCCGACGCTGTGCAGGTCGCCGCGCCGGCGGGGCCGCAGCGGCGTGACGAGCAGCTCGCCGTGGCCGGCGGCGAGCCGCAGTCGGTGCCGGTTGTCGCTGGCTCCGGCCGTGGGTTGCCAGGCGTCGCGCACCACGGCGACGACTCGACGGCGGCCGAGGTTGGTGGCCTCCAGCGTCGTGGCGGTGGGGTAGCCCAGCCTGACGGTCTCTGTTGGGCGCCGGACAAGTCGGAGCGCGGCCGGTCGGGGCGCCGCCGCCCAGTCCACGGCGGTCAGGCCCACGACTACCAGCAGCCACAGCCAGACCGTGCTCATCTGGGGGCGCAGCAACACCGGCACCACCCCGAGGAGGAGCAGCAGCGGCACGCGCCCGGAGATCGCCATCAGCGCGGGACCGGCACCGACCCGAGCGCTGCTGCGAGCACCTGGCCGACCTCGACTCCCTCCAGCTCGGCCTCGGGACGCAGTCCCAGCCGATGCGCCAGGGTGGCGTGGGCCAGCGCCTTCACGTCGTCGGGAGTGACGAAGTCACGGCCGTTCAACCAGGCCCACGCCCGCGCCGCGCGCAGCAGCGCTGTGGCACCTCGGGGGCTGACCCCCAGGCTCAGCGAGGGAGACTCACGGGTGGCGCGCGCGATGTCCACGACGTACGCCGCCACGTCGGGCGAGACCTGCACGCGCCCCACAGCCAGCTGCCCGGCGTGGATGTCGTCGGGACCAGCGACGGCGCGGACGCCGGCACCGGCCACGTCGCGGGGATCGAAACCGTCGGCGTGCCGGCGCAGGATCTCCAGCTCGTGGTCGCGGTCGGGGATGGGCAGGACCACCTTGAGCAGGAACCGGTCGAGCTGCGCCTCGGGAAGCGGGTAGGTGCCCTCGTACTCCACGGGGTTCTGGGTGGCGGCCACCAGGAAGGGCCGTGGCAGCGGCCGGGAGACGCCGTCCACCGAGACCTGGCCCTCCTCCATCGCCTCCAGCAGGGCCGACTGCGTCTTGGGAGGCGTCCGGTTGATCTCGTCGGCCAACAGCAGGTTGGTGAACAGCGGTCCCTGACGGAAGCTGAGCTCACCCGCGTGCGAGTCGATGACCATCGACCCGGTGATGTCACCAGGCATCAGGTCCGGGGTGAACTGGACCCGGCGGGTCTCGACGTCCAAGGCTGCGGCCAGGCTGCGCACCAGCAGAGTCTTGGCCACCCCCGGCACACCCTCCAGCAGCACGTGACCGCCGCACAGCATGGCCACGAGTAGCCCGGAGACGGCCGCGTCCTGACCGACGACCGCCTTCGCCACCTCGGTGCGTACGGCGCCCAGCCGGGCCCGCACGGCCACCCCCGTCGGGTCGGCCGGTTCGTCCGGACCCGGCGGGTCGGCCGTCGTGGTCGCGCCCGTCGGCACCGGTTCGGCTCCGGCCTCGGTGCTCGCCCCCGGTCGGGCCTCGTGGCCATCCGCGCTGGTCAGGGGATCGGTCAACGGGTCCCGCCTGCCGCCCGGCTCGGCTGCCGGGTGCGGTGTGGTGTCGTTCATGAGCGGCGTACCTCTCTGTCGAGGGCGGCCAGATGGCTGGCCAAGGCGATCAGGTCGTCGTCGGTGGCGGGCGGGGGATACCCCGAGTCGAGCAGGGGGCGCAGCGAGTCCACGTCGGCTCCGATGCGGGTGGCCACGGCCGTGGCCACGGCCTGGGAACTCGACCGGCTCGGCAGTCCGAGGCGCTCGGCCATTCGCAGCCGGGCGGCGCTGCGCAGTCCATGGGCTGCGTGGGCGCGGTCGTTGACCTTGCGGTACAGCCTGCCTCTGCTCCGCGTCGTCTCGATGGCCTTCACCACGACCGGGAGGGGCTCGGTCGCCAACGGGCCGAGCCGGCGCCCACGCCACAGCATCAGGCCGAGGGCCGCGAAGCCCACCACCCACAGCGCGGGCCGGATCCAGTCGGGCAGCAGCGTCGCAAGCGACACCCCGTCGGAGCCCAGGAGGTCGGCGGGGTCGGGCACGTACCAGACCAGGCGTGGTGACTGCCCGAGCAGGCGGAGCGCGATCGCGGCATTGTCGGCCTCGAGGATCTGGTCGTTGGCGAGGATGCTCGAGGCGCCCAGGACCGTGACCTGGGTCGAGGCGGTGGCGACCAGGAATCCGTTGTCGCCGGGGTAACAGCCCCGGGCCGTGGGGTACTGCGTGCCGCGCGCCACCGTCAGGTCGAGATCGGCGAAGCGGTCGTCGTCGCACTCGGCGGCACGCCGAGGGCCCACCGGCGCGAAGGTGCCGGGGGGTAGACCCAGCGCCGCTGCCGCGCCGGGCCCCGGCTCGACGACCACGAGTCGCCCGCCGCGCACCTGGGCCAACAGACGGCCGGCCGTGCTCTCGCCGAGCAGGTCGGGAGAGGTCACCACGACCGTGGTGTCGGTATCGACCTCGGTGCCGTCCAAGGCGTCGGCTGACCGTACGACGCTGACGTCGACGCCCTCCTCGGCCAGCACCCGCGCCACGGCCTGGGCGCCGCCGGAGCCGGGGTTGTCCGGGTCCAGGGGGATGGTGGTGCTCGCCGGGCCACCGAGCAGCACGCTGGCGGTGACTGCCACGACGACGATCGCGCCGATGATCAGCCAGGAGCGCTGGCGTCGCCACGGGCTGCGGCGGGCGCCGTCGGGCGCGCGCCTGGGCGTGGTGGTCGCGCTCACCGCACACCCACCAGGTCGTCGTCGAGAGCCAGCATCGCCGCCGCCTGCTCCGACTCGGCGAGCCGGTCGCCGTAGAGCACCTCGTCGAAGTGGTCCGCCGCCGCGCGGAGCCGCTCAGCCAGCCTCGGGTGAACCTCCGCCAGGGCGGAGGCGACCTCGTGGGCCGTGGCTCCCGGCAGGTCGGGAAGCCGACCCCGCTCGGTCTGTCGCGCCGTCAGAGCCCGGAAGCCGTCGACCAGTGCGGCCGACCAGCGGGACTGCGCCATCGCGGTCTGGGCTCGCTCCCGGAGCTGGTCCGCGCCGAGCGAGTCGTCGACCAGGACCGGACCGGTGACCGGATCGGCGCGTCGGGTCAGCCGGGATCGGGACATCAGCCAGAGCACGCCGACCCCGACCAGCGCCAGCAGCAGCAGCGCGGCCAGGACCGTCAGCGTGCTCGAGCGCGAGGCGGCAGCGAGCCCCTGGTCGAACTGTCGGCCGAACCAGTCGAGCAGGCGCTGGAGGGGGCTGTCCTGCTGGTACTCCGGCTGGAGCAGCTCGCGTCGCAGCAGCGACCGGGCCTCGTCCGAGGACGGGTCGACCGGCATGGCTGCCCACAGGGTCCCGAGGGTCACGCCCACGGGGCTCCGTACGGCGGGCCCGGCGGTGTGCCGTACGGCGCGACCGGCACGGGAGTCACGCCGGCGAGGGCCAGCAGCTCGACGTCGTAGGCCTCTTTGCGCATGCGTAGGTCGAGGTACTGCAACGTGGTGACGGCGGCGGTGAACGGCGCCGTGAACGCCGTCGAGAGCACGGCGCCCAGGGACTGGGTCGCGACCAGGACCAACAAGGCGAACTGGCTGCCGCTCATGCTGCCCGCGAGCAGTCCGCCGACCAGGCCGAGCGGCACGGCCAGGATCTGCCCGGCGATCGAGGTGATCACGACGGTGAGCAGCGCGATGCCGAAGGTGCGCCAGAAGTGGGCCGAGGTGAGCCGCCAGGCCCGCCCGATGGCACCCCAGATGCCGACCGGCTCGAGCATCAGGGGGGGCACCGCCAGCAGGTAGAAGCGGACCCAGAACCAGGTCATCAGGGCCAGGCCGACGACGGTGCCACCGATCCCGGCGAGCACCAGCACCGCACCGGGCGCCCCCGCCGCCTCGAACAGCAGGATCGCGATGACGCCGGCGGCCACCAGAACCCCGAGCGCGAGCAGCGTGAGGACGCCGAGCACCACGGCCAGACCGATCAGCCGCCACCGCTTGCCGTGCGTGGCCCGCCAGGCCCGCCCCAGGGACAGGCGTCGGCCGATGGCGGCCGCCGCGGTGACGTGCGCGATCATCCCGGTGACGAAGATCAGCCCCAGGCTGGTGAGCAGGCTGCCGAGGAGGAGCGCCGCGCTCGGGCCGACCAGGCCGATCAGCTCTGCCGTCGACGGGTCCGTGCCGACGGCGGGGGCCTGGGTACCGAACACCGGGTCGGCTTTCGGGTCGAGGGTCAGGTCGAGCGCGAAGGACAAGATCGCGGTGACCACCACGGGGATGGCCATGGAGACCGCCGCGACCAGCACGGCCGACCCCACCGTCGCCCGCGGGTTGAAGCGGATGATCTTGAACGCCGCGTCGTACATGTCACCCAGCGTGAGCGGGCGCAGCGGCATGACCCCGGGCTTGTGAGCGGCACCCAACATGCCGGGCGGAAGCGGCGCCCCGGCCGGCGCGCCCCAGCCCGGGCCGGCCGTGGCCGGCGACGGGTAGGAGGTGGGCCCCTGCGGGGAAGGCGGGTACGCCGGCCGGGCGGGCGCCGAGACAGGCCCGCCCGGCAGGGGATAGCCCGGTGGGGGATAGCCCGGTGGGGGATAGCCCGGTGGGGGATAGCCCGGTGGGAAAGCGCCCGGCGGGGGAGGGTGCTCGGTCCCGGACATCGATCTTCCCCCTGCTACCAGCGCGCTAGCGGCCGCCGCCGCGGCCCGACACCGGTCATCTTGTCAGGTCCCCCCGCGCGATTTTGCGCGGACGCGGATCTCTGACAAGATATGCAGGTTGCTCCGGCGGGTTGCCGGGGTGCGGCACACCTTGACTTCTTCAATCGCGTCTCCCGAGGGCCGGCCAGTTCGCGCCATCGGACGGGTTTGGTGGTCCGGCGTGCGGCCGCACCGAACCTGGAGACCCGATCAGCCCGACTGCCCCGTCGGGTGCCACCACCACGACAACCAGCCCCGCAAGGGACCGGCATGGTGCGTCACAGTTCGCGACACGCCCGTCCGCGGGGGTCGGCGGCAAGCGGGGCCGGGAGTCCTCACCCGAGGGCCCTCGTGACACGACAGCAAGCAGTACCCGACCGGGTACGCACGAAGAGGGACGAGAGAGACAGATGGCGGGACAGAAGATCCGCATCAGGCTCAAGGCCTATGACCACGAGGTGATCGACACCTCGGCGCGCAAGATCGTGGACACCGTGACGCGCACGGGTGCCAAGGTCGCCGGCCCGGTGCCGCTGCCGACCGAGAAGAACGTCTACTGCGTGATCCGCTCGCCTCACAAGTACAAGGACTCCCGCGAGCACTTCGAGATGCGCACGCACAAGCGGCTCATCGACATCATCGACCCCACGCCGAAGACCGTCGACTCGCTGATGCGGCTCGACCTGCCTGCCGGCGTCGACATCGAGATCAAGCTCTGAGGTCGCCGACATGACTCTGGAACGAACCGTGAAGGGACTGCTGGGCACCAAGCTCGGCATGACCCAGCTGTGGGACGACAACAACCGCGTCGTCCCCGTGACCGTGATCGCCGCGAACACCAACGTGGTGACCCAGGTCCGCCGCCCCGAGACCGATGGATACAACGCCATCCAGGTCGGGTACGGCGAGATCGAGGCCCGCAAGGTGAACCAGCCGGATGCCGGTCACTTCGCCAAGGCCGGCGTGACGCCGCGCCGTCACGTCGTCGAGATCCGCACCGCGGATGCGGCGTCGTACGTGCCCGGTCAGGAGCTCCCCCCCGAGCTCTTCGCCGCCGGCGAGCAGATCGACGTCACCGGCACCAGCAAGGGCAAGGGCTTCGCCGGCACCATGAAGCGCCACGGCTTCTCCGGTGTCGGTGCTTCGCACGGCGCCCACCGCAACCACCGCAAGCCCGGCTCCATCGGTGCCTGCGCGACCCCGGGTCGCGTCTTCAAGGGCACCCGGATGGCCGGCCGGATGGGTCACGACACCGTGACCATCCAGAACGCTGTCGTCCACGCGGTCGACGCGGAGAAGGGCCTGATCCTGGTCAAGGGCGCCGTTCCCGGCCCCCGTGGTGGCCTGGTCGTCCTCCGCTCCGCCGCCAAGAAGTCCGCCGCGACCGGGGAGGCCGCCCAGTGAGCACGAAGACCCTCAAGGTCGACCTGCCCGCCGAGATCTTCGACGTCCAGGTCAACATTCCGCTGATCCACCAGGTGGTCGTCGCCCAGCAGGCGGCGGCACGTCAGGGCTCGGCTGCGACCAAGACGCGCGGCGAGGTCCGTGGCGGTGGCCGCAAGCCCTACAAGCAGAAGGGCACCGGCCGCGCCCGCCAGGGCTCGACCCGCGCGCCGCAGTTCGCCGGCGGTGGCGTCGTCCACGGCCCGCAGCCCCGCTCCTACGACCAGCGCACCCCCAAGAAGATGAAGGCCGCCGCCCTGCGCGGCGCCTTGTCCGACCGGGCCCGCAACGACCGCATCCACGTGGTCGACTCCCTGGTCACCGGTGACAAGCCGTCCACGAAGGCCGCCCTCGCGGCGCTCTCCGCGGTGTCCGACCGGCACCGCTTTCTCGTGGTCCTCGAGCGCACCGACGCCGTCACCTGGCTCTCGCTGCGCAACGCCCCCGAGGTCCACATCGTCGCCGTCGACCAGCTGAACACCTACGACGTGCTCGCCTCCGACGACGTGGTCTTCACCCAGGGCGCCTACGAGGCCTTCGTCGCTGCCGCGCCGCGAGGCAAGGCTGCCGACGGCGTCGCCGAGCCGGTGGTCGAGGAGAAGCCGGCCAAGGCCGAGGAGCCGGCGGCGATCGCCGACGTCCCCGACGCCGAGGACAAGCCGGAGCTGCCCCCGGGCGCCAAGGCCCCGCTCAAGAGCGGCAAGGCCCCGAAGGGGTACGACGTCAAGGGCAGCGCCGACTCGGGGCTCTACCACGAGCCGGACGGCCAGTGGTACGACGCGACCGAGGCCGAGTTCTGGTTCAAGACCGCCGAGGACGCCGAGGCTGCCGGCTTCGAGCGCGCCGGTGGCACGGCCAAGGAGGCTGACAAGTGAGCACGCTGCACAAGGACCCGCGCGACATCCTGATCGCGCCGGTGGTCTCGGAGAAGAGCTACGCGCTCCTCGACGCGAACAAGTACACCTTCCTGGTGCGTCCGGACGCCAACAAGACCGAGATCAAGATCGCGGTCGAGAGCGTCTTCAACGTCAAGGTCACCTCGGTCAACACGATCAACCGGTCGGGCAAGACCCGTCGCACTCGCACCGGTCTGGGCAAGCGCAAGGACACCAAGCGCGCCATTGTCAGCCTCGCCGAGGGCCACCGCATCGACATCTTCGGAGGTCCGGTCTCCTGACCGGGCTCGGATAGAGGACGAGAGACATGGCAATCCGCAAGTACAAGCCGACCACCCCGGGCCGCCGCGGCTCCTCGGTCGCCGACTTCGTCGAGGTGACCCGCACCACGCCGGAGAAGTCGCTGACCCGACCGCTGCCCAAGAAGGGCGGCCGCAACAACCAGGGGCGGATCACCACCCGTCACCAGGGCGGTGGCCACAAGCGCGCCTACCGCATCATCGACTTCCGTCGCTACGACAAGGACGGCGTACCGGCGAAGGTCGCTCACATCGAGTACGACCCCAACCGCACGGCACGCATCGCGCTGCTGCACTATGCCGACGGCGAGAAGCGCTACATCATCGCGCCGAAGGACCTGCGCCAGGGGACCCCGATCGAGTCCGGGCCGAACGCCGACATCAAGCCGGGCAACAACCTGCCGCTGCGCAACATCCCCGTCGGTACCACCATCCACTGCGTGGAGCTGCGACCCGGCGGCGGCGCGAAGATCGCCCGCTCCGCCGGCAACAGTGCCCAGCTGGTGGCGCGCGAGGGTTCGCGTGCGACGTTGCGGCTGCCCTCGGGCGAGATGCGCTTCGTCGACGTCCGCTGCCGGGCGACGGTCGGTGAGGTCGGCAACGCCGAGCAGTCCAACATCAACTGGGGCAAGGCCGGCCGGATGCGCTGGAAGGGTCGTCGGCCCACGGTGCGCGGTGTCGTCATGAACCCCGTCGACCACCCGCACGGTGGTGGCGAGGGCAAGACCTCGGGTGGTCGCCACCCGGTGTCCCCGTGGGGCAAGCCCGAGGGCCGCACGCGCAAGAGCAAGGCCAGCGACGCCCAGATCATCCGCCGCCGCAAGACCGGCAAGAAGCGCTGAGGGTCTCGATGAACTCGACCACCGATAGGAACTACGCATGCCTCGCAGCCTGAAGAAGGGCCCCTTCGTCGACGACCACCTGATGAAGAAGGTGGACGCCGAGAACACCAAGGGCAGCCACAACGTCATCAAGACCTGGTCGCGCCGGTCGATGATCGTCCCCGCGATGATCGGGCACACGATCGCCGTCCACGACGGCCGCAAGCATGTCCCCGTGTTCGTGACCGACTCGATGGTCGGCCACAAGCTCGGGGAGTTTGCCCCCACCCGCACCTACCGCGGGCACGTGAAGGAAGACCGGAAGGGGCGTCGTCGCTGAGGCGGCGCGTCCACGAGCTACTGGAGATAACGAGCAATGAGCGTTACTGAGCGCAGGCGTACGAGCGCCCGCCGTGAATCGCTGCTCGGCGACCAGCCGGGAGCCTTCGCGAGCGCACGCTATGTGCGAATCACGCCGATGAAGGCCCGTCGAGTCGTCGACATGGTCCGCGGCCTCCCCGTCGACGACGCGCTGTCTGTGCTGGCCTTCGCGCCGCAGGCGGCGTCCGAGACGGTCTACAAGGTGCTGGAGAGCGCCATCGCGAACGCGGAGTCCACTGAGGACCTCGACCGCGGCGACCTGGTCGTCTCGGTCGCCCTGGTCGACGAGGGTCCGACGATGAAGCGCTGGCGCCCGCGGGCCCAGGGCCGCGCGACGCGCATCAACAAGCGCACCAGCCACATCACCCTCGCCGTTCAACCGGCGTCCGTGGTGGCCGACAGCAAGGCACGGAAGGGCAGTACCAAGTAATGGGCCAGAAGATCAATCCGAACGGCTTCCGCCTGGGTATCTCCACCGACCACAAGAGCCGGTGGTACGCCGACAAGCTCTACAAGAGCTACGTCGGTGAGGACGTCGCCATCCGCAAGCTGCTGACCAAGGGCATGGAGCGCGCCGGCATCTCCAAGGTCGAGATCGAGCGTACCCGCGACCGGGTCCGAGTGGACATCCACACGGCGCGTCCGGGCATCGTGATCGGTCGCCGCGGCGCCGAGGCCGACCGCATCCGGGGGGAGTTGGAGAAACTCACCGGCAAGCAGGTCCAGCTCAACATCCTCGAGGTCAAGAACCCCGAGATCGACGCCCAGCTCGTCGCCCAAGGCGTGGCCGAGCAGCTCTCCGGTCGCGTGCAGTTCCGCCGGGCGATGCGCAAGGCCATGCAGTCCTCGATGCGCTCGGGTGCCAAGGGCATCCGGATCCAGTGCTCGGGTCGACTCAACGGTGCCGAGATGTCGCGCACGGAGTTCTACCGCGAGGGCCGGGTCCCGCTGCACACGCTGCGCGCTGACATCGACTACGGCTTCTACGAGGCCCGCACGACCTTCGGCCGGATCGGCGTGAAGGTGTGGATCTACAAGGGTGAGGTGGCCGCGACCCGTGCGGAGCGCCAGGCCCAGGCCGCGGCTCGCGCCGGCGCCCCGGGCCGGGGCGGTCGCCCCAGCCGTGGCGGCGAGCGCCCCAGCCGTGGCACCCGCGCCCCGCGCACCGACGCACCCACCGAGGCACCGGCTGCGCCCGCCGAGGCGGCCGCGGCACCCGCCGCAGCACCCGCCACGGCTCCCGCCGCGACTGGACAGGAGGCCTGAGCACCATGTTGATGCCCCGTCGTGTCAAGCACCGCAAGCAGCACCACCCGAAGCGGACGGGTGCGGCCAAGGGTGGCACCCGGCTGGCCTTCGGCGACTTCGGGATCCAGGCTGTCGAGGCTCACTACGTGACCAACCGCCAGATCGAGTCAGCCCGTATCGCCATGACCCGCCACATCAAGCGTGGCGGCAAGGTCTGGATCAACATCTACCCCGACCGGCCGCTCACCAAGAAGCCCGCCGAGACCCGCATGGGTTCCGGCAAGGGCTCGCCGGAGTGGTGGATCGCCAACGTCAAGCCCGGCCGCGTGATGTTCGAGTTGTCCGGTGTGACCGAGGATGTCGCCCGAGAGGCGATGCGTCGCGCCATGCACAAGCTCCCCATGAAGTGCCGGTTCGTGTCCCGCGAGGCAGGTGAGTTCTAAATGGCATCCGCATACGAGCTCGACGAGCTGAACAGCGTCGACCTGGAGTCCAGGCTGCGCGAGGCCAAGGAGGAGCTGTTCAACCTGCGCTTCCAGGCCGCGACCGGCCAGCTGGAGAGCCACGGCCGACTGCGCACGGTCAAGAAAGACATCGCCCGGATCTACACAGTGGTGCGCGAGCGCGAGCTCGGCATCCGCGTCGACCCGGGTGCGAATGAGGAAGGTGCCGACGCATGAGCGAGCAGACCGAGCAGAACACCGAGCGCAACGCGCGCAAGGTGCGTGAAGGCATCGTCGTCAGCGACAAGATGGACAAGACCGTCGTCGTGACCGTCGAGGACCGCGTCAAGCACGCGCTCTACGGCAAGGTCATGCGTCGTACGTCGCGACTCAAGGCGCACGACGAGAACAACGACTGCGGCACCGGCGATCGGGTTCTCCTCATGGAGACCCGCCCGCTCTCGGCCACCAAGCGCTGGCGCGTCGTGGAGATCCTGGAGAGGGCGAAATGATCCAGCAGGAGTCGCGGCTCAAGGTCGCCGACAACACGGGTGCCAAGGAGATCCTCTGCATCCGGGTGCTCGGTGGGTCCGGTCGCCGCTACGCAGGCATCGGCGACACGATCGTCGCCACCGTCAAGGACGCGATCCCGGGCGGCAACGTCAAGAAGGGCGATGTCGTCAAGGCCGTCATCGTGCGCACCGTGAAGGAGCGTCGCCGGCAGGACGGCTCGTACATCCGCTTCGACGAGAACGCCGCCGTGATCCTCAAGAGCGACGGTGAGCCGCGGGGCACCCGCATCTTCGGCCCCGTCGGCCGCGAGCTGCGCGAGAAGAAGTTCATGAAGATCATCTCGCTCGCGCCGGAGGTGCTGTGAGCCATGGGTAAGGGCATGAAGATCAAGAAGGGCGACACCGTCAAGGTGATCGCCGGCACGGACCGCGGCGCCGAAGGCAAGGTGATCCAGGTGCTCCATGAGGAGCAGCGGGTCATCGTCGAGGGCGTCAACCGCGTCAAGAAGCACACCAAGGTCATCGACCAGGGCGGGCGTGCGGGCAACACCGGCGGCATCATCACCACCGAGGCGCCCATCCACGTCTCCAACGTGATGCTCGTGGAAGGCAACGGCGTGACCCGCGTGGGCTTCCGTCGCGAAGAGGTCCAGAAGCGGCGTCCCGACGGGTCGACGTACACGGGCCACCGCGGTGTCCGGGTGTCGCGCAAGACCGGGAAGGACGTCTGAGCATGACCGACACGACGACTGAGGCTGCTACGCAGCCACGGCTCAAGCTGCGCTACCGCGAGGAGATCGTCCCCGCGCTGCGCGACGAGTTCGACATCAAGAACATCATGCAGGTGCCCGGCCTGGTCAAGATCGTGGTCAACATGGGCGTCGGTGAGGCGGCTCGCGACTCCAAGCTGATCGAGGGCGCCATCAAGGACCTGACGGTGATCACCGGGCAGAAGCCGATGGTGACCAAGGCCCGCAAGTCGATCGCGCAGTTCAAGCTGCGCGAGGGCATGCCCATCGGGGCGCACGTGACCCTGCGTGGCGACCGGATGTGGGAGTTCCTCGACCGGCTGCTCTCGCTGGCCCTGCCCCGCATCCGCGACTTCCGGGGGCTTTCGCCGCGACACTTCGACGGTCGTGGCAACTACACCTTCGGGCTCACCGAGCAGGTCATGTTCCACGAGATCGACCAGGACCGGATCGACCGCCAGCGCGGGATGGACATCACGGTCGTCACCACCGCCACCAACGACGACGAGGGGCGCGCGCTGCTCAAGCAGCTCGGCTTCCCGTTCAAGGAGATGTGAGACATGGCGAAGACTGCTCTGAGGGTGAAGGCGGCGCGCAAGCCCAAGTTCGCCGTGCGCGGTTACACGCGATGCCAGCGCTGCGGGCGTCCCAAGGCCGTCTACCGCAAGTTCGGCCTGTGCCGGATCTGCCTGCGGGAGATGGCCCACCGGGGCGAGCTGCCGGGCGTCACCAAGTCCAGTTGGTAGTCGGCGCCACGACGCCGCCGGCGTCGTGAGACCGCCCACGACCACACCACGAACCATTCACACGATTGCGGTAGGTCCGCCGAGACGAGCTCGACGGAAACCACCACGAGAAAGGGCCACCCGGCCATGACGATGACTGACCCGATCGCAGACATGCTGACCCGTCTGCGCAACGCCAACCAGGCCTATCACGACGCCGTGACGATGCCCTACAGCAAGCTGAAGGCGGGCGTGGCAGAGATCCTCCGCCAGGAGGGCTACATCACCTCGTTCGAGGTGGCGGAGCCGGCTGAGGGCGAGGTGGGCAAGACGCTCACGATCACCCTCAAGTACGGCCGTCACCGCGAGCGCTCGATCGCCGGGGTGCGCCGCATCAGCAAGCCCGGACTGCGCGTGTACGCCAAGCACACCGGGCTGCCCAAGGTGCTCGGCGGCCTCGGCGTCGCGATCATCTCGACCAGCCAGGGGCTGCTCACCGACCGACAGGCGAACCAGAAGGGCGTGGGTGGGGAAGTCCTCGCCTACGTCTGGTAGCCGAGAGACTGCGAAGGAGACAACGAGCATGTCGCGCATTGGCAGGCTTCCCATCGCGGTGCCGTCGGGAGTCGACGTCGCGATCGACGACCGCCTGGTGACCGTCAAGGGCCCCAAGGGCACCTTGTCGCACGCCGTGGCGGTACCCATCACCGTGGAGCGGGGCGACGAGGGCCTCCTCGAGGTCAAACGACCCGACGACGAGCGCGAGAGCCGCTCGCTGCACGGGCTGACCCGCACCCTGATCAACAACATGGTGGTCGGCGTCACCGAGGGCTATGAGAAGAAGCTCGAGATCGTCGGCGTGGGTTACCGGGTGCTGTCCAAGGGCCCGACCCAGCTGGAGTTCCAGCTCGGGTACTCCCACTCCATCACCTTCACCGCCCCCGACGGGATCACCTTCACCGTCGAGAGCCCCACCAAGCTGGGGGTCGAGGGGATCGACAAGCAACTGGTCGGCGAGGTGGCCGCCAACATCCGCAAGCTGCGCAAGCCGGAGCCCTACAAGGGCAAGGGCGTGCGCTACGCGGGCGAGCACATCCGCCGCAAGGTCGGAAAGGCTGGTAAGTAACCATGGCGATCTCGCTGAAGCAGCACAAGCACACCGCGGGGCGGGTGCAGTCCCGACTGCGCCGCCAGCTCCGTGGCCGCAAGAAGATCTCCGGCACGCCCGAGCGCCCGCGCCTGGTCGTCACCCGGTCCGCCAAGCACATCTCCGTGCAGGTGGTCGACGACCTCGTCGGTCACACGCTGGCCTCTGCCTCCACCATGGAGGCCGACGTCCGCACGCTCGAGGGTGACAAGACCGCCAAGGCCACGAAGGTGGGCGAGCTCGTCGCTGCCCGCGCCAAGGCTGCCGGTGTCGAGGGCGTGGTCTTCGACCGCGCCGGCAACAAGTACCACGGCCGTATCGCGGCCCTCGCGGACGCCGCCCGGGAGGGCGGCCTGTCCTTCTGATCAGCGATTCGCAGAGAGAAGAGGAAGACTCATGAGCGGAGCCCAGCGCGGACAGCGTGGTGGCGAGCGCCAAGGCGGTGACCGCCGCGGTCGTGATGACCGTCGTGGCCAGGCCGAGAAGAGCGCCTACATCGAGCGCGTCGTGGCGATCAACCGAGTCGCCAAGGTCGTCAAGGGTGGTCGTCGGTTCAGCTTCACCGCTCTCGTCGTCGTCGGCGACGGCGACGGCATGGTGGGCGTCGGCTACGGCAAGGCGAAGGAGGTGCCGGCCGCCATCGCCAAGGGCGTGGAGGAGGCCAAGAAGGCCTTCTTCCGGGTCCCCCGGATCCAGGGCACGATCCCGCACCCGGTCCAGGGCGAGAAGGCGGCCGGTGTGGTCCTGCTGCGTCCGGCTGCTCCCGGTACCGGCGTCATCGCCGGTGGACCGGTGCGTGCGGTGCTGGAGTGCGCGGGCATCCACGACGTGCTGAGCAAGTCGCTCGGCTCGTCGAACCAGATCAACATCGTGCACGCGACGGTGGCGGCGCTCCAGCTGCTCGAGGAGCCGGAGGCAGTGGCGGCACGCCGTGGCCTCTCCGTCGAGCACGTGACTCCCGCTGCCCTGCTGAAGGCGCGCGCCCAGGGCGTGGCTGAGGCCGCGGCCGCCGCCGGGGGTACGAGCTGATGGCGCAGCTGAAGGTGCAGCAGAAGAAGTCCACCATCGGACGCAAGGCCAACCAGCGCGAGACGATGCGCTCGCTCGGCCTCAAGCGCATCGGTGACGTGGTCCTCAAGGAGGACCGCCCCGAGATCCGGGGCATGGTCCACACGGTCCGCCACCTGGTGGCGGTCGAGGTCATCGAAGGAGGCGACTGACGCCATGACGCTCAAGCTTCATCACCTGCGCCCAGCGCCCGGAGCCAAGACCGCCAAGACCCGGGTGGGTCGCGGCGAGGCATCCAAGGGCAAGACCGCTGGTCGTGGCACCAAGGGCACCAAGGCCCGCAACCAGGTTCCGGCCTCCTTCGAGGGTGGCCAGATGCCGATCCACATGCGGCTGCCCAAGCTCAAAGGCTTCAAGAACCCGTTCAAGGTCGAGTTCCAGGTCGTGAACCTGGGCCGGATCAACGAGCTGTTCCCCGAGGGCGGCGCCGTCGCGGTCGACGACCTCGTCGCCCGGGGCGCGGTGCGCAAGGGCGAGCCCGTCAAGGTCCTCGGTCAGGGTGAGCTCACGGTCTCCGTCCAGGTGACCGCGAACGCTTTCTCGGGCTCGGCGAAGGAGAAGATCGAGGCCGCGGGCGGCACCGTCACGGTGCTGTGACCACGGCGTGGGGCGTGTGCCGCCCGGACCTCAGTCCGGACGGTCTGCGCCCTTTGCCGCACCCGCCTCGGGGTCACGAGGCTCCTGTTAGGCTTCCCGGGATCTCGCGGGTGGACCGGGAGACTCGCCCCCAGTGGCGGTCGGAGACACTGCCCGCTCCAAGAAAGAGGATGTCGTGCTAGGCGCGTTCGCCAACGCTTTCCGAACTCCGGACCTGCGACGCAAGTTGCTGTTCGTGCTGTTCATCATCACGGTGTTCCGGCTCGGCTCCCAGGTTCCTGCTCCGGGCGTCAACGTCAGCAACCTCCAGGCCTGTCTCGCCCAGCAATCCGACAGCGGTCTCTACGCGCTGATCAACCTCTTCTCCGGCGGCGCCCTGCTGCAGCTGACGATCTTCGCGCTCGGGATCATGCCGTACATCACGGCCTCGATCATCCTTCAGCTCCTGGTGGTGGTGATCCCGCGGCTGGAGGCCCTCAAGAAGGAGGGCCAGTCCGGGCAGTCCAAGATCACCCAGTACACCCGCTACCTCACGCTCGGGCTCGCCGTCCTCCAGGCCACTGGCATCGTCGCCCTCGCTCGCTCGGGCGGCCTGATCCAGGGCTGCACCGAGCCCCTGCTGCACAGCGACGGCACCGCCACCTTCCTCACGATGGTCGTGACGATGACCGCCGGTACCGCCGTCATCATGTGGCTGGGCGAGCTGATCACCGAGCACGGCGTCGGCAACGGGATGTCCTTGATGATCTTCACCCAGGTCATCGCCGGCTTCCCCGGCTCGATGTGGGCGATCCAGAAGGACAAGGGCTGGTGGGTCTTCAGCGTCGCCATCGCCGTCGGCATGGTCGTCGTCGCCGCGGTGATCTTCATCGAGCAGGCGCAGCGCCGCATCCCGGTGCAGTACGCCCGGCGAATGGTGGGGCGCAAGATGTTCGGCGGCAGCTCGACCTACATCCCGCTGAAGGTCAACCAGGCGGGCGTCATCCCCGTCATCTTCGCTTCGTCGCTGATGTATCTCCCGGCGTTGGCGGTCCAGTTCAACCAGAACAGCGACGCCGCCTGGGTCGACTGGGTGAGCAACTACCTGGTGCAGGGGAGCCACCCGCTCTACATGCTGTTGTACTTCGCGCTGATCATCTTCTTCACCTACTTCTACGTCTCGATCACCTTCAACCCCGAAGAGGTCGCGGACAACATGAAGAAGTACGGCGGCTTCATCCCCGGGATCCGGGCGGGCAGGCCTACCGAGGACTACCTCGCCTATGTCCTGTCTCGCATCACGGCCGCGGGCGCTCTCTACCTCGGGATGATCGCGATACTGCCGCTGGTCGCGTTCGTGCTGCTGAACGCCAACCAGAACTTCCCGTTCGGAGGCACGTCCATCCTCATCATGGTCGGCGTCGCCCTCGACACCGTGAAGCAGATCGAGAGCCAGCTACAGCAGCGCAACTACGAAGGATTCCTCCGCTGACATGCGCCTGATCATCATGGGCCCCCCCGGGGCAGGCAAGGGCACCCAAGCCACGTTCGTCGCCGAGCGCTACGGCATTCCGGCGATCTCGACCGGTGACATCTTCCGGGCCAACGTCTCCCGGGGCACGCCCCTCGGCGTCGAGGCGAAGAAGTACATGGACTCCGGAGAGTACGTCCCCGACGAGGTCACCAACCTGATGGTCAGGGACCGCATCGACCAGGCCGATGCGGAACCCGGGTTCCTGCTCGACGGCTACCCCCGCACCGTCGCCCAGGTCGAGGAGCTCGACGGCATGGTGGCCTTCACCGGTCATCGCCTCGACGCGGTCGTGGTGCTGTCGGTCGATGCCGAGGCGATCGTCGCGAGGCTCCTTCAGCGCGCCACGACCGAGGGACGGGCCGACGACACCGAGGACGTGATCCGGCGACGCCAAGAGGTGTACGCCGAGCAGACCGCGCCGTTGATCGAGGTCTACCGCGACCGGGGGCTGCTGGTCGAGGTCGACGGTCTCGGCGAGGTCACCGACATCACGAGCCGGATCTTCGCGGCGCTCGACGCCATCCCCGAGAGCTGACCGTGGCCCTGCGCGACCGCGGGGTGCAGATCAAGACTCCTGCCCAGATCGACACGATGCGCCGGGCCGGTCTCGTCGTGGGCGAGACCCTGGAGCTCCTGCGGGAGGCGGTGCGGCCGGGGATCTCGACCGCCGACCTCGACGCGATCGCCGAGGAGTCGATCCGCGGCGCTGGAGCGACACCGTCCTTCCTGGGCTACCACGGCTTCCCGGCCTCGATCTGTACCTCGGTGAACGACGAGGTCGTCCACGGCATCCCGGGTGCCCGGGTGCTGAGCGAGGGCGACGTCATCTCGATCGACTGCGGGGCGATCGTGGACGGCTGGCACGGCGATGCCGCGACGACCGTCGCTGTCGGCGAGACGGGCCCTGACGTGCGCCGTCTGATGACCGTCACCGAGGAGTCGCTGTGGCGCGGCATCGCGGCGGCTCGGCTCGGCGGGCGCGTCACCGACATCTCGCACGCTGTGGAGAGCCACGTGCGCGGCTGTGGTGACTACGGCATCCTCGAGGACTATGTGGGGCACGGCATCGGTACGCAGATGCACCAGCCCCCGAACGTCCCGAACTACGGTCGCCCGGGGCGTGGGCCCAAGCTGGTCGCGGGCCTCGCGGTGGCGGTGGAGCCCATGGTCACCCTGGGCGACCCGCGCGTGGACGTGCTCGATGACGACTGGACCGTCGTGACGGCCGACGGCCGCTGGGCGGCCCACTACGAGCACACGGTCGCGTTCACTCCGGAGGGACCCTGGGTGCTCACGGCCCTCGACGGTGGCGCGGCCCACCTGGCCGAGCTCGGGGTCCCGTGCGGCGCGCGTTGAGGCCGAGCCCGTGCAGGTGACCACGACCGTCTGGGTGGTCACCATCCTGCTCACGGTCGGTGTCCTGATGACCGATGTGTTCGTGATCGGGCGCCGGCCCCACGAGCCCTCGATGCGCGAGTCCTCGCGCTACCTCGCGGCGTACATCGCGCTGGCGGTCGCCTTCGGCATCGGCGTCTGGTTCGTGAGCGGTCACCAGTACGGCGGGGAGTTCTTCGCCGGCTGGCTCACGGAGTACTCCCTCTCGATCGACAACCTGTTCATCTTCATCATCATCATGAGCAAGTTCGCCGTCCCTCGTGAGCTGCAGCAGACCGCGCTGATGATCGGGATCGTGATCGCCCTGGTCCTGCGTGCCGTCTTCATCGCCGTAGGGGCGGCGGCGATCGCACAGTTCAGCTGGGTGTTCTACCTCTTCGGTCTCTTCCTCGTGTGGACGGCGGTCAAACTGGCCCGCGAAGGTCACGAAGGCGACGTCCAGTACGACGAGCCCCGCCTGGTCGGCTTCGTCCGCCGCCACTTCTCCGTGACCGAGGAGTGGCACGGAGTGTCGCTGTTCGCCCGCGTCGGCGGTACCCGCCAGATGACTCCGATGTTCCTGGTGGTGCTGGCCCTGGGCGTGACCGACCTGCTCTTCGCACTCGACTCGATCCCCGCCATCTACGGCCTGACCAGCGAGCCCTACCTGGTGTTCACGGCCAATGTCTTCGCCCTGATGGGGCTGCGCCAGCTCTACTTCCTGATCGGCGGACTGCTGAAGCGGCTGGTCTACCTGTCTTTCGGGCTCGCCTTCCTGCTGTTCTTCATCGGCGTGAAGCTGATCCTCCACGCGATGCACACCAACGAGCTCCCCTTCGTGAACGGTGGCGAGCCGATCCCCTGGGCGTGGGAGATCCCCATCTGGGTCTCGCTGCTGGTCATCATCGGGACGCTGGGCATCACGGCAGCGGCCAGCCTGCTCAAGGTCAGGCAGTCGCGTTAGTCGCGCTCCAGGCGTTCTGGGCCCACGAGCGGATCCGCGGCCGCCGGCGCTCAGGCCACGCACTCCTCCGCCCACGGCGACACGAACTGGCCGCGGATCTGCCGGACCTGCACGCACACGCGCTCGGGGGCACGGAACCTCACCCCGAGGGCGTCTGTCCGGTCACCCTGGGCGGTATCGGTGCGCAGCCACTGCCAGGTGTCGCCGGGCTCGGTGGCCCCTCCGGCCGTCCAGGTGAAGGCGACTCGCCCACCATCGCGCTGACCGGTGATCGTCGGGGGGTCGGAGGGAGCGTCGGCTGCCGGACCGTTGGGAGTGCTGCTCGCGGTCAGGCTCGGGTTCATCCCGGGATCGCGGTCGCCGCCGCCACGCGGGAGGAGAAACGTCAGCACACCGACGCCGGCGAGCAACACCACGGCGATGACCGCCCACAGACCGAAGCCCGTCCCAGGGGAACCCGGAGCCCGGTCGGCGGTGTTCTCGGCCTCCGACGCTCCGCCCGTCTGCTCGGCCGGTGGCGGCGCGGACCCGGAGATGGTCGGCGGCTTGAGCCGCGTCGCGTCCTCCTCCGCGGCGCCCCAGCGATCGCCGCCCTGAGTTGAGAGGTCTCCCTCGACGGCGATGGCGGTTCGCGGGAAGCCGGCAGCCGACTCGATCCGTTGGAGCCCCCGAGCCAGCTCCAGCGCGCTCTGCGGACGATGCGCGGGCTGCTTGGCCAGGCACTGCTGCAACAGCCGGTCCAGCGCGGGTGGAGCGTCGGGACGATGGGTCGCGGGCGGGTGGGCATGCAGGATGCGGGACGCGAGGGCTTGCGTGGAGTTGTCTGCCCCGGGCATGGAGAACGGCGAGCGTCCGACGAGAAGGTGCCAGATGGTGGCGCCGAGGGAGTAGACGTCCGAGGCGACCGAGCCGCTGGAGCGGCCGTCGAGCATCTCCGGGGCTGACCAGGGGTAGGAGATCCGGACGTCCGGGTCGCCTTCCACCTCGGCCATGCCGCCGGCGATGCCGAAGTCGGTGAGGGCGGGCTCGGAGTACGTCGTGACCAGGACGTTGCTCGGTTTGATGTCGCGATGCAGGATGCCGGAGCGGTGCGCCGTCTCGATCGCGCTGGCGAGCTTGATGCCCGTGCTGACCGCCTCGGCGACGCCCATGGGGTTGGAGCGGACGCGCACGCCGAGGTCGGGGGGCGGACAGAAGCGCATCACCAGGTAGGGCCGGCCGTCCTCGGTGGTGCCCGCGGTGATCACCGAGACGATGTAGGGGTGGTCGGCCAGCAGAGCCATCGCGTTCGCCTCGCTGGTGAAGAGCGACTTCTCCCTGTCGGTGAGGGGTACGTCGGGGCGCACGACCTTGATCGCGACGCGTTGGTGCGGCCACTCCTGCTCGTAGAGGAAGACGTCGGCGAAGCCACCACTTCCCAGGTGCTCCACGTGCCGATACCCCGGTATCCGGGGTGCGGTCACGGCGTCACCTCGTAGGTGATCTCGTAGACGTCGGCGAGGTCCAGTGCATGGCCGGGCTCCAGGATGTAGCGCTCACGTGCGCGGATCCGTTGCGGCAGGCGACCAGGCACCCTGAGCGTCGTACCTCCACGCGAGCCGAGGTCGCGGGCCAGGACCAGCCAGCCGTCGAGCTCGATCTGCAGGTGCAGGCGGGAGACGTAGGTCGAGTCCTGGGGCAGATGCACCAGGTGCGGCCAGTCGTTGCTCCCGGGGATGGGAGCCGGCTTGCGCCCGAACACGACCCCCCGGTCCAGTGGGACCACCTCGCCGGTCGGGAGCCGGAGCCCACCGAGCCGCGGGCGAGCGACCCGGCGCGGCTCCTGGGGTGGGACCGGCATCCGGCAGACCCGGCACGTGGGGGTGTAGGCCGGGGTGACATGACCCGCTGGGCAGTTCACGGCGAGCACCGTCTCGTGGGTCGACTGTCGCAGGTGCTCGTTGGCCTCGGTCTCGTAGTCGGGAGCGTCGGCGTCGGCCACGTGCTCGGTGCCGAGGACGTCGGACAGGGCGCGGGGCACGGTGATCTCCACGTCATCGTCGTAGCCGTGGTCGGGCTCGTCCGCGTGCGAGTGGGAGGTCGCATCCGCCGGCAAGAAGCGCGGCCGGTGCGACGGCGGGCCCTGGGCGGTGCTGGCCAGGATGTCGGCCGGGATGCCGTCGATGACGGTGGACCCGGTCGGCTGGGGGGCGTGCAGCTCCACCGCCGCGGCGGGCACCACGCCGGCCAGCAACGGACGAGCGGAGCCGAAGCCGTCGACACCAACGGTGAGGCGCCGGACGCCGGACTCGATGTCGATGCGTCCCTGGCCCCAGGTGACGGCCGGTGCCGGGTCGTCGAGGTCGACCAGCACCATCGAGACACCCTGCCGCGGGTAGGTGCTCTCGAGGGACGCCAGCAGCCGCTCACGCACCGGTCCCGCGGTGCCCAAGAGCTCCCACCACTCGTCGAGCCGTCCTCGTGGTGGGTCGTCGTCCAGGAGGAGCCAACGCCGACTCCGGGCGAGAAGTACGCCGGGTCCACCAACGTAGCTGGCCTCCACGAATACTCCTTCTCCGAGCCGAGCAACTGGTCTGGACCAGCCGCAGGTGACCCCATTGTTCCTCCTCGAGCCGCTCCGCGTCATGCTTTGCTCAACTTGTCGCCTGCGGGGGCGCCCGCCTACCCTCGCTGGAGGCCATTCCGCCGCGGGGGGAACATGAGTGCTTCAGGTCGCCTCTGGCGGCGGCATCGTGCTGCCCTGGTGGTGAACCTCGCGCTGGTGGTCGCGCTCACCGGCGTGGTCACCTATGCCGTCTCGGCCGAGGGTTTCAAGACCCACCGCGCCGAGCTGAACGACGGCGGCATCTGGGTCACCAGCGACCGCTACTACTCCTTCGGGCGCATCAACAAGCCCATCGGCCAGTTCGACGGGATGATGTTCGCCCCCGACGAGGCCTCGCTCGACATCGTGCAGGACGGCGCCGCCGTCGCCGGCCTCGACCTGTCCGGACGCACCGTGGCCGCGATCGACCCGGCCACGGTCTCCGACCCCGACTCCGAGCCCGCACGCTTGCCTCGTGAGGCCCAGGTGCAGCTGGCCGGCGGGACGCTCGCCGTCCTCGACCCGGCCACCGGCAGCCTGCGTGCCACGCGCGTCGATCCCGAGACCGGCATGCCCCGAGTGTCCGACGTCGGCACCACCGCGCCGCCCACCGTCCGCGCCGGCGCCGCCTCCGACCTCGTGGTCACGCAGGGCGGGACCGTCCTCGTCGTCTCGGCGGCCGAGGACACCCTGGTGCGCCTCGTCCCCACCGCCGACGGCTTCGCGGAGCCGGTGGCAGAGTCGCTTCCCGAACCTGTCGCCGACGCCGTCTCGGTCACCAGCGTGGGCGAGGTCCCGATCCTGAGCGACCTCACGACCGGCGCCCTGCAGGCCGTGGGCGGGGTCCGCGCCGTGGTGCCGCCGGGGACGGTACTCCAGCAGGCTGGTCCCGCGTCCTCGGCAGTGGTGGTGGCGACACCCACCAGCCTCGCGACCCTCGACCTCGCCACCGGGGCCCTGGTGACGGTGGCCGAGGGGCTCGACGGCCGTCCCGCGGAGCCGGTACGGCTCGGAGACTGCCTGTACGGCGCCTGGTCGGGCGGGCACGGGGCCGTGGTCACCCGGTGCGGCGACGGTGAGCCGGTGGTGGCCTACCTCCGCGGCGACACCTCCGACCTGGTCTTCCGCGTCAACCGGGGTGAGGTACTGCTCAACGACCGACTGTCCGGCGCGGTGTGGAACCTGGAGAGCGAGACCCCGACCCGCATCGACGACTGGGAGGCGTTCAGCCACTCCAAGGACGACGAGTCCCAGCGCCCCGACACCGCCGAATCCCGCAACGGTGACCGGAGCCCGCCCCGGGCCAAGGACGACCAGTTCGGCGCCCGGCCGGGCCGGATCACCGTGCTGCATCCACTCGACAACGACAGCGCGCCCGAGGGTCGACTGCTGGCGATCCGGTCGGTCGACAAGGTCACCGGCCCGTCGGGCGACGTCAGGATCAGCCCGGACGGCCAGACGATCCAGCTGCACCTGCCCGCCGACGCCAAGGGCACGACGTCCTTCGAGTACTACGTGGATGACGGGCGGCAGGACGTGGCCGCGCACGCGACCGTCGAGGTCGCCACGCGCGGCGAGTCGGCCAACCAGCTCCCCGAGCTGCGCCGTGGCTACAAGCCGCACGTCTGGTCGGTGCCGGCGGGGGGCGAGCTCGACCTCCCGGTCCTCCCCGACTGGCGGGACAAGCGCGACGGCGACCAGCTGTCGGTCGTCTCCGCCACCGTCGACAGGGCGTCGGCAGGCGCCGTGGCGCAGGTGACGACCGCGGGGCGGCTGCACGTCACCGCGCCCGTTTCCGCGGGACAGCTCAAGGTCGACTACGCCGTCTCCGACGGACGGGGCGAGTCGGTGCCGGCCTCGTTCAACGTCCGGGTCCAGGAACCCGGCAAGGACGAGCCCGTGGCACCGGTGGCCGAGCCCGACGTGGTCTCGGTCGAGGTCGGCCGCTGGGTCACGATCCGGCCGCTCGCGAACGACCTGCCCGGGTCCGACCCGTTCCAGCCGGAGGCGACCCTCGAGCTGTCCGGCAAGGTGGTCCCCGTTGGCTCGACGCAGGTGCGGACCGACCTGGCCGCCGGGACGCTGACCTTCCGCTCCGCGGTGGCCAAGACCTATGTCCTCGGCTACGACGTCGCCTACGGTGACGCCCCGGTCGCCCACGGGAAGATCCGGGTCGATGTGCAGCCCCGACAGCGAGATCGCCCCCTCGCCGTACCTGACACGACGACGCTGTTCGGTCCGGCGGCCACTCTGGTCGACGTCCTCGCCAACGACCTCGACCCCGCCGGCGGGATGTTGGTCGTGCAAGAGGCGCGTGCGATCGACCCCTCGCAGGTCGATGTGGCGGTCGTTGATGGCCGCTGGCTCCGGGTGGGCGCCCGGGAAGGCATCCTGCGGGTCAGTCCCCAGGTGGTGCGCTACACCATCAGCAACGGGAACCGCTCGGCCGAAGGTGAACTGACCCTGACCCAGCAGACGGCGCCGGAGGACAGCTCGCCGGTGACCCAGGCCGACGAGGTCACCGTGCGCGCCGGTGGGTCCGCCTCGATCCCCGTGCTGGACAACGACTTCAGCCCGGCGGGCGACTCACTGAGCCTGGTGTCCGACGCTTCCGGAGGACAGTCCGGCCAACTGACGGTCCGCGCCCCGGGCGATGAGCGGGTGCCGACGGGGCAGGCGTTCGTCGCCGGTCGTCTGGTGCGCTATGTCGCCCCGCCCCAGGTGCGTGCCGGGGATACCTTCACCGTCGACTACGTCGCCAGCAACTCGGCGGGAGACACCGCGCCAGGGCGCGTCTCGATCACGGTGGTGGCCAACGATGGCTCCAACCGGCCGCCCGAGCCCCCGGTGCTGGAGGGGAGAAGCGTCTCCGGTGGCACCGTCACGCTCAAGCTGCCCGGGTCAGGCATCGATCCCGACGGCGACAACGTCACCGTGCTCGGGCTGGCCTCGGCGCCACGGCTGGGCAGGGTGGTGACGATCGGCGCCAGCTCCATCGCCTACCAGTCCTACCCCGGCAGCACCGGCACCGAGGAGTTCGAGTATCTGGTGACCGACGCTCTCGGGGAGCAGGCGACCGGAACGGTGCGCGTGGCCATCGTGCCGCCGGGCAGTCCCGCCCGACCACTGGCGGTCGCGGACTCGATCACGCTGGAGCCGAGCAGAACGGCCGTCGTCGACGTGCTCGGCAACGACTTCATAGCGCCCGGTGAGCGCGCCGCTCTCGAGCTGGTCGACCCGCCGGCGGGGGTGTCTCTCGCGTCCCCCACCGGGCCGATGCTCGTCGGGGCCCCGGGGCGAACCGGCCGGGTCGTCGAGGTCGGCTACCGACTCAGCAACGGGCTGGACAGCTCCCAGTCGACGCTCACGCTGCGCACGGCCCGCCCCTACAACAACCCGCCTGTGGTGTTCGACGCCTTCGGGCGGGTCTCCGACAGCGAGACGGTCAGGATCAATGTCCTGCGCACGGCGTACGACCCCGACGGTGACGTGTCCGACCTGCGGGTCGCCTCGATCTTCCCTCCCGACGGCGTGCAGGCCAGCGTCCGCCAGGGGCGGATCATCGTCGCGCGGGGCGACGAGCCGGTCGTTGTTCCGTTCCGCGTGGAGGACGCCGACGGTGGGGCGGCGCTTGCCCAGGTCTACGTGCCCGCGACCGGGTCCGGCCTCCCGTACGTCAAGCCGGGCGCCCTGGTCCGGGTCGACCCGGGCGAGACGGTGGACGAGCAGCTGGCCGACTACGTGGTGAACCCCTCCGGCGGACCGGTCCGCTTCTCGCCGGGTGTGGGCGCGGCGGGGGCTCCGCTGGGCCAGGTCAATGCCGCCATCACCGGCTCCGCAACCTTCAACGTCACTGCCGACCGTCGGTACGGCGGCCCGGGTGCCGCGACCTTCGAAGTCATCAACAAGGTCAGCGCCGGCTCCCAGGGAGTAGAGAGCGTGTTCTTGTCGGTCCCGGTGCAGGTCGGTGCGCCGACGCCGATCCTGCGCTGCCCCGACGAGCCGGTGCCGGTGCCGCAGGGCGAGACGGTGGAGCTTGACCCGTCCTCGCTGTGCAACGTCTTCACCGCCGATCCGGAGCGTGCCGACTCGGTGCAGTTCGCCGCCACCTGGCAGCGTTCGGTCGACGGGCTGACCCTTGAGCGGGACACCGGGAACCCCCTGGTGGTCTCCGCCGGCCCGTCCGCGCGCGCGGGCAGCGAGGCGATCCTCTCCGTGACGGGCGACGGTGGCGAGCCCGCGGAGCTGCGCCTGCGGGTCACCGACGCGGACTCACCGACCCTGGCTCCCATCACCGTGGCCGGGTTGCGTGCGGGTGAGTCGACCACGCTGGACCTGCAGCGCTACCTCACACCCGGGGTCGCCCGCCCTCGCCCGAGCCTGCTGCGGGTCTCGAAGATCGCGGGCTCCGGCGTCTCTGCCAGCCCGACCGGGGGCACCTCCGTGCGGCTCTCGGCGTCCGCCGAGGCCAGCGGGACCGCTCAGTTCCGGGTCGTGATGACCGATGTCGGCTCCGGCACGGACCCGGCCCGTCAGGCCGCCAACGTGATGACCGTCGAGCTGATCGGGGTGCCCGCGGCCCCCGGCGCGCCGCTGCCGAGCACGACGCCACGCAACGGCGCGGTGCGCCTGTCCTGGCGGGCGCCCGACGCCCACGGGTCGCCGATCGACTCCTACGAGCTGCGGTCGAGCGCCGGCGCCGTCCAGCGCTGCCCGACGACCAGCTGCGATTTCCCGGGGCTGAGCAACGGGCGGACCTACACCTTCACCGTCCGGGCCCACAACGCGATCGGCTGGTCGCCGTACAGCCCGGCTTCGCGCAGCGCCCGTCCGGACGCCGTACCGGGCCCGGTTGGGACGATCCGGGTGCTCAAGAAGGGGGACCGGGTGCTGAGGATCGGCTGGGCGCCGCCCAGTACTCCGACCTCCAAGGTGACGCAGTACCGCGTGGTCGGCGCGGGCCAGTCTCGCCTGACGTCGACACCCGACCTGACCGTCTCCGGTCTCGACAACAACAAGACCTACCGCTTCACGGTCTATGCCAGGAACGCCCAGGGGTGGGGTGAGGGGCGGCAGTCGCCGGAGTTCCAGTCCAGCGGACCCCCCGGGGTCCCCCAGGCGCCGACGGTCCGGCCCGACGCGGACGCGGGGACCAACACCGCCAACGTGACGATGACCTGGCCCGCGGTCGACCCGAACGGACCCTCGCAGGTCTACTACACGCCCTTGGTCGACGGCGTGCAGGTCGACCACTGCGCCAGCACCACCCAGCGCACCTGCTACGTGACCGGGATCCCCTATGACGGGCTGCGGCACCAGTTCGCGGTCATCGCCGTCGTCGGCCGTTACCGCAGCCGCCCCGGCCCGTCGACGCCGTGGACCGCGGTCGCGAGTCCGCTGCCCTGGCGGGACTGGAGTCTGTCCGCCACCGGCAACGATGCGGAGGCCAAGGCGACCTTCACGGTGCCGGACTCGCGCGGGACCACCTCCAAGGTGACGATCTTCGTGGACGGCCTCGCGGTCGAGAACTACCAGCCGTTGCGAGGTCAGCAGACCAAGACCTTCGCGGTGCCGGACAACCACGGGCCGCACCAGGTCCGGCTGGAGGTGTGCAGCGAGACACCCCCCTGCCAGCCGTCCACGGCCCGACAGGTGCAGACCTACGGCCCGTTGCAGCGCTCGCACATCAGGACGATCACGGCCGAGGTCGACGGCACCCGGGTGCGGTGGGTGATCGACGTCGACCCCAACGGCGCCAACGCCGGCCTCCGGGTCACCAGCGACCAGCGGCCCACCGAGTCCTTCAGCGTTCCGGGGCCGAACACCAGGCTGGTCCCCACTCAGTGGGTCGACCTGGGGTTCGACACCACTGAGACGATCACCGTGGAGCTGTTCGACCCCGGACGGGGTTCGGTCACCAAGTCCATGAGCGCCACCACTGACCCGCCGCCGCCCGCCAAGGTGACGGTCAGCCGGGCGCGCAAGTGCAACGACAGCCCCGGCTCCTCGCTGCCCGGCTGCAACTCCGACGGCACCGGCGTGGACTGCGTCGACAGCTCGTGTGGCTTCCTCGCGCTCACGACCGCGAACTTCTTCTCCGCGGTGCGCTGCACGGTGCGGCTGGGTGGCGCCCCACCCGTCGACATCGATGTCGGGCCGATCCCCGACGGTGCCACCACGGCCCTCGACCTCTACTACGGCAACGTGGGTGGCAACGTCCGAGCCGACTGTCAGAGCTCCGACGGCACCCGCACGGACACCCATCTGTTCGACTGGCCCGCCTAGCGCGCCGCGGACCCCCCAGCAACTAGCCTGAAACCCCGTTCCCCACGAAAGCACCCACGATGACGATCTCCCTCGACCAGGCCGGCTGGTTCAAGAGCACCTTCGACCAGCTGACCGACAACATGGAGAAGGCCGTGCTGGGGAAGCGGCACGTCGTCCGGCTCGTGCTCACCTGCCTGCTCTCCGAGGGGCACGTGCTGCTCGAGGACTTCCCGGGCACGGGCAAGACCATGCTCGCCCGGTCGCTCGCCAACACCGTGCGGGGCAGCCACGCGCGCATCCAGTTCACCCCCGACCTGCTGCCTTCGGACGTCATCGGAGTGACGGTCTACGACCAGCACAAGGGGACCTTCGAGTTCCACCCCGGCCCCATCTTCCACAGCATCGTGCTGGCCGACGAGATCAACCGCGCCTCGCCCAAGACCCAGTCCGCGCTGCTCGAGGTGATGGAGGAGAACCAGGTCACCGTTGATGGTGAGCCGCACTCGGTGAGTCGTCCCTTCATGGTCATCGCGACCCAGAACCCCATCGAGCACTCCGGCACCTACCGGCTCCCCGAGGCCCAGCTCGACCGCTTCCTGATGAAGACCGAGCTCGGCTACCCCGACCGCACCGCCACCGTCGAGCTGCTGGTCAACGCCAAGGTGCGCGACCGCGCGGCCCTGGTCTCGCCGGCCATCACGGCCGAGACGATCGCCCAGATGAGCGGCCTGGCCGACGACGTGTACGTCGACCCGGCCGTCATCGGCTATGTCGCCGAGCTGGCCGAGGAGTCACGACGGATGCCGCACGTGAAGCTGGGCCTCTCGGCGCGCGGGTGCCTGGCCTTCATCCGGGTGGCCAAGACCTGGGCCGCGGCCGACGGGCGCGACCACGTCGTCCCCGACGACATCAAGGAGCTCGCCCAGCCGGTGCTCTGCCACCGTCTGCTGCTCGACGCCGAGGCGCAGTTCACCGGTGTGACCGTCGACAGCGTGATCGCGCGGCTGCTCGAGGGCGTCGCACCGCCCACCGACCGCGTGGCCTGAGTAGACGGCCGAAGGGATGTGGCGTGCGGTGTCCTGGCTCGGGGTGGTCAAGCCGGCCGGCTGGACCGTCCTGGGTCTCGCCGTGCTCGCTGCTGGACTGAACACGCGACTGCATTGGCGCGAGCTGAGCGTGGTCGCGGTGGTCTGCCTGCTCGTGCTGCTGCTGTCTCTGCCGTTCCTCATCGGCCGCACGCAGGTAGCTGTGGACCTGCGACTGGAACCCGAGCGGGTCATCGCCGGGGATTCCGTCGCCGCTGACGTGACGGTGACCAACGTCGCGAGCTCGCGCCTGATGCCGACCTTGCTGGAGCTGCCCGTGGGGCATGTGGTGCACCGCTACGGAGTGCCGCCGATCGCTGCCGGTCATACGCATCGCGAGGACTTCGTGCTGCGCACCGAGCGGCGCGGCGTCATCGCCGTCGGGCCCGCCTCCACGCGCCGGGGTGACCCCCTGGGACTGTTCTCCCGCGACCTGGTGTGGACGCCCGTCGTCGAGGTGCTGGTCCGGCCCGTCATGGTGTCGCTGGCCTCCCTCGGTGCCGGGTTGCTGCGCGACCTCGAGGGCGTCTCGACCGAGGCGGTCTCCCAGAGCGACCTTGCGTTCCACGCACTGCGCGAGTACGTGCCCGGCGACGAGCTCAAGCACGTCCACTGGCGCTCGTCCGCCAAGGCGATGGCGGCCGCTGGGCGCACCCAGCTGCTGGTGCGTCAGTACCTCGACACCCGGCGCAGCCACGCCACCGTCGTCGTCGACGACGACGAGGCCTCCTGGCCGGACCCCGAGGCGTTCGAGGTGGCTATGTCCGTCGCGGGCTCGCTGGCCGTCCGGGCGGTGCTCGACGAGTTCGAGACCTCGTTCATGTGCGGTCGCCAGGCAGTGACGGCGAGTAACGGTCACGCGGCGCTCGACGCGATCTGTCGCTCCACCATGGGATCGGTCGGCCTGATCGAGAGCGCCCAGCGGGCGGCCGTCGTGGCGCCCGACACGAGCCTGCTGTTCCTGCTGACCGGAGCGGGGGCGCCTTTCGGCACCGTCCACCGGGCCGCAGCGGCCTTCCCGCCCGAGGTGCGCAGGATCACCCTGGTGGTCGACCCGAGCGCGACCAGTCGGGCCGTGGAGGCCGACGGCATTCCCGTGCTGCACCTGGCGGACAAGAACGACCTGGGCCCGCTGCTCCGCTGGAGTGTGCGATGAGCCAGACGTTGCAGGCGCCGCCGCCCGGATCCCCACCCGCTCACCCGCCTCAGGGCGGTCGGCGACCGGGGGACGGGCCCGCCCCCATGTCGCGCCGGGCCAGCCGGCCCCGGTCGGGAAGGCTGCCGCCGCGCTCGATGCTGATCGACCTCGGCTGTGTGCTGGTGCTGGGAGTGCTCGCCCTGGCCGGTCTCGGCGCCACCTACACGGGCTGGGAGTTCCTGGTCGTCGGCACCCTCGGGCTGGTGCTGGGCGTCGTGCTCGCGTGGCTGGGGGCGGCGTACCGCTGGCCGCTCGTGGCCCCAGTGCTGCTGGCGGTGGTCCTCTTCTACCTGCTCGGGGGCCTGCTCTGCCTGCGCGACCAGGGTGCCGTGGCACCCGTGCCGGACACCTGGCGGCTGCTGACCGACCAGGTGCTCTTCGGTTGGAAGGATCTGCTCACGACCTTGCCGCCCGTCGACGGTGACAGTGCGCTGCTGGTGCTGCCGTGGGCCCTGGGGCTGCTGGCCGGGGCCGTGGGCGGGGGTCTCTCGCGGCTCTCGGTGGGCCCGCCCTGGCTGCGCGCCGCCGCGCCCGTGGCGGCCATGACCGCCCTGCTCGGCCTGGTGATCCTCCTCGGGGTGAGTCACCCGCAGTCGCTGTTGCTCCAGGGCGTCCTCTTCCCGCTGGTCGCGATCGGCTGGCTGGGACTGCGCAACCAGCGCACGGGTGGTGCGCTCCGGGGGCGTGCCGGCCGGTTGAGCCGGTTGGCGCTCGGTTCTCTGGTGCTGGGGCTGGCGGCGCTGGTGACGTTGCCGCTGGCCGGCCTGTTGCCGATCGCCGACTCTCAACGGGTCATCCTGCGCAACGAGGTGGAGCCTCCGTTCGACATCGGCCAGTACCCCTCACCGCTGGCGTCGTTCCGTCGGTACGTCGACCTCAAGGACGAGCCGACCCCCGAGAACCTCTACAACACCTCGCTGTTCACCATCACTGGGGTCGAGCCCGGCACCCGCGTGCGCTTCGCCAGCCTCGACCGCTATGACGGGGTGGTCTGGGGCGCGGCCAACGACACCATCCCCGGCGCGACCAACGACACCTACCGCCGGGTGTCCTCCACGATCGACAATCCGGTCGAAGGCACTCCCGTCGAGGTCGGGGTCACCCTCGACGAGGGCTACTCGGGGGTCTGGCTCCCGGTGGTCGGGGCGCTCCAGTCCATGAGGTTCGACGGAGGTGACTCCGAGGCCAAGGCCGAGTCGTTCCGCTTCAACCTCGCCGCATCGACGGCCGTCGTTCCCTCGGGTGTCCGTCCCGGTGACCGCTACTCCTTCACCGCCGTGCTTCCCGACGACTCGCTCTCGCCGGAGACCGCGCCCAGCTCCCTGGTGGGCGAGGCCGCCGATGCCGCGGCGTTCCTGGAGACCCAGGCGCAGGAGTGGTCGTCGGGGGAGTCCCTGCCGATGCGCCGCATGTTCGCCATCGCGGAGTACCTCCGCGACGAGGGCCGCTACTCCGACGGAGTCGTGCCCTCGGAGGAGCGCTACCACGCGGGCCACTACGTGCGGCGACTCTCCGACGAGTTCGTCAACGCACCGCTCATGGTCGGCAACGACGAGCAGTACGCCGCCGTGATGGCACTCCTGGCCAACCGGGTCGGCGTGCCTGCCCGCGTCGTGATGGGGGCCGTCGTGCCGGACGGTGGTGTCGTGACCGGCGCCGACGTGGCGGCCTGGATCGAGGTCCAGGCGGCAGACGGCTCGTGGCGCACCCTGCCGACCGAGCAGTTCATGAGCGACCAGCAGCCGGCGAAGCTCCCGCCCCAGAGCGACCGGAGCCTGACCGGGGTGAACATCCCGCCGCCGGCACCCATCCCGCCGCCGTCGACGATCGGCGACCAGACCGACCTCGAGCTGGAGGCACGCAAGAGCGCGACGGGGGACTCCGCGGACGACAAGCCGACCCAGGCGATCCCCGGCTGGGTCCGGCTCGTCGCGGTCGCTCTCGGCGGGCCGCTGCTCGCGGTGCTGACCCTGGGCGCTGCGGTGGTCGTGGCCAAGACCTGGCGACGCCGACGCCGACGCCACGCCGGACGGATCAGCGCCCGCATCGTGGGGGCCTGGCGTGAGCTGGTCGACCATGCTCGTGACCTCGGCCATCCGGTTCCGGTCGGTAGCGTCGTCACCAGGCGCGAGCAGTCGGTCGCGGTCCACTCCACGACGGCGCCCCAGCTGGCCCGGGCCGCGGACTCCCACGTGTTCGGCCCGACCACGCCGGACGCCGAGACGGCAACGTCGTACTGGGCCGCCGTGGACGCCGAGCGGCGGGCCCTTTCGGCCTCCGCGGGGAGGCGGCGGCGGCTGCGGGCGGCGATCAACCCGCGGACGCTGGGGCGACGCCCGGGCTGATTAGGGAATTCTCTCCGAGGCCACTAAACTGGTGTGTCGGCCCAACGTGGGTTTGCTTTGTGGTGCCTCGCGGCTGCCTGGAGCGTCGGTCATCCACCTCTCTCGGGGGGGAATGGCGTGCGCTCGGGGAAGAGGCACAACGAAGGACCGCACGAGGTCCACCGGCTCCCCGGAGCCGGAGGTTCCCGGGTCAACGGTAGGCATCAAGACGACAGATTGTGGAGGACATGCCGAAGAAAGAAGGCGTGATCGAGATCGAGGGCACCGTCGTGGAGGCTCTCCCGAACGCGATGTTCCGGGTTGAGCTGAGCAACGGGCACAAGGTCCTCGCCCACATCAGCGGCAAGATGCGCCAGCACTACATCCGGATCCTCCCCGAGGACCGCGTGGTGGTGGAGCTCTCGCCGTACGACCTCACCCGGGGTCGCATCGTCTACCGGTACAAGTAAGCCGCAGCCAGAAAGGACCTCCTGTGAAGGTCAACCCGAGCGTCAAGCCGATCTGTGACAAGTGCAAGGTGATCCGTCGCCACGGCCGCGTCATGGTGATCTGCGAGAACCCGCGTCACAAGCAGCGCCAAGGGTAGGCACGACGAGCCCGCCTCCGGCGAAGCCGGAGACCAGCGAGTCTTGCGCGTGGGAGTTCGCCCAGCGAGTTCCACACCAGCCTGAAGCCACAACTGAACACCCATCAACGCGATTGCTTAGCCGTCCTCGGACGGTGAACCACCTCCGGAACGGATGGCCGGAGCTCGCTCCCCGAGGCGCGAGACGCACCGCGACCAGACCACCGTGACAGCAAAGGACAACCGCCACATGGCACGCCTCGTTGGTGTTGACCTCCCGCGCGACAAGCGCATCGAGGTCGCACTCACCTACATCTACGGCATCGGCCGTACCCGCGCCCAGCAGGTTCTCTCCGCCACCGGAGTGAGCCCGGACCTGCGCGTCCACGAACTGGGCGATGAGGAGCTGGTCAAGCTCCGCGACGAGATCGAGTCCAACTTCAAGATCGAAGGTGACCTCCGCCGAGAGGTCCAGGCCGACATTCGGCGCAAGATCGAGATCGGCAGCTACCAGGGTCGGCGCCACCGTCAGGGCCTCCCGGTCCGCGGTCAGCGCACCAAGACCAACGCCCGCACCCGCAAGGGTCCCAAGCGCACCGTTGCCGGCAAGAAGAAGGCGAAGTGATCGGGCGCTGACGCGCTGATCCTCGTCGACGAGCAGCTTCCGACCAGTTACCCCAGGAGAGAAACCGTATGCCTCCCAAGAGCCGTCAGGCCGGCGCCAAGAAGGTGCGCCGCAAGGAGAAGAAGAACATCGCTCAGGGCGAAGCCCACATCAAGAGCACGTTCAACAACACCATCGTCACCATCACCGACCCCACGGGCGCGGTGATCGCATGGGCCTCGGCCGGCACTGTCGGCTTCAAGGGCTCCCGCAAGTCCACCCCGTTCGCAGCGCAGATGGCCGCCGAGGCCGCCGGCCGCCGAGCGATGGACCACGGCATGAAGAAGATCGACGTCTTCGTCAAGGGCCCGGGCTCGGGCCGCGAGACGGCGATCCGCTCCCTGGGTGCCATCGGCCTCGAGGTCGGCACCATCCAGGACGTCACGCCCACGCCGCACAACGGCTGCCGCCCGCCGAAGCGTCGTCGCGTCTGACGCCCGTCGGCGTCACCCGACCCAGGACTTGAAGGAGAACTAGACCCATGGCCCGCTACACCGGCCCCATGACCAAGAAGTCGCGCCGTCTCGGCATCGACCTGATCGGCGGCGACGCGGCGTACGAGCGTCGTCCCTACCCGCCCGGCCAGCACGGCCGCGGCCGTATCAAGGAGAGCGAGTACCTCCTCCAGCTTCGCGAGAAGCAGAAGGCTCGCTTCACCTACGGTGTGCTGGAGAGGCAGTTCCACCGCTACTACGCCGAGGCGTCGCGTCGCCAGGGCAAGACCGGTGACAACCTGCTGCAGCTGCTCGAGTGCCGCCTCGACAACGTGGTGTACCGCGCCGGCTTCGCCCGGACCCGTCGCCACGCCCGCCAGCTGGTGAACCACGGTCACTTCCTGGTCAACGGCAAGAAGGTCGACATCCCGTCGTTCCAGGTGACCGCCCACGACATCATCGATGTTCGCGAGAAGTCGCTGGAGATGACGCCCTTCATCGTGGCTCGCGAGACCCACGACGAGCGCGTCTCCCCGGCCTGGATGCAGGTGCTGCCCTCGCGGATGCGCGTTCTCGTGCATCAGGTCCCCGTCCGGGAGCAGATCGACATCCCGGTCCAGGAGCAGCTGATCGTGGAGTACTACTCGAAGAAGTAACGGTTCGGGGGTCCGCCCCCGGCCACCCTCCCCGGTGTCCACCGGAGGGGACATGCAGAACCAGTCGCCCACCACTGCAGTCTGAACCCGTCAAATAGCGGGTGGGTTCGGAAAGGAAGAACACAGTGCTCATCGCACAGCGACCGACCCTGTCGGAAGAGTCCGTCGACGAGTTCCGTTCGCGGTTCGTCATCGAGCCGTTGGAGCCCGGCTTCGGCTACACCCTCGGCAACTCGCTCCGCCGTACCCTGCTCTCCTCGATCCCCGGTGCCTCGGTCACGAGCATCAAGGTCGACAACGTGCTCCACGAGTTCTCGACGATCGAGGGTGTCAAGCAGGACGTCACCGAGGTCATCTTGAACCTCAAGGGCCTCGTGGTCTCCTCCGAGCACGACGAGCCGGTGACGATGTATCTGCGCAAGTCCGGCGCCGGCGACGTGACCGCCGCCGACATCGCCCCCCCGGCGGGTGTCGAGGTCCACAACCCGGACCTGAAGATCGCCACCCTGTCCGACAAGGGCAAGCTGGAGATGGAGCTCGTCGTCGAGCGCGGCCGCGGCTACGTCTCGGCCGTCCAGAACAAGGGCGCTGACAACGAGATCGGCCGGATGCCGGTCGACTCGATCTACAGCCCCGTCCTCAAGGTGACCTACAAGGTCGAGGCCACCCGTGTCGAGCAGCGCACCGACTTCGACAAGCTGGTCATCGACGTCGAGACCAAGCCCTCGATCCGTCCGCGCGACGCGATCGCCTCGGCGGGCAAGACGCTGGTCGAGCTCTTCGGTCTCGCGCGTGAGCTCAACGTCGAGGCGGAGGGCATCGACATCGGTCCCTCGCCCGTCGACGAGCAGCTCGCCGCCGACCTGGCCCTGCCGGTCGAGGACCTGCAGCTGACGGTGCGGTCCTACAACTGCCTCAAGCGTGAGGGCATCCACACCGTGGGTGAGCTGATCTCTCGCTCGGAGCAGGACCTCCTGGACATCCGCAACTTCGGCGCCAAGTCGATCGACGAGGTCAAGGCCAAGCTGGTCGAGATGGGGCTCTCGCTCAAGGACAGCGGCCCCGGCTTCGACCCGCACGCCGCCCTCGCGGCGTACGGCGACGACGATGACGACGCCTTCGTGGAGGACGAGCAGTACTAGCTCGACCCTGCCCGCGTTCCACGGGCCTGCTCGACCACCGACGAGTTTGTTCACCTCTACTCCGGTACCTGATACGGCCGGGGAGAAACGAGAAGAAGAATGCCTACCCCCAAGAAGGGTCCCCGCCTGGGCGGAAGTCCCGCCCACCAGCGGCTGCTGCTCTCCAACCTGGCGACCCAGCTGTTCGAGCACGGCTCGATCACGACGACCGAGACCCGCGCGCGCATGCTGCGCCCCGTCGCGGAGAAGCTGATCACCAAGGCCAAGAAGGCACCGCTCGGCACGGTCGAGAGCCTGCACCAGCGCCGTGAGGTGCTCAAAACCGTGCGTGACAAGTCGGTCGTGCATGTCCTCTTCACCGAGATCGGCCCGTCGTTCGCCGAACGTCCGGGCGGGTACACCCGGATCACGAAGATCGGTCCCCGCAAGGGCGACAACGCCCCGATGGCCGTGATCGAGCTGGTCACCGAGGCCTACGAGCCGAAGGCGGCCCCGGTCAAGCCCGCGGCTCCCGCCGCGACGGCTTCCGCCCCGGCTCCCGTGGCGGAGCCCGCGGGCGAGGCGGTCGAGGATGCGGCCGACAGCGCCGACGGGGCCGACGGGACCGAGGCATCCGAGGAGACCACCGAGTCGACCGAGGGGTCCGGGGCAGAGCCCGAGGCTGAGGGCGGCACCGAGACCAAGGCCTGACGAGCTCACCCGAGGACCCCCGCCCCCTCGGGCGGGGGTTCTCGCACGTCCGGGGCCGGCTCGCGCATTCGGGTCGGATGCGGTAGAGACTCTCCTCATGGAGGTCTTCGCATGAGTGGGTCGGAGCACATCGCGCTGGTGGTCGGCGAGGCGTTGGTGGACGTCGTGCACCGCAGCGACGGGTCGGAGACCGAGTTTCCCGGAGGCAGCGCCGCGAACTGTGCGGTGGCGGTGCGCAGGCTCGGTCGGCCGGTGTGGTTCTCGACGTGCTTCACCGGCGACCGGCTCGGGACGATGCTGCGCGAACATCTCGCCGCGGCCGAGGTCCAGCTGGCCAGCGACCCCGCTGCCATCGACCACACGTCGTCGGCAGTGGCCACCATCGGTGCCGACGGGGCCGCCAGCTACGTCTTCGACATCGACTGGCAGCTCAACCCGCTCGACCTGCCCGCGGACGTCGTACCGGTCGTGCTGCACACCAGCTCGCTCGCCGCCGTGCTGTCCCCGGGGGCCGACGACGTCCTGGACCTCGTGCGCAGCGTGCGGGAGGTCGCCACGGTGAGCTACGACGTCAACGCCCGACCCGCCGTCACCGGGGTGGGGCCCGAGGTGGTGGCCCGCGTCGAGCAGGTGGTGGCCGAGTCCGACGTCGTCAAGGCCTCCGATGAGGACCTCGAGGCGCTCTACCCCGACCGCTCGCTGGACGAGTCGGCGGCCGCCCTGCTCGAGCTCGGGCCGGCGGTGGTCGTGGTGACCCGGGGCGGCGAGGGCGCGTCCTGGGTCTCCCGCGGAGGCGAGGGGCGGGTGACGTCCGTGCCGGTCGCGGTGGCGGACACGATCGGAGCGGGTGACACCTTCGGCGCAGCGCTGATCGACGCGCTGTGGGAACGCGGGCTCCTGGGCGCGGGGCGGCGCAGCGCACTGACCTCCCTGTCCTCGCAGGACTGGGGCGAGGTCCTGGCGTACGCCGCCCGGGCCGCAGCGGTGACCGTGTCCCGGCCGGGTGCGGACCCGCCGTACCGGCACGAGCTCTGAGGTCCAGCTCCGGCGAGTCGTGGGAGGATTCGCGAGTGCGCCTGCGGATCGACCTCGCCTATGACGGCGCCGACTTCCACGGCTGGGCGGTCCAGCCGGGCCTGCGCACCGTCCAGGGCGAGGTTGAGTTCGCCCTGGCCACGGCGCTGCGAGTGGAGTCGGTGGCGACGACCTGCGCGGGGCGGACCGACACCGGTGTCCATGCCCGCGGTCAGGTCGTCCATGCCGACGTGGACCGGAGGGCTGTCGCCGACGCGACCGGGCGCTCCCAGGAGCCGCCGCCGACCGCCCTCGCGCGTCGGCTGAACGGGCTCGTCGCGGCCGACGTGCGCATCGGCCGCGTGGTCGAGGCCCCCGAGGGCTTCGACGCCCGGTTCTCCGCCTCCTGGCGGCGCTACGTCTACCGGGTGGCGGACACCCCGGCCGCTGTGGACCCGCTGGTGCGTGGCCACGTGCTGTCCTGGCCGCGGCCCCTCGACCTCCCCGCCATGGCGGCCGCCGCGACGCTGCTCGTGGGCGAGCACGACTTCGCGGCCTTCTGCAAGCAGCGTGAGGGTGCGACCACCGTGAGACGGGTCCTCGACCTGACCTGGGCCCGCGACGACGCGGGAGTGGCGGCGGCGACCGTGCGCGCGGATGCGTTCTGCCACCACATGGTCCGCTCGGTCATCGGCTGCCTGATAGCGGTCGGCGAGGGCCGTCGCGACCCGGCCTGGGCCGGTGAGGTCCTGGCGGCGGCGCGGCGCGACCCGGCCGTGGCCGTCGTACCCGCGCATGGGCTGACCCTCGAGGAGGTCGGCTACCCGCCGGACGACGAGCTCGCAGGCCAGGCACAGCTCACGCGACGGGTGCGCACGCCGTGACCGAGGACCACTACTTCTCCGCCGACCCGCGCGTTCGGTTCGCACGGGTGCCGGTGCGCGCCCGGGTCTGGGGCGCGGAGCTGGCGCTGACGAGTGGTTCGGGGGTCTTCGCGCGCGGCCGGCTCGACTCCGGCACAGCCGTGCTGTTCCGGGAGACCACGCCGCCGGCCGGCGGTCGGATCCTCGACCTGGGGTGCGGGTACGGCGTGATCGGTCTGGCGATCGCCGCGCACGTGCCGGGTGCCGTGGTGACCGGCGTCGACGTCAACGAGCGCGCCGTGCTGCTGGCCAACGAGAACGCCGCGGCGCTGGGTCTCTCGGATCGGTGTGCGGCCTACCTGCCCGACGACGTGCCGGAGACGTCGTACGACGAGATTTGGTCGAACCCGCCCATCCGGATCGGCAAGGCCGCCCTGCACGACCTGCTGCTGCGGTGGCTGCCGCGGCTCACACCGCAGGGGCGGGCGGTCCTGGTCGTCGGGAAGAACCTCGGGGCCGACTCGCTGCAGCGCTGGCTGGGCGAGCAGGGCTACCCCACGGTGCGGCTGGCCTCGGCCAAGGGCTTCCGGGTGCTGGAGGTGCGTCGAGCCTGAGCGGAGTCCTCTGCGGATACTGGTGAGTACGAGTCACCTGGTGGCACGTACGCACCAGTATCCGCACCAGATGTGACTCCTCAGCGGCCAGATGTGACTCCTCAGCGGGGGGTGAGGCGGAGGACCGGGATGTGGCGGCCGACGGCGTCGGTGCGAGCGCGGTAATCGGCGTAGCCGCTGAAGACCACGCTGGCCAGGGCGAAGAGACGTTCGTACTCCGACTCGTCGTCGACTTCGGTCGCCGTGAACGGCTCGTCGTTGAGGGAGACGGCCGGATGGGCGACCAGGTTGTGGTACCACGCCGGATTCGTGTCCCGGCCGAAGCTGGACGCTACGAGCACCACGTCGTCGCCGTCGTGGAAGTAGACCACCGGGGCCCGTCGCGGCTCGCCGGAGCGAGCACCGGTCGTGGTCAGCAGCGCCGTCGGCAGGGAACCTGCCAGCCGGACCCTCCCACCGGTGCGCCGCAGCAGGCGCGCGTCGAGGGGAGCGGCGATGTGGACGCCGTACCACCGGCCGATTCCGGTCCGGCCGAACGCCTCCTGGCCGCGTCGCAACGCACCCTTGCGCCGGGTCGGGTCCACGCGCACCAGCCTCACCGGATCACGATAGAGCCTCCGCGGTGCCCGGGAGGACGGGGGCGACGCGGGCGGGCGCACCAGGCAGGATGGGCGCATGACGACGTACGACGCCGCACCCGACCGCTATGACTCGATGGACTTCCGCCGCACCGGCAGCAGCGGGTTACAGCTGCCCGCGCTGTCGCTGGGCCTGTGGCAGAACTTCGGCACCGACCGCTCAGAGGAGACCCAGCGAGCGATCCTGCGCCGCGCGTTCGACCGTGGTGTGACGCACTTCGACCTCGCGAACAACTACGGGCCTCCCTACGGTCGGGCCGAGGAGAACTACGGTCGCTACCTCAAGGACGACTTCGCCCCCTATCGCGACGAGCTGATCATCTCCACCAAGGCCGGGTACGACATGTGGCCGGGGCCCTACGGCCAGGGCGGCGGCTCGCGCAAGTACGTCCTGGCTTCTCTCGACCAGTCGCTGGCGCGGCTGGGACTGGACTACGTCGACATCTTCTACAGCCACCGCTACGACCCCGAGACGCCGATCGCGGAGACGATGATGGCGCTCGACCACGCCGTGCGCTCGGGCAAGGCGCTCTACGTCGGGATCTCGTCGTACTCCGCGACGAAGACGCGTGAGGCGGCCACCATCGCCCGCGAGCTCGGCACCCCACTGCTGATCCACCAGCCGTCCTACAGCATGTTCAACCGGTGGATCGAGCCGGATCTGCTCGATGAGGTCGAGGCTCAGGGCATGGGCTGCATCGTGTTCAGCGCGCTCGCCCAGGGCCTGTTGACCGGTCGCTACCTCCACGGCATCCCCCCGGACTCCCGAGCCGCCCGCGAGGACAGCACGGTCACCGGGATCGACGACGACGTGCTGGCGCGGGTCCGCCGCCTCCACGAGATCGCCGCCGGACGCGGGCAGCAGCTCGCCCAGCTCGCCCTGCAGTGGGTGCTGCGCGACCAGCGCGTCACCTCGGCCGTGATCGGGGCATCCTCGGTGGAGCAGCTCGACACGAACCTCGACGCGCTGGCGTTCCCGCAGCTGACCGAGGCGGAGCTGGCGGCGATCGACGGCGACGCCGTGGAGTCGGGGGTCAATCTGTGGGCCGAGCAGACCGAGGACTGACCGAGCGGGCCCCGGCCTCAGCTCAGCGTGAGGGCCATCAGCGGGCACGAGCGGACCGCGTGGCGGGCGTGCTCGTCGAGGCTCGCGGGGACCGTCGGGTCCCGCTCGCCGGTCCGCGAGAGCGGGAAGCCCCAGTCGTCGTGGGCGAGCAGCTCGGGCAGCAGCTCGGCGCAGGCGCCGTGGCCGTCGCAACGGGTCCAGTCGATGTGCAGCCGGCTCGTCACAGGGTCACCTGCCGGCTGGGGCACCAGCCGCGCTGGTGCGCGGCGACGTGGTCGGAGAAGACCGACATCGTCGAGGCCACCAGTCGGGACGTGCCGTCGGGGTGGGCACAGGCTCCGCGCCCGACCACGAGCCCGCGCAGCCGCTCGACCTCCGCGGGCAGACCCGGGTGGGTGGACCCGCGGGCGAGCTTCCGCAGCGCGTCGGCCATCTTGGGCAGCCCGTTGAGGCAGGGGCCGCACTGGGCCGCGGACTCACCGGCCAGATAGGTGGTCACCGAGGCGGCCAGGTGCAACGGACAGGTCGTGCGGTCGAGCACGTGCAGCACGCCCGCGCCCACGGAGGCGCCGTACGGCGCGAGGTCGGCCCGGGTCAGGCGGGTGTCGAGAGCACCCGCGGGCACCCAGGCGCCGTGATAGCCGCCCACCAGCACGGCCGCCACGTCGCCGGGGCGGGCGCGGCAGATGACCTCGGCCACCGTCGACCCCCGTGCGGCCTCGACGACCCCGGGGTGCAGTACCGCACCCGAGATCGTGAACAGTGACGTGCCGGGGTCCTCCGGTGTTCCCACCGACCGGAACCACTCGGGACCGAAACGTGCCGCCAGGGCCAGCTGAGCCAAGGTCTCGGCGTTCGACACCAGCGTCGGGCGGCCGTCCACACCCCGCTGGGTGACGCGAACGCGAGGGTCCCGAGGTAGCGCAGGCCGACCGTCGATCTGGTTGACCAGCGCGGTCTCCTGGCCCGCCACGAACCCGCCCTGGAGTCGGAGGACCTCCAGTCCGCGGCGTCTGCCGGCCCGGCCCATGAGGTCACCGGCAGCGATCTCGGGACCGAGGGCCAGGATCGTCCGCCGGGCTCGCAGCGCCCGCCCCACGAGCGTGAGCCCGTCGAGCACGAGCTCGGGGGAGTGGCCGAGCAGCGCCGCGTCCTTCTGGCTCAGCGGCTCGCCCTCCATCGCGTTGCCGACGACCACCGGTCGACGACCGGCCTCCGCGACGGCCCGGAGCTTGATCGCCGTCGGGAACCCGGCCCCGCCGCGCCCGGTGAGCCCACTGGCCTCCGCGAGCGAGGCCAGGGCTGCGGCATCCAGGGTCGGCAGCGGGCCCCAGGGCCCGTCGCTGAGGAGCCGGTGAGTGCTGGTCGGGGGAGCCGCCAGCGTGGTCATGACAGGCCGCCTGTTCTGACGGTGCGCGGAGTCCGCGACCAGCCGCGTTCACCGAACGACGGCGCGAGCCGCCAACCGACCGCGGCGAGGACCAACCCGACCGACCCTGCGGCCAGGGTGAGCATCCAGGTGGTGAGGGCGTCGGTGCCGTTGCCGAGGGCGTGGGCCAGCGAGACCGGCCACAGGAGGTAGGTCGCCCAGTGGACCCCTTTGAACACGCGCGGACCCACCCGGTGCCGGAGCAGGCTGACCACCGTGATCACCGCGAGGAGGTCCAGCGCCAGGGTGCCGAGCCCGAGCCAGACGGGCTTGTAGGCGCCGAGGAAGGGGAGGGCGAGGTCGACCAGCTTCAGCTGGGCATACGGGTCCAGGAAGAGCGTCGTGACGTGGGCGAGGACCAGGCCTGTCGCCGTCAGCGCCGTGCTCCGGTGGAGGTCAGCCGCGCCGAACCGACCCAGGCCCGGCAGTGGCCGACCCGATCGGGTCAGGATGCCCAGCACGAGGGAGAGGGTGAAGAGCACGAGCGCGACGACACCGGTGCCTCGCCCGAACGCCCACAGGGCCTGACTCAGTGCCTCACTCATGCTGCTTCTTCCTCTCGTGGCCAGCCGCCCAGCAGGTGGACGGCTCGGTCGTGGTCAATCAGTCGTGCGGGGAGCCCGCGGGCCGCGAGCCAGGTCAGACCCTCGCCGCCCTGGGCGAGCGTCGCGGTCGCGGCGGTGTTCGCCTCCGCGCACGAGTCGGCCACCACGCTGACGCTGCGCCACGGGGTCCTGGCCGGTCGCGAGGTGCGGGGGTCGACGACGTGGTGGGCGGTCTCATGGCCGCGCCGCCAGGTGCGGCGTACCGAGCTGGAGGTGGCCACGGCGGAGCCGCCGGCCAGGGCGATGTGCGCAGCGGGGTCGGTGTCGGTGTCCTGGACGAGCACCTGCCAGTCTCCGGCTGGGGCCGGACCGGCGGTGGCGATGTCACCGCCGAGGCTCACCAGTACGCCGGTGCCGAGCCGGGTGGCGACGTCGGTGGCGCAGCGGTCGGCGGCCACCGCCTTGGCAGTGGCGCCGAGATCGAGCTCGACGCCGGCAGGAAGCCGCAGGGTGGTGCCGTCGAGCTCGACGACCCGCCAGCCCGGGGTACGTCGTACCCGTGCGACGGGTCGGTCACCGGTGAGGTCGACCAGGGTGATGTCGCGGTCGTAGCCCAGGTCGCTGAGCGTGCCGCCGACCGTGGGGTCCACGGCGCCGCGCGTGACCCGAGCGGCGGTCAGGGCTTCGGTGAGCAGGTCCGCCAGGCAGGCAGAGATCTCGACGGGGCCTTCCGGCCCTTCGGTGAGTCGGCGGACCTCGGAGTCAGGGCGGAAGCGGCTGCACGCCCGCTCGATCGCGTCCAGGCGCTCGCGGACCAGGGCAAGGGCCGGTGCGAGGGCGGCCTCGTCGGTGACCACGAGGCGGGCCTCGGTGCTCCACAACTCCCAGTCATGGGCGTGTGTCACCTCAAGAACCCTTGCTCTTCGCGTGGGAGCCGCCCGAGGTCGTCCCGGACGACACTCCCTGAGAGCGTGACTGGCTGGTGGATCCCGCGCTGGTGCCGTCGGCGGCTGTCGTGCCGCCCACCTGGCTGACATACCCGAGGGCGCCGGCCGCACCGACCGACGCGACGAGGGCGCCCGTGACCACGACGCGCCCGGCCGCGCGGGAGCGACCGGCTCGCCGGCTGCGCTGCCGTGCCGTCGGCTGGGGTGTGGGCACGAAGGGGATGGGACCGCTCGAGGGGCGGTGGGCGTCGGGGGTCATAGGACGATGGTCGTCATTCTGGCTGTGGGGTTCCTGTGAGCCACCCAGGCCGGGGATGTCAGTCTCTTTCGTAGGGTGGGGACAGGGGCATGAGCACGATCGCCGAGCGGAGCGAGGTGGCGCGCGTGGCCGAAGTCGAGCCAGAGGTGCCACCCGACTTCGCGGAGTGGGTGGCGGTGCGCGGCCCCGGGCTGCTGCGTCTGGCCTATCTGCTCACCGGCCATCGCGTCGAGGCCGAGGACCTCGTCCGGGACACCCTGTCGCGGGCGCTGCCCCGGTGGGCGCGACTCTCGACCGCGGAGAACCCGGACGCCTACGTGCGCCGGATGGTCGTGAGCTCCCACACGTCCTGGTGGCGCAAGCTCCGCCGCCGGGAGACCCCGGTGGACCAGTCCGTGCCGGCCCCGGTTCCGGCGCCTGGGTCGGGCGTGGAGCCGGGCGTGGAGGCGGGCCGCGACGTGGTGTGGGCGGCCTTCCGGCGGCTGCCGGAGGCTCAACGCACGGCTGTCGTGCTCCGCTACCACGAGCGGCTCGAGGACTACGAGATCGCGGAGCTGACGGGCGTGCGCGAGGCCACGGTGCGCTCGCGCGTCTCGCGCGGCCTCGACCTGCTCCGGGCCACCTGGGGGAGGCCGACGGTGACTGACCTGGAGACCCGACTGCGGGACGCCCTGGTCGCCGAGGCCGCCACCATCCAGGTGCCCGAGCACCTGGCCCGTGCGGCACACACTCGCCTGCGCCGGCGGCGCCGTACGAGCGGGTGGGTCGCGGCCGCCGTCCTGGTCGCCGTGGCGCTGCCGGCCGGAGTGGTCGGCTGGCTCGCCCGGGGCGCCGATCCCGTCAGCGGTGGACCCGACGGCGACACGCGCGTCGAGGCCTACCACGACGTGCAGATCCGGGTCCCGGCGTCGTGGGGATACGGCAACCTCTCGACGTGGTGCACGCGGTCGCGTGGCGCGTCGCCCCGCCCGGTCGTCGAGCGGCCCGGCGGAGCGGTGCTGTCGACCGTCTGCGGCGAGCCCGGGCAGAGCTACGGGGTCCAGTTCCTGGACGCCGCAGAGGTGGATCCGGGTGGCGACCTGGGTCAGTACGAGTGGGCTCCGGGGGCGAGCAACCAGGCCTACCCGAACGGCGCCTGGGTCGGCGACATCGTGGTGGGCGACGTCGGTCTCCGCGTGGTCGCCAGGGACGAGGCCACCGCACGTGGGGTCCTGGACTCGGCCGAGGTGGTGGACGTCGACGGCCACGGCTGCCGGACCAGCCGGACAGCCGGGCGGGGCGCGCTCGCGGAGGCACCCTCGGGGAGCCAGATGTCGATCTGCCGGTACGACGTCGAGGGAAACCTCGTGCAGAGCGAACAGCTCAACGAGGCGGACACCGCCACCGCCCTCGCGGCGCTCGGGAACCCGCCGCCGCCACCCGGCCAGGACCGGCCGTGTCCGGCCACCCCCGACCGCTCCGACACGATCGTGATGGGCGCGGCGGGCCAGGCCTGGCAGCTGGTCTTCGAGTCGTCGTGTGCCGGCCGCAACGTGGTCTCCGACGCGGCCGGCGCCACCATCGGTGGGCTGACCGCGGAGATCCTGTACTGGGCGATCTCGCCGGGTTGGTCCGGTGGGGTGGCCGCCGGCGTGCCCCTTCCGGACCGGCTGCGAACCTTGCCGGACTAAACCGGGGTGCGGCCGACCCGTTCGCGGGGGAGAATGACTCCTCGTGGGTCATGTTGATGTCGCCGGGGTGCGCTTCCAGCTGCCGGACGGGCGAGTGCTGCTCGACGACGTGTCGTTCCGCGTGGGCGATGGTGCCAAAGTTGCGCTGGTCGGTGCCAACGGCGCCGGCAAGACCACGCTGCTCCGCCTGATCACCGGTGACCTGGTCCCGCACGCCGGTGTCGTGACCCGCTCCGGTGGGCTCGGGGTGATGCGGCAGTTCGTCGGACAGGGAGTGGTCGGCGCCGGGGTCTCCGCCGGCTCGACCAGCGGGGAGACCTCGACCACCGAGCCTGAGGCGGTGGACGCGACGGTGGCCGATCTGTTGTTGTCGGTGGCACCACCGCGGGTGCGGACGGCCTCGGCCCAGGTGGACGCCTGCGAGCAGACGTTGATGGACAGCGACGACGAGCGCCACCAGATGCGCTACGCCGAGGCGCTCTCGGAGTACGCCGATGCCGGCGGCTACGACCTCGAGGTGACGTGGGACGTCTGCACCACCGCCGCGATGGGGCTGCCCTACGACCGGGCCAAGTATCGCTCGCTGCGCACGCTGTCGGGGGGTGAGCAGAAGCGGCTGGTGCTGGAGTACTTGCTGCGCGGGCCTGACCAGGTGCTGCTGCTCGACGAGCCGGACAACTATCTCGACGTGCCCGGCAAGATCTGGCTGGAGTCTCGGATCCGGGACTCCGACAAGACCATCCTGTTCATCTCCCACGACCGCGAGCTGTTGGCGAACACGGCCACCCGCGTGGTCACGGTGGAGCTCGGCAGCGCGGGCAACCGGGTATGGACGCACCCAGGCGGGTTCGCGTCGTACCACGAGGCCCGACGCGACCGGTTCGCACGGTTCGAGGAGCTGCGTCGGCGCTGGGACGAGGAGCACGCCAAGATCAAGGCCATGGTGCTGATGTACAAGCAGAAGGCGGCCTACAACGACGGCATGGCCAGCCGCTACCAGGCCGCCCAGACGCGGCTGCGCAAGTTCGAGGAGGCCGGCCCGCCGACCGAGCAGCCCCGCGAGCAGCAGGTGACGATGCGCCTGCGGGGTGGCCGCACCGGCAAGAGAGCGGTGGTCTGCGAGGGACTCGAGCTGACCGGTCTGATGGAGGCTTTCGACCTCGAGGTCTGGTACGGCGAACGCGTGGCGGTGCTCGGCTCCAACGGCTCGGGCAAGTCCCACTTCCTGCGGCTCCTCGCGGCGGGCGGGTCGCGGCCCGACGTGGAGCACCTGCCGGTGGGCGACGTCGAGATCGCTCCGGTGACCCACACGGGGCTGGCGAAGCTGGGTGCCCGGGTGCGTCCCGGATGGTTCGTGCAGACCCACGAGCATCCCGAGCTCGTCGGCCGGACCCTCCTGGACATCCTGCACCGTGGTGAGGGAACCCCGGACGGGCGCCAGGGCCTGGCGCGTGAGCAGGCGAGTCGCGTGCTCGACCGCTATGAGCTCGCGCACGCCGCCGAGCAGTCCTTCGACTCCCTCTCAGGCGGTCAGCAGGCGCGGTTCCAGATCCTGCTGCTGGAGCTGTCGGGGGCCACGCTGCTGCTGCTCGACGAGCCGACCGACAACCTCGACGTCGAGTCCGCCGAGGCGCTCGAGGACGGGCTCGGGGCGTTCGAGGGCACGGTGCTGGCCGTCACCCACGACCGGTGGTTCGCCCGGGGGTTCGACCGGTTCCTCGTGTACGGCGGCGACGGCACCGTCTATGAGTCCGACGGACCGGTCTGGGACGAGGGACGGGTGGCTCGGACGCGCTGAGGCTGCGCGTCCTGACGGTGCCGCGTGGCGTTCTGGCACATCACCCGGCAGGGACGCATGTCCCGTGCAGGGGTGCGAACCGACGGTCACACGGGCGCAGGGCCTGTTCTCCGCGAGCCGCAGCCACCACCTCGTCGATCGCCGCGGCGAGCAGAGCAGGGTTGTCCTGCTGGATGGCATGGCCGGAGCCGAGCGCGCGCACGTGTGCGGACTGCGTGGACTGGGCCGCCTGCCGCTGGTGGTACGCGGTCCAGAGCCGGTCCAGCCGACGGGGAAGTTGGTCCTGGGTCACGACGAAGACGGGTATCCCGCCGAGGTCGAGGTCGGTCAGCTGCTGGGTGGCGGCGGCCTGGTCGATTGACCGGCCACCCTCTGACCAGTCGATCCCGAGGCGCTGCCACGGCCCGTCGGTGAACTCGCCCGGGTCCGCGGAGTCGTCGAGCACGAGCCCGACGACCTCGTCGGCGTACGACGCGGCGAACGCCTGCGCGACCATGCCGCCGTACGAGAAGCCGACCGGCAGGAACGGGCCCTCCTCGCCGGCAGCTGCCAGGGCGTCGTAGAGCTGGCCGGCCGCCCCGCCGGGCGACGGGTCCGGGTCGCCGACGTCCAGTGGAGGGCTGGCACCGAGGCCGGCCCGGCTCGACGTGCACACCCTGAGGCCGGAGGGCAGCTGTGGGAGGAAGTCGGACCAGGAGCTCGAGTCCTCACCGAGGCCGGCCTCGAGCAGGACGGTCGGGCTGCCGGTGCCCCCGCAGGTGATGTCCACGACGCCCGGCGACGCTGCGGTCGCGGTGTGCCCGCCGTTCGGGGAGGCCGTTGCCTCACGGGACCGCGCCGCCGGCTCGCCCGCACATCCGGCAAGGAGCAGTCCGGCCAGCCCAGCGAGGATCGCTACGCGTCGACGGTTCCGCGGGATCGTGGACGGGTCGGACATGTGATCAGGGTCTCATCCGTGCGCTCAGCGACGTACTGGTGAGTACGAGCCACCAGGTGACTCGTACTCACCAGTATCCGCTGTGGGGTTCCTCAGTTGGCCGCGTCGGAGTCGAGCGTGACCGTCGCCTGCTGCTCGTCACCGTTGCGCTGCCAGGTCACCTGCACCTGGTCCCCGGGGCGGAAGGAGCGGATGGTCGCGACCAGCGACTCGGTGCCGGCGACCGGCTCGTCGTTGATCTTCGTGATCACGTCACCCGCTTGCAGCCCCGCCGATTCCGCGGCCGAGCCCGGGGAGACCTGGGAGACCTCGGCGCCGTCGGAGGAGAAGGCACCACCCGAGGACGCGACCGGCGACACCGAGACGCCGATCCGGGCGTGAGTGGGGGTCTCGCCGTTGCTCATCTGGTCCACGATCGGCATCACCTCGTCGATCGGGATCGCGAAGCCCAGCCCGATCGAGCCCGAGGCTGCGCCGGTGCTACCACTGTCCGCCGTGCGGATCGAGGAGTTGATGCCCACGACCGATCCGGTCATGTCGACCAGGGGGCCGCCACTGTTGCCGGGGTTGATCGCGGCGTCCGTCTGGATCGCGGGGTAGGTCGTGGAGTTGCCGCTGCCGTCCGAGCCGACGCTGACGGGCCGGCCGAGCGCGCTGACGATGCCGGTGGTCACCGTGGACTCGAGCCCGAAGGGCGAACCGACGGCGACGACCTCCTGGCCGACGTCGAGGTTGGCGGACTGTCCGATGGTCGCGGCGGTGAGGGCGGAGACGCCCTGGGCCTGGATCACCGCGGTATCGGTCAGCGGGTCGGTGCCGAGGATCGTCGCGTCGGCGTGCGTGCCGTCGTTGAACGACACCCGGAGCTGGCCGCCGTCGCCGGCGAGCTCGACGACGTGGTTGTTGGTCAGGATTCGCCCGTCCTCGCTGAGGATGATCCCGGAGCCCGAACCGGCACCCTGGGAGCCGGCGACCTCGATCTTCACCACCGAAGGCAGGACAGCGCTGGAGACCTGCTCGACCGAACCGGAGCCGGCCTGGCTGTCGCCCTGGTCGACCACGGGGGTGGAGGTCCGCCCGGTGGTCGAGTCGACGACGGCGGAGTCGCCCTGGAGGGCGTCGTACGTCGCGGCACCACCGACGCCGGCGGCACCGCCGGCGACGATCGAGGCGGCGATCACGGCGGCCGCGAAACCCTTGCGCCGCGGAGGCCGGGGCGCCGCGACCGGCCCCGGCGGGGGGTACGGGGGCGGGGGCGACGCGGGGGCGTGCTCGATCGGGAGGGGCTGGGTGTGCTCTGTGGTCATCTGCTCCATGACTCCAGGGTGGCGTGACTCGCTGTGAACAGGCTGAGACGCCGCTGGGGCGGGCCCAAGATCCTCAGCCCCGACCGAGCACCCGTACCACGTCGTGCGGCCGCACGACTCCGGGCGTGACGACCCGGGCGTTGAACCCGCGCAGCCGCAGCGAACGACCCTGGTCGGAGTTCACGAAGGCCACGGCGTCGTCCCCGAACCGGGCGCGGAACTTCTCGCAGCCGTTGTGCGGCTTCTTGCTCACCTCGATGACCGCCTCGTCACCGATGGCCAGGCGACTGCCGGTCGGCAGGTTGCCCTGGGAGAGGTCGAGGTCGAGGTACAGCTGGTCCCCGGCGAGCGCCTGCGCGGGGGCGCCGGCGGCCAGGAGCGCGACCGAGCGGATGCTCATGACGTTGAGCTGGCCGATCAGGTGCCGGCCCTCTGCGATCGCCCGCGAGGTCGCGCGCGAGAGCCAGTTGTCCCCGACCAGCCCGTCGGCCAGGTCCAGCACGCCCTCGTCGAGGATCTCCCGCTCTCCGACAGCCGGGCGGCGGACGACCATCGCGAGACGGCCCTGCTCCTTGGGTGCGGCGCGCAGGTCGTCCAGGGCGGCGGTGAGGTCGGCGAGGGTGGCGTGGGCCATGCCCCGAAGTCTTCCACGTCGGTCCAGCCGGGGTTGGGAACCGTTCAGGCCAGCAGGCGGTCGCCGAGCCAGCCGTCGGGCTCGAACCCGGGCAGCACCGCGAACCCCGCACTGCCGATCGCGGTCGTCCACTCGTTGAGGGCGTCGCCGGCATCGAGTCGATGCTGGATCCGGTTGAACTGGCTCTCGAGGTCGGCCTGGAAGCTGCAGAAGACCAGTCCGGACTCCCGTCGTCCGCCGGTCGCTTCGGTGTAGTTCAGGCCCCGGCGCAGGATCCGCGCCCCGCCGTTGACGGAGTGATGGGCGAGCCGCAGGTGGGCGTCCTGGGGGATGACCGGGCGGCCGGCAGCGTCCTGGGCCTCGAAGTCCGGCTCGTCCCTCTCAGCGGTGGCGCCCAGTGGAGCGCCCACCGTGAGGTCGCGACCGACCGAGCGCTCCTGCTCGTCGCGGGTCAGCGTGTCCCACACCTCCAGGTCCATCCGGATGCGGCGGACCACCATCGTGGTCCCACCGGCGAACCAGTCGGGGGTCTTGGTCCACAGCATCGAGTCGAACAGCGGGTCGTCGGGCAGGAGGTTGCCGGTGCCGTCGACCTGACCGAACAGGTTGCGCCCGGTGGCCGGGGCGTGCCCGGCGTCCAGGCCTCGCCACGAGCCGAACTGCTCCCACCGAGGCGTCGCGAAGGGCGCGGCATCGAGGACCAGCCGTCGCAGCGCGTGGGTGACCGACGTGTCGTCGCTCGCGCCCACCATGAGCATCAGGTCGCCGCCGGACCAACGCTGCTGGAGGCGGTCATGGGTGAACGCCGGGATCACCGCGAGGGCGGGCGGCCGCTCGGCGCCCAGGCCGACCTTGTCGAAGAGCTCGGGACCCCAGCCGGCCACCACGCTCAGGTCGACGTTGGCCTGCGCCAGGTCGCGAGCGGTGTCCCCGGGTGGCGGGCGCCCCTGGGTCGACGCGGCGATGGTGCCGCTCCAGAGTCGCATCAGGCGCCCGAGGCCGGCCCGGTCCACCGTGCCGTGCAGGTCGAGGGCCACGATGCGGGTGGCCGCGGGCGTCGGTGCGGTGATGCCTGGCTGGTGGACGCCGTACGGGCTCAACGTCGCCGGGACCGTCGGGGTCTCGGCCTCGCCGGCGCCGGCGCGTCCCCGGGCCAAGGCGGCCCCACCGCCTGCGATCAGCCCGAGGCCGCCCGCCCCCGCGTAGCCGAGGATGTGACGGCGGGTCGGACCGGGGGAGGGGGTCTGTTCACTGCTCACGGGCTCGGTGGTCACCACGGGTTCGACGTGGAGGGGGTGAGGCCTCCGTTCGGTCCGGCGGCCGCCGCGGGGCTAGGCCCAGCGCTGAGCGGCCGGCACGAAGTCGAGGGTACGGTCTCCGGTGTAGATCTGCTTGGGTCTGGCGATCTTCTGTTCCCGGTCCTGCACCAGCTCCAGCCACTGGGCCAGCCATCCAGGGGTCCGTCCGATCGCGAACAGCACCGTGAACATCTCCGGCGGGAACTGGAACGCTTCGTAGATCAGCCCGGAGTAGAAGTCGACGTTGGGGTAGAGCTTGCGGGAGACGAAGTAGTCGTCCTCGAGGGCGATCTTCTCCAGCTCCTGGGCCATCTTCAGCAGCGGGTTGACCCCGGTGACCTCGAAGACGTCGTCGCAGGCCTTCTTGATGATGGTGGCGCGAGGATCGTGGTTCTTGTAGACGCGGTGGCCGAAGCCCATCAGCCGCTCATTGCCGTTCTTCACGCCCTCGATGAACGCGGGGATGTTCTCCAGGCTCCCGATCCGGCGCAGCATCCGGAGCACTGCCTCGTTGGCGCCACCGTGCAGTGGCCCGTAGAGCGCGGCGACGCCAGCAGCGACGGCGGAGTACGGGTCGACCTGGGAGGAGCCGACCGAACGCACGGCATTGGTCGAGCAGTTCTGCTCATGATCGGCGTGCAGGATGAACAGGACATCGAGTGCCTTGACGAGCCGCTCGTCGGCCTCGAACTTCTGCTCGCTCATCTTGAACAGCATCGAGAGGAAGTTCGCGGTGTAGCCGAGGTCGTTGTCGGGGTAGACGTACGGCTTGCCCTGCGCGTGCCGGAACGCCCAGGCACCCAACGTCGGCATCTTCGCGATCATCCGGATGATCTGGATCTCACGGGTCGAGGCGTCGCCGATGTTGCGCGCGTCGGGGTAGAACGTCGACAGTGCGCCGACCGACGCCATCAGCATGCCCATCGGGTGGGCGTCGTAGCGGAAGCCCTGCATGAACCGCTTCACGTTCTCGTGCACGAACGTGTGGTAGGTGATGTGGTGCACCCACTCGTCGTATTGCGGCCGCGTCGGCAGCTCGCCGTAGATCAGCAGGTAGGACACCTCGAGGAAGTTCGACTTGTCCGCGAGCTGCTCGATGGGGTAGCCCCGGTACTCCAGGATGCCCTTCTCGCCGTCGATGAAGGTCACCCCAGATCGACACGAGGCGGTGTTCACAAAGCCGGGGTCGTAGACGGCCAGCCCGGGTTCGTCGGCGTCCGTGCGGATGGCACCGAGATCGGCGGCCTTGATGGCGCCGTCGACGATCGGCACGTCGTACTCCTGCCCGGTCCGGTTGTCGCGGACGGACAGGGAGGGGGTTCCGATGGCCGGTACGTCGGTCACGTCGGCTCCTCGATTCGGTGACGATGGTGGTCCCAACCTAACCGAACGCGCACCTGCCGCGGGACGGGGCTCCGAGCCTGGGACGGCGGTCCGCCGGCGGGTCGTCGGGCGGGTCCTGCGGCGGGTCCTCCGGCGGGCCGTCCGGCCGGGCTCCGACCGGGCCCTCCCGTTTTGACCCGGTGCCCCGGCACGCCGTAACCTGGCTGGTCGCGACTCCTGCCGCGTCGTGACCCGACAGTCACGGCGCAGATCCGGACGCTCGGCCCGTGCGATGACACCGCACGAGCAGACGATCCGGGCAGTGTTCGTCAGGGGAAGCAGCACCAGCACCCGGTCATGGGAACCGCCTGACCGGGCACCACGAACGAATGAGGAAGCACCGTGCGCACGTACAGCCCGAAGCCCGCGGACATCCAGCGGGACTGGCACGTCATCGATGCCACCGACATCGTGCTCGGCCGACTGGCCGCCCAGACCGCGAACCTGTTGCGCGGCAAGCACAAGCCGATCTTCGCCCCGCACGTCGACACCGGCGACTTCGTGATCGTCGTGAACGCCGAGAAGGTCGCGCTGACGGGCTCGAAGAAGACCAACAAGATGACCTACCGGCACTCCGGCTACCCGGGTGGGCTGACCGCCACGCCGATCGGCGAGCTCCTGGAGAAGGACGCCCGCAAGGCGATCGAGAATGCGGTCTGGGGCATGCTCCCCAAGAACCGTCTGGGACGGCAGATTCTCAAGAAGCTCAAGGTCTACTCCGGCCCCACCCACCCGCACCAGGCCCAGCAGGCCACCCCGTTCGAGATCTCCCAGGTCTCCCAGTAACCACGAAGGATCGAGGAAACTACCGTGGCTGAGACCACTGAGACCCCTGAGACCACCGTCGACGGCGCCGAGGAGACCTTCGAGGTCAACGAGGCCGGCGTCGCCTACTCCTCCGAGAGCGCCCCGTCCTCTGACACCGAGCGCCCTGCCACCATCGCCCCCGCCGCGGCGACGGGTCGTCGCAAGGAGGCCGTGGCTCGGGTTCGCCTGGTGCCCGGCACCGGAAAGTGGCGCGTCAACGGGCGCGCACTCGACTCCTACTTCCCGAACAAGCTGCATCAGCAGGTGGTCAACGAGCCGTTCGCGGCCACCCGCCTGGAGGGCCGCTTCGACGTCATCGCACGCATCCACGGCGGCGGCATCACCGGCCAGGCCGGCGCCCTGCGCCTCGGCGTCGCCCGGGCGCTGAACGAGATCGACACCGAGGCCAACCGCGCGGTCTTGAAGAAGGCCGGGTTGCTGACCCGCGACTCACGCATGATCGAGCGCAAGAAGGCCGGTCTGAAGAAGGCCCGGAAGGCTCCGCAGTACAGCAAGCGGTAGTTCGGTGACCCGACTGTTCGGCACGGACGGGGTTCGTGGCCTGGCCAACGGCGAGCTCACCGCTGAGCTGGCCCTCGGCCTGTCCGTGGCAGCAGCGCACGTGCTCGCCGACCGCGGCGAGTTCGCCGGCCACCGGCCACTGGCGGTCGTCGGGCGCGACACCCGGATCTCGGGTCAGTTCCTCGAGGGCGCGGTCGTCGCCGGCCTGGCCTCGGCCGGCGTCGATGTCCTGCTCCTCGGTGTGCTGCCGACCCCGGGCGTCGCCCACCTGACCGGCACGCTCGGGGCCGACCTGGGTGTGATGCTGTCCGCGTCCCACAACCCGATGCCGGACAACGGCATCAAGTTCCTCGCCCGCGGCGGACACAAGCTGGACGACGCCGTCGAGGCGGCCATCGAGCGGCGGCTGCGGGAGGCCTGGAGCCGACCCACCGGGAGCGGTGTCGGTCGCGTCGATACGCACGGGACAGCCGTCGACGAGTACTCCGCCCACCTCGTTCGCACCATCGACCACCCGCTCGCCGGCATCCGCGTCGTGGTGGACTGCGCCGAGGGCGCCGCCTGGGATGCCGGCCCCAAGGCGATTGCCGACGCCGGGGCCGACGTCACCGCCATCCACGCCCAGCCGGACGGCCTCAACATCAACGACGGCTGCGGCTCGACCCACCTCGCCCCCCTCCAGCGCGCAGTGCTCAAGGACTGCGCGGACGTCGGCTTCGCCCTCGACGGTGACGCCGACCGTTGTCTGGCCGTGGACCACGAGGGCAACATCGTGGACGGCGACCAGATCCTCGCCCTGCTCGCGGTCTCGATGAAGGAGTCGGGTCGCCTCGCCAAGGACACCGTTGTCGCGACGGTGATGAGCAACCTCGGATTCGTGCAGGCGATGAAGTCGGCCGGCGTCGACGTGCGACGGACCAAGGTCGGTGACCGTTATGTGCTCGAGGCGATGAAGGTCTCCGGCTACACCCTCGGTGGGGAGCAGTCCGGACATGTGATCTTGAGCGACCACGCCACGACCGGCGATGGCATCCTCACGGCCCTCCAGGTCCTCGAGCGGATGGCGACCACGGGCCAGAGCCTGCAGGAGCTGGCCAGCGTGATGACCCGGCTGCCGCAGGTCCTGGTGAACGTCCCGAACGTGGACAAGGCACGCGCCGACGACGACGCCGTGCTCGCGGCCGCTGTCGCCGAGGAGGAGGCGGCTCTGGGTGAGAGGGGACGGATCCTGCTCCGCCCGTCTGGCACCGAGCCGCTGGTGCGCGTCATGGTGGAGGCGCCGACCCCGGAGGAGGCACAGTCCGTCGCGGACCGCCTGGCCGGCGTCGTGCGGGCCCAGCTGCCACTGTGAGCCGTGTCGATCCGCCGTGCGGATGAGGGAGAGCCCATGACCAGGACCGTTCGAGCGTGGTCGCGTGCCGCAGTGGCCCTGCTGGCGACGATGACCCTCCTGGGTGGGACGGCGGCGTCGGGAGCGATCGACACCACCGGCGCTGCGGGAGTCGGGGACCGCTACTTCCCCCACTACGGCAACGGTGGCTACGACGTGCGCCACTACGCGATCTCTGTGAAGTACGACGTCGCTTCGCAGCGCCTCAGCGGTGTCACCCGCGTCCGCGCCGTCGCCGGCCAGCGGCTCACCCGGTTCAACCTCGATCTGGTCATCCGGGCGTCTTCGGTCAGCGTCGACGGCCGCCCGGCACGCTTCACCCAGGGGAAGCGCGAACTCGTGGTGACGCCACGACGGCCGATCGTCTCCGGTGAGAGATTCACGGTGCGAGTGCGTTACGCAGGTGTCCCCGGGGAGCTCCGGGCCGGGGGGCTGGGGGCGTGGTTCGAGACCCCGGACGGTGCCATCGCGGCGGGCGAGCCCGAGGTGGCCACGGTGTGGTTCCCCAGCAACGACCACCCCTCGGACAAGGCGACCTACGACATCCGGATCCAGACCCGCAAGGGCACCCAGGCCGTGAGCAACGGAACGCTGGTCGGGCGCACCAGGGTCGCGCGCGAGGTGCGGTGGCACTGGCGGGTGACTGAGCCGATGGCGACCTACCTGGCGACCGCTGTGATCGGCGACTACGACCTGGTGCGGGGAACGACGGCGGGTGGGACGCCGTACCTCTATGCGATCACGGAGCACCTGAAGGGCCGCATGCGGCGCAACGCCGTGCGCAGCCTGCGGCAGACCCCGAAGGTCGTGGACTTCTTCGCCGACCGGTTCGGCGAGTACCCGTTCGCGATCACCGGCGGCACCCTCATCAACGCGAGCTTCGGCTTCTCCTTGGAGAACCAGACGCGGCCCAACTACTCGAAGGTGTTCTTCTACGGCGAGAACCACGAGGTAGTCGCCCACGAGCTGGCCCACATGTGGTGGGGTGACTCGGTCAGCGTGCGCCGCTGGAGGCACATCTGGCTCAACGAGGGCTTCGCGACGTGGTCGTCCTGGCTCTACCTCGCCCACGAGCCGGGCGCCGGTTTCACGCTCAACGACGTGTTCGGCGACGTCTACCTCCGGTTCAGTGGCTACCGGCCGTTCTGGAGGCTCAGGCTGGACGACCCGGGGCCGCGCCGGCTGTTCGACCGCGCCGTCTACGACCGGGGTGCGATGGCCCTCCAGGCCCTGCGCAACCGGATCGGAGCCGTCGCCCACGACGAGCTCCTGCGGCGGTGGGCCTCCGAGCGTCAGTACGGCACCGGCACCGTCCGGGAGTTCGAGGCTCTGGCCGAGGAGGTCTCGGGGCAGGACCTCGCCGTGTTCTTCGACGAGTGGCTCCATCAGCGCCACCGGCCGCGGCCGAGCGAGGAGCTGGGCTTCCCGCCCGACCTGCTGCCGCTCGGCGCCGCGCGCGAGTCGGGTCGCGTCCCCGAGTCCCTGATGGCCGACCCGACTCAGAGCTTGCGCAGTCGGACGTAGCGGACCGAGTGGTCGGAGTCCTTGCGCAGCACCAAGGTGGCGCGAGCGCGGGTGGGTGCGATGTTGCGCTCGAGGTTGGGGCCGTTGATGGTGTCCCAGAGGCGCTCGGCCTCCGAGCTGGCCTCGTCCTGGGTCAACAGGGCGTACTTCGCGAAGTACGACGCGGGATCGCGGAACGCTGTCTCCCGCAGCTCCAGGAAGCGGGACACGTACCACCGCCGGATGTCCGCGGGGTGCGCGTCGACGTACACCGTGAAGTCGAAGAAGTCGCTCACGGCCAGACCGCGACGGCCGTCATCGCCGATGCCCGCCGGCTGGAGCACGTTGAGGCCCTCGACGATCACGATGTCAGGGCGATGGACGACGATGCGTCGGTCGGGCACGACGTCGTAGACCAGATGGGAGTACGTCGGCGCCTCCACCTCGTCGCGGCCGGACTTGATGTCGACCACGAACCGCAACAGTGCCCGGCGGTCATAGGACTCCGGGAAGCCCTTGCGGTGGAGGATGCCGCGGCGCTCCAGCTCGGCGTTCGGCAGCAGGAAGCCGTCGGTCGTGATCAGCTCGACCTGGGGGTGCTCGGGCCAGTGGGCCAACATCTGCTGGAGGACGCGCGCCGTGGTGGACTTCCCGACCGCGACCGATCCCGCGAGCCCGATCACGAAGGGCGTGCGTGGCGGCTGCGGCTGGTGCAGGAAGGACTCCTGCTGTCGGTGCAGGCGACCGGACGACTCGACGTACAACGACAGCAGCCGTGAGATCGGCAGGTAGACCTGACGAACCTCGTCGAGGTCCAGCGCGTCGCCGAGGCCGCGGAGCCGGACGATCTCATCCGGCGTGAGCGGACTCTGGGTGGCCTCTGCCAGGCCGGCCCAGGTTGCCCGGTCGAGCTCGACGTAGGGCGAGGACTCGCGATGCTCCTCTCCGGGAGACCCGGGACCGGGGAGCTGTGCCATGCGCGGCATTGTTGCAGCACCGACCCGGCAGCCCGCCGCGGATAGACTCCCCGGCATGTGTGGAATCGTCGGGTACGTCGGTGCTCAGCAGGCCCAGACCGTCGTCATCGACGCCCTGCGTCGGTTGGAGTACCGCGGCTACGACTCCGCCGGTGTGGCGCTCGTGCACGCCGGGAGCATCTCCACCGACAAGCGGGCCGGGAAGCTGGCGAACCTGGAGAAGGCGATCGTCGACACCCCGCTCGCGCCCTCGACGACGGGCATCGGCCACACCCGCTGGGCGACCCACGGCGCGCCCAACGACATCAACGCCCACCCGCACCTCGGGCCGTCGCGCCGGGTGGCGCTGATCCACAACGGCATCATCGAGAACTTCGCCGAGCTCCGCGCCGAGCTCGAGGCCGATGGCCACGAGATGATCTCCGAGACCGACACGGAGATCGCCGCCCACCTGCTGGAGCGCGAGGTCGAGTCGGGAGCCGGGCTGACCGAGGCCATGCAGGTCGTGTGTCAACGGCTCCGAGGTGCGTTCACCCTCGTCGCGGTGGACGCCCAGGACCCGGACCGGGTGGTGGCTGCCCGGCGAAACTCGCCGCTGGTCGTGGGGCTCGGCGAGGGTGAGAACTTCGTCGGCTCCGACGTCGCGGCGTTCATCGAGCACACCCGCGAGGCCCTCGAGCTGGGTCAGGACCAGGTGGTGACCCTGACGCGCGACGACGTGAGCGTCACCGGCTTCGACGGCACGCCCGCCGAGGCGGTCCGCTTCCACGTCGACTGGGACCTCTCGGCCGCGGAGAAGGACGGCTTTGACTGGTTCATGCGCAAGGAGATCTTCGAACAGCCGCGAGCGGTCGCCGACGCACTCTTGGGTCGCCATGACGAGGCGGGGCGGCTGCAGCTCGACGAGGTCCGGATGTCCGTGGACGAGCTGCGGGAGATCGACAAGATCATCATCGTCGGCTGCGGCACCGCGCACTACGCCGGGCTGGTGGCCAAGTATGCGATCGAGCACTGGACGCGCATCCCCTGCGAGGTCGAGCTGGCCCACGAGTTCCGCTACCGCGACCCGATCCTGACCCGGTCGACCCTCGTGGTCGCCATCAGCCAGTCCGGCGAGACCGCCGACACGCTGATGGCGATCCGGCACGCGCGCGAGCAGCGCTCGAAGGTCCTGGCCATCTGCAACACCAACGGGTCGACGATCCCTCGCGAGTCCGACGCGGTGATCTACACCCATGCCGGGCCCGAGATCGGCGTCGCGTCGACGAAGGGCTTCGAGACCCAACTCATCGCGTGCTACCTGCTCGGGCTCTACCTCGCGCAGGTGCGCGGGACGAAGTTCGGCGACGAGATCTCGACCGTCGTGGACGAGCTCGAGACGATGCCGGGGCATCTCGAGCGGGTGCTCGCCGGCGCCGAGGAGCTGTACGACCTGGCCGCGCGCCTCGTGGATGCGCGCTCGGTGCTGTTCCTGGGGCGCCATGCCGGCTACCCGGTGGCGTTGGAGGGGGCGCTCAAGCTCAAGGAGTTGGCCTACCTGCACGCCGAGGGCTTCGCCGCGGGTGAGCTCAAGCACGGCCCGATCGCACTGATCGAGCCAGGCCTGCCGGTCTTCTGTGTGGTGCCACCCCGGGGGCGCGACCTGCTGCACGAGAAGATGATCAGCGCGATCCAGGAGATCCGGGCCCGCGGGGCGCGCACCATCGTGCTGGCCGAGGAGGACGACCTCACGGTGACGCCGTACGCCGACGAGCTGATCGGGCTGCCCCGAGTCTCCACGCTGCTCCAGCCGCTGGTGGCGGTCGTGCCGCTCCAGCTCTTCGCGTGCGAGCTGGCCACCCTGCTCGGTCACGACGTGGACCAGCCGCGCAACCTTGCCAAGTCCGTGACGGTCGAGTAGGTCCGCGGCGTTGGCGATCATGGGCGTCGGGATCGACGTGGTGGACATCGAGCGGTTCGGGCTCAGCCTGGAGCGCACTCCAGGACTGCGCGGGCGGCTCTTCACCCCGCATGAGGCGGTCCGCCCGCTGGCCTCCCTCGCGGCTCGGTTCGCCGCCAAGGAGGCCCTGGCCAAGGCGCTCGGAGCCCCGACGGGACTGGCCTGGCAGGACGCCGAGGTGATCTCCTCTCCCGCCGGTGAGCCGTCGTTCGCGCTCAGTGGCACCGTGCGTGCGCGGGCCCACGAGCGAGGGGTGTCGACGGTGCACGTATCGCTGTCTCACGACGCAGGGATCGCCTCCGCCGTCGTCGTGCTGGAGGGCTGAGCCGTGCGACTGGCCCACACCGTCGCGGAGGTCCGCACGGCCGAGGCCGCGCGCCTGGCCGACCTCCCGGCCGGGGCGTTGATGGAGCGGGCGGCGGCCGGGCTGGCGGCCGCGGTGCTCGATCTGCTCGGTGGCGGCTACGGCCGCCGGGTCGCGCTGCTCGTGGGATCGGGGGACAACGGCGGCGACGCCCTGGTTGCGGGGGCCCGGCTGGCGCGCCGTGGCTGCGCGGTCGAGGCGGTCCTGGTGGCGCCGGACCAGGCGCATCGTGCGGGGCTGGCCGCACTGCTGCGGTCGGGCGGTCGGGTCGTGGACGCCGGTCAGGCGCAGCGGCCGGAGGTGCTGATCGACGGGATCGTGGGCATCGGCGCCAGCGGCGGGCTGCGCCCGGCCGCGGAGTCCGCCCTGGCAGCCTTCGCCGGAGTGCCCGTGGTTGCCGTCGACGTGCCGTCCGGCGTGGACGTGGACAGCGGCCGCCTCATGGGGCCCCATGTCGAGGCCGACCTCACGGTCACCTTCGGCACTCACAAGGTGGCCCATCTCGTCGACCCCGCGGCCGCTGCCTGTGGTGTGGTCCATCTGGTCGACCTCGGCCTCGACCTACCTGAGGCCGCTGTGGAGTCGCTGCAGGCGGCGGAGGTGGCAGACCTGCTGCCGCGTCCCGCCGCCGCGGGTCACAAGTACTCCCGCGGCGTCGTCGGGCTGCGCACCGGGTCGGCGCAGTACCCGGGTGCGGCGCTGCTGTCAGTGGCCGGGGCAGCCTGCGGGCTGGCCGGGATGGTGAGGTACGACGGGACGGCTGCCCACGCTGTGCGGACGGCCCATCCGGAGGTCGTGGGTCCCGGCCGGGTGCAGGCCTGGGTGACCGGGTCCGGGGGCGGAGACGGCGCGGCCGGTGCCCTGGCCGCCTGTCGCGACGACGGGGTCCCGATCGTGGTCGACGCCGCAGCTCTGGCCGCCGTCCCCGGGCCGTTGGGAGTGCCGACGGTGCTCACGCCCCACGCGGGCGAGCTGGCGACGATGCTCGGCACCGAGCGCGCTGCCGTCGAGGCCGACCAGCTCCAGCACGCCCGCCTCGCTGCCGATCGCTACGAGGCCGTGGTCCTGCTCAAGGGGCGGCACACGCTCGTGGCCCGGCCCGACGGGCGGGTCCGCGTCAACACCACCGGCCTTCCGTGGCTGGGCACTGCGGGCGCAGGAGACGTCCTCGCCGGGCTGATCGGTGCCGTGCTCGCCGCCGGCTGCGATCCGTACGACGCGGCGAGCCTGGGCGCGTGGCTGCACGGTGCCGCGGCGACGTACGCCGCCACGATGGGCGGCGGCACCGGGCCGATCGTCGCCTCCGACGTGGCCCACGCACTTCCGCGGGTCGTCGCCGACCTCTGCTGAGGTAGCGGGAGAAGTGGGAATGGAACAATCCCACGCATGCCTGCCGCTACGAACCGGTCGCCGGGCACGATGACGCGCCCCGAGATCGTCGTCGACCTCGGGGCGATCCGGCACAACGTGGCGCTGCTGCGGGGTCTGGTCGCCCCCGCGGAGCTGATGGTCGTGGTCAAGGCCGACGGCTACGGCCACGGTCTGCTGCAGGTGGCCCGTGCGGGGCGCAGCACGGGCGCCGCGTGGTTGGGCACCGCCACCATCGACGAAGCCCTCGCGCTGCGGCGCGACGGGGATCGCGGCCGGCTGCTGAGCTGGCTGGACCTGCCCGGCTCCGAGAGGTACGACGAGGCGCTGGCGCACGACATCGACGTGACGGCCTACACCCGTCGCGAGCTCGACCTGGTGGCCGCGGCGGCGGTCCACGTCGGGCGCCGCGCCCGCGTCCAGCTCAAGGTCGACTCCGGTCTCTCCCGCGGCGGCGCCACGCTCGCCGACTGGCCGGCGCTGGTGGCTCGGGCCCGCGAGCTGGAGGGGCAGGGCGCGCTTCAGGTCACCGGAGTCTGGTCGCACCTCGCCGCCGGCGACGAGCCGGACCATCCCGCCAACGACGCTCAGGAGGACGCGTTCCGCCGGGCGCTGGGTCAGGCCCTGGAGGCAGGGCTGCGACCCGAGGTGACCCACCTGGCCAACTCCGCAGGCGCGATCCTGCGGCCGTCGGCCCGCTTCGACCTGGTGCGGGTGGGGATCGCGGCGTACGGACTCGACCCGGCACCGGGCCGGACGCCCGACCTCGGGCTGCGACCGGCCATGACCGTGCAGGTACCGCTTGCGCTCGCGAAGCCGATCGCAGCCGGCGACGGGGTCTCCTACGGGCACACCTGGGTCGCCCACCACGACACGACCGTGGGGCTGGTGCCCGTCGGGTACGGCGACGGGGTGCCCCGGCACGCGAGCTCACGGGCCGAGGTGTGGGTGGCGGGTCGGCGGCGGCCGGTGCGCGGCCGGATCTGCATGGACCAGTTCGTCGTCGACCTGGGCGGTGAGCTCCCGCCGCCGGGGGAACCAGTGGTGCTGTTCGGCCCCGGCGGCCGCGGCGAGCCCACCGCGCAGGACTGGGCCGAGGCCTGCGGCACCATCAACTACGAGATCGTCACCAGGATGGACGGCCGGATGCAGCGGCGCTATGTCGGCGAGGAGCCCGGATGAGCGTCGGGAAGAAGATCCTGGGGGTCGCGGCCGGGGCTGCCGGTGTCGCAGCCGCCGGTGCCGCCGTCCGCGTCGTCCAACAGCGGCGCGCCATCGCGGCCCGTCCGGTCGACCAGTACCTCGAGCTCGGCTCGCTGCGCTCTCCGAACATCACGGTGGTCGCCGACGACGGGCTGCCGCTGCACGCCGAGGTGGACGACTTCGACCCCGAGGTGACCCGCGGCGGTCGCCGCCGGGCCACCGCGACCCAGGCCCCGCCGATCACGCTGGTCTTCATCCATGGCTACGCGATGACGCTGGACTGCTGGCACTTCCAGCGAGCGGCGTATCGCGGCCTGGTGAAGGCCATCTACTACGACCAGCGCTCGCACGGCAGGTCGGGTCGGTCGCCGGCCGAGAGCACGACTCTGGATCAGCTCGGACACGACCTCAAGCGGGTGCTCGACGACCTGACCCACGACGACCCGGTGGTGCTCATCGGGCACTCCATGGGTGGCATGACGATCTTGAAGCTGGCCGAGCAGTACCCCGATCTGTTCGGCACGAAGATCGTGGGCACCGCGCTGATCTCGACCACCGCGGGAGGGCTCGACCCGGGTCGGATCCTCTTCCCGATGCTGCCCGCCGGCTTCGGTTCCGGGTTGATCGGCCGGGTCGTCGGGACCTTGTCACGCGGGCACCGCGCCGTGGATGCCCTGCGCATGCGTGGCCAGGATCTCGCGCTGGTGATCACCGACGCCTACGCGTTCGGCGACGGTGTGTCGGAGGACCTGGTGCGGTTCGTCTACGAGCTGCTCAGTCACACCCCGTTCGACGTCGTGGCGGAGTTCTATCCTGCCTTCGCGACCCTGGACCTCTGGGACGCCTGCCCCACGCTGGCGGGGGTCCCGACCAGGGTGATCTGCGGCACCCACGACAAGGTCACCTCGATCGAGCATGCCCGCGGTCTGCACGCCCGGATCCACGGCTCGGACCTTCTGGAGTGTGCCGGTGCCGGTCACATGGTGATCATCGAACGCCACGAGCAGGTCAACGCCGAGCTGGACCAGCTGTCCGCCATGGCCACCGAGCTCCTCGAAGCACCATGACCCTCAGCGTGAGGCGGGTCGGGCCGGAGGCGGCCGACGAGGTCCTCGGGGTGGTGCGGGCGGCCTTCGCGCACCGACCGCCGCTCGACCCACCGGCGGACGCGCTCGGCGAGACGGAGGCATCCGTGGCGGCGGTCCTGGCGGGTGATGGCGGGCTCGTCGCCACCCTGGACGGTCGCGCCGTCGGCGCCCTGGTGCTGGACCGGGTCGACGAGGTGCTGTTCGTGCGCCGCTTCGGGGTGCGCCCAGACGCCCGCGGCCATGGCATCGCCCGGGCGCTGGTGGTGGCGGCCTGCTCCGCCTGTCCGGAGCTCGACGAGGTCGCGGTGCTGGCGCGCCTGGAACTGCCGTCTACCATCGGCTTCTGGAGGTCGCACGGGTTCACCGAGGTCGGCCGGCGGCCGCCGTACGTCGAGCTGCGACGGCGGCTCGCGACGTGGTACGACGTGGGTGACGCGGACCGGATGCGGGACCTCGGCAGGACCTTGTCCGAGCGGCTGCGCGCCGGCGACCTGGTGGTCCTCTCCGGTGGACTCGGTGCCGGGAAGACCACCCTGACCCAGGGGCTTGGCGCGGGTCTGGGCGTGCGCGGTGCCGTCACCTCGCCCACCTTCGTCATCGCGCGCACGCACCCGCCGCTGGGCGACGGGCCGGCCCTCGTGCACGTGGACGCCTACCGGCTCGGCGGGCTGGCCGAGCTGGACGACCTGGACCTCGACGCGTCGCTGGAGGAGGCCGTCACGGTGGTCGAGTGGGGTGGAGGTCTCGCGGAGACCCTGACCGACTCGTGGCTCGAGGTCCGCATCGACCGGGCCGTGGGTGGGGAGCCCTCGCCCGAGACCGAGTCTGACCCGCGTCGGGTGCGGGTGCGCGGCGTCGGGACCCGCTGGCTCGCCTGATCCCGTCTGAGGACACTCCTGGAGACGAACGTCGCGTCCGGGCGGGGCCGCCAGGAGTCAGTCTCCGGCCACCGACGCGATCCAACGCGCTACCTGCACGGGGTCGTGGGCGAGGGCGGCCGCGGCCACCGGGAGCTCACACATGGCCACCCCGGGCACCTCGGATGCGCGCCAGGGGTAACCCAGCCGACGCTTCTCCCGTGCCATGAACGCGAAGAGCCGCTCGTTGATCTGCTCGACGTCGCCAGGTGCGAAGACCTGGAAGGTGTTGGTGTGCGGCGGGTCCGGGCTCACCGTCAACCCGTTGGTCACCAGCTCGGCGGCCAGGGCGCGTGCCCAGGCGAGGTACTCAGCCATCCGCGGCAGCTGGTCGCGCAACCCGACCAGCGCGGACACGGCGTACGGCGTGAGGCGGTACAGCGTGCCGCCCATCCGGCGGCGCCAGGTGCGGAGCTCGCCGACCAGGTCCTCGGGGGCGGCCACGCAGGCGCCCGACAGCCCGCCGAGACCCTTGTAGAACGAGACGTAGATGCTGTCCACCAGGCCGACGATCTCGGGGAGCGGCCGGTCGTAGAACGGCTGCGACTCCCAGATCCGGGCGCCATCGGCGTGCAGCGGCACGCCGGCCCCCCGGGTCGCCACCGACAGGGCGGTCAGCTCCTCCCACGTGGGGAGCAGGCAGCCGGCCTCGCGCAGCGGCAGCTCGACCAGGACCGCCCCGAGTCCATGGCCGAGCCGACCCGTCAGCTCGGTGAACCCCTCCGCGGTCGGCACCGTCGCTCCGGTCGTGAGGTGCTCGAAGCGGAAGCCGTGCACGAGCCTGGGGCCGTCGTCCTCGTGGAGCAGCAGGTGGCTGAGGTCGGGCAGCGCCACCCGCATCGAGCCAGAACGCTCACACCACAGTCGCAGCATGCTCTGCTGGGCCATCACCCCGCTCGGGAACATCACCGCCGGCTTGCCCAGCAGCTGGCCGACCTGCTCCTCCAGTCTGGCCACCGCGCCCCACTCGCCGTAGATGTCGGGGTCGTCGATGCCCAGCTCACCGCAGGCCGCCGCCAGGGCGGCGAGCTCCTCACCCGGCGTTCGAAACGGGTTCCAGAACACCCCGCTCGTGCACTCGCGCGAGAGCGTGCGGAAGCGTGCGGCGTCGTCACTCACCGGGCCACCCTGTCACCGGCGCTGCGTCCCGGCAATCGCAGCACGGCGCCCTGACACCCTCGCCGGCCTCGCCACGACACGGCGTGCCGCTCGACTACTCGGGGGCGTCGCCGTACCGGTTCGGCCCGGGGGTACCTTCAAGGAAGCAGAAGACCAGCAGCACCAGCGCGCCGACGCCGCAGAACAGGCTCAGCACCCACCACCAGCCCGAGCGGTCCGTGTCGTGCAGTCGACGGAACAGCACCGCGATGCCCGGGATCACCAGCGCCAGCGACACGATCAGGCTGATCCAGCCGTAGTAGCCGCCGGCCACGAAGTCGAGGTTGAGCACGTCGTCGAGGTTGGCGGTCACGATGCCCACCAGCACGACGAACAGGAACCAGTACCAGAACTCGCTGCGGCGCGCGCGGCCTGAGAACGTCGCGTACTGGCTGAAGGCCGCACCGACCGCCTGGCCGAAACTCATACTCACTCCTCACGATGGGACAACGGTCGGCACGATGGTGTCGAGTGGCCGCCACGCTATCCACGACCGGCCGGTCGGGGGTTCCCCGGGGCTGGAGTGGGACGTGTGCGTGTCGGTGCCGCGGCGCCCGAGGACCGGTGGGCCGGCCGCTACTCTCGTGCGCGTGCTCCTGGCCTTCGATACCGCGACCCGGACGGTCGCCGTGGCTCTCCACGACGGCACGCGCGTGGTGGCGGAGCGGGTCTCCGAGCAGGAGATGCGGCACGGCGAACAGCTGGCGCCGCTCATCGAAGCAGTGCTGCGTGACGTGGGGGCAGACCGGCATGACCTGGGTGCGGTTGCCGTCGGGGTCGGACCGGGCCCGTTCACGGGTCTGCGGGTCGGGCTGGTCACGGCGCGTACCTTGGCCTACGCACGGCAGATCCCCGTGTCCGGCATCTGCACGCTTGACGTGCTTGCCGTGGAGGCCGTGGAGACCGGGAAGGTCGAGGGGGAGTTCGTGGTGGCGACCGATGCCCGGCGCAAGGAGGTGTACGTCGCGACGTACGACGCACACGGACGGAGGCTGAGCGGGCCCGACGTGGTGCGCCCGACGGAGGCGGCCACCCGCCGCCCGGTGGTCGGTGCGGGTGCCCGGCTCTATCCCGAAGCCTTCCCCCAGGCTGCCGGACCGGTGGGGCCCAGCGCCGGCTGGCTGGCTCGCGTGGTCCTGGAGGAGCGCGCGCAGCGCTACGAGCCCGATCCGCTCTATCTGCGCCGGCCCGATGCTGCGCTCCCCGGCCAGCCGAAGCGCGTCTCGTGATCCGCCCGGCAGCGGTCGAGGACCACGAGGTCCTGGTGCGGCTCGAGTCAGAGCTCTTCGGGGTGGATGCCTGGGCCTCGGGAGTGATCTCCCAGGAGATCGCGCTGGCCACGCGGCAGTGGACGGTCATCACCGGCGACCACGGCGACGTGGTTGCCTACGTCGTGATCGCCGTCGTCGACACCGTGGCCGACCTGCTGCGCATCGGGGTGCACCCCGACCATCAGCGGCACGGGCTGGCCTCCGACCTCCTCGCTCATGCGGTCACGACCGCGCAGGACCTCGGCGCCGACCGGATGCTGCTCGAGGTGAGCGCCGACAACGTGGTGGCCCGCAAGTTCTACGACACGCAGGACTTCGTCGAGATCGACCGTCGGTCCCGGTACTACCGGGACGGCTCCGACGCGCTCGTGCTGGCGCGGGAACTCCTAGGCTGAGCGGCATGGACGACGGCCCGTTGGTCCTGGGCATCGAGACCTCGTGCGACGAGACCGGAGTCGGCATCGTGCGCGGCCGCACGCTGCTCGCCGATGCCGTCGCCAGCAGCGTCGACGAGCATGCCCGCTTCGGCGGCGTCGTCCCGGAGGTCGCCTCTCGCGCCCACCTCGAGGCGATGGTGCCGATGCTGGAGCGGGCGGCGACGACGGCTGGCGTCCGCCTGGACGACGTCGACGCGATCGCGGTGACCAGCGGACCCGGGCTGGCGGGAGCCCTCCTGGTGGGAGTAGCCGCCGCGAAAGCGCTGGCCCTCGGCCTGGGCAAGCCCCTCTACGGTGTGAACCACCTCGCCGGCCACGTCGCGGTGGATCAGCTGGAGCACGGGCCGTTGCCGGAGCCCTGCCTGGCCCTGCTGGTCTCCGGCGGGCACTCCAGCTTGCTTCGGGTCGAGGACGTGACGGTGGACGTCGCGCCGTTGGGGGCCACCATCGATGACGCCGCGGGTGAGGCGTTCGACAAGGTGGCTCGGCTCCTCGGACTCCCCTTCCCCGGAGGCCCGCACATCGACCATGCGGCCGGAGACGGCGATGCGGCGTACGTCGACTTCCCGCGTGGCCTCACCTCGCGCCGTGACCTGGAGCGCCACCGGTTCGACTTCTCCTTCTCGGGGCTCAAGACCGCCGTGGCGCGCTGGGTCGAGGCCCGGGAGCGAGCCGGCGAGCCGGTGCCCGTGGCCGACGTGGCAGCGTCGTTCCAGGAGGCGGTCTGTGACGTGCTGGTCCGCAAGGCACTCGACGCGGCCACCAGTGAGGGGATCGACGACCTGCTCATCGGTGGCGGGGTCGCCGCGAACCGCCGGCTGCGGGCGATGGCCGGAGAGCGAGCCGCAGAACGAGGGATCCGGGTTCGGGTCCCGCGGCCGGGCCTGTGCACCGACAACGGCGCCATGATCGCGGCGCTCGGGGCCGAGCTGGTGGCCCGGGGCCGAGCGCCCTCGGCGCTCGACCTCCCGGCCGACTCCTCCCAGCCGATCACGACCGTGGTCGCCTGAGCAGCCTCACCGCGTCTGCAAGACGAACGGGCGGTCGAGGTCCTGTCCCTTGACCGGCGGGACGGCGTACTCCATCGAGCCGTCGACGGCGACCCTCACCACGGCCCACCGGCCGTCGAGGAAGGTGACGGTCAAGACGTGTGAGTCGTCCTCCCAGACCGGGTCGAACACGGTGGTGAAGGCGGATTGCCCTGCCTGGCGGTGGAACAGCGGAGAGCCGTCGGTCGCATCCAGCACCGCCAGGTCCGTCGGGCCGAAGCCGTCCCCGTAGTCGTCCTGGGCCACCGCGAGCTCGCCCGACGACGAGAAGCCCCAGACCCGGAAGTCGCACGTGGTCCAGAGGGTCTTTCCGGCCCGGGTGACCTTCGAGCACGTCCCGTCATCGGTGACCTTGGTGATCCCGGCAACCACGTCCACGCCGACACCGGTGGTCGCGCGGGTCTCGGAGTCGTACCGGTCGGAGAAGCCGTGCGACGCGCTCACCCACGCCACCTGGTCGCGGCCTTTGGTGTTCACATACACCGTGCATCCGGCCGGGGTCGTCCGACCCTCCTGGCAGTCCTCGGAGCTCACGGCGACCGCGTCGTAGGGCCCCTGGGCGGAGATCTTCGGCATGCTCAACGTCTCGTCACCACGCGACTGGACCACGGTCACGTCCCCGGTCGGAGACGCCCAGGCGACCACCGACCCACCCGGAGAGGTCGCCAGACCCCCGTCGAGCGGTGTGCGATCGGCGACGTCAGCCGTGCCATCGGGGGCCACGCTGACCACCCAGAGGTTGGCCTCGGCGTCCGAGGTCGCCACGATCCAGCCGTCGCCCATCGGCGCCAGGTCGCTGATCGAGTCGATGCCCGACACCTCGACGGTGCTGCCGTCCGGACTGTGGATCGTCGTGCCCTCGGCCCAGAAGAGGGCTGGAGCATCGCCCGTCGACAGGTCGGACACGTCGAGGTCCATCGGGCCTGTCGCCGCGGTCGACTCACCCGGCGAGGGGCTCGCCGACGCCGACGGGCTCTGCGCCGCCACCGGTGGCGACGCCTGGTCACCCAGGTTGTTGCTCGCGACCAGGGCCAGCGGCACGGCGATCGCCGCTGCGGCCGCGATGCCGGCCCCGGCGATCATCGCGCGCCGCCGTCGCACGGTGCCGGCGCGGTGGCGGATGTCGTCGATCGCCAACGGTGCGTCGTTCATGTCCCTCACCTGGTCGGTCAGGGCCTGACCAAGGTCGAGGTCGTCCTCATGGGGGTGGTCGGGGCGGGGGTGGTTGTTCATCGCTCCTCCTGGGTGGGGCGCAAGGTCTGGGGGGCGCGGGCGCGCAGCGACGCCAACGCGCGGCTGGCCTGGGACTTGACGGTGCCGACCGAGCAACCGAGGGCGGCGGCGATCTCCGCCTCTGAGAGCTGCTCGTAGTAGCGAAGGACGATGACGGCGCGCTGCCGGCGCGGCAACGTCTGCACGAAGGTCCACAGCCGGGCGACCTCGCCGTCGTCGTACCGGTCGGAGGTGGCGGCTTGCTCGGGGACATCGTCGACGACGATCTCACGCTTCTTCCACGGCCGGCGCCACAGCGAGTTCAGCTCGTTGACCATGATCCGGCGCAGATAGGCGTCGACCGACTCCCGGCGCTCGACCCGGTCCCACGCGAGGTACAGCTTCGCCAGAGAGTCCTGGAGGAGGTCCTCCGCGGTCGCCCGGTCGCCCGTCAGCAGGTACGCCGTGCGCAGCAACGCCGGTTGTCGCGCATCGAGGTACGCGGTGAAGTCGGCGTCCCGGGTGTGCGATGCCACAACTGGGACTCCCATCTCGGCTACGAGGTGCATTCCGTGCTCCCATCCTGTCGGGTGGAAGACGCAATCTCGCGGAGGAGGGTTGCAGTTCTTTTCGTGTCCGGCTCCTTCCTGGGTCAGCCCTGACGCGGCTGCAGACTGAAGACCGGTCCGTCGTCGGACATCGCGACGGGGGTCGCGCGAGTCCACATCGCCGTGTCCAGGTCGTAGCGCAGGATCACCGACGCCCGTCCCGAGACCACCGAGACCAGGATGTGGGCGTCGTCCTCCCAGGCGGCGGCCGCGACGCCGGCCCGCTGCCCAGGAAGCTCGAACCGCTCGCGCACGCTGCCGGTGGCCGCGTCGAGCACGAGGAGCCCGGCAAGCCCCGCGACCGTCCGATCCCGGGCCAGGACGCGGTCGCCGTCGGGCGAGAACTCCAGCGGCGACGCCGAACCGCTCTCCCAGCGGAGCCGGCCGTCCACCCCGACGACGACCCCCCGGGGGTCGCCGCTGCCGCGGGTCCCGGCGAGGAGCCGGCCGGCGGGGTCGACGGCGGAGACGACGCTCAGGGACCGCAGCTGGGTCGGCGGCGAATCGAGATCGGTGGCGAACGGACCGTCGGTGAACAGGCCGTCGGCGTGGTAGACGAGACGTCCGTCGGCCAGGGTGCCCCCGATGGCCGCCCACTCGGCCAACACGCTCTGCGTGCGCTCGTCGCGTGGCGAGGTGCCCAGGTGCAGCGTCATCCGCTTCTCCGGGCTGTCACGGGTGGCGTAGGCCCAGCCCGCCCCCACCGGGACCAGGCTTCCCCCGGGGCGTGACCACACCACCCGGCCGGCGGCGTCGAGCAGCGTCATGGTGGGGCCGACCCGGTTCTCGACGCTCGCCACGAGGAGCCCGTTGCCGTAGCCGGCTACCCGCCGTGGCGAGGCCATGGGCAACCGGGTGCGTAGGCCGTCGGGACCGACCCAGATCCGCCCGACGACGTACCCAGGGCCCGGCGGCGCCCCGGTGGGCAGACTCCCCAGGATCTGCCGGTCCCGCGCGAGCACATCCACCTCGGGGTCGGTCCCTGGGAACTGGTCGGGGCCGGCGATCTTGTCGGCGGTCGGGAACGGCGGGCCACTCGGGACCGGTCCGGTCGCGCGTGGCGGGGTTCGTGGTTCGTTGCGCGCGGCGTACGTCGCTGCGCCGGCAGCCACCACGGCCACCACGGCGGCGGCGGCGAGACCTTGGCGCCGGCGTCGCGCGCGCAGCTCGCGCCGGGCCCGGCGCAGCAGTGCCGGCGGAGTGGGGTCGATCGGAGTCTCCTCGGAGCGCAGACGAAGGGTCCGCCTGAGCAGGGACCCGGCGTCCTCCTGTGCCCATCGTTGCGTGCGGTAGGGCTCGAGCCGCCCCTCGACTGCTGACCGGGTCGCCCTCAGTTCCTCCTCCACGGCACCCGGCGAGAGTCGCACGACCTCCGCGGTCTCCCGTGGGGTCAGCTCCACGAGCTCCACCAGCGTGGCCACGGCTCGACGTTGCGCCGGCTGGGAGCGCCACACCTCCCAGGCCAGCGCGGCCGCCCGGTCCTCGCCGGGGATGGGTCGAGCGGCGCTCGGCGGTGCCGTCGTCTCGCTCACCCAGGTCCGCCGGTGCGCTTGGACCAGCAGCGTCAGCGCCTCATCGTCCGCATCGAGCGGGTCGATCCGGCGCCAGGCAAGCAGGAGCCGGGACAGCGCCTTCCTGGCGAGCTCGGTCCCGGCAGCGGGGTCGCCGGTCAGCACGTGCGCGAGCCGTTGCAGCTCCGGTTCGCGCGCGACGAGCCAGGTGTCGAAGTCGGCTCGGGGACCAGTGTCGGTCGTCGTCACCGCACCCGCCCTTCCGCCGAGGCGAGGCCCCGGCACCGTCCGTCCGGTCCGGTCTCCGTCCATCCTGCCTCGGGCCCCTCGGTCCCCCTCCATCCTGCCCCGGCAGCCCGCCTGGACCGCGAACGCGATCCACGGAAGGTCTTCGGTGCCGACGGCCGATCGGTTGCCAACCCGGCCAGGACTTGCCACCCTTCGTCCCACAGGACGTCGACGCACAGAACAGCGACAGGAGCACGAGATGCAGCAGGTCAGGGGCGTCGTCGCCCGCGCGAAGGGCCAACCGGTCACCTTGGAGACCATCAACGTGCCCGACCCCGGCCCGGGGGAGGCCGTGGTCCAGGTGCAGGCCTGCGGTGTCTGCCACACCGACCTGCACTACCGCGAGGGTGGGATCAACGACGACTTCCCCTTCTTGCTCGGTCACGAGGCGGCCGGGGTCGTGGAGTCGGTCGGCACCGGCGTGTCCGGCCTGGAGCCCGGGGACTTCGTGATCCTGAACTGGCGGGCGGTCTGCGGCACCTGCCGGGCGTGCCTGCGAGGGGAGCCCTGGTACTGCTTCGCGACGCACAACGCCACCCAGAAGATGACCCTCGAAGACGGAACCGAGCTGTCGCCCGCTCTCGGCATCGGCTCCTTCGCCGACAAGACCCTGGTCGCCGCCGGTCAATGCACCAAGGTCGACCCGTCCGCCCGAGCGGCGGCGGTGGGCCTGCTCGGCTGCGGCGTGATGGCCGGACTGGGCGCGGCGATCAACACCGGCGACGTCGGCCGGGGGAAGTCGGTGGCCGTGATCGGCTGCGGCGGCGTGGGTTCGGCGGCGGTGGCCGGCTCGGCACTGGCCGGGGCTCGAAAGATCATCGCTGTGGACATCGACGACCGGAAGCTCCAGTGGGCGCGCAACATGGGCGCTACCGACACCATCAACAGCTCGGACTCCGACCCGGTCGAAGCCATCCAGGCGCTCACGGGGGGCAACGGGGCCGACGTGGTGATCGATGCCGTCGGGCGACCCGAGACCTGGAAGCAGGCGTTCTACGCACGGGACCTGGCGGGCACCGTCGTGCTGGTCGGCGTACCCACGCCCGACATGCGGATTCCTGACATCCCCCTCATCGACGTCTTCGGCCGCGGGGGCGCCCTGAAGTCGAGCTGGTACGGCGACTGCCTGCCCTCGCGCGACTTCCCGATGCTCGTCGACCTCTACCAGCAGGGGCGGCTCGATCTGGATGCCTTCGTGTCGGAGGAGATCGGCCTGGGTGACGTGGAGGCGGCTTTCGAGAAGATGCACCACGGCGACGTGCTGCGCTCGGTGGTGATCCTCTGATGGCCTCGGTCGACCAGGCGGCCTGTCCACCGGGCCGCATCGGGCACACCGTCACCAGCGGGACCTTCACCTTGGACGGCGAGACGTTCGAGGTCGACAACAACGTCTGGGTGGTCGGAGACGACCACGAGTGTGTGGTGATCGACGCTCCGCATGACGTCGACGCCATCGTCGCCGCGACCGAGGGCCGCCGGGTGAAGGCCATCGTCTGCACGCACGCTCACGACGACCACGTGCGCGTGGCCCCCCAGCTGCGAGAGCGCACGGGTGCCCCGATCCTGCTGCACCCCGCAGACAAGCCGTTGTGGGAACTGACCCACCCGGACCTGCTGTGGGATGTCGACCTCAGCGACGGCCAGGTCATCGAGGTGGGCGGGACGACGCTCGAGGTCCTGCACACCCCGGGGCACGCGCCCGGCGCCGTCTGTCTCTACGCGCCCGACCACGGCTGCGTCTTCACCGGCGACACCCTCTTCCAGGGCGGACCCGGAGCCACGGGGCGTTCCTTCAGCGACCGCCCGACGATCGAGGCCTCCATCCGGTCGCGACTCTGGCCACTGCCGGACCGGACGGTCGTTCACACCGGCCACGGGCCGGACACCACGATCGGCGGGGAACGGGCGTTGCTCGGCTGAGCCCCGCTCTCAGAAGGGCTTGACCAGGATGGCGGTGCCCGCGCCGGCCACTCGGGTCAGGACGAGGGTGGCCTCGTCCTCGCCGTTCAGCGAGAGGCGCTTGCGTAGCGCTTCTGGAACCACGTCGACGCCCCGCTTCTTGATCGTCAGGCGGCCGATGCCGCGGTGGCGCAACGCCTGGCGCAGCTGTTTCTCGCGGAACGGCAGGGTCTCGATCACGCGGTAGCCCCGCGCGAACGGCGTCCGGAAGGAGTCGTCGGACGTCACGTAGGCGATGTGCTCGTCGACCAGCCCCCCGTTGACCCCCGCCGCGACCGCAGTGACCAGGCCCGCGCGGATCACGGCGCCGTCGGGCTCATACAGGAACGCACCGAGCTGACGCACCGGCCGCGGCTGCCCGTCGTACGGGTCGTCCTCCTCGGTGAGCGTGGCGAGCCCGGTGGCGGCCAGGACGGTCGCCCGGCGTCGGCAGGTGGCCAGCTGCGGCGACCACAGGGCGGCCTCCTTGACCTCGCCGCGCTCGCTGACCCACTCGGCCTCGACCTCGTCGGGGATCAGCTCGTGGGGGAGTCCGGGCGCGGCCTTCACCACAGCGCGCCCGCGCAGGAGGCCGGTCACCCAGGACCACGGTGGCGCCCAGTCGTCGACGTCGAACGTGCGACCGCGGGCATTGCGCCGCGCCGGGTCGGCGAAGGCCGCTCCGAAGCCGGAGACGTCGACCGTGGTCGCATCGGCGACCGCCACTGCTCCGGGGAGCCCCAGGGCGGCCAGGTTGGCCTCCGCGACGGCCGCAGACACCGGGTCCTGCTCGACCCCGGCCGCTGTCAGGCCGGCCCGGGCGAAGGCCGCGAGGTCGGAGCCGATCCCGCAGCCCAGGTCCACCACGGAGCCGACCTGGGCGGCGCCGAGCCGCGCAGCCCGGTGGTCGGCGATGCGGGGACGTGTGGCCTGCTCGAGGCCGTCCGGCGTGAAGTACATGCCCAGCGCCGTCTCGCCGAACTTCGCCACTCCGCTCACGCGCAGCTCAACTTGGGTGAGCGCGGCCGCGGCGCGGTCGGCGTTCGGCTCGATCCGACGGATGGCGGTCGCGGAGCGGACGGGGTCGCCGTCGGCGTCGGCGTACGCCTGCGCGGCGCGCAGCAGCAGCGCCTGGCCCGCGTCGGTCAGGAGGTAGCGGAAAGCGACGAGATCCACGTCGGCCCGGTCAGCCGCGCCGCAGCGCGGACCTGTCGGCCCTGTCCAGGCGCGGGAACGACGGGCCACCGGTGTCCGCTTGGAGTTCACGCCGGGCGATGGCCATCTCGACGCCGGCCGGGCCGACGAGCGGGTGGCCGCACACGGCGACATTGCTCGGGCTCGCGGGATGCGGATCCGGCTCGGTCATCGGAGCTCCTTCGGTCGGTGCGGTCATCATCCATGATCGCGCGCGGGCGCCCGGTGTCGGACAATCGGAGCATGGTCGGTCACACGCTCATCCTTCTGCGACACGCCAAGTCGGACTGGTCGGGCGCGCACGCCGACCGGGACCGGCCGATCGGCGAGCGGGGCCGCCGGCAGGCGGCCGAGGCGGGTCGCTGGCTTGCGACGTACGCCGGCCCGCTCGGGCGCGTGGTCGTCTCCCCCGCCCGGCGCGCCGCGACGACCTGGGAGCTGGCCGGTGCCGAGCTGGTGCGGACCGAGCCGCCCGGTGCTCCGGAGGTCGTCACCGACGAGCGGATGTACTCCTTCGGTGCCGAGCCGCTGCTCGAGGTCGTGCGCGGACTGCCGGAGAGCATCGGCAGCGCTGCCCTGGTGGGTCACAACCCGGCCATGGAGGAGCTCGTCGAGAACCTCACGGGGGAGTGGCTGGCGATGCCCACCGCGTCCCTGGCCGTCCTGGCTCTGCCGGGGAGGTGGGTGGAGGCCGGTGGCGGAGGGGCGTCGCTGAACGCCTCGGGACGGCCACCGAGGGCTCCAGGGGACCCCGGCTAGCACTCCCCGCACCTGAGTGCTAACGTCTGACCTGGCACTCTCGACCCGAGTGTGCCAGCGCTTGCGCTGAAGTGCGACCCCCGCGACGGCGTACCTCATCCGCAGGCTCCAACGTGCCGGGAGACCCCCTGTCGGGGGCTCCCACCAGTCAGACAAGTGACGAAAGTGGAGGTCGACATCGTGTCGGTCAACATCAAGCCCCTCGAGGATCGCATCGTCGTCAAGCCCCTCGACGCCGAGCAGACCACGGCCTCCGGCCTGGTCATCCCGGACACCGCCAAGGAGAAGCCCCAGGAGGGCGAGGTCGTGGCGCTGGGTCCGGGTCGTATCGACGACAACGGCAACCGCGTGCCGCTCGACGTGGCCGTGGGCGACAAGGTCATCTACAGCAAGTACGGCGGCACCGAGGTCAAGTACGCCGGCGAGGAGTACCTCATCCTCTCCGCCCGCGACGTCCTCGCGGTCGTGTCCTGACCCACCCGTGATCGAGCGATAGTCCGGGGCGTACGGCGCACCCCCGCCCCGGTGCGGGTCCGCCGAACTCCCCGGACTGTCGCCGTTCAAGAGCAGAAGGAGCATCCCTGAGATGCCGAAGATCCTGGAGTTCGACGACGAGGCCCGCCGCTCCCTCGAGCGCGGCGTGGACCAGTTGGCCAACACCGTCAAGGTGACGCTGGGCCCCAAGGGCCGCTACGTCGTCCTGGACAAGAAGTGGGGCGCGCCCACGATCACCAACGACGGCGTCACCGTCGCGCGGGAGATCGAGCTGGACGACCCGTTCGAGAACCTCGGTGCGCAGCTCACCAAGGAGGTCGCGACCAAGACCAACGACGTCGCCGGTGACGGCACCACGACCGCGACGGTCCTGGCGCAGGCGATGGTCCACGAGGGCCTGCGCGCGGTCGCCGCCGGGGTGAACCCGATGGGCCTCAAGCGGGGCATGGACGCCGCCGCCGAGGCCGTCAACGACGCGCTGCGCGAGGGTGCCCGCGAGGTCGAGACCCGCGAGGACATGGCCTCGGTCGCCACGATCTCCTCGCGCGACGCCGTGATCGGTGATCTGCTCGCCCAGGCCTTCGACAAGGTCGGCAAGGACGGCGTGATCACGGTCGAGGAGTCCAACACCATGGGCACCGAGCTCGAGTTCACCGAGGGCATGCAGTTCGACAAGGGCTACATCTCGGCGTACTTCGTCAGCGACCCGGAGAGCATGGAGGCGGTTCTCGACGACCCCTACATCCTCCTCCACCAGGGCAAGATCAGTTCGGTCGCCGAGCTGCTCCCGCTCTTGGAGAAGGTCATCGCTGCCGGCAAGCCGCTGTTCATCCTCGCCGAGGACGTCGACGGCGAGGCGCTGTCGACCCTGGTGGTCAACAAGATCCGTGGCACCTTCAACGCAGTCGCGGTGAAGAGCCCGGCGTTCGGGGATCGTCGCAAGGCGATGATGCAGGACATCGCGACCCTGACCGGCGGCCAGGTCGTGGCGCCTGAGGTCGGCCTGAAGCTCGACCAGGTCGGGCTCGACGTGCTCGGGACCGCCCGGCGCGTCGTCGTGACCAAGGAGAACACCACGATCGTCGACGGCGGTGGCGAGCACGCCGAGGTCGAGGGCCGGGTCAACCAGATCAAGGCCGAGATCGAGAACACCGACTCCGACTGGGACCGCGAGAAACTGCAGGAGCGCCTCGCGAAGCTGGCCGGCGGTGTGTGCGTGATCAAGGTCGGCGCCGCCACCGAGGTGGAGCTGAAGGAGAAGAAGCACCGCATCGAGGACGCCGTCTCGGCGACCCGCGCGGCCATCGAGGAGGGCATCGTCGCCGGCGGCGGCTCCGCCCTCATCCACGCCGCGTCGGTGCTCGAGGGTGACCTCGGCCTGACCGGTGACGAGGCGATGGGGGTACGGATCGTCCGCAAGTCGGTCGACGAGCCCCTGCGTTGGATCGCGGAGAACGGCGGCGAGAACGGCTACGTCATCGTCACCAAGGTCCGTGAGGCCGGCCCTGGGACGGGCTACAACGCCGCGACTCAGGAGTACGGCGATCTGGTTGCCCAAGGCGTCATCGACCCGGTCAAGGTCACGCGCTCGGCGCTGGTCAACGCCACCTCGATCGCCGGCATGCTGCTGACGACCGAGACGCTCATCGTCGAGAAGCCCGAGGACGAGGACGAGAACGCCGCGGCCGGCCACGGTCACGGTCACGGCCACTGACCCGTCGCAACGCCGACCCGTCGCAAAGTGACAGGTTCTGCACAGCCACCCTGTGCAGAACTCGTCACCTAGCGACGGGTCGGCGTCGTTGGGGCTCGCGCGAGTTTTCCTGGCGGAAACATCGTGGACAACCTCCGGCAACGAGGTGGGGCGAGGCTGGTACGACAGGTCGGACCGCTGACCCCTCAGCACCGGATCGACCCCCTGGCCCGGGGTGCCCGCTGACGACTCGGAGGACGCGATGCTGTGGAGAGTACGTTCCTCGTTGCCCGACCGGCCGGGTGCGCTGGCGGTGCTCGCGCAGCACTGCGGCGAGGCCGAGGTGAACATCCTCGGTCTCCAGATCTTTCCGGGGGTCGCGTCGGTGACCGATGAGCTCGTCCTCCAGACCCCGGACGACTGGGGGCTGCCGGAGATCGCCCAGCTGGTCGAGGGCTCCGGAGGCGAGCGGGTCAGCGCAGCGCCCTGCACCGAGGCCGCGCTCGTCGACCAGCCCACGCGCTACGTGCAGGCGGCCCGCACCATCCTGGCGCAGCCGGCCGCCTTCCCGGAGGTCGCCGCCACCCTTTTCGACGCCGAGTCCGACCCGGCGCCGGGGACGCTGAGCGCCGTCCAGGACGTGATGGACATGGCCGTCGGCGACGTCAACGTGCAGGTACGACGCACTGCTCCGTTCACCGCCACCGAGCACGCCCGGGGCACCGCCTTGGCCGACCTGGTCACCGACGTGCTCACCCGGACCCGGGCCGAGGAGACGCTGCCGGCCGCGGGCCGGCGGCTGGGTTCCTCGAGTCCGCCGTCGTACGTCATCGAGGATGAGCGGGTGCTCGCGGTGGTGGAGGGGACGACGGTCGGCCTGGCGGTCGCGCGGCCCGAGGCCGGCGAGGCCGAGTTGCACGAGGTGACGCTGAGCGTTGATCCCGCCTGGCAGCGCCGGGGAATCGGCACCCGCCTCCTGGTTGAGGTCGCGCGACTGGCCCACGCACGGGGGGCTTCCGAGATCGTCGTGACCACGCATGCGGACAACCAGGCGGTGCTCCCGCTCGTGCTGGCCGCGGGCCTGCGCGGCAGGATCAGGATGTCGGCGGACCGGCTCATCGTGCGGTCTCCCGTGCGCGACGTCAGCCCGTCGAGGAGCTGACCGCCGGGGGACTCACCTCGGTGCACGGGGCACCTTCGGGACGCGGATAGGATGAGGGCTCGCCGCACCCCACGAAAGGCCCGTGGATCGCCCCATGTCGCAGCAGCAGCCCGACCCGCTGACAGCTCCTGACCACACCGGCGCCGTGAGCGACGGCGTCCCCGACAAGTTCGCCGCGCTCGGTCTGACCTATGACGACGTCCTGCTCCTGCCCGGCGAGTCCGACCTCGCGCCCACCGATATCGACACCGCGACGCAGCTCACCCGCGAGATCAGTCTCAAGGTGCCGCTGGTCAGCGCCGCCATGGACACCGTCACCGAGTCCCAGATGGCGATCGCGATGGCCCGCCAGGGCGGGCTCGGCGTCCTCCACCGCAACCTGTCGATCGACGACCAGGCCTACCAGGTGGACCTGGTGAAGCGGACCCAGACCGGGATCATCTCCAACCCCGTCACCATCGGCCCGGACGCGACCCTGGAGCAGCTCGACAACATCTGTGGCGAGTACCGCGTCTCCGGCCTACCGGTGGTCGATACCGACGAGCGCCTCCTGGGCATCATCACCAACCGGGACCTGCGGTTCACGCCGGTCGCCGAGTGGGCCACCACCAAGGTCGACGAGGTGATGACGCCCATGCCGCTGGTCACCGGCCCGGTCGGCATCTTGCGCGAGGACGCCACGCTGCTGCTGAGGCAGCACAAGCGGGAGCGACTGCCGCTGATCGACGATGCCGGCCGGCTCGCGGGATTGATCACGGTGAAGGACTTCGTGAAGTCGGAGCAGTTCCCTCACGCCTCGAACGACGCCCACGGCCGACTGATGGTCGGCGCCGCGATCGGCTACTTCGGCGACGCCTGGGAGCGGGCCACGCGCCTGGTCGAGGCGGGCGTCGACGTCCTGGTGGCCGACACCGCCCACGGCCACGTGCGGATGCTGCTGGACATGGTTCGGCGGCTCAAGACCGACCCCGCGACCCGCCACGTGCAGGTCATCGGCGGCAACGTCGCAACCCGGGCCGGCGCCCAGGCGTTCGTCGACGCCGGCGCCGACGCAGTGAAGGTGGGCGTCGGTCCCGGCTCGATCTGCACGACCCGCGTCGTCACGGGCGTCGGCGCGCCGCAGGTCACCGCGGTGTACGACGCGTCGCTGGCCTGCCGCCCCGCCGGGGTCCCCGTCATCGCCGACGGTGGGCTGCAGTACTCCGGCGACATCGCCAAGGCGATCGTCGCCGGCGCCGACTCCGTCATGGTCGGATCGCTGCTGGCGGGCTGCGAGGAGTCGCCGGGCGAGCTGGTCTTCGTCAACGGCAAGCAGTTCAAGTCCTACCGCGGCATGGGCTCGCTGGGCGCGATGTCGAGCCGTGGCAAGAAGTCCTACTCCAAGGACCGCTACTTCCAGGCCGAGGTTGCCAGCGACGACAAGATCGTCCCGGAGGGCATCGAGGGTCAGGTCGCCTACCGGGGCCCGCTGGCCGCGGTCGCCCACCAACTGGTGGGCGGTCTCAACCAGGCGATGTTCTATGTGGGGGCCCGTACGATCCCAGAGCTGCAGGACAAGGGCCGGTTCGTGCGCATCACCTCGGCGTCGCTCAAGGAGAGTCACCCGCACGACGTCCAGATGACCGTCGAGGCGCCCAACTACTCGGGCCGCTGACCCGGCAGGCTCACAGGTCGCCGAACGGCGCGGCGTACCGGAACGGTCCGGTGAGGTCTGGCGTCCACGCGCTGAGCGGCAACGCTTGGAAGTGGTCGTCCCAGGCGTCGTCGGGCGGCTCGATGCCCAGCTCGGCGGCCCGCCGGAACCCGAACCGGGGGTAGTAGTCGGTGTGGCCCAGCAGCACGATCACCGGCTCGCCGAGGCGGTCGGCCTCGGCGATCGTCGCCCGCATCAGCGCGATGCCGACGCCGGTGCCCTGCTGGGAGGGCACGACTGCGATCGGGCCCAGGCCGAGCGCCGGCCGGGTGCCGACCCAGCCCCGGGTCGTGATCGCGAACCCGATGATCTCTCCTGCCTCGGTCGCGACCAGGGACAGTCCAGGCAGGTACTCCTCGCATCCGAGCAGCCCGGCCGTGAGCCCCACCTCGACCGGCTCGTGGTCGGGACGCTCCGGGTCCTGGAAGGCCGCGCGCACGACTCGGGCGACGGCGCCGTGGTCGTCGGCGGTCTCCGGGCGGATCATCACGCGGCCGATGGTAGGGGGCGGGGTCGCGGCACGGATAGGCTCGCGCCATGAGCGAGTTCGAGATCGGCCGGGCCAAGCGGGCCCGCCGCGCGTACGCCTTCGACGACGTCGCGATCGTGCCGTCGCGGCGCACCCGCGACCCCGAGGAGGTCAGCGTCGCGTGGCAGATCGACGCCTATCGCTTCGAGCTGCCGATCCTGGCCGCGCCGATGGACTCGGTGATGTCACCGGACACCGCCATCGCGTTCGGACAGTACGGCGGCCTCGGGGTGCTCAACCTCGAGGGCCTCTGGACGCGGTACGACGACCCCACCGCGCTGCTCGAGGAAGTCGCGGCGCTCGAGGGTGCCGATGCGACCGCGCGGATGCAGGAGATCTACATCGCGCCGATCCGCGCCGAGCTGATCACCGAGCGGCTCCGCCAGATCCGCGAGTCCGGCGTGACGGTCGCGGGCTCGCTCTCGCCCCAGCGCACCAAGGAGTTCGCGAAGACCGTCGTCGACGCCGGCGTGGACATGTTCGTGATCCGTGGAACGACGGTCTCGGCCGAGCACGTCTCGTCCCAGGCCGAGCCGCTCAACCTCAAGGAGTTCATCTACGAGCTCGACGTGCCCGTGATCGTCGGCGGGTGTGCGACGTACCAGGCGGCACTGCACCTGATGCGCACCGGTGCCGCCGGCGTCCTGGTGGGCTTCGGCGGTGGAGCCGCCCACACCACCCGCACCGTGCTCGGCATCGCGGTGCCGATGGCCTCGGCCGTGGCCGACGTGGCGGCAGCGCGGCGCGACTACCTCGATGAGTCGGGCGGGCGCTACGTCCATGTGATCGCCGACGGGTCGATCGGCCGGTCCGGAGACATCGCCAAGGCCGTCGCCTGCGGGGCGGACGCGGTCATGGTCGGATCGCCGTTCGCTCGCGCCTCGGACGCGCCCGGCCGAGGGTTCCACTGGGGCGGCGAGGCGCACCACCCCGAGCTGCCCCGGGGCGAGCGGGTCCAGTTCGAGACGGTGGGCACGCTCCAGGAGATCCTCTTCGGCCCCTCCCGGGTCGCTGACGGGACGATGAACCTCATCGGTGCGCTCCGGCGTTCGCTGGCCACGACCGGCTACACCGAGCTGAAGGACTTCCAGAGGGTCGAGGTCGTCGTCGAGTAGACGTGCCGACGGCCCGGGTGTGGGCGTGGGTGTGGGCGGGCGTGGGTGTGGACGTGGGCGTGAGGAGTTTCATCACGGTATCCAGCCGAACCCACGCTTCCCACGGCGTGTACGTCGTGGGAAGCGGAGCTTGATCGACATACCGTGGTGAAGCGTCAGCCGGAGCCCAGCCCCCGCAGCCAGTCGCCCAGCAGCGCCCGGCTGTCGGGGACGAAGTCCTCGGGGCGATCGTCGAGCCAGGCCACCAGCTCGGCCAGCGGAACCCAGTCGCCCCAGGCGACCTCCTCGGGCTGGCATCGCACCGGCCCGTCCCACGTCGTCGTGTAGCAGAACCCGTGGTAGGTCGTGTGCGCGTCGGTGTAGTCGCCCTCGCCCAGGGACGTCAGCGGCACCCCACTCACGCCGAGCTCCTCGGCGAGCTCACGCTCCGCGGCAGCGAACGGGTCCTCCCCAGCGGCGACGACCCCGCCGGCCGCGAAGTCGTGGAGTCCGGGAAAGACGTCCTTGGTATCGGTGCGACGGTGCACGAAGACCCGCCCCGCCAGGTCCCGCACCACGACGGCCGTCGCCGCGTGCCGGAGGTTCCCGGCCCGCATCTCGCCGCGTCGTACGACGCCGGTCGGGCGCCCCGACGCGTCGTACAGGGCGATCAGCTCCTCCGCGGGGTCCACGCCCCCATCCTGCCCTCTTGCCGATCCTCCCCCCGCGTGGCGGCCGCACCCTCCCCCGCGCGGCGGCCACACCCTCGCGGCGTACGGCGGCCAGGCACAATGGCCCTATGACCGATGCCAGCGCGTTGAGCCCGGCCGCCCGTGACCACGCCCTCGACGCCCTGCGAGCGGCCAGCTCGCTGGGGGCAGAGCTCGATGTCCTGGTCGTGGGCGGCGGCATCACCGGCGCCGGCACCGCCCTGGACGCCGTCACCCGCGGTCTCACCACTGCCCTGGTCGAGCAGCGTGACCTGTCCTCCGGGACCAGCTCGCGCAGCAGCAAGCTGGTGCACGGAGGTCTGCGCTACCTGGAGATGTTCGACTTCGGGCTGGTGCGCGAGGCGCTCCAGGAGCGTGGTCTTCATCTGACCAAGCTGGCACCGCATCTGGTCCGGCCCGTTCCGTTGCTCTACCCCCTCCACCACACCTGGGAGCGGCCCTACGTCGGCGCCGGCCTGCTGCTCTACGACGGCATGGCGATGGCCGGCAAGTACGACATGGGCGTCCCGCGTCACCGGCACCTCTTCCGCAAGCAGGTGGCCCGGATCGCGCCGGACCTGCGCACCGACGAGATGGTGGGCGCGATCCGCTACTACGACTGCCAGGTCGACGACGCGCGCTGGACCATGACCATTGCCCGCACAGCGGCCTCCCACGGAGCGCACGTCGCCACGCGCACCAAGGTGACCGGCTTCCTGCGCGAGGGCGACGCGGTGATCGGCGTGAGGGTCGTGGACCTCGAGACCGATGAGGAGTTCGAGGTTCGTTCCCGGGTGGTCGTCAACGCCGCGGGTGTCTGGACCGACGAGATCCAGGAGATGATGGGTGGCCGGGGCAGCCTCCACGTCCAGGCCAGCAAGGGGATCCACCTCGTGGTGCCACGCGACCGGATCCGCTCCGAGGCCGGCTTCATCACCAAGACCGAGAAGTCCGTGCTCTTCGTCATCCCCTGGGGTCGGCACTGGATCATCGGCACCACCGACACACCGTGGGATCTCGACCGCGCCCACCCGGCCGCGAGCAAGGCCGACATCGACTACCTGCTGACCCACGTCAACACGATCCTCAAGGACCCCCTCGACCACGATGACGTCGTAGGGGTCTATGCCGGCCTGCGTCCGCTGTTGACCGGTGAGTCGGAGCCCACCTCGAAGATCTCGCGCGAGCACACTGTCGTGACACCCGTACCCGGCCTGGTGATGATCGCCGGCGGCAAGCTGACGACGTACCGGGTGATGGCCAAGGATGCCGTCGACGCCACCGGCGCCCGGCTGCGCGACCTCACCGGGACCCAGATCCGCGAGAGCATCACCGACCGGGTGCCGCTGGTCGGATCCCAGGGCTTCGAGACGCGCACCAACCAACGGGTGATGCTCTCGCGCAAGGCCGGGGTCCCGGTCGGGGTGGTCGACCATCTGCTGGGGCGGTTCGGCGGCATGGTCGACGAGGTGCTCGACCTGATCCGGATCCGGCCCGAGCTCGCGCGCCCGCTGCCCGGCGCGGAGGACTATCTGTCGGCCGAGGTCGTGTACGCCGTGACCCACGAGGGCGCTCGGCACCTCGACGATGTGCTCACCCGGCGGACCCGCGTGTCCATCGAGACCTTCGACCGCGGGATCCACGCGGCGACGCCGGCGGCCGAGCTGATGGCCCGGGAGCTGGGCTGGGACACCTCACGCACGGCCGACGAGGTGGACCACTACCTGCGTCGGGTCGAGGCCGAGCGACAGAGCCAGCTCAAGCTCACCGACCAGGAGGCGGACGAGGCGCGGGTCAGCGCTCCGGAGATCGTCGAGACCGTCTGACGGGCGCCCTCGGCGTCCGCCGAACGTCGCGGTCTCCTGTGGGCGAGCAGCGGGTGTCGCAGGCCCACCGGGGCTGACCTAGTCTCTGATCATGACGTCCTCGAACCCGGCCGATCCCCTCGTGGACGGCCCCCGCGACCCTGAGCACGACCTCGCCGCGTCGTACGCGCTGGAGCCGGAGTACGCCGCCGCCCTCACCCGCCGAGTCGTGTCGACGACGGGTGAGACGGCGGAGCTTCGGACACCACTCACCGGCCAGCTCCTCGCCCACGTCCCGCAGTCGTCCACGGCTGACGTGGAGGCCGCCTTCGCGCGGGCCCGCCAGGCCCAGCAGGCGTGGGCCGCGACGTCGCTCGAGGATCGATCCGCGGCCCTCCTGCGACTGCACGACCTGGTGCTCGACCGGCAGGCGGAGATCCTCGACCTGATCTGCTGGGAGTCGGGCAAGGCCCGCAAGCACGCGTTCGAGGAGGTCGCGCACGTCGCGCTGACGGCGCGCTACTACGCCCGGACGGCTCACCGGCACCTCGACCCGCAGCGGCGCCTCGGACTGGTGCCGGTGGTGACGCGGGCGGAGGTACGCCGCGTGCCGAAGGGCGTCGTCGGCATCATCTCGCCGTGGAACTACCCCTTCACGATGGCCGTCTGCGACGGCCTGCCGGCCCTGATGGCCGGGAACGCCGTGGTCTCCAAGCCGGATGCCCAGTCCATGCTCTCGGCCCTGCTGGCCGTCTCGCTGCTGGAGCAGGCGGGCTTCCCCGAGGACCTGTGGCAGGTCGTCGCCGGTCCGGGGCCCGAGGTCGGGCCCGCGCTGATCGACCACGCCGACTTCGTCTGCTTCACCGGCTCGACCGCCACGGGGCGCCTCATCGCCCGCGCGTGCGCCGACCGGCTGATCGGCTCCTCACTGGAGCTCGGCGGCAAGAACCCGATGCTGGTCCTGCGCGACGCCGACGTGGAGCGTGCTGCCGAGGGTGCTGTGCGGGGTTGCTTCTCCAGCACCGGCCAGCTCTGCGTGTCGATGGAGCGGCTCTTCGTCGCCGACCAGATCTACGACCGTTTCGTGGAGCGCTTCGTCGCGCGCACCGAGGCCCTGGCGCTGGGCGCCACCCTCGACTGGTCGGTCGACATGGGGTCGCTGACCTCGCAGGCGCAGCTCGACACGGTGATCGCCCACATCGAGGACGCCGTGGCGCAGGGCGCGCGGGTGCTGACCGGTGGTCGGGCCCGGCCCGACCTGGGGCCGTTGATGTTCGAGCCAACGATCCTCGAAGGAGTCACGCCGCAGATGCGCTGCTTCGGTCACGAGACGTTCGGACCGGTCGTCTCCCTGTACCGGTTCCACGACGAGGCCGAGGTCGTGTCCCGGGCCAACGACGGGGACTACGGACTGAACGCCTCGATCTACAGCCGCGACGCGGAGCGGGCCAGGGAGATCGCCCACCGGGTCCGGTGCGGCACCGTCAACGTCAACGAGGCGTACGGCGCAGCCTTCGGGAGCATCGACTCCCCGATGGGCGGCATGCGCGACTCGGGCCTAGGCCGGCGTCAGGGCGCCGACGGCATCCACCGCTACACCGAGGCCCAGACCATCGCGACCCAGCGGGGGCTGCCGCTCTCACCGATCCTGGGGCTGTCGGAGGAGACCTACGCCAAGATCTTCACCACCGGGTTGCGGCTGCTTCGGAAGACCGGGAGGCCCTGAGTGCACGTCGACGTGCTGGTCGTCGGCTCCGGCTTCGGCGGCTCGGTCGCGGCGCTGCGGCTCACGGAGAAGGGCTACCGCGTCGTGGTCGCAGAGGCGGGTGCCCGCTTCGCCGACGACGAGCTGCCGGCCACCTCGTTCGATGTTCGTCGCTATCTCTTCCAGCCCGCCCTCGGGTGCTACGGCATCCAGCGCGTCGACCTGCTGAACGACTGCCTGATCCTCTCGGGCGCGGGGGTGGGAGGCGGGTCGTTGAACTATGCCAACACTCTGTACGAACCACCGCAGCCGTTCTTCGACGACCCGCAGTGGCGTGACCTGACCGACTGGCGTGAGGAGCTGGCGCCGTACTACGACCAGGCCTCACGGATGCTCGGCGTCGCTACCAACCCACGTCACACGCCCTCCGACGAGGTGATGCGGACCGTCGCCGAGGAGATGGGAGTCGCAGACACCTTCCGCCTCACGCCGGTCGGGGTGTTCTTCGGTCCGGACCAGACGGACAGCGGTGCTGTCGATCAGACGGTCGCCGACCCGTACTTCGGCGGAGCCGGTCCGGCGCGCACACCGTGCCGACACTGCGGCGAGTGCATGACGGGGTGTCGACACAACGCCAAGAACACGCTGGTGAAGAACTACCTACATCTCGCCGAACAGGCCGGAGCCACCGTCCTGCCGCTCACCACGGTGACCAAGGTCGAGCCCCGCCCGCAGGGTGGGTACGCCGTCCACGTGCGGTTCACGAAGGCCCGACGTGCGACGCCGCGGACGACTCGGGTGATCTCGGCGGACCACGTCGTCCTGGGCGCGTCGGCGCTGGGCACCCAGCGACTGCTCCACGCGATGAGGGACGACGGTGTGCTGGCGCACCTGTCGCCACAGCTGGGTGTGCTCACCCGCACCAACTCCGAGTCGCTGCTGGGTGCGGTCGCTCCCGACACGTCCGTCGACTACACCGAGGGCGTGGCCATCACCTCCTCCTTCCACCCAGACGACGAGACGCACATCGAGCCGGTGCGCTACGGCCACGGCAGCAACCTCTTGTCCCTCATCCAGACCGTTCTGGTGCCTGGCGACCAGCAGGGTCCGAGAGGGCGCACCTGGCTGCGGGAGGTGTGGCGACAGCGCCGCACGCTGTCCGATCTCTATGACCTGCGGCACTGGTCCGAGCGGGTCGTCATCGCCTTGGTGATGCAGACCCGGAACAACTCCATCACGACGTTCACGCGCCGATCCCGGCTGGGCGGGCGCCGGGTGCTCAGCTCTCGCCAGGGCTCCGGGGAACCGAACCCCACCTGGATCCCGATCGCCCACGACGCCGTACGACGGATGGCGGCGTTGATGGGCGGCACGCCTGGCAGCACCATCGGTGAGCCCTTCGCGAAGCCGATGACGGCGCACTTCATCGGCGGCTGTGTCATCGGCGCTGATCCCGACCACGGCGTCGTCGACGGCTACCACCGCGTCTTCGGCCATCCGGGGCTGCACATCGTCGACGGATCGACGATCTCGGCCAACCTGGGGGTGAACCCCGCGTTGACGATCACGGCCCAGGCCGAGCGCGCCATGGCGTTGTGGCCCAACCGGGGCGAGGTGGATCCGCGCCCGCGGCTGGGCGAGCCGTATCAGCGCGTGTCGGCCGTGCCGCCGGCCACGCCCGTCGTGCCGCCGACGGCTCCTGCCGCGCTGAGGCTGCCGGTGGTCGCCGTCTCCTGAGCGACGTCTGGCGGCGGAACCGGGACGCGCGGTCGATAGACTCACCACTTCCGACAGAGAGGTTCACCGGTGACGGATCACGACGTGGTGCTGGTGGTCGACTTCGGTGCCCAGTACGCCCAGCTCATCGCTCGGCGCGTCCGTGAGGCCCGCGTCTACTCCGAGATCGTGCCGCACACGACGCCGGTCGAGGAGCTGCTCGCCCGGCGGCCTCGCGCGATCATCCTGTCGGGCGGTCCGTCCTCGGTCTACGAGGAGGGCGCACCGGGCATCGACCCCGCGGTCTTCGCCGGCGGAGTGCCCGTGTTCGGCATGTGCTACGGGTTCCAGCTGATGGCGCGCGGCCTCGGTGGCGACGTCGCCCACACCGGGGCCCGTGAGTACGGCCGCACCCGCGTGCGCGTCAGCGCGCCCGGCGTCCTGCTGGCCGACCTCCCCGCCGAGCACACGGTCTGGATGTCGCACGGCGACTCGGTCGTGGCGGCGCCGGAGGGTTTCGACGTTCTGGCCTCGACCGAGGTGATCCCGGTTGCGGCGTTCGAGGATCTCGACCGACGGCTCGCCGGCGTCCAGTGGCATCCCGAGGTCCTCCACACCGAGCACGGCCAACGCGTGCTCGAGCACTTCCTCCACGACATCGCCGGCTGTCGTCCGACCTGGACGATGGTGAACATCGTGGAGGAGCAGATCGAGCGGATCCGCGAGCAGATAGGCGAGACCGGTCGTGCGATCTGTGGGCTCTCCGGTGGCGTCGACTCGGCCGTGGCCGCGGCCATGGTCCAGCGGGCGATCGGTGATCGGCTGACGTGCGTCTTCGTGGACCACGGTCTGCTGCGCAAGGGGGAGGCCGAGCAGGTGGAACGTGACTTCGTCGACGCCACCGGCGTCTCCTTGCACGTGGTGGACGCCGAGAAGCGCTTCCTCGACGCGCTGGCCGGGGTCAGCGACCCGGAGCGGAAGCGCAAGATCATCGGCCGCGAGTTCATCCGGGTGTTCGAGGCGGCCGAGGCCGAGGTGCTCACCACACAGCTGGCCGGGGCGGACGGGAGCGTCGCGTTCCTGGTGCAGGGCACGCTCTACCCCGACGTCGTGGAGTCGGGCGGCGGCGCGGGTACCTCCAACATCAAGTCGCACCACAACGTCGGGGGACTCCCGGACGACCTGGAGTTCGAGCTCGTGGAGCCCCTACGCACCCTGTTCAAGGACGAGGTGCGGCTGGTGGGGGAGCAGCTCGGCCTGCCGGCCGACATCGTGTGGCGGCACCCGTTCCCCGGTCCTGGGCTGGCCATCCGGATCATCGGTGCGGTCACCTCCGAGCGCCTCGAGATCCTGCGGGAGGCGGACGCGATCGCCCGCGAGGAGATCACCCGCGCCGGCCTGGACCGGGAGATCTGGCAGCTGCCGGTGGTGCTGCTGGCCGAGGTTCGCTCGGTCGGAGTCCAGGGCGACGGGCGGACCTACGGTCACCCGATCGTCCTGCGACCCGTTACCTCGGAGGACGCGATGACCGCTGACTGGGCGCGCCTGTCGTACGACGTGCTGGAGCGGATCTCGACCCGCATCACCAACGAGGTGTCTGAGGTCAACCGGGTGACCTTGGATGTCACGTCGAAGCCGCCGGGCACCATCGAGTGGGAGTAAGCGTTCCCCCGGCAGGGTGGTCAGGTGCACCATGAACCATGACCGACTCGATCGTTCCCCGGGCCGAGGAGCACCTGGCCACGGGTTGGGAGGCTGACCTCCCCGCCTCGGACACACTCGTGCGACGCGCGGTGCTCGTGCACGCGTCCTGGATCGTGGCGGTGGCGGGTGCGCTGGGCCGACCGGCACGGCGCTCACCCAGCTGGGTGGGCGGATACCTCGGGGACCGCGGTGCACTGACGAACCCCGTCATCCTCACCGCGCCACCGGCGGATGAGGCGGCCTATCGGACCGTGTTGCACGAGGCATCCGACCTGATCCCCCCGAACGTCCCGTACTTCTTCCTCAGCCCTTTCCAAACGCCGGACCTGGCCCCGCTCGGTCTCCTGAAGCTCGGTCACCCGCCGCTGATGGTGCGCTTCCCGGGTGGGGAGGCCCCCGCGCTCAAAGAAGGCATCGAGCTCCACCCGGTCGAGGACGAGGCACAGCTGGCGGTGGCCGAGCGGGTGCTCGTCGAGGGCTATCCCATGCCCGATCTGCAGCCGCTGGCACCGGGCGACATCCTCGCTCCGCCCTTGCTCGACGGCCCGACCCGGGTGTGGCTGGCCACGGTCGACGGTGAGCCTGCCGCCGTGGCCGCGGCGCACGTCGCCGGCGACGCGGTCCTGGTCGAGTACGTCGCCGCACTCCCCGTGGCGCGCGGGCGGGGGGCCGGTGCCGCGGCCACCTGGGCAGCGACGCTGTGCGAGCCCGACCTGCCCGCGGTCCTGGTCTCCAGCGACGACGGCCGCCCGCTCTACGAGCGCATGGGGTATGTCGCGATCGAGCGGTGGACCGCCTGGTTGCGACCCGGCAGCTGACCCGTGCGCTCTCCCATTCGCTTCAACGGGGGACGAGGTTGAGGAGATCGATGCCACCAGAGGTCTGGACCAGCGTTTGCGTGCCTGGGCTTCTGCCGCCGGTTAGGGTTCGCGTCATGGCGATACGGGGGGAGGCCGGGGGCGCGCGACGTGCCCGTGGAGTGGCTCCTGTCCGGCGCGCCGGGGCGTCTCTGCTCGTGCTCGTCCTGACCCTCGCGGGCCTGGCCGGCTGCACTCTGACCGACGAGACCCGGATCGCGTTTCTCCTCGCCAGCACCAACTCGGCGCGCTGGCAGGAGCAGGACGAGCCGGCCTTCGCCGCCCGGGTAGAGGCGCTGTGCCCAGGCTGTGTCTACGAGTCGGTGAACGCCGAGGGCAACGCGGATACCCAGGCCCGTCAGTTCGAGGCCGCGTTGGAAGATGGCGCCGATGTCATCGTCCTCAACGCGGTCACCGCCGCGGAGGGCGAGCGGCTGGTCGCGCAGGCCGGCACCGTGCCGATCGTCGCCTACGACCGGTTCGTCGCCGGGGCCGACTACTTCGTGTCCTACGACGCCGCGGCGATCGGGGAACGGATGGCCTCCGCGGTCGTGCAGGAGATCGGCGGCGAGGGAGGGGTGCTCGTGGTCAACGGTGCCCAGACCGACCCGAACGGCGTCGTGATCAAGCGCGCGGTGCACCGGGTCCTCGCCGACAACGAGATCGAGGTCCTCGCCGAGAGCGACCCGCAGAGCTGGTCGGCTGCGGAGGCGCGTGACTGGGTGCGCAAGCAGTTGACCCGGATCCCCGTGGCCAGGATTGACGCGATCGTCGCGGCGAACGACGCTCAGGCGGAGGGCGTCGCCGTCGCGCTGGCCGACCGCAAGGTGCCGGTGGCTCAATGGCCGGTGATCTCAGGTCAGGACGCCGATCTAGAGGCGCTGCAACGCATCATCTCGGGCCGGCAGACGATCACGGTGTTCAAGTCCTTCCCGCGCGAGGCGCAGCAGGCGGCGGACATCGCGGCCGCGCTCGTGACCGGTGGCACGGTGGAGGGCGCCGAGGACTTCGAGGGCGTCCCCTCCTTCATTTTCGACCCTGTCGTGGTCATCTTGGACAACCTCGCCAACACGATCGTGCGCGACGGCGTCTTCGACATCGCGACGTTGTGCACTCCGCGGCTCGGCACCGCGTGCTCGCGGGCCGGGCTGCACTGACCGCAGCAGTACCGGGGGAGCCGCGGCAGCCCTACGGCGCCCCCGTGCTCGTGACGAGGTGGGTGGCGCTGGCGACGACCACGGCGAAGAAGTCGTCCGGGTCGGAGATCGTGTCCGGTCCCCACTGCTCGAAGATCTCGGCGCTGATGGCTCCGATGACAAGCGTCCAGGCCACCATGCCGCGCCGAACCGCCGAGGGACTCAGCCCGCTGTCGGCGAAGACCGGGTCCTCCAGCATGGACGCCAGCAGCCGCGCGTCCCGCTCGCCGTCGCGATGCCGGTCGTGGAGCCCACTGATGGTGCCGATGAGCAGGATGGGCACTCGCGTCCCGGCCGGTGTCGTGCGCTCGCCCGGCGCCTCGTAGTCGGGCACCGGCGAGCCGTAGATGAGGGCGTACTCGTGGGGGTGGGCGCGGGCCCAGGCGTGCGTCGTGTGCGCGATCACCGCGAACCGTTCGGCCGGCTCGGCCTCGGGCGCTGCTACCAACGCGGCTTCGACAGCGTCCGCCAGGTCGTCGTAGGCGGCGATGATCAGTCGGGTCAGCAACTCGTCCCGGCTCGGCACATAGCGGTAGACCGCCGACGACGCCATCCCCAGGTCTCTCGCGATCGCGCGCAGCGACAGTCCTGCGGCGCCGTACCGCGCGAGGTGATCGCCGGCCAGTCGCAGGATCTCGGCCTCGATCGCCGCCCGGTTGCGCGCGCGGATGCCCTCGACTCGACTCATGCGGCCAGCATGGCACATGATCAGATCACCTGTCATAAAGGAGAGCAATGCTCTTGCCATTGTCATGGTTTTCGTGTTCACTGATCCGTAACGAGAGCAGTGATCTTGAAGGAGAGCGTGATGAGCAACAAGCAGCAGCAACAACAGCAGAACAGCCAGCCACCACGTCGTGGTCGGCTCGGGAGGCATCGGTCGCGCCACGGCGCGCGAGCTCGTCGCGGCCGGACACGCGGTCACGATGGTCACCAGGAGCGGGACGGATCCCGGAGTGCCGGGCGTGCGCGCCGTCGCGGCGGACGCTGCGGACGCCGAGTCGCTCAGCGACGTGGCGCGCGGGGCAGCGAGCATCGTCAATGCCGTGAACCCCTCGAAGTACACCCAGTGGGAGCGGGACTGGCCGCCCGTGGCCCAGGCACTCCTCAGCGCCGCCGAGCGCACCGGAGCCGGCCTGGTCACGGTGTCGAACCTGTATGCCTACGGGCGGGTCGATGCTCCCATGACAGAGGCGACCGCACTGCGGCCCCACGGACACAAGGGTCGGATCCGCGCGGAGATGTGGGCCGACGCGCTCGCGGCCCACGAGTCCGGACGGCTTCGCGCAACCGAGCTGCGGGCCTCGGACTACTACGGACCCGGCGCCGGCCGCGGGACCAGCTTCCTCAACGAGTACGTCGTGTCGCCGGCCGTGGCCGGCAAGACGGTGCGGCTGGTGATGGGCGTCCCTGATGCCCCGCACTCCTGGACCTACCTCGACGACATCGGTGCCCTGGCAGCGCGACTGGCCACTGACGATCGCTCCTGGGGCCGGGCGTGGCACGTCCCGACGGCCGAGCCGCGGACGTTCCGCCAGGTGGTCGAGGACGTCGCTGCGATCACCGGCGGCCCCGTGCCACGGGTGACCCGGATGCCGCGGCTGGTGCTGGCCGCCGCCCAGGTCGTGCCGCTGGTGCGGGAGCTGCGTGAGACCTCGCACCAGTTCGAGCACCCGTTCGTGCTGGACTCCGACGAGGCGACGGCCACGTTCGGGCTCAAGCCCAAGCCCTGGGCCGAAGGCCTCGCCGCGACGGTGGACGCGCTCCGGGGGTGAGCTCTCAGCCGCCGACCCCGACGTCGACACTCTCGGGAGTCGCCGACGGGGGAGTGGCCGGTTCACGGTCGAGCCGGCTCGGCCACCAGATCCGGCTGCCGAGGTCGAGGTTCAGTGCCGTGACCAGCACCGATCGCACGACCAACGTGTCGAGGAGGACGCCGAGCGCCACGGCCACGCCGATCTCGACGAACGCGACCAAGGGAAGGGTCGCGAGGACCAGGAACGTCCCAGCGAGCACCGCACCCGCAGAGGTGATCACCCCGCCGGTCGCGCCCAGCGCGACCAGCGAGCCCTCCCGGGTGCCGCGGGTCTGGGTCTCCTCGCGCACCCGGGTCATCAAGAAGATGTTGTAGTCGATCCCGAGGGCGACCAGGAAGACGAAGACGAACAGCGGGATGGACGCGTCGGTTCCGGCGAAGCCGAAGACGTAGTGGAACAGCAGCGAGGAGAGCCCCAGCGCGGCTCCGAAGGAGAGCACCACCGTCGCGATCAACAAGATGGGCGACACGATGGCGCGCAGCAGTAGCGTCAGGATCAGCATCACCACGATCAACACGGCTGGGATGACCACCTTGTTGTCGCGCTGGGAGGCCTTCTCCACGTCGTCGAAGATCGCGGAGGTGCCGCTCACGAGTGCCTCGGCGCCGTCGACTCCGTGCACCGCGTCGCGAACCTGGTCGACGGTGGCGAAAGCGGCTGAGGACGTGGCGTCCCCCTCGACGGGCGCGGTGATGAACGCCACGCCGTCCACGACGACCGGCTCGGTCGGGTCGCCGAGCCCGGCCACCCCGGCCATCGCGTCGGCCACCGCCGGGGCCTGGTCGGCGTTGGCGACGACCATCACCGGGTTGGACTCGTCGGCCAGCTCGTGCTCGGTCAGCACCTTCTGACCCACGACCGAGTCGAACTCCTTGGTGTAGGACTCCTCGGTCGTCAGTCCGTTGGCGTCGAGCTTGAACATGCCCAGGCAGGCCACGGCCAGCAGCAGGGCGGTGACGATCCAGACCGGGCGCGGGGCCCGAGCGATCCGCCGACCGACAGTGGCCCAGAAGCCGGTGCTGGTCGGCTCGGCAGAGCCGAAGCCGGGCCGCTTGGGCCAGAAGATCCAGCGACCGAACACCACGAGCAGGGCGGGCAGGAGCGTGATCATGACGAGCAGCGCCACGGCGACCCCGATCGCTGAGACCGGGCCCAGGCCTGAGGTGGAGTTCATGTCCGCGAGGAGCAGGCACAGCATGCCCAGGATGACCGTGGACGCGCTGGCGATGATCGCCGGGGCGGCGCGGTGCAGCGCGAAGGCCATGGCTTCGTGCCGGTCCTCATGGCGTCGTAGCTCCTCGCGGTAGCGCGCCACGAGCAGCAAGGCGTAGTCGGTGCCGGCTCCGAACACCAGGACCGTGAGGATGCCCTGGCTCTGGCCGTTGACGGTGAGATCGGCGTACTCGGCCATGAAGTAGACCGCAGCCTGGGCCACGACGAGGGCGATCACCGCGGAGATCACCGGCAGCAGCCACAGAAGAGGGCTGCGGTAGGTGAGCAGCAGGATGACGATGACGACGCCGCCCGCAGCGAAGAGCAGCGTGCTGTCGAGTCCCTCGAACGCGGCGGCGGAGTCCGCGGCCTGTCCGCCCGCTCCGGTCACGTGGACGGCCGGCCCGCCGTCGGTCTCGGCGATCTTGCGGATCTCGCTGACCGTGTCGGGCATGAAGTTCCAGCCGTTCTTGCCCAGGTCGAACGTGACGACCGTCTGCATCGCCTGCCCGTCCTCCGACGGGATGGGCCCGAGGATGTCTCCGGTGACGCCCTCGAGCTGGGCCAGCTCGTCCTTCTGCGCCGTCGCGGCAGCGAGGTCCTCGGGTGTCAGCCCGCCGGTGCGCTCATAGACGATCGTGGTGGGGATGGCGTTGGGGTCCTGGAACGCCTCCATCTTGCTCAGCGCCTGGGTCGACTCCGCGCTGTCGGGGAGCCACGACGAGGTCTCGTTGTTCTGCACGTCGCTCAGCTGGCCGGCGAAGCCGCCGAGGCCGACGACGGCGATGATCCAGAAGGCGACGACGATCCACTTGGTCACGGGGCCGGTCAGCTTGCCGGCGATCTGTCGATGCATGGGTCCATGTCAGCAGAAAGCACCGACATCGCGCATCCGGGATTCCCCTGAGGCGCCGTCGGGGTACGGCGCCCCGGCGGCCGCCGACGAGCACTCCCGGCACCGCAGGTGAGCTCACAGGCCCAGCGAGCGGCCGATGATCTCCTTCTGGATCTCGGTCGTGCCGCCGTAGATCGTCTGCACCCGAGAGTTCAGGTAGGCCTTCGCGATGGGGTACTCCGTCATGTAGCCGTAGCCGCCGTGCAGCTGCACGCCACGGTCCACCAACTTCACCTGCAGCTCGGTCACCCACCACTTCGCCATCGACGCGGTGGCGGCGTCGAGCTCCCCGCGGACGTGCCGGGCCAAGCAGTCGTCGACGAAGACCCGCGCGATCCTCGCCTCGGTGGCCATCTCGGCCAGCAGGAAGCGGTTGTGCTGGAACCGGCCGATGGGTCGGCCGAAGGCCCGGCGCTCCCGCGCGTACGCCACCGACATGTCGAGGACCCGTTCGCAGGCGACGGCCGCCGACACCGCCATCGAGAGTCGCTCCTGGGACAGGTTCGTCATGAGCTGGACGAACCCCGAGCCCTCGGGTCCCAGGCGGTTCTCCTTCGGTACCTTCACGTCGGTGAAGAACAGCTCGGCCGTGTCCTGAGCGTGCTGTCCGACCTTCTCCAGGTTGCGGCCGCGCTCGAAGCCGGACATGCCGCGCTCGACCACCAGCAGCGAGATCCCCTCGTGCCCGGCGTCCGGGTCGGTACGCGCGACGACGACCACAAGATCCGAGAGGATGCCGTTGGAGATGAAGGTCTTCTGCCCGTTGAGCACGTAGTGGTCGCCGGCGTCGACCGCGGTCGTCCGGATGCCCTGCAGGTCGGAACCAGCCTCCGGCTCAGTCATCGCGATCGCCGCGATCAGCTCACCCGAACAAAGGCCAGGGAGCCAGCGTCGCTGCTGCTCCTCGGTGGCCTGTGCCGCGAAGTACGGCGCGATCATGTCGTTGAAGAGCGGGAACGAGCAGCCGTAGACACCTCTGCGGGTCATCTCCTCGGCGATCACGGCGTTGAAACGGAAGTCGTCGGTGCCTCCGCCGCCGTACTCCTCGGCAAGCTGGAGACCGAGCAGGCCCTGGGCCCCAGCCTGCTTCCACACCTCTCGGCTCACGATCCCGTCGGCCTCCCACTGGTCGTGGTAAGGCACCACCTGCTCGTCGAGGAAGGCACCTACGGCGGCCCGGAAGTCCTCGTGCTCGGTTTCGAAGACGGTGCGTGTGCTCACGAGACCCACTCCTTGAGCTGGGCGACGACCCCTACCGGGTCGTCGCCGACAGGGACGACGGACAGGTTGGTGACCCCGGCTTCGGCGAAGGCAGCGATCCGCTCCCGGACGTACGACGCGGGCCCGATGAGGTTGGCCGCCTCGAGCCACTCGCGTGGCACCAGTGCCTCTGCCTCGCGCTTCTTCCCGGCGAGGTAGAGGTCCTGGATCTCGTCGGCCTCCTCCGCGTAGCCGTAGGCGCGGGCGACGTCGGTGTAGAAGTTCCGGCCCTTGGCACCCATCCCGCCGACATAGAGCGCGAAGATCGGGCGGGTGAGGTCGTGGAGCGCGTCGCGGTCGAGGTCCTCGCCGATCGCGACCATCCCACCGGCGTTGATCTCGAGCGGACCGAGCGCCGGGTCGCGTTTCTGCGAGCCTGCGGCCAGGGCCTCGCCCCAGACGAGGTGGGCGCGCTCGGGGTGGAAGAGGTGGGGGATCCAGCCGTCAGCGATCGAGGCCGCCTGCTCGACGCTCTTCGGGGTCAGCGCCGCGACGTAGATCGGCACCCTGTCGCGCTCGGGGTGGGTGAGGATCTTCAGCGGCTTGCCGAGACCCGTCACGGCGCCGCGTTCTCGCGTCAGCGGCAGCTGGAACACCCCGTCGCTGGTCAGTTCCTCCCGACGCAGACCGCGGCGGACCAGGTCGATCACCTCGCGGGTCCTCGCCAGGGGCTTCTCGTAGGGGACCCCGTGGAAGCCCTCGATGACCTGGGGGCCGCTGGCGCCCAGACCCAGCACCGCCCGGCCACTCGAGACGTGGTCGAGGCCGGCCACGGTCTGCAGGAGGGCGCCGGGGGTGCGCGAGTAGATGTTCAGGATCGCCGACCCGATCTCGACGTTCTCGGTCTTCGCCGCCAGGTAGCCCATCAACGTGGGCGCGTCGAAGCCGTAGGCCTCGGCGACCCAGACGCCGTCCAGCCCCACCTGTTCGAACGCGGCGACCTGGTCGGCGGCCGCACGCGGATGGCCTGAGTAGGCCAGCGGCATGGAGATCCTCATCGACGTCCCGTCTCTGACACCCGTGGCGCAATGCCACAGGTCCGCTGTCACGGTAACAACCGGCCCATGGGAGTGCGCGGCGCAGGCTCAGCGTGGGGCCGGGACCCGCCCGAAGTCGACCGAGCAGCCAGCCCCCGAGCAGGACCTGAGCGCCCGCATCCGATGCCGCATCTCGCGAAGGACGTAGCGGTAGGTCGGTTTGCCGGCCACGTTGCGAACCTCTCGGGGTGCTCGCTTCCGGTCGTAGAGCTGCTCGAAGCCGTTGGTCGTGTCCTTGCCGTAGGTGTACCGGGCGGTGCGGGCCCCGCGGATCCGCCAGGCGTCATGCGACGCACCGCTCTTCCCGGTCTGGATCAGTTGGGTGTCGCGCCAGGTGAAGGGCTCTCCGCGCAGCAGCGCAGCGAATGACTCTCCGTCGACCAGGCGTTCCGGCGTCGCGCCCGCCAGGTCGGCGAACGTGGGCGCCAGGTCGGTGAGCGTCACGGGAACGTCGGACACTGTGCGCTCGAGGGCGCCGGGCACCCGGACGGCGAACGGGATCTCCATCGCCTCGCGGTAGATGTAGTTCTTGTGCGAGAGGCGGTGCTCGCCGAGCAGGTAGCCGTTGTCAGAGACGAAGAAGATGTAGGTCGAGTCCAACTCGCTGTTGGCCGCCAGGCTGTCGACCAGGTCGCGGACTCCCTCGTCGGCCGCCTGGATCGCCTCGATGCGGCTGGTGAAGCGCTGCTGCATGTCCGTCTTGCTCACCTTGGCACGTGGGTCATGGCCGGTTGGTCGGAAACGTTCCCTCGTTGAACGACCGCCTGCTCAGCGCCGGCAACTTCACGTCGGTCAGTGAATGCCCTGGAAGCGTGGAGCGGGGTAGGACAGTACTCCGCCCACCCTGGCCGATGCTGGGCGCGGTGTGGGGCGTAGTTCGAGATCCATACGAAGAAGGGCTGCTCGCCGCTGAACTCATCGATGTACGTCACGCGCATACTCGTTGGTGATGTCGTCGACGTAGCCCTCGCGCACGATCGGGGCGCCGTCGTTGAAGTAGGTCGTAGTCGTGAAGTCGGTGACCCCGACGAAGGCGTTCCAATGGTCCCAGCCCTCGGGCCGTTCCGCCGCGGGGCCGTAGCCGTTGAGGTACTTGCCGACCATGGCTGTCTGATAGCCGGCGTGCTGGAGCCATCGGCCGATGGTGTTGTCGGGATCGATGAGGGCCTTGTATCCGCCATGCAGCCCGTTGTTGTGGTGGACGCCGTTGTTCTGGCCGTACTGACCGGTCATCATCTCGGCCCGGGCCGGGCAGCACAGCGAGTGAGGCGACAGGCCGTCGGTGAAGTCGATGCCGTGACCGCCGATGAGTTCGCGGGTGATGGGCATCCAGCGCAGGTCGTACAGGGTCTGGTCGTCGGTGCTGACCAGGATGATGTTGGGTGCGTCGCGAGCCGCAACGGCACGGGTCTGGGCTGCGGCGGACTCCTTGCCGGCCGACAGAAGCGCCGAGGGTGACGTGGCCGCGAGCGCCAGGAGCGCGCAGGCGAGGACGGCCAGAAGCGTCTGCCGAAAGCGGTGGCGCATGGCGGTGATCTCTCTCCCCGGGACGGTGCGATGACTAGCGGCACCGAGAGCAGCCCTCCGGCCGACGGCCCGACGAGCCGGCCTCAGGCTAACTGATCGCCGCGGCGATCCACGCATCAGCGCGGGGGTCGTGCCGAGAAGTCTCGACATAGTTCTCGGCACTCCCGGCGGCTCGCGACACGTGGGTGTCACCACCCACGTGGTCGAGAGGGATGGGTAGTTCGCCCGACGCGGCTGGGGCGGGGTGGTTCCTAGCGTGGGGCGAACCAGCACACCAGGAGGAACCATGGAGCACATCGAGACTGTCATCATCGGAGCCGGCCAGGCCGGCCTGGCCACGGCGTACCACCTGCAGAAGCGCGGGAAGGAGTGCGTGGTGCTGGACCGCAGCGACCGGGTGGGCGACGGCTGGCGGCGGCAGTGGGACAGCCTGCGGCTCTACACCCCGGCCAAGTTCGACGGTCTCCCGGGCATGCCGTTCCCCGGCGACCCCTGGTCGTGCCCGGGCAAGGACGAGGTCGCTGCCTACCTGGAGGCCTACGCCGCCCGTTGGACGCTGCCGGTGCGCCTCGGGGTGCGCGTCGACCGGCTCGCGGCCGGTGAGGGGGGAGGCTTCCTGGTCGAGACCGACGCCGGCACCGTGAGCTGTGACCAGGTGGTGGTGGCGACGGGCACCTTCGGCCGCACGCCCCAGATCCCCGACTGCGCGGGCGAGCTCGACCCGGGGATTCTCCAGCTGCACTCCAGCGAGTACCGCCGACCCGGCCAGCTGCGGGACGGGGCGGTGCTCGTGGTCGGTGCGTCGCACTCCGGCACCGACATCGCCTACGAAGTGGCCGAGACCCGGCCCACCACGCTGGTGGGCCGCGACTGCGGCCAGATCCCGGTGCGCATCGACTCGCCGCGCATGCGGGTGGCCTTCCCGGCGTTGCTCTTCGCCTGGCGCCACATCCTCACGCGGCGGACGCCGATCGGCCGGAAGGAGATGAGCCAGGTGCGCACCCATGGCGGCCCGATGTTGCGGATCAAGCGCAGCGACCTCGCTGAGCGGGGCGTCGTCCGTCACGAGGCGCGGGTCGTGGGGGTCCGCGACGGTCGGCCGCTGCTGGCCGACGACACCGTTCTTGACGTCGACACCGTGGTGTGGGCCACCGGCTTCCGGCAGTCCTTCGAGTGGATCGACCTGCCGGTGATCGGCGAGGACGGCTGGCCGCGGGAGTACCGCGGGGCCGCCGACGACGTCCCGGGGCTCTTCTTCTGCGGGCTGTGCTTCCAGTACTCCTTCTCCTCGATGCTCCTGCCCGGGGTCGGCCGGGACGCCGAGGTCGTGGCGCGCCGGGTGGTGGCCCACGCGGCGTCGTCCGGGCGTCGCCAGGCGCAGGTTGTCTGACATGCCCGCCGGGACCTCGCCGCGAGTATCGTCCCGACTGGAGGTGGAGCTGCGCGCCATGGGCATCGTCGAGGACCTGGGCCGGGCCCGCGCGGACTTCGAGCGCGGCGAGTGGGTCGCGGCGCTGGACCTCTGGGCCGGGGTCGACCGGGACCAGATGGATGCCGGAGACCTGAAGTCAGCGGGGCAGTCGGCGTTCCTGTTGGGGCGCCGGGACGACGCCGCCGACTTCTACCAGCGGGCCTTCCGGACGTTCCTGGATGGTGGTGATCCCGGCGGTGCCGTCCGGTGTGCCTTCTATCTGGCCATGATGTTCGGGACGGGCGGTGAGCCGGCGCTCGCTGCCGGGTGGGGTTCGCGCGCGGAGCGGCTCCTCGACGACCTCGACCCCGAGGCCGTCGAGGGAGGCTATGTGAGCTTCCTGCACATGTACGGCCACCTGTGGGCGGGCGAATGGCCCGAGGCGAGCGCCTGCGCTGCCGCCACCACCAGCGCGGGTCGCGCCCATGGCGACCCGGACCTTCTGGCGCTCGGACTCTGCTCCCAGGGACGGCTGGCGATCTTCTCCGGAGACGTCGCGGGCGGGCTGGCCCTCCTCGATGAGTCGATGGCGGGCGCCGCGGCCGGTGAGCTGTCCGCGGTCGTGTGCGGCAACGTGTACTGCACCGCGATCGAGGGCTGTCAGGAGATCTCCGACTTCGGCCGGGTCGCGGAGTGGACCACCGCGTTGCATCGGTGGTGCACAGCGCAGCCGGGGTTGGTCGCCTTCACAGGCCAGTGCTCGGTGCACCGGGCCCAGGTCATGCGCGAGCGGGGGGCGTGGCCCGAGGCGCTCGAGGAGCTCGAGCTCGCAGTGACCCGCTACCGGCAGATGGGAGTGCAGGACGCGGTCGGCCTCGCGGAGTACGAGCGCGGCGAGGTCCACCGGCTACAGGGAGAGCACGACGCGGCGGAGGCGGCCTACCAACGCGCGTCGGAGCACGGCTACGACCCGCAACCCGGGCTGGCCCGACTCTGGCTGGCGCGGGGACAGGACACCGCAGCCGCAGCCGCCGTACGCCGCCTGCTGGGCGAGGTGGCCGAGCCCGTGGCCCGGGCCCGGCTGCTGCCTGCCGCCGTCGACGTGCTCATCGCGGTGGACGCCGCCGACGAGGCTCGCGCGCTCGTCCTCGACCTGGACCGGTTGGCCGACCACCTGGGATCCCTTCCGGTACAGGCGCAGGCGGCGGCCGCGGCGGGCGCCGTGGAGCTGGCGGACGGCGACGCGGCCGGTGCCCTTCCCTATCTGCGCAAGGCCCACCACCTGTGGGGGCGGGCCGAGAACACCTACGAGGGCGCCCGGGTGCGGGTACTGGTGGGGCGTGCGTTGGCACAGATGGGGGACGAGGAGTCGGGACGGCGCGAGGTCGCCGGGGCACGGGACACCTTGGACTCGCTGGGGGCGCAGCCCGACGTCGCTGCGGCCGCCCGGTGGCTCCGGCCCACGGAGCTCCCGGGCGGCCTGACCGGGCGCGAGGTAGAAGTGCTGCGCCTGGTCGCCTCCGGGCGCAGCAACGCCCAGATCGCCGCGGAGCTGGTGGTGAGCGAGAAGACGGTCGCCCGCCACCTGTCCAACATCTTCACCAAGCTCGACGTCGGCTCGCGCACCGCTGCTGCGGCGTACGCCTTCGAGAACGACCTCATGTGACTCCCTGCCCGCCCACCGGCCGGGAGCTCACCGGACGGCGGGTAGCGTCCAGGGGGTGAGCTGGACCGCTGCCGACCTCCCCGACCTGAGCGGGCTCACGGCGGTCGTCACCGGCGCCAACTCCGGGATCGGCCTGGTCACCGCGCAGGAGCTCGCGGCACACGGCGCGAGCGTGGTGATGGCCTGCCGCAACCTCGAAGCCGGACAGGCAGCCGCCGCCGGGCTTGGAGGCGAGGTGCGCGTCGAGGCGCTCGACCTGTCCTCGCTGCGCTCCGTCCGGGCGTTCGCCGACGGCTGGAGCGGACCGCTGGACCTGCTGGTCAACAACGCCGGGGTGATGCGCCCGCCGAGCTACCGCGAGACCGAGGACGGCTTCGAGCTCCAGTTCGGCACCAACCACCTGGGGCACTTTGCCCTGACCGCGTTGCTGCTGCCGGCCCTGCTGTCGGCCTCGAGCCCGCGGGTGGTGACCGTCGCCTCGATCGCGCACTTCGGGGGCGATCGCGCGGTGCTGGACGGCAATCCCAGCGGGGCCTATGAGCCTTCGAAGACCTACTCACAGACCAAGCTGGCCAATCTGCTGTTCGCTCGTGAGCTACATCGACGCGCCCGCGAGGCGGGTTCGGCGGTGACCTCGACGGCTGCGCATCCGGGGGTGTCGGCCACCAACCTGATCGCCTCGCCCGACGGGATGGGCGCCGTGCCGCTGGTCGGGCGAGTCGCGCCCCTGTTGACGCGGATCTTCTTCCAGTCCGCCGCCGCGGGCGCCCGGCCGACCTTGTACGCCGCGACCGAGGCCGCTCCCGGGTCCTACACCGGCCCGCAGCGGTTCGGGGAGTCGCGCGGTCCGATCGGACCGGCCAAGCTGAGCACCTTCGCCGCCGACGACGCCCTGGGGCGCGAGCTCTGGAATCGGAGCGAGGAGTGGACCGGGATCCGGTTCGACGTGCCGACCTCCGGCTAGCGTCCCTCGGCATCAGCCGCGGACGGTCTCGTCGCGTCAGCCTCCGAGTCGGTTCTGCCAGGCGCGGCTGATCTCGTCGACGTGCTCGTGGTCGGTGCCGCAGCAGCCTCCGACGAGGCGCAGGTCCGGCAGCAGCGCCATCAGGTCGACGTACTCCGCGGCGAGGCCACGGACGTCGCCTCGGTCAAGAACCTCGGCGTTGTCCAGCTCTTCGTGGCTCATCGTCGAGGCATTGGCGCGCACTCCCCGGACCCGTCCCAGCCACGACTCGCCGGGGGACAGCTCCGACTTGAAGTGGGTCGGGTGGGCGCAGTTGACCATGAAGTACGCCGGCCAGTCATCGGTCTCCGAGTCGACGAGCTGGATCGCGTCGCCGAGTGACTCACCTGACGGCAGCCGGCCGTCGGTCTCGACCGTGAACGAGATCGCGGCGGGAATCCCGGCGTCCTGAGCAGCCCTGGCGATGCCGACCGCCTCGGCGGAGTAGGTCATCGTCACCGCCGTGACGAGATCGGCGCCGGCGTCGGCTGCGATGCGGATCTGTGGCCCGTGGTAGGTGGTTGCCTGGTCCGCGGTCATCGCTTCGCCGACCAGGTAACCGTCGCCTCGTGGTCCGGCGACCAGGTCGACGAGAGTGGGCACGTGGGGTCTGCTTTCCCCCAGCGACTGCGCGAACACCACGGCATCGCGGGTGAGTCTGGCCAACCCCTCGTCGTCGTATCCCAGGCGGGTCGCCCAGTCGGAGCTCGCGCGCCAGGTCGGGGTGTCCAGCACCATCCCGACGCCGTCCCGCTCAGCGATGTCGAGGTACGCCGCGAAATAGCGCTCCAGCGCCTGTCTTCCGTCGGCGGAGTCGAGCAGCGGAAACGCGGCGAAGTCCGGCAGGTCGAGCCCTTCGTGGAAGACGAGGGTGGTCTCGAGGCCTCCGTCGGTGATCCAGCCCGGTTCGCGCAGATGGGTGAGGGTGTCGGTACCCAGATCAGCTCCCATGTCGGCTTCCCTTTCGGTCCTCTGATTCGCTGATCGGACCATGATCCCATCTCGGGCGAGGCCCGGCCACGGTCGGTGGTGAGGCCTCCGGACCCGGGACGGCTACCCGGAAGCTGTGGGCTCGCGCTGGTGGCCGTTCCATGAGTCCCACAGCGCGGCGTACGAGCCGCCGGCAGCGACGAGCTCCTCGTGCGAGCCGAACTCGGTGATCCGACCGTCCTCGACGACCGCCACCCGGTCGGCGTCGTGGGCGGAGAACAGCCGGTGGGCGATGGCGATGACCGTGCGCCCGTGGACCACGGCCGCCAGTGAGCGCTCGAGGTGACGCGCGGCGCGGGGGTCGATCAGCGAGGTGGCCTCGTCGAGCACGAGCGTGTGCGGATCAGCCAGGACGAGCCGCCCGAGGGCGACCTGTTGTGCCTGCGCCGCGGTGAGTGCGCGCCCGCCGGAGCCCACGACGGTGTCGAGCCCCTCGGGGAGCGCGTCGATCCACTCGAGGGCGTCGACCGCCGCCAGCGCCTCGCGGACCTCCACGTCGCCGGCGCCCGTCGGAGCGGCCAGGGCGAGGTTCTCCCGGATCGTGCCCACGAACACGTGGTGCTCCTGAGTCACCAGCGCGACGTGTCCGCGCAGGTCATCGAGGGGCAGCTCGACCAGGCCCACACCACCGACCGTGACCGAGCCCGTGCGCGGCGGGTGGATCCCCGCGAGGAGCCGTCCCAGGGTGGACTTGCCGGCGCCGGAGGGCCCCACCATGGCGATCCGCTCGCCCAGCCCGACGTCGAGCGAGACGCCGTGGAGCACGTCGCGGCCCTCGGTGTAGGAGAACGTGACGTCGTCGGCGGCGAGCCGCTCGTCGACGGGCGCTGCCCCGGAGACCTGACGGTCGTCGGGCACCTGCGCGACCCCGAGCAGGCGCGCCAGTGACGCGGCACCCATCTGGATCTCGTCGAGGATCGACACCACCCGGTCGACGGGGTCGATGAGCATCTGCACGTAGAGCGTCGCGGTGGTCACGTGCCCGAGTGACACCTGGCCGCGGGCGTACAGCCAGCCGCCGAAGAGCAGCGTCAGCACGGTGGGGATCAGGTAGGCGACCTCCATGTTCGGGAAGAAGACCGTGCGCAGGTAGAGCGTGTACCTCTCGGCAGCGAACGACTCCCGGATGTCGTCGTCGATCCTGCCGACCTGCTCGTCCTCGAGGCCCAGCGCCTCGACGGTGCGGGCGCCCTCGACGGTCTCGGTCAGCGTCGCGTTGATCCGCGAGTACGACGCGCTCTCGCGCAGGTAGCCGTCCCTGGCGCGCGCGAGGTACCACCGCAGCCCGATCACCAGGGGCGGGACGCCGAACAGGCAGGGCAGCGCCACCCACCAGCCGACGCTGATGGCCGCGGCAAACGTGAGGACTGCCGACACCAGCGCGATCGTCCACTCGGGAAGCGCCCAGCGGACCGACCAGCCGAGCTGGTCGACGTCCCGGCTGGTGCGCGTGAGCAGGTCACCGGAACCGGCGGACTCGACCACCCCGACCGGGAGGCTGAGCGCGTTGTCGACGAAGTCCTCGCGCAGCTCCGCCAGCACCTGCTCGCCGAGCGCCTGGCTCACGAACCGGGCAAACCGGGTCAGCACGGTCTGCAGCACCAGGAAACCCGCCAGCACCAACGCGACCCGGTCGACGTACCCCATGGTCGTGCCCGTCTCCACGGCCTGCACCAGGTCGCCGAGCAGGCGTGGTGCCGCGAGAGCCGCCAGGGCAGCGGCCACGTGCAGCCCCAGCGCGCTCCAGAGCATGCGCGGGTGGCGTCGGGCCAGCTGCCCGGCATACCGGCGCACCGCCGGGCCGTCGGCGACCGGCAGCATCGTGCTCATCGGGCCTCCTCCAGCTCGGTCGTGCGGATCACCACGGCGCGGTAGCCGGCGTTGCGCGCCAGCAGCTCCTCGTGGGTGCCGACGGACACGACCCGGCCGCTGCGGAGGTAGGCCACCTCGTCGACGGCGTCGAGCACCAGGGGGCTCGAGGTGGCGACCACCGTCGTCCGACCCGCGCGATGGGCCCGCAGCCGGGCGGCGATGCGCGCCTCGGTGTGGGCGTCGACGGCGGACGTCGGCTCGACCAGCACCAGGATCTCGGGATCGGCCGCGAGCGCTCGGGCCAGCACCAGGCGCTGCCGCTGACCGCCCGAGAAGGTGCGGCCCCGCTCCGTCACGAGCGAGTGCATCCCCTCGGGCAGCGACTCCAGGATGTCGTCGGAGGACGCCGTGGTCAGGGCGGCCGCGACGTCCCCGTGACCGGTCACGTCGAGTCGCTCGTCCAGGCGGCCGGAGAACAGCGCGGCCGCCGTGTCGGACACCAGGACGCGGCGGCGCACCTGCGATCGACCCAGACGGGGAAGCGGGATCCCCCCCAGCGTCACGTCGTCGTCGGCCTCCGCAGCGACCATGCCCAGCCGATCGGCGAGCGCTGCTGACTCGTCGGGCGTCTCCGAGACCAGCGCGGTCAGGCGGCCGGTTCGCAGGCGCAGGCCGCTGCGCGCGTCGTACAGCTCGGCACCGGGCGGCGGTGCCGCCACGATCTCGTCGGGGTCGAGGACGTCGGGTTCCAGCGCGAGCACGTGGCACACCCGGCGGGCGGACACGAGCGCCCGGATGATCTTGTTGGCGTACTCGGTGGCCGTGCGTAGTGGGATCATCAGGAACGCGGCGTACCCGTAGAACGCGACCAGCTCGCCCGGCGTGATCGCGCCGCGCACCGCGGCTCGGGCGCCGAGCCAGGTCACCGCCACGACGAAGATGCCGGGAAGCAGCACCTGCAACGCGTCGAGCAGCGACTGAAGTCGCGCGACCTCGACGCCGGCACGGCGCGTGGTCTGCGACTCGCGGCGGTAGCGGCCGAGGAAGACCTGCTCCCCGCCGATCCCGCGCAGCACCCGGAGTCCGCCGACGATGTCGCTGGCGGTGTTGGAGAGCTCGCCCATGAGGTGACGCTGGTGGGCGCTGCGGCGCTGGAGCGGACGAAGGATCGGACCCACAGCGAGGGTCAGCAGGGGCACGCCGACCAGGACGACGAGGCCCAGGGTCACTGAGGTGCTCAGCAGGATCACCGACACGAGCAGGAAGGACACGACCGCGCCGGAGAACCGCGCAGAGACGTCCATGACCTGTCCGATGTGGGAGAGGTCGGAGGTGCCGATCGCCACGACCTCACCGGTCGACACCTTCCGCGGCAGGGTGGCGCCCAGGTGCACGGAGTGGCGGGCGACCAGCTGCACCGTGCGGTAGGCAGCCGTCAGCCAGTTCGTGACTGCGAACCGGTGGCGCATGATGCCGCTGCCGGCCTGCACGAGTCCGATGGCGAGCATCACACCTGTCCACAGAAGGAGCTGGGAGGTGTCCTTGGCGGCGACGCCGCGGTCGATCGCCCGGCCTAGGATCGCGGGGAGCACGGCCTGGCTGCTCATCCAGAGGATGCCGAACGCCATCCCGCCGAGAAGGGTCTGCCACTGTCCTCGGGCCATCCACCACAGGAACCGTCCGGGCGACCGGTGGTCGGCGGTTCCGGGGTCGTCGAAGGGGAGCTCGCGCACTCGTCCGAGAGTACGGTCGCAGGGCGTCCGGCAGCCAGTCGTTTTGGGAGCAGTGGGCGAAGCCCACGTAGCGGGACCCCCCTAGAGTGGGGGTGTGCCCGACACCCCGCAGCCGTCGCCGATCCTGGAGCGGATCCGCGCTGCGGTGATCGGAGACGACCAGGTGATGTCGACGCCGTACGGCCCGCGTCGGGTGACGTACGCCGACTACACGGCCTCCGGCCGCAGCCTCGCCTTCATCGAGGACTTCATCCGCGGCGAGGTGCTGCCGCGCTACGCCAACACGCACACCGAGGCCAGCGGCACCGGGCTGCAGACGACCCGCCTGCGTGAGGACGCGCGGCGGCTGATCCGAGACGCGGTCGGCGGCGACGACGACACGGTGGTGATCTTCACCGGAGCGGGCAGCACCGCGGCGATCGACAAGCTCATCGGCATTCTCGGGCTCCGGATCCCCTCGCAGCTCGACGACCGCTACCACCTGCGTGACCAGATCCCCGCCGACGAGCGTCCCGTCGTCTTCATCGGCCCCTTCGAGCACCACTCCAACGAGCTGCCCTGGCGCGAGTCGATCGCCGACGTGGTGACGATCCCCGAGGACCCCGACGGGCACATCGACCGGGCCCGGCTCCGCGAGGAGCTCCAGCGGTACGCCGACCGCCCCCTCAAGATCGGCTCCTTCTCGGCCGCAAGCAACGTCACCGGGATCGTGACGGACACCCATGGCGTCGCCGAGCTCCTCCATGAGTACGGCGCCCTCTCGCTGTGGGACTTCGCGGCCTGCGCGCCGTACGTCGACATCGAGATGACGCCCGCCGAGCGTCCGGCAGCCGCCAAGGACGCGATCTTCCTCTCGCCCCACAAGTTCATCGGGGGTCCCGGCACACCTGGCATCCTCGTGGTCCGCAAGGAGCTGCTGACGAACCGCGTGCCCGTGGTCCCCGGAGGCGGCACGGTCATGTACGTCAACCCGACCGAGCACCGCTACCTCGACGACCCGGCTCACCGGGAGGAGGGCGGGACGCCCGCCATCGTTGAGTCGATCCGTGCGGGACTGGTCTTCCAGCTCAAGCAGGCCGTCGGGGTGAGGACGATCCAGGAGCACGAGGAGGTCCTGCTCCGCCGAGCCGTCACGGCCTGGCGGGACGAGCCGGGCATCGAGATCCTCGGCAACCTCGACGCCCGCAGGCTCTCGATCGTGTCCTTCGTGGTCAGGGCGCCCTCGGGGGAGTACCTCCATCACAACTACGTCGTGGCGCTGCTCAACGATCTCTTCGGGATCCAGACCCGTGGCGGCTGCTCGTGCGCCGGCCCGTACGGGCACCGACTGCTGCACATCGACGTGGAGCGCTCACACCAGTTCGAGGCCCAGATCGCCACCGGATGCGAGGGCATCAAGCCGGGTTGGGTGCGGGTCAACTTCAACTACTTCCTCGACGACGAGGTCGTCGACTACATCGTCGAAGCGGTGCGGATGGTCGCACGGGACGGCTGGCGGCTGCTCGGTGACTACCACTTCGACGCGGCCACGGGCCTGTGGCGTCATCGGGGCGGGCCGATCGAGCCGCCACTGCGGTTGCGCGAGGTCACCTATGCCGCCGACGGCACCATGACCTACCCCCAGCACACGACGACAGCGCCGGCTGCGGCCCTGCGCGGCTACCTGCACCTGGCCTCGGAGATCTTCGCCGCGGCGACCCCTCCTGACCCCGGCCGGCCGGCCCAGCTCGGGGAGGACTTCGATGCGCTCCGCTGGTTCGCGCTGCCGGCCGTGAGTGCCGCGAGCGACTGACGACCGTCACCTCAGAACGGGCGGCCGAGCATCTCCACTGACTCCGCCCCGGGGAGCTCGGTGAGCAGGCGTCCGGGCAGCAGCAGCTTGGAGCGCCGCAGACCCGACCCGATGATGGCCACCGGGACCTCGCGCAGGCTCGCGTCGACGAGTACCCGCCATCCGGCGGGGAGCCCGATGGGCGTGATGCCGCCGTACTCCATCCCGGATTCCTCCACGGCGCGGTCCATGGGCAGGAAGGAAGCCTTGCGCACGTCGAGCAGCTTGCGGACCGTGGTGTTGACGTCCGCGCGGGTGTGAGCCCCGACCACACAGGCGGCAACCCTCTCCTCGCCGTCCCGGCGACCCATCACGACCACGCAGTTCGCGCTCGCCTCGAGCGGGAGTCTGCACGCCTCGGTCAGGGCCGCGGTGTCCGCCAGGTCGGGATCGATCTCCACCACCCCGACCTCGGGCGCGGGTGCCCAGGCGGTGAGCGCGGCGGCCACCGGAGCCGAGACGAGGTCGAGGTGGGCGAGCGCCGGGTGTGACTCGAGCGTGCCGAGGCGAAGAGACGTCACCTGTCCGATGATGGCGTACGGCGCGCCGCACCGCGACTCGGGCGTGCACGTGCGACGAGGGCCGCGGACCCGTGGCCCACGACCCTCGTCTGTCCACCGGCGTCCACACGCGGCCTGCGGCCGCTCATCCACCGGCGGGGGTGCGGCGTCCCCCCGGGCGCCTCACGATGGTGGGCTGGCTCAGGCGCCCGCGGGGCGGGCTCCTGGACCAGCGGGACTCAGCCTTCGGGGAGGACCACCCACATCACCAGGTAGATCAGCACCAGGCTACCGAGGCCGAACACCGCGCCCAGCACGGTCAGGAGCCGGACGACGGTGACGTCGATGCCCACATAGTCGGCCACCCCGGAGCACACGCCTCCGAGCATTCGGTCATCGCGGCGGCGTACCAGTCGCTTCGGCGGCGCGTAGCCGTAGCCGGGGGTCGCGGTGGGCTGACTCTGTGGTCCGGGGGAGCCCTGCGCCTGCGGCTGCGGTGCCTGGTCGGTGCTGGTGCTGGTGCCGGTGTGGGAGGTGGGCTGGGGGTTCTGTTCGGTGGTCATTGCTGCTCCTCGGTGGTCTCGATGGTTTCTGCGGTGGTGATGGCGGTGTCGTCATCGCTCTCGGCGGCGGGGACGACCCAGCCCTGCTGGGAGGTGCTGGCGTCTCGGCGGTCGCGGCGGCCGCGGCCGGACAGGGTCACGGCCAACAGTCCGGCGACGCCCGCGAAGACCCACGGAAGCGGCAGCAGCCAGCGCACGTCCTCGGTCGGGACGACGTCGTACTGCACAGCGGCCCAGACGCCGACCAGGCCGAGGAAGGCCAGGCCCATCACGAGGTGGGCGACGTGCACGGGGTGCACCCGGCCGTCGTGGGCGATGGTGTCGTTGGTGGTGGTCATGGGTTGCTCCTTCACTGTCCCGCATCGGCGGTGTGGATGACGATCTCACCAAAGCCCAGCTCGGCGTCGATGGTGAGCGTGGCCTGTTCGGCCGGCACGTCGAGTCGGCTGGTCAGATCGACGCCGATCCCGTCGCGGGAGGTGTCGAAGATCTGGAGGTCGCCGGCTGCCGCGCTTCCCGAGGCCACCACGTCGATCCCGTCCGGGACGATGACCTCGATCCGGCCCGCGCCCGTCTCGAGGGTGAGGGTGCGGCCGTCGAGGGTGGACAGATCGGTCACGCCGCGCAGGTCGACCACCATCTCTCCGGCCCCCTGGGAGTAGCCCCCGATGAGGTCGGCTGCGGTCGTGGGCCTGAAGGTTAGCGTCTCGGTGTTGACGTTCTCCCCGACGGTGACCCCGGCCAGGACGGTCGTCGTGACCAGCCCCAACAGGATCAGGCCACCGGCGCGGCCGAAGAACGCACCCACCAGCAGCATCAGGCCGACGAGCCCGGTGGCGAGCGCGGGGTAGGCCGAGGGAGGAACGTCGGCGCCGTACACGTCAGCCATCCCGAGCACACCCATGGCCAGCGTCACCAGGGCCAGTGTGAACCAGAACAGGATGGGCCCGCGCTTGCGCGGGTCGCGCGGCCGCGGCGGAACCGGACTCTGCGGTACGCCGTAGCGCGGCGGGGCAGGAGGCTGCGGCACTGCGGTGGCTGCGCCAGACGCGGCTGCTCCGAAGGTGGCCGTCCCGGAGGCGGGGACGGGCTCCGTGGTCGGGTAGCCGGGGGTGGGCTGCGTCCCGGTGGGGTGGCTTGCAGCGGGGTAGCCGGCAGCCGGGAGGTTCGGCGGCTGGTAGCTCGGGGGCTGGTAGCTCGGGGACGCGTAGTTCGGAGCCGGGGGAACCTGGCCGGGCTGGTAGGGCAGCGGCGGGGGAGGGGTGCGGCGGTTGGTGCGGCTCATCACGACCAGGAGGACGATCAGCCCGATGACCGCGAGCGGCCACGGGAACCAGAAGACGCCCCACGAGTCGCCGATCATCGCGATGGCGGCGACGACCACGAGACCGCCCAGCGCCACGGTGAGGCTGCGCTCGTCGAGCGGGATGATCGCCTGGGGAGCGCCGTCTTCGGGAAGCAGGAGCCAGAGAGCGACGTACAGCAGCAGCCCGGCTCCACCGAAGAAGGCAAGCACCACGAAGATCACCCGCACCAGCGTCGGGTCGATGTCGAAATGGCGGGCAACGCCGCCGCAGACGCCGCCCAGCTTGCGGTCGGCGAGAATGGTCCGGCGCAGACGAGAGACGTCGCGCACCTCCTCACGGGTGACCCGGGGGCCGGTGTGCGGGGAAGTGGACTCGTGCTCGGTGTGCGGTGCGTCAGGAGGTGTCGTGGTCATGTCTCCACTGTGCTCCAGGCCCGGCCGCGCCACCATCGGGGACGACCCTGATCAAGGCCTGAGTCCAGGCCCGCCCTCTCGGGGTCGGCTCGGGGATGTGCCTCATGGTTCGGCGGCCTCCGCTGTGTGACGATGACGAGTGAGATGACTGCACCCTTCCCCGCTGCCCGGCCGGTGCGCCGCGCCTTCCGCGACACCCAGGAGCCGATTCTGGGTGGGGTCGCGAGCGGGCTCGCGCGCCATCTGGGGCTCCCCGTGCTTTGGGTGCGGGTCACCTTCCTGCTCCTCGCCGCGCTCGGTGGGATGGGGCTCGCGCTCTACGCGATCCTGTGGGCGATCCTGCCCACCGACGCGTCGTTCCTGGAGGCTGCCCCTGGCCTGGAGAGTGCCACCCGCACCGGGAAGCGCCCGGGCCGGGTCCGCCGCCTCACCGACCTCGGCCCCGCGATCGCACTCGGAGCGATCGGGATCGGGTTGGTTTTCGCCCTCGAGGCTGTCGTGGGCCGCGGCCTGGTGTTCTGGCCGCTCGCCCTCGGCCTCGCCGGGGTCGCGCTGCTGTGGCGGCAGGCCGACGAGGCGCAGCGTGAACGCTGGCTGGACAGCACCGGTCGGATCGACCCCGTGCGGGCGGTCTTCGGCAGCGGCGGCTGGGCGTCGTACGCCCGCGTCGCTGCGGGAGTCGCGCTGGTGCTCGGGGCACTGGTGCTGTTCTCGCTGCGCTCGCCCAACCTGGGGATGGCCCGCGACCTCGTGCTGGCCGGGCTGCTCGGCATCGGCGGGCTGGCCATCGTGGTCGGGCCCTGGGTGTTCCGGCTCGCCTCCGACCTGACGGCCGAGCGTGCCGAACGGGTGCGTACCCAGGAGCGCGCGGACCTGGCCGCCCATCTGCACGACTCCGTGCTGCAGACCCTCGCGCTGATCCAGAAGAACTCCGCGGACGGTCCCACCGTGGCGCGCCTGGCGCGTGCCCAGGAGCGCGACCTTCGGACCTGGCTCTACGCCGAGAGCTCGACCGACGACAGCACGCTGGCCTCGGCGCTGCGGGGCGTCGGCGCCGAGGTGGAGGACGCGCACGGAGTCTCCGTGGACGTGGTCACGGTGGGCGACTGCCCACTGACCGAGCCGCTCCGACCGGTCGTCAACGCGACCCGCGAGGCCGTCACCAACGCGGCGAAGCACGCCGGGGACGGACGCGTCGACGTCTACGCCGAGGTCACGGGGCGGCAGGTCGAGGTGTTCGTCCGCGACCGGGGTGCGGGATTCGTCCTGGCGGAGGTTCCCGACGACCGGCACGGCCTGCGTGGCAGCATCATCGACCGGATGGAACGGCACGGCGGCAGCGCCGAGATCCGGTCCGAGCCCGGAGAGGGGACCGAGGTGCGCCTGCACCTGGCCCGAGAAGGAGACAGCGATGACTGAGACCGAGCGTCCCCCGGCCGCCGTACGGGTGGTTCTCGTCGACGACCACGCGATGTTCCGGGCGGGGGTACGAGCCGAGCTGGCGGCCGCCGGCGCCGGCAAGGTCGAGATCCTCGACGAGGCGGCCGACGTGGCCGAGGCGGTCGTGGCGATCAACCGGGACCAGCCCGAGGTCGTCCTGCTCGATGTCCACCTGCCGGGTGGGGGCGGTGTCGAGGTGATGCGCCAGGCGTCCTCGCCCGACACCCGCTATCTCGCACTGTCGGTCAGCGACGCCGCGGAGGATGTGATCGGCACCATCCGTGGCGGGGCCCGCGGGTACGTCACGAAGACCATCACCGGGCCCGAGCTGGTCGCCGCGATCGGCCGGGTGGCCGAGGGAGACGCCGTGTTCTCGCCGCGACTGGCCGGTTTCGTGCTGGACGCGTTCGCGGGGTCGATCGACGTCGCTGCCATCGACGAGGACCTCGACCGGCTCACCGAGCGAGAGCGGGAGGTGATGCGGCTGATCGCCCGGGGCTACGCCTACAAGGAGGTCGCCAAGGAGCTGTTCATCTCGATCAAGACCGTGGAGACCCACATGTCCAACGTGCTCCGCAAGCTGCAGCTCTCCTCTCGCCACGAGCTCACCCGCTGGGCCTCCGACCGCCGGCTGCTGTAGCGCCTTGGTCGTCGGCTCGCGGGGCGACGCGGCCGCTGTTTCATCACGGTATGTCGGTCAAACCACGCTTCCCGGGATGGGCAGGGCGTGGGAACCGAGGGTTCGGCGACATACCGTGATGAACCCACCGGTACGGCGGCCGCCCAGGGCCCGCGGCCACCTCGGCGGCCGAAGGCGACCCCACGGGCGACCCCGAGGACTAGTCCGGGAGGACCCGTGCGGATCGACTCTCGTCGACGGGAGCCGGGTCGATGAACCAGGCGGCCGCGTCGGGCGGCAGGAGGGTTCCCTCGATCGGGACACTCGAGAGTTCGGGCCTCCCCTCGATCCGGATCGGGCGATCACCCAGGTTGACCAGGCAGCGAGATCGCGGGCCGCGCCTGAAGTGGAGGACCTCCTCGGGGCCGGACAGCCAGGTGAGCTCCTCCGTTTCCTCGGCGAATCGCCGCCGCAACGCGAGTGCCTGCCGATAGAGCTCGAGCATCGAGTCGGGCTGTCCGGTCTGGGCCTCGACGCTCAGTGCCGCCCAGCTCGACGGCTGGGGGAGCCAGGGGGTCGTGCCGGGCGTCGAGAAGCCGAAGGGGGGCTGGTGTCCCGACCACGGCAAGGGCACCCGGCACCCGTCCCTCCCGCGGACGGCACCTCCCGACCTGCTGTACACCGGGTCCTGGAGGACATGGTCGGGGAGGTCCTCGACCTCGGCCAACCCAAGCTCCTCGCCTTGATACAGGTAGAAGCCCCCGGGTAGGGCCAGGCTCAGCAGGATCGCTGCCCGGGCCCGCCTGAGGCCCTGCTCCGAGCCGGTGTCGCCCGCGAGCCGCGTCAGGTGCCGGACCTCGTCGTGGTTCGACAGGACCCAGGTGGCCGGTGCGCCGACGGACGCGAGTGCTGCCAGCGTGCCGGTGATCGAGCTCCGGAGCTTCTCGGCGTCCCAGCCAGCGCGCAGGTAGTCGAAGTTGAAGGCGGTGTGCAGCTCGTCGCTGCGCAGGTACCGGGCGAGCCGTGCGGGCCCGTTCACTACGGCCTCGGCGACGAAGAGTCGGTCGCCCGGATAGGTGTCCAGAACTGCCCGCCAGCGACGGAGGATGTGATGGACGTCGTCGACGTCCCAGTGCGGGTTGTCGACCCATTCGGACGAGGCGAACCGCGACTGGTCACCGTAGTCCGCGTCGGGAAGCCCGGCCATCTTGGCCATGGCCGGCACGGCGTCGAGGCGGAACCCGTCGACTCCGAGGTCGAGCCAGAACCGCAGGATCTCGTCGAACTCCGCGCGCACGTCTTCGGAGCGCCAGTCGAAGTCGGGCTGCTGGGGCGCGAAGGTGTGGAGGTACCACTGGCCGGGCCGTCCGTCCGGCTCGGCGATGCGCGTCCAGGCCGAACCTCCGAACGCGCTGATCCAGTTGTTCGGCGGTTCCTGACCGTGCGAGCCTCGGCCATCACGAAACAGATAGCGGCCGCGCTCCGGGGAGCCCGGCCCAGCCGCCAACGCCTCGCGAAACCACGGGTGCTCGACGGACGTGTGGTTGGCGACCAGATCGATGATCACCCGCAGGCCGAGACCGTGGGCGGTGTCCAGCATGTCCTGGGCATCGGACAACGAGCCGAAGGAGGGGTGGATCGCCCGGTAGTCGGTGATGTCGTATCCCCCGTCGGCCAAGGGTGAGGGGTACCACGGTGCGATCCAGAGGGCGTCCACGCCGAGCTCGGCCACGTACGGGAGCCGCTGGGTCAGGCCCCGGAGGTCACCGTTGCCGTCGGCGTTGCCGTCCGCGAAGCTCCGCAGGTAGATCTCGTAGAACACCGCATGGCGCCACCACGGCGGTGGCATGGTCTGCTGCGTCATCGCCACAGCCCTTCCTCAGTCCCGGGGGGTAGCGACCCGGCCGTTGCTCCACCGGCGAGCGGTGACCGTACGGCCCGGTCGGGGGTGAGACCCGCGAGGACACGTCTCACCCCCGACCGGAGTCAGGTCAGCTGGCCGGCCAGCTGTTGTCGATGTTGGTCAGCGTGGTGTCGAGATCCTGCTGATCGGCGATCCACTGGGTCATCTCCTTCCAGAAGGTTCCGGAACCCACCTCTCCGGGCATCTGGTCCGACCCGTCGAACAGCAAGGCAGTGGAGTCGTAGGCCACCTGGGCCATCTCGGCGGTCAGCGCGTCCGGGTACAGGCTGGTGTCGAACGTCGTGTGCGGCGAGATGAAACTGCTGGTCGGCGCGGCCTCGACCCCGAGGGCCGGGTCGGCGAGAAGCTCCATGGCCTTCTTGGCGGCATCGGAGTCGCTCATCAGCACGGCGAGGTCGCCGCCGCCCAGCACGGGGTTGTCGCCGCCGGCTTCGGCCGGCGGGAATCCGAAGATGCCGATGTCGTCCAAGCTGGCCCCGGCGCCCTCGACGATGAAGTTCGGGATGAAGCTGCCCTGCTTGAACAGCCAGCACTTCGGTCCTGCCGGGTCGAACATCGGGTAGCCCGCGGTGGCGAATCCGGTGCTGGCGATCGCCTTGCGTCCGCCGAGCACGTTGCCCTCGGTGAACATCAGATTCTCGAACTCTGCGGCGGCCTCGCGCACCAGGTCGGAGTCGAAGGGAATCTCGTGGGAGACCCACTGGTTGTAGCCGTCCACGCCGCCGTAGCGCATGATGAGGTCCTCGAACCAGTCCGTGGCGGGCCAGCCGGTCGCCGTGTCTGCCTCGATCCCCATGCACCAGGGGGTCTCGCCATCGGCCTTGATCTGGTCGGTGAGGGCGTTCAGTTCGTCGATGGTCTGCGGGACCTCGTAGCCGGCCTTCTCCCAGGCCGGCTTGTTGTAGAGCACCAGACTCTTCACGTTCATCTGCACGAGGAGTCCGTAGAGCTTGTCGTCGAAGGTCCCGACCTCCAGCGTGCCCGGGATCATCGTCTCCGCGAGGGAGTCGACATCGACCACGTCGTCCAGCGGGAAGGCCGCTCCCCGGCTGACGATGTCACCCACGACGCCGGGCTGGGGGATCAGTGCGATATCGGGTGCGTCGTTGGCCTGGATCTTGGTCATGATCAACTGGTTGATGTTCTCGACCTTCTCGAACTTCACCTCGATCCCGGCTTCGGTCGCAGCAGCATCCATGTGCTCTTGGAAGCCGTCGATGATCGGTTGGTCGACGCTGGCCCAGATGGTGACGGTGTTGTCGTCGTCACTGCCGCCACACGCGGTGAGCGCGGCCGACGCGACCAGGAGGGCGCCGAGCGACGCGGACACCCGGCGTCGCCGTCGTAGCGGTGTCGAGAGTCGGGCGATCAGGGATCGAGGTGTCACGGTTGCCTCCAGGCTAGGCACAAAATGGAAACGTTTCCAAGACTCTTGCACACTGCAGCTGGGTAGGTCAAGCGGGTTCATGCCGATGGTTGTGGAAGCGTTTGCTGATTGGCTATGCTGGCGTCCTGATGGCGCAGAAGAGCCCGCGTGACGGGGACCAGCGGCCGGCCAGGGCCGAGGAGTCGGCCCCGCCCGCCCCGACGACGCTTCCGGGCCAGGTCAACATGGCAGACATCGCCCGGGCCGCCGGAGTATCCATGGCCACGACCTCGCGCGCTCTCAACGACCTTCCCGGCGTCGCCCCCGCGACCCGTGAGAAGGTGCTGCGCGCTGCGCGTGAGTTCGCCTACGTGGTCTCGCCTGCCGCCTCCGCCCTCTCTGGAGGGTTGACCCGTCGGGTCGCCGTCGTCGTCCCCCACCTGGCCCGGTGGTACTTCGGCGAGATGCTCACCGGCATCGAAGCGACGCTGAGACACGCGAACCTCGACGTCCTGCTCTACTGCGTGGGTGAGGGGGAGGGCCGCACGGACTTCTTCGAGGCACTGCCCGCCCGCAGGAAGGTTGACGCGGTCCTCGTGGTCGGGATCCCGGTCAACGAGGCGGAGCAGGAACGCTTGGCGTTGATGGGCGTGGAGATCATCGCCGCAGGTGGCCAGCTGGCGCCGTACCCCTGTGTCAGCATCGACGACCACCTGGCCGGCACCCAGGCCATGAACCACCTCCTGCAGCTGGGCCATCGCCGCATCGCCATGATCGATGCCATCGACCCGAACGAGTCCGAGTGGCCGGTCGACGGACGAGCGTTGGCCTACCTCGATGCCCTGGAGTCCGAAGGCATCAAGGTCGACCACGAGCTGTTCGCCCGGGTTCCGTGGGGTTCCTCGGGCGGGGCCGACGCTATGGCCTCGCTCCTCACGCTCCGGCACCTGCCCACCGCGGTGTTCGCTCACTCCGATGAGCTGGCGATGGGTGCACTGAGAGCGATTCGCAGCGCCGGTCTCACGGTGCCGGGCGACCTCTCGGTGATCGGCATCGATGACCACCCACTGGGCGCCGAGCTCGGCCTCACGACCATCCACCAGGACATCCGTCAGCAGGGAGAGACGGCCGCCCAGCTGGTCGTCGACACCCTCGCGGGCAAGCCCATCGAACACGCCACCGTGTTCCCGACCCGCCTCGTCCTGCGAGGCAGCACCAGCGCTCGTGGTTCCGACTCAGCCACGCATCGTGGCACCTCGGCGGCCGAACGGCACTGACGGCTCGGTGCCGGAGACCCGGGGTGCGGCGCTAGGTGCTCCGGCGTACGGCGCGCCGCAGCATCGAGCCGACCACGGGGCCGTGAAAGAGCCGCACAACCGACCAGTAGAGCCGACCCCGCCAGCCGTGCAGCTGCACCGCGGTGACGACCCGCAGCAGCGAACCCGCGTCATCGACACCGACGGCGCACCAGAAGTCGAGGTGCCGGTCCCGGGCCTGGATCAGCGCCTCCTCGCCGACGACCTCGCGCACGGAGAAGACGTCTCGGGGCGCAGGTCGGACACCGACGATCCGCACCACGACCTGCCGGATCCCCATCAGGACGAGCACCCACAGCGGGATCCCGGCCCGGCCGAAGATGCGACCGGCCCACCAGGCGGGGTCGGTGGACGCTCCGGCGGGGAGCGGGACGGCGATCAGGTCCAGGTGGTCGGGGCGGGGACAACGGTCGAGCACCACCGAGGCGAACCGCGGGGTCGCGGACATCGCTCAGAGCTCCCCGGTGAGGGCGAAGGAACGCAGCCGCTCGCCGGCGAACCAGCAGCCGCCGACCACGACGACAGCCGAAGCGATCAGTGCGTACCAGACCCCGGTCGAGTCGGCGTTCGACAAGAAGTTGCGGTCATCGAGCCAGGCGGCCACCTGCCGCCCCCAGGCTCCAATGCTCACCCACTTGATCCCGCTCATCAAGGAGCCGAGCAGGCCTTCCCAGACGAAGACGAACAGCAGTCCTACGACGACAGCATGCCGGGTGACCGCCGCCAGGACGAGGAAGAGTCCGCAGTACGCCGCCGATGCCACGAGTGCGGCAGCGCCCCAGGCCAGTGCGCGCTCGGGCTGGACCTCATCGATCACCAGGGCGGCGACGAAGAGCGGGAGCGCGGCGAAGACCCAGGTGCCGACGAGCGCGGCGGCGTACTTGCTGACGGCCACGGAGTAGCGGCTCACCGGCTTGGCCAGCAGGTAGACGATCGAGCCGTCGTCGATCTCCGGGCCGAGGACCGAGGACGTCGCCAGCAACGCCACCAGGGGAAGGGCGAGCCCGAGGCCGACGACGGAGACGATCTCTGCGTAGCCGGCGCCACGGCCGGCCAGCGCGCGTACGACGACGGCCAGAGCGACCACCAGGAGGGGGACGACCAGCAGCAGCCAGAAGCGCCGGCGACCGAGCAGCGACTGCAGAGAGAGGCGGAGGATCGTGGTGTTCATGAGCTCACCAGGTAGGAGAAGACGCTCTCGAGGGACTCGTCGGTCGGGAACAGCTCGCGCAGCGTCACGTCGCTGGCCTGCGCGATGATCGGCAGGCGGCGCACGAAGGTGCCGAAGTCGGAAACCTCGACGTCGAGGCCGCCTCCCGGCCGCAGCGCGACCGCACGGACGGCGGACTGCCCGATCAGCAGCGAGGCCAGCGCCCGGTCGTTGCTGCTGACGACGACGTAGTGGTCGGGCCGGTCGGTCATCAGCCGTCGGATCGCAGTGAAGTCGCCGGAGGCTGCATGTCGTCCGGACACGACCACCTCGATGTGACGGGCGAGCTGCTCCACTTCCTCGAGGATGTGGGAGCTGAACAGCACGGTGCGGCCCTCCGAGCCCATCCGGCGCAGCAGCTCCATCAGATGGAGTCGTTGGCGGGGGTCGACGCCGTTGAACGGCTCGTCCAGCAGCAGGATCTCCGGGTCGTGCACCAGAGCGGAGGCCAGCTTGATCCGCTGGCGCATGCCTTTGCTGTAGGTGCCGATGCGACGGTCCGCGGCCTCAACCAGCTCGACCACCTCGATCGCGTGGTCGGTGGCCGCACCCGCCAGGGGAAGGCCCTGCAGCTCCGCGTTGGCCCGCACGAACTGTCGACCCGTCAGGTAGTCGAAGCTCAGCTCCCGCTCGGGGACCAGCCCGATCTGCCGGTAGGCCGCGGTGTGTCGCCAGACTCGTTCGCCGTCGAGGGTCACCTCTCCGGCCGACGGGGCCAGGAACCCCGACATCAGGGCGATCAGCGTCGACTTGCCGGCGCCGTTGGGCCCGAGCAGACCGGTGACTCCGGGGCCGATGCGCATGGTCACGTCGTTGACGGCCACCACGTTGCCGTACCAGCGCGAGGCCGCGGTCAGCTCGAGCACGCTCATCGCGCCGCCACCCGTCGGTAGCGCAGCACCAGCAGGGCAGCTCCGCCCACGGCCATCAGCAGCAGGACGGAGGCATACGCCACCTCCATCCCGGCGCTCGTCGGCGGTGTGATGGCCGAGGCATCGACGTCGAAGCGGGCCTCGACCAGCCCTCGGTAGAGCCGGTACGGCGACACCAGCCCGGCGAACTCGCCCACGAGGGGGTGGCGTTCGCCGAGGGCGATGCCCTGGATCGCGCTCACCACCCCGTCGAGGAAGAGCAGCACCGCGATCGTCGCGACCACCGCGAAGCCGCGCCGGGTGGACCACGCGCTGATCAGTCCGGCGATCGACGCGAGAACCGTCGCGAGCAAGCACACCGCCACTGCGGCGAGGGCGGCGTCCTTGCTTTGTTCGGAGAAGTCAGCGCCCGCGAGGAGAGCACCGACGTAGAGAAGCAGCACGGGCGCCAGCAGGAAGATGACCATCGCCGTCGCCAGCGCGGCCCACCGGGCCAACGCATAGCTGGCGGCGTGCAGCGGTCGGGAGAGATAGAGCACGATCGAGCCGTGGCGCAGGTCCCGGGAGAACAGGATCGGGGCCTGGGCGGCCACGAACACCGCACTGAGCATCTGGGTCACGCCCGTGTAGCCCGCGTAGCTGACGGGTGGCTCCGTGAGGCCGACCACCACCATGACACCGATCATGATGACCGAGGGGAGCAGGTTGAGCGCGAGGAGTGCGAACGGCACCACCTTGGAACGGCCCGACCTGCCCAGGCCCAGGGCGTTCCCCAGGCCGGTGAGGTAGAGCGATCGGGCGATCTCGCGCTCACCCAGGCGCGGTCCGGTGTACCGACGGTAGCCGAGGTCGTGGATGACACTGCCCGTGGGCACCTCAGGCGGAGTGGCTGGCATCGGGCACCTCCTCCAAGAAGACGTCCTCGATGCGGCGATGGTCGGCCTGCACGCGCACCAGCCCGAGCCCGAGTCGGCTGGCCACGTCTCGCACCAGGTCGTGGACGGCGAGGTCACCCGCGCCATCCAGGTCGACCTCGACGAACCGTCCACGGGCCCGACAGCGCAACCCCTCGGCGGCCAGGCCGGTCCCCATGCGCGTCTGGGCATCGCCCTCGCCGAGGACCTCCACCAGCAGGAGCCCGGTGTCCCCGAGGAAGTCCGTGGTGGCCGAGGCGCGCAGCAACCGACCACCATCGAGCACCACCACGTGATCGCTCACCCGCTCCACCTCGCCCAGGAGGTGGGACGTCACCAGGACGGCGATGCCGAAGTCGTGTCCGATGCGGCGGACCAGGCTCAACATGTCCTCGCGGGCGGCCGGATCGAGACCGTTGGTGGGTTCGTCGAGCATGACCAGTCGCGGATCGTGCACCAGGGCCTGCGCGAGCTTCGCCCGCTGCTTCATGCCGGTGGAGTAGCCGCCCATCGGACGGTAGCGCTCCTCGGCGAGCCCCACGTGGCGCAGGACGTCGGCGGCCCGCTCACGAGCAGACGCTCGCGGGAGCCCCGACATCCGCGCCAGGTGCACGACGAAGTCGCTGGCGCTGACGTCGGGCGGCAGGCAGTCGTGCTCAGGCATGTAGCCGACCTGACGGCGGATGTCGAGGCGTCCCTCCGCGATGTCGTGGCCCATCACCCGTGCTGCCCCGGCGGTCGGCGTCAGCAGCCCGAGCAGGATCTTGATGAGCGTGGACTTGCCCGCGCCGTTGGCCCCGACCAGGGCCGTGACACCCGGCCCCATGGTCACGTCGAGCGCATCGAGGGCAAGCACCGAGCCGTAGTCCATCGTCAGCCCGGTCGTCGACACGACCGAGGCCTCGCGGTCGGTGCCGGGGTCCCCCATGACGGCCACGGTAGAGGAAGGCCGGGAGGGTCCGCCTCAGGGCCGCCCCCGGACGGTGCCCCGAGACCGGCCACTACGCTGCGTCGTATGACGCTCCTGGAGAACGTGCTCGTCTTCGCCCACTTCATCGGTTGGGCGGCGCTGTTCGGCGGCCTCGTCGTGCAGCTGCGCGAGCCGACCAAGGCGGTCAACGCGGCCATGCGCGACGGGATCGGCCTGGCCTTCGTCGCAGGGCTGCTGCTCGTCGGCGTCCTGGAGAGCGGCGACGAGACTGTCAACCACGCGAAGGTGGGCGTGAAGTTCGGCGTGGGGCTCGTCATCCTGGTGCTGGTCATGGCGAACTCCCGCAAGGAGCGGATCCCCACGGGGCTGTACGGCGGCCTGCTCGCGCTCACGCTGCTCAACATGGCGGTCGCGATCTTCTGGTGAGTCGGAGGCCGGCACAATCCGTCGCGGCCGCTGGTGTCTCCGCAGCCACGTAGGCTGGCCGCGAGATGTCCGAGACGTTCCCGATCCCCGGCCTGGAGGGCGTCGACGACCCCCGAGCCCGGCCGGTGGGACCCTCCGCGGATTCTCTTCTGGAGGGTCTCAACGAGCCCCAGCGGGCCGCGGTGGCACATGCCGGCGCACCGTTGCTGGTGGTCGCCGGCGCCGGTTCCGGGAAGACCAGAGTCCTGACCCGTCGGATCGCCTGGCTGATAGCTGAGCGCGGGGCCCACCCGGGCTCGATCCTGGCGATCACCTTCACCAACAAGGCCGCCAACGAGATGAAGGAGCGGGTCGAGCACCTGGTCGGCCGGCGAGCGCGGCTGATGTGGGTCTCGACCTTCCACTCGGCCTGTGTGCGTATTCTCCGCAAGGAGATCGACAAGCTCGGCTTCAAGTCCAGCTTCTCGATCTACGACGCAGCCGACTCCAAGCGGCTGATGACGCTGGTGCTGCGCGATCTCGACGTCGACCCGCGGCGCTACCAAGCCGGTGCGGTCCTGCACTGGGTCTCCGATGCGAAGAACGAGTTGCGTGACCACGAGGAGGTCGCCAAGGACGCGCGCAACTCCTTCGAGGAGACCTGTGCGGCGGCCTACGCCCTCTACCAGCGGCGACTGCGCGAGGCGAACGCCCTGGACTTCGACGACCTGATCATGATGACCGTGCACCTGTTCGCGGGGTTCCCGGAGGTCAAGGAGACCTACCGCCGCAGGTTCCGCCACGTGCTGGTCGACGAGTACCAGGACACCAACCACGCGCAGTACGCCCTGATCCACCAGCTCTGCGCGGACAACCCCGAGGAGCTCGCAAGCCCTGACGAGAGCCGGGTGCCTGCGGCCGAGCTGATGGTCGTCGGTGATGCGGACCAGTCGATCTATGCCTTCCGCGGAGCGAACATCCGCAACATCCTCGACTTCGAGCAGGACTTCCCGGACGCCTCCTCGATCCTGCTGGAACAGAACTACCGCTCCACCCAGAACATCCTGACCGCGGCCAACGCCGTGATCGGCCACAACGCCGGCCGCAAGCCCAAGCGCCTGTGGTCGGACGCCGGGTCCGGTGAGCAGATCGTGGGCTATGTCGCCGACGACGAGCGGGACGAGGCCAGATTCGTCTCCGAGGAGATCGACCGACTGACCGACACCGGCGATGCCCGCCCGGCCGATGTGGCGATCTTCTACCGGACCAACGCCCAGTCCCGCGTGTTCGAGGAGGTGTTCATCCGTGTCGGCATGCCGTACAAGGTCGTCGGCGGGGTGCGCTTCTACGAGCGCCGGGAGGTCCGCGACGTGCTGGCCTATCTCCGCATGCTCGCCAACCCGGCCGACGAGATCTCGCTTCGCCGGATCCTCAACACCCCGCGGCGCGGCATCGGTGACCGGGCCGAGGCCTGTGTCGCCGCCTACGCCGAGCGCGAGGGGCTCACCTTCTGGGAGGCGCTGCGCCGGGCAGACGAGGCACCCGGGATCGCCACCCGCTCCCTGAACTCGATCCGGGGCTTCGTCGCGATGGTCGAGGAGCTCCAGTCGATGGTGGATGCCGGCGAGCGGCCCGACGTCATTGTGGAGACGGCGCTGGAACGATCCGGGTACCTCGCCGAGCTGGAGGCCTCCGACGACCCCCAGGACGCCACGCGGGTCGAGAACCTCGCCGAGCTCGTCGCCGTCGCCCGCGAGTTCTCCGACGACCCCGTGTCCGGTCCGTCGGCCGACCCGACCGACGTCGAGGCGGGGGTTCTCACCCCCGGCCTCTCGGACTTCCTCGAGCGGGTCGCTCTGGTCGCGGACACCGACCAGATCCCCGACCAGCCCGAGGGCGACGACAACGGGGTGGTCACGCTGATGACCCTGCACACCGCCAAGGGCCTGGAGTTCCCGGTGGTCTTCCTCACCGGTCTCGAGGACGGCGTCTTCCCCCATGCGCGCTCCCTCGGTGACCAGCCCGAGCTGGAGGAGGAGCGTCGGCTCGCCTACGTCGGCGTGACAAGGGCAGAGCAGCGGCTCTACGTCTCGCGGGCGCTGATGCGCTCGGCGTGGGGTGCCCCCTCCCACAATCCGGCGTCCAGATTCCTCTCCGAGCTTCCCGTCGACCTCGTCGACTGGCGCCGGGAGGAGTCCGACCAGACCGTGTGGCGGCGGCCCGACGTCAGTGGCACCGGCGGCGAGCGACTCGGCAGTCCCACAGCGGCCGGACGCCGCAACTTCTCCTCGGCTGCCCTCCGGGTGGACGCCGCGGCCAAGTCCAAACCGGCGCGGGCGATCCCGTCCCTGGACCCGGGCGACCGGGTGCTGCACCCCTCGATGGGCCTGGGAACGGTCGTGGCGCTGGAGGGCCAGGGGGAGAAGACGGTGGCGTCGATCGACTTCGGCTCCGAAGGAGTACGCCGCCTGTTGCTGCGCTACGCGCCGGTCGAGAAGCTCTGAGAGTCAGGGCCGACAGTCAGGGCCGACAGTCAGGGGCCGACGGTCAGCGGCCGACGGTCAGGGCTGGAGCCCGTGCGCGACGAGCGCGGCGTACGGGTCGACCGGGTCGCCGCCGCCGGGACGCACCTCCAGGTGCAGGTGCGGGCCGGTGGTGTTGCCGGTCGAGCCGACGTAGCCGATGACCTCGCCCGAGCGGACCGCGTCACCCACGTTCACGGCGTAGGACGTCTGGTGGCAGAACCACAGCTCGGTGCCATCGGCCAGGGTGACCACCGTCTTGTTGCCGTAGGCGCCGTCGTAGCCGATCTCGGTCACGACGCCGTTCGCGATCGCCATGATCGGCGTGCCCGAGGGTGCGGAGAGGTCCAGACCAGTGTGGACCGAGGACCAGAGGTAGCTGACCTCGCCGAAGCCCGCCGAGAGGCGGTAGCTGCTCAGGGGCATCACCCACAGGTTCCGTCGGATCTTGTCCGACTGCTCCTCTGCTTTCGCGGCGAACTTGGCGAGCGCGGCGTTGCGCTGCTTGGCCTGGCGCTCGGCCTCCTCGACCAGCTCGGAGTCGGTGGCGTCTGCCAAGGCCTCACGCGAGGAGCTGCGGCTCACCGTCGGGCCGCGACCCTTGAGCAGGTCGTTGTTGGCCACCTTGCTGGTGCCGCTGAGGGCGCTGGCCTGCACCAGGCCGCCGCGGGCCTGGGCGCCGATGGCCACGGGGTCAAGGGAAACGCTGCCCACGCCTGAGCTCAGGGCGCCGCCGATGGAGACCGCCATGATCGCGACACCGGCCAGCACGGGCACCGAGGGCAGGCCGCGGATCAGCGGGCCGCGGCTGCCGGCGTGGCGGGAAGCGGAGGCCTTCCGCTTTCCTGCGTCCGAGGCGTGCTGGGGTACCTCGACACTGGGGGTCCGAGCCCTGGCGCGAGTCGTCGACACCTCGGTGCTGCGGCGCGAGCCGCGGCGATCCGATCGGTGGCTACCCATTCTTGTGTCCCTTACTGACGGGGGGTCAGGACAACGAGTCCAGACTGTAACGGAAGAGTTACGAACGTTGAAATTGACGGGCCCTTCGATTGTGCAAAACCACCACGACTTCCGGGCGGAAATGGCGATTTCCTCCCGAATCAGGGCCAGGCGGTCCCGATGGTATGGCGTCTGTCACGTCGTCGGTCGAGCGGTCGATCTCCGCAGCGAGCGGTCGCCCCACCATGGCCGGTGCCGGTGTCGGCCCACTAGGGTGCGAGTCATCGATCCCCGGTCGTTGCCCCGGACCACGACTCCGGACAACAACCCCGGCCAATGACACTGAACTACCAACCCTCTGGGAGGGCGTTGCTCGTGGACCTCATGGAGTACCAGGCGAAGGAGCTCTTCGCGAAGCACGGCGTCGCGGTCACGCTCGGCACGATGATCACCGAACCGGGTGAGGCCGCGGCGGCTGCCGAGGCCCAGGGCGGCCGCGTCGTTGTCAAGGCTCAGGTCAAGGTTGGCGGGCGCGGCAAGGCCGGCGGCGTGAAGCTGGCCCAGAACCCCCAGGACGCCGTGGCCAAGGCCGAGGAGATCCTCGGGATGGACATCAAGGGCCACACCGTCCACCGTGTGCTGATTGCGCCGGCGGCCGACATCGCAGAGGAGTACTACTTCTCCTTTCTCGTGGACCGGGCGCAGCGCAACTACCTGTGCATCGCCTCGATCGAGGGCGGTGTCGAGATCGAGGTCACTGCCGTCGAGAACCCCGAAGCCGTGGCGAAGATCGCGATCGACCCCCAGGTCGGGGTCGACGACGCCAAGGCCGACGAGATCGTCGCGGCGACCGGGTTCCCCGGCGAGGTCGCCGGCCAGGCAGCGGAGCTGGTCAAACGGCTGTGGGACGTCTTCATCAAGGAGGACGCCACGCTCGTCGAGGTGAACCCGCTGGTGCGCCTGGGCGACGGCAGGCTGGAAGCCCTCGACGGCAAGGTGTCGCTGGACGCCAACGCCGACTTCCGCCACCCCGAGCATGCCGACTTCGAGGTCGCCTCCGAGGAGGACCCGCTCGAGCTTGCCGCCAAGGAGAAGGACCTCAACTACGTCAAGCTCGACGGCGCCGTCGGCATCATCGGCAACGGCGCCGGACTGGTCATGTCCACGCTCGACGTCGTGGCCTACGCCGGAGAGAGGCACGGCGGCGTCAAGCCGGCGAACTTCCTCGACATCGGTGGCGGGGCCTCGGCGCAGGTGATGGCCGACGGGCTGCACATCATCCTGGGTGACGCCCAGGTCAAGAGCGTCTTCGTCAACGTGTTCGGCGGTATCACGGCCTGTGATGCGGTCGCCGACGGCATCGTGCACGCGCTGGAGATGCTGGGCGAGGAGGCTGACAAGCCGCTTGTCGTACGCCTGGACGGCAACAATGTCGAGTTGGGTCGGCAGATCCTCGAGGAGGCGAACCACCCCCTGGTGACGCTGGTCGACACGATGGACGGCGCGGCCGACAAGGCCGCTGAGCTCGCGAACGCCTGAACCGAACATCTGAGACCGAACATCCGACAAACCGAACCCCGGGCTCGAAACATGGGCCCGAACACGTGGGATTGAACAGAGGACATCACGACATGGCAATCTTCCTGACCGACCAGAGCAAGGTCGTCGTCCAGGGCATGACCGGCTCCGAGGGCATGAAGCACACCACGCGGATGCTTGCCTCGGGTACGAACATCGTGGGTGGCGTCAACCCGCGCAAGGCGGGCGAGAAGGTCACGATCGAGGGCGCCGACATCCCGGTCTTCGGGTCGGTGTCCGACGCGATGGCCGAGACCGGCGCCGACGTCTCCGTGGTCTTCGTGCCGCCGGCCTTCACCAAGGCTGCGGTGATCGAGGCCGTCGATGCCGGCATGCCCCTGATCGTAGTGATCACTGAGGGCGTGCCCGTACACGACACCGCGGAGTTCCGGGCCCACGCCGCGGCCCAGGGCAGTCGGATCGTCGGCCCGAACTGCCCGGGGCTGATCAGCCCCGGCAAGTCCAACGCCGGCATCATCCCCGCCACGATCGCCGGGTCCGGCCCGGTCGGTCTGGTGTCCAAGTCCGGCACGCTGACCTACCAGATGATGTATGAGCTGGCCGAGCACGGCTTCTCCTCGGCCGTCGGTATCGGCGGCGACCCGATCATCGGCACGACGCACATCGACTGCCTCGAGGCGTTCGAGAACGACCCGGACACGGTCGCCATCGTCATGATCGGCGAGATCGGCGGTGACGCCGAGGAGCGCGCCGCGGCCTACATCAAGGACCACGTCACCAAGCCGGTGATCGGCTACGTCGCCGGCTTCACCGCCCCCGAGGGCAAGACCATGGGCCATGCCGGTGCGATCGTGTCCGGCTCGTCCGGCACCGCCCAGGCCAAGAAGGAGGCCCTGGAGGCCGTCGGCGTCCGGGTGGGCAAGACCCCCTCGGAGACGGCGCAGCTGATGCGCGAGGTCCTCGCGTCGCTGACCTGACCATCGCCATGAGCCCGGTCAGCCCGACGAGCGTTCGGCCTTCTTGGGTGCCGGCATCTGCGGCAACCGGGCCTCAGCCCGGCGCACCAGCGCGAGGAAGTCGCCGGGCGCCATCCGCACCGCTGACGTGGGCGTGAAGCCGACCTGCGCGACCGCGCTCCCGGCCCTCGTGACACCCATCAGGTAGGTCACCGTCTGCTGGTCGGAGATCTCGACCTGGACGTTCCACACGGTGAGGTCGGTGCGCTTGGTCGACTCGTTGGCGACTCGGGTGACCGTGGTGCCGAGATTGTCGTCCTCGCAGGTCGCCAGGCGCTTGCGGATGGTCTCGACGAAGGCAGCGGCGCGAGGGGCCGGCAGCGTGCCGACCGTCTGGGTGAGGCCGAACGTATCGGGCAGCTGCGCCTCGGGGATCAGGAACGATCGGGTCAGGGCGTGGGAGACGGCCGGCCCGGTGAAGTCGGTCTGGTCGCACTGGGTCGCTGCGGCATTGCCGCGGGCCATGGTGGGCTCCGTGCCCACCCATGGCTGGCGAATCTGGGTCACCTGGGGTAGGTCAACGGTGTCGAGCATCCCGGGGACGATGCCCACGGGAATCGGGGGGGCGGGGACCAGCCGAGGTGGACTGGCGCAGCGGCCGCTGCCCGGCGTCCCGCACAGGCCGTTGACCGCCGCGGCCAGCAGCGTCCCGGAGGCGTCGAGGTGGGGGCGGGTGGCCGTGCTGCTCATCGTGGTCGTGGTCACCCGTCCCGTCCGCGCGACACCCACCACCATCGTGCCTGCCGGCCTGCCCCAGGAACGCAGCACCACCAGGGTGGCCTCGTCGCCGACACCGCTGACCCGACGGGTCTCCTGCAGCTGGACCTGGCCCTGGGCGCAGCCGGCGTACCAGCCGGCCGTGGTGGTGAACGCACGGTGTGCCGCCCGCGCGTTCGGCGACAGTTCCGAGGACTGGTAGGCAGTGGCGGGCGCGGCGGCCCGCTTCCCCGTGCGGCCGGCCGCGTCGTTGCCGGCGAAGGCCCGCACGAGGATCTGCTGGGACCGCGGGTCTGCGGCGGGGGTTGACTGACAGGGCAGCACCGGCTCCTCGACCTCGGCGTCCTCCTGGGTGCTGTCGACCGCCCACGCCAGTTTCGGGGCGACCCGGCTCACCTGGTCGGCTGCGAGCAGCTGGTCGGTGGACAGGTCGGCCGGCGGCTCCGCGACCAGCTCCGGCAAGGGCTGGAGGGTGACCCGCTCCTGCTCCTTCGCGAGCTGAGGATGGACGCCGTCGGCGCGCGTCACGGCCAGGCCGCTGAGGACCAGGACGGACACCACGGCCGCGACCCCCACGAACGCGTGCCCGCGGCGCCGGGCTGTGCCCGCGCGTCGGATGATCGTGCTCCGTGGCCAGGGTGCGTCGGCCGTGGGAGCGCGCAGGGCCTCGAGCGAGGCACGGATCGTGGCGGAGTCGGCGCCGCGGTGGAGGGCGTACTGCGACGTCGCCGTCTGGAGCTCGCGCTCGGCGGCATCCCTCGGCAGCCCGACCTCCTTGGCAAGGGCCTCCAGCGGCTGAGAGGTCAGGTGCGCGAGCACCAGAACCGACCGCTGCATGTCGGTGAGCCTGCCCAGGGCGTCCAGGGTCCCGGCCACCTCCGGGTCGGTGCTCTTGTCCCGGTGCCAGATGCGGGCGCCGCTACGGCGGCGGGCGTGGGCCCAGGCGACCGGACGAGCCCAGGCCTCCGCGTCCGGGAGGTGGGACACCTTGCGCCAGTGGTGCCACGCGTGGATGAACGAGTCGCGGACGGCGGTCTGGGAGGCGGGAAGGTCACCGGTGAGCGCGTAGGTCTGGTGCAGGAGCCGGTCGCGAACATCGGCGTAGAACGCGTCGAAACCGGAGGGATCCTTCATGGCCCGTCCACGGTACGTGAGGCCGGGTAGCCCTCGCACGTTGGCGGGACTCGGCGTGGCAGCGTCGCCGGGCCCTGGGGGCGCGTGATGATGGGCCGGTCATGACCTCGCTCCTCTCACCGCCTCGTTCGGTGTCCCCCGCTGACCTGCGACACCGGCGCCCGCTCCTGGTCGTGGCGGTGCTGGGCGGTGCCGCAGCGGCCGCGGGGACGCTGATGGTGTGTCTGGGCCTCGGGGTGGCGGGCTGGTTCCTTGCCGACGCCGGCGTCCACGGTGCTCCGCGGGACGGGCTTCGCGTCGGCGGGCTGGCCTGGCTGATGGCACACGGCTCGGGCGTCAGGGTGCAGGGCGCGTGGATCAGCGCCGTCCCGCTCGGCATCTCTGTCGTGTGCGCCTGGGCGGTGTGGCGCCTGGGTTCTCGCGTGGGCGACTCCGTCTCAGGGCATGGCCCCGACGCCGACCGCATCGCCGACGGCGAGCGTGACTGGACCGTGCCCTCGGCGACCCTGCTGTTCGGTCTCGGGTACGCCGCCGTCGCCGCGCTCGCCCTGTCCTTGGCCAGCGACGCCGCCAGCCAGGCGTCGCAGGCACGGACCCTGACCTGGGTGGCTGCCCTCACCCTGCTCGTGGCCGGACCCTCGATCGCTGTCGGTTCGGGCCGGATGGCGATCTGGCTCGCCCCGTTGCCCCCTGGAGCCGTGGCCACCCTGGCCACGGCGGGCCGCATCCTGCGGCTGTTCCTCCTCGTGGGGTTGCTGGCCTTCGTGGTGGCACTCGCGGTCGATACCGCAGAGGCGGCCAACGTCGTCTCCCAGCTGCACGCCGATACCGGTGCGACGGTCGCGGTCACCGCGGTGAGCGCGAGCGTGGTGCCGAACGCCGCCGTCTTCGCGGGCGCGTATCTGCTCGGCCCGGGCTTCGCCGTCGGCGCCGGCACGCTCGTCGCCCCCACCGCGGTCGTCCTCGGTCCGCTGCCTCTCTTTCCGATGCTGGCGGCGTTGCCGGGCATCGGGGCTCCACCGGCCTGGGCGGCGTACCTGATGGTGGTGCCGACGATGACTGCCGTCGTGGCCACGCTGCGCGCCCAGCGAAGGTACCCGACGCTGCGCTGGGACCACGGCGCGCTGCGCGGCGGTGTCGGGGGGGTGCTGGCGGGCATCGGGTTCGCGGTCGCCGCAGCGTTGGCCGGCGGCTCGGTGGGGCCTGGCCGGATGCAGGAGGTTGGTCCTGTCGTGGTCGACACGCTGACCCATGCCGTCCCGGCCTTCGGCCTCGGCGGCCTCGTGGGTGGTCTGATCGCGACCGCCTGGCAGCGCCGCCGCGCCCGCGCGACCGTGGCCTGAGTGGCGGCTGGGTCGGCCCTCCGCGCTCGCTACACTGCCGCCGTGTCCACCCCCCCACCTGCGCGCCTGGTCGTGCTCGTCTCCGGGTCCGGCACCAACCTCCAGGCGTTGCTCGACGCCTGCTCGGACCCCGAGTACGGCGCCGAGGTCGTGGCCGTCGGAGCCGACCGGGACGGGATCGAGGGCCTGGCCCGGGCTCAGCGCAGCGGGGTCCCCACGTTCGTGAGCAGGATCAGCCAGTTCGAGACCCGGGAGGCTTGGGACCGTGCCGTCCGCGACATCGTCACCGGATACGACCCGGACCTGGTGGTCCTCGCCGGCTTCATGAAGCTGCTCAGCGAGGACTTCCTGGGCGCGCTGGGTGGACGGGTCGTCAACACCCATCCGGCGCTGTCTCCGTCATTTCCCGGCAGGCACGGGCCCGCCGACGCCCTGGCCTATGGAGTGAAGGTGACGGGTGCGACTCTCTTCGTCGTGGACGGGGGTGTCGACACGGGCCCCATCGTCGCGCAACGCGCGGTGCCGGTCGCGGACGACGACACCGTGGAGAGCCTCCACGAACGGATCAAGACGGCCGAGCGGGCGATGCTCGTCCAGGCCGTGGGCCGGCTGGCCCGAGAAGGGTTCACCGTTTCCGACAGGAAGGTCAGGTTCGGTCGATGACCGATGCGCGGATCGCAATCCGGCGGGCACTCGTGTCCGTCTACGACAAGTCCGGGTTGGAGGACCTGGTCCGCGGCCTCCACGACGCAGGCGTGGCACTCGTGTCGACCGGTGGCTCGGCTGCGCTGATCGACGGGCTCGGCGTGCCCGTGACCCGGGTCGAGGAGCTGACCGGTTTCCCCGAGTGTCTCGACGGACGGGTCAAGACGCTCCACCCGGCGGTGCACGCCGGGATCCTGGCCGACCGTCGGCTGGACTCTCACGTGGCCCAGCTGGAGGAGTTGGGCGTCGAGCCGTTCGACCTGGTGGTCTCCAACCTGTATCCGTTCACCGACACGGTGAGGTCCGGTGCGACCCAGGACGAGTGCGTCGAACAGATCGACATCGGCGGCCCCTCGATGGTCCGCGCCGCTGCCAAGAACCACCCCTCGGTCGCGATCGTGACCTCCCCGCAGCGCTACGGCGACCTGCTCGCCGCCGTCGCCGCCGGTGGCTTCACCCTGGAGGAGCGCAAGCAGCTGGCCGCCGAGGCCTTCGTCCACACCGCCACGTACGACGTCCACGTGGCGTCGTGGATGGGCAGCGTGCTCACCGACACCTCCGAAGGCAGCGGCTTTCCGGCCTGGGTCGGTGGCACCTGGGACAAGGCTGCGGTGCTCCGGTACGGCGAGAACCCGCATCAGCCGGCCGCCCTCTACACCAACGGGTTCGCACCCGCCCCCGGTCTCGCGCAGGCGACCCAGCTGCACGGCAAGGAGATGTCGTACAACAACTATGTGGATGCGGACGCCGCGCGACGCGCGGCCTACGACTTCGACGAGCCGGCGGTCGCGATCATCAAGCACGCGAACCCGTGCGGCCTGGCCGTCGGCGCCGACGTTGCCCAAGCCCACCGCAAGGCGCACGCCTGCGACCCCGTGTCGGCGTTCGGTGGCGTGATCGCCACCAACACCCCGGTCTCGACGGAGATGGCCGAGCAGGTCGCCGAGGTCTTCACCGAGGTCGTCGTGGCCCCGGCCTACGACGCCGGGGCGGTCGAGATCCTGACTGCGAAGAAGAACATCCGTCTGCTCACCTGTGAGCCCCTGGACCGGGGCGGACCCGAGACCCGACCGATCAGCGGCGGGCTGCTCATGCAGCTGCGCGATGCCGTCGACGCGCCCGGTGACGACCCCGCGACCTGGACCCTGATGACCGGCGATCCCGCGGACGAGGGCACCCTGGCCGACCTCGCCTTCGCCTGGCGGGCGTGCCGGGCGGTCAAGTCCAACGCGATCCTGCTCGCCCACGACCGAGCGTCGGTCGGTGTCGGCATGGGCCAGGTCAACCGGGTGGACTCCGCACGACTCGCCGTCGAGCGGGCGGGTGAGCGGGCCAGCGGGTCCGTCGCGGCCTCGGATGCCTTCTTCCCGTTCCCGGACGGTCCGCAGATCCTGATCGACGCCGGCGTTCGCGCGATCGTCCAGCCGGGAGGCTCGGTGCGCGACGCGGAGGTCGTGTCCGCCGCGCGGGAGGCGGGGGTCACGATGTACCTCACCGGCACCCGTCACTTCTTCCACTGACCTCGATCCGACGCTGGCCGTCCGACTCGCACGGCTGGCTACCGGGGCCTGCGCTGGGCTGTCCACCTAGGATGCCCTCGTGACTGCACAGACCCTCGACGGAACCGCTACTGCCCGCGCCATCAAGTCCGAGCTGACCGACAGAGTGACGAAGCTGCGTGAGCAGGGTGTCGTTCCCGGTCTCGGCACCGTGCTGGTCGGCGACGACCCTGGTTCCCGGTGGTACGTCGCGGGGAAGCACAAGGACTGCGCCGAGGTAGGCATCGAGTCGATCCGGGTCGACCTTCCCGAGGCCGCCGGCCAGGGCGAGATCGAGGACGCCGTGCGCACGCTCAACGAGGACCACGCGTGTACCGGCTACATCGTGCAGCTGCCGCTGCCACGCGGTCGTGACGAGAACCGGGTGCTCGGACTGATCGACCCCGCCAAGGACGCCGATGGCCTGCACCCACAGAACCTCGGTTGGCTGGTGCTCGGGCACGAAGCCCCGCTGCCGTGCACGCCCGCGGGGATCGTGGAGCTCTTGCGCCGCCACGACGTGGCGATCGCCGGAGCCGAGGTCGTCGTCGTCGGACGCGGGGTGACGGTGGGACGTCCGCTGGGACTGCTGCTGACCCGGAAGTCGGAGAACGCCACCGTCACGCTCTGTCACACCGGCACGGTGGACCTGGCGTCCCACGTGCGTTCGGCCGACATCGTCGTTGCCGCAGCCGGTGTCCCCGGCATCATCCGCGGTGACATGGTGAAGCCGGGCGCCGCCGTGCTCGACGTGGGTGTCTCCCGAGTCGACGGCAAGCTCGCCGGCGACGTTGCGGACAACGTCTGGGAGGTGGCCGGCTGGGTCTCGCCGAACCCCGGCGGGGTCGGGCCGATGACCCGGGCGATGCTGTTGTCGAACATCGTGTCCATCGCCGAAAAGGCGTTGGGCTGATCGATGCCCGACGCCGCGGAACCCTGGGGAGAGGGCGACATCCCCGCGGTCTCGGCCGAGGAGCTCGTCGACGGGCGCGTTGCTGGTAGCGGCTCGGCCGCGGCGTCGCGCCGCTACCCCTCGACGATCGGTGGCTTCTTCTACCTGCTCGTGGTGGGGGTGACCCTGGCCGGGCTCGGGATCGTCGCCTGGGGGAGCTGGCGCACCGGCATCACCTGGATCGGCGGTGCGCTGATCTTCGGCGCCTGCGTACGACTGGTGCTCTCGGAACGTAGCGCCGGCATGCTGGGGGTTCGACCGCGCCTGGTCGACGCCGCCCTGATGGGTGGGCTGGGTGGACTGCTGATCTTCCTCGCGGCGTCGATCCCCAACCAGCCAGGCTGATCCGGTCCAGCACTTCCGAGACCGCTCGCCGGGCGAAGCCCGCTGCTCGAGGCCTAGATCAAACCGAGGGCGGTGACCGCCGCACGCTCGTCGGCGAGCTCGGCGGTCGTGGCGTCGATGCGGATGCGGGAGAAGTCGTTGATCTCGAGGCCCTGCACTATCTCCCACGAGCCGTCGCGCGTGGTCACCGGGAACGACGACACCAGGCCCTCGGGCACGTCGTACGAGCCGTCGGAGACGACCGCCATGGAGACCCAGTCGCCCTCAGGTGAGCCGAGCAGCCAGTCTCGGGCGGCGTCGACGGTGGCTGAGGCGGCCGAGGCCGCCGACGAAGACCCCCGGGCCGCGATGATCGCGGCGCCGCGCTTGGCGACGGTGGGGATGAACTCGCTCTCGACCCAGGCCTGGTCGGCGACGACCTCGGCGGCGTTGCGGCCGGCGATGTCGGCGTGGAAGAGGTCGGGGTACTGCGTGGCCGAGTGGTTGCCCCAGATCGTCATCCGGGAGATGTCGGTGACCGGCGCCCCGGTTCTGGCCGCAAGCTGGGAGATCGCCCGGTTGTGGTCGAGGCGGGTGAGCGCGGAGAACTGTTCCTGAGGGATGTCGGGGGCGTTGGTCATCGCGATGAGCGCGTTGGTGTTGGCCGGGTTGCCGGTGACGCCGATCCGCACGTCGTCGGCCGCCACCGCGTTGAGCGCCTTGCCCTGAGCGGTGAAGATCGCGCCGTTGGCCTCGAGCAGATCGCTGCGCTCCATGCCGGGGCCGCGAGGCCGGGCACCGACGAGCAGGGCGAGGTTGACGCCCTCGAAGACCTTCGTCGGGTCGGAGCCGACCTCGACGTTGGAGAGCGTGGAGAACGCGCAGTCGTCCAGCTCCATCACGACGCCCTCGAGCGCCTTCAGCGCGGGTTCGATCTCCAGCAGCCGGAGCTCGATGGGGCGGTCGGGTCCGAGGAGAGAGCCACTCGCGAGACGGAACAGGAGGCTGTAGCCGATCTGACCGGCCGCACCGGTGACGGCCACCTTCAGGGGACTGGTGCTCACGGGAACTCCTCGCTCGAGGTCAACGCGGTCGTTTCCGACGCTAGCAGCGCGGCCTCCCGGCGAGTCAGTCAGGGTGAGACTGCTTCGCGACCGCGGCAAGGGCTGATGTCCGTCGCAAGACGGAGTCGATGATCCGTCCGCAGCCGGATGAATTGCCCCCGGCCACAGGGGTTGGGTGGGAGGTACGACGACAAGGCGGACACCGATGGCCCAGGCAGCGCTCTCCCACGACAACACCCCAGCCCCCGCGGGACGCGGAGCGGCGCGTCGGGTCCTCTCACTTCGTGACTTCCGCCTCCTGTTGGCCGGGACCTCGACGTCGTTGCTCGGTGATCAGTTCGCACTGATCGCCACGCCCTGGCTCGCGCTCCAGCTGAGCGATGACCCGCTCGCGTTGGGGATCGTCCTGGCGCTCGAGGGAATCCCCCGGGCCATGTTCATGCTCATCGGCGGTGCGGTCACCGACCGGATCTCGCCACGACGCGTGATGCTCACCGCGGACGTGGTGCGAGCCGTGCTCACCTCGGTGATGGCGACGACCGTGCTGGTCGGGGCGGCGCAGATGTGGATGCTCTACGGGTTCGCGCTCGGCTTCGGCCTGATCGCCGGCTTCTCGGTACCCGCTGAGAACAGCATGGTCCCGACCCTGGTGCAGCGCGATGACCTCCAAGCAGGCAACGCCGTCATCATGGGCGCGACCCAGCTCACGGCGTTCGTCGGCCCGACACTGGCCGGGGTGGTCATCGCCACGGCCTCGAGCTCCACCGTGGGAGTCGGGCTGGCACTCGGGCTCGATGCGGCCACCTTCGCGATCTCTGCGGCCACGTTCGTGCTGATGCGACCCGTACCCGTCGCCGTCGCGCCTGCCGAGACCCTTCGCCTGTGGGCATCGATCGCCGAGGGCTTCCGACACCTCTGGGCTGACGAGGCCATGCGCTTCGTCTTTTGTGTGTTGGCCGCAGTCAACCTCTTCGCGGTCGGGCCGCTGCTGGTGGGGATCCCGGTCCTCGCGCACCAACGTCTCGCGGCGGGTGCCATGGCGTTCGGCCTGTTGATGGGGGCCTTCGCCATCGGGAACCTCATCGGCTACGTGCTGGCCGCAGCGACTCGCACCCCGTCGCGCGCCGCCATGCGGGTGATCGTCATCGGGGTCCTGGCTGGCTACGGCGCAGTCATCGGCTCACTCGGCCTCGTCTCCGACACGGTGCTCGGTGCCGCTCTGCTCACGGCCCTCGGCGCCGGCAACGGCTACCTCGCCATCAGCCTGTTCACCTGGATTCAGGCCCGAACCCCTCGCCGGATGCTCGGCCGCACGATGAGCATGCTCACGTTCGCCAGCCTCGGACTGGTGTCACTGTCCCAGGCCGTCTCGGGCGCCCTCGGCAAGTGGGATCTGGACGCGCTGTTCCTGCTGTCCGGCGGGCTCGTCCTGGCAACGACCGCCTGGGCCGCGACTCACCCGGGCCTGCGGGCCTTCACCGAAAGCCTCACCACCACTCAGCCATGCCACAACCGGGAGGAATCATGACACCTGCATCGGGCGAGCACCGGCTCGTCATCAACAACCTCACGAAGAAGTACGGCGGCCGCGTCGTCGTCGACGACCTCACATTCACGGTCGAGCCGGGCCGCGTCACCGGGTTCCTCGGACCCAACGGCTCAGGTAAGTCCACCACCATGAAGATCCTGCTCGACCTTGCGGCCGCTGACCACGGGAGCGCCACGATCAGCGGACACCACTACCGTGACCTACCCGAGCCGGCCAACACCGTCGGCGTCATGCTCGAACCCAACGCATTCCACCCCGGGCGTTCGGGCCGCAACCACATCCGCATCGTCGCCCAGGCAACCGGTCACCCGATGGCCCGGGTGGACGAGGCTCTCATGGCGGTCGGCCTCGGCAGTGAGCCGGCCAACCGCCGAGTGGGCACCTACTCGCTGGGAATGAAGCAGCGGCTGTCCCTGGCTACTGCGCTCCTCGGCGACCCAGCTGTGTTGGTGCTCGACGAGCCGGCCAACGGGCTGGACCCCCAAGGAATCCACGATCTGCGCGACCTGCTGCGGTCCCGCGCGGCGCGAGGACACACGGTGCTCGTCTCGAGCCACCTCCTCACCGAGGTGCAGCACCTCGTCGACGACGTGGTCGTGATCAACCAGGGCCGACTCGTCAGGACCGGCACCATCGAGGACGTCACCGACAACCGCGCCCGGGTCCGAGCGACGGACCCCGCAGCCCTCGCGAACCAACTGGCGCGCATCGGCGCCACCATTCACCGATCGGGACGCGACACCCTCGTGGTCGCCGGCCTCAGTCTCGACCAGATCGGCGACGCCGCTCACGCGGCCGGCATCGCGCTCCATGAACTGTCAGCGGGCGAAGGAACGCTCGAAGACGTGTTCCTCTCACTCACCTCTCCCACCAGCACCGATCAGGAGGACCAGTCATGACCTGGCACAACCTCGTACGTAGCGAGCTCAGCAAGCTCACCACAACCCGCATGCCCCTCGGCTTCGTGGCGGTCCTCGTCGTGCTCGCGGTCACCAACGGCATCGCCGTCGCCGTCGGCACCGACATGGATGGCTCCAAGACCTTCATCTCGACGGGCGCGGACCAGCAGTCCCTCATGGCCTTTGCAGCCAACGCCCTGATGATCACCGGCTTGTTCGGCGCGATCGCCGCGGCTCGTGAGTACGCCCACAACACCGTGATCGCCACCTATCTGGCCTCCCCGCACCGGCCTCGGGCCCTGGGGGCACAGCTCGCCGCCGTGGGGCTCGGGGGCGCGATCCTCGGCTTGCTCGGCTCAGCACTCACGGTCATGGCGGTCGCGGTCTCACTGCCTCCCACCGACTACGGGTTCATGGTGACCCTGAGCGGCGTCGTCCAGGTCCTCGGCGCCGCCACCTGGGCCGGCGCCGCGGGTGCGGTGCTCGGCGCGGCGATCGGAACGGTCGCGCGCAACACCGGCGGCGCCGTCACCGGCGCCGTGCTCGTCCTCGTCATCGCACCACCGGTCATCGTCCAGCTCGCCAACGGCGCGGCCCCCTGGATCCCGAGCGCCCTCGCCAACGTCGCCTCCGGGGTGGCCGACGACACCAGTGTCGCCGCCGCCGCCGCGGCCATGGCGCTGTGGGCCCTCATCCCAGCCCTGATCGCGCTCCGCCTGGTCCGGCGCCGGGACATCGTGTGAACCGGCCCGCGACCGTTGTGGAGCCGGGTCCACGTCCGGAGGGTGACCCCATCCCACATTCCGGTCTAGCGTGACCACAGCCATGAGCAGCATCACCGAAACCTGCCATCTCACCGCACCGGGTCCGCCACGACGACGGTCGTGGCGGTCCTGGTTCGACCCCAGCGAACCTCGGCTCTCTCGAGGACCGTTCACCCGCTGGCCCCGAGCTGCTGACAGCGCGCTCGCGGTCGCCGTCTTCGCCGGTTCGCTGCTCGCCACTGCCTTGAGCGCCCTCGACGACGGCGACGAACTCACCCTCGCCTCGATCGGCCACCAGCCCGCCATGGGGGTGGCCCTTCTGGGCTTCGCTGCGGCTGCTCTGCTGTGGCGCCGGCGACGCCCGATGGTCGTCACGATCTTCGTGCTCGGGGTGATGGTCGCCTGGTCGGTCGCCGGTTATGGCGACGGAAACGACCTGGCGATCGTCGTTGCGGTCTACAGCGTCGGCCGCTACGCCACCGACCTGGGTCACAGCCTCGCCATGGTGGCTGCGGTGATGGCGATCAGCTTCGCCGACACGATCATCGACTCCCAGCAGCGCGTGGACATTGCGCCCGCCATCCTCCTGGCCGGCGTCCCTTGGTACGTCGGTCGCCGGATCCGCAACCGCGGCGACTACCTGGCTCTTCTCCGAGAGCGGGCCGAACGCCTCGAAGCCGAGCAGCAGGCCAGAGCACGCCAGGCCGTCGCCGCCGAACGCTCCCGCATCGCCCGCGAGCTCCACGACGTCGTCGCCCACCGCGTCTCGATGATGACGGTCCAAGCCGGCGCCGCGAAGACCATCGCTCGCGACGACCTCGACTCCGCCGTCGAGGCGATGGGTGACGTCGAGCGAGCCGGACGCCAGGCCCTCGGGGAGCTGCGACACCTCCTCGGCGTGCTCCGCCCCGACACCGCTGACCCTGAGGACCTCGGCCCCCAACGCGGCCTGGCCGACATCGCGACGCTCATCGAGGACCTCATCCACGTGGGCGCCGACGTCACCGTCACCATGGCCGACCTACCACTCGAGCTGCCCTCCGCCCTCGACCTCTCCGCCTACCGCATCGTCCAGGAGTCGCTCACCAACATCGTCAAGCACGCCGGGCCCCACCCCAAGGTCAAGATCGCGATCGGGATCGACCACCTCGACCTGGTCATCGACATCACCAACGCGATCGACAGCGCACCGCCCGGCCTCCCTGTGTCTGGCTTCGGCATCGCCGGCATGCGCGAACGAGCCCACCTCATCGGAGGCACCCTGATCGCCGAGCGACAACCCCCCGACCAGTTCCGCATCCACGCCCGCCTCCCTCTCGAACCGGAGCCAACATGACCATCCGCGTCGCCGTCGTCGATGACCAAGCCCTCGTCCGCCGCGGCTTCGCCATGGTGCTCGACCACCAGCCCGACATCGATGTCGTCGCCGAAGCCGGGACCGGCCTCGAGGCCATCGATGCCACGCTCGAACACCGGCCCGACGTGGTGCTGATGGACATCCGGATGCCCGAAATGGACGGGCTCACCGCCACCGCTGCCGTCCTTGACCGGGCCGACTGGCCCGTCAAAGTCATCATCTTGACCACCTTCGATCCCGACGAATACGTCTATCGAGCGCTCGAGGTCGGCGCCAGCGGCTTCGTTCTCAAAGACATCCCGCCCGAGGACCTCGCCCCCGCCGTCCGCACCGTCGCCGAGGGTGGTGCCCTCCTCGACCCCACCATCACCCGCCGGCTCATCGGACGCTTCGCGCGGACCCTCGCCGCCGACACGGCCACCGCCCGCCGTCTGAGCACCCTCACCGACCGCGAACGCGAAGTCCTCACCTACCTCGGCAGGGGATCGAGCAACGCCGAGATCTCCGACACGCTCTACATCGGCCCTGCCACAGTCAAGAGCCACGTCTCCAACATCCTCACCAAGCTGGGACTCCGGGACCGCGCCCAAGCTGTCGTCTTCGCCTACGAGAGCGGCCTCATCGCTCCCGGCCACCAGGACATCGGACACTGACGGAATCGCCGACGAGGGGGAGTCCGGTCGGGGTCGCGCCCATCGGTCGGTCATGCTGGTGTCCATGTGGAAGGGTGGGCCGGGGGCTCGGCGGCGGCGCACTCGCGGCGGGTTCCCGGGTCTGGCCCTGTCCGCCGCATTGGCCGTTGGCCTGGCTGCCGGGCTGGTCGCCTGCGGCTCTGCGCCGCCGAAGATCGGACCCACCGGCGTCGACGAGCTGACGGTCCCGACGCCGTCTCCCGACGCCGGGGACTTCGTCTCGCAGGTCGACAACCCCTGGCTGCCGCTGACCCCAGGCACTCGCCAGGCGTACCTGGCCACCGGTGGCGACAGCCCCGACCGGCAGGTCACGCTCACGGTTCTGGAGGAGCCGGGCGAGGTGGCCGGCATCGCCACGACCGTCGTGCGCCGCGAGGAGTCGGTCGTGGGCGGGCCTGTCGTTCTGGTCACGGAGGCGTCGTACGCGCAGGACGTCGACGGGAACGTGTGGCTCTTCGGCGAGCGCACGATCAGCGCCCGGCGAGGCTCCGGTCCGCCCACCTGGCTGGCCGGTACCCAGGGCGCCGAGGCCGCGTTGGCGATGCCCGCAGCGCCGCGCCTGGGCGACGGCTTTGCGACCGCGTTCGCTCCCGGTGTCGTGGAGGACCGGGCTCGCGTGCTGTCGGTGAGCGACAGTGTCGCGACGGCCTCGACCCACTACGAGGGCGCGGTGTTGCTGGCGATCACCAGCGGCGTGGATCCGACCGTGGACGTGCGGCAGTGGTTCGCGCAGGGACTCGGGCTGGTGCGCCAGGCGGACGCTCAGGGTCGGGTGCTCGAGCTGGTGCCGGAGAGTTGAGTCTCAGGTTCCCTCAGGGGGCCGGATCTGGGTGCGGCCGTCCTCCTCGCTCTCGCCGTCGGTCGGGCTGCCCCACTGCGGGAGCTGTTGTGACCAGTAGGGCTCATTGGGTGGGGGAGGGAGCTCCTGCGGACTCGGGCTCCACGGTTGCTTCGTGACCGGCGGCGGCTCCGCGACCGGACCCCAGGCGGCCGGGGTCTCCCAGGGTGCCGGGGGCGCAGGTGGTTGCTCGTGCCGCCAGCCCTCGGGCGGGTACGCCGCACCGGCCGGTGAGCGGCCTGCGCCCGGGTTGTGGTTCCACTGCTGGGGGTAGGACTCCTCGGTGCCGTCGCCGGTCACACCACGTCCTCCCCGGCGATGCAGGCCGGATCCGCGCACGGGGTCGGCGCCGTGCCCGAAGACCAACGGGTACGCGACTCCCGCCAGTACTCCTCCGAGGAGCGGGGCGAGGATGAACAGCCACAGCTGGGAAACAGCCTCGGATCCGGCGAAGATGTTGGCGGCGATCGACCGGGCGGGGTTGACCGAGGTGCCGGTCGCGCCGATCGAGGCGAAGTGGATCGCGGCGAGGGTCAGGCCGATCGTGAGTGGCGCGAGCGCGACATGCGCGTGGCGGGTGTCCGTGACCGCCAGGATCACCCCCAGGAAGACGGCCGTCAGCAGCAGCTCGATGAGGAAGGCGCCCCACCAGGCCAGGCCGCTGCCCGCATCCCCGAACGAGTTCTGGCCGAAGCCGGCGCGCGAATCGAAGCCCGGGAAGCCCTGCATGATCACCCAGAGCGTCAGGCCGCCCGCCACCCCACCGGCGACCTGCACGCCCGAGTAGAGGCTCGCGTCGCGCCAGGAGATGCGGCCGCTGACGGCCGCGCCGAGCGATACTGCTGGGTTGAAGTGCCCGCCGGAGACGCGGCCGAACGCAGTGACCACCACGAGCACGGCGAAGCCGAACGCCAGCGCCGTGGCGACGTAGTCCCAGCCGCTCATCAGGACCGTGCCCACGCCGAAGAGCACGAGCACGAAGGTGCCGATCGCTTCGGCGGCGAGCCGCTGTGCGGTCCCGGGGCCGACGTCCGTCGTGGGTTCCGGTGCTGTGGCACTCTCCGACATCCGGCTCCCTTCCGCCTGCGGCCCCTACGGACGAACCGGTGCCGGGCCGCCACACTGTAACCCGGCGAGAGCCTCCGCATGGGCCGTTTAGACCACCGTACGGCGCGCCCGGCAGATCGTGGGACCCCGCTGTTGCTCGCGTCCATGGGTCCTACTAGCGTCGCAACGGTGACCGAAACGACGCGCTCGCAGATCATCTACACCCACACCGACGAGGCGCCGCTGCTGGCGACCTACTCGTTCTTGCCGATCATCCAGGCGTACGCCGCCCAGGCGGGCGTCGACGTGGTGAGCCGCGACATCTCGCTGGCCGGGCGGATCATCGCCCAGTTCCCGGAGCGGCTCACCGCCGACCAGCGGCAGGGCGACGCCCTGGCCGAGCTGGGGGCGCTCGCGAAGACGCCCGAGGCGAACATCATCAAGCTGCCCAACGTCAGCGCCTCACTGCCGCAGCTCAAGGCGGCCATCGCCGAGCTGCGTGACCTGGGCTACGACCTGCCCGACCACCCCGACCACCCGACCACCGACGAGGAGCGCGAGGTCCGCGCTCGCTACGACAGGGTCAAGGGATCGGCGGTCAACCCCGTCCTGCGCGAGGGCAACTCCGACCGACGAGCGCCGGCGTCGGTGAAGAACTATGCGCGCACGCATCCTCACTCGATGGGGACCTGGTCGCCTGACTCGAAGACCAACGTCGCCACCATGGAACGCGGCGACTTCCGGTCGAACGAGAAGTCGGTGGTCATCGGGTCCGAGGGCTCTCTGCGCATCGAGCACGTCGACGCGGACGGCAACGTCACGGTGCTCAAGGAGTCCGTGCCCGTGCTGGCGGGCGAGGTCGTGGACGGCACCTTCCTCGACGTCGCCGCCCTCGACGCCTTCGTCGCCGAGCAGATCGCCCGGGCCAAGGCCGACGGGGTGCTGTTCTCGGTGCACCTCAAGGCGACGATGATGAAGGTGTCGGACCCGATCATCTTCGGCCACGTCGTGCGGTCCTTCTTCCCGGCGGTCTTCGAGCAGTACGGCGACCAGCTGGCCGCTGCCGGCATCTCCGCCAACGACGGCCTCGGAGCGCTGCTCCAGGCGGTGGACGCGCTGCCGGACGGAGAAGCGATCCGGGCTGCCGTGGCCCAGGGGATCGCCGACGGCCCTGAGCTCGCCATGGTCGACTCCGACCGCGGCATCACCAACCTGCACGTGCCTTCCGACGTCATCGTCGACGCGTCGATGCCGGCCATGATCCGGACCTCTGGCCACATGTGGGGACCGGACGGGCAGGAGGCCGACACGCTCGCGGTGATCCCGGACTCGTCGTACGCCGGGGTCTACCAGACCGCCATCGAGGACTGCCGGGCCCACGGCGCCTTCGACCCCTCGACCATGGGGTCGGTGCCGAACGTCGGCCTGATGGCGAAGGCAGCGGAGGAGTACGGCTCCCACGACAAGACCTTCGAGATCCCCGCAGCAGGGACCGTGCGGGTGGTCGACTCGTCGGGCGCGGCGCTGATCGAGCACGAGGTCCGCGCCGGCGACATCTGGCGCGCCTGCCAGACCAAGGACGCGCCGATCCGTGACTGGGTCAAGCTGGCGGTCACCCGGGCCCGAGCGACGGGGACGCCCGCCGTCTTCTGGCTCGACGAGGGTCGGGCTCACGACGCCAACCTGATCTCCAAGGTGCGCGAGTACCTCCCCGAGCACGACACCGAGGGACTCACGATCGAGATCATGTCGCCGGCCGAGGCGACGGCGTACTCCCTGGAGCGGATCCGCCGCGGCGAGGACACGATCTCCGTCACCGGCAACGTGCTGCGTGACTACAACACCGACCTCTTCCCAATCCTGGAGCTCGGGACGTCAGCCAAGATGCTCTCGGTCGTGCCGCTGATGAACGGCGGCGGCATGTTCGAGACCGGCGCAGGGGGGTCTGCGCCCAAACACGTGCAGCAGCTGGTCAAGGAGAACTATCTGCGCTGGGACAGCCTCGGCGAGTTCTTCGCTCTGGCCGCGAGCTTCGAGCACTGCGCCACGGCCACCGGCAACCGGCAGGCTCAGGTGCTCGCCGACACCATCGACCGGGCGACCGGCACGGTGCTGAACGAGAACAAGTCGCCCGCGCGGCGTGTCGGCCACATCGACAACCGGGGCTCGCACTTCTACCTCGCCCTCTTCTGGGCGCAGGAGCTGGCGAACCAGAGCGACGACGCGGGGCTCGCGGAGGTGTTCGGCCCGTTGGCGGCGCGCCTCGCCGAGCACGAGGAGCAGATCGCGGCCGAGCTGATCGCCGTCCAGGGCTCCCCTGCCGACATCGGCGGCTACTACCGGCCGGACGAGGCGAAGGTCACCGCGGTGATGCGGCCCTCGGCCGTGTTCAACACCGACCTGGAGCTGCTGGGGTGACGGTGGCGACATGACACTCGTCACCTTCGAGCCCGCTCGGGATGTCGCGGAATGGTCCGGGCATGCGTGCGGTTGCGGCCGACATGACCTCGACCTCTCTGGGACGGCTGCCGCCGCGCGACGGCGTCGAGCCGACGAGTGAGCAACGGTCTCGGCTGACGCTGGCCATCCTGGCCCTGGCGGCCGGAGGGTTCACGATCGGCACGACCGAGTTCGTGACGATGGGCCTGCTTCCGCAGATCGCGCAGGGCGTCGATGTCTCGATCCCGACCGCCGGCCACGCCATCTCTGCCTATGCGGTGGGCGTCGTGGTCGGGGTGCCTTTGGTCGTGCTCTTCGGCGCGGCGCTGCCGCGCCGCGGATTGCTGGTCGGGCTGATGCTGGCCTACGCCGCAGGGAATCTGCTCAGTGCCGCCGCGCCATCCTTCGGATGGCTGGTGGTGTCCCGATTCCTCGACGGACTGCCGCACGGTGGCTTCTTCGGGGTGGCCTCGCTGGTCGCCGCGGACCTGGCGGCGCCCGGCCGCAAGGGCCGGGCCGTCGCGTCGGTGATGCTGGGGCTGTCGGTGGCCAACGTGGTGGGGGTCCCGGGCGCCACGTGGCTGGGCCAGCACCTGGGCTGGCGGTCCGCTTTCCTGACCGTGGCGCTGCTGGCGCTGCTCACGGTGGTGGCGGTGGTGTGGTTCGTGCCGAGCATGGCGCGCGAGCCCCAGGCCAGCGGACGGCGTGAAGTCGGCGCCTTCCGGATGCCGCAGGTCTGGCTGACGCTGCTGACCGGTGCGGTGGGGTTCGGCGGCATGTTCGCGGTGTACTCCTACATCGCTCCGACGATCACCGAGCTGGGTGGGCTCGACTCGGGCGCCGTGCCCGTGTTCCTGCTCGCCTTCGGACTCGGGATGGTGGTGGGTACCTGGGTCGCCGGCGAGCTCGCCGACTGGTCGGTCTTCCGGTCACTCCTCGGGTCGGCCGTGGGCATGGTGCTGATCCTGCTCCTGTTCGCGCTCGTGGCGCCGTACGGCTGGTGGCTCCTGCCGGTGGGCTTCCTCGTCACCGTGATGAGCTCGGTCCTCGTGGTCAACCTGCAGCTGCGCCTGATGCATGTCGCGGCCGAGGCCCGCACGGTGGGGGCGGCGATGAACCACGCCTCGCTCAACGTCGCGAACGCCCTCGGGGCCTGGCTCGGCGGGCTGGTGCTCGCGGCCGGCTTCGGCTACCGGGCGCCGGCCGTCATCGGAGCCGGCCTCTCGCTCCTGGGCCTGGCCATCCTGCTGGTCTCGGCGGTGCTCCACCGACACGGCGCGGCCACCGCTGCACGCTGAGCCGACGCGGCGGTGCCGCGACGTCGTACGCCGGGGCAGCGGCCGCGCCGGGTGCCCGAACTGCCACGCGTTCCGGTCGGGCGTGGGCGGCGTACCTGCGACGGACTGTCCGATGGAACAATGCCGCCCATGTCTTCGCTCTCGACGCAGCCCGAGACCCAGGTGGCCGGGCGCGCCACGGCATCCGCGCGGCCACGCGTGCTCTCCGGAGTCCAGCCGACGGCGGACTCCTTCCACTTCGGCAACTACCTCGGCGCGTTGCGGCAGTGGGTCGATCTTCAGGAGGACTACGAGCCGTTCTTCTTCATCGCCGATCTGCACGCCATCACGGTCGAGCAGGACCCCAAGCGGCTCCGGCAGCGCACCCGGACCGCCGCCGCACAGCTCTTGGCGATGGGGATCGACCCGCAGCGCTCGGCGATCTTCGTGCAGAGCCAGATCCCCGCCCACGCCCAGCTCGGCTGGGTGTTGCAGTGCCTGACCGGCTTCGGCGAAGCCCGGAGGATGACGCAGTTCAAGGACAAGTCGGCCAAGGCGGGCGAGGGCGCCGCGAGCGTCGGGCTGTTCACCTACCCCGTGCTCCAGGCAGCCGACATCCTGCTCTACCGACCGCACTACGTGCCGGTGGGTGAGGACCAGCGACAGCACCTCGAGCTGACGCGCGACCTCGCCCAGCGCTTCAACCATCGTTACAGGAAGACCTTCCGGCTGCCCGAGCCCTACATCCTGAAGGCGACTGCGAAGATCACCGACCTGCAGGAGCCGACCGCCAAGATGTCGAAGTCCGCGTCCTCGCCGGCGGGCATCATCGAGATGCTCGACGACCCCAAGGTGAGCGCCAAGAAGATCCGCTCCGCGGTGACCGACTCCGACACGACGGTCCGCTTCGACGCCGAGGCGAAGCCGGGGGTCAGCAACCTGCTCACCATCTACTCCTCCCTGTCGGGTACCAGCATCGCCGACCTCGAGGCGGCCTACGCCGGCCGCGGGTACGGCGACCTGAAGAAGGACCTGGCCGAGCAGGTGGTGGAGTTCGTGACGCCCTTCCGCGACCGCACGCTCGAGCTCCTCGACGATCCGCAGCAGCTCGACGCGATCCTCGCCGACGGGGCCGCCAGGGCCGGTGCGGTCGCCGAGGCGACGCTGCGCGACGTCTACGACCGCGTCGGCTTCGTCGCGCCGACGACCCGTTAGGGTCGAGAACGTGCCCACGATCGGAGTCGCCCTCGCTGTTCCCGAGCCCTGGGGGCGACAGCTGCAGGACTACCGGACTGCTGCCGGCGACGCGATGGCCACCCAGATCCCGACGCACATCACGCTCATCCCACCCGTCGAGGTCGCTGACGGCGACCTCGAGGCCGTGCACGAGCACTTGGCGCAGGTCGCCTTCAACGTGGCGTCTTTCGTCGTACACCTGCGCGGGACGGGCACCTTCCGGCCGATCTCCCCGGTGGTGTTCGTGGCGTTGGCCGAGGGCATCGCCGGCTGCGAGCTGCTGGCCGAGGCGCTGCACCAGGGGCCCCTCGACGTACCTCTGGAGTTCCCCTACCACCCTCACGTGACCGTGGCGCACCACCTCACCGACGAGGCCCTGGACCGGGCGTTCGAGGAGCTTGAGGACTTCGAGTGCGTCTTCGACGCCACGGCCTTCGATCTCTACGTGCACGACCTCCGGGCCGGCTGGCAACCCACGCACCAGTACGCGCTCGCACCCGCCGATGTCGGCTGAGGCGTCTGCCCGCCCGGGGCTGAAGACCAGAGTGCTGGGGTTCGTCGAACGGACCCGGGAACGCGTCGGTTGGCTGGACCACGTCGTGCGCATGCAGGAGCGCTACCTCGACGCCAAGGGCTCGATGCAGGCGGGCGCGATCACCTACTTCGGGTTCCTGTCGTTCTTCCCGGTGCTGGCCCTGGCGTTCTTTGTGGTCGGGTACGTCGGGCGCGTGTTCCCGGACGCCGAGGCGAACCTGGTGACCGCCGTGGAGAGCATCTTTCCGGGGATCATCGGGAGCGGCGACGGGCAGATCTCGCTCAGCGCCATCGAGAGCGTCGCCGGGAAGCTGGGGCTGATCGGCCTCGTGGGTGCGCTCTACACGGGGCTGGGCTGGCTCTCGGCGATGCGGAAGTCGCTGCTGGCGGTGTTCGATCTGCCGTCGGACGCCGAGCCGTCGTTCGTGTTCGGGAAGCTTCGCGACCTGCTGACGCTGACCGTGGTCGGGGTGACGCTGATCGCCAGCGTGGCGGCCACGAGCCTGGTCACCGGGTTCTCGGCCGACCTGCTGAGGTGGGCGGGGTTCAGCGAGGCGCTGAGCCCGCTGCTGCGCCTGTTGACCATCGTGATCGGCATCAGCGTGAGCTCGGTGCTGTTCTTCGTGCTGTTCGTGCTGCTGGCGCGACCCCGGATCCCGAGGCGGGCCCTGTGGGGCGGGGCGTTGCTGGGGGCAGTCGGCTTCGAGATCCTCAAACAGCTGTCGTCGTACCTGCTGACGCTCACGCGGGGGAACCCGGCGTTCCAGGCCTTCGGGATCGCGCTGATCCTGGTCGTGTGGATCAACTACTTCTCGCGGGTCGTGCTGTACGCAGCCGCCTGGTCGGACACGTCGCCCTCGGCCCGGGCCTGGCACGCCGCCCAGGAGGCCTCCGAGCCGCCGGACACAGCCGACGTACCGGCGCTGCGAGCCGGGCGTTCGGAAGGTCCCGGCGCTGACGCGGCACTCGCGCAGGCCGCGACGACGCGGTCCCGAGCGTTCCTGGTCGGCGCCGGCGCAGGAGCAGCAGCCGGGGCGCTCGCCGCCGCCGTCGCCGCTCGCCGCCGCCCACGCTGACCCGTCGCACATTGACGGGTTTTGCACAGGCCGGCGGTGGAAAACCCGTCAGGACGGGACGGGTCGGCGGTGAGTTTGCGACGGGTCAGCGGTGGCGCAGGGAGGTGCGCAGGTCCTTGTTGAGCTGGGAGATCACGTCGAGGGGGATCTCCTTGGGGCAGGCCGCGGTGCACTCGCCGATGTTCGTGCAGCCCCCGAAACCCTCGTGGTCGTGCTGGGCGACCATTGTCTTGACCCGGTGGTAGCGCTCGGCCTGGCCCTGCGGAAGCTCCCCGAGGTGGGTGATCTTCGCGCCGAGGAACAGCGAGGCCGACCCGTTCGGGCAGGCGGCGACACACGCGCCGCACCCGATGCAGGTCGCGACGTCGAAGGCGCGGTCGGCGTTGTCCTTCGGCACCGGTGTCGCGTGGGCGTCGGGCGCCGCACCGGTGTTGACCGAGATGTAGCCGCCCTGCTGGATGATCCGGTCGAACGCGCGACGGTCGACCACCAGGTCCCTGAGCACCGGGAACGCCGAGGATCGCCACGGCTCGATCGTGATCGTGTCGCCGTCGGTGAACGAGCGCATGTGCAGCTGGCAGGTCGTGGTGACCTCGGGGCCGTGCGCCTCGCCGTTGATCATCAGGCCGCACATCCCGCAGATGCCCTCTCGGCAGTCGGAGTCGAACGCGATCGGCTCCTCGCCTTCGGCGTTCAGGTTCTCGTTGAGCACGTCGAGCATCTCGAGGAACGACATGTCGGGAGACACGTCGTCGAGCTCGTAGGTGTGCAGCGCGCCCGCCGCCTCGGTGGTGGCCTGTCGCCAGATCTTCAGGGTGAGTCTCACTTGTAGCTCCGCTGCTTCATCTCGACGAAGTTGTACACCAGGTCTTCCTTGTGCAGGATCGGTGCCTCGCCCTCACCTGGCCACTCCCAGGCCGCCACGTAGGCGTACTGGTCGTCGTGGCGCAGTGCCTCGCCTTCCTCGGTCTGGGACTCGGCCCGGAAGTGACCGCCACAGGACTCACGACGGTTGAGGGCATCGACGCACATCAGCTCGCCGAGCTCGAAGAAGTCGGCCACCCGGCCTGCCCTCTCCAGCGACTGGTTGAGGCTGTCGGCGCTGCCGAGCACCTTCACGTTGCGGTAGAAGTCATCGCGTAGGCCACGGATCAGGTCGATCGCCTTGCGCAGGCCCTCGGCCGTGCGCTCCATCCCGCAGTACTCCCACATGATGTTGCCGAGCTCGCGGTGGTAGGAGTCGACACTGCGGGTGCCCCCCACGGTCATGAAGTGGTCGATGCGTTGGCGCACCGAGTCCTGGGCCTCGACGACAGCGGGGTGGTCCTCGGGAATCTTGTCGAACGGCCCGTCTGCGAGGTAGTCGCGGATCGTGTTCGAGAGCACGAAGTAGCCGTCCGCCAGCCCCTGCATCAGCGCGGAGGCGCCGAGGCGGTTGGCGCCGTGGTCGGAGAAGTTGGCCTCACCGGTCACGAAGAGCCCGGGGATGGTCGACTGGAGGTCGTAGTCGACCCAGAGACCGCCCATGACGTAGTGCACGGCCGGGTAGATGCGCATCGGTGACGTGTAGGGGTCCTCGCCGGTGATCCGGGCGTACATGTCGAAGAGGTTGCCGTACTTCTCCTCGATCGCGTCGCGGCCCAGCCGGGCGATCGCGTCGGCGAAGTCGAGGTAGACCCCACGACGTACGCCGTCGACCTCGGGGCCGACGCCACGGCCCTCGTCGCACATGTTCTTCGCCTGGCGGGAGGCGATGTCGCGGGGGACCAGGTTGCCGAAAGCGGGATAGATCCGCTCGAGGTAGTAGTCGCGATCCTCCTCGGGGATGTCGCGGGGGTCCTTGCCGCAGTCCGCGGTCTTCTTCGGCACCCAGATCCGGCCGTCGTTGCGCAGCGACTCAGACATCAGCGTCAGCTTCGACTGGTGCTCACCGGCCACGGGGATGCAGGTCGGGTGGATCTGGGTGTAGCAGGGGTTCGCCATGTAGGCGCCCTTGCGGTGGGCCCGCCAGCCGGCGGTCACGTTGCAGCCCATCGCGTTGGTGGACAGGAAGAAGACGTTGCCGTACCCGCCGCTCGCGAGAACCACCACGTCGGCGAAGTAGGTCTCGATCTCGCCGGTGATCATGTCGCGGACGATGATCCCGCGAGCCCGGCCGTCGACGACGATGAGTTCGAGCATCTCGTGCCGGGTGTAGGTCTTGACGGTCCCGGCGGCGACCTGTCGCTCCAAGGCCTGGTAGGCGCCGATGAGAAGCTGCTGGCCGGTCTGTCCGCGGGCGTAGAACGTGCGCGACACCTGGACCCCGCCGAAGGAGCGGTTGTCGAGCAGGCCGCCGTACTCCCGGGCGAACGGGACCCCCTGGGCTACGCACTGGTCGATGATGTTCACGCTGACCTCGGCGAGGCGGTAGACGTTGGTCTCCCGCGATCGGTAGTCGCCGCCCTTGATGGTGTCGTAGAAGAGCCGGTAGACCGAGTCGCCGTCGCCCTTGTAGTTCTTCGCCGCGTTGATGCCGCCCTGGGCGGCGATCGAGTGGGCCCGGCGAGGTGAGTCCTGATAGCAGAACGACTTGACGACGTACCCCGCCTCGCCGAGCGTCGCGGCGGCCGAGGCTCCGGCCAGGCCCGTGCCCACGACGATGATCGAGAGCCGACGCCGGTTGGCCGGATTGGCGATGCGGGCCTCGAACTGGCGGGTGTTCCACTTCTCCTCGAGCGGACCGTCCGGCGCCTTGGTGTCGCTGATCGGGTCGCCCATCACGTAGTACCCGACGGCGTCGTCGGACCGTTCCGCACCGGATGCGGCGGGGGAGGGCTCCTGGACCGTCGTGGTGTCCGGCATGTCGGTCATGGCTTACCTGTTTCCTCTGCCCTAGTTCCTCTGGGTCGCGTGGTCGGGGTCACGTGTCGATGATGCCGACCATGACAGCGAGCGGGACGATCACGAACCCCACGGAGATGATCAACGCGGTGGTGAACGCGACCTGCTTGGCGAACAGGCGGGCCCGTGCGGTGCCTGTGTAGCCCAGAGTCTGTGCTGCGCTCCAGATGCCGTGGTGCAGATGGGCTCCCAACATCGCCATGGCGACGACGTAGATCATCGTGAGCCACCAGGTGCTGAAGCTGTCGACCAGCAGGTTGTAGGGGTCGTTGGTCGGGCCGCCTGTCACGTTGACCTTGCCGACGGTGAAGTTCAGCAGGTGCCACACGAGGAAGACCAGAATCGTCACGCCGCCCCACCGCATCATCCGGCTGGCGAACGTCGCGCCGGGGTGCTTCTTGACGGCGTACTTCACGGTGCGCGCGTTGCCGGCGCGCCGCCACAGGATCACCGCGCAGGAGACGTGCGTGAGCAGCGCCACGATCAGTACGACGCGGAGGATCCACAACAGTCCGGTGTGCGGGAGCATCGGCTCCCCGATCTCCCGGAGGTGCTCCGCGTAGGTGTTGTACGCGTCGTGACCGGCGAAGGCCTTGAGGTTGCCGTACATGTGCAGCAGCACGAACCCGATGAAGACCACGCCGCTGAGGGCCATCAAGATCTTCAGCGCGATGGTCGATCGGGACGCCCGCGCGCCGCGAACCAGGGTGGGAGTGGACACACCGGAAGGCTAGCGCGTTGTTCGGTCGCCGCCTGTGTGGCGTAGGTGACAAATCGCATGCGGTGCCTCGGCAACCGTCGCTCTCCGGGCGCGCCCCCTTCCCATCCGGGGAGTCTCGGGACAGACTCGGGGCCGTCTTCCCACCCCGACGGAGGTACCCGTGTCGTCAGGAGTCACCGGCCCCACCAGGGCGCGGATCGCCGCCCGAACGCTCCGGACGGACCGATGGTGGTGGGAGCCCCTGGCCACGTTCGTGGTGTTCTCCGGGTTCGTCGTCTTCGCGACGGTCCGGGCGTTCCTGGGCCGCGACTTCTACGCGGCGCCGTATCTCTCGCCGTTCTTCTCGCCCTGCCTCACCGAGGTCTGTGCCGAGGCCTCGGACTTCGGCACGCCACTGGGCTGGTGGAGCTGGTCGCCGGCGCTGGTGATTCTGATCTTCCCGCTGGGCTTCCGGATGACCTGCTACTACTACCGCAAGGCCTACTACCGGGCCTTCTGGTTGAGCCCGCCGGCCTGTGCGGTCGCCGAGCCGCACACGGCGTACACCGGGGAGACGCGGCTGCCGCTGATCCTGAACAACATTCACCGCTTCTTCTGGTACGCCGCGCTGGCGGTGGCGTCGATCCTGACCTATGACACCGTGCTGGCGTTCCGGGACGAGACCGGAGCCTGGGGGCACATGGGCTTCGGGACGGTGCTGTTCGTGGCCAACGCCGCGTTGATCTGGCTCTACACGCTGTCGTGCCACTCGTGCCGGCACGCGGTCGGTGGCCGACTTCGCCACTTCTCCAAGCATCCTGTCCGCTATCGGCTGTGGACGTGGGTCTCGCGCCTGAACGCCCGGCACAGCACCTTCGCCTGGTACTCCCTGTTCTCGGTCGCCGTCGTCGACTTCTACGTGTTCTTGCTGGCGACCGGGACCATCACCGACCCGAGGTTCTTCTGATGAGCCATCGCCACCCGATGACGGGCAACAAGATGACGGCCGAGGCCGAGGCCGAGTCCGGCAGTGGCTTCGAACGACACTCCTACGACGTGATCGTCGTCGGAGCCGGCGGTGCGGGCCTGCGCGCCGCCATTGCCGCCCAGGACGCCGGCGCCACGACCGCCATCGTCTGCAAGTCGTTGCTCGGCAAGGCCCACACGGTGATGGCCGAGGGCGGGATCGCGGCCGCGATGGGCAATCGCTGGCCGGAGGACAACTGGGAGGTGCACTTTCGCGACACGATGCGTGGCGGGAAGATGCTCAACAACTGGCGGATGGCTCAGCTCCACGCCCAGGAGGCACCCGAGAGGGTGATGGAGCTCGAGGACTGGGGTGCGCTCTTCGACCGCACCGACGATGGCCTGATCTCCCAGCGTGACTTCGGCGGCCACCGGTACGCCCGGCTGGCCCACGTCGGTGACCGCACCGGCCTGGAGATGATCCGGACGCTCCAGCAGCGGGCGGTCGCGATGGGCATCGACGTCTTCATGGAGTGCACCATCACCGACCTGCTCAAGGACCCTTCGACGGACCCAGCACACGCGGGGCGGATCTCGGGCGCGTTCGGCTACTGGCGGGAGACCGGTCGTTTCGTGGTGTTCGAGGCGCCGAGCGTCATCCTGGCCACGGGTGGGATCGGCAAGTCCTACAAGGTCACCAGCAACTCGTGGGAATACACCGGCGACGGCCACGCCCTGGCCCTGCGTGCCGGTGCGTCCTTGATCAACATGGAGTTCGTGCAGTTCCACCCCACGGGGATGGTGTGGCCGCCTTCGGTGAAGGGGCTGTTGGTCACCGAGTCGGTGCGCGGCGACGGCGGCATCCTCACCAACTCCGAGGGCAAGCGCTTCATGTTCGACTACATCCCGGAGTTCTTCCGCGCCGAGACGGCCGACACCATCGAGGAGGCCGACCGGTGGTACGACGACAAGGCCAACAACCGCCGGCCGCCGGAGCTGCTGCCTCGTGATGAGGTGGCGCGGGCCATCAACTCCGAGATCAAGGCCGGGCGGGGATCACCGCACGGTGGCATCTACCTCGACATCGCCTCGCGCCGCTCGCCCGAGTTCATCCGCAAGCGCCTGCCCTCGATGTACCACCAGTTCAAGGAGCTGGCCGACGTCGACATCACCGCGGAGCCGATGGAGATCGGGCCGACCTGCCACTACGTGATGGGCGGTATCGAGGTCGATGCCGACACCGAGCTCAGCGGCGTACCCGGCCTCTACGCGGTCGGTGAGTGCTCGGGCGGGATGCACGGCTCCAACCGGCTGGGCGGCAACTCCCTGTCCGACCTGCTGGTGTTCGGGCGGCGGGCCGGTGAGAGCGCTGCGGCGTACGCCGAGGAGGTGGCGGAGGCTCGCCCCGCGGTGGACGACCAGGCCGTCGCCGCGGCCGTTGAGGATGCCCTGCGACCCTTCGAGGAGGAGGGCGGAGAGAACCCCTACACGATCCAGCACGACCTCCAGCAGGCGATGAACGAACTCGTCGGGATCATCCGGCACTCCGACGAGCTCGAGCGCTCCCTGGAGGAGATCGAGCAGTTCAAGGACCGGGCGGTGCGACTCTCGGTGGAGGGCCACCGGCAGTACAACCCCGGGTGGCACCTCGCGCTCGACCTGCGCAACATGCTGATCGTCTCCGAGTGCATCGCCAAGGCCGCGCTCGCCCGGCAGGAGTCTCGCGGCGGTCACACGCGCGATGACTTCCCCGGTCCAGACCCGGGCTGGGCCACCAAGAACCTCGCACTCCGGCTCAGCGCGGACGGGCGGGGTGTGAACCTGACCGAGCAGCCGTTGCCCGTGATGCCGGCTGAGCTGCAGACCCTCTTCGACCCACCACCGGCCGCGGCCGGCACCACGGAAGGCAGGGAGTAGCCATGGGGTACGACCTGAGCATGCGCGTGTGGCGCGGCGACCAGGACGGTGGCCGACTGGACGACTTCACCGTGTCCGTCGAGGAGGGAGAGGTGGTCCTCGACGCGATCCACCGGCTCCAGGCGACCCAGGCAGGCGACCTCGCGGTCCGCTGGAACTGCAAGGCCGGAAAGTGCGGGTCGTGCAGCGCCGAGGTGAACGGCAAGCCTCGCCTGATGTGCATGACCCGGCTCTCCGACTTCAGCCAGGAGGAGACCATCACGGTGACGCCGATGCGCGCCTTCCCCGTCATCCGCGACCTGGTCACAGACGTCTCCTTCAACTACGAGAAGGCCAAGGAGGTGCCGGCGTTCGCACCGCCTCCGCGCGACGCCGACGGCAAGCGCCGGATGATGCAGGTCGACGTCGAGCGCGGGCAGGAGTTCCGCAAGTGCATCGAGTGCTTCTTGTGCCAGAACACCTGCCATGTCGTCCGTGACCATGAGGAGAACAAGCGGGCGTTCTCCGGCCCGAGGTTCTTCCTGCGGTTCGCCGAGCTCGACATGCACCCGCTCGACACCCTTGACCGCAAGAACATGGCTCAGGACGACGCCGGGCTCGGCATGTGCAACATCACCAAGTGCTGCACCGAGGTGTGCCCGGAGAACATCCAGATCACCGACAACGCGATCATCCCCATGAAGGAACGTGTGGTCGACCGGCGCTTCGACCCGATCGTCTGGCTGGGCACGAAGATCGGGCTGCGCAACGTCGACGACAAGGGTCGCCGCGAGCTCTGAGGCTGCGCCTGACCCTCCCGACTGCCGCGGTCCCGACGGCACCGAGTGACCTGCGGGCGGCGTGCTCAGTGCCGACAAACCCGCGCCGGAGGGGGAGCGGAGGGCGAGTCTCAGCACGGCCGTCGGGGGTCTGGCCGAGCCGCGCTCCGGCTCGAAAACCTGACACGCGGTGGCCGCCGCCGGGGCAGCACTCCTATCGTGGTCAGCATGACGACCCCCACAGCCGAGCCCGGGAGCCCCGCCCCGCTCGATCTCGAGAGCGCGCCCCAGCCGGGTACCCGGGCTGACTGGGAACGGGCCGCCGCGGGGCTGCTGCGCAAGGGGCGGCGGCTCGGCGAGGAGGATCCCGATGCCGCGGTCGTGGATCGGCTGAGCCATCGCACGCTCGCGGGTGTCACGCTCCGGCCGGTGTACGGCGCCGACGACCTCGACCCCTCCCTGGACCGGGCAGCTCCCGGTTCGCCGCCGTACACCCGAGGGCGTCGTCCCGCCGAGGAGAGCCGCGGCTGGGACATCCGGGTGCCGGTCTCCGGGCAGGAGAGCGCCCACGTGGCAGGGGAGCTCGCCGGTGGCGCAACGTCGCTGTGGCTCCATGTGGGTGCGGGTGCGCGACCCACGGACCTCGAGACCGCGCTGGGGGCCGTCGACGTGGCGCGGGTGCCGGTCGTGCTGGAGGCCCGTGCGGATCCGGCAACGGCGGCCCGTGCGCTCGTCGACTGGCTGGAGCAGCGTGGCCTAGCCGCGGCCCCCGGCACCTCGCTCGGGGCCGACCCTCTCGGCGCTTGGGTGCGAGAAGGCGTCGGTGCCGACCTCGACACCGTGGTGGGCGACGTGTTGAACGCGGCCCGCACGGCGGGGGTCGGCGCGCTGGTCGTCGATGCGACCGCGGTGCACGATCTCGGCGCCGCTGAGGACCTGGAGCTCGGCTACTCGCTGGCGGCCGGAGCGGCGTACCTCCGCGCGATGGAGGCAGCCGGCTGCTCGGTCGACGAGGCATGCGGGCTGATGGAGTTCCGCTACGCCGCGACCGATGATCAGTTCCTCACGATCGCCAAGCTCCGTGCGGCGCGGCTGCTCTGGCACCGGGTCTCGGAGCTGAGCGGTGCCTCAGTCGCGGCCCGAGGCCAGCGCCAGCACGCCGTGACCAGCCGCGCGATGATGAGTCGGTACGACCCCTACGTCAACATGCTCCGCACCACCGTGGCGGCCTTCGCGGCCGGCGTCGGCGGAGCGGACGCCGTGACGGTCCTGCCGTTCGACAGCCCGCTGGGTCGTCCCGAGGAGCTCGGACGCCGGATCGCGCGCAACACCTCGTCGCTGCTGCTCTCCGAGGCTCACGTCGGCGTCGTGGCCGACCCTGCCGGCGGCTCCTATGCCGTCGAGTCGCTCACCCAGGAGCTGGCCGACGCGGCCTGGGAGCTCTTCGGCGAGATCGAGGCGGCCGATGGAGTGACCGCAGCCCTCGCCAACGGTTGGCTGGCCGCGCGACTCTCCCGAGCACGGGTCCAACGCGCCGCTCGCGTCAACGACCGGACCCAGCCGATCACCGGACTGACTGAGTTCCCGCAGGCCGGGGAGACCCTGCTGGCGCGCGAACCCGATCTGGAGGCACCGGTCGTCGAGCGCTACGGCGCGGCGTTCGAGGAGATGCGCGACCTCCCGACCCCGCGGCCGGTCTTCGTCGCCACCATGGGATCGCTGGCCGCGCACACGCCGCGCGCCCGGTTCGCCACCAACCTGCTCGCGGCCGGAGGGGTTCCGGTGGTGACCGCGGGTGCGACGGATGGCGTCGAGCAGGTGCTCGAGGCGTACGACGCCCAGCCAGTCGTCTGCCTCGCGGGGCCCGACGCGGCGTACGCCGAATGGGGCGCCGAGCTGGTCGCCGCCCTCCGCGGGGAAGGGGCTCGACACGTCATCCTGGCGGGGGCTCCGGGGTCGCGCACGATGGCTGCGGACCTCCTCGACGACGCCTGCGCGCTCGGCGTGGACGCCCTGGCGTTCCTACGACGAACGCGCGCCGAGCTGGGGGTGACGTCATGAGCATCCCCGAGAACTTCGCCGGGCTACCGCTGCGTGAGGGTGGGTTCGCGACGCCGGCGCAGGAGGTTCCTCCAGCATCGGGGGACGGCTGGCTGAGTCCTGAGGGCATCGAGATCCTGCCCCTCTACGGACCTCACGAGGTGGCCGGGCTCGACGCTCTGGACACCTGGCCCGGCCAGGACCCGTTCCTGCGGGGCCCCTACCCGACGATGTACACGACCCGGCCCTGGACGATCCGGCAGTACGCCGGCTTCTCCACGGCCGAGGAGTCCAACGCGTTCTACCGGCGCAACCTGGCCGCCGGCCAGAAGGGCCTCAGCGTGGCCTACGACCTCGCGACCCACCGGGGCTACGACTCCGACCACCCCCGGGTGCGTGGTGACGTGGGGATGGCCGGTGTTGCGATCGACTCCATCTACGACGCCCGGACGCTGTTCGACGGCATCCCGCTCGACCAGATGAGCGTGAGCATGACGATGAACGGTGCGGTGCTGCCGATCATGGCGCTCTACATCGTGGCCGCCGAGGAGCAGGGGGTGAAGCCGGAGCAGCTCGTGGGGACCATCCAGAACGACATCCTCAAGGAGTTCATGGTCCGCAACACCTACATCTACCCGCCCCTGCCCAGCATGCGGATCACCTCCGACATCTTCGCCTACACCGCCGCGCGGATGCCGAGGTTCAACTCGATCTCCATCTCGGGCTACCACATCCAGGAGGCCGGGGCCACGGCCGACCTGGAGCTGGCCTACACGCTCGCCGACGGTGTCGAGTACCTCCGTGCCGGCCTGGCGGCCGGCCTCGACATCGACGCGTTCGCGCCCCGGCTGAGCTTCTTCTGGGGCATCGGCATGAACTTCTTCATGGAGGTCGCCAAGCTGCGTGCCGGGCGAGCGCTGTGGGCGCGGCTGGTGCGCCAGTTCGAACCCTCGAACCCCAAGTCGCTGTGCCTGCGCACCCATTCCCAGACCAGTGGCTGGTCGCTGACGGCCCAGGACGTCTTCAACAACGTCCAGCGCACCTGCATCGAGGCGATGGCCGCGACCCAGGGCCACACGCAGAGCCTGCACACCAATGCGCTCGACGAGGCGATCGCGCTGCCGACCGACTTCTCGGCGCGGATCGCGCGCAACACCCAGTTGCTGCTCCAGCAGGAGTCCGGGACGACCCGGATCATCGACCCCTGGGCGGGCAGCTACTACGTCGAGCGACTCACCCACGACCTGGCTGCGCGGGCCTGGGCCCACATCGCCGAGGCCGAGGAGGCCGGCGGGATGGCCAAGGCGATCGAGCAGGGTCTGCCCAAGATGCGCATCGAGGAGGCGGCCGCCCGCACCCAGGCCCGCATCGACTCCGGCGCCCAGAAGGTCATCGGGGTCAACACGTTCCGCTTGGCCGACGAGGACCCGCTCGAGGTCCTCAGGGTCGACAACGACGAGGTCTACCGGGCCCAGATCGCGAAGCTCGAACGGTTGCGCGCCGAACGGGACCCCGACGACGTACGCCGTACTCTCGAGGCCCTGACCGCGGCCGCGGCCAGCCCGTCGGACACCACCGGTGACCTCGACCGCAACCTCCTGGTGCTCGCGGTCGACGCGGCTCGTGCGAAGGCGACCGTGGGTGAGATCTCCGACGCACTGGAGCAGGTCTTCGGGCGGCACCAGGCCGTGATCCGTACGATCTCGGGGGTGTACCGCTCCGAGATCGGCGAGGAGTCCGCCGACACCGTCGCCGAGGTGCTGCGGCAGACGGAGGAGTTCGAGGCCGAGGAGGGCCGACGGCCGCGGATCCTGGTCGCCAAGATGGGTCAGGACGGGCACGACCGCGGCCAGAAGGTGGTCGTGACCGCGTTCGCCGACCTGGGCTTCGACGTGGACGTCGGCCCCCTGTTCTCCACGCCGGAGGAGGTGGCCCAGCAGGCCGTGGACGCCGACGTGCACATCGTGGGCGTCAGCTCGCTCGCGGCCGGGCATCTCACCCTGCTGCCGGCCCTCCAGGAGGCGCTGGCCGAGCAGGGCAGGCCCGACATCGTGGTGGTCATCGGCGGGGTGATTCCGCCCGACGACGTCCCCGCTCTGAAGCAGATGGGTGCCGCGGCGGTCTTCCTCCCGGGCACGGTCATCGCGGACTCGGCCCTGGACCTCCTTGCCGAGCTGCGGGCGCGACGTCGCTGATGGCCGTCCAGGGCTCCGGTGCGGTCGACGTCGCCGCGCTCGCGGAGCAGGTGCGCGCGGGATCCCGGGCGGCGGTGGCCCGCGCCATCACGATGGTCGAGTCGAGCCGGCCCGACCACCGCGCCGCGGCGCGTGAGCTGCTCAACGACCTCGTCGCGCCGGTCCCGGCCGCGGAGCCGACCTCGGTGGTGCGGGTCGGCCTCTCGGGGGTGCCCGGGGTCGGCAAGTCCACCTTCATCGAGGCACTGGGGACCCGCCTGACCGCAGCCGGCCACCGGGTCGGCGTCCTGGCAGTGGACCCCTCGTCGGCGCGGACCGGTGGGTCGGTGCTCGGGGACAAGACCCGGATGTCCCGGCTTGCCGCGGATCCGCGGGCGTTCATCCGTCCCTCCCCGGCGGCCGGCACGCTGGGTGGCGTGACCCGGGCGACCGCTCAGGCGATGGTCGTCCTCGAGGCCGCCGGCTACGACGTCGTCCTGGTCGAGACCGTCGGGGTCGGTCAGTCGGAGATCGCGGTGGCCGGCATGGTCGACACCTTCTGCTACCTGACCTTGGCGCGCACCGGCGACCAGCTCCAGGGCATCAAGAAGGGCATCGTCGAGATCGCCGACGTCATCGCCGTCAACAAGGCCGACGGCGACCGAGCGGCCGAGGCCCGGGTGGCGGCGAAGGAGCTGTCCGGGGCGTTGCGGATGGTGCACTTCGGTGGTGGTGGCTGGACCCCACCCGTGCTGACCTGCTCGGCGGTCGACGGCACCGACATCGACGCGGTGTGGGACCAGGTCCTGGCCCACCGCGACCACCTCGGTCCCGAGGGTCTGGCCCGCAAGCGTGCCGCCCAGCAGCTCGACTTCATGTGGTCTCTCGTGCGCGACGAGCTCGCCCAGCGACTGCGGCGCTCGTCGTCGGTCGCGGCGATCCGTGACGAGGTGCGCGACGCCGTTCTGGCGGGGGAGCTGCCGGCCAGCACGGCAGCCGACCGCATCCTGGCGGCCTACGACGCGGTCGTCGATCCGCGGGTGGCTCCGCGCGTGCAGGGCGACTGATCTACTGTGCTCAGTGATGTCCACGCCCGACGCCCACCCCGAGACCCTGTCCGCGTCCCGTCTCATCGAGAAGTCGGTCGGGGCCTGCGCCGACGAGCTGATCGCGCTGCGCCGTGACCTGCATGCGCACCCCGAGCTGTCCTGGCAGGAGCACCGCACGACCGCGGCGGCAGCGGAGCGGATCGCCGTCGCCGGCTGGCGGGTCACCCCCCTGGGCGGCACCGGACTCGTCGCCGAGCTCGGGCGCGACGGCCCGCTGGTGGCGCTGAGGGCAGATCTGGATGCCCTCCCCGTGGCCGACACCACCGGCGACCCCTGGGCCAGCCAGAACCCTGGCGTGGCGCACGCCTGCGGGCATGACGTGCACACCGCCGCCCTGGTCGGTGCGGCACTGGCGCTGGCCGAGGTCCACGAGCAGGGGGCACTGGACGGGCGGGTGCGACTGCTCTTCCAGCCCGCAGAGGAGGTGATGCCGGGTGGGGCGCTGCAGATGCTCGAGGCCGGCGCCCTCGACGGGGTGGGCCATGCCTTCGGGCTCCACTGTGACCCCAGCATCGACGTCGGGACCGTGGGTCTGCGCGAGGGGCCGCTCACCGGTGCCGCAGACTCCGTCGCTGTCACCCTGACCGGCAAGGGCGGCCACACCTCGCGCCCGCACCTGACCGAGGACCTGACCTTCGCGCTCGCCAAGCTGATCACCGAGCTGCCGGCGATCCTCTCGCGCCGGCTCGACCCCCGTGCCGGTGTGAGCGTCGTGTGGGGGCAGGTCGCCGCAGGCGGCGCGCCCAACGTGATCCCCGCCAGCGGGCGGGTGGCCGGGACCGTGCGCATGCTCGACGCGGTGGCCTGGGCGGACTCCGAACAGCTTGTGCGCGAGCTGATCGCGCAGATCGTGGCGCCGTACGGCGTGGACGCGGCGATCTCCTACCACCGCGGGGTGCCCCCGGTGGTCAACGACCACGGTGCCACCCAGATCTTGGGCCAGGCGGTGGAACGCGTGGTGGGGGAGGCCGGCCACGTGGCGACGTCCCAGAGCCTCGGCGGAGAGGACTTCGGGTGGTTCCTGGAGCGCGTCCCCGGGGCGATGGCGCGGCTCGGCACCCGGACGCCCGGAGGACCGACGTTCGACCTCCACCAGGGCAACCTGCGCATCGACGAACAGGCCGTTCTGATCGGTGCCCGGCTTCTCGCCGAGGCGGCCGCAGTGGCGCTGCCCTGGTCCTGACGGGTCGGTATCCCTCGCATAACACTTCGACACCCGCCGGTGCTCGGGCCGCCCACGGGGGCTACTGTGACGGCACGTGCGCCGGCCCCGGCGTGAAGAACCAAAGAAATTCAGGAGGGTGCCGTGAGGAAGACGGCCCGAATCGCGGCGGTGGTCAGCATCGCCGCACTGACCCTGGCGAGCTGTGGCGAGCGCTCGACCGACTCCGCAGGTGACGAGCCGAGCGCTAGCGCCTCGGACAGCCCATCTGTCGAGCCCATCGACTTCAAGGCCTGCATGGTCTCCGACTCCGGAGGCTTCAACGACAAGTCCTTCAACCAGACCTCTCACGACGGACTGTTGAACGCCGCGACGAACCTTGGTGTCCAGACCGGCGAGGTCGAGTCGAACTCCGACTCCGAGTACGCCGACAACATCAAGGCCATGATCAAGGCCGGCTGCAACTCGATCACCACCGTCGGCTTCCTGCTGGGAACCGACACCGAGAACGCCGCGAAGAAGAACAAGGACATCGACTTCTCGATCGTGGACTTCGGCTACGAGAAGCCCCCCAAGAACCTCAAGGGCCTGGTGTTCAACACCGCGGAGCCGTCGTTCCTGGCCGGTTACGTGGCCGCGGCCAAGTCCCAGACCGGCACGGTGGGTACCTTCGGTGGACTCAACATCCCGACGGTCACCTCGTTCATGACGGGCTTCGTGCAGGGCGTGGACCAGTACAACGCCGACGAGGGCGCCGACGTCCAGGTCATCGGCTGGGACATCAAGAAGGCCGATGGCTCCTTCACCGAGGACTTCGAGGACAAGACCAAGGGCCAGAGGATCGCCGAGCAGATGATCCAGCAGGGCGCCGACGTCATCTTGCCGGTGGCCGGCCCGGCAGGTCTGGGCGCGCTCCAGGCCGCGAAGGAACAGGGCGTCAGGGCCATCTGGGTCGACACCGACGGATGTGTCTCGGCCGCGACGTACTGCGACGTGCTGCTGACCTCGGTGATGAAGGGCATGGACGTCGCCGTCGAGGAGTCCATCAAGGAGTCCGTGGACGGCACCTTCACCAACGACCTCTACGTGGGCACGCTGGACAACGGTGGAGTCGGGCTGGCTGAGTTCAACCAGTCCTCCGACGACATCGACCAGGCTCTTGCGGACAAGATCGAAGAGCTCAAGGCCAAGATCATCTCGGGTGAGATCACGACCGGCTGAGTCCGGTTTCAGCACGACACGCGTGAGCGCCGGGGCGGGGACTAGTTCCCCGCCCCGGCTTCGTGGTTCTAGGGTCAGTCCTGGGCCCCGGGTCAGGGACCCAGCGAAGGGAGTCAGATGAAGCTCGAGATGCGCGGTCTCACCCGGCGCTTCGGCTCGTTCACCGCCAACGATCACATCGACCTCACGATCGAGCCCGGCGAGATCCACTGCCTGCTCGGTGAGAACGGTGCCGGCAAGTCCACCCTGATGAACATGCTCTACGGACTGCTGGGCGTCTCCGAGGGCGAGATCCTGGTCGACGGCGAGCCGGTGACGTTCGCCTCGCCCGGCGACGCCATCGCGGCCGGGATCGGCATGGTCCACCAGCACTTCATGCTCGTGCCGGTCTTCACGGTGGCCGAGAACGTGATGCTGGGCCGGGAGCAGACCCGGGGTCCGGGGGTGCTGAACCGGGCGAAGGCGGCCGAGCTGGTCCGCGAGCTCTCGAAGCGCTACAACCTGGCCGTGGATCCCGACCGGCTCGTCGAGAGCCTGCCCGTCGGCGTGCAGCAACGGGTGGAGATCATCAAGGCACTCTCCCACGAGGCCAAGGTGCTGATTCTCGACGAGCCGACCGCGGTACTGACCCCGCAGGAGATCGACGAGCTGATGGACATCATGCGAGCCCTCAAGGAGCAGGGCACCTCGATCATCTTCATCACCCACAAGCTGCGCGAGGTGAAGGCGGTCGGTGACCGGATCAGCGTCATCCGGCGGGGCAAGGTGGTCGGGACGGCTCCGCCGAGTGCCTCCGAGGCCGAGCTGGCCGAGATGATGGTGGGCCGCAGCGTCAACCTCGTCGTGGACAAGGACCCCCCGAACGTCGGGGACGTGGTCCTCGACGTCCAAGGCATCACGGTGGTCGACCCGCGCGGTCACCAGGTAGTCAAGGACGTCTCGTTCGAGGCGCGGCGGGGCGAGGTCCTCGCCATCGCCGGAGTGCAGGGCAACGGTCAGACCGAGCTCATCAAGTCGCTGCTGGGCCTGGTGAAGCCGGACGCCGGGCGGGTCCTGGTCGACGGTGAGGACATCAGCAAGCACGGGCCGCGGGAGAGCCTCGACGCCGGCATCGGCTACATCCCCGAGGACCGCTCCCACGACGGCTTCGTGGGCGGGTTCTCCGTGCGCGAGAACCTCGTGCTCGACCTGTTCCGCCGCGAGGACTTCGCGAAGGGGCCGGCCCTGCGTCTGGACAAGATCGCGGAGAACGCCGAGCTCCGGATCGAGGAGTTCGACATCCGCACCGAGAGCGCCGATGCCCCGGTGAGCGCCCTGTCGGGCGGCAACCAGCAGAAGGTGGTCGTCGCCCGCGAGTTCTCCCGGGATCTGAAGGTGCTGGTGGCCTCACAGCCCACCCGGGGGGTCGACGTGGGCTCGATCGAGTTCATCCACAAGCGAATCATCTCGGAGCGGGACCGGGGCACGGCCGTGGTGATCGTGTCCACGGAGCTCGACGAGGTCTTCGCCCTGGCCGACCGGATCGCGGTCATGTTCGACGGGCGCATCGTCGCCACGGTGGCACCGGACATCAAGCGTGAGCAGATCGGCCTGCTGATGGCCGGCGCCCATGAACCCGAGAGTGCGGAGGCGACGGCATGAGCGACGACACCACGACCACCTCGCCCGGGTCACCCGGGGCCGCCGGGCCGGCGGAGCCTGAAGACTCCATCGAACCCACCGCTCGCAGCCCGATCAGCTGGCTGCCCACGGTGATCGAGACCCTGGTCGCCATTGCGATGGCGCTGGTGATCGGTGCCCTCCTGATCGCGCTCAGTGACGACAAGGTCATCGAGTCGATGCGCTACTTCTTCAGCTACCCGGCCGACTTCTTCGCCCGCTCCTGGGACGCCATCTCCTCGTCCTACGTCGCCCTGGTCCAGGGTGCCGTGGGCAGCTGGGGCGCGATCAGCACCACCCTGGAGCGCAGCGCGCCGTTGATCTGCGCAGGGCTGGGCGTGTCGCTGGCCTTCCGCGCGGGGCTCTTCAACATCGGTGCCCAGGGGCAGCTGATCATGGGCGCGATCGTCGCCGGCTACGTCGGGTTCACCTGGCATCTGCCGCCGGTCCTGCACCTGGTGGTCGCCCTCGTCGGCGGCATCCTCGGGGGCGCTGTGTGGGGCGGGATCGCCGGTGTGCTCAAGGCCCGCACGGGAGCCCACGAGGTCATCACCACGATCATGATGAACTATCTCGCTGTCTCGGTGCTGCTCTATGCCTTGTCGAAGGATGCCTTCCAGAAGCCAGGAAGCGACAACCCGCAGTCACCCAAGGTCGACGACTCGGCCATGTTCGGCAGCCTGTTCGGCACCCACCTCGGCGTGGTCTTCGCCTTCCTCGCGGCCTACGGCGTGTGGTGGCTGCTGGAGCGCAGCACCCTGGGTTTCGAGCTGCGTGCCATCGGATCCAACCCGGATGCCTCCCGTACGGCCGGAATGAGCGTGCCCAAGATCTACACGATCTCGATGGTGCTCGCCGGCGGGCTGGCCGGGCTGGCCGCCACCATGAGCGTGCTCGGCCACCACGACTCGCTGTCCCCGTCGATGGCGGGCTCGATCGGCTTCGACGCGATCACGGTGGCGCTGCTGGGTCGGGCCACGCCGATCGGGACGGTGTTCGCCGGGCTGTTGTTCGGTGCCCTCAGCGTCGGGGGCGTCGCGATGCAGGCGAGCTCCGCAGCCACGCCGAAGGAGCTCACCGCGGTGATCCAGGCGCTGATCGTGCTGTTCGTGGCGGCGCCCCTGCTGGTGCGGGGGGTTGCCCACCTGAAGACGGGTGATGGAGGAAGCGAGCTGTTGGCGAAGGGATGGGGATCATGACCGCGGTGACGGCAGACGCGCTGGACATCGTGGAGGTGCGCGACCGCGCGGACATCCAGCGACAGATCAAGCTGGTCGTCGTCTTCGCCCTGGTGACGGTGTCGCTCCTCTTCTTCGCACTCGCGATCAAGGACCCGCAGGTGGCATACGTCCTCGGCGAGGGCATCACGGCCGACGACCCGGGCACCGTGATCAACGGCGGCGTGATCGTCTGGTTCGCCTTCGGGCTCTCGTTGGTGGCGCTCGTGCTGGCGGCTCTCAACAAGGTGCCGAAAGGCGTGCTGGGTGTGGTGGTCTTCCTGCTCGTCGGCGTGTCCTTCTTCTCCGGCCTGGTCATCTGGTCCTACGCGGACCAGGACCTGGCCCGGCCGCTGGTGATCACCAACCCGCTGCCGGGCACGATCCGGCTCGCGACGCCCTTGGTCTTCGGCGCGCTGGCCGGCTGCCTGTGTGAGCGCTCCGGGGTCATCAACATCGCCATCGAGGGCCAGTTCCTGTTGGGCGCGTTCTTCGCTTCGGTGGCCTCCAGCCTGGCCTTCAGTGCCGAGATGGGCCTGGTCGGCGGGATCCTCGCCGGCGTCGCGATGGCGGCGCTGCTGGCGGTCTTCGCGATCCGCTACCGCGTCAACCAGATCGTCCTCGGCGTCGTCCTGATCGCCCTGGCCACCGGGCTCACGAGCTTCCTGCTGAGTCAGATCCCTGACGACCCCAAGATCAAGAGCTACCTCAACGAGCCGCTGATCCTCCCGCGGATCGAGATTCCCGGTCTCTCGCAGATCCCGATCCTGGGGCCGACGTTCTTCAACCAGACGCTGCTGGTCTACCTGATGTACGTCTCGGTGGCCTTCGTGACGTTCGTGCTCTTCGAGACCAAGTGGGGACTGCGGGTGCGCTCGGTCGGTGAGCACCCCACGGCCGCGGACACGGTCGGCATCAAGGTCAACCGGATGCGCTGGCAGGCCGTGCTGCTCGGCGGCGTCTTCGCCGGGCTGGGTGGCGCCTACTTCACGGTCGGCTCCACGGGCTCCTTCGACGAGGGTGCCTCTGCGGGCAACGGGTTCATCGCGCTGGCCGCGGTGATCATGGGCCGCTGGCACCCCATCTGGGCGTCGATGGCGGCGCTCTTCTTCGGGTTCATGTGGACCCTGCAGAGCCAGCTGTCCTTCCTCGACAAGGTCCCCGGTGAGTTCCTGCGGGCCTCGCCCTATCTGGCCACGATCATCGCGGTCGCAGGCTTCGTCGGACGGGTGCGTCCCCCGGCCGCCGACGGCGAGCCCTACGTGAAGAGCTGAGGTGGCGCGGGACGTGGCGGAGGTCGGGTTCGACTGGGAGGCTCTGCGAGTCGCCGCCGTGGCAGTGTCCGAGCGTGCGTACGCGCCGTACAGCCACTTCCCGGTGGGCGCTGCGGCCCGCGCGGACGACGGTCGCACGATCGTGGGCTGCAACGTCGAGAATGCAGCGTACGGCGTGGTGCTCTGCGCGGAGTGCGGTGTCGTCTCGCAGCTTCATGCCTCGGGCGGCGGCAGGCTGACGCACTTCGTGTGCGTCGACGGGCGTGGCGAGGTGATCATGCCGTGTGGCCGGTGCCGGCAGCTGCTCTGGGAGCACGGCGGCCCCGGACTGCTGGTCATGACGGCCTCGGGAGTCAGGAACATGGCTGAGGTGCTGCCCGACGCGTTCGGGCCCGACGACCTGGACCTGGTGACGAAGGCTGACGAGGACGGACCCGCATGAGTGAGCACGATGCCGTGGAGGTGATCCTCGCCAAGCGTGATCATGGCGAGCTGACCGACGGCCAGATCGACTGGGTGATCGACGCCTACACCCGCGGCGAGGTTGCCGATGAGCAGATGTCGGCGCTGGCGATGGCGATCCTGCTCAACGGGATGAACCGACGTGAGATCGCCCGCTGGACCGACGCGATGATCCGCTCGGGCGAGCGGATGGACTTCGCCTCGCTCTCCCGGCCGACCGCGGACAAGCACTCCACCGGTGGTGTGGGGGACAAGATCACCCTGCCCCTGGCGCCGCTGGTCGCTGCCTGTGGCGCCGCCGTACCCCAGCTGTCGGGGCGTGGCCTGGGGCACACCGGCGGGACGCTCGACAAGCTGGAGTCGATCCCGGGGTGGCGTGCCGACGTCGCGGCCGAGGAGATGATGCGGCAGCTGGACACCGTCGGCGCCGTGGTCTGCGCGGCCGGGGCGTCGCTGGCGCCCGCGGACAAGAAGCTCTACGCGCTCCGGGACGTCACCGGGACCGTCGAGGCGATCCCCTTGATCGCCTCGTCGATCATGTCGAAGAAGATCGCGGAAGGCACGGGGGCGCTCGTGCTCGACGTGAAGGTGGGCACGGGGGCCTTCATGAAGGATGTCGACAGCGCCCGCGTGCTCGCCGAGACCATGGTCGGGCTCGGCACCGACGCCGGCGTCCACACGGTGGCGTTGCTGACCGACATGTCGACGCCTCTGGGGCGCACGGCCGGCAACGCGATGGAGGTGGCGGAGTCGGTCGACGTGCTCGCGGGCGGGGGCCCCGACGACGTGGTCGAGCTGACCCTGGCGCTGGCGCGGGAGATGCTGCTCGGCGCGGGGCTCGACGCGGTCGACCCGGCCGACAAGCTGGCGGACGGATCTGCGATGGACTCGTGGAAGGCGATGATCCGCGCACAGGGCGGTGACCCGGACGCCGTCCTGCCGACCTCGAGGGAGACGCACGTCGTGGCGGCGCCGGCGAGCGGTACCCTCACCCGGCTCGACGCGATGGCGATCGGTCTGGCCGCCTGGCGGCTGGGGGCCGGGCGCGCCCGCAAGGAGGATCCGGTGCAGCCCGGCGCCGGGGTCGAGTGGCATGCCCGGCCGGGAGACCCGGTCACCGCGGGCGAGCCGCTGCTGACGCTGCACAGCGACGACACCGACCGCTTCGAGCGGGCACTCGCATCGCTCGCCGGCGGCTACGACATCACCCCGGCCGGCGCCCCGGCAAGCGATGCCGCGGCCGATGCCGGGGCCTTCACCCCGAGCCCGCTCCTGATCGACCGCATCGCCGCCCCCTGACGCTGAGGCGTCACATCTGGGCGGTGAGGGGTCAGGTCTGGGCGGTGAGGGGTCAGGTCTGGGGCGCCGCGCTCAGCCCAGCAACAGTACGACGGTCTCAGCGACGCAGGCCGGCTTGGTCTCGCCCTCGATCTCCAACACCCAGCCGAAGGTCGCCTGCGCGCCGGACGCCACATCGGCCAGGGCGACCACGGACGCCCGAGCCCGGATCCGCTTCCCGACCCGGAGGGGCGCGGGGAAGCGGACCTGGTTGAGGCCGTAGTTGAGCTTCGGCCCGGGCGTCTCCAGGGCGAAGATCTGGCTGCCGAGGAAGGGGAGCAGGGACAGCGTCAGGTACCCGTGGGCGATCGTGCCCCCGAAGGGCCCCTCGACGGCCCGCGCCACATCGACGTGGATCCACTGGTGGTCCCCGGTGGCATCGGCGAACTCGTCCACCCGGGCCTGGTCGATCTCCAGCCAGTCGCTGACCCCGATCTCCTGGCCGGTGACGGCCGAGATTTCCTCGAGCGAGGTGAACACACGCATGGTCGGCTCCTTCGGGTCGTCGGTAGGACTGCGAGGATGACCGGCATGACCGTTTCCTCGACCTCCGAACCTAGCGCGCGCGAGCTGCCGACGCGCTCGCAGGTGCAGGCGGCGCCGAAGGTGCTGCTGCATGACCATCTCGACGGCGGGCTGCGCCCGCAGACCGTGCTCGAACTCGCCGCAGACTGCGGTCATGAGCTGCCCGCCAACGACGCGGTGGGGCTGGGACGATGGTTCGCCGAGTCGGCCGACAGCGGCAGCCTGGTGCGCTACCTCGAGACTTTCGCCCACACGGTCGCAGTCATGCAGACCGGGCCCGCGTTGACCCGCGTCGCCCGTGAGTGCGTGGAGGACCTGGCGGCTGACGGGGTCGTGTACGCCGAGATCCGCTACGCGCCCGAGCAGCACGGCGAGTCCGGGCTGACGCTCGACGAGGTCGTCGGTGCGGTGCAGGAGGGTTTCGAGGAGGGTACGGCGGCCGCCGGCGGCCGGATCGTCGTACGCCAGGTGCTCACCGCGATGCGGCACCAGGCCCGCTCGCGCGAGGTGGCCGAGCTGGCCGTCGCGTGGCGCGACCGCGGGGTCGCGGGGTTCGACATCGCTGGGGCCGAAGCGGGCTTCCCTCCGACCCGGCACCTGGATGCGTTCGAGTATCTCCAACGGGAGAACTTCCACTTCACGATCCACGCCGGCGAGGCCTTCGGGCTGCCGTCGATCTGGGAGGCGATCCAGTGGTGTGGCGCTGACCGGCTCGGGCACGGGGTGCGGATCATCGACGACATCACCGTTGGTGACGACGGGTCGGTGACGCTGGGACCGCTGGCGGCCTACGTCCGGGACAAGCGGATCCCGCTCGAGATGTGCCCGGCGTCGAACGTGCAGACCGGCGCTGCTGCGTCGATCGCCGAGCACCCGATCGGGCTGCTGACGCAGCTGCGGTTCCGGGTCACCGTCAACACCGACAACCGGCTGATGAGCGGGACGTCGATGACGGCGGAGATGGCGAGCCTGGTGGAGGCGTTCGGCTACACACTGGAGGACCTGAGCTGGTTCACGATCAACGCGATGAAGTCGGCGTTCCTGCCCTTCGACGAGCGGCTGGCGATCATCAACGACGTCATCAAGCCCGGATATGCCGCCCTCGGTGCTCCCTAGGTAGCCCGGACGAGGATCCCTGGTGGGACAGAGAAGAGCAGGAGTGACTGCGCGTTCGATCGGGAAGTCGACCGCTGCGGCCAGGAGCTGTCTCGAGGGACGACGCCTCCCGGCTCACACCCGGGGTACGACGACGCACCAGGGCACGTCCCAGCCGCTGAGATCCAGGCGTCCCGCCTCGAACGCGGCGGCCGTGATCCGGCGGACCATGCCGGGGGCGGGGTCGTAGCACCACACCCCGTCGGCCTCGTCGGGGCGGATGGCGAGCACGACGTGCCGGGGCGTCCAGCGGCTGCCGACGTACACGGCGGACGGCCCGCCGGTCACCGCCCCCGCGCGCACGAGCCCGAAGGCGTGCTCGCGTCGGAGCAGTGCGGGTACGACGACGTACTCGCGACCGCCATTGCTCAGCTGGTGTGCGGCCGCCCATGGCGGCGTCCCAAACGCTCGCGGCCACGGCAGCTGCAGCCGGCCCGACGCTGTCACGGGACCGGTGATCCGCGCGTGCATGGCCAGGACCTCGCTGCGGAAGCGGTCGAGGACCGACCCAGGCTGCTGCCAGCCGGACACGGGGTGCACCCCGTCGAGCAACAGGTGCGCGTAGCCCTCGTCGGTCAGGGCGCGGGCCACCACCATCGACGCGGCGCCGCACGAGCGGTTGTCGGGCTGCGCGAGGCGATGGCTCAGCAGTCTCTTGGCCACGTCGGTGGTCACGGCGCCAGACTTTCGATCGCGGCCACGGCCTCCTCGGGCGAGAGCACCTGACAGCCGAGCGCAGCCGCGTGCGCCACCACCTCGGGCTGCTCGCGCATCAGCGCCACACCGCGGCGGAGCAGCACCAGGGGCGGCTTGCGGCGTTCCCTCAGGTCGCGGGTGAGCCGCCGGGTGAAGGTGACCACAGGTCTGTGGGTGACGCAGTACGACGCCGCGAGCTCACCGCGTGCGGCGCAGCCGGGGACGATCTCCTGGGCGAAGATCCCCTCGGCGACGAACAGCGAAGCTCCCTCGAGGTCGAGCTTCTGCTCGCCGCAGCGGCCGTCCCGGGCGAGGTCGTAGATCGGTACGGCGGCCCGGCCCTCGTGGCACAGCGCGGTGACAGTGGCTGCGGCCTCCTCTCGTAGCCAGGCGTCGGGGTGATCCCAGTCCACGAGCCCGGCATTGGCTCCGCGCTCGACCAAGGGGAGGAGCGGATCGCCGCCACTGCGGTAGAAGTCGTCGAGGCGCAGGACGGGGAGTCCCAACCCCGCGGCGAGGTGGGACTTGCCCGCCCCCGACGGGCCGGCCAGCACGATCACCCGGGCCTGCATCCGCCCATCATGACGTGTCGGGGTGGACGGAGGCGAGCGTCGTACGCCGCAAGTTGTGACCCCTCGGCGCCCAAAGCCGGTGGGCGGGTCAGATGCCGATCGGGTGCCACACGGTCTTGGTCTCGAGGAACCGGGTCATCGGGCCGATGCCAGGGTCCACCGACCAGTCCGGCTCCGCGTCGGGGGCGCGGCGTACCCGCTTGAGGTTCTCTGCGGCCGCCTCCTCGAACGCCGTCGCGGTCGCGGCGTCGCCCGCGGCACCGGTCAGGTCGAGGCCGTTGACGTCCATGTGACCGGCCAGCCACGGACCGGGTCCCGCGTAGCCCCCTGTGAGGATGTTGACCACCCCACCCGGGAGGTCGGAGGTGGCCAGCACCTCCGACAGGGTGATCGCGGGCAGTGGGCGAGCCTCACTGGTCACGACGACTGCCGTGTTGCCACTCACGATCACCGGGGCGAGCACCGAGACCAGGCCCAACAGTGAGGACTCCTGCGGGGCCAGCACGGCGACGACGCCCGTCGGCTCGGGGGTGGAGAGGTTGAAGTAGGGGCCCGCCACCGGGTTGGCCCCGCCGACCACCTGGGTCAGCTTGTCCGCCCAACCGGCGTACCAGACCCACCGGTCGATCGACTCGTCGACCACCCGTTCGCCGCGGGCGGCGGTGAGGCCCTCGCAGCTGCGGACGGCCTGCACGAACTGGGGGCGGCGGTCCTCCATGATCTCGGCGATGCGGTACAGGATCTGCGCACGGTTGTAGGCGGTCCGCGCGGACCAGCCGGAGAACGCCTTGCGGGCCGCAACCACGGCGTCGCGAGCGTCCTTGCGGGAGGCGCGCGCGGCGTTGGCGACGAACCGGCCACGGTGGTCGCTCACCTCGTAGGAGTAGCCCGACTCCGAGCGAGGGAAGGCCCCGCCGATGAAGAGCTTGTAGGTCTTGCGTACGTCGACGCGCGTCGGGCTCACCTGAGGTACCCCTCCAGTCCGTGACGGCCGCCCTCGCGGCCGTAGCCCGACTCCTTGTAGCCCCCGAAGGGGCTGGTGGCGTCGAACTTGTTGAACGTGTTGGCCCAGACGACGCCCGCGCGGAGCTGGTTGGCCATCCACAGGATCCGGCTGCCCTTGTCGGTCCAGATGCCGGCCGACAGCCCGTACGGCGTGTTGTTCGCCTTCTCCACGGCCTCGGCGGGGGTGCGGAAGGTCAGCACGGACAGAACCGGCCCGAAGATCTCCTCGCGGGCGATCCGGTGGGCCTGGGAGACCCCGGTGAAGATGGTCGGCGGGAACCAGAATCCGGTCGTCGGGAGGTCGCACTCGGTGGCCCAGCGCTCGGCACCCTCGGCGTCCCCGACCTCGGAGAGCTCGCGGATGCGGTGCAGCTGCTCGGCCGAGTTGATCGCCCCGACGTCGGTGTTCTTGTCGAGCGGGTCACCCACGCGCAGTGTGGACATCCGTCGCTTCAGTCGCTCGAGCAGGTCGTCGTAGACGCTCTCCTGCACCAGCAGTCGCGAGCCGGCGCAGCAGACGTGGCCCTGGTTGAAGAAGATGCCGTCGACGATGCCCTCGACGGCCTGGTCGACCGGGGCGTCGTCGAAGACGATGTTGGCGGCTTTGCCGCCCAGCTCGAGCGTGACCCGCTTGTGGGTGCCGGCCACCGCCTTGGCGATCGCCCGCCCGACGCCGGTGGAGCCGGTGAAGGCGACCTTGTCGATGTCGGGGTGCGAGACCAGCGCCTGGCCGGTCGCACCCGCCCCGGTGATGATGTTGACGACGCCGGGCGGCAGGTCGGCCTGCTGGCAGATCTCCGCGAAGAGCAGGGCCGTCAGCGGGGTCGTCTCCGCGGGCTTGAGGACGACGGTGTTGCCGCAGGCCAGCGCGGGGGCGATCTTCCAGGCGAGCATCAGCAGCGGGAAGTTCCACGGGATGACCTGACCGGCCACCCCCACCGACCGGGACCCGTAGCCGGAGTACTCCAGCTTGTCTGCCCAGCCGGCGTAGTAGAAGAAGTGCGCGGCCACCGTCGGGATGTCGACGTCACGGGACTCGCGGATCGGCTTGCCGTTGTCGAGCGACTCCAGGACCGCGAGCTCGCGGCCGCGTTCCTGGATGATCCGAGCGATGCGGTAGAGGTACTTGGCGCGCTCGCGCCCGGGCATCTTCGACCAGACCCGCGTGTGGGCGCGCCGCGCAGCCCGCACGGCGGCGTCGACGTCGGCGTCGTCGGCCTCGGCGACCTCGGCGAGAACCTCCTCGGTGGCCGGGCTGATCGTCTTGAAGCTCTTGCCGTGGCCGTCGACGAAGTCGCCGTCGATGAACAGGCCGTACGACGCCCGGAGGTCGACGATCGCCCGCGACTCCGGGGCGGGGGCGTAGGTGAACGCGCCGCTGGTCGAGGGGGCGGCTCCGGTGGTGGAGCCGCGTGCTCCGCTGGTCGAGCTCGTCGAAACCATGTCAGTCCAGAGTGAAGTAGTCGGGGCCGGAGTAGCGGCCGGTGCGTCGGGTGGTGCGCTGCATGAGCAGGTCGTTGAGCAACGACGAGGCGCCGAACCGGAACCAGTCGGGGTCGAGCCAGTCCTCGCCCGCGATCTCGTTGACCATGACGAGGTACTTGATGGCGTCCTTGGCGGTGCGGATCCCGCCCGCAGCCTTCACTCCGACCATCTCGCCGGTGGCGGCGCGGAAGTCGCGGGCCGCCTCGAGCATCACCAGCGTCACGGGCAGGGTGGCGGCGGGCTGGATCTTGCCCGTGGAGGTCTTGATGAAGTGACCGCCGGCCATCATCGCCAGCCACGAGGCGCGGCGTATGTTGTCGTAGGTCTGCAGCTCGCCGGTCTCGAGGATCACCTTCAGGTGGGCGTCCTCGGCACCGGCCCGGGCACAGGCCTCGCGGACGGCGACGATCTCCTCGAAGATCTGGAGGTAGCGGCCGGAGAGGAACGCCCCTCGGTCGATGACCATGTCGACCTCGTCGGCGCCGGCCTCGACAGCGTCGCGGGTGTCGGCCAGCTTGATGTCGAGCGCGGCCCGGCCGCTCGGGAACGCGGTCGCGACCGCGGCGACCTTCACTCCGCTGTCGCCGAGCACCTCCCGGGCCGCCGGGACCATGTCGGGGTAGACGCAGACGGCGGCGGCCGACGGGCAGGTCGGGTCGGCGGGGTCCGGGCGCATCGCCTTGCTGGCCAGGGCCCGGACCTTGCCAGGGGTGTCCTGGCCCTCCAGCGTGGTCAGGTCGACCATCCGGATCGCCAGGTCGAGGGCGAACTCCTTGGCCGTCGTCTTGATGGACCGGGAGGCCAGGCCGGCGGCGCGCGACTCGGCGCCGACCTGGTCGACGCCAGGCAGCCCGTGGAGAAAGCGACGGAGTGAGGCGTCCGAGGAGGTGACAGCGGAGAAGTCGGCCGCGCTACCCGTGGCCGTCGAAGAGAGAGTCGTCACCGACCCAGCATAGGGTTGGTCGTCGGCGAGGCAACCCGGAGGAAGGGAGCGTTGTTCGGTGGAGGACCAGCCAGAGTGGTTTCGGCCGACCAGCGGTCGCATCCTGGGTGGCCTGGCGGTCGCGGTAGCGGGCGTCATGCTGGCCGTGGCGGTGCTGGAGCGCGACCAGGGCTATGCCCTGGCGTTGGGCTCCGGCGCGGTCCTGGTCGGGACGCTCGCCTGGTCCTCGATGTTGCGCCCGAAGCTCGGGCTGGCGCCGGACGCGCTGGTCCTGCGCAACATGCTGGAGACCGTGTGGGTGCCGCTGGCCGCCGTCGAGGCGCTGGCGGTCCGTCAAGTGCTGGCCGTCCGCGTCGGGGAGCAGCGGTTCGTCTCCACCGCGCTGGGCCGCTCGTGGCGAACGCTGCTTCGCTCACGGATCGGCGGCCGGGTCGCCGGCCGCCGGGACGGCGAGCCCACGGCAGCCCAGTCCTACCCCGACTTCGTCGAGGAGCGGATCCGGCACCGCTGCGAGGAGGCCCGCACCACGAGCAGCGTGCGTTTGGGGTCCGCGGAACAGGTGGCGCTTGCGGCCGAGATACGACGTGAGCCGGCGTGGGTCGAGATCGGAGTCCTCGCGCTCAGCGCTCTGGTCTTCCTCGCCGCGTTGGTGTTCTGAGCGGTCAGATCCCGATCAGCGCTCGCAGGTCGGCCTGCATGGCGTCCAGGCGGCCTGCCGCGGAGATCCGCGCGGCGTCGACCTGGTCGTCGAGGGCCACCGGAACCACGACCTCGAGGTAGCACTTGAGCTTGGGCTCGGTGCCACTGGGGCGCACCACGACCCGGGCGTCGCCGTCGAGCCGGAACCGCAGGCCCTCGGTGGGCGGCAGGTCGGCCGACCCGTCCGCCAGGTCATCGACGCCGAGCACCGCCAGGCCGCCGATCGACGACGGCGGGCTGCTGCGCAGGGTCTCCATCGCCCGGGCGATGAGCGCCAGGTCGGCGACCCGGACGGACAGCTGGTCGGTGGCGTGGAGACCGTGCCGTCGGGCGAGGTCGTCGAGGAGGTCGCTGAGCGTGCGGCCCGCTGCCTTCGCCTCGGCCGCGATCTCGCACAGCAGCAACAGGGCCGAGACGCCGTCCTTGTCGCGGACGTGCTCGGGGTCGCAGCAGTAGCCGAGCGCCTCCTCGTAGCCGAAGGCCAGCCCCGGCACTCGCCCGATCCACTTGAAGCCGGTCAGCGTCTCGGCGTACCCCTGCCCTGCGTCGGCCGCGAGCTTGCCCAGCAGCGACGAGGACACGATCGTCGTGGCGTAGACGCCCTGGTGGCCTCGGCCGATCACATGGGCGGCCAGCAGTGCGCCGACCTCGTCGCCGCGCAGCATCCGCCAGCCGTGCGGTCCGGGCACGGCTGCCGCGCACCGGTCGGCGTCGGGGTCGTTGGCGATCACCAGGTCTGCACCGCACTCGTCGGCGAGCGCCATGGCCAGGTCCATCGCCCCCGGCTCCTCGGGATTGGGGAAGGCCACCGTGGGGAAGTCAGGGTCGGGCTCCTCCTGCTGGGCGACCACCGACGGCGCCCGGAAGCCCGCGGTCTCCAGCACCTGCAGCACCGAGCTGTTGCCGACCCCGTGGAGCGGGGTGTACACGAGGTCGAGGTCGCGCGGGCCGTCAGCGGCGAGGGCTGCTGTGGTGTCCAGGTAGCGGTCGACGACCGCCTCGTCGAGCGGTTTGCCGGCTGGGCCGCGCGAGATGGCCGCGACCTCGCCGACCTCGGCGATCCGGGCGGCGATCTCGACGTCCGCCGGGGGCACGATCTGGCTGCCGTCGCCCAGGTAGACCTTGTAGCCGTTGTCCTGCGGTGGGTTGTGGCTGGCGGTGACCATCACGCCGGCGACGCAACCGAGCTCGCGGATGGCGTAGGCCAGCAGCGGCGTCGGCAGCGGCCGGGGCAGCAGCCTGGGTCGGAAGCCGGCGCCCGCCATCACCTCGGCCGTGTCGCGGGCGAAGACATCAGAGTTGTGGCGCGCGTCGTACCCGATCACGACGGGTGCTCCCGCGGGCGCGCCCTCGTCGCGGAGGTACGCCGCCAGGCCGGCGGCCGCGCGCAGCACCACGACCCGGTTCATCCTGTTCGGCCCCGCCCCGAGCGCGCCGCGGAGGCCGGCCGTGCCGAACTTCAGCGTGCCGTCGAACCGGTCGGCCAGGTCGGCGATGTCGCCGCCGGCCTCGACCTCAGCCAGGACCGCCTCGAGCTCCTCGCGGGTCTGCGGGTCGGGGTCGTCGGCGGCCCAGGCCCGGGCTCGCTCCAGCAGCGCGGCAGTGTCGGAGGTCATGGACGCACGCTAGCGGCTCGCCACGTAGCGGTGGCGCCGCTCGGTGGTCGGGTGGCGGCCGCAGGTCGCGTATCGGGACCGGGCAGGATGGGCGGATGCGAACCTTCGCCTTCACCGGCAGGTGGCACCTCGATGCGCCCGTCGACGAGGTCGCCTCGGTCCTCGTCGACCTCGCGGGCTACCCGGCCTGGTGGCCCCAGGTCCTGGCGGTGGCGGCGCTCGGGACCGACGACGCCCGGGTGCTGTGCCGATCCCGCCTTCCGTACACGCTCGACCTGGTGCTCACCGCGGTCTCGCGCGAGGCTCCTCGGCTGGAGTCGCGAGTGTCGGGTGACCTGCGGGGCTCCGTGGCGTGGGTACTGACCTCGGCGGGTGCCGGCACGGCGCTGGAGCTGGAGCAGGAGGTGCACCTGGCTCCCGGACCGCTGGCGTGGTCGGCGTACGTCGCCGGGCCGGCGCTGCGATGGAACCACGACCAGATGATGGCCGGCGGGATCGCCGGGCTGAGGGCGCACCTGGCTGCTGGGGTGCGCCCTCCGGGCGCCGGCGGATCTTAGAAGCCTTCTTCGAAAACCATCTCGGATACCGGAGATCTGAGGCGCTCGAGCGAGCGCTCGCCGCAGATGTACACGTCGAGCTGAGATAGCGTCGAACGGTGCCCACCTCCCCGGATGACCTTGTTTCCGCCTACCTTCGTGCTCTCAGCACCGCAGACAGCGGCCTCGCAGTCAGCCTCTTCACTGAAGCTGGCATCGTCTACTCCCCGCTCTACGGAGCCCGACCGGCCAGGGAGTTCTACCCGGCGCTGTTCGCCGACACGAGCCAGGCGAACCCGACGTTGAAGGCGGTGATGCGTGGCCAAGATCAGACCGGCCAGTCGACGGTGAGCTTCTGGTTTCACTTCGACTGGCGCCTGCCCTCCGGCACCGCGGCTCCGTTCGATGTCGTGGACGTAGCCACTCTTGCTCCCGACGGGAAAGTCCAGGAACTCCACATCGTCTACGACACGGTCGACGTCCGCCCTGTCTTCGAAACGGAGGTCGGGCGCAGGTCGTAGGCACTGTCCGCCATGTTGGAACTAGAGGGCGCCTGTCGGTACCGAGACGTGGGATTCCCGGGGGACGCGGGTGGTGGCATCATCGCGCGGGAGGCCGGCCTCGGGCGTGACTCGGAGCCGCCCGGAGCCGGATAGGTGCGGCACTTCCGGAGGGGCCGACCTAGGACGCGTGGCACTGTCAGCCCATCCTGAGATGGTCTGGTAGTACCAGGCTGTACGCCGGTGACACCTGGTCCGCGGTGTGCCCGCGTCGCGGCGCTCTGACGCAGCGTCGCATCGGCTACCGGTCAGAGGCGCTGGAACAAGTACGCGAAGGCGGTGTGCGTGTATGCGATCCCGCGGCCGCTGGCTCGGATTTCGTCGGCGTCCTCTCTCTCCGGGCGCTTCGGGATCAGGTACCGGTCGAGACGGTCCGTGTCCATGTGGTAGCGACCGTCTCGGTGGTGCACGGCCGCCGCGAGTCGCACCGTCGGGTCGAGGGCGGCCAAGCTGCCGTCGCCGTGACTGGTGTTGGCCAGCAACCATCCCCCTGGCCTCAGGTAGCGACCGCAGTGCTCCCACACCGGCCCAGCGAAAAGGGAGATGAGCAAGTCCACACTGCTGTCGGAGAGATCGAGCCGGTGGGTGTAGTCAGCACGGAGGAACCGCACATCGCGCCCAGCGCCGGGGCGGGTGCGCTCGGTCAGCTCGGAGGCCACCCGGTCGGGATCGGCGAAGAACCGCTCCGCGCGAGGGTCGGAGTCGACGTAGACCACGGTTGGAAACGCGGTCGACGGGGACAGATCGACGTAGCTGCCGGGGTACAACGCCCGCTGGATCGGCCACGCGTCGGCCAGCGCGGAGAACAGGCCCGAGCGGTCCCCGATGGACTCTCGGTACTGCGACCACGTCACCAACCTCGCCATCGTCCCATCCCAACACGTCGGGAGCCCGCATCGCGGGCAGGTAGTACTCGCGGCGGTCTGCGGTACCGCGCGATCCGGACGGTATACGCGGCGGTGCGTCACACCGTCTCGACCGCGCGGAGCGCGGCATGAGCGTGCTTCGGGGGGACCGGGACACAGATGATCCGGTCTTGGGGGTGTCCCCGGGTCGATCCGACGAACGAGGTCAGCGGGCGGCAGCCTCGATCAGGGCGGCGGCCAGCGCCTCGGGCTGAGTCAGCTGTGGCCAGTGCCCCCCGGGCAGGTCGACCAAGTCGAGGTCGGCGGTGCGCGCGAGCTCACGCAGCTCACCCTCGGCCATCCACTCGCGCAGGTCCGCGACGGTGTACTCCGGACAGATCGCCGTGGCGGGCACGGCGTAGCGTCGCTCGTCGGTCAACGTGATCGGCGTGGTGATGACGCCCTCCGGCACCGGGATCGCACTGGCGTAGAAACGCTCTAGCTGCGTGGGCTCGAAGTCGACGACGTTAGCCTCCTCACCCATCTCCTTCCAGTCCGGCATCGCCACCTCGCCGTTCTCCGCGGGCAGGCCGTTGAGCAGCGGGTCACCGTCGCTGCCGGGGAACCCCCCGACATACACGACACGGGCGACCCGGTCGGGCCGGGCGTCCACCGCGGCCCAGGCCAGCCCGGAACCGGCGGAGTGACCGACCAGCAGCGCCGGGCCGTCCGCATCGTCGAGGGCGCCGACGATCGTCGCGACGTGGTCCTCGACGGTGATGTCGGCGCGATCCACGGCCAGGCTCTCCATGCCAGGCAGGGTCAGCGCGCGGGGTCGGTGGCCGGCAGCCTCGAGGTGGGGGACGACGGCGTCCCACGACGACGCGTTGAGCCAGAGACCGGGGATCAGGATGATGTCCATACCGACACCGTACGGCGGGTCGCGGACGATCTATCTGCGTCCGCGATGAGGTTCCGCCTGGGGGTAGTCGCCGCACGTCCTTGCGGTCGACGTCACCGGGCCCGATCACCCGCGCCGCGTCTGGCTGGCGCTGCAGCTGGGCGCCGTACTTGCCATGCCTTCGGTCGGGCTCACCCACCGACCGTCGCTGGCCACCGGGGCCAGTCCGCCGACCGGCCGGGGGCAACCAGACCGCGTCTGCCGGCCGGGGAGCTGGTCGGGTACTGGCAGCGCATCCAGGTCGGCGTAGTGCTATGGCCCGCACGCCGGCCGGCGCACTTCTCCCGGCACCGGGTCGACGTCGTCTGCCAGGTCGCCGCCGCTGAGGCTTCACCATGGGACCGTGGTGAAGCACCCCGGGGCATCATGCTCTGGGGAGTCGGCCTTCAGTCGAGATGCAGGTGCAGCGCGTTGGCCGTGCGGACGGCGGACTCGTCGACATGCACCTCGCAGAACTCGACGTTGGCGCAGTCGGTCAAGTGGGCGTGGTGGTCGTCGCTGCCGGGAGCGAGGTGGAGGTTCTCGCACGCGCACCGGCAGTCGCACGTCATGTCGTGGAGGTCGTCGGCCTCGGTGTAGACCAGGTGCGATGCTCTGTTGTCCATGTCTCGACGCTAGCCTCGTGCGATCTCGGTGTCGCCGGCCGTCGGCGTGACTCGGATCACCTCGTCACTGTGGAGGCACGAGCAGGTCGGCGCGCCCGTGTCAGGACAACGAGGTCGGATCTCGAGTGCCGCCATTGACCGGGCGCGACCAAGGGAGCCCGACTGACGGCGGAGTCACTTCCCGTGCTCCGAATCGGTGCCGCCCTCTGTAGCGGGCACAGAGCGACACCGGTACCGAGGTTCATGACACGTCCGGCCCCACCACCGACGACGCGACGCACCGGTTCAGGAGCGCGTCAGGGTGGGCCCGACCCGCGGGGGGATCGTTGACCGGTCGGCATACTGGATGGTGATGACTCCAGACGCCTCCCGAAAGTTCGAGATCGACTGGCTCAGGACGGTCGGCGGAGCTTTCGCGGCGGTGTCTTCCGCCTTTCTGCTCTCGACCCTCGGCGCGGCCGGCACGATCATCGGTGCCGCGCTCGGTAGCGTCATCGTGACCGTCGGCGGAGCGCTCTACAGCCAAGGCCTGGCCCGTAGCCGACAGCGTCTGGCTCAGGTGCAGAGCGCCGCGATGCGCAAGGTCGGGGTCGCCCAGGCAGAAGTGCTGGGGATCACCCGGCGCCAGGTCGACGGCGAGGCGGTCGACGCCGACCTCGCCGACGCTGAAGAGCGCCTCGACGACGTGGAGGACGACCTTGGCGCCATGGCGGACGAGCCGCCGGGCCCCGGCTGGCGAGAGCGTCTCGTGGTGCTGCCGTGGAAGCGGATCTCGCTGACCGCCGCCGGGTTGTTCGCGGCAGCAGTCCTGTCCATCACCGCGTTCGAGCTGGTTGCCGGCCAGAGCGTCTCGTCGATCACCGGCGGCACCGCGGGAGGCGGCGGCACCACCATCGGCCGCATTGGCAGCGGTTCCGACAGGGACACCGGGGTCCCGTCTGACAACGAGTCGTCTGACCAGCCTGCACCAGCGGAAGTGTCTACCGGTGAGCCGACCCCCTCATCGCAATCCCCGACCCCCGAGCCCTCGCCGACGGCTCCCACGACGGCTGAAACCGCGCTGCCCACCGAGCCAGCGACATCGCCGACCGGTTGATCGCAACCAGCATCGAACGCCCGAAACTCGAGATCACGCTGAGTGCACTGGCGGAGGAGTGCAGCACTTTCCCGATGCACGCCGCCAGCCGGTCGACGCGCCCGAGGATCCCTTTCCGATGGGCGTCCCGCGAGGGATCGTTCAGCGGTGATCGCTGAGTGAGCCGTCATTGTTGCTGTGGTGGGCGTTGGTACGCTGCGCCTCCCTGCGTGTTCTGGGAGACGCGAGGTGGCCGGTGAGGGAATGGACCGATTTCGGGGTCCGCGAGGGCATGTCGATCTCGGCGCGATCGCCGATCCGAGAGATGCCAGAGGCGGCCCAGATCTTCTCAGGCTTTCTCGCCGAGAACGACGCCGCGCTCGCTGAGCCGTTCCGTGGGGTGACGACGGACGGCGTCGTTCGAGGCCGCACCCCATGGCGGACGGGCATCGCGACCGAGGCGATTCGCGAGGCCGCCGGGGCGTTCCTGGATTCGCTCGGAGCGCCGACGCGAACGCGGTTGAGCTTCCCGTTCGAGTCCAACGAGTGGCGGTCGTGGTCCAACCCGCACTTCAACGCGTACCGCCACGGGGTGATGCTCGAGGAGTTGCCGAGTGACCGACGGAACAGATTCCTCGACCTGCTCCGCGTCACGCTGTCACCCCGTGGCTATCACCAGGCGCGCGACATCATGCGCCTGAACCACCTGCTTGCCGAGGTGACTGGCCGGACCGACGATTTCGGAGAGTGGCCGTACTTCGTATCCTTCTTCGGCAAACCCTCGGTGGACGCGCCCTGGGGATTCCAACTCGACGGCCACCACCTCGCGATCAACTGCGTCGCCGTTGGCGACCATCTGGCGATGACACCGATGTTCATGGGTTCCGAGCCCTGCGAAGCCCGAACCGGTCGATTCGCAGGGATCCGAGTTCTCGATGCCGAGCAGAGGGCCGGCCTCGACCTGATCCGGTCGCTTGACGCCGATCAGCAACAGACAGCGATCCAGTACGAGTCGATCATGCCCGACTCCATCCCGGCCCACCTGCGCCGTCCGATCGACCACCTGACCCAGTCCGGCGCCTTCCACGACAACGCCGTTGTCCCCTACCTCGGCATTCGGGCCGACGCGTTCTCGGACGCGCAGAGGGCTCGGCTGCTGAAGGCCATCACGGCCTACATCGGGCGGGCAGATGGCAGCCACGCGACGGCTAGATTGACTGAGGTCACCGCGCATCTCGACGAGACGTGGTTCGCCTGGATGGGCGGCACCGGTCCGAGCGACCCGTTCTACTACCGCCTCCACAGCCCTGTGGTGCTGATCGAGTTCGAGCATCTCCCAGGGGTGGCGTTCGACAACCCAGAGCCGTCACGCCATCACATCCACACGGTCTTGCGAACACCGAACCGCGGTGACTACGGAGCCGATCTCCTGGGGAAGCACCACGCCCGATTCGACCACGGCGGTCGCCACCAGGCCTGAGTCCGCGGTCCAAGGCGCAGTAACCGGACCCTACGAACGGATCGCCCAACGGAACAGGTCAGTCAAAGATCGATTGACGGGCATTGCCGGCGGAATGACTCAGGTCTACGATCCGCCGTACTTCGCCTCTTGCGGCGGGCGGCGGCGCGCCGTTGACTCATCCTGACACCTCCCTTCGCCCTAGGAGATCCACCCCATGACCGAGTACGCCGTCCGCAACCCCGCCACGGGTGACCTGGTCCGCACGTACGACACCGCCACCGACGCCGACATCGCGAGCGCCATCGACCGCGCCCAGGCCGCCTACCAGGAGTGGGGGCGCCGGACCTCGGTCGCCGAACGTGCCGCCCTGGTGCGGCGCGTGGCCGAGCTCCACGCGGAGCGTGCTGAGGAGCTCGCCGAGCTCATCGTCGAGGAGATGGGCAAGCCTCGCGAGGAGGCCGTCGGCGAGGTCGAGTTCAGCGCCGCGATCTACGAGTACTACGCAGCCCACGCCGAGGAGTTCCTCAAGGACGAGGAGATCACGCTGCTTGCGGGCGAGGGCACGGCCCGGATCTCCCGCGAGCCGGTCGGCGTCCTGCTCGGGATCATGCCGTGGAACTTCCCGGCCTACCAGGTCGCCCGGTTCGCCGGCCCGAACCTGTGCCTGGGCAACACGATCCTGCTCAAGCACGCACCGCAGTGCCCCTCGTCGTCGGCGTTCATCGAGCGGATCTTCGCCGACGCCGGCTTCCCGGACGGCGCCTACGTCAACATCTACGCCAGCAACGAACAGGCAGCCGACGTCATCGCCGACCCGCGAGTCCAGGGCGTCTCGGTCACCGGCTCGGAGCGGGCGGGTGCCGCGGTGGCCGAGGTCGCTGGCCGCAACCTGAAGAAGGTAGTGCTCGAGCTCGGCGGCTCCGATCCGTTCCTCGTGCTCGGCACCGACGACATGGCGGTGACGGTCGAAGCGGCGCTGGCCGCCCGGCTCGGCAACACCGGCCAGGCGTGCAACGCGGGCAAGCGCTTCATCGTCACCGAGGACCTCTACGACGAGTTCCTCGACAAGTTCACCGCCGGCATCCTCGATGCCGGCCGCGCGCCGCTCTCGTCGGAGCTCGCCGCGGACCGGCTCATGGAGCAGATCGAGCGCGCGACGGCAGGGGGAGCCACCTTGGTCGCGGCCGAGGGCGAACGCGGCGGGGCGCACGTGCCGTCCGGCGTGCTGACCGGCGTCAGCCGCGACAGCGACACCTTCTACCAGGAGCTGTTCGGGCCGGTGGCGATGGTGTTCAAGGCCACGGACGAGGCCGAGGCTATCGAGCTCGCCAACGACACGCCGTTCGGCCTCGGCTCCTACGTGTTCACCAATGACCCCGAGCAGGCCGAGCGGGTGGCGAGCCAGATCGAGGCGGGCATGGTGTTCGTCAACGTGGTCGACGCCGACGGTGTGGAGCTGCCGTTCGGCGGCGTGAAGAGGTCGGGTCTCGGTCGCGAGCTCGGCCGGTTCGGCATCGAGGAGTTCGTCAACCGGAAGATGATCCGCACGGGCTGATCGTCCCGGGCCGCCATCTCCAACGACGTCACCTGCGCGCCTTGTCCGTGATCTTGCGCAGACAGCCGATCGGTCAGCGCTGGGAGTGGAGGGTGCTGCGCAGCGCCTCGATGAGCTGATCAGCGTGCTCGTCGCCGAAGACCAGGGGCGGCCGGATCTTCAGGCTCGCGCGTTCTTGTCCGGTACGACCGATCAGCACACCTCTTTCCCGCAGGCCCTCGACGATCCTGCCGGTTCGTTCGGAGTCGGGACGACCTGTGGCCGGGTCCACGATGTCGATGCCGACCGCGAGTCCCCAGCCGCGTACGTCGCCCAGCTGCGGCTCCTCGCTCGCGACACCACGCAACGCCGTGAGGAGACGCGCCCCCGTGGCCGCGACGCGGGCCACCACGTGCTCCGCCTCGATGGTCCGGAGCACGGCGACCGCTGCGGCGCACGCCGCGGTGCCGCCGCCGAACGTGCTGAAGTAGTCGGTGTCCGCCATGAACGGGTCCACCAGCTCCGCGGGACCGCAGACTGCGGCCACCGGGTAGCCGTTGCCCATGGGCTTGCCCAGGGTCACCAGGTCAGCCGGCACCTCGCCGGCCATGAAGCTCCACAGGGCGTCGCCGGTCCGCCCGTGCCCGGCCTGCACCTCGTCCGCGACGTACAGCCCGCCCGCCGCGTGCACCGCGGCCGCGGCCTCGGCGGTCCACTCGTGAGCCGGCCCACAGATGCCGTCGCTGGTGAACACGCCGTCGACGAACATGGCCGCCACGCCGTGACCGCTGGCGGCGAGGCTCTCCACCGCCGAGGTCACCGCGGTGGGTGCGGCAGGGGGAGGTTCCACCAGCCGCATGTGTGGCGGGGGCGGACTGTCGCCCCAGCTTTCCGGAGAGAAGGCGAACGTCGCCTCCGTGACACCGTGGTACGCCCACGAGGTCACGATGCCGCCCGTGGCGCCGGTGGCGTGCCGCGCGATCCGCCACGCCAGGTCGTTCGCCTCGCTGCCGGAGTTCACGAGCAGGACCCGGTTGAACCGAGCCGGGAGGGTGGACAGCAGCTGTTCGGCCAGCTCGACCGGAGCCTCCTGCAGGTAACGGCTGTTGGTGTTCAGCGTGGCCAGTTGCGAGCAGACGGCGTCCACGACCGCTGGGTGGGAGTGCCCCAGCACGGGCACGTTGTTGTAGGCATCGAGGTAGCGGCGCCCGTCCGCACCCTCGAGGTGCACCCCTCTGCCGCCTACGAGGTGCACCGGCTGGGCGTAGCTGACCTCCAGCCCTCCCAGCACCTGTGCGCGCGCACGGAGCAGCTCGGTCGTGGCCCGACGACCGTAGGGCAGCCCGCGCCCACGGTGAGACGGGCTGGGCGGGCCGCCCGCCAGAGCGGTGGTCAACCGCGCTGACAACGTGTCCAGACCCACGTCGAGCATCGCCTCCAGCTGGCCGTACGCCTCCTCGTCGATCTGCGGCGCGGAGCCCAGCTGCTGGGTACGCCAGGCGGTGATCAGGACGCAGGCGGCATAGCGCCCGGCCATCAGGTCGGCGAGGAGTCCGACTTCCTGCGGCTCCAGCGGCGTGGTGGCGGAGTACCCGGCCAGCACCTCGGGCGCGAGCTCGAGCGCGTCGTCGAGACCGCTGAGCAGATCGGCCGAGGTGACGCCCAGGTCGCAGATCAGCGCGGTGTGCGTCATGTCGCCGAAGTCGGTGATCCCAGTGACCGCCAACGTGTCGTCGACGAGCACGTTGGTGGGGGCGAAGTCGTTGTGCACGACCTGGGCACGCACCCTCGCCAGCTCTGGCGCGACACGTTGCTCGAAGCGGTCGAGTACGGCGCGCACCACCGGGCGCCGTGCCTCGTCGACGGCCGCGAGCCAGGGCCGCAGCTGCGGGAGTCGTCGTATGTCCCAGGCGATCGGGTAGGACGCGCCGGGGTGCACGAACCCGCGCAGCGCCTGTCCCAGGCGGGCAGACACGCGCCCCCACTCCCTCATGTGGGTGGGGCCCATCTCAGCCGGCTCGGGATGCCGCCCCTCCAGCCAGGTCATGACCCAAGCCAGGGAACGCCGACCGTCGACCCCGGTCAACGCCACCGACCAGTCACCTTGTCGGGTCGGCACCACCTCGGGCACTGGCACGTCGGGTGCCACGGCTCGGATGTGGCGCAGCGCTGAGTACTGGAAGTCGAGCACCTCCTCCGTGTCCGCAGGGTTGTGGACCTTGAGCAGGTACCGGCCGCGGGGCGTATCGACCCTGAAGTTCCGGTCGCGCTCGCCGTGGACGGCGGTGAGATCCCCCTCCAGACCCCACCAGGTGGCCAAGGACTCGTGCAGCGCGGACAGGTCGAACTCCGGCGCCGACACAGCCAACGGATCGTTCGTCGATGCAGTCACCGGACCATTCTGGCGGTCCACGCAGCCGGCACCTCGACCATGACCCAGACGCGGCCGATTCGCGGCGGAATGCAGCGGGTCCGCCGAGTTGGCGTCAAGCGACGTGGAGCAGATGCCGGAGGGCCTTGCTACTGCGACACGTGGCGATGGTCTCAGAGGGCGTGAGCATGTGAAGTCATGCATGCATCGTGACAGAAACCGCCAGCGGATCCGGCCAGCCGACTGCCCAGGAGTCGCCCAACTTCTCAGGTTTCGTGGCGAGGGTCTTCGAGCAGCTCAGCCTTAGCGCCTGGCTGCCAGCAGCATTCACCGTGAAGCAGCCCCGACAACTGGATGACTATATGGTTCCAGCGTGACTCGGATCGCGCGTCCTTCTTGGTCGCGGATCTACGCCATCGCCACCTGGACGCTGATCTTTGCGTTTACCCTCCTTGCGGTTGCTCACCTGGTTCTCACGGTGCTCTTCTACGTCGGGGCGTGGGACACTGGTGTTGGCTACGTCCTCGACTATGAATGGCCGGCCTGGCTGATCACGATCATCGATGGTGTGGCTGCGCTCCTGCTCTGGTCTGGCTATCGCAGGGGTCCCAGCCGTCCGTGGCTCGGCCTGGTGCTGACTAGCGTGGCTTCCGCGCTCATGCTGGCGAGGGCATTGTGGATGGTGCTCGTCCCAGTGTCGGTGGTGTTGACGATCGCCGGGTCGATTGGTCGGATCGTGGCCTCCAGACGTCCCACCGATATGCGCGGATAGCGAAGCCCATTGTGTGAAGGTCCAAATGAAACAGTCGCACGCCGCGACACCAGCGGCCTCGACGGCAAGCTCCGCACGTTGAGAAGTTCCGAGACTTGCTCGCCGCGCAAGGGGTGCGGTTGGCGGGTCACGGGAGCTCTCGAAGCCAATGTCGGGGGGCTCAGCGCAACGAGTCGTCACATCGAAGCCTTGGTCTTGATCGCTTGCCGAGACGGTGCGTCAAAGTGGGCGGAAGGGGTCGGGTTGCCGACGGAGGCCACAGCGTGCGAGATCTGATGCGGCCCCTCTTCTACCAGGAGGCTGAAACACCGCCGCCAGGCACCGCGCCTGACTGTCGTGGGGGCCTGGGCTACGGCTCCCAACTGACGGCGACAACGACGGCACCGCCTGCGAGGCGGCTCTCGACGGCAGCGAACCGACCACGTTCCGCATGCTGCCGGCGCCCATGGCTGATGAAGCGTCACTGTCTCCCTCGGGATTCACGGCTACCAACTTCGGTTGCCAGGATCGTGCCGTTCAGACGCCGACACCGTCGCGTGAAGACCCACGGCCGGTGGCGCTACCGCCGCCGAGAAGACGGCACCCATCTGTGGACCGGGCCGTTCGGCGCGGCGTACCTCGCCACGCCGACCGGGACGCTGCGCCTGGCCGAGTGATCCGCTCCGGGCGCGGCCCCCGGGCTCAGGGCATGCGGGCTTGAAGGGTGTAGCTGTGCGGGAGTCGCCAGGGCCGGTCGGCCAGTCGGTACTCCCCGCCCTCGAGTCGTTCCATCATCCCCGGCAACGCGTCCCACGGGACGCTGTCGTGCTCGACCAGGCCGGTCAGCTCCAGGCCCTCGTCGAGCAACGCGCTGACGATCTCGCCGAGACCGTGGTTCCACTCGTGAGTGATCGTGGAGACGAACGCGTGGTCGGTCTCCACGTAGGTCCCGGGCTCGTCCCAGATCAGCGGCTCAGCGGTCTCACGGTAGGGGTGGTCGACCACCAGCAGCCCGTCGAGACGGGGGTCGGCCAGGGCCCACAGCATCGGGTGCCCCTCCCGCAGGAACAGTCGACCGCCGGGTGCGAGCAACCGGGCCACGACCGAGGCCCAGCGGGTGATGCTGGGCAGCCAACAGAGTGCTCCGATCCCGGTGAACACGAGGTCGAAGGTGCGCTCGCCGAGCAGGTCGACCGCGTCGTACACGTCCCCCTCGACGAAGTCGACGTCGCTCTGGGTCCGGGTCGCCAGGGCCCGTGCTTCGACCAGCGACTGCGGTGAGAAGTCCAGGCCGGTCATCCGTGCGCCCAGCCGGGCGAGGGAGACGGTGTCGGTCCCGATGTGGCACTGCAGGTGGGCACCCCGCAGTCCGCTCACGTCCCCCAGCAGGGGCAGGTCGAATCGCACCACATCGCTGATGAACCCCGAGTCGCTGAGGAACCGCTCGAGGGCGTAGTCCGGCGATGCGGCGTGAGCCGGGGCGCGCTCGTCCCAGCTGGTCCGGTTCACCTCGCGGTAGTCGGTCACCGGGCCACCGTGCCACACGTCCGCGAGGCCGGGCGTGTTCCGGCCCGGAGTCAGCCCACGCAGTACTCGTTGCCCTCGGGATCTCCCATGACCACGAAGTAGCCCTCCGGGTCGGTGTCGACCCCGAAGTCGGCGGGGTAGCGCCGCAGCACCGTGGCGCCGGCCTCGACGAGCGCCACCACGGTCTCCTCGATGCGAGTACGCCGCTCCGAGAGCGGGATCGAGCGGTCGTGTCCGTTGGGATAGATGTCGAGGTGGAGCCGGTTCTTGCCGGCCTTGACCTCGGGGACCTGCTGGAACCAGATGTCGGGACCGGCTCCGGTCGGGTGCTGGATCCGGTCCGCGCCGTCCCTGGTCAGGTCGAGCTCCTCGGGCGCGACACCCACCGAGAGGTACCAGTCGTTCCAGGTGGCGTGGCCGGGCGGCGGAGGCTTGACGTCATAGCCCAGCGCAGTCGCCCAGAACGCCACCATCCGGGCTGCGTCGGTGCAGTCGACCGTGAGCTGCCACTCGACCACGGGACTCAGCCCCGATCCAGGGAGGGGCGCCGGAACGCCTCTCCGGTGAAGGGCCCACCGACGTACGCCGCCTCTGCGTCGTCCTCGAGCCGGGCGGGGATCGAGTCCGCGAAGTCCTCCGCGTTGTCGGCCGGGTGGTAGCCCACGGCGTGCCCCGGCCCGAGGTCCCACCAGGCCCGGGTGTTGGCGGAGATGCCGTAGAGCACCGCGAAGCCCGGTGCCGGTGTCATCAGGGCCGCGTCGGCCAGGCGTACCCAGTCGTCATGGGAGAGCCACGTGGACAGATGACGGACCGTCTCGGGCTGTGGCAGGCAGGACCCGATCCGGCAGGCGATGGCGTCGATGCCGTCGCGGTCGGCGCACAGCTGGAGGAGGGCCTCCGCGGCGACCTTGGCGACTCCGTAGAACGTGTCCGGTCGTGGCGGCACGTCGACGGTGAGCAGGTCGCTACGCGGCGTCCGGCCCACGGCGTGGTTCGACGAGGCATAGAGGATGCGTCGTACGTCGTGCTCGACCATCGCGTCCAGCAGGGCACCGGTGGTGACGGCGTGCGAGGTCAGTGACTCCGCCAGGTTGCCCTCGCCGGAGCGACCGGCCAGGTGCACGACCGCGTCCGGCCGTGAGCCGGCGACGACCGCGGAGACGGCGTCGGGGTCGGCGCAGTCAGCGGTGATCCAGGCGCCGTCGAACCCCTCCGGCTCGGGGAGCAGGTCAAGGCCCGTGACGTCGTACCCACGGTCGCGCAGGCCCGTCGTGAGCACCTGGCCGAGCCTGCCCGCCGCACCGCTGACGAGTACCCGCACGTCGAGTCCTCCTCAGATCCGGGGAACGATCCTGCCGAGCAGGTCGCCCATCCGCGTGGCCGCTGCCTTGCCTGCTTCGAGCACCTCCTCGTGGTTGAGCGGCTCGCCGGTGATGCCCGCCGCGAGGTTGGTGACCAGCGAGATCCCCAGGACCTCCATCCCGGCCTCGCGGGCGGCGATCGCCTCCAGTGTGGTGCTCATGCCGACGAGGTCCCCGCCGATCGCGCGCACCATGCCGATCTCGGCAGGGGTCTCGTAGTGCGGGCCCGGGAACTGGACATAGACGCCCTCGTCGAGATCCGGCTCGACCTCCCGACACAGCCTGCGCAGCCGTGAGGAGTAGAGGTCGGTCAGGTCGACGAAGTGGGCGCCCTCGATCGGCGAGGTGGCCGTCAGGTTGATGTGGTCGCTGATCAGCACCGGGGTTCCCGGCTGCCACGACTCCTTCAACCCGCCACAGCCGTTGGTGAGCACGATCGCCCGGCAGCCGGCGGCCGCCGCCGTGCGGACGGCATGCACGACGGCCGCGACCCCCTTCCCCTCGTAGAAGTGGGTCCGGCCCAGGAACACCAGCAGGTCTCGGTCGCCGGCCCGCACCGAGCGGACGGTGCCGGCATGGCCTTCGACGGCGGGCGGGCTGAAGCCCGGCAGGTCGGTGGTCGCGATCTCCGCATTCGCCTCCCCCAGCGCGTCGACGGCGGGCAACCAGCCCGAACCCATCACCAGGGCGACATCGTGCTGCTCGACGCCGGTCAGCTCCTGGAGCCGGGTGGCGGCGTCGGTGGCCAAAGAGGCTGCGTCGGTCATGGCGAAGACTCTAGGCCGTCCGGGCCGGCCCGGGAGCCCGCTGTCGGTGGCCGGGTGCACGATAGGCCCATGATCGATCACATCGGCATCAACTGTGCGGACCTGGCTGTCGCCGCCGCCTTCTACGACAAGGTGCTCGGGGTCCTCGGGCATCGCCGGGTCATGGACGTGGGTGTGGCCATCGGCTACGGCACCGAGGCGCCCGACTTCTGGATCTCGACCTTCGAGGGGGTCGGGCCCAACCGCGAGGTCCACCTCGCGTTCGCAGCGCCCGACCCCGAGCACGTGCGAGCGTTCTACGCCGCCGCGCTCGAGGCCGGGGCCGAGTCACTGCACGAGCCGCGCCTGTGGCCGGAGTACCACGCCGGCTACTACGGCGCCTTCGTGCGAGACACCGAGGGCAACAACCTCGAGGCCGTCTGCCACTCGGCCGCCCCGGCCGTCCCGGCCGACTGAGACACGAAGACGAGGTCCGGACCTCCTCCGAGGAGAGGTGGCGACCGACTCGCTCGGGGTGACCAGTCAGGAGGAGGCGCTGCGGCGCGCCACGAGGGCGGTCAGCAGCGCGGCGATGCCGTCCTCGTCCTGGGCGGGGAGGACCAGATCGGCGACAGCGAGAACCTCGGCATGAGCGTTGGCGGGCGCGGCGCTGAGCCCGGCGAGGGCCAGCATGCCGAGATCGTTGAGCCCATCGCCCGCGGCGAGCACCTGGCTCTGATGGAGACCACGCCCATCGAGGTACGCCGCCAGCGCGGTGGCCTTGTCCACGTCGGCGGCGGTGATGTCGGCATACGTCGGCTGCGAGAACTGTCCGCGCAAGCCGGCCGGAAGTCCGTCGACGAGCTCGGTGAGGAGGTCCGGGTCGCGCGCCGAGACCAACAACAGCTTGTCGGGGCCCTCGGCGAGCGTGCTCAGGTCCGTGACCTCCGGCGCGACCTGGGTGACCCTGGCCTCGCGGCGGATCTCGTCGTCCCACCGCCCGACCAGCCACCGGTCGCGGGTGTACCAGCTCGTGCTGACGCCACGCGCGACCGTGCGGCCGACCACCTCGCGGGCGGCCTCGAGCGGAGCTGGTCGGTGGGCGAGGAGCTCGAGTCGTCCGGGTCCGGTGTATCGCCCCACGACAGCCCCCTGGGAGGCGATGAACGCCCGCCCGTGCAGCGCCGGAACCTCCCTGAGCACCGGCTCCAGCGCGCCGGGACCTCGCGAGGTCGCGAGCATGATCTCGATCCCGCTCCCGACGGCTCTCTCGGCGGCGCGGGCGGTGACCGGTGACACGTGGTGGTCGCTGCCGAGCAGTGTCCCGTCGACATCGAGCACGCAGAGGTGGACCGCGTCGAGACGTCGCTCTCCTGCGAGGTCGCTCGGTGGGCGCGTGGTCACAGCCCGCCGGAGCGGCAGGGACGCCGGCGCAGGGCCGCGACGTAGTCGGCGGGGGCGTCGGCCGCCTCCGCGGCGTCGGCGAGCACGCCGAGGTACGACGCCGACGGCAGCCCGCCCTCGTAGGCGCCGAGCACGTAGGCCCACACGAGCAGCTCGCCGGTCATCGTCGAGACGCGGACCCGGGTCTTGAAGAAGAGCCCGGTGTCGGCCGCCTCCCAGGTGTCCAGGTTGGCCTCGTCCTCAGGCGTGACGTCGTAGACGGCCACGAAGACCTGCTCGAGCGGGTCCTCGACGACGGTGGCCAAGGCGCCGTCCCAGCCGTGCTCCTCGCCGCCGAAGGTGAGGCGCCACCCGGTCAGCCAGCCGGTGGTGGCCAAGGGGGAGTGGGGGCAGCGTTCGCTCATCCGAGCGGGGTCCAGATTGGTCCCGTAGGCGGCGTAGAGCGTCACCGGCTCAGGCTATCGCCGATCGGCCCACCAGCGGCGCACCCGCGTCGGACCCTCTAGGCTGGCCGTCGTGACTCACTTCGACGTCCTCGTCCTCGGCGCGGGCCCCGGTGGCTACGTCGCCGCCATCCGCGCCGCCCAGCTCGGCAAGACCGTTGCGGTCGTGGAGGAGAAGTACTGGGGAGGTGTCTGCCTCAACGTCGGGTGCATCCCCTCGAAGGCGCTGCTGAAGAACGCCGAGCTCGCGCACGTGCTGGCCCACGACAAGGACAAGTTCGGTATCGAGGGCGACGCCACGATGTCCTTCCGGCCGACCCACGCACGCAGCCGCCAGGTGTCAGCCGGCATCGTCAGAGGCGTCCACTACCTGATGAAGAAGAACAAGATCACCGAGATCGACGGGTGGGGGATGCTGACCAGCGCCACCGCGATCGACGTCCGCGACAAGGACGGCGCCACCACGTCGTACACCTTCGACCACCTGATCATCGCAACCGGCGCGACCACCCGGCTGATCCCCGGGACGTCCCTCAGCGAGAGGGTCGTCACCTACGAGGAGCAGATCCTCGACGAGAGCCTTCCCGGCTCGATCATCATCGCGGGCTCGGGGGCGATCGGCGTCGAGTTCGCCTACGTGATGAAGAACTTCGGCGTCGACGTCACGATCGTGGAGTTCCTCGACCGGATGGTGCCGACCGAGGACGCCGACGTCTCCAAGGAGCTCCTCAAGCAGTACAAGAAGCTCGGTGTGAAGGTCATGCTGTCCACCAAGGTCGAGGCCATTGACGACTCGGGCGAGAAGGTGCGGGTCACCGTGAGCCCGGCCGCGGGCGGCGACCAGACGGTGCTCGAGACCGACAAGGTGCTCCAGGCGATCGGCTTCGCGCCGCGGCTGGACGGCTACGGGCTGGAGAAGGTCGGGGTCACCGTGTCCGACCGAGGTGCCATCGAGATCGACGGCCGCGGCCGCACGAACGTGCCCAACGTCTACGCGATCGGTGACGTCACCGGCAAGTTGATGCTCGCCCACGTGGCCGAGGCCATGGGCATCGTCACGGCGGAGACGATCGCCGGAGCAGAGACCATGGAGATCAACTTCGACATGGTCCCGCGGGCGACGTACTGCCAGCCGCAGATCGGCTCGTTCGGCTACTCCGAGGCACAGGCGAAGGAGAGGGGGTACGACGTCAAGACGTCCACGTTCCCGTTCTCGGCCAACGGCAAGGCCCAGGGGCTCGGCGAGACGGTCGGCTTCGTCAAGGTGGTCGCCGACGCCGAGCACAACGAGATCCTGGGCGCCCACATGATCGGGCCGGACGTCACCGAGCAGCTCCCCGTGCTGACGCTCGCCCAGCAGTGGGACCTGACGGCCGATGAGGTGTCGCGCAACGTGTTCGCCCACCCGACGCTGAGCGAAGCCGTCAAGGAGGCCGTCCACGGTCTCGCCGGCCACATGATCAACCTCTGAGAGGACCCGCGTGGTTTCCTCGCGCAGCGACCACATCGTCGTCGTCGGCGGCGGACCCGGGGGGTACGAAGCGGCGCTGGTCGCCGCGCAGCTCGGGGCTGAGGTCACCGTGGTCGACACCGACGGGATCGGTGGCTCGGCGGTCCTGACCGACTGCGTGCCCAGCAAGACACTGATCGCGACCGCCGAGCTGATGGCCGAGATGGGTGGCGCCGCCGAGCTGGGCGTGACCTTCAGCGACCACCAGGGCGGCGCCGCGACCCGGTTGTCGGTGGACCTCGCTCGACTCAACCTCCGGGTCAAGAAGCTGGCCGCCGACCAGTCGGCCGACATCGCCGCGCGACTCGAGCGGGAGGGCGTGCGCGTCGTGGCCGGGCGCGGGCAGCTCGATGGGCCGCACCGGGTGGTGGCCGTCGACGGGCGGGGGGAGACGGGCTACGACGCCGACGCGGTGCTGATTGCCACGGGAGCCGCCCCGCGCACGTTGCCGACGGCCCAGCCGGACGGCGAGCGGATCCTCACGTGGGAGCAGGTCTACGACCTGACCGAGCTCCCCGAGCATCTGGTCGTCGTCGGCTCGGGCGTCACCGGCGCGGAGTTCGCCTCGGCGTACCTTTCGCTGGGTGTGCCGGTCACGCTGGTCTCCTCTCGCGACCGGGTGCTGCCCGGCGAGGACGCCGACGCGTCCCACGTGCTCGAGGACGTGCTCACCCGACGCGGGATGAACGTGCTGTCGCGGTCGCGGATGGACTCGGTCACCCGCGACGGCGACACCGTCACGGTGCGGCTGACCGACGGACGGACTGTGGAGGGCTCGCACTGCCTGCTGGCGCTGGGCTCCGTCCCCAACACCCGCGACCTCGGCCTCGAGGCAGCCGGGGTCGGCCTCGACGAGGGCGGCTTCGTGGAGGTCGACCGGGTCTCGCGCACGTCCGCGCGGGGCGTGTACGCCGCCGGGGACTGCACCGGTGTGTTCATGCTGGCCTCCGTTGCTGCCATGCAGGGTCGGCTCGCGATGTGGCACGCGCTGGGGGACGCCGTACGGCCGCTGGACCTGCGCAAGGTCTCCGCCAACGTCTTCACGGCGCCCGAGATCGCCACGGTCGGGTGGTCGCAGAATGCCGTCGACGCCGGCGAGATCGACGCCGAGGCCGTCATGCTGCCGTTGGCCGGCAACGCCCGAGCGAAGATGCAGGGCGTCCACGACGGTTTCGTGAAGCTCTTCTGTCGCCCAGGGACCGGGATCGTCGTCGGCGGGGTGGTCGTCGCACCGCGGGCCTCGGAGCTGATCCACTCGGTCTCCATCGCCGTCGCCGAGTCCCTCACCGCCGACCAGCTGGCGCACGCGTTCACGGTCTACCCGTCGATGAGCGGGTCCATCGCCGAGGCCGCCCGGCGGCTGCACCACGTCTGAGGTCGGGCGGCTACCGCTCAGAAGCCGCCGATGTCGAAGCCGCCCCCGTCGAACCCGCCCCCGTCGAACCCGCCTGCGTCGCCCCCGTCGAAGCCGCCTGCGTCGCCCCCGTCGAAGCCGTCGCTGCCGCCCTCGGTCATGCCGTCGGCGTACCCGTCGGAGTAGCTGCCGTCCCAGCCGCCGCTGAGCATCGAGCCCAGGATGAAGGCCGGGAAGAGCCCGTTCATCGCGAACCCGCCGTAGTAGCCCCCGGCGTACGGCGCGTAGGCGGGGCCGCCCTGGAACCACGGCACCATCGCGTTGCCGCGTCGGACCTGGCGGACGTCAGGCTCGGCGCCCTGCGAGAGCCGATCGGCATCGGCCAGGCAGACCGGCACCTCACGGGCCTGCCCGCCGACCGGGGCCCAGGTCACGTCGGTCTGCGCGGGGCCGTGAGCCGGGTTGAAGAAGCACGGGGGACGGCGCTGCGGGAGCGACTCACCGGCGATCCGCGCCAGCACGCAGGCCCTGGCGTAGCGCCCGTCCTCGAGGGCGCGGGTCACCTCGGACACGTCGTCGGGGCGGCGCACGTCGACGAGTAGCGCCTTGGCGTTCTCATAGGCGTCCAGCGCGCGCTGGTAGTCCTGGCGTGCCGCGTCGTCGAGCTCGTCGGTGAGGGTCTCGACATGCAGTGAGGTGAGCTCCTCGCCGAAACGGGTGACGTCCTCGTCGGCGACCTTCATGACCTTCCCCAGCGACTCGGCCGCCGCCAGCTCCCGGCGCTGCACCGCCGACCGGTTCGCGAAGTACAAGGCGATCACGCTGGCCAGGACCACGAGCAACAGCCATTCCATGCCGGCGAGCCTAGCCGGGCAGTCCATGGGTGGCCCGGGCCCGCCGAAGAGGCCCCACGACAGGTCCGCACTTCCGGCCGTCGACACTTCTGGCCGTTGAATGGTCACGAACGACAGGTTCTGCGGCCGCAACCGTGTCGTTGGGGGCCACACGACAACACCCCTCGTGGCTGCCGCCCGGAGCGGTGAACTACGGCGCTGTAGTTCTGGCGTTTGGTGCCGCGGGGCAGCCTGGAGAAGGGACCATCGGAGGGAACCTGAATCGCCGCCCACCCCCAGCGCCTCGAGCGTGCCGGTCACGCAGCACTTCGCGCCCCCAGCCCCGGAGACTTCGTCATGTCCGCATCCCGACCCGCCGCCCGCGCGGCGGCGATGGTGGCGGTCCTGGCAACGGTGGTGGCGGGCCTGCTCTTCGCGTCCCCCGCGCAGGCGGCCGACTCGTGGACGGTGCCGACCGACGCACGGCTGGTGATCAAGGGGCACGGCTACGGCCATGGGCACGGAATGTCGCAGTACGGCGCCGAGGGCGCGGCCCGCGCCGGTCTCGGGTTCCGCAAGATCATCGGCTTCTACTACCCGGGCACCACGTGGGGCCGAGCCGGCGGGAGGATCGCGGTCAGCATCGGCGCGGACACCAGCGACGACCTGATCGTGGTGGCGCGTTCTGGGCTCCGGGTCAGGGACCTGGCCGACGGGCGGCAGCGGACGCTACCCGACAACGGCGCATCCCGATGGCGGCTCAAGGCCTCGCCTGCGGGGGGCACGATCGTCGCCTACCGCACCACACGCTGGCACCGCTGGCGCATGCTCGCGGGCGAGGCCGAGTTCTACGCCGGCGGTCGGCCGATCGACCTGGTCACGCCGGCCGGCGTCCGTGCCTACCGCGGCCGACTTCGCTCAGCCGCCCCGAGCCCTGGCGCTGCCGCTCGTGACACCGTCAACGTGCTCACGCTCGAGAACTATCTGCGAGGCGTCGTACCGCTGGAGATGCCCGCGCTCTGGTCGCCCGCGGCGGTGAGCTCGCAGGCCGTGGCCGCGCGCACCTACGCGGCGTACGAGCGGGCGCACCCACGGGCGGCGCACTTCCAGATCTGCGACACCACCTCCTGCCAGGTCTACGGCGGGTACGACGCCGAGCACCCGGCCGCCAACCGGGCCATCGACGCGACCTCGCACCTGGCGCGGCTCAGCGCCGGCGAACCTGCCTTCACCCAGTTCTCCTCCAGCAGCGGCGGCTGGACGTCGGCGGGTTCGGTCCCCTACCTGAAGGCGCGTGCGGATCCTTACGACGGCTGGGCCGGCAACCCCGTCCACACCTGGAAGCTGACCCTGACCGACAAGGCGGTCGAGGCGCGCTTCCCGGCGATCGGGAACCTCACCCGAGTCGTGGTGAACAGCCGGGACGGCAACGGCGAGTGGGGCGGTCGCGTGGCGTCGCTGACGCTCCGCGGCAGCAGGGCGACGACGACGGTCACCGGTGACACCGCGCGCTCGGCGCTCGGTCTGCGGTCGACCTGGTTCACCTTCGTGGTCAAGGCCCCGTGACGCACCCGCTCGGGCCCCGGTGGGGGTTCAGCGCACCACGAGGACGAGGTCGCCGCCCTCCACAGCCTGGGTGCCCGACAGCGCCACGCGCTGCACGGTCCCGCCGGCCGGCGCCGTGATGGAGGCCTCCATCTTCATCGCCTCGATCGTGGCGAGCGTGTCCCCGACCGCCACCTCGTCGCCCTCGGCGACGACGACAGTCACGACACCCTGGAACGGCGCACCCACGTGGCCCGGGTCGGAGGGGTCGGCCTTCTCCGCGGCCGGTACGGCGGCCGAGATGCCGCGGTCGCGCACGCTCACGGGCTTCAGCTGCCCGTCGAGGGTCGCCATGACCGTGCGGTAGCCCCGCTCGTCCGGCTCGCCGATCGCCTGGAGACCGGCGAGCATCCGCCGTCCCTGGGCGATGTCGATGCGGTGCTCCTCACCGTGGACCAAGCCGTAGAGGAAGTCCACGGTCGGCAGCAAGGACACGTCGCCGTACTTCTCGCGTGCCTCGGCGAAGTCGCGGGTCGGCCCGGGGAAGAGCAGCTCGTTCAGCGTCTGCCGCCGGTCGGAGGCCAGCCCGGCCAGCTGCTCGGCGGTCAGCTCCGCATCGGACGGCGCCCAGCTGCGCCCTGCGAGAGCCTTGGAACGGAACGGCTCGGGCCAACCGCCGGGAGGGTCACCGAGCTCGCCGTGCAGGAACCCGATCACCGACGCGGGGATGTCGAAGCGCCCTGGGTTCTCGGCGAACTCGGCCGGGTCCGCACCCACCGCGACCAGGTGCAGGGCCAGGTCGCCGACGACCTTGGACGAGGGCGTCACCTTCACCACGTTGCCGAGGATCGCGTTCGCCGCGGCGTACATGTCCTCGATCTGCTCGAACTTCTCACCCAGCCCCAGCGCGATGGCCTGCTGGCGCAGGTTCGAGAGCTGGCCCCCGGGGATCTCGTGCGTGTAGACGCGACCGGTCGGGGCGGGCAGGCCCGACTCGAACGGCGCGTACACGCGACGGGTGGCCTCCCAGTAGGGCTCGAGCGCGAAGACGGCTCCGAGGTCGAGTCCCGTCTCGCGACCCGAGTGGTCCGTGGCCGAGACCAGGGCCGAGAGGGGCGGCTGCGAGGTGGTCCCGGCCATGGAGGCGGTGGCCGCGTCGACGGCGTCCACCCCGGCGTCGATGGCGGCGAGCAGCGTGGCGAGCTGTCCACCCGGGGTGTCGTGGGTGTGCAGGTGGACGGGCAGCTCGAAGTTGTCGCGTAGCGCACTCACCAGACGCCGGGCGGCGGGGACGCGCAGCAGCCCGGCCATGTCCTTGATCGCGATGACGTGTGCGCCGGCCTCGACGATCCGCTCCGCCAGGCGCAGGTAGTAGTCGAGTGTGTAGAGCTTCTCGGACGGGTCCGACAGGTCGCTGGTGTAGCACAGCGCCACCTCCGCGACACTGGTGCCGGTGCCGCGCACCGCCTCGATCGCGGGTCGCATCTGCTCGACGTCGTTGAGCGCGTCGAAGATCCGGAACACGTCGACGCCGGTGGCCGCGGCCTCCTCGACGAAGGCGCTGGTCACCTTCGTCGGGTACGGCGTGTAGCCGACGGTGTTGCGACCGCGGAGCAGCATCTGGAGGCAGATGTTCGGGACGGCCTCGCGCAGGGTGGCCAGACGCTCCCACGGGTCCTCGAACAGGAAGCGCAACGCGACGTCGTACGTCGCGCCGCCCCAGCACTCCAGCGACCACAGCTGGGGAGTCGTTCGGGCCACGTGGCCGGCCACGTTGGCCAGGTCACGCGTGCGCACGCGGGTGGCCAGCAGGCTCTGGTGGGCGTCGCGGAAGGTGGTGTCGGTCACCGCGACGCTCGTCTGGGAGCGCAGGGCTGCGGCGAAGCCCTCGGGGCCCAGACGCGCTAGCAGCTGGCGACTGCCTTCGGGTGCCGGCGTCGCCAGATCCACCGCGGGCAGCTTGCTGCTCGGGTCGACGGTGACGGGCACCGCGCCGTGAGGCTGGTTGACCGTCACCTCGGCGAGGTACTGGATCAGCTTGGTGCCGCGGTCCCCGTGTGAGCGCGCGATGAGCAGCTGAGGATGGTCCTCGATGAAGGAGGTGCTGACGCCGCCGGCCGCGAAGTCGGGGTCGTCGAGCACCGCCTGGAGGAACGGGATGTTCGATGCCACCCCGTTGATCCGGAACTCCGCCAGGGCCCGCCGGGCCTTCTCGACCGCCTTGTCGAAGGTACGGCCGCGACAGGTGAGCTTGGCCAGCATCGAGTCGAAGTGGGCACTGACCACGGCGCCGGTGTACGTCGTACCCCCGTCGAGGCGGACGCCGGCGCCGCCGGGGGAGCGATAGGTGGTGATCTTCCCGGTGTCCGGCCGGAAGTTGTTCGCCGGGTCCTCCGTGGTGATCCGACACTGGAGCGCCGAGCCGCGCAGGGTGATGCTCGCCTGGGTGAGCCCGAGGTCGGCCAGGGTCTCGCCCGCGGCGATCCGCATCTGGGACTGCACCAGGTCGACGTCGGTGACCTCCTCGGTCACGGTGTGCTCGACCTGGATCCGCGGGTTCATCTCGATGAACACGTGGTGGCCACGGGGGTCGACCAGGAACTCGACGGTGCCGGCGTTGACGTAGCCGATCTCGCGGGCGAAGCGGACCGCGTCGGCGCAGATCCGGTCGCGCAGGTCAGGGTCGAGGTTGGGGGCCGGGGCGATCTCCACGACCTTCTGATGGCGGCGCTGGACCGAGCAGTCGCGCTCGAACAGATGGATGACCTGGCCCTCGGCGTCCGCCAGGATCTGCACCTCGATGTGGCGGGGGTCGACCACCGCCTGCTCGATGAAGACGGTGGCGTCGCCGAACGCGCCCTCGCCCTCGCGCATGCAGGTCTCCACCGCCTCGCGCAGCCGGTCGGGGCTCTCGACGCGTCGCATCCCGCGGCCGCCGCCACCGGCGACGGCCTTGACGAAGACGGGGAACGGCAGGTCCGCCGCCGCGGCGACCAACGTGTCGACGTCCGTCGACGGCGCGACGCCGGCCAGCGTCGGGACCCCGGCCGCCTTGGCTGCCTCGATCGCGCGCGCCTTGTTGCCGGTCAGGGTCAGGACATCGGCGTTCGGGCCGATGAAGGTGATGCCGGCGTTGGCGCAGGCCTCGGCCAGGGCCGGGTTCTCCGAGAGAAACCCGTAGCCGGGATACACCGCGTCGGCGCCGGCCCGCAGCGCGACCGCGACGATCGCATCCGGGTCCAGGTAGGCGCGCACGGGGTGGCCGGGCTCGCCGATCTGATACGCCTCGTCGGCCTTGAGGCGGTGCTCGGACCAGCGGTCCTCGTCGGGGAAGACGGCCACCGTGGCCGCTCCGACCTCGTACGCCGCACGAAACGCGCGCACCGCGATCTCGCCCCGGTTGGCTACGAGCACCTTGGAGAACATGTGCGGAAGGGTAGTCGTGGGGTCGGGCCGTGTAGAGCCGCTGACGCCCGCAGTGAGACGGCCCGGCGTGGGGTGGGGGGCTACCGTCGACGGTCGGGGTCAGAACCGCCGAGGGATAGGGGAACGCGTGCGTGGCGTGCTGGTGGCGATGCTGCTGGTCGGCGTGCTCGCCGCATCAGCCCCCCAGCCGTCCGGTGGGGAGCCGGGGCCGGGCGCCACCGCGGCGGCGCCTGCGGCATGGGCGGGGCTGCCGGCGCGGGTGGACTACGTCGCTCTGGGTGACTCGTTCTCCGCCGGCCCCCTGGTCGACCTTGCCCGGTCCGACCCGTCCGGGTGCCTGCGGTCGACCAACAACTACCCGGCGTTCCTGGCGGGCTACCTGTCGGTGCGCAGCTATCGCGACGTCACCTGCTCCGGGGCCGCCACCCGCGACCTGCTCCGGCCCCAGGCACTCATCGCGGGCACCGAGCCGTCACCGGCGGCCCAGCAAGCGGCCCTCCGGCGCGGCACCGATCTGGTGACCGTGGGGATCGGCGGCAACGACTTCGGGCTCTTCGGCTCCCTGATCTCGGTGTGCACGCAACTGGCGCCGACCGATCCCACGGGGTCGCCGTGTCGCGAGCACTTCACCGACGCCGGCGGAGCGGACACGAAGGCTCGCGACGCGCGGCGGATCGAGGCGCACGTCTCGCAGGTGCTGCGCCTGGCCAAGCGGCGGGCGCCGCATGCCCGCATCGTGGTCGTGGGGTATCCCCGGCTGCTGCCGATCGACGGCAGCACGTGCTCGGCCGCGGGGCTGGCCACGGGCGACTACCGGTGGGCCGACCACATCGGCCGGCTCCTCAACGCATCACTGCACAGGGCTGCGGTCGCCCACCACGTGGGGTTCGTGGGGCTCTACCGGGCCTCGGCCGGGCACGACATCTGCGCCGGTCGGCACGCCTGGGTGAACGGGAAGGACCTGGCGTTCGGCCGGGCTGCGCCGTACCACCCGCTGCGGCAGGGCATGCGGGGCGCCGCGGCCGAGATCTTCCGCCGTCTGACCCACACCAGGGCCCCTGCGTCCCAGCGTGCCGAGCCGCCCCCCGGCTCCGTCATCACCAACCCCTCCCCCTGAGCCCGGCAGCGCCCTGCGGGGCTGCCGTTTGGCCCCCAACGACTCGGATCAGTGGCCGAAACGTGTCGTTCGTGCCCATCCGAGGGGGGTACGACGTCGTGCCAGCTCCCAGCGAATCGCGCCCGGCGCCCGGCGTACGACGGTCCCGACACGCGTCGATAGTGCAGAAACGACAACTTTCAGCCACCAAACCGAGTCGTTGGGGGCCAAACGACGCAAACCCGTGGGTGCGTCGCCGGGTGAGGAGGGGGCTGAGCCGGGGACGTCAGTCCTTCAGCTCGCACACGACGGCACCGGACTGGACGGTGGCGCCGACCTCGGCCACCAGCCCGGTGACGGTGCCGGCCTTGTGGGCCTTGAGCGGTTGCTCCATCTTCATGGCCTCGAGGACGACGACCACATCCCCTTCGGCGACCGCCTGTCCCTCCACGACGGCGACCTTGACGATCGTGCCCTGCATCGGGGACGTGATCGCATCGCCCGAGGCGGCCGCACCGGTCTTGGCGCCCGCCGCCCGGCGGGGCTTGCGCGCCGAGCCGCCCGCACCAGCCGCCACCCCCGTGCCGAGGCCTGCAGGCAGCACCACCTCGAGGCGGCGGCCGCCGACCTCGACCGTCACGTGCTGGCGCTCAGCCCGTTCGGCGGGGTGCCCAGGCTCGCCGTCGTACGGTGCGATCTGGTTGTCGAACTCCGTCTCGATCCACGAGGTGTGGATGCTGAAGCCGTCCTCGGTCCCGACGAAGGCCGGGTCCTCGACCACAGCCCGGTGGAACGGGACGACCGTCGGCATGCCGTCGACGGCGAACTCCCTCAGGGCACGTCGCGACCGCTCCAACGCCTGGGTGCGGTCCCGGCCGGTGACGACGAGCTTGGCCACGAGTGAGTCGAAGGACCCGGGGATCGTCTCGCCGGCGACATACCCACCGTCGACGCGCACACCGGGACCGCTCGGTGGGTTCCACACGGTGAGGGTTCCGGGCGCGGGCAGGAAACCGCGGCCGGCGTCCTCGGCGTTGATGCGGAACTCGATCGAGTGTCCGACCACGGGCGGGTCGTCGTAGCGGAGTTCCTCGCCCGCCGCGATCCGGAACATCTCGCGCACCAGGTCCAGCCCGGTCACCTCTTCGGAGACCGGGTGCTCGACCTGAAGCCTGGTGTTGACCTCGAGGAAGGAGATCGTGCCGTCCTTGCCCACGAGGAACTCGCAGGTGCCGGCCCCGACGTACCCCGCCTCGCGGAGGATCGCCTTGCTGGCGTCGTACAGCTGGGTCACCTGTGCCTGGCTGAGGTACGGCGCGGGCGCCTCCTCCACCAGCTTCTGGTGCCGCCGTTGAAGGGAGCAGTCGCGGGTCGAGACGACCACGACGTTGCCGTGCTGGTCGGCCAGGCACTGGGTCTCGACGTGGCGCGGCTGGTCGAGGTACTGCTCGACGAAGCACTCCCCGCGACCGAACGCGGTCAGCGCCTCGCGGACCGCGGAGTCGTAGAGCTCGGCGACCTCGTCGAGCTCGCGCGCCACCTTCAACCCACGTCCACCGCCACCGAAGGCTGCCTTGATCGCGATGGGCAGACCGTGCTCCTTCGCGAAGTCGACGACCTCGTCCGCCCCGGTGACCGGGTCGCTCGTGCCGACCACCTGCGGTGCGCCGACCCGGGCCGCAATGTGGCGCGCCTGCACCTTGTCGCCGAGCTTCTCGATGGCCGCGGGCGGCGGCCCGATCCAGACCAGGCCGGCGTCGAGCACCGCCTGCGCGAAGCCGGAGTTCTCGGCCAGGAAGCCGTAGCCGGGATGGACGGAGTCCGCTCCGGCGCGGTTCGCCAGGTCGAGGATCTTCTCGACGTCGAGGTAGGTCTCGGCCGGCGTCGCGCCCCCCAGCGCGTAGGCCTCGTCTGCCAGCCGCACGAACTGCGCGTCGCGGTCGGGGTCGGCATACACCGCGACGCTGGCGATGCCCGCATCCCGGCAGGCGCGGACCACTCGGACCGCGATCTCACCGCGGTTGGCGATCAGGACCTTCTGCAACCCCTGGTTCTCGGGCACTCATGACTCCTGGTCGGCTCGGCCGTGCCGCTCCGGGCCCGGTCCTGGGCCTGGTCCGGCGCGTTTCTGTCGCGCAGCGTATCGCCGGCCGCTGGCAGGATGGCAGCGTGGTCCTCCCCGAGGTGCGACTGGTCGCGGACTGTGCGAGCTGTTTCGCGCTCTGCTGCTCGCTGCCGTTCTCCCGCGGGCGGGAGTTCCCGGAGGACAAGCCGGGGGACGTCTCGTGCCGACATCTGCGCGACGACGACCGTTGCGGGATCCATGCCGACCTGCGGTCCCGGGGCTGGGTGGGGTGTGCTGAGTTCGACTGCTTCGGGGCCGGTCAGCAGGTCTCCCAGGTGACGTACCACGGAGCGCGCGAGCGGGTGCGCACCGTGGAGGGGATGGCCGTCTTCGGGGTGGTCCGTGGTCTGCACGAGATGAGGTTCCTGCTCGCGGACCCTGCGGTCCGCGGATCGCCGTACGCCGACGAGGCTGCCGCCCTGGACATCGAACTGGCGGATGCCGCGGGCTCCTCACCCGACGACCTGCTCGCGGTGGACCTCACCGTGCTCCGGGGGAGGGCCGGCGACCTGTTCGCCCGCGTCGGCGCCGCCGCGGGCGCGGTCAGCGAGCGTGGGTCGCTCCTGCTGGCCGCCGACCTCACCGGCCGCAACCTGGCCGGGGTGGACCTGCTCGGCGCTGACCTCCGCGACGCCGATCTGTCCGGGGCCGACCTCACGGGCGCCCTGTTCCTCACCCAGGCGCAGGTCAACGCCTCCCGTGGCGACGCCGACACCCGACTGCCCGCACGCCTCTCGCGGCCCGAACACTGGGTGGCAACGGGTTAACAAACGCTAACCTGAACGGCTAGCATGGCCGTCATGATGTTTCAGCTGTCCCGCGAGCATGAGGATTTCCGTTACACCGTGCGTGAGTTCGCAGAGGCGGAGATCGCCCCCCACGCCGCGCAGTGGGACCGCGACCATCACTTCCCGACCGAGGTCGTGGGGGCCATGGGCGAGCTGGGGCTGTTCGGGCTGACCGCTCCCGAGGAGTACGGCGGCGCCGGGCTCGACGGGGCGGACGGCCCGTTCACCTCCTTGTGCCTGGCGATCGAGGAGATCGGCCGGGTCGACCAGTCGATGGGGATCACGCTCGAGGCCGCCGTGGGCCTGGGCATCAACCCGCTGCTCACCTTCGGCTCGGCCGAGCAGAAGAAGGCCTGGCTGCCCGACCTCGTGGCCGGCCGGACGCTCGCCGGGTTCGGTCTGACCGAGCCCGGGGCTGGTTCCGATGCCGCAGCCACCCGGACCCGGGCGGAGCTGGACGGCGGGGAGTGGGTCGTCAACGGCGCCAAGCAGTTCATCACCAACTCCGGCTCCGAGCTGACCAGCCTGGTGACCGTGACCGCCCGCACGGGCGTCTCGACCGGCTCGTCGGGCAAGGAGCGGCCGGAGATCAGCGCGATCATCGTGCCCTCGGGCACACCGGGCTTCGTCGCGGAGCCTGCCTACGACAAGCTCGGCTGGCACGCCTCCGACACCCACCCTCTCTCCCTGACCGACGTGCGGGTGCCCGAGGACAACCTGCTCGGAGAGCGGGGCCGCGGTTTCGCGCAGTTCATGGCCACCCTGGACGACGGCCGGGTGGCGATCGCCGCGCTTGCGGTCGGCTGCATCCAGGCCTGCCTCGACCTGAGCGTCCAGTACGCCACCGAGCGGCAGACGTTCGGCGTCCCGATCGGCCGCAAGCAGGGGCTGGCCTTCCAGATCGCCGACCTGCAGGTGATGGCCGACGCGTCCCGGATGCTCACCTACAAAGCCGCGGCTCTCAAGGACTCCGGCCCGGGCGTCGGCTCTGCGGAGTTCCGGCGCGCGGCCTCGGTCGCCAAGCTCTACGCGACCGAGTCCGCGGTCACCGCCACCCGCATCGCCACCCAGGTCTTCGGCGGCTACGGCTTCATGGAGGAGTACGCCGTGGCGCGCTTCTACCGGGACGCGAAGGTGCTCGAGATCGGGGAAGGAACCTCCGAGGTGCAGCGACTGCTCATCGCACGCGGCCTCGGGCTTCCCGTGGAGTAGCAGCCTGGCCGTTAGGCTTCGTCCCCATGGGGAAGCGCTGGCAGCGTCTGCTCGCCGAGGTGGGCAAGTTCCTCGCCGTGGGCGGGGTGGCGACCTTGGTTGCCCTGCTCGTGTTCAACCTGCTGGTCCACGGACTGTGGTTCTTCGACCAGCCGCCCCTGTCCGACCATGCGATCTGGGCCCTGGTCATCGCCAACACCGTGGGCATGGTGGTCAGCTATCGCGGCAACCGCTTCTGGGCGTTCCGGAATCGCCAGCCGGTGCACGCGGATGGCGGGCGCACGGCGTACGTCGTGATCAACATCGTCACGATGGCGATCCCGGTGGCGTGCCTGTGGCTGTCGCGTCACGTGCTCGGCCTCGATGACCCGTTCTCCGACAACCTCGCCGCCAACGTCGTGGGCCTGGGCCTGGGGACGGCTGCGCGGTTCTGGCTCTACCGCACCTGGGTCTTCCGGCACCCGTCCGCGATCATCCCCGAGCAGGCCGCGCTCATCGATCCCAGAGCGAGGGCCACGCCCGACCGAGTTCGGCCAGCAACTCCCGCAGCAGAGGAAGGCTGAGCCCCACGACGTTGTGGTGGTCGCCCTCGATCCGGGTCACGAAGGGACCACCGAGCCCGTCGACGGTGAAGGCTCCGGCCACCGCCAGCGGCTCCCCGGTGGCGACGTAGGCCGCGATCTCCTCGTCGGAGAGGTCCGCGAACCACACCCGGGTGGAGGCCGTGGCCGCGGCGACGGCTCCGGTGGCGGTGTCGTGCAGGGAGTGTCCGGTGTGGAGCACGCCGACGCGGCCTCGCATCTGCTGCCACCGACGCCTGGCCTCGTCCGCGCCCGCGGGCTTGCCGAGCGACTCGCCGCCGAGCTCCAGCACGGAGTCGCAGCCGAGCACCAGGGCGGCCGGGGGGAGGTCATCGCGCGCGGCCACTGCCGCACACTTGAGCTCGGCCAGCTGCAGGGCCAGCTCCGCCGGAGGCAGCCCGTCGAGCTGCGACTCGTCGACCCCGGAGACGATCACGATGGGCTCCACGCCCGCCGAGCGGAGCGTGGCCAGCCGGGCGGGGGAGGCCGAGGCCAGGACGAGCCTCGTCACAGGCGGTCCAGCGCCTCGACCAACGGGTCGAGGCCGATCGAGCCGAGGTCGAGCGCGGCCCGGTGGAAGCCCTTCAGGTCGAAGGCCGAGCCCGCGCGCTCCTCGGCACGCCGCCGGGCCTCCAGCCAGATCCGCTCCCCGACCTTGTACGACGGCGCCTGCCCGGGCCAGCCGAGATAGCGGTTGACCTCGAAGACGATCATGGCGTCGTCCATGCGAGCGTGCTGCCTCATGAACTCCAGCCCGAGGGCCGGCGTCCAGGTCTCGCCGGGGTGGAACCCGAACGGGTTGCCCCGCGGGATCTCCAGCTCCAGGTGCATCCCGATGTCGATGACCACCCGGGCGGCGCGGAACGCCTGGGCGTCCAGCATGCCGAGGCGGTCGGCCGGATCCTCGAGGTAGCCGAGCTCGTCCATCAGCCGTTCGGCGTACAGCGCCCAGCCCTCGCCGTGGCCGCTCACCCAGCACATCAGCCGCTGCCAGCGGTTGAGAACGTCCTTGCGGTACGCCGTCTGCGCGACCTGGAGGTGGTGACCGGGCACCCCCTCGTGGAACACCGTGGTGACCTCGCGCCAGGGGCTGAACCGGTCGATCCCGTCGGGCACCGACCACCACATGCGACCCGGCCGGGTGAAGTCCTCCGACGGGCCGGTGTAGTAGATCCCGCCGTCATTGGTCGGCGCCAGGCAGCACTCGATGCGGCGGATCGGCTCGGGGATGTCGAAGTGGACCCCCGCCATCTCGTCGAGCGTCCGGTCGGCCAGGTCCTGCATCCACCCGCGGAACGCCTCGCGGCCCGCGATCTGGCGGTCGGGGTCGGCGTCCAGGGCGGCCACTGCCTCGGTGAGGTCGGCGCCCGGCTTGATCCGGTCGGCCGTGGCGTCCATGTCGTCCTCGAGCCGCTTGAGCTCCTCCCAGCCCCAGGCATAGGTCTCCTCGAGGTCGACCGTGGCGCCCAGGAAGTAGCGCGAGGCCAAGGCGTAGTGCTCGCGGCCGACGGCTTCCTTCTCGCGACCGCGGGCCACCATCTCCTCTGCCAGGAACGCCCCGAAGTCGGCGACCGCGGCGCTGGCCTCGCGGGCGTGGGTCTCCAGCTGCTGCCCGAGCGTCCCGTCGACGTCGCGGCCGGCGACCAGGGCGGCGAAGACGTCACCGGCCTCACCCTCCTGACCGGTCCAGCTGCGCACCTGGGCGACCACCTCGGCGTACTGCCGCGCGGCGGAGACCCGGCCCTTCGCGGCCTCGTCGAGCAGCGTGGCGCGGTAGCCGGTCAGCGTCGCGGGAATGGCCGCCAGCCGGGCATCGATGGCGGCCCACGCCTCCTCGCCCTCGGTAGACATCAGGTCGAAGACCTGGCGAACCGAGTGGAGGCCGCTGTCGATGACTGAGAACTGGCTGCGCACGAGGTGGGCCTGCGCCATCTCCTGCTCCAGTCCGAGACGTTCCAGGAACGCCGAGCGAGCCACCTCCTCGCGGGCGTCGGACGGCGTGGCCGCCCTGGCCGCGGCCAGGGCTCCGGCGGTCAGCTGCTCGCGGGCGGCGAACCCATCAGGCGTCAGGTCGGGCAGCTCGTGCTCGAAACCCGCGACGCCCAGGTACGTCGCCATCACGGGGTCGAGGGCGGCGTACTCCTCGACGTAGGCCTCGGCAACGGTATCGACGGGGCGGGCACTCTCGGGCTGGTCGGTCACCTGGCCGAGCCTAGGGTTCGCGCACCGATCGCGCACCTGCCCGGGCGACCGGGTCAGCGAGGCAGGCCCGAGGCACGCCAGGCGCCGGGGCCGTGGGGGAGGGCGCGCCGCGTCGCGCGGCCCGGGTCCGCCCAGGTCGAGCGTGGGGTCGGCGGCGGCGCTGCCGGTGCCGACAGCGCCGCGAAGACCGCGACCAGCGCGGCCACCTCCTCTGCCGTCGCGTCCGGCGTGAGGATCCTTACGTCCGGCGGGGACTCGGGTCCACGCGAGGTCTTCGCCGAGGGGTCGGATCTGGTGGCCGAGGGGTCGGATCTGGGGGCCGAGGGGTCGCTTCTGGGGACCGTCACAGCGGGATGTTCCCGTGCTTCTTGGCCGGCAGCGACGCGCGCTTGGTGCGCAGCAGCCTCAGGGCCTTCACCACCTCGAGCCGGGTCTCGCGCGGCGCGATGACACCGTCGATGTACCCCCGCTCGGCGGCGACGTACGGGTTGGCCAGGGTGGTCTCGTAGTCCTCGATCAGCTGGGCGCGCGTGGCCTCAGGGTCGGCGGAGTCCTTCAGCTCGTGGCGGTACAGGATGTTGACCGCCCCCTGCGCTCCCATCACCGCGATCTGTGCGGTCGGCCAGGCCAGATTGACGTCGGCGCCCAGATGCTTGGACCCCATGACGTCGTACGCCCCGCCGTAGGCCTTGCGGGTGATCACGGTGACCAGGGGAACGGTCGCCTCGGAGTAGGCGTAGATCAGCTTCGCCCCACGACGGATGATGCCGTCCCACTCCTGGTCGGTGCCCGGGAGGAAGCCCGGGACGTCGACGAACGTCAGGACCGGGATGTTGAAGGCGTCGCAGAACCTCACGAACCGCGCCGCCTTCTCCGAGGCGTCGATGTCGAGGGTTCCGGCCAGCTGCATCGGCTGGTTGCCGACGATGCCGACCGAGTGCCCCTCGACGCGCCCGAAGCCCACGACGAGATTCGGCGCGAACAGGGCCTGCACCTCGAGGAACTCGCCGTCGTCGAGCACGGCTGTGATCACGTCGTGCATGTCGTAGGGCTGGTTGGGGCTGTCGGGGATCAGGGTGTCGAGCCCGGTGTCGACGTCGTTCGGCTCGAGGTCCGCAGGCTCGTCGTACGTCGGAGCCGGGTCGAGGTTGTTGGGCGGCAGGTAGGACAGCAGTGCCTTGACATACTCGATCGCGTCGTCCTCGTCGGAGCCCATGTAGTGGGCGTTGCCCGACTTCGTGTTGTGGGTGCGCGCGCCCCCGAGCTCCTCCATGGTGACGTCCTCCCCGGTGACCGTCTTGATGACGTCCGGGCCGGTGATGAACATGTTGGAGGTTCCGTCGACCATGATCGTGAAGTCGGTGACCGCGGGGGAGTAGACGTGGCCGCCCGCGCACGAGCCCATGATCATCGAGATCTGTGGGATCACGCCCGATGCGTGCACGTTGCGCCGGAAGATCTCGCCGTAGAGGCCGAGGGAGACGACACCCTCCTGGATGCGGGCCCCGGCGCCCTCGTTGATGCCGATGATCGGGCACCCGGTCTTGATCGCCAGGTCCATCACCTTGGTGATCTTCTCGCCGTAGACCTCGCCCAACGAGCCACCGAAGACGGTGAAGTCCTGGGAGAACACGCACACCTGTCGGCCGTCGATGGTGCCGTAGCCGGTCACCACGCCATCGCCGTACGGGCGCCTCTTCTCCAGCCCGAAGGCCGTCGAGCGGTGCCGCGCGAGCTCGTCGAGCTCCACGAAGGAGCCCTCGTCGAAGAGCAGCGCGATCCGCTCTCGCGCCGTCTTGCGGCCCCTCGCATGCTGCTTCTCCACCGCCTTCGAGGACCCGGCGTGCACCGCGTCCTCGAGCCGGAGCTCCAGGTCGGCCAGCTTGCCGGCCGTCGTGTGGATGTCCGGGACGCCGGCGGTCTCGTCGGGATGTGCGCTCACGGCTGGTTGGCCTCCTCGGTCGGGCTAGGTCAATCTAGTGCCCGTGACCGATGGCCCTTCACCTGACCTCGACCCGCGGCCGCCCCTCGATGCGGACCGGCTCGCCGCCGCCCCGTCGTACGACGTCCACGTGGTCGCGGAGGCGGACTCGACCAACGTCCTGGTCGCCGACCGTGCGCAGGCCGGGGCGGCCGAGGGGGAGGTCGTGGTGGCCGAGCACCAGGTGGCGGGCCGCGGACGGCTCGCCCGACGGTGGGAGACCCCAGGACGGGCAGCGCTCACCTACTCGGTGCTGCTGCGGCCGACGGCACCACCGGCTCAGTGGCCGTGGCTGCCTTTGCTCACCGGTGTGGCCGTCGTTCGGGCGCTACGGAGCCGGGAGATACCCGCGGACCTGAAGTGGCCCAACGACGTCCTCCTCGACGGTGCCAAGGTCGCCGGCATCCTCGTGGAGCGGATCGAGACGCCACGCGGCCCCGCCGCCGTCATCGGCGTGGGCCTCAATGTCTCGACCACCCGTGCCGAGCTCCCCGTCGAGACGGCGACCTCCCTGCGGCTCGCGGGTCACGAGGTCGACCGCACCGGCCTGCTCCTCGATCTTCTCGCGACCCTGCGCCAGGAGTACGACGCGTGGCTGGGCGGGGCGGGCGCGGCGCTGCGCGCGGCGTACGTCGAGATGTGTACGACGGCGCGCGCTCCGCAGGTGCGTGTGGAGCTTCCGGACGGTGAGGTGGTCGTCGGCCGCGGGGTCGGGATCGGCATCGACGGCTGCCTCGAGCTGCAGACCTCTGCGGGGCCGCGCACTATCGGGGCTGGCGATGTGGTCCACGTGCGCGCCGCCGGGTGAGAGGATGCCCTCCGTGGCTCTCAATCCGAAGCTCCTCAACGACGGCGAGAGCATCGTCGTCAGCACGCGCACGCACGCCAAGGCGCTGATCGTCCCCGTGGTCGTGCTGTTGGCCACGCTCGCGGTCGCGAGCTGGGCCGACCTGAAGTTCGCCGGCGGAGCCGGGGCGTGGATCGTCTGGGTCGTCGCGGTCCTGGTGGTCGGCTGGTTCTCGGTCCGTCCGTTCCTGGACTGGGTCTCGGCGAGCTACACGATCACGGACCGCCGGCTGATCACCCGCAGCGGTGTGTTCGCCCGCCGTGGACACGACATCCCTCTGGCCAGGATCAGCGACGTGGCCTACGAGATGGGGCTGGTCGACCGGATGCTCGGCTGCGGCACGCTGATCATCAGCGACGCCAGCACGATGGGTCGGGTCCTGCTCCACGACATCCCCCAGGTCGAGCAGGTGCAACGGACTCTCAACGAGCTGCTCCATGACGTGCACCGACCCGGAGCCGATGAGGGAGCCTGAGCCGTCCGCGTCCTCCAGCGCCGACCGTTCGGAGGCCCTGGAGCGGTCCATCCTGCGTGAGTCCCCGATCCTCGACGCGATCCAGGTCGCCGAGGTCGCCGGGGTCGACATCGACCAGGCGCGCCGTCTCTGGCGGGCATTGGGGTTCCCGGAGCGGGCCGGCGACGTCGCCTTCACCCACGCCGACGCCGAGGCACTCCGAGCGGTCGTCGGGGTCGTCGAGTCGCAGGCGATCGACTTCGACACCGCAGTCAACCTGACGCGGGCCGTCGGCCAGACCATGGCTCGGCTGGCCGACTGGGAGGTGGCCACCCTGGTCAACCGCATCGAGCAGATGCGCGCCGACGAGCTGGCGACCGGCCGGATGGACGCCGCCATGATGCTGGTCGACCAGGTGGCGGACCGCTTCGAAGAGCTGCTCATCTACGCCTGGCGGCGCCATCTCGCGGCCGCGGCGGCCCGGGTCCAGGCCCTGGGCTCGCACGAGGAGGACCTGCACACCGTCGAGCTGACCGTCGGGTTCGTCGACATCATCAGCTTCACCGCGCTGTCGAACGAGCTGGATCAGGATCGGATCGGCGACCTCGTGGAGGTCTTCGAGTCACGCTGCTCGGACATGATCGCCGCGCACCGCGGACGGGTGATCAAGAGCATCGGTGACTCGGTGCTCTTCGTGCACGAGGATGTGACCGCCGCGCTGGCCATTGCCGAGGGGATCATCGACGTGATCGGTCGCGACAAGCGGCTGCCCGACATCCGGCTCGGCCTCGCCACCGGTCCGGTCGTCATGCGGATGGGAGACGTTTTCGGCCGGCCGGTCAACCTGGCTGCCAGGCTCACCACGGTGGCCCGCCGCAACAGGGTGATCGTCGACCGGGCCTCGGCCGACCTCCTGCCCGAGGGGCAGTATTCCGTGCGGGTCCTCCCCGCTCGGCCCGTGCACGGGTTCGGGCTGGTCGAGCCGCTCAGTGTCCGGCGGGAACACTGAGTTGCCCCGCGATCGTCCCCTGCGATCCAGCACGGCTCTTGAAGATTTGCAGCCGAATCGGCCGTGAAGGTCCCATTGGTCCAGAGCGATCCCGGTTTTCTTTGCATTCGCCAGCGAGCCCCGCAGATCCTTCCTACGGTCTGCTGTGTGTATACGGTTCAGGACGTCAAGCTCGATCCCGTCGACCGCCGCGTGTGGCGAGGCAACGACGAAATCGATCTGTCGCGCAAAGAGTTCGACCTGGTGCACGCGCTCATCGCGCGGGCCGGGGAGATCGTCACGCGCGATCAGCTGATGCGCGAGGTGTGGCAGACGAACTTCTGGACCTCCTCGAAGACCATCGACGTTCACCTCGGCTGGGTACGACGCAAGCTCGGCGACGACACCCGCCGCCCGACCCTGATCACCACGATCCGCGGCCAGGGCCTGCGGTTCGAGCGGCACGCCGAGGACCAGGAGCAGTTCGCTTCCGCCTAGCCGGGCACCCTCCGTCCCAGGGGTCCTGGGGCACTAGGCTCGTCGCCCGTGAGCACCCCTGACGCGTCGCCGGCGAAGGCGCCCACCCTGGCCGTCATCGGCGGTGGGCAGCTGGCCAGGATGATGGCGCAGCCGGCGATCGCGCTGGGGCTGCCGTTGCGGCTGCTCGCGGAGGCCGAAGGGGTCTCGGCCGCGCAGGTGATCCCCGACCACCTCGTCGGTGATTACCGCGACCTGCCGACGTTGCGCGCCGTCGCTGCCGGGTGCGCGGTGGTCACCTTCGACCACGAGCACGTGCCCACCCACCACCTCCACGCGCTGGAGTCCGAGGGCTGGGCGGTGAGGCCCGGTCCCGACGCGCTGGTCCACGCCCAGGACAAGGCGGTGATGCGCCGACGCCTCGACGAGCTGGAGGTGCCGTGCCCTCGCCACGCCGTCGTCGGATCGGTCGAGGACCTCGTGGCGTTCGGCTTCCCGTGCGTGCTGAAGACGGCGCGGGGCGGCTACGACGGCAAGGGCGTCTGGTTCATGCGCGACGAGGCCTCGGCGCGGAGCGCCTTCGCCACCGCTGAGGAGGCCCGGGTACCCCTGCTGGCCGAGGAGTACGTCGCCTTCCGCCGCGAGCTGTCGGCGCTGGTGGCCCGCGCCCCGAGCGGGCAGGCGGCGGCGTACCCGGTCGTGGCGACGACCCAGGTCGACGGTGTCTGCCGCGAGGTCGTGGCGCCGGCGCCCGACCTGGACCCTCGGTTGGCTGCCGAGGCCCAGCAGGTGGCACTTCGGATCGCCGGCGAGCTCGGGGTCACGGGCATCCTCGCGGTCGAGCTGTTCGAGACGACCGATGGGCGGATCCTGGTCAACGAGCTGGCCATGCGGCCCCACAACACCGGGCACTGGACCCAGGATGGCGCGGTGACCTCGCAGTTCGAGAACCACCTGCGGGCCGTCCTGGACCTGCCGCTCGGCTCACCTCGCGCGCGGACCCCCTGGACGGTCATGGTGAACATCCTCGGCGGCGACCACGACGCCGGTCCGTTGTGGGCGGGCTACCCGCACGCGCTCGCCCGTGACCCCCAGCTCCGTGTCCACCTCTACGGCAAGGACCCGCGCCCCGGACGCAAGGTGGGTCACGTCAACGCCTACGGTGAAGACTTGGACGACTGTCTGGAGCGAGCCCGCCACGCGGCGGCGTGGTTCGCCGGCGAGTTGGGAGACCACAGTGAGTGACGCGCCCCGAGTCGGGATCGTGATGGGCTCGGACTCCGACTGGCCGGTGATGAAGGACGCGGGCGAGGCGTTGGCGGAGTTCGACGTCCCGTTCGAGGCCGACGTGGTCTCGGCGCACCGGATGCCCGAGGAGATGCTCGCCTACGGCAAGGAGGCCGCGGATCGTGGCCTCGCGGTGATCATCGCCGGCGCCGGCGGCGCGGCGCACCTGCCGGGGATGCTGGCAGCGGTCACCCCGCTACCCGTGATCGGGGTGCCGGTGCCGCTCAAGCACCTCGACGGCCTGGACTCGCTCCTGTCGATCGTGCAGATGCCTGCGGGGGTTCCGGTGGCGACCGTGGCGGTGGGCAACTCCCGCAACGCCGGGCTGCTCGCCGTACGCATCCTGGGCGCCTCCGATCCCGAGCTGCGGGCCAGGATGGCTGCCTTCCAGGCGGACCTTCGCGAGACCGCCCAGGGCAAGGGGGACGTCGTACGCCGCGCGTCCGCGGGCGGAGCCCCGCGCATCGGCTTCTGACCGCTCGGGGCACCCCGGTGGTTCATCACGGTATGTCGGTCAGCCTGCACTTCCCGGGGTGAGCAGGCCGTGGGAACCGTCGGTTCGCCGACATACCGTGATGAAACAACCACCCAACGGGGCCCCGACAGACCTCAGTCGTCGGCGACCCGGCGGCGCAGGGCCTTGGTGCGTCCCCGCTGCTTCTTGGCCTCGAGCCGGCGCCGTTGGGCGGACCGTGAGGGTCGGGTCGGGCGCCGCGCGGGCGGTGGGGGCGCCAGGGCCACCCGCAGCAGCTCGGCCAGCCGCTCCCGCGCCGCCACCCGGTTGCGGTGCTGGGAGCGGTGCTCGGTCGCGACGACGACTAGTCGTCCGTCCGTCAGCCGCGCCTCGAGCCGGGCCAGCACCCGTCGGCGCTGGACGTCGGTGAGCACCGGGGACGCTGCGGCGTCGTACTCCAGCTCCACGCGGCTGTCGGTCGTGTTCACCGACTGGCCACCGGGTCCGGAGGAGCGCGAGAACCGCTCCACGAGCTCGACGGCGGGGATCACCAGCCCGTCGGGGACGCCCGGGCCCGGGCCGATCCGGAGGTCCTCGCCCGGCCGGCTCATGCGCAGGAGGCGATCGCATCGGTGACGAAGGCCGCCGCCTCGGGGTGGTTGAGGATCAGCTGCCGTGAGTGGTCCGAGGTCGCGACGCCCAGGGCGTGCGGATCGACCACCCCCAGGGTGGCGGCACGGTCCAGGATCAGGGTCGCATTGCTCACGATGGCTGCATTCTGCTCCTCCCAGGTCACCCAGACCTCGTTCACCAGCCCGTCCCACGAGCGCCCGTCGACCGTGCCGGAGCCGTCGCCCGAGACGAGTACCGGCGAGATCGAGACAAGCGCGCAGGGCGCGGGATGCACCTGCTCGACGGCCGCGAACATGATCGAGTTGCCCATCGAGGACGCCACGAGCGCCACCCGGTCTACGCCGGTCTCGCGCAGCCGGTCAACGGCCAGCACGGTGTCCGACGGCTCGGCTGCGAGATTGCCGCCGCCCGGGGACGAGCCGCGGCCCCGCCGGTCGAAGAGCAGCACCCGCGCGCCCGTCGCCTCGGCGACCCGGCCGGCCCAGGGCAGCCACTCGCAGATCTGCTGCGAGGCACCATGGCGCAGGACGACGCCGATCGTTGCGTCCGCGGGGCCTACCAGTGCCGCCCCGAGGACCTGTCCGTCGGCAGCCTCGAGGGTGATCCTCTCCGCCCCGTCCGGGACCTCGTCGCACTGGTCGCCGAGGGCCGTGGTGGGCTCGACCGTGCGTGTCAGCCGGTAGTGGTTCCAGGCCCGCGGCCCGAGGACCGCAGCGCCGGCCCCGAGGACCACCAGGGCCACCGCAGCCGCGGCCACCCATCTCATCGACCCAGCCATCTCATCGACCCAGCCGTCTCACCGACGCGGCAAACTCAGCGACGGTGCCGTCATCGGCGCTGCCACTCGATGGCGGGACAGGCGTCCATGACCATCGGCGTTCCCGCCTCGGTCGTCCGACGAAACGCGTCCTCGTCGATCACCCCGAGCTGGAACCAGACGCCGCGGGCACCGACGGCCACCGCCTGGTCGGCGAACTCCCCGGCGGCGGCCGAGCGACGGAAGACGTCGACCACGTCGATCGGGAACGGCACGTCGGCCAGCGTCGGGTAGCCCTGCTCGCCGAGGACCGTCGGCGCCTGGGGGTGGATCGGGACGATCCGCTTGCCGCGCTGCTGGAGCAGCTCGGCGATCGAGTAGGCGGTCCGCCACTGTTTTCCCGACAGCCCGACGACGGCCCAGGTCTCACACTCCTCGAGCATCATGGCGATGGTGGCCGGCTCGTGCCAGTTCGTCGTCATGGCGCCCACGGTACGTCTCGAACCCACCCCACCGGACGACCCCCGCCAGGCGACCCCCGCCAGTGGGTTCGGCCCCCCTTCGTAGACTGCTCAAGGTGAGCGAGTCGATGTTTGCGCTGTCGGAGGAGCACCAGGCCATCCGGGAGGCTGCGCGGGTGCTCTGCGAGGCCAAGGTGGCGCCGTACGCCGCTGAGGTGGACGAGCTGGCGCGCTTCCCCGAGGAGGCTGCGGCCGCCCTGACCGCCTCGGACTTCCACGCGCCGCACGTGCCCGAGGAGTACGGCGGAGCCGGGGCCGATGCGCTGGCCACGGTGCTGATCATCGAGGAGGTCGCCCGGGTCTGTGTGAGCAGCAGCCTGATCCCGGCCGTCAACAAGCTGGGCTCCCTGCCGGTGATGCTGGCGGGGTCCGAGGCCCTCAAGCAGCGGTATCTGCCTCCCCTCGCGGCGGGGACGGGTGGCTTCTCCTACTGCCTCTCCGAGCCGGATGCGGGCTCGGATGCCGTGAGCATGAAGACGCGGGCGGTCGCCGACGGTGACGACTTCGTGCTCAACGGCGTGAAGCGCTGGATCACCAACGCGGGCGTCTCGGAGTACTACACGGTGATGGCCGTCACCGACCCCGACGCCGGCGCCAAGGGCATCTCCGCGTTCGTGGTCGAGAAGTCCGACGCGGGCGTGACCTTCGGGGCACCGGAGAAGAAGCTCGGCATCAAGGGGTCACCCACGCGTGAGGTCTACCTCGACGAGGTGCGGATCCCCGCTGACCGGATGATCGGCGAACTCGGCACCGGCTTCGAGACTGCCATGCGCACCCTCGACCACACTCGGGTGACCATCGCCGCGCAGGCGGTCGGTGTGGCCCAGGGAGCGCTCGACTTTGCGCTCGGGTACGCCCAGGAACGGCAGCAGTTCGGGCGACCGATCGCGGACTTCCAGGGCCTGCAGTTCCTGCTCGCCGACATGGGCATGAAGGTCGAGGCGGCCCGCCAGCTGACCTACGCCGCCGCTGGTCGCTCCGAGCGCAACGACCGGGACCTCACGTTCTTCGGCGCAGCGGCGAAGTGCTTCGCCTCCGACGTGGCGATGCAGGTGACCACCGATGCCGTGCAGGTGCTCGGCGGCTACGGCTACACGCGTGACTACCCCGTCGAGCGAATGATGCGCGACGCCAAGATCACCCAGATCTACGAGGGCACCAACCAGGTCCAGCGGATCGTGATCGCGCGCCAGCTGCTTGCGGGGATCCAGTCCGAGCTCTGATCGACCGGCGTCCGGGAGGAGACCAGCGATGCGGCATGATCGGCGTATGGCAGTGAGCACCTCCGGCGTCCTGGGTACCGCAGGCCGCTTCGAGCTTCCCCCCGACACCGGGCCGCGGGCGGCTGACCTGGTGCTCGCCGGTGCGCCGCTTCCCCTGACCGGCACCTTGCGCACCTACACCTGTGGCATCACGCCGTACGACGTCACCCACCTCGGGCACGCCGCGACCTTCATCTGGGCAGATCTGCTCTCCTCGGTGGCCAAGGCACTCGATGTACGCAGCGTGAGCAGCCGCAACGTGACCGACATCGACGATGTCCTCACGGCGGCGGCGGAGCGGCACCACCGGCACTACGACGAGCTGGCGGTCACCCAGGAGTTCCTCTTCGATCGGGACATGAAGGACCTCGGCATCGCCCGCCCGGATCACACGCCGCATGCTCGCGCGCACGTTCCGCAGGTCGTCCAGCTGACCGACGCGCTGCTGCGGCTCGGCCGCGCCTACGAGCTGGACGGAACCGTGTTCTTCCGGGCACCCGAGGACCTCGACCGGCACGGGCTCAACGAGCAGGAGGCCCTGGACGCCTTCGCGGAGTTCGGTGACCGCGCCGACGACGGCCGCGAGTCCGCCTGGGACGTCCCCCTGTGGAAGCCTTCGCCGGAGGACCACCCGGCCTGGCCCAGCCCCTGGGGCTGGGGCCGACCCGCGTGGCACGTCGAGTGCGCAGCCATGGCCGCCTGCGAGATCGGCAGCAGTGTGGACGTGCTGGTGGGCGGGTCCGACCTGGTCTTCCCCCACCACGCCTACCAGGCGGCGATCAGCGAGGCCGCCAGCGGCGTGACGCCGTTCGCACGCCGCCAGCTCCACGTCGGCACCGTGCACTACGAGGGCGCGAAGATGGCCAAGTCCACCGGGAATCTGGTGCTGGTGCGCGATCTGCTGGGGGAGGTGCCAGGGGCTGCGATCCGCGTCCTGCTGCTGAACCGTCGTTGGTCCGAGCCGTGGGAGTTCGACCGCGGGGCGCTCGACGCGGCCGTGGACACCCTCCATCGCCTGCACACGGCTGCGGGACGGCCGGCCATCGGCGGCGCCGAGGCCGTCCTCGGGGCGCTCGTCGACGACCTCGACGTCCCCGCCGCGATCGCGGTGGCCGAGGCGGAGGGCGGCCAGGCCGCCCGGATGCTGCTGGACGTGCTCCACCTGTCCGGCAGCTGACCCGTCGGCCCCCAGCCTCGGATGCCTCAGGTCTTGGGCAGCCCGTCGGGCCGACAGAGCGCCTTGGTGATGCCTTCGGTGTCGTCCTCGATGATGTGGGTGAACATCTCCTGGGAGCGCTCGGGGTCCCACTCCACGGCGAGGTTGGCGATCGGCACCGAGCAGGTGAGTCCCTTGTCCCCTGAGACGCGGGTCATCGCCCACGCGAAGCGCGCCATGTCGAACGGGCCGGTGCCCTTGCTCACGCGCAGCGACTCCGCGGCAGCAGTGGAGAGCCGCACGTAGCGGACCGGGTTCAGCACGGTCCACGGCGACACGGCCTTGTGGCCCACGGCCGAGACGACCTCGCGCTGGTGCCGGGCCCGGTCGATGTCGCCGAGGGCCGAGGTGTGCCGTGACCGGGCGTAGCCCAGCGCCGTCGCGCCGTCTGCCTCCTGGCAGCCCTTCTTCACATCGAGGTTCGCCAGCGGGTCCTTCATCGCGGTCTTCGGGCAGATCTCGATGCCGCCGACCGCGTCGACGACGTTCACGAATCCTCCGAACCCGATCTCGACATAGTGGTCGATCCGGATGCCGGTGTTGTTCTCGACCGTCTGGATCAACAGCTTCGGGCCGCCGTAGGCGAACGCCGCGTTGATCTTGGTGCGACCGTAGTCCGGGATGTCCACGAGAGAGTCCCGCGGGATCGACATCAGCAGGTTGGGGCCTGCGCCGGTGTGGAGCAGCATGATCGTGTCGGTCCGCTGTCCCGCAGCGCCCCCGGTGCCGAGCCGTTTGCGCTCGGCGGGGCTCAGCCCGGCGCGAGAGTCACTCCCGACGATGAGGTACGTCGTCCCGGGCTGGTCGGCCGGTCGGTCGCCCCGGGGGAACGCGTCCACGGTGCTGACCTTGGTCCACGCCCAGATGGGCACGGCCACGAGGAACACCAGCCAGGCGACCAGGAGGAGCCACAGCCAGCGCCATCGGAAGCGTCGCCAGCCTCCCGTCGTGCGGGTCGGGGGCGCGGTCGGCCCCGGTGGGTTCGGGTTCACGGGGCGTTTCACCGGCTGGGTGGGCGCGGCTCCGGCGCCGGCCGAGGCCTGCCCCCGGGGCACCGTCGGCATCACCCGCGTCGAGTCCGGGCCGCCTGCGCGGGGCACGGGCCGGGTCTGGTCGTCGGCGCCTGCGCTGCCGCCACCGTAGAGCCAGTTGTACTCCGGCGAGCCCTTCTGAGGGGCACCGTCGGGTGCCCCTGCCTCGTGCGGTCCGTCGCCCCCGGAGGAGCCGGCAGCTGGTCGTTGCGCCATGCCACGACGGTAGCGGTCGCAGGCAGCGATTCCGATTCGCTGTGCCCCAGGCCGTCACCCGGACGAGGATCTCGGCAGCTCGCGGCGCGTCGTACACCGCTGTGGCGGGTGTGACTGGTGATACTTGCGGACACCACACTTGCCCCTTCCCCAGCAAGAGAGGTCCTCGATGCAGGCCCGACCTTCCCCCGGGTTGCTCGTCGGCCAGGGCCCCCGCCCTCGCGCCGCCAGCGCCGACCGCGCCACGCGCGTCCGCTTCCGTCGGGCCGTCGCGCTGATGCTGATGACGTTGGTGCTGCCTGGCAGCGCCCAGCTGGTGGCGGGGAACAAGCGCACGGCACGGATCGCGATGCGCATCTGGTTCGTCGTGGTGCTGGTCGTCGTCGGGACCCTCCTGACCATGTTCGTGCGCCGCGACGTGGCCTTCTGGGTCGTCTCCAGCCCGCTGGCGTTGGGGCTGCTCCGGGTGGCGCTGGTAGCGCTGGCGGTGGGTTGGGCCCTCCTCTTCCTGGACGCGTGGCGGCTCGGACAGCCCCTCTCCCTGCACCAGAGGCAGCGCCTGGCGGTGGTGGGGCTGAACGGATTCCTCTCTCTGACCGTCGCCGGCACCCTGCTCTTCGGAGCCCACCTGGTGGCCGTGCAGCGCGACTTCATCATCACGACCTTCGGCGACGGCGCGGCCAGTGGCGCCCATGACGGCCGCTACAACGTGCTGCTGCTCGGCGGCGACTCCGGTGCCGGCCGGTGGGGGCTGCGCCCGGACTCGATGACGATCGCCAGCATCGACGCCAGCACCGGGAAGACGGTGCTGATCGGGCTGCCGCGGAACATGGAGAACTTCCCCTTCGCGCGCGGTTCGGTGATGCACCGGCAGTTCCCGCAGGGCTTCGACTGCGACGGCTGCTACCTCAATGGCGTGAGCACCTGGGCCGGGGACCACACCGACCTCTTCGGCGGCTCCAAGAACCCCGGCGTCGACGCGACCATCATGGCCATCGAAGGCATCACCGACCTGAAGATCAACTACTGGGCCATGGTGAACCTGCAGGGCTTCAAGGACCTCGTCGACGCCGTCGGAGGCGTCACCCTCCACGTCCGCTCACCGATCCCGGTGGGCGGCCTCGGCGACGACGTGGTGCGTCACATCCCGACCGGGACCCGCAAGCTCAACGGCCTCGACACGCTCTGGTACGCCCGGGCTCGCGAAGGCTCCGACGACTACTCGCGGATGGCCCGCCAGAAGTGCGTGATGAACGCGATGCTGCACCAGATCAGCCCCCAGGTCGCGCTGCGCAACTTCTCCAAGATCGCCAAGGCCGGCTCCGCCATGGTCTCCACGAACGTCCCGCGGAGCGAGGTGGACCGTTTCATCGGCCTCGCGCTGAAGGCCCAGAGCGAGAAGATCGCGACGGTCTCGCTGGTGCCGCCGCTGATCACGACGGCCGACCCCGACATCGGCCTGATCCAGAGCACGGTGGCCGAGGCCATCCAGCGCTCCGAGGACGGTACGCCGGCGCCCACGACCGCACCGAAGAAGAAGCGCAAGCTGCCGACCACGGGAGGGTCCTTCGGCACCCTCTCGGGCGGCTACGTCGCCAACCAGTCCGACGACCTCGGTTCTGCCTGCTGAGGCGCGACCGCCCGGCAGGGGCGGCCGCCTGGGCGCTGGCCCTAGGGTGGACGCCGTGTCCGAGGCATATGACGAGCAGCCCGCACCGGGTCGCATCGTCGCCGTCGTGGTCACCTACAACCGGCTGGCGCTCCTCACCAGGCTGCTCGCGCGGCTGGCGGAAGTACCGCAGCTCGCCGAGGTCGTCGTCGTGGACAACGCCTCGAGCGACGGGACGCGTGAGTGGTTGGCTGGTGTCGAGGGGGGCGACGCCGGGACGCCGGTGCTCAGCCTCGCCATGGAGCGGAACCGTGGTGGTGCGGGTGGCTTCCACGCCGGTCTCGATGCCGCAGTCGACCGGGGCGCCGACCTGGTCTGGCTGATGGACGACGACGGCCTGCCGGAGCCGGACTGCCTGGACCGGCTGCTCCAGCATCGGACCACACTGGACTTCTGGGGCCCGGTCGTGGTCGACGAGGCGGACCCGGACCGGTTGGTCTTCCCCATCCGGCTCCCGGGCCGCGCCACGGTCGTGCACCAGATGGCGGACGTGCGCGCCGCCGCCGTCGATGGCCTGATCCGTGACGTCGTGATCCCGTTCAACGGCGTGCTGGTGACGCGCGACCTCGTCGAGCGGATCGGCCTGGTCCGCGAGGACTTCTTCATCTGGGGCGACGACCACGAGTATCGGCTTCGCGCCGAGCGCGCCGGAGCCCGGATCGCGACCGTGGTGGACGCTGCCGTGCACCACCCCTCCGTCGGTGCCCTGGGCACGCCGATGGCGTTCGGCCGCACGACGTACAACCACACGCCGAGCGACCTGAAGCACTACTGCATGGCGCGCAACAACCTGGTCAACCTCAACGAGTACCGCGGTCCGCTGCACGCTGCGGCCTTCGTCGCGAAGACGCTCTGGTTCTACAGCTTCACCAAGCCCAGCCTGCGCCGGCTGAGGTTGAGCGCGCGCGCGATGGCCGACGGGCTGCGCGGCGACTTCACGGGGCACGAGAGATTTCTCGATGGCTGAGCTCGCTGACTCGGTCGCGGTGGTGGTGGTGACCTACAACCGGGCTGACCTGCTGGTGGGGATGCTCGATGGGCTGGCCGCCCAGACCCGGCCGCCCGACGTGGTCTACGTGATCGACAACGCCTCCAGCGACCACACGCGGGACGTCCTGACCGCGCGGGACGACCTGCCCCTGCGGGTCACGCACACCGAGGAGAACCTCGGCGGTGCCGGAGGCTTCCACCTGGGAGTGGAGCAGGCCTACGGCGACGGGCACGCCCGCATCTGGCTGATGGATGACGACGTGGTGCCGGCCCCGGACTGCCTCGCGGTGCTGCTCGGGCACGACGAGGCCTGCCTGATGGCGGTGCGCGAGGACCTCCGCGGCAACCTGGTGGAGAAGGCCGCCGTCCACTTCGACCTGCGCCGGCCGCACGCCATCCGGCCGAAGCGGGCGAGCATCGAGACGAGGTACGGCACCCGAGCGGCCATGCCGGAGCGGGTCGCGATCGAGAACGTCGCGTTCGAGGGCTTCATGGTGCACCGCCGCGTCATCGACGTGATCGGCCTTCCCGACCCGGCGTACTTCATCTTCTACGACGACGTCGACTTCGCGATCCGCGCCCGGCGCGCGGGCCACACGATCTGGGCGATCCGGGACGCGGTGCTCGTGCGGCAGCTCGACTTCGACCAGCAACACGCCCTCGACACGTGGAAGGGGTTCTACATGTACCGCAACCTCTTCGTGGTGCACTTCCGCCACGGGGAGAACGCCCTCGTGCGCGCCAAGCCTTACGCGATCACCGCCGCCGTCGTGGCGCTGAGCCCGTGGCGCGGCGGGCGAGCCGAGGCCGGCAACGTGATCCGGGCCATCCGCGCCGCGCGCAGCCTCCGCCGTGATGCGGGCTCGGCGGGGCTCCCCCGCTAGACTTGCGCCCGCTCGCCCACCCCAGGAGTCTCCTGCTTTGTCTTCCTCTGACCAGCCCGATCTTCCCGATCTCGTCGTCGTCGGCTCCGGTTTCTTCGGCCTGACCATCGCTGAGCGCTGCGCGTCCGAGCTCGGGCTGAAGGTGCTCGTGCTCGAACGTCGCCACCACCTCGGCGGGAACGCCTACAGCGAGAAGGAGCCCGAGACCGGGATCGAGGTGCACGTCTACGGCGCCCACCTCTTCCACACCTCCAACGAGCGGGTCTGGGACTACGTGAACCGGTTCACCACGTTCACCAGCTACCAGCACCGGGTCTTCGCGAAGTACCAGGACAAGGTCTTCTCCTTCCCGATGAACCTGGGGCTGATCAACCAGTTCTTCGGCAGGTCGTTCACCCCCGACGAGGCTCGTGCGTTGATCGCGGAGCAGTCCTCGGAGATCGCCACCGCCGACGCGACGAACCTGGAGGAGAAGGCGATCTCACTGATCGGCCGGCCCCTCTACGAGGCCTTCGTGAAGGGCTACACCGCCAAGCAGTGGCAGACGGACCCGACGGAGCTGAGCGCGGACATCATCACCCGTCTTCCGGTGCGCTACACCTTCGACAACCGCTACTTCAACGACCGGTGGGAGGGCCTGCCGACCGACGGCTACACCGCCTGGCTGACCCGGATGGCCGAGCACCCCAACATCGAGGTGCGGCTCGAGACCGACTTCTTCTCCGTGGCCGACGACTTCAAGGGCAAGGTTCCGATCGTCTACACCGGGCCGGTCGACGAGTACTTCGGCAACAGCGAGGGTCGGCTGTCCTGGCGCACGGTGGACCTGAAGCCCTCGGTGCTCGACGTCGACGACTTCCAGGGCACCTCGGTGATGAACTACAACGACATCGACGTCCCGTTCACGCGGATCCACGAGTTCAAGCACTTCCACCCCGAGCGTACCCACCTGCCCGGCAAGACGGTGATCGTGCACGAGTACAGCCGTTTCGCCGAGGACGACGACGAGCCGTACTACCCGATCAACACACCGGCCGACCGCGAGAAGCTGCTGAAGTACCGCGAGCTCGCCAAGCGCGAGCCGCTGATGCTCTTCGGTGGCCGCCTGGGCACCTACAAATACCTCGACATGCACATGGCCATCGGCTCGGCACTGTCGATGTTCGACAACAAGCTCAAGCCGCACTTCGCCGACGGCGCAGCGTTGCAGAGCGGGGGAGTGGACGAGTGACCACCAGACTTCTGCAGCGCCAGATCCTGCCGACCGACGGCGACACCGACGTCTTCCGGCTCTATCTCGACCCCGAGCCGGCCGTGCTGGACGCCGACCGCTACGAGATCGGGACCAACCGGAACGCCCAGCAGCTGCATGCGTCCTCGTTGCGGCAGTCGACCTCGAGCGGGGTGAGCATCCACCCGGACCAGATCCTGAGCCGCACGTCGTTGCGCCTCCCGGCCGAGACCCGGCTCTCGTTCGGTTCCTACTTCAACGCCTTCCCGGCGAGCTATTGGCGGCGTTGGACCATCGTCAGCGATGTGACCCTCACCGTCTCGCTCGAGGGTCGCGGTGCGACGCTGATCGTCTACCGGTCGATGGCCAACGGGCGCTCGCAGCGGGTGGAGACCGTCACCACGGACGAGCACACCGCAACCGAGTTCTCCTTCGAGCTGCCGCTCAAGCCCTTCGTGGACGGAGGGTGGTACTGGTACGACGTCGCCGCCGGGGACGAGGACGTGATCGTCCGCTCGGCTGAGTGGACCGCGGACGTTCCCGAGGACCGCGTGGCCCACGGAACCGTCGACCTCGCGATCACCACGATGAACCGGCCGGACTTCTGCGCCAAGCTGTTGGGCCAGCTCGGCGACGACGACGAGCTGCGGGCCTACCTCGACGAGGTCATGGTCATGGAGCAGGGGACGAAGCCGGTGACCGGCTCCGAGTTCTTCCCAGCGTCCGAGAAGGCGCTGGGCGACAAGCTGCGGGTCATCGTGCAGGGCAACCTGGGCGGCTCGGGCGGCTATGCTCGCGGTCAGCTGGAGTCGGTGCGCAAGGGCACGGCGACGTACCTCATGTGCATGGACGACGACGTGATCTGCGAGCCCGAGGGCATCATGCGCGCCATCACCTTCGGCGACCTGGCCAGGCGGCCGACGGTCGTCGGTGGCCACATGTTCAGCATCTACGCGCGCACCCGGCTGCACAGCTTCGGCGAGATCATCCAGCCGTGGCGCTTCTGGTGGCAGTCGGCCCCGGGAGTCTTCACCGACTGGGACTTCAGCGCCCGCAACCTGCGCTCGGCGCGGTGGCTGCACAAGCGGATCGACGTCGACTTCAACGGCTGGTTCATGTGTCTGATCCCACGCCAGGTGCTGGAGGAGATCGGGCTGTCGCTGCCGCTGTTCATCAAGTGGGACGACTCCGAGTTCGGGCTGCGCGCGAAGAAGGCGGGCTACCCGACGGTGTCCTTCCCCGGTGCCGCCGTGTGGCACATCCCCTGGACCGACAAGAACGACGCCCTCGACTGGCAGGCCTACTTCCACCAGCGGAACCGGTTCATCGCGGCGCTGCTTCATTCGGCCTACGACCGCGGTGGGCGGATGGTGCGCGAGAGCCTGAACCACCAGATCGCACACCTGGTCTCGATGCGGTACTCCACCGTCGAGCTGCGCCATCAGGCGCTCGAGGACGTCCTGGCCGGCCCGCACACCCTGCACGCTGCCCTGCCCGGCCGGCTCGCCGAGGTCAATGCCTACCGCAAGCAGTTCACCGATGCCCAGCTGCAAGCCGACCCCGACGCCTTCGCCTCCGTACGCCGCCACAAGCCCCCGCGCAAGGGCCGCGACGGCACCGAGATCCCCGGCCGGCTCGCCATCCTGGCGGCCGCCGGGTTGATGCCGCTGCGTCAGCTGCGGCGGGTCAGGGCGCTCTCACGCCAGCACCCGGAGGCGGAGATCCCCGCCATGGACTCCCAGTGGTACCGGATCGCCCGCTTCGACTCCGCGGTGGTCTCGATGCCCGACGGCAGCTCCGCGGTCATGCTGCAGCGTGACCCGGACAGGTTCTGGGACCTGCTCAAGCGTACGGTCCAGATCCACCAGCGCCTGCGCCAGGAGTGGCCACAGCTGGCCGAGCAGTACCGGGACGCGCTGAGCGAGATCACCTCGCCCGAGGCCTGGGAGGAGACCTTCCGTCCGTGGACGGAGCCCAGTGATGACTGACGTGGCCGTTGCCGTCGAGCCGGAAGACCTGCCTCCGCTGGTCTCGCCGGCTGCGACCAGCGGGCTGTTCGAGGTGTTCCGCCGACGGTACCTGCTGAAGCTGCTGGTGCGCCGCGAGATCCAGGCGCGCTACTCGGGCTCGGTGCTGGGGATGTTCTGGTCCTACATCCAGCCTGCCGTGAAGCTGTCGATGTACTACTTCCTCTTCCAGGTGCTGATCGGCCGTGGCTCCAACATCGACAACTTCGCCATCCACGTTTTCGCGGGGCTGGTGATCGTCCACTACTTCACCGAGACGTTCACGGCGGGGACCCGGTCGATCGTGCGCAACAGCGGGGTCATCCAGAAGATGGCGGTCCCGCGCGAGATGTTCCCGGTGGCCTCGATGCTGGTCTCGGCGTTCCATGTGCTGCCCGGGATGGCGCTCCTCGTGGGGTTCTGCATCGTCTTGGGCTGGCAGCCCGACCCTGTCGGGATCGGCGCCGGGGTTCTGAGCCTCACTCTGGTGGCGGTCCTCGGGACCTCCCTGGCGCTGCTGTTCAGCGTGGCCAACGTGTTCTTCCGCGACTTCAGCAACGTGGTGCAGACGCTGACCCAGCTGGTGACCTTCAGTGTGCCGATGATCTACCCCTACAGCCTGGTCGGAGAGCGCTTCGGGGCGGCGGCGCAGTTCTACCTGCTGAACCCGATGGCCGAGGCGGTGCTGCTGTTCCAGCGCTGCTTCTGGGTCGGCACGACCCCGGACCCGGCTGAGACCATCCGGGTCCAGATGCCCGATCACCTCTTCGCGATCGGCTTCGCCCATCTGTTCGTGGCCATCGTGTCCCTGGGCTTCGCCCAGATCGTGTTCACCAAGCTCGAGAAGAAGATCCCGGAGCGTTTGTAGATGGCCGAGTCGATCGTGGTGGACGGGGCCACCAAGACCTTCACCATCCGCTACCACCGCACGCTCAAGCAGATGTCGGTGGCGGCCCTCCGCGGGCAGGAGCTGAGTGACACCTTCCGTGCCGTCGATGACGTGTCGTTCTCCGTGCAGCAGGGAGAGTCCGTCGGGCTGATGGGGCTCAACGGGTCCGGCAAGAGCACGTTGCTCAAGCTGATCAACGGGATCATGAAGCCCGACGAGGGTTCGGTGCTCACCCGCGGCCGGATCGCGGGCCTGATCGCCACCGGTGCGGGCTTCCACTCCCAGCTCACCGGCCGGGACAACCTGTGGATGAACGCCGCCATCCTCGGGATGGGCGAGGCCGAGACGAAACGCAAGTTCGACGACATCGTGGACTTCGCCGACCTCGGGAAGCACCTCGACAGCCAGGTCGGCCACTACAGCTCCGGCATGACCGCACGGCTGGGGTTCGCGATCGCGATCCACGTCGAGTCCGACATCTTCCTCGCCGACGAGGTCCTCGCGGTCGGCGACCGGCCCTTCAAGCGCAAGTGCCTGGCGCGGATGCAGGAGATCCGCGAGAGCGGCCGGACCCTGGTCTACGTCAGCCACGCCGCAGCGTCGGTGCGGAAGATGTGCGACCGCGTGATTGTGCTCGAGAGCGGCCGGGTGGGTTTCGACGGCGCGGTCGACGAGGGCATCAAGTACGTCAAGTACGACGACGACGAGGAGACCGACGACGCAGCCATGGACTCCGAGCTCGGATCCGACGTCTGACCTGACCTCGAGGTCGGGCGGGTTGCTCGATCAGCGCGTGGCGCGGATGGTCGGGCTGGTGTCGCGCTTGCAGTCGGCGGTCGCCTTCACCTTCGAGTAGAACCGACCCGCGGTGCCGGTGTTGCCGGTGCTCCACGATCCGTCGGCGCCGGCCGTGTCGGTGGCGAACCTCTTGTCGTCGCCGCCGCCCCGCTTCCCCTTCTGCTTGATCACGATCACCAACCGGTCGGTGATGCAGCCCTGGTCGGCACTCTTGACCCTGCCCGAGAGGTCGACACCTTGCGCCTTGATGGTCACGGTGGTTGCTGTCCTGGCCACCGCAGGGGTGGCATGTGCGGTGCTGGTCCCCAGCCCCACGGCGAGGGCGGCCGCTACGAGGCCGGTGGCGGTGATCGTGTGATGGGTCATGGGCCGAGACTCCTCCGCTCCGGTGGCGTGCGCCATAGTCCAGATGGGCTATAGCCAGGTTTCGACACTCCTTCCCGCGGGGCCGTACTGTGGGGGATCGTGGCAGGCCCCGACTTCGACGCAGAGATCAAGCAGCTCCAGGCAACGATGCACACCATCGAGCAGGTCTTGGACCTGGAGTCCATGCGTGCCGAGATGGCGACGCTCCAGGACCAGGTGTCCGCGCCGGACCTCTGGGACGACCAGGACAACGCCCAACGGGTCACTGGTCGACTGTCCCTGCTCACCGGGGAGCTCGAGCGCTTCATGCAGCTCAACGGGCGGCTCGAGGACGTCGCACTGCTCGTCCAGATGGGCCGCGAGGAGGGCGACAGCGAGTCGCTGGCTGAGTCCGAGAAGGAGCTCGCCCGAATCCGGAAGGCCGTCGACATCATGGAGGTGCGGACGCTCCTCTCTGGTGAGTACGACGTCCGCGAGGCCCTGATCACGTTGCGTTCCGGCGCCGGTGGCGTCGACGCGGCTGACTTCACCGAGATGCTGATGCGGATGTACCTGCGCTGGGCAGAGCAGCACCACTACCCCGTCGAGATCTTCGACACCTCCTACGCCGAGGAGGCGGGCCTGAAGTCGGCGACGTTCGCGGTGCACGCGCCGTACGCCTACGGAACGCTCTCCGTGGAGGCCGGCACCCACCGGCTCGTCCGGATCAGTCCCTTCGACAACCAGGGCCGGCGCCAGACCTCCTTCGCCGCCGTCGAGGTGGTCCCCGTGCTGGAGCAGACCGACGAGATCGAGCTCCCGGAGGAGGACGTCCGGGTGGACGTCTACCGCTCGTCGGGCCCAGGAGGGCAGAGCGTCAACACCACCGACTCCGCCGTCCGGCTCACCCACATCCCCACCGGCACGGTCGTCTCCTGCCAGAACGAGAAGAGCCAGCTGCAGAACAAGGCCTCCGCGATGGTGATCCTCAAGGCGAAGCTCCTCGCGATCAAGAAGGCCGAGGAAGAGGCGCACCTCAAGGAGCTCAAGGGCGACGTGGCGGCCTCCTGGGGCGACCAGATGCGCAACTACGTGCTGAACCCCTACCAGATCGTCAAGGACCTGCGCACCGGCTATGAGACCGGCAACACCCAGGCGGTCTTCGACGGCGATCTCGACGCCTTCCTCGAGGCCGGAATCCGCTGGCGCCGCGGCGCTGAGCGCGCCGCCGACAACTGACCCCGCCCCGCCCCGCCCCGCCCCGCCCCGCTCCGACCCGCTCCGCGGGGTGGTCGTTTGGCCCCCAACGGCGCGATTCCGGCCCGGAAACGTGTCGTTCGGGGCCAAACGGCGGGGCAGCGGACCGCCGTCGCGGATCCCCGGGACGGTGACTCGCTCAGCCGGCGGCAGCCTGCGCCACCGCCACGCACCAGCGCCCGGCCCGGTCGGCGAGCTCCTCGGTGTCGGGTCTGCCGCGCTGGGCCACCGAGCAGCTCAGCCACGCGTCGCCGAACAGGCCCCGGAAGCTGACGGTGGACTCCTCGGCGCCCCGGCAGAGCAGCCCCGTCGTTGGCCGGCCGTAGGCCGCCGCGCCCGGCAGAGCCCCACAGCCCTTGCCGCGGTCCGCCTCGGCCACCAGGCGTCTCGCGGTGCGCGGCGTCACCGGGGGTGAGAAGAGCCAAGCCCGAGCGGTGGTGCCGTGCTGACCGACGAACGTGCACGCGTGCTCATCGGCGACGTCCTTGACGCCATCCGCCAGCCGGATCTTGTCTCCGGTCGTGTACGACGACGCGTGGCGCGCCGGCCCGTCCAAGGCCAGCTGGACCGCGTCCTCGCTCACCCAGTCGCAGAAGGGTTCCCTGGCCACCCCCAGGTGCCGGCTGTCGAAGTCCGCCAAGGCGGTGCCGCGGTAGGGCTTCTCCTTCGCCGGGGGAGGGGGCTCGCCCGAGCAGGCCGCGGCGCTCAGGCTCACGGTCAGCAGGAAGGCGAGGAGGCGCCGCACGCGGCCACGATAACGGCGCGCCGGGGCCGCCGTACGCCACCTGCGCGGACTCCCTGGGGTGCTCGACTACCCTCGGCACAGTGATTCGCTTCGAGAAGGTCACCAAGACCTACCCCGGCCAGGGACATCCGGCCCTCGACCAGCTGAGCGTCGATATCGACAAGGGTGAGTTCGTCTTCCTCGTCGGGACCTCGGGCTCCGGCAAGTCGACCTTTCTGCGGCTGGTGCTGCGCGAGACCCGACCCAGCTCCGGAAGGGTCTATGTCGCCGGCAAGGAGATCAACCGGCTGGCCGGCTGGAAGGTGCCTCGGCTGCGCCGCCAGATCGGCACCGTCTTCCAGGACTTCCGTCTGCTGCCCAACAAGTCGGTCTCCGAGAACGTCGCCTTCGCGCTCCAGGTGATCGGCAAGTCCCGCTCCGCGATCAACACGATCGTTCCCGAGACCCTCGAGCTCGTCGGGCTCGACGGCAAGGGTGACCGGATGCCCGACGAGCTGTCCGGTGGCGAGCAGCAGCGGGTCGCGATCGCGCGTGCCTTCGTGAACCGGCCGATGATCCTGATCGCCGACGAGCCCACCGGAAACCTCGACCCCTCCACCTCGGTGGGCATCATGAAGCTGCTGGACCGCATCAACCGCACCGGCACCACGGTCCTGATGGCCACGCACGACTCCGGTGTCGTCGACCAGATGCGCAAGCGCGTCATCGAGCTCGAGGGCGGTCACGTCATCCGTGACCAGTCCCAGGGCGTCTACGGCTTCCAGAACTGACCCTTCGCTTCCCCCCGCACCAGAGAGTCCTCCGCCCATGCAGCTGCGCCACATGTTCTCCGAGCTCGGTCAGGGCTTGCGCCGCAACCTGTCGATGCATCTCGCGGTGATCTTGACCCTGTTCGTCTCCCTGTCGCTGGTGGGTGTGGGCGTGCTGCTCAGCAAGGAGGCCACCAAGGCCGCCGAATACTGGGGCAGCCAGCTCCAGATCACGATCTACCTGTGCAAGGACGGGGACGACAACCCGGCCTGCTCGAGCGAGGTGACCCCGGCCCAGAAGGAGCACCTCCTCGAGGTGGTCGACCAGAACCCCGAGGTGGCGTCCTACCGCATCGAGTCCAAGGAGCAGGCCTTCGCGAAGGTCAAGGAGCTGCTCGGGCCCGAGAAGTTCGACGGGCCCAACCCGCCCGCGACCGCCGACGCCATGAAGGAGTCGGTATGGGTCGAGTTGAAGGATCCGACAGAGTACGCCGGAATCACGAGCGCGGTGAAGGGACTCGATGGGGTCTCAGCGGTGGGCGACATGCGGGAGGTGCTGAAACCGATCCTCGGATCGATCGCCGTGCTGCAGTACTCCGCGTGGTTCACCGCAGGCATCCTGGTGCTCGCCGCGCTGTTACTGGTGGCCAACACCATCCGCCTCGCGGCGATGGCCCGACGGCGAGAGATCGGCATCATGCGGCTCGTGGGCGCCTCGACGCTCTACATCAGTCTCCCGTTCCTGATGGAGGCGATCGTCACCGCGCTGATCGGGTTCGTGCTGTCGGCGAGCGCTCTCGCGGCGTTCATGAAGTTCGGCATCCAGCAGCGCGCCGAGGACCGTTTGAAGTTCATCCCGTGGATCGGCTGGGCGGAGTACACCACGGCGCTGATCTGGATCGGGACCCTCGCACTCGTGCTCACGGTGGTTCCGACACTCGTACTGACCCGCAAATACCTCAAAGTGTGACCTCCGTCGGTTAGCGTCGGGTCGTTCACTTCCCCGAACACCCGAAGGCCTACCGGTGCGTTCCTTCCCCCGTACCCTGCGCCCTTCGCCGCCCCGAACGCGGTCGCGGCGAGGTTCGCCCCTCCGTCGACGCCTCAGCGCGCTCGCCGTCGCCGCCGCGCTGGTGGCCGGCGCGCCGGCGGTCTCGCCGTTGAGGCTCGCCAGCGCCGCGTCGGACCCGCTCAAGGAGAAGCAGCAGCAGGTCAAGCAGCACCTGAACCAGGCCCACGACGCGCTCGAGGAGTCGAGCGCCCGTGCGCGACGTACGGCGACGCGACTGGCCGAGGCCCGGGACCGGCTCGCCAGCGCCCGCGGAGCGCTGGCCGCGGCCCAGGCCCGGGTCGAGGCTGCCCGGGTGCGCGACCAGCAGATGCAGGCGCGCCTCCAGGAGGCCGTGCAGCGGCTGGCGTCGGCCCGCGACGAGCTCTCCAACGGCCGGGTGGCCGTCGGCGACCAGCGGGACAACGTCGCGGGGATGATCCAGTCGATCTACCAGCAGGGCGACCCCGAACTACTGGCCTTCTCCGCGCTCCTCAACGCCCAGACGACCGCTGACCTGACGCTTCAGGCCGAGGCCCGCGACGCGATGGTCGGCCAGGAGACCAACGCCTACGACGAGCTGCGGGCTGCCGAGGTGCTGCTCCAGGTGCGCGAGGACCAGGTGCAGCAGGCCAAGCAGGACACGGCTGACCGCCGACGGGAGGCGGCCGAGCACCTCGTCGCCATGCGAGAGGCGGAGCAGGCCGCGGCTGACGCCGAGGCGGCCGTCGAGAGCTCTGTCGCTCAGAGCAGGTCGGCCCGGTCGGCGGCGCTGGCCGCCCGCACGGCCGACATGCGTCAGCTGCGCCAGCTCAAGCAGGAGCAACAGCACATCGAAGAGCTGCTCCGGGCTCGGGCGCGCAACCATCAACGCAGCCCTACCGCCCCCTCGGGCGGCTTCCTCAGCTACCCCTCGACCGGCCCGGTCACCTCGCCGTTCGGCTACCGGATCCATCCGATCTACGGCTACTACGGGCTCCATGACGGCGTGGACTTCGGGACGGGCTGCGGCACCGCGCTGTACGCCGCCGCGGACGGCACCGTGCTCTCGTCGTACTGGAGCAGCGTCTACGGCAACCGCCTGGTGCTCGACCACGGCACCGTCAAGGGCGTCGGGCTCGCCACCATCTACAACCACGCCACGCGCTACACCGTCGGCACGGGCGCCCGGGTCTCTCGTGGCCAGGTGATCGGCTACTCCGGAAGCACCGGCTGGTCCACCGGCTGTCACCTGCACTTCACCGTGATGGTCAACGGCACGGCCGTCGACCCGATGAACTGGCTCTAGCCGGCACCCGGCGAGGTCCGGCCGGTCGAAACCGGTTGAGCGCGCCTGCGACAATCACGCCCATGGCCAGGGAGAAGGGACAGAAGTTCATCGCGCAGAACAAGAAGGCGCGCCACGACTACCACATCGAGGACACCTGGGAGGCCGGGCTGGTCCTCCAGGGCACGGAGGTGAAGTCGCTGCGTGCCGGTCGCGCGACCCTGGTCGACGGCTTCGCCGAGGTTGAGGACCACGAGGTGTGGCTCCAAGGGGTGCACATCCCGGAGTACTCCCAGGGCACCTGGACCAACCACGCCGCGCGGCGCAGGCGCAAGCTGCTGCTGAACCGGACGGAGATCTCCAAGATCGAGCGCAAGATCACCGACAAGGGCTACACGCTGATCCCGCTGGCGCTCTACTTCAAGGACGGTCGGGCCAAGGTCGAGATCGCCCTGGCCCGGGGCAAGAAGACCTACGACAAGCGCCACGCCCTTGCCGAGCGCCAGGCCACCCGCGAGCAGGAGCAGGCCCTGGGGCGCCGCCTCAAGGGCATGGACTGAAAAGTTTGCGCATCCAGGAGTATTCACGGCAGAACTTCCGTGATGAACTACGCAGGACCGATAGTTCTTCTGAGGAGAGTGACTGATGCGCGTACGTCTTGTGGCACTACTGGCGCCCATGCTGCTGGCGCTGGGACTGGCCGCTCCGGTCCAGGCCAGCACCGGCGGCACCGCCGACGGGGAGACCCACCCCAACGTGGGTCTGATCCTGTTCTACGCACCCGATGGCCGCTACCGCTGCAGCGCCACCCTGGTCAGCCCCACCGTCGTCCTGACGGCCGCTCACTGCACGGACGGTGACCTGGGCAAGGTCCTGGTGACGTTCGACTCGGTGATCGCCGAGCAGCCGCCGTCCGGCTTCCCCGTCGCCGCGGACCCCTCCGTCGGCTACACGACCGAGGAGCTCAGCGCCGCCGGCTACCTGTCGGGTACGGCGTACACGCACCCGGACTACTCGGACTTCACCGATCTCGCCACCTGGAACGACGTGGGTGTGATCGTGCTCGACACCCCGGCGACGGGCATCGAGCCCGCCACGATCGCCGGCCTCGGTCGACTCGACCAGATCCGCCGGTCCAAGCTGCGCAAGACGCTGTTCACCGCGGTCGGCTACGGGACTGAGGTGCGCAAGGCCGACTCCGGCCCGCAGAACCCGACGCCGATGAGCTACCCGTTGATCCGTCGGTACGTCGACATGCCCGGACAGAAGCTCACGCCGCAGATCCTGCAGACCAACGGCAACGAGCACGACGTGTTCGGCACCGGCGGCACCTGCTTCGGCGACTCCGGTGGCCCGGTGTTCCTGGGTGGGAAGATCGTCGCGGTCACGAGCTACGGCTACACGAACAACTGCCGCTACCTCGGGGGCTACCAGCGCGTCGACATCGTCGAGGCCCAGTCCTGGCTGGCCGACTTCCTGAAGTGAGCGAGAGCGGTGTGGCCCCACGCGCCAAGGTGGGGCCACACCGCTTTGACCCGTACACTGGTCAGACAACTCAAGAGGGGCTGATCGGTTTCGACTTGGGACGTTAGTTCCAGGGGAAGCGGGTCGAGAAGCCAGCGTCATCTCGTTAACGATCGCTGGAAAACCATAAGTGCCAACGCTAAGCGCACTGACTTCGCTCTCGCCGCCTGAGCGGTGATCGAAGGGTCTGACCGGGCACCCGCCTTCGTCCCGGACCCAGGCCTCATCTAGAAGGCTTGCTGCTCATCTCCTGTCGCGAGGGGTGGGCGGGACACTTTCGCGACTGAGTCCGTCGGCGACGCGTCAGCGCGAGTGCCGGGACTGAGAAGACGCCCTCGCTGACTGCACCCGGAGAAGACCTGGTTCGACGCTCGAGGACGCGGGTTCGATTCCCGCCAGCTCCACGATCGACCCACGCAGAGTCAGCGCCGTGGTTTCGAGTCACCCAATGGCTCGAAACCACGGCGTTGTTGCGTGCTGGGCCATGGTGCCGGGGTTGCCCTCGCTCCTGAGGAGGCGACGGTCCGGGCTCGGGTCGCCACCGGCACAATGTCCTCATGAGCGACCCGATCCCGACCGTGTGGCAGACCTCCGGCGACTACGAGGACATCGTCTACGAGACGACCCCCGACGGGATCGCCAAGATCACGATCAACCGGCCCGAGGTGCACAACGCGTTCCGACCGCAGACCGTCATGGAGATCTCAGAGGCGCTCCTGGTGGCGCGGGAGGACGAGTCGGTCGGCGTCATCGTCCTCACCGGCGCAGGGGAGAAGGCGTTCTGCTCGGGCGGCGACCAGCGGGTGCGGGGCGACTCCGGCTACCAGACCGACGACGGTGCCACCGGCCGCTTCCACGTCACCGACCTGCACGTAGCGATGCGCCGCTGTCCCAAGCCGATCGTCGCCATGGTGGCCGGATGGGCCATCGGCGGCGGCCACGTGCTGCATCTGGTCTGCGACCTCACCATCGCTGCCGACAACGCGCGCTTCGGCCAGGTGGGGCCGAAGGTCGGTTCGTGGGACGGCGGCTACGGCGCCTCGATCCTCTCCGATCTGGTGGGCCCCAAGAAGGCCAAGGAGATCTGGTTCCTCTGCCGTCAGTACGACGCCCAGGAGGCGCTGGAGATGGGTCTGGTGAACACCGTGGTCCCCCTGGCCGACCTCGAGGCCGAGACCGTCCGCTGGTGCCGCGAGATGCTCGACCTCTCGCCGTGGGCGCTGCGCCTGTCGAAGCTGAGCTTCCACGCCCACGAGGACGGTTACGCGGGCATCCAACAGCTCGCCCACGACGCCAACCTGCTCTTCTACGGCCAGGCCGAGGCCCAGGAAGGGCGCGACGCCTACCGCGAGAAGCGCAAGCCTGACTTCTCGCGGTTCCCCCGGCGCCCCTGATCCGGTCGGCAGTCGCGCCCGCCACGTCTGTTCCGTGCGTCTGCTGCGGGTTTGTGGGTACGGCGCACGCCGCCGGCGGCGTCCTCGGTGACGGGAGACCCGCGCCAGTCAGGTACGACGCACCTCGGCTCCGCCGCTGCCCAGGAGAGCGAGGATCTGGCCGTGCCGGGTCAGGAACGCCTGCTCGTCGTACCCCTTGCGGCGCAGCCAGACGGTGACCTCGAGGTTGCCCTTGCTGGCGTTGCAGGAGCGGCACGCGGGCGTGACGTTGTCGAGGGTGTAGCGGCCGCCGCGTGAGATCGGCAGGACGCAGTCGCGCTGGAACGGCCCCTCAGGCGTGCCGCAGTAGGCGCAACCACCCCAGGCCTCCTCGAGACCGGCCCACTGCGCGTCGCTCAGGTCGTGCTCGACGCGGTCCATCCGGCGCCTGCGGCGGCGTGCGTACCTCGCCGAGCGGCTTCGGCTGAGCGTCATCGCACCAGAGTAGACACCGGGGACGCCGACTGCCCGGAGGCGCCGCGCGCCGACCCGGACGATCGGTCGCCGTGGGAAAAGGTTGCCCGCGTCGGTCAACCAGGACGACCCTGGGACGTCTGATCTGTTGTGGAAGGAACCAGACAGGTGACCGCGATGCGCCCGGTGGAGGAACGTCGGTTGACGGGCCGGACCGACGCCGTCTCCGTGCTCTTCCGCGCGCACCACCGGCGCCTCGTCGGGCTGGCCTCGCTCCTCGTCGACGACCGGGAGACGGCCGAGGACGTGGTGCAGGAGGCGTTCGCGGGGCTCTATCGCAGGTGGTGGCAGCTGCGTGACCCGAACACGGCGGTCGCCTACCTCAACCGGGCGGTCGTCAACGGCGGTCGTGACCAGCTACGGCACGGGCGACGCGTCACCGCCGCGCGGTGGCGGATGACACCGCAGGCGGAGGCGCTCGCCTCGGCCGAGCAGGACGTGCTCGAGCACGAGCGGGCCGACCAGCTCTGGCACGCCATCACCCGGCTGCCCCGACGGCAGCGCCAGGTGCTGGTGCTGCGCTACTACCTCGACCAGACCGAGGCCGAGATCGCTGACGCCCTCAACGTATCGCCGGGCTCGGTGAAGAAGCACGCAAGCCGCGGGCTGACTGCGCTAGCGCAGGGTCTGGAGGTCGGGTCATGACCACAACGGATCTGGAGCGCCAACTCGCAGAGGTACTCCAACGACACGCGGAGGACGCGATGAACAAGACACACACCGAAGAGAAGCTCGAGACCTTGCTCGACGACGTCCACCGGGACGGTCGACGTCGCCGGACGGGCTGGGCCGTGGGAGCGATCGTGGCGGCCGCAGCCGCGGTTGCTGCCGTCGTGCTCGTGCCGGGCCTGCGTGGTGGCGACGAGGCCGGCCCCTCAACCAGCCCCGCAGCCGTGGTGCCGGCGACCGACGTCGCGACCGGGTTCCTCGACGCCTACGCAGCCTTCGATCGGCCCTTGGCGACGTCGTACCTGGTCGACGAGAACGCCGGGAGTGATGGTTGGCGGGCGCTGAACCGCTGGTTCGAGGCGGTGGGGTTCACCTTGCAGCTCGAGTCCTGCGAGGAGGGGGCGACGACGTCCGCCGGGGTCCACGTGGACTGCCCGTTCGCCTTCCAGGCGCTTGGGTCGCAAGACCTGGGCCTGGGACCTTTCGGAGACAGCACCTATTCGTTCGTCGTCGAGGACGGCAAGATCATCTCGGGCGGCATGGATCTCGAGTTCGAGTCGAACGGATTCTCGAAGCAGGTGTGGGAGCCCTTCGCGGCCTGGGTGTCTGAGCGGCATCCGCAGGACGCCGCGGTGATGTACCTCGACTGGCCGGACATGAACCAGCAGGCATACAGCGCCAAGGCGATCGAGCTGTGGCACGCGCGAACCCTCGAGTACGTCGAGACCCAGCGTTGAGGCGCTACTCCACCACCCGCGCGAGGCGGTGGCGGGCCTCGAGCAGCGAGGGGCCATACCACGTGAGCAGACGCCCACTGACCAGGTCGGTGGGCGTCTGCGCGAACGCCTCCGGCCCGTCCTCGGCCGTGAACACGTAGGGCTCGTCGGGCAGGAGTACGACGTCCGCACCGGCCCCGTCGAGCTCCTCGAGCGTGACTCGGGGGTACCGGTCCGGGTGGCCCGCATACACGTTGGCCAGGCCCAGCCGCCGGGCCAGGTCGCCGGTGAAGGTGTCGGAGCCGACCACCATCCAGGGGTCACGCCAGATCGCGATGGCGACGGACCGGGTCACCGGGGGCAAGGGGCCACACCAGATCTGCCTGGCCTCTCCCAGCCACGCCGGCGCGGGCCACCCGAGCGCGTGCTCGAGCAGCCGCTCCAGCGACGCGATCGCGTCAGGCACGGTGGTGATGTCGGTGACCCAGACGATCACGCCGGACTCGCGCAGCCGCTGCACGTCCAGCTCGCGGTTCTCCTCCTTGTTCGCGATGACCACGTCCGGGCGCAGCTCCCGGATCGCCGCGAGGTCGGGGTTCTTGGTGCCGCGGACGCGGCGGACGTCGAGCCCGGGCGGGTGCGTGCACCAGTCGGTGACCCCCACCAGGGCCTCTGGTCGGACGGTCGCGAGCGTCTCGGTGATCGAGGGCACCAGCGACACGACGCGACGTGCCGGACCGGCCGCGGCGTACGGCGCCCCGAGGTCGTCGTGGACCACGAACGGCTCAGACGTTGCGACGGTACTGCCCGCCGACCTCGAAGAACGCCTCGGTGATCTGTCCCAGCGAGCAGACCCGTGCGGCCTCCACCAGCACGGCAAAGACGTTCTCGCCCGACGTCGCGGAGTCCTTCAGCCTCGCGAGCGCCTCGGCGGCGTCGCTGCGGTGCGCCTGCTGGAACTGGCGGACCCGGGACAGCTGGGACTCCTTCTCCTGGTCGGTAGCCCGCGCCAGCTCGACGTGGTCGGGCGTCCCGGACTCGGAGTCGTCTCGACGGAAGGTGTTGACGCCGATGATCGGCAGCGACCCGTCGTGCTTGCGGTGCTCGTAGAGGATCGACTCGTCCTGGATCCGGCCTCGCTGGTAGCCGGTCTCCATCGCGCCGAGGACGCCGCCACGCTCGTTGATCCGGTCGAACTCCTCGAGCACGGCCGCTTCGACGAGGTCGGTCAGCTCGTCGATGATGAAGGACCCCTGGAGCGGGTTCTCGTTCATCGCCAGACCCCACTCACGGTTGATGATGAGCTGGATCGCGAGCGCCCGCCGCACCGACTCCGCCGAGGGCGTGGTCACGGCCTCGTCAAAGGCATTGGTGTGCAAGGAGTTGGCGTTGTCGTAGATCGCGATCAGCGCCTGCAGCGTGGTGCGGATGTCGTTGAAGTCCATCTCCTGCGCGTGCAGCGAGCGTCCGGAGGTCTGCACGTGGTACTTCAGCTTCTGCGAGCGCTCCGACGCGTCGTACCGGTCTCGCAACGCGATTGCCCAGATCCGGCGGGCCACCCGCCCGAGCACGGAGTACTCGGGGTCCATGCCGTTGGAGAAGAAGAACGACAGGTTGGGCGCGAAGTCGTCGATGTCCATGCCGCGCGCGAGATACGCCTCGACGTAGGTGAAGCCGTTGGCGAGCGTGAAGGCCAGCTGGCTGATCGGGTTCGCGCCCGCCTCCGCGATGTGGTAGCCGGAGATCGACACGGAGTAGAAGTTGCGGACCTCGTGGGCGATGAACCATTCCTGGATGTCGGCCATCATGCGCAGGCTGAACTCGGTGGAGAACAGGCAGGTGTTCTGGCCTTGGTCCTCCTTGAGGATGTCGGCCTGGACGGTCCCGCGGACGTTGGCCAGCGCGTACGCCGCGATCTCAGCGCGCTCTGTCTCCGAGGGATCGCGACCCTCCCGCGAGCAGAACGCCTGGACCTGCTGGTCCATGACGGTGTTGAGGAAGAACGCCAGCACCGTCGGGGCCGGGCCGTTGATCGTCATCGACACCGACGTGGACGGGTCGACCAGGTCGAAGCCGTCGTACAGCGCCTTCATGTCCTCGACCGTGGCCACCGACACTCCGGAGGTCCCGACCTTGCCGTAGATGTCGGGACGCTCGTCCGGGTCGCGTCCATAGAGCGTGACCGAGTCGAAGGCCGTCGAGAGTCGGGTCGCCTCGCTGTCGGCGGAGAGCAGCTTGAAGCGCCGGTTCGTGCGGAACGGGTCACCTTCGCCGGCGAACATCCGAGCCGGGTCCTCCCCCTCCCGCTTGAACGGGAAGACGCCCGCGGTGAACGGGAAGAAGCCGGGGAGGTTCTCCCGTCGCCAGAAGCGCACCAGGTCGCCGTGGTCGTGGTAGCGGGGGATCGACACGCGAGGGATCTTGTTTCCCGACAGGGACTCACGTGTCAGGGCGGTGCGGATCTCGCGGTCGCCGAGCGTCACCACCTGCTCGTCGCCGGAGTACGACTCGACCAGGTCCGGCCAGGCGGCGATCTGGTCGACCACGTCGCCGGGCAGGTCGCGCACCGCAGCGTCGAGCAGGTCGTCGACTCCACCGGTGTCGTGGTCGGCGGAGGACAGCTCGGCGCGAACGGAACCCAGCCGTTGGACCCGACGAGCAGCCTCGGCCAGCCGGTCGGTGTTGACGTGGTAGTTGCGGACCGTCTCGGTGATCTCGGCGAGGTAGCGCACCCGGTCTGTCGGAACAACCTGACGGATTCCCGACGAGTGCCGCACGTCCACCACGGGCAGGGTGCCCTCGTCGAGCGGCAGCCCCTCCTCGCCCAGCAAGCCCCGCACGTGCTGGTAGAGCGCGGTCACGCCGTCGTCGTTGAAGGTGGCCGCGGACGTGCCGAAGACCGGCATCTCCGCGGGGCTGCTACCGAAAGCGTTGCGGTTCCGCACCAGCTGGCGGCCCACGTCGCGCATCGCGTCCGCAGCGCCACGACGCTCGAACTTGTTGATCGCGACCACATCGGCGAAGTCGAGCATGTCGATCTTCTCCAGCTGCGACGCGGCTCCGAACTCCGGCGTCATCACATAGAGAGCGGTATCGACGAACGGGACGATGGCCGCATCGCCCTGCCCGATGCCGGGCGTCTCGACGACCACCAGGTCGAACCCGGCTGCCTTGATGACGTCGATGACATCGGTGAGGTGCTCGGGGAGCTCGTGGGCACCCCGGGTCGCGAGCGAGCGGAAGAAGACGCGGTCGCCGTCGAGGGAGTTCATCCGGATCCGGTCGCCCAGGAGCGCACCGCCGCCGCGGCGGCGGGTCGGATCCACGGCGATCACGGCGATCCGCAGCTTGTCCTGCTGGTCGACGCGGAACCGTCGCACCAGCTCGTCGGTCAACGACGACTTGCCTGATCCGCCGGTGCCGGTGATCCCGAGGACGGGCGTGTGGTGATTGGACGCCGCCGCGCGCAGCTCACCGAGCATGCCGTCGGGCAGCTGGCCCTGCTCGGCTGCGGTGAGAGTGCGGGCGATCGCGAACCGGTCGCCACTGATCACCTGATCGGCCCTCACCTGGCCCTGTGCCCACAGGTCTACGTCGCAGTCCCGGACGATCGAGTTGACCATGCCGACCAGGCCCATGCGCTGGCCGTCCTCGGGAGAGAAGATCGTGACGCCCGAGCGGCGAAGCCGCTCGATCTCGTCGTGCACGATGACGCCACCGCCGCCGCCGACCACCTTGACGTGGCCGGCGCCCTGGGCGCGCAGCAGCTCGACGAGGTACTCGAAGTACTCCACGTGCCCGCCTTGGTAGGACGAGACGGCGACGCCCTGGACATCCTCCTCGAGCGCCGCATCGACGACCTCCTGGACCGAGCGGTTGTGGCCGAGGTGGATCACCTCGGCGCCCTGACTCTGGAGGATCCGCCGCATGATGTTGATCGAGGCGTCGTGGCCGTCGAAGAGGCTGGAGGCGGTGACGAGGCGGACGTGATGGTCGGGCCGGTGGAGTAATGTCATGGAGGCCCTCTCGGAGATGGGTGGAAGTCCAAGCAATGATCATAGGACATCCAAGTATTTCGGGAAAGTCGACGACGCCCGGGGCATCGGAGGCGCCGCGGTCAGCCCGCCGGGCCCCCGACCGCGGAGGGGTCGACGTGGTCGCCGGCGCGCTCTCGGAACGCGGTCAGCAGCCCGGTGAGGTCGGCGACCTGGGTGGGGGCGAGCCCGGGCTCCTCGAACACCGCGGAGTTGAGCCGCTCGGTGGCGAGCTCCACGACCTCACGCCCGGCGGGGGTGATCGCGGCAAGCACCACGCGGCGGTCCCTCTCCCGGCGCAGACGCTCGACGTACCCCTGAGCCTGCAGGCGGTCGACCGCGTTGGTCACACTGGTGGGGTGGACCTGGAGCAGCGACCCCAGGCGGGTCATCGGCAACGCCCCCGCCCGGACGAAGGACAGCAGCCGGAGCACCTCGTAGCGGGCGAAGGTGAGCCCGAGCGGCCTCAGGACCGGGTCGATGCGCTCCATGAGGAGCTGCTGGACACGCACCACCGAGGTGACCATCGCCATGCCGTCCGCGGCGTCGTCCCACCCGTGGCTGCGCCACTGCCGGCGGGCTTCCGCGATCGGGTCGCGCTCGGGGCTCATGGGGGACAGGCTACGCCATATGCGTGGACGTCCAAGGAGTTGCGTGTCCCCAGTCCGCTCCGGCGTAGCCCGGCCGCCCGACCGGCTCAGCTCGGCTCAGGAGCAGAGCTCGGCCGACTCCGCGAGGAGGCCGCGGTAGTGGTTGAACTTGATCGGGTCGTCCAGCGTCCAGTCGGCGATCGAGTTCCGAGAGGAGTCGAAGTAGGAGAAGCCGGCGCCTCCCAGCTCGACCATCGCGTGGTAGCTGCGGTCCAGCCAGGTGGGGTCTTCCTGGGCGGCGATGGAGGTCTGTCCGGTCTCGCCCAGTGCCCAGGCGGTGCCGTGGGCCTTGGCGAACGCGGCCATCTTGGTGAAGTAGGTGCGCAGGTCGAGCACCTTCGTGCCCACGGTGCCGTTGCGGTTGGCTCCGTAGGCGTTGTAGGCGTCGATCGCGAGGATGTCGATGTGCTGGTCGCCGGGCCACTTGGTGGCGACGGTGTCCTTGCCGTTGGCGTAGGTGTTCCAGCCGCTGTAGATGACCGAGTACGCCACGTTGTTGGTGCGGGCGTGGATGATCGGGGCCACCTCGCGCTGCATCTGGGTCCACAGGTCCATGTCGCCGTCGCCTTCGGGCTCGTGGTGGATCGCGAGCCACACGGGACCGGGCACGGTCGCCAGCGCGTCCGCCAGCTGGGTGGCCCAGGCGTTGCCCTTGCCGGCGGCCATGTCGGCCCACGACATCGGCGCCTTGAAGCTGATCCACGGCAGCCGGCCGGCCTTGAGGTCAGCCTTCGCCATCGTCACCGCGTTGTTGATCTGGGCGGCCTGGTAGAACGTGCGGTGCAGCGCGACGTGACGTCCCAGCTGCGACTCCCGGGTGGCCAGGTCGGAGGTGCCGCCGACTGCGGCACCCAGGTAGGTGGAACCCGGAGCAGGAATGCCCATCGGGTCGCTCACGCAGGCGTCCGGTGGGTCGCCGGGTGTGGTCGGTGTGCTGTCCTCGGCCACGAGGGACACCTCGTCGACCAGCAGTGACTGCGCGCGGCGCATCCTGAACGCGTTGAGGCTCACGTCGAGGTCGACGCCGTCGTTCGTGGTCGTGAAGGTGAGCTGGAGTCGCTTCCAGGTGCGGGTCGCGCGGTAGTCGATGCGGTGTCGGTCGACGATCGAGCCATCCTTCACCTCGCGGACCCGGAGCCGTCCGTTGAGGTTCCCGCCCGTGGAGCGCACGTGGGCGACCAGAGTGTATGTCGCCCCGGCAGGGGCCGAGGTGACCGTGGGTGCGACGTCGGTGAGCACGACGCGACCGCGCACCGTCGTCTTCAGGTGAGCAGAGTTGCTGCCGCTGAGGGACGGCCGGGTCGCGTTGAGCTTCTGGCGCTTGCGGTTGGTGCGCCACCCCTTGGTGCCGCCTTCGAAGCCGCCGTTCGTGACCAGGTCACCGTAGGCCGCTGCGTGGGACGGGGTGGCCGCGCTCGCGCCGACCGGGACCGCGGCCGGGGCGCCACCCAGCAGCAGTGCGGCCCCGAGCGCCGCGGGAAGGAGGCGAGGCAGGCCTCGCCGGCGAGTGGGTCCGGACAGGTGCAGCGACGTGGGCATCTTCGATCCTCCAGAACACCGGCCGGGGGAGCCGGGTGGGGTCTTGCGGGGGGTTGACCCCCACATAAACCCCGAGGGATCGGCCCTGTTCGAGGAATCGCGAACTCCGCGGTCGCCGAGGACCACTGGTCTAGGGCGATCGAAGTCTTTCGGATACTTCTGCGCCGAAGCTCAGCGAAGAGCCGCCATCGTCTGGCGGGCGATCTCCCACTCCTCGTTGGTCGGAACGACCAGCACCGCGACGTCGCTCGCGTCGGGGGAGACGATGGTCGGGACCCGCACGCGGGCGCTGTTGCGCTCCGGGTCGAGAGTGATGCCGAGGCGGTCCAGGCCGCTGAGGGCGGCGGCGCGCAGCTCGGGGTTGTGCTGACCGACGCCGGCGGTGAAGACGATCGCATCGACGGTGCCGAGCACGGCGTAGTAGGCGCCGACGTACTTGCGGATCCGATAGGCACAGACGTCGAAGGCCAGCCGGGCTCCCGGGTCCCCTTGCTCCCGCAGGCTCATGACCTCGCGGAAGTCGTTGTGGCCGCTGAGGCCCTTGAGCCCGGACTCGCGGTTCAGCTGCCGGTCGATCTCCTCCAGCGGCCAGCCCAGCTGACGGTGCAGGTGGGCATGCAGGGCTGGGTCCACGTCCCCGGAGCGGGTGCCCATCACCAGCCCCTCCAGCGGAGTGAGCCCCATCGAGGTGTCCACCGAGTGCCCACCGCGGACGGCGGTCGCCGAGGCCCCGTTGCCGAGGTGGAGCACGATCGTGTTCACGTCCTCGAACGGGCGTCCCAGCAGCCGCGCGGCCTCGACGCTGACGAAGTGGTGGGAGGTGCCGTGGAAGCCGTAGCGGCGGATGCCGTGGTCGTCGCGCCAGCTCCGGGGGACTGCATAGGTGTAGGCCCGCTCGGGGAGCGTCTGGTGGAACGCGGTGTCGAAGACGGCCACGTGGGGCACGGCCGGCAGCAGCTTCCGGGCCACCGCCAGACCCTCGAGGTTCGCCGGGTTGTGCAGCGGCGCCAGCGGGACCAGGCCCCGCACGGTCTCGATGAGCGCCTCGTCGACCACGGTGGGCTCGGCGAACCGGTCGCCGCCGTGCACGACCCTGTGGCCGACGGCGGCGATGGGGGTCTTGACCAGCGACGGACCATGGGCCTCGAACGCCGCCATGGCTGCGAGCAGCGCCGCCTCGTGCGTCGGCACCGGGCGTTCCTCCACGTACGACGCGCCGTCGGGGCCGTCATGGGAGAGCACGCCGGTGGGCTCGCCGATGCGCTCGACCGTCCCACCGCCCAGTGCGGCCCCGGTGTCGGCGTCGACCAGGCTGTACTTCAGCGACGACGACCCGGCGTTGACCACGAGGACGTGGCGGCTCATCGGGACTGTGCCTGGATCGCGGTGATCGCCACCGTGTTGACGATGTCGCGGACCGTGGCCCCCCGCGACAGGTCGTTGACGGGCTTGCGAAGACCCTGAAGCACCGGCCCGATCGCCACCGCTCCCGCCGAACGCTGCACCGCTTTGTAGGTGTTGTTGCCGGTGTTGAGGTCCGGGAAGACGAACACGGTCGCCCGGCCCGCGACCCGGGAGTCGGGCAGCTTGGTACGCGCGACGGCGGCGTCGATGGCAGCGTCGTACTGGATGGGGCCCTCGACCATCAGCTCGGGCGCCCGCTCCTTGACCAGCTCGGTCGCTCGCGAGACCTTCTCGACCTCGGTGCCGCTCCCCGAGGTCCCGGTGGAGTAGGACAGCATCGCCACGCGCGGCTCGATGCCGAACGCGGCCGCAGTGCTGGCCGAGGAGATGGCGATGTCCGCCAACTGCTCGGCGGTCGGGTCGGGGTTGACCGCGCAGTCGCCGTAGACGAGCACCTGGTTCTCCAGGCACATGAAGAACACCGAGGACACCACCGAGACCCCGGGCAGCGTCTTGACCACCTCGAGGGCCGGCCTGATCGTGTGGGCGGTCGTGTGCACGGCTCCACTGACCATGCCGTCGGCCAGTCCGAGCTCCACCATCATCGTGCCGAAGTAGGACGGATCGGTGACGATCTCCCGGGCCTCGTCGAGGTCGAGGCCCTTGTGCCGGCGACGCCGGTGGTACTCCTGGGCGAACCGTTCGACCAGTTCCTCGTCGAACGGGCTCAGCAGGGTGGCCTTGGACAGGTCGACGCCGGCGTCCGCGGCCGCCGCGTTGACCCGGATCGGGTCGCCGAGCAGAGTCAGGTCGGCGACACCGCGGCGCAGCAGGGTGTCGGCCGCCAGCAGGATGCGCTCCTCGTCGCCCTCGGGCAGGACGATGTGCCGGCGGTCGACCAGCGCGTCGTCCAGCAGCTGGTGCTCGAACATCAGCGGCGTGACGGCCGAGGTCCGGGTCAGCGCCAGCCCGTCCAGCAGGGCGTCTCCGTCGACGTGCTCGGCGAACAGGGCCAGGGCTGCTGCGGTCTTGCGGGGCGAGTCCGCAGCCAGGCGACCGCGGACTGCGGTCAGCCGCGCCGACGTCTCGTGGGTGCTGTGCTCGGTCGCGATGATCGGGAGGGTCGCGCTGGTGCCCTCGAGGAGCCGAGTGATCTGCCGCGGCAGCTCGAACCCGCCGTTCAGCACGATGCACGACACCTGCGGAAAGCTTGCCGACTGATGTGCCATCAGGACCCCGAGAACCACCTCGGGCCGGTCGCCGGGACTGATCACGACCGCTCCCTCGAAGAGACGGTCCAGAATGTTCGGGAGGGTCATGGCGGCGACGACGAGCCCGGGCGCCTCGCGGTTCAGGAGCGCTTGATCGCCACGGACCAGCGTCCCGTCGACGGCGGCCATCAGGTCCGCGACCGAGGGCGCGCCGAGCAGCGGTTCCTCCGGGATGGCGTAGGCCGGGACGCCGCCCTGCGACAGGGACGCCGGGTCCGCGACGATGTCGGCGTCGTCTACTCGGTTGGCCACGATCGCGAACAGCTTCCCGTGCTGGGCTTGCAGCTCGGCGGCGCCCAGGTCGGCCATCGCCTCGAGCTCGTGGCGGGAGCGCCCCCGCCCGTTCAGCACCAGGAGGACGGGCGCGCCTAGGTTGGCCGCGATCCGGGCGTTGTAGGAGAACTCGGTGGGCGTGCCGACGTCGGTGTAGTCACTGCCCACGACGACCACGGCGTCGCACTGCTCGGCAACCCGGTGGTAGCGCTCGACGATCCGGTCCATGGAGCCCACCGGGTCGGCGTGCACCTCGTCGTAGGTGAGACCGGCGCAGCTGTCGTAGGACAGGCTGACCGCGTCGTGCGAGGTCAGCAGCTCCAGCACATAGTCGCGGGCGTCCGGGTCGCTGCTCCCGGTGCGGACGATGGGTCGGAATACGCCGACGCGCGTGGCACGCCGAGAGAGCTCATCGAGGAGCCCCAACGCGACGGCGGACTTCCCGGTCTCGCCCTCGACGGAGGCAACATAGACGCTGCTTCCCACGCGCCCACCCTAGCCAGCCACCGCCGAGGGCACGGCCGCGTCCATCCTCGGCACGTCCTGCCGGCCGGGGAAAGGGTCCCTGGGTGCCTCCCGATGCGGCAGACTGCGGCGTCGTGGGCGGTCGACGTGGATGGGCGGCGGTGCTGGCCTACTGCCTGGTGGCCGCGGCCAACCAGATGGTGTGGCTGACCTACGCGCCCGTGACGACGGTGAGCGCGTCGTACTTCGGGGTCTCGGAGACCGCGGTGGGCTGGCTCGCCAACCTCTTCCCGCTCGTCTACCTGCTCGTCGCGCTGCCGGCCGGCGTCCAGCTCGATCGTCGGTTCGCGCCGGCGTTGGCCTTCGGCGCGCTGCTCACTGCCGTCGGGGCGTCCGTCCGGCTCACCGGAGACACCTACCAGGTGGCCCTGCTCGGGCAGCTCCTCGTGGCTCTGGCGCAGCCCTTCGTGCTCAACGCCATCACCGGAACGGCCAGCCGCTACCTGGCTCCCGAGGACCGCGCCAAGGGCATCGCGCTCGGCACCGCGGCCACGTTCTCAGGCTTGGTTGCCGCGTTCCTGCTGGGTGCCCTCCTGCCCGGCGAGGACCAGGTGCGCACGCTGGTCACGATCGGCGCCGTCGTGACCGCGCTGGCTGCGATCGGGCTGCTGGTGGCGCTGGCGACGGTCCCGGCGTCGACAACGCTGCGAGCGCCGGTCGCGGCCACCCCGGTGCGCACCACGCTCGCCGACCCAGTGATCCGCAGGCTCTGCGTGCTGGTCCTGTTCCCGTTCGGGACGTTCGTCGCGCTCAGCACTTTCGGCCAGGCGCTGCTCGAGCCCGCCGGCGTGAGCGCCGACGTCGCGAGCGTGATGCTCCTGCTCAACGTCGTGGCCGGTGTGGTCGGCTGCGGGATCATCCCGGTGCTGGCCTCACGGGCGGCGGTCGAGGTCCCGACTATGGCGGTGGCCCTCGTGGTCAGTGCCGGGGCCTGCGTGCTGCTCGCCGCGGCGCCCGGAGTTGCGACCGGTCTGGTCGGGCTGGTGCTGGTGGGGGCGGCGCTGCTCCCCTGCATGCCGATCGTGCTGGAGATGGTCGAGCGGCGCACGGGCAGCGCAGAAGGGACCGCGGCCGGGCTGATCTGGATGAGCGGCAACTTCGGCGGACTGGTCGTCACCGGCCTGGTCGGTCTCTTCGTCGACCTGCCCGGCCTGGCGTTCCTGCTCTGTGCGCTCGCCTCGGCGCTGGCACTTCCCGTGGTGCTGGGGCTGCGACGGACCTCGGCAGCAGCGGCCTAGGCTGCGAGCATGCCTTCCGGGTGCGTGTTCTGCCAGATCGCGGCCAGAAGGACACTTGCGGATCTGGTGCTCGAGACCGACCACTTCGTCGGCTTCCTCGACGCCCGGCCGGTGTTCAAGGGGCACGTGTTGCTGGTTCCGCGCGCTCACGTCGTCACGCTGGTGGACCTGCCGGCCGAGCTGCGCGCCGGGTTCGTCGAGCAGCAGCAACGGCTGGCCTCCGCCATGCTCACCGGGCTCGGGGCGCAGGGGTCGTTCGTAGCGATGAACAACACGGTGTCGCAGTCGGTGCCGCACCTCCACTGTCATGTCGTCCCGAGAACCAAGGGCGACGGGCTGCGCGGCTTCTTCTGGCCACGCACGAAGTACGACGACGGCGAGGCTGCGTCGTACGCCGCGATGCTGCGATCCACCCTGGGGGACTGATGAGCGTCGATGTCCTGACCGAGACCGTCATCCGATGTCCAGCCGCCGAGGTAGCGGCGTACGCCGGCGACCCGGGCAACGCGCCGCAGTGGTACGCGAACATCGTGTCGGTGCGCTGGCAGACCGAGCCGCCCGTGATGGTGGGCTCGCGCATGGATTTCGTGGCCCGGTTCCTCGGGCGGACCCTGGCCTACACGTATGAGGTGACCGAGCTGGTGCCTGGGGAGCGGCTTGTGATGCGGACCTCAGAGGGACCGTTCCCGATGGAGACCACCTATACGTGGCAGGCCTACGGCAACGGAGAGACCCGGATGACGCTGCGCAACCGGGGACGCCCGGCAGGTTTCGCCAAGGTGGCCGCCCCGATGATGGCCCGAGCGATGCGCCGCGCCAACGAGGCGGACCTGTCGGCGCTGAAGCGACTCATGGAATCCCGGGAGACCTGAGCCGTGCGAGCATGCGGCTATGAGCCAGCGTCTCCTAGGGGTGTCCCTCCTCACCACCGGCCTCGACCATGAGCCACTGCCTCCCGACGAGGTCCTCGACGGCCTGCCCACCGCCGGGGTCCGACCGCTGGCGGAGCTGACAGCCGCGGGCGGGGTTGAGATCGGCGTCTGGGAGATGACCGAGGGCACCGCGCATGACACCGAGGTGGACGAGGTGTTCCTGGTGCTCTCCGGAGCCGGCGACGTGACCTTCGAGGACGGCGAGTCCCTCGCCCTCGGACCCGGGGTCGCCGTCCGTCTCCGCGCTGGGGAGCGCACCACCTGGACGGTTCGACAGACCCTCCGCAAGCTGTACGTCGCTGGGTGACCTAGGGTGGCGAGAACCCCGCCACCGAACTGCTTGAGGAGCCATCATGGGTCGCTTCGACGGGCGCATCGCCGTCGTTACCGGAGCTGCACGCGGCATCGGGTTCGCCACCGCCAGCCGCTTCGCCGAGGAGGGCGCGAGCGTGGCGGTGATCGATCTCGACGAGCGTGCGGCGACCCGTGCGGCAGGCCGGATCGAGACCACCGACGAGGCTCACGCGATCGGGATCGCGGCCGACGTGTCCGACTCGGCCGCCGTGGACGCGGCGGTGGCGCGGGTGCTCAGCGAGCTGGGCGGGATCCACATCCTGGTGAACAACGCCGGGGTGACCCGCGACAACCTGCTTTTCAAGATGACCGAGGAGGACTGGGACCTGGTCATGAGCGTCCATCTCAAGGGCGCCTTCCTGATGACGCGGGCCGCCCAGAAGCACTTCGTCGCGCAGCAGTACGGCAAGATCGTCAGCCTCTCGAGCGTCTCGGCGCTCGGCAACCGTGGCCAGGCCAACTACAGCGCCGCCAAGATGGGGATCCAGGGACTCACCCGGACGCTCGGCATCGAGCTCGGGCCCTTCGGCATCAACGCGAACGCCGTCGCCCCGGGCTTCATCGCCAGCGACATGACCGACCAGACCGCCGAGCGACTCGGCGTCTCCGTCGAGGACTTCCGCAAGGCCAGCGGTGACGCGAACCCGGTGCGGCGCGTCGGCTTCCCCGAGGACATCGCCGCGGCGGTCGCGTTCCTCTGCAGCGACGAGGCGTCGTACATCACCGGCCAGACGCTGTACGTCGACGGAGGGGCCACGCTCGTCTGAGCGGCGACCTCCGGGCGCGCCTCCGGGGCGCGGCGGCGCCGCCCCCGCACACTGGTGGCGATCAACTCGACCCCGATCGGAGTGACCGTGCGTCGCCTCAGCCTGACCTTGACCGCTGTTGTGGCCCTCGGCCTGCTCGCCACCGGATGTGGGGGCGACGACAGTCCGGCGGCCGAGCCCGACGACGCCAGTCCGAGCGTCTCCGGGAGCGAGACGCTCACCGCGACGTGGCCCCTGACCGGCCTCACCGCGACCGGAGACGAGCAGGTCGATCAGAAGTACCCGGTGCTGGTCACCAAGATCGACAACACCGCCTCCAGCAGTCCTCAGGTCGGGCTTGCCTCCGCCGACCTGGTGGTCGAGGAGCTTGTCGAGGGCGGGCTGACCCGCCTGGCGGTCTTCTATTACTCGCAGCTGCCCGAGAAGGTGGGTCCGGTGCGGTCGATGCGCGCCAGCGATATCGGCATCGTCTCGCCCGTGGGCGCGTCGGTGGTGACCAGTGGCGCCGCCGGCCGCACGATCGAGCGGATCCGGCGGGCCGGCATCACCTACTACCAGGAGGGCGCGGCGGGGATCTACCGGGACACCGCGCGCGCGGCGCCGTACAACGTGTTCGCCAACCTGCGCGAGATCGCCCGCACTGCCAAGATCCCGGCAGCCCGGCCGGAGGACTACCTGCCGTGGGGCGAGGAGGGCGACCAGCCCGGCGGACGTCAGGCGCGGACCATCAATGCGTCGTTCTCCAGCGGTCACACCACGACGTGGGTCTTCCGCGGCGACCACTACGTCAACGAGAACAGCAACGCCCCTGACGACGACCAGTTCCCGGCCGACACTGTGCTGGTGCTGCGGGTGCAGGTCGGAGATGCGGGCTATCTCGACCCGGCCGGGAGCCCGGTGCCCGAGACGACGCTCGAGGGCACCGGCGCGGCCATCTTGTTCCATGGCGGTCGCATGATGCGAGGCACCTGGAGCAAGGACGCCCTGGATGCACCACTGACCCTCGCGACCAAGAAGGGCGAGCTCACCGTGCCGCCCGGACACACCTGGATCGAGCTGGTGCCGGCACCCGGCGGCGACCCCCGGTTCTCCAACGGCAACGTGACCGTGGCCAAGTAGCCGAGGGCTGGTCCTTCGGCCGCGCGGGTGCCCGCCCGCGATGGCTGCCAGGCGGATGTTCGTCGAAGTAGGTTGCCAAGCGGGGGCGCCGGCCTGCGACGGTGGTCGTCGACCACGCCGCGGAAGCCGACCGTAGGGTAGGGCGCCTCGCGCGCGGGTTCTACGGCGATCCGCTCCGGACGGTATTCCTGGGCCGTCGGCTTGTGCATCATGGAGCCATGAGCTCACTCGCGCCAGGCATGCTTCTGGTGGCCACGCGTGCGCTGATCGACCCGAACTTCAGCGACACGGTGGTGCTGCTGCTCGACGTCGACGATGACGGTGCGCTGGGAGTGGTGCTCAACCGACCGTCCGTGGTCGCGGTGGCCGAGGTGCTCGAGGGGTGGCGCGACGTGGTCGGAGAGCCGGAGGTGCTCTTCCGCGGTGGTCCGGTCAGCACCGAGGGGGCCCTCGCGGTCGCCTTGCTGCGGGCGACGCAGGACCCGCCCGTGGGCTTCCGCGAGGTCACTGGACGGCTGGGCATCCTGGACCTCGACACGCCCGTGGAGCTGGTCGACCGGGCTGTGGAGCGGATGCGGATCTTCGCGGGCTACGCCGGCTGGGGTTCTGGCCAGCTCGACGACGAGATCGACGAGGGCAGCTGGTACGTCGTGCCTGGTCAGGCGGTGGACGCCTTCCGCAACGATCCCAGCGAGCTGTGGCGTGAGGTCCTCCAGCGGCAGCCGGGGCAACTCGCCTGGCATGCGACCCAACCTCTCGACGCGGAGATGAACTGACGGCCCGGGCTGCCGGATGCCGCCTCGGCGGCGTCTAGACTCACTCCTCGTGAGCAACCCCACCATCGGCTTCTCGCCCGGCACCGACACCCTGGAGGACCGGCGCACGCTGCCGACAGAGGACGGCGACCACGAGAAGTTCTCTCACTTCGTCCCGAAGGACAAGCTCACCGAGGCGATGGTGATGGGGACTCCCGTGATCGCGCTGTGCGGCAAGGTGTGGGTTCCGAGCCGGGCGCCCGAGAAGTTCCCGGTCTGCCCGGAGTGCCAGGAGATCTGGGAGTCGCTGAAGCCTGGCGGGGGCGAGGGCTCCGAGGGATGACGGGACGGCCCGACGCCGTCCCCCTCTCACCGGCCTGGCCCGACCGGGCGGCCTGGGGCACGGCCCCCTCCTTGCGCGCGTGGCAGACCGCTGCCCTCGAGCGCTACCACCAGACCGCGCCGCGTGACTTCCTCGCCGTCGCGACACCGGGCGCCGGCAAGACGACCTTCGCGCTGTCGGTTGCGGCCGACCTGCTCGGCCGCCGCGTCGTCGACCGGGTCACAGTGGTGGCACCGACGGAGCACCTCAAGGTGCAGTGGGCTGAGGCCGCCGCCCGGGTCGGCATCCCCATCGACCCCACCTACGCCGCCGGCAGGGGCAAGACCTCGCAGGACTACGTCGGCATCGCCGTCACCTATGCCGGCGTGGCCGTCAACCCGCTGGCGATGCGCATCCGCACCGAGCGGTTCAAGACCCTGGTGATCCTCGACGAGGTCCACCACGCCGGTGACGCGTTGTCCTGGGGCGAGGGCGTGCAGGAGGCGTTCGAGCCGGCCACTCGACGGCTCTCGCTCACGGGCACCCCGTTCCGCTCGGACGTGAACCCGATCCCGTTCGTGACCTACCTGCCGGATCCGGACGGCGTACCCCGGTCGGCGGCCGACTACACCTACGGCTACGCCCACGCGCTGGCCGACCATGTCGTCCGACCTGTGTTGTTCCTGGCCTACTCGGGGGAGATGCAGTGGCGCACCAGTGCCGGCGACGAGGTTGCCGCACGGTTGGGCGAGCCGCTCACCAAGAGCCTGCACGCGCAGGCGCTGCGCACCGCCCTCGACCCGGAGGGATCCTGGATGCCCGCGGTCCTGGCGGCCGCGGACCGGCGTCTGGCGGAGGTTCGTCGCCACGTGCCCGACGCCGCTGGTCTGGTGATTGCCGGCGACCAGGACTCGGCCCGCGCGTACGCCCGGCTGTTGGCGAAGATCAGCGGCGACCGGCCCACCGTCGTGCTCTCCGATGAGAAGTCGGCCTCGCGCAAGATCGGGACCTTCACCGACAGCGACTCCCGCTGGATGGTGGCGGTGCGGATGGTGTCCGAGGGCGTGGACGTCCCACGCCTGGCCGTCGGTGTCTACGCGACGACCACCGCGACGCCGCTGTTCTTCGCCCAGGCGGTGGGCCGTTTCGTCCGCGCCCGCGCACGAGGGGAGACCGCCTCGGTCTTCGTGCCCTCCGTGCCGACGCTCCTGGCCTACGCCGCCGAGATGGAGCTCGAGCGGGACCACGCGCTCGGACGCCGGATCACCGATGAGGACGACATCTTCGCGGCCGAACGCGACCTGCTCGGCGCCGCGGCCGGGGAGGGTGCGTCCGAGGACGAGCCGGGCTCGTTCGAGGCCATGGGGTCCAGCGCGAGGTTCGACCACGTGCTCTTCGACGGGGACAGCTTCGGCCACGAGGGGGAGGTGCAGGTCGGCTCCGAGGAGGAGATGGACTTCCTCGGCATCCCCGGGCTGCTGGACGCCGATCAGGTGCGCGACCTGCTGCATCGTCGTCAGCGCTCACGGCGCCGGGACCTGGAGCCCGACCCCACGGTCTCGCAGCTGACCACGCACGAGCAGCTGGCCGTGCTGCGACGGGAGCTCAACGGGCTCGTGTCGGCGTGGCACCACCGCACCGGGCAGGCGCACGGGGTCACCCATGCCGCTCTGCGTCAGGAGTGCGGTGGCCCGGCCGCAGCGGTGGCGAGCGCCGACCAGCTCCAGGTGCGGATCGCGCGGCTGCGGGACTGGGCGGCGCGGAAGAGCTCCTGATTCGCGGCCCCTGGGGGAAACGGCCTCGGTCAGGCGGCGAGGATCACGAACGGCGTCGCCGGCCCTGGTGCGGGATCCTCATCCTTGCCATCAGCACGAACGCCAGGATCTGGGCCACGACGACCACGATGCCCAGGGGGATGGCCGCTGCGATGACGGGGCTGAACGTGCCGTTCGAGCGCACCAGGATCGTGTCACCGGCCCGCGGGCACACCACCCGGTAGCGACCGGCCTGGTCCGCCTCGAAGCTTCCCCGCGTCAGGAAGTCCTGGTCCTCGAAGGTCACGTCGTGTCGCCCGGTGGACGCCGTCACCTCCAGGGGGCGGCGCCGGTTCTGGAGGTCGGCCACGCGGCAGGGACCGACTCCGGATGCCTTCGCCTCGGTGGCGAAGTCGTATCCGCCGGTGCGGTCGATCTCGACGACGCCGTGGTTGGGGCCGACGATCTCGATTCCGGCTCGGGCGGCGACCAGCGTCAGCGGGGCCAGGATCAGCACGGCGATCACCGGGACGCCGAACCACAAGAGGACCGCCAAGCCCATCTGCCCGCGCGAAGGCTCGGGCGGGGGCTCGGTCTGGGGGGCCAGCGCGTAGCTGTAGGTGCTCATCCGAGATCGACTCAGGCCACGGGGAGCTTCTTGCGGAACACAACCATCAGCAGGCCGATGATCACGCAGGCGCCGGCACCTTGCACCATCAGGCTGCTGGTCAGGCCGATGACGCTCAGATTGCCGCGCACGGGGAGCAGCACCAGCTGTCCTTCGGCGCCGGGGCACTTGAGCTGATAGATGCCCGGGCTGTTCACATGCGTGAACCCGCGGGTCACGAAGAAGGCGCCCGGGGACGCCGAGCTGTCGTCGCCGCTCTCCAGCTCCCGCTTCTCCTCATCGGGGCCTCGCACCCAGCAGGGCTTGGTGCCAGGCTTCTCCACGGACGTGGCCACGACGTAGCTCATCCCGGAGTGCAGCGGCTGCCGCGCGCCGTTGTCGATGGTGCGCGCACTGTCGAGATCGAGCCGGTTGACCAGCCCCAGGGTCGCTGCGAGCAGGCATGCGATCGGGCCCACCACGAGCACGACGACGCCCATCCACAACGGCGGTCCGGCCCGCCCTTCTCGAGACATGGGCTCCAGTATCACGACGTGACTAGACCGGCGCAGAGGAATCGGGAATCTTCTGCCGGAGCACGTCTCCAGCCCGCGGCAGCCAGGTTCAGCGCGGCACGGCGGTACGCGCGAGAGGCAGCACCCGGTGGTGGATCTGGGTGGCCAGCGCGATCACGGTCGTGGACCGGTCGATGCCGGGATGGGCCAGCACCAGGTCGATCACCCGCTGCAGGTCGGCATTGTCCCGAGCCACCGCCCGGCACCACATGTCGCCGGCTCCGGTGATGGTGTAGGCCTCGAGCACCTCGGGCACCTCGGCCAGGTGTGCGGCCACCGCATCGTGACCCGAGCCCTGGCGGATCTCCAGGGTCAGGAACGCCGTGACCGGGAATCCCAGCGCCTCCGCTGACAGCGTCGGACCCCAGCCGGTGATGATGCCCGACTCCACCAGCTTGTCGAGGCGAGCCTGGACGGTTCCGCGGGCGACGCCGAGACGTCGCGAGGCCTCGAGCACCCCGATCTTCGGCTGTGCCGTGAAAAGGTCGAGCAGGGTGCGATCAAGGACGTCCATCAGGGCTCCTGGGGTGAACAAGTTGCCTAGACTTCCGGCGTACGTTTGCGCAGGATGCGCGATCCAAGCCAGGGTAGCGCCCATGACTCAGGGAACCACTGACGCCGCCACGACCGGCCGAGCCCTCACCGCCGAGGAACTGAAGGCCGACCTCACGCTCGAACAGCTCCAGGAGCTCGTGGGCCTGGTCGAGTACGACGGCAGCCGCGACCCCTTTCCCGTGACCGCCATGGACGCCGTCGGTTTCGTCGTGGGCAACGCGACCCAGACCGCGACCTTCTACCAGCTGGCTCTGGGCATGGAGCTGGAGGCCTACCGCGGTCCCGAGAACGGCCACCGTCACGAGAAGTCCTACGTGCTCCGCAGTGGATCCGCCCGTTTCGTGTTCACCGGTGGTGTCACCCCCGACAGTCCGGTGTTCGACCATCACCGTGCCCACGGGGACGGCGTCGTGGACCTCGCGCTCGAGGTCCCCGACGTGGACCGCTGCATCGAGCACGCCCGCTCGGTCGGAGCCACGATCCTGGTGGAGCCTCACGATGAGTCCGACGAGTTCGGCACCGTACGCCTCGCCGCGATCGCGACCTACGGAGAGACCCGGCACACCCTGGTGGACCGATCGGGGTACTCCGGGCCCTACCTTCCCGGCTACGTCGCTGCCGGCACCACGGTCACCCGCCCCGAGGGTCACCCGAAGCGGCTCTTCCAGGCCATCGACCACTGCGTCGGCAACGTCGAGCTCGGCCGCATGGACGAGTGGGTCGGGTTCTACAACCAGGTCATGGGCTTCACGAACATGGCCGAGTTCATCGGCGACGACATCGCCACGGACTACTCCGCGCTGATGAGCAAGGTGGTGGCGTCGGGGAACCATCGGGTGAAGTTCCCGCTCAACGAGCCCGCGATCGCGAAGAAGAAGTCGCAGATCGACGAGTACCTCGAGTTCTACGACGGTGCCGGCTGCCAGCACATCGCGCTGGCGACCAACGACATCCTGGCCACCGTCGACACCCTGCGGGCCCACGGGATGCAGTTCCTCGACACCCCGGACTCCTACTACGACGACCCCGAGCTCCGCGCACGGATCGGCGAGGTCCGGGTGCCGATCGAGGAGCTGAAGCGGCGCAGGATCCTCGTCGACCGCGACGAGGACGGCTACCTGCTGCAGATCTTCACCAAGCCGATGGGGGACCGCCCCACGGTGTTCTACGAGTTCATCGAGCGACATGGCTCGCTGGGATTCGGCAAGGGCAACTTCAAGGCGCTCTTCGAGGCCATCGAGCGCGAGCAGGAGCTGCGCGGCAATCTGTAGTCAGTCGCTCGCGACCGGCCGCTGACTACCGTGCCGCTCTCTGCGGGTGGTTGCCCGGGGGCGCGGCCGGTGGATGAACGGCTGCTCACGCCGGTCGCCCGCAGGGGTAGCCCGGGCGTCAGCCGAGGGCATAGACACTGACCGTCGTGGGGCCGGTCGGCATCTCGAGAGCCACGTCCTCCTGCCGGGGTGCCTCGCCATGGAGCACGGACAGCTCACGGCCGACGACGCTCGTCGGCAGCCGCACGGCCTCGGCGGGCCCCCGCGTCGCGTGGACCAGGAGCGTCTCGTCCGGATGCTCTCGAAGGAACGTCAGTGCGTCTTCGCCGGCATGCAGCCAGCGCAGGCTGCCCCGGCGCAGAGCGACGTGGTCGCTGCGCAAGGCGATCCACGCGCGGTAGGCGTCGTACGTGGGCCCGTCCCACTCGTCGCGCCGGTGCCAGGGGAACGGCGTGCGGGCGTGCTCGCCGTCGAGTCCGGTGAGCCCCAGCTCATCGCCCATGAACACCACCGGCACGCCGGGGAGGGTCATCTGCAGGCCCAGGCCGACCAGATGCCGCTCGCGCCCGACTCCGGCAGAGTCGATCCAGCCGTCGACGCCGCCTCCTGTCACCGTACGGAAGCGGGGGACGTCGTGGGAATCCAGGTGCATCGTCGAGCCCATCCAGGCGGTCCAGGGCATGGCACCGTGCACGTCTCGCATCGTCGCCACCGCCGAGCTCGCCGGCAGCACCGGGACGTTCACCGGGAGCCCCAGCCACGAGAGCCCGTGCTCGATCCCGGGGCCGCCGGGATACCCGTTGTTGAGCCAGCACCAGATCGGTCTGGTGAAACCGGCGTAGTCCATCGTGCCGTGCCACCCAGGCCCCATCAGGTCGTGGGTCGCGTCGTGGCCGTGTTCGGCCAGGAGCCAGCCGTCGGGCCGGGTCTGCTGAATCGTCCGCCTCATGGTCGCCGCCACGCGGTGGGACAGGTCGTCCTCACCGAGTCGTCCGGTCATGTTCGCCACGTCGATCCGCCAGCCGTCCAGGCCCCGCTCGAGCCACGTCGCCACCACCGAGTCCGGGCCGTCATAGAGCCGCCGGGCCAACTCGTTCGAGGAGTGGTCGAGCTTGGGTAGGGACGGGACATCGAGCCAGGCCTCGTAGGAGTCCCCGTCGATGCGATAGAAGCCGCGCACTGCCGAGGTGGGGTCGGCCCGCGCCGTGAGGAACCAGTCGTGGTGGTCACCGGTGTGGTTGGCGGTCAGGTCGCCGACGATGCGCAGACCCCGTGCATGTGCGGCGTCGATCAACCGCTCCAGTGCGGCGTTCCCGCCGAGGAGCGGATCCACCCGGTCGAACGAGACCGCGTCGTAGCGGTGGCTGGAGCGGGCCTCGAAGAACGGCGTGAGGTACAGCAGGGAGACGCCCAGCGCCTGGAGATGGTCGAGGTGTTCCACGATGCCGTCGAGGGTGCCGCCGTACCACTGTCCGGTCACGGCCGGCCCCCGGTGCGCGACAGGGTCGTCCCATGCCACGGGGGTGGCCCAGGCGGGCACCGGTGCCCCCGTCTCGGTTGCTGCGAAACGGTCGGGAAAGATCTGGTAACCGATCTGGTCACCGACCCAGCGCGGCACCCGGTGCCGCGTGGACAGCTTGAAGTCGCCGGCGTCGGTCACGTCGCGGTGGTGGACCCCGGTCGCGTTCAGCCAGCGGTAGTCCGAAGCGCCTCGTGACACGAGGAAGCGGTACGACGTCAGCGGGTTGACGATTTTCAGATCCACCGCCCACCAAGCCCCGCCGTCGTCGTCCGACTCCAGGTTGGCTGCTCGGACCGCCGGCTCGCCGTCCTGCACCGCGCGGAGCACCACCTCAGCTGCGCCGGGGGCACCGTCGGCCCCGTGCGGGACGCGAACCCTCAGCCCGACGACGTCCCCCAGCGCGGGGTCAGCGTCCGCGCAGTACAGAGGGGACCCGTCGTGGTGGGGGTCATAGGGACTGGTCAGCGGTCTATCCCTTCACGCCACCCGCGGTCATCCCGCCGACGATGTAGCGCTGCAGGTAGAGGAACAGGAGAACCACTGGGATGGCGGTCATGACTCCGCCTGCAGCGAAGACGCCGAGGTTGTTGGAACGGTCGCTGTCGATCAGGCCGTAGAGACCGATGGCCAGGGTCTTGGTGTCGTTGGACGTCAGGAAGATCGACGCCATCAGGAACTCCGCGATGGTGCCGACGAAGATCAGTAGTCCCGAGACCACGAGGATGGGTGTGATCAGCGGAAGGACGATGCGGAAGAAGACCTGGACATGACTGGCGCCATCGATCATTGCCGCCTCGTCCAGCGAGCGCGGGACCGAGTCGAAGAAACCCTTGATCAGCCACACCTGGCCAAGTGCGCCACCGCAGAGCATCAGGATGTAGCCGGGGATGGTGTTGAGCCCGAGCGCCGGGATCACCTCGCCGATGTTCGTGAACAATGTGTAGAGGGCCACGGCCGCCAGGAACTGCGGGAACATCTGGATGAGCAGCAGGGCCAGGAGGCCTCCTCGTCGCCCGTAGAAGCGGAACCTGGAGAACGCGTAGGCCGCCAGTGCACTGAACAGCAGCTGGACGAAGACAACGCACACAGCCACGATCACCGTGTTCAGCGCCCAGCGGAGGAACGGTGTGGACGGATTGGTCAGCAGCTCCCGGTAGTTGTCGAGGCTGAATGCGTCAGGGATCAGCGTTGTCGAGACGACACTGCCAAGCGGGTTCAGCGAGGCCGAGATGATGTAGGACACGGGGAAGAGCGCCCAGATGATCGCCAGGACGCCGACCAGGTGCCGCCACCCGATTTCGCGGAACCAGCGAGCGAAGCCGAGCTTGACCTTGGGTGACTGGGCGGGTTTGGCTGCGCGTCGTGACTTCGCAGGGGCCGCGGGCGTCTGAGACATATCAGTTCACATCCTCCAGGGAGCGGGTCAACCGGAACTGCATCGCTGCGATGACGCCGGTCAGGATGAAGAGCACGACCGACACCGCGGAGGCGAAGCCGATCTGTGCTCCGCCGGCCCCGAACGCGAGCCGGATCGTGTAGCTGATCAAGATGTCGGTCCCACCGGCCGAAGGATTGTCGGCGCTGAATGGCCCGCCTTCGGTCAGAAGGAAGATCGCACCGTAGTTGTTGAAGTTGAAGGCGAACGTGGCCACCAGCAACGGGGCGACCGTTACCAGCAACAGCGGGAAGGTGATCTTGCGAAAGCCCATCCAGCCGTTGGCGCCATCGATCGTGGCGGCCTCGGTGAGGTCCTCCGGGATCGACTGCAGGGCACCGGTGCAGACCAGGAACATGTAGGGGAAGCCCATCCACAAGTTGGTGAGCAGTACCGCGAACTTGGCCGTCAGGCTGTTGCCGAACCAGTTGACGTGAAGCCCGGTGATCTCGTTGATCAGGCCGAAGTCCTGGTTGTAGAAGCTCGACCACAGCAACAGCGAGATGAAGCCCGGGATGGCGTAGGGCATGATCAGCAAGGCTCGATAGATCTTCTGGCCGCGGACCCGCGGGTCGTTCAGGGTCATGGCGAAGAGGAGCCCGAGCAGGAACGTCGAGATCACCGACAGGGTGGCGAACACGAAGGTCCACACGAAGATCGCGAAGAAGTCCTTGCTGATCCGCGGGTCGGTGAAGATCGCTTTGTAGTTCGCTAGGCCGACGTTGGCCTTCCACGACTGGTCCGAGACCCTCTTGCCCGCGTCGCTGACGAAGAACTCCCGGTCGCCCTGCTTCTGGACGGTGTAGACGGTGCCGTCCGTGGTGTCGGTGATGGTGTCGTTGGCCGTGTCGTACTCCAGCGTGGTGGTGCCCTCGAAGGCAGTGGTGATGCCCAACTGTCGGATCGCGCCCGTGTCGGTCGGAACCGTGAAGTCCTTGAGCGCCTCACCGGCGGCGTTGACCTCCTTCGGGGTGAGCATGGTGTAGCCGTCGGCGGCGGTGACTTTGTCGTTCTCGATGGTCGCCTCGCTCTCGGCGAGCGGCTGCAGCCCGTCGGGCGTCCCCTGGTATGCCGTTCCGTCGTCCTGGCTGACCAGGAAGAAGGCGAAGGGACCGGTGGTCACCGACCCGTCGGTACCGATCGTCAGGTTGTAGCGCGGCGCGTCCGGGTTCTGAACGACCGAGGCACCGACGATCTGGGTGATCGCCTCCTCCTTGGTCGAGCGAGTGCCGTCGCCGACGTTGGTGAAGGAGGCCTGCGCCGTCATGAAGATCGGATAGACGACGAACAGGGCCAGCATCAGCACCCCGGGCACGAGGTACTTTGCGGGAAGCCGTCGAGTGGTGGCGTAGGTCATCACCAGCAGGCCGGCGATCAGCCAGATCGCCACCAGGAAGGTCCACCGCTGCTGTCCGACCACGCTGGGGGTCAGGGCGATGACGGTCCCCACCACGGTACCGAGGAACAGCACCTTGACGATGAGCGCCGGGATGTCGTCCCTCCCGCTCAGGGTGAACCGCGGCGAGCGGCCGGGGTCGCGCCGCTTCGGCTTCTGTTGGGTGTCGAGATCTGACACGGGTAGCTCCTTGGACGCGGTCAAACGTGTTGAGCGACGAGCGGTCGACCCTGGGGCCGAGGGCCGGGGGCCGGCGGGCGAGACAACAGGCCCGCCGGCCCCCGGCGTGGTTCAGCCTTGCTTCTCGATCTCAGCGGTGATCGTCTTGCCGGCGGACTTCATCGACTTCTCCGGGTTGGCGCCCCCCACGATGGCGGAGTACGCCTTGCCCAGCGGTCCCCAGACCGCGGCCATGGCCGGGATCGCGGGCATGGGAGCGGCGACGTTGGCGGCGTCGGTGAAGACGGCGATGTCCGGGTCCGAGACCGCCTGCTGCACCGACGTCATGGCCGGCGGCAGCTTGGTGTCGTCGAACAGCGTGGTCATGGCTTCCTCGTTGTTGACGCCGCTGTTGACGAACTCCTGCGCGAAGGCGGCGTTCTGGGCACCCGAGGCGACCATGAAGGACTGCGCGCCCATGAACGGCGCGGCCGGCTTCTGGCCCGCGAAGCCGGGAACCGGCTGGATGGCGTAGTTGATGCCGCTTGCCTGAACGTCGGCCAGCGCCCAGGGACCGGACACCAGGAAGGCTGCCTTGCCCTCGGTGAACAGGGCGATCGAGTTGTCGCCCGAGATCGAGGTGCGGAGCACGTTCTCCTTGGCGAGCTCCTCGATCTTGTCGCCCGCAGCGATCGAACCCGGCTTGCCGATGCCGACGTCGTTGGGGTCGTAGCCCGTGCCGGTGTTGTAGGAGAAGATGTAGCCGCCCATCGACGTCAGGATCGGTTCCATGTGGTAGGGATCGCCGAGCTCGCCCACGGGGAGGTTCAGCGCTGAGTCGACCTTGCCGGCCTTCACGGCGGCGAGTCCGGCATCGACAGCGTCGTCGAACGTCTTGGGTTCATCGGGCGCCACGTCGGTGTTGCGGTAGAGCGCGATGGCCTCGATGCCATACGGAACGCCGTACAGCTTGCCGTCGTATGTCGTGGCTTGGACCGCCTTCTCGGAGTAGCCCGAGAGGTCCTCCGGACTCAGCTGAAGGGGCTCGATGGCGCCGTTCTGGACGAGGTTGCCGATCCAGTCGTGCGCGCCGACGACCACGTCGGGCCCGTTGCCCGCGGCGTTGGCGGTGACGAAGTTCGTCTGCAGGTCGGCAGACACAGCCTGGACCGCGACGGAGATTCCGTTGGCCTCGCCGAAGGCGTCGGCAACGGCCTGAACTCCTTCGAGCTTGATCGGGTCCGTCCAGATGACGAGGTCGGCGTCGCCGCGGACCGGAGGCCCGGACTCCTCCGCGCTCGGCGACTCTCCCGCCGAGTCGGACTCCGCTGACGTGGTAGAGCCGCTATCGCTTCCGCAGCCGACGGTGAAAAGTGCCACCGTGAGCAGGGCCGGGACTAGCTTCCGGCTGAGTTTCAGCATGTTCCTGATCGCTCCTTAGGTCGGCCCGGTCGAGGGGCAGTCGGGCGGCAGTACGGTACCGCGCTGTTCCCAGTTGTGGAAGATACCTGCAAGAATTTTCAGCCCCAGCGCAAGAATGTACTAGGGTGTCGCGGGTGGACATCCGCCTTGCCGACATCGCTGAGCGGGTGGGGGTGAGCATCAGCACGGTCAGTCGGGTCCTCAACGACAAGCCCGGAGTGAACCCGCACACCCGTCGGCAGGTCCTTACCGCGCTCGATGTCCTCGGCTACGACCGCCCTTCGAGGCTCCGTCCGCGCTCGGCCGGATTGGTCGGCCTGATCCTGCCCGAGCTGGAGAACCCGTTCTTCCCCCGCTTGGCCCAGAACATCGAGGGCGAGCTCGCCCGGCGGGGATACACGCCCGCCCTGTGCAGCCAGAGCGCCGGCGGCGTACCCGAGGACAACTACGTCAACATGTTGCTCGAGCACGGGGTCGTGGGCATCATCTTCGTCTCGGGCATCCACGCGATCGCCGCCGCGGACCCGGGCCGCTACACGCGGTTGGTCGACCTTGGACTTCCGATCGTCCTGATCAACGGCTACCTCCCCGGGGTCAAGGCGCCGTTCCTCTCGACCGACGACGTCGCGGCGATGGGCTTCGCGGTCGCCCATCTGGCGAACATGGGGCATGAACGGATCGGGCTTGCGCTCGGCGAGCAGCGCTACACGCCGGTGATCCGCAAGGCGCGCGGCTTCATGGACGCGATGCGGAGGCAGAAGCCGGCTCTGCCCCCGGGTGAGGTCGCCGAGCTGGTCGAGCACACCGCCTTCACGGTCGAGGGCGGCACCCTGGCCGCGCATCGGCTGCTCGACCGCGGGGTCACAGCCGTGATCTGCGCCTCCGACGTGATGGCTCTGGGAGCGATCCGTGCCGTTCGGTCGCGCGGGCTCGAGGTGCCTCGGGACGTCTCCGTCGTCGGCAGCGACGACAGCCTGCTGATCGAGTACACCGACCCTCCCCTGACGACGATCCGGCAGCCGAGCCTGGCGATCTCGGCCGCCGCCTGCCACTCGCTGGTGGGGCAGATCACGGGCCTTCCGCCCGTGCTGGGAGACACCCTCTTCCAACCCGAGCTGATCGTCCGCGGGTCCACCGCCCGAGTGGCGGTCGCAGACGCACCCTGACCAGAATCGAGGACTCCCCTATGCCCCGTGTGACCCACCCCGAGTGGACCCGGCACGCCGCCATCTACCAGCTCAACCAGCGCCAGCTCACCCCCGAGGGCACCTTTGCCGCGGCCGAGGCGCACCTCCCGGGGCTACGTGACCTCGGTGTCGAGATCATCTGGCTGATGCCGGTGCACCCGATCGGCCGAGTGAATCGCAAAGGCAGCCTGGGCAGCCCGTACGCCGTGCGCGACCACCGCGCGGTGAACCCCGAGTTCGGAACGTTCGACGACCTGGTGCACTTCGTGCGGACCGCGCACGACCTGGGGTTGCGAGTGATCCTGGACTGGGTGGCGAACCACACCGCCTGGGACCACGTCCTCGTGTCCGAGCATCCCGAGTGGTACGTCCGCGACTGGAAGGGGGATTTCCGGCCAACCCCGTGGTGGGACTGGGACGACATCATCGACCTCGACTACGCCCACGACGGGGTGCGCCAATACATGGCCGAGGCCATGGAGTTCTGGGTGCGCGAGTGCGATGTGGACGGCTTCCGGTGCGACGTTGCCGGGTTCGTCCCCTTGAACTTCTGGCAGCAGGCGCGGGCGCGACTGGACGCGATCAAGCCGGTCTTCATGCTCGCCGAGTGGGAGACCCGCGATCTCCACGACAACGCGTTCGACGCGTCGTACGCGTGGACCTGGAACGCGGCTCTCCACGAGATCGCGACCCGCGGGACGGACATCGAGGCGCTTCGGGTGTTCTATGCCTGGAACGAGCGTTCCTGGCCGGACGATGCGATGCGAATGACCTACTTGTCCAATCACGACGTCAACCATGCCGCCGGCACCGAGTACGAGCGGTTCGGGGATGCCATGGCGGCGGTGACGGTGCTCTCGGTGGTCGGCGAGGGGATGCCGCTGATCTACACCGGGCAGGAGGTGGGGAGCCGGAAGCGGCTCGCCTTCTTCGAGAAGGACCAGGTGGAGGCGCAGGACCAGGACCAGGCGGCGCTCTATCGACCGCTCCTCGCCCTGAAGAAGGCGTGCCCGGCACTCTGGAACGCGCCCTGGGGTCGGCCGATGATCCGGGTGCCGAACGACCAGGAGAAGGTCGTGCTCAGCTTCCTGCGCGGGGATCGCGGGGAGGCCGGAGTTTTCGCTGTGTTCAACTTCTCGGCGCAGGACGTGGAGGTCGAGTTCGGTGCTGGGCCGCACCCAGGCGAGTATGCCGACGCCTTCAGCGGCCAACCGGTGGTGGTGACGAGCGAGACTCGGTGGTCCCTGCCGGCGTGGGGCTACCGGGTGCTGGTGCGCTGAGCGACGAGCAGCCAGGATGGCTACATGCCGACGTACGTCGCGTTCCTGCGGGCGATCAACCTGGGTTCGACCCGCAAGTTCCCCAAGGACGCCATCCGAGCCTGCGCGGAGGCCGTCGGCGGACGGGACGTCGAGACCTACATCAACACCGGAAACCTGCGGCTGACCACCAGGCATCGATCGAGCGCCAGGGTGGAGGCGGTCCTCGAGAGGGCCTTCCTCGAGGACCGCGGCTTCGAGGTGCCCACGATCGCCTACACCCCGCGCGAGCTGAGCGAGATCGCCGCCGAGGCCGACCGGCTGGGCGCGGGGCTCGACGACTCAGGCACGCAGTACGTCTCGCTGCTCAAGGAGCCGGCGCCGGCTGCTGTCGCGGCCGAGCTCGAGGGCCGGGGCGTCCCGGGCGAACGGGCCTGGGTCCGGGGGCGGGCGGTGCACATCCGCCTGGAGCGCCAGGGTGTCTACCACGAGGCCACCATCACGAACGCACTGGTCGAGAAGACCGTCGGCGTCGCCACCAACCGCAACGTCACGGTGATCCGGGAGCTGGCTCGCCGATGGGGGGACGCCGGAGGTTCCTGACCGAGCGCGAGGACAGCGTCAGCAGGACGATCACGGCGTACGCCACCCCGCTGACCACCAGGACGCGCTGGTAGCCGAAGGCGTCCCCCAGCGGACCGTAGACCAGCTGCCCGATCGGGATCGCCACGAACGAGCCCAGGGCGTCGTAGGAGTAGGCGCGAGAGAGCATGTCCTCCGGGAGGTTCTCCTGCATCGCCAGGTTCCAGCCCAGGTTGAACACCTCGACTCCCGCCCCGGCCAGACCGGCCGCGATCACCAGCGGGATGACCTCGGGGCGGGCGCCCAGCACGACCAGCGGCAGGGCCATCGCCAGACAACCGAGCATGCCGGCGCGCAGCGGATAGCGGAAGCGCACCCGGAGCAGGAGCACGGTCATCAACAGCAGCCCGACGGACTCCGCTGAGACGACGAAGCCCCAGCCACGGGCCCCGATGGTCTGCTTGGCCAGCGCGGGGCCGAGGGTGAACCAGCCACCGGAGTGGATCGCGTTGAGCAGGCCGAACGCGACCACCACCACCCACAGCCACGTGGTCGTGCGGAAGAGGGTCCAGCCGGCCAAGAGGTCGTTGAGGGTGCTCTTCCTGGGGCCGGTCGGCTCGGCACGGGGCGGGATCCGCACCGGGACGAGCAGCGCGGCAGCACCCAGCCAGGTCGCCGCGTCGACAGCCACCGCCCAGCCGGGTCCCACCGTGGCGACCAGCAGGCCCGCCACGCTCGGACCGAGCACCGCGAGCAGTCCGCGCGCCATCGACAGCAGCACGTTCGCCTGCTGGAGCTGGGAACGCGGGACCAGGCTGGGCACCAGCGCGGCGAGCGCGGGGAAGCTGATTGCCGAGACCACGCCGTTGAGTGCGCTGAGCACGATCAGTTGCCAGACCTGGGCGTGGCCGGTGAGCACGAGCCACGCGATCGCCCCCTGGCTCAGCGCCGAGAGCACGTTGGAGACCTGAATGACCAGCGTGCGGTCGAACCGGTCGGCCACCACACCACCCAGCAGCAGGAACACGACCATGGGGATGCTGTGGGCGGCCAGGACCTGGCCCAGCGCGCTCGCGGAGTCGTCGATCTCGAGTACGGCGAACGCGAGGGCGATGGGGGCCATCAGCGAGCCCACGAGGTTCACCAGGCGCGAGAGGAAGAACCACCGGTAGTTCCGCTCGCGCAGGGGGGCCAGCGGTGCCGTCGTGCTCAGGTCACACCAGCTGCACGCCGGCGGCGCGCATCTCCGCAACCGCCGCAGCCGTCGTCTCGGGCGCGACCCCCGCGCAGAGGTGCAGGAGCACCCGGGTCGGGAACCCGCCACCGACGGCGTCCACGGCCGTGGCTCGCACGCAGTAGTCGGTGGTCAGGCCGCAGATGTCCACCTCGGTCACGTCGTGCCCGCGCAACCAGTCGGCCAGCGACGTCCCGTCAGCGCGGCCTTCGAACCCGGAGTACGCCGCCTCGTGAGTGCCCTTGAGGAAGATCGCGTCGAAGGGCTGCGGATCCAGGTTCGGATGCAGCGCCTCCCCGTCGGAGCCGACGCGACAGTGGACCGGCCACGAGTCGACGAAGTCGGGCTCGTCGGCCCAGTGCGCCCCCGGGTCGACGTGATGGTCCTTGGTGGCCACCACGTGGGAGTAGTCGGGGGAGTCCGGATCGCGGCGGGTCCAGTGGTGCAGCACCTCGGCGATGTCATGGGCCACCTTCGCGCCCCCCGCCACGGGCAACGTTCCCCCCTCGCAGAAGTCGTTCTGCACGTCCACTACGATCAGCGCCCGCGTCATACGCCGACCCTAGTCTTCGGGGGCCGTCGTTTCATCACGGTATGTCGCCGAGACGACGCTTCCCATGGTCTGTGGAGCCCGGGAACCGTGGGTACGTCGACATACCGTGATGAAGCAGCGGGGCCAGCAGCGGGGCCAGCAGCGGCGGGTACGGCGCGTCAGTCGCCGACGTGGAGGGTGGGGATCACGGGGTCGCCCCGACTGAGCTGCCGGGCGGGGAGGGGGAGCTCGGCCCGCGCCGCTTCGTGTCTGGCCCGGGCATCGGCCAGGGTCTCCCGGCCGACGACCTCGCCCTGCCGGACCAGGTCGACCAGCAGCGGCCGGCTGTCGACGCCATGCTGGGGCGGCGCACCGACGCCGATCACCTCGGCTTCGGCGACGCCGGCGGGAGTGCGCCGGCGTACGGCGAACTTCCGGCCACCGACCGAGATCTTGTTCGGCGAGTTCTTCGCCACCGCCTCCAGCTCGCCCGACGCCCCCTCGCGGGCCACGAGCTTGTAGACGAATCCGCAGGTCGGGTGGCCGGAGCCGACGACCAGCTGCGTGCCGACGCCATAGGCGTCGACGGGGGCCGCGGCCAGCGCCGCGATCGCGTGCTCGTCGAGGTCGCTGGTCACGACGATCCGAGTCTCGCGGGCGCCGAGGGCGTCGAGCTGGTGACGCACCTGGCGGGCGAGCTCGCCGAGGTCGCCCGAGTCGAGGCGTACGGCGCCCAGCCCGGTCCCGGCCACCTCGACCGCGAGCTGCACCGCCTCGGCCACGTCGTAGGTGTCGACGAGCAGCGTCGTCCCCGCCCCCAGCGAGTCGACCTGGGCCCGGAACGAGTCGGCCTCGGAGTCGTGGAGAAGGGTGAAGCTGTGCGCGCTGGTGCCCGCCGTCGGGACGCCGTAGCGCTGCCGGGCCGCCAGGTTGGAGGTGGTCGCGAAGCCCGCGACGTACGCCGCCCGGGCGGCGGCCACGGCGGCCTCTTCGTGGGTCCGCCGCGACCCCATCTCGATGCACGGCCGGTCGCCGGCCGCCATGGTCATCCGGGAGGCGGCACTCGCGACCGCCGAGTCGTGGTTGTAGATGGAGAGCAGCACCGTCTCCAGCATCACTGCTTCGGCGAACGTCGACTCCACCAGCACGACGGGGGAGTGGGGGAAGTAGGTCTCCCCCTCGGCGTATCCCCAGATGTCGCCCGAGAACCGGTAGTCGGCCAGCCAGGCCAGGGTCCGCTCGTCGACGACCCGCCCCTCGCGCAGCACCTCCAGCGACTCGTCGTCGAACCGGAACCGCTCGACTGCGTCCAGCGCCCGGCCCACCCCGGCCACGACGCCGTACCGGCGCCCCTCGGGCAGGTGCCGCGCGAACAGCTCGAAGACCGCCCGGCGGTGCGCCGTACCTCCAGCGAGGGCGGCCTGGAGCATCGTGAGCTCGTAGTGGTCGGTCAGCAACGCGGTGGAGACGCTCACCTGTGCAGTATGTGCCACCATGGGGCCGTGTCCGCCGCCAGCCCGGTCGAGGTCGAGCCGACGCTCACACCCGACGAGATCACGCTCCTGGGTTCGCCCTGGGTCACCATCGTCTGGAACGACCCGGTCAACCTGATGTCCTATGTCGCCTTCGTCTTCCAGAAGTACTTCGGCTACGACAAGTCGAAGGCGGAGAAGCTGATGCTGGAGGTGCACGAGGACGGGAAGTCCGCGGTGTCGACCGGAAGCCGCGAGGCCATGGAGCGCGACGTCCAGGCCATGCACGAGTACGGCCTCTGGGCCACGATGGAGAAGTCCGGGTGAGCGCGTTCACGCGCCATCGGGGGAGTCGCCGGATCATCGCCACGTTCACCGGCTTCGAGGCCGAGCTGCTGCGGTCGTTGGCCTCGCAGCTGGTCGAGCTGCTCCGCAACGAGCGCGCCGTGCCCACCGTGTCCGACGACCCGCTCGAGGCGATGCTCGACTTCTCCGGCCCGACCGCCGAGCCGGAGGACCCGGTACTGAAGCGACTCTTCCCCACGGCGTACGCCGACGACGAGGAGGCCGCCGCCGAGTTCCGGCGTTTCACCGAGGGCTCGCTGCGCGACGGGAAGGCGGCAGCGGCCTGTGCGGTCATCGACGGACTCGAGGAGGCGGGCCTGCCACAACAGCTCGACGAGACCGGGCTGATGATCGACGTGGAGCTCGACGAGTCCGAGGCCGAGATCTGGATGCGGTCGTTCACCGACGTCCGGCTGGCGCTGGCCACCCGGCTGGAGGTCGAGGAGGGCGACGAGGGCTACTGGGCGACGCTCCCGGACGACGACCCGCGCACCCAGGCCCACGACATCTACGACTGGGTCGGCTACCTGCAGGAGACGTTGGTCCGCGCGCTCTCGGACTGACCACGAGCCCGTGTGGAGGGGCTCACATGGTGGGCGATGCGGGGTTCTGGCCTGCGCCTGCCTAGGCTTGACCCTCGTGGTGACCGGCAGGCTGAGAATCGACCAGGCGACCTACGACGCCATCGTCGCCCACGCGAAGCGGGACCACCCCGATGAGGCCTGCGGCGTCGTGGCGGGGCCGGCGGGCAGCGACCGGGCCGAGCGGTTCGTGCCGATGGTCAACGCGGCCGGCAGCCCGACGTTCTACGAGTTCGACTCCGGTGAGCTGCTGGCGCTCTACCGGGAGATGGACGACCGCGACGAGGAGCCGGTCGTGATCTACCACTCGCACACCGCGACCGAGGCCTACCCGAGCCGTACCGACATCGCCCTCGCGCAGGAGCCGAACGCCCACTACGTGCTCGTCTCGACACGCGAACACGGGAATAACTCCGGCCCTGTGGAGTTTCGGTCCTACAGAATCGTGGACGGTGCGGTCACCGAGGAAGACGTCCGGGTGACCAGCCGTCCTGACCCCGTCGCGAGCCCCTCCCTCACCGATACCAGCCCCCCAGAGCCGGCACTGCCGGACGCCGACGCACCGAGGAGCACCCTCTGATGGCCATCGAGGTCCGAATCCCCACCATCCTGCGCACCTACACCGGGGGTGAGAAGGCCGTCACCGGGGAGGGCGGGACGGTCGCCGCGCTGATCGACGACCTGGAGGCCCATCACCCGGGGATCCGCGAGCGCCTCATCGACGGCTCCGACCTGCGCCGGTTCGTCAACGTCTACGTCAACGACGAGGACGTGCGCTTCATCGGCGGGCTGGAGGCCCCCCTCAGCGACGGTGACCAGGTCGTCGTGCTGCCGGCCGTCGCCGGCGGCTGAGCCACCCCCGCCGTGGCCAGGTTCGACAATCTGCTGGACTCGGTGGGCGGTACGCCGCTCATCGGGCTCCCGAACCTGTCCCCGACCGAGGACGTCCGGCTCTGGGCGAAGCTCGAGGATCGCAACCCGACCGGGTCCATCAAGGACCGCGCCGCACTGTGGATGATGGAGCACGCCGAGAAGGCCGGGGCGCTGCGGCCCGGCTGCACCCTGCTCGAGCCCACCTCCGGCAACACCGGCATCAGTCTGGCGATGGCGGCCAAGCTCAAGGGCTACCGACTGGTTTGCGTGATGCCGGAGAACACCTCCGAGGAGCGACGGCAGCTGTTGCGGATGTGGGGCGCTGAGATCGTGTCCTCGCCCGCTGCCGGCGGGTCCAATGAGGCGGTGCGCGTCGCGAAGATGATCGCTGAGGAGCACCCCGACTGGGTGATGATGTACCAGTACGGCAACGAGGCCAACGCGCTCGCCCACTATGAGGGCACCGGACCCGAACTGCTGGCGGACCTGCCGACGATCACGCACTTCGTGGCCGGCCTCGGCACCACCGGCACGCTGATGGGGGTCTCCCGCTTCTTCCGGGAGCACAAGCCGGAGGTGCGCATCGTGGCGGCCGAGCCACGGTACGGCGAGCTCGTCTACGGCCTGCGCAACCTCGACGAGGGCTTCGTGCCCGAGCTGTACGACGCCAGCCTGATCGACACCCGCTTCTCTGTGGGCCCGCGCGACGCCGTACGGCGGGTGCGGGAGCTCCTCGAGCTCGAGGGCATCTTCGCGGGCATCTCGACCGGTGCGATCCTGCACGCCGCGCTGGGCCAGGCCGCCAAGGCGGTCCAGGCCGGGGAGTCCGCGGACATCGCCTTCGTCGTCTGTGACGGCGGGTGGAAGTATCTCTCGACAGGTGCCTACGAAGGCACGATCGACGAGGCCGAGGACCGGCTGGAGGGTCAGCTGTGGGCGTGAGACGGAGTCTGGTGGGACGGAGTCTGGTGGGAAGGAGTCTGGTGGGAAGGAGTCTGGGGACGGCGGTACTGGCCGTCGCGGCCATGCTGGGGTCGACGATCGCCCCGGCCCTCGGCGTCCCCGCCCCCCGGGCCGGGGTGGAGCCGATCGTCAACGTCGAGCCGCCCGTGCTGGTCGGTGAGGCGACGTTCGGCACTGTGCTGCACACCACCCGGGGCACCTGGGCTCCCGACGGACTGACCCTCACCTACCGCTGGGATCGCGACGGCACCCGGATCAAGGGTGAGACCGGCCGGTTCTACCGCCTCGGCCAGGCCGACTTCGGCGCGCACATCACCGCCACGGTGACCGCATCCGACACCTTGGGCAACAGACTGTCGCTGGCGACGCCCGACCTCGGCCCGGTCCGGCGCGCAAGGTTCGTCGCGGAAGGCCCTCCGACGATCCGCGGCGAGGCCCGGTTCGAGCACCGGCTGACCGCGACGCGCGGCCAGTGGTCGAAACGGCCCACTCGCGTGCGCTTCCGGTGGCTGCGCGACGGTGCGGCCATCGCTGGTGCCACCGCCAAGACCTATCGGCTTCGTGCCGAGGACGTGGGGTCGCGGGTGCGCGTCGAGGTCACCGTCGGGCGCCCGGGGTTCGTGCCGGCCACCGTCAGGTCGTCGACGACGAAGAAGGTCGGCCACCGCGTGCCGGTGCGCCGTCGGGTGACGTACCACGTCGTCACGCGCGGCAGGGTCACCGCCAGCCTGGCGACGTTCAGACGGCAGGTCCAGCAGACCTACAGCGACCCGCGCGGCTGGCGCTCGGCCGGCGTACAGTTCCGGCCGACGTCTGCGAAGGGCACGTTCACGGTCGTGCTCGCGGAGGCGAGCACCGTGCCCAGCTTCTCCTCCGGCTGTAGCGCGACCTGGAGCTGCCGGGTGGGTCGCTACGTGATCATCAACCAGACCCGGTGGCTGCACGCGACCGCGTCCTGGAACGGCGGACGGCGTTCGTTGCGCGGCTACCGCCACATGGTCGTCAACCACGAGACCGGGCATTGGCTCGGACACGGACATGCGTCGTGCCCGGGCCGCGGCCGGCTGGCGCCGGTGATGATGCAGCAGTCCAAGGGCCTGGCGGGGTGCCGACACAACCCCTGGCCACTGGCTTCGGAGCGGTGGTACTCCGCCGTCGGTCGTCTCGCAGTCTGGGTGGCGTGAGCGCCCCTGACCGCCGCGCGGGCGCTGGGCTAGGGTGAGCCTGAGATCGGACCGGTCAGGTTGCCCAGCCCCTGAGGCGGGCGACGGCCCACCACCCGGGGGAGCCCGCCGTGCGTGAGAACCTGCGCGACATCGTCGTCTTCAGCGGGAGCGCGCACCGTCCCCTGGCTCAGTCGATCTGCGATCACCTCGGTGCGCCGCTGGAGTCGGTCGAGATGACCCGCTTCAGCAACGACTGTCTTCAGGTCCAGCTCCAGGCCAACTGCCGCCAGCGCGACGTCTACCTGGTGCAGCCGCTGGTGCCGCCCACTCAGGACCACCTGATGGAGCTGCTGTTGATGGCGGACGCGGCGCGCGGCGCCTCAGCGGCCCAGGTCACCGCGGTCATCCCTCACTACTCCTATGCCCGCTCCGACAAGAAGGACGCCTCCCGGATCTCGATCGGGGGGCGCCTGGTCGCCGACCTGCTGGCCACCGCGGGCGTCGACCGGGTGGTCACCATGACGTTGCACGCACCGCAGGTGCACGGGTTCTTTTCGATGCCGGTCGACCAGCTGACGGCGCTGGGTGTGCTCGCTGAGCACTTCGCCGACGAGGACCTCACCGAGGCCGTGGTGGTCTCACCCGACCTGGGCAACGCCAAGACCGCCACCCAGTTCTCGCGGCTGCTCGGGCTGCCGGTGGCTGCGGGCAACAAGCGACGGCTGGCCGACGACCGGGTGGTGATCGACTCGATCGTCGGGGACGTGGCAGGCAAGCGCGCGATCGTCCTGGACGACGAGATCGCGACCGGCGGGTCGATCGTGGAGCTGTTGGACCGGCTGGAGGACGCCGGGGCCACCGGCGCGTCGGTGGCCTGCACACACGGGTTGTTCGTCGGCAAGGCCGTCGAGCGGCTGCGCCAGCATCCGATGATCTCGGAGGTGATCACCACCGACACCGTCCCGCCGCCCGCGGACTGGCCCGAGCTGAAGGTGCGATCGATCGCCGCGCTCTTCGCCGAGGCGGTCGCGCGCTCCCATGCGGGGGAGTCTGTCAGCAGCCTGTTCGACGGGGTGGACCCCTCCCTCGGCCCGCCTCAGCCCAAGCTCTTCGAGTAGTGCCGACGCCGTTTCTCGGTGGTCGAGCCGCCGGCGAGGTCCGTGCGCCGCGACGTGGAGCTGGAGATGGCTACGGAGCGGACCAGTTGAGATTCTGGCCTGAGTCGAGCTCGCTGCCGGCGACGGGCTTCAGTCCGAGCAGATGGGTGACCAGGTTGGCGACGTCGCCGTTGCGGACCGGCTGCCTCGCGGCGCCGTACCGCGGCCGCTTCTTGTGCGGGTTGGCGTAGTCGGGGTTGAGGTCGTAGAGGTCGGCACCGGCGTCCACGCCGGGCCCCCAGATGAAGAACGGGATCCGGTAGTTGGCCAGCTTGGTGGCGTCATAGTGCCGCAGGCCGATCCCGCCGTGGTCGGCCGTGACGACGACGGCCAGGTGGCGACGCAGGGCGCGCCGCTGGTCGACGGTGCGCAGCAGCCGGCCGACCCGGGCGTCGGTCTTCGAGACCGCGTCGAGGTACTCCGGACCCATCCAGCCACTCGCGTGCCCGATGGCATCGGGCAGCGACAGGTGCAGGAAGGTGAGCATCCGCTGGTGGTGGAGCAGGTCGCGCCGCGTCGTGGTGACCAGCTTCCCGTTGGGCGGAAGCACCACCGAGCGGTTGACCGCCTTGGGCCATGACCGCTTGAACAGGCTCAGCTTCCTCTTCGACACGAAGACCGCCGACGTGCCGCCGGCTCCGTGGACGCGGGAGAAGACCGAGGACACCGGGTGACCCGCCGCCTCCTGCACCGTGCGGGGGGTCAGTCGTTCGTCGTTCCAGGTCACGCCGTGGCCGCCTCGAGCCGCCTCGATGCGTCGAGAGGTGACCATGCCGGTGTGGTTGGGCAGGGTCTCCGTCTGCTCGCGCTCGGTCCGGGCGTTCAGCGTGGAGGCCCCTTCGTCCATCAGCCGGTAGAACGACGGCGCGCGACTGCGGCCCAGCCGGGTGATCGCCCGCGGGTTCAGCCCGTCCACGGAGATGAACAGGACCCGGGTCACCCCCGGCGCCGCCGCGATCCGGTGCGGGGTGGCCGCAGGCGGCGCGGCCTGCGGTGCCGCGGCGCAGGCAGTGGTCATACCGGCGATCAGCGCGGCGATCGGCACGACGACCAGGGCGCGAAGCAGGGGGGACCTCGGTGGCATGGTGCGCAGGGTACCTGGCGCTGCTGTGGCCGGTTCCGAGAGTCGCAATCCGGGGTGACGTTCGTCGCGGTATCCCCCATCCGGCGGTGCGGAGGCCTACCCTTCGGCTGTGCCAGCCCTCGACTCAGCACCGCTGCTGGGAGTCGATGCCCCGATCGGGATCTTCGACTCCGGGTTCGGCGGACTCACGGTCGCTCGCTCGGTGATCGACCAGCTGCCGCACGAGTCGATCATCTACGTCGGCGACACCGCGCGGCAGCCTTACGGGCCCAAGCCGATCAGCGAGGTGCGAGAGTACGCGCTCGAGTGCCTCGACCTGCTCGTCGCCCACGGCGTGAAGGCGCTGGTCATCGCCTGCAACTCAGCGAGTGCCGCGATGCTTCGCGACGCGCGGGAGAGGTACGACGTTCCCGTGGTCGAGGTCATCTACCCGGCCACCCGACGCGCCGTCGCCGCCAGCCACAACCAGCGGATCGGCGTGATCAGTACCCAGGCCACCGCTGACTCCATGGCCTACGACGACGCGTTCGCCGCCGCGCCGCAGGTGCACCTCGTGACCCGTGCCTGCCCCCGGTTCGTGGACTTCGTCGAGCAGGGGGTCACCGGAGGGGAGGAGCTGCTGTCCGTGGCGCACGAGTACCTCGACCCGCTGCTCTCCGAGGGCATCGACACCTTGATCCTGGGCTGCACCCACTACCCGCTGCTCACCGGCGTCATCTCCTACGTCATGGGCGACGCAGTGACGCTCGTGTCCTCCGCCGAGGAGTGCGCGAAGGACGTCTACAAGATGCTCGCCACCTCCGGGCTGATGCGCGAGGGCGGGGACGCGGAGTACCGCTTCCTCACCACCGGTGCGCCCGAGGAGTTCGAGACGATCGGGCGCCGCTTTCTCGGCCCGGAGCTGCACGCGGCAACGCAGTATGTCGGGGGGCTGGTGTGAGGCTCACCGTGGTCGGCTGCTCGGGGTCCTTCCCAGGCCCGCAGTCACCCGCGAGCTGCTACCTGGTGGAGGCCGACCTGAACGGGCGCACCTGGCGGATCCTGCTCGACCTGGGCAACGGTGCGCTCGGGGCCCTGCAGAGGTACGCCGACCCGCTGACGATCGATGCCGTGCTGCTCAGCCATCTGCACGCCGACCACTGCTTGGACCTGTGCGGCTACCACGTCCTGCGCAAGTACCACCCCGACGGGCCGCAGCCGAAGATTCCCGTGTGGGGCCCGGCGGGCACTGCGGCCAGGATGGCCGGTGCCTACGACCTGCCCCAGGAACCCGGGATGACCGGCGAGTTCGACTTCGAGGAGTACGGCGAGGGACCGGTGCGGATCGGGCCCTTCGCGGTGAGGCTGGCCCGGGTGGCGCATCCGGTCGAGGCCTATGCCCTGCGGGTCGAGGCCGATGGGGCCGCCCTGGTCTACTCCGGGGACACCGGGCCGTGCGCGGCCCTCGACGAGCTCGCCCGGGGCGCGGACCTGTTCCTGGCCGAGGCGTCCTTTCGAGACGGCCGCGCCAATCCGCCCGACATCCACCTCACGGGCCGCGACGTGGGCCGGACGGCCAGTGCCGCGGCGGTCGCGCGGGTCGTGCTCACGCACATCCCGCCGTGGTTCGAACCGAGCCACGCCCTCGCGGAGGCCGAGGCGACCTACGACGGCCCGTTGGAGCTGGCGGTGCCCGGAGCGACCTACTCCCTGAGCCGCTGAGCGCTGCGTGCCACCGGCTCGCCCATCGCGCCCGACCCGTCCCCGAAGGTCTTCGGCGCCGGGGACGTCGGGGATGGGCGCCCGATCCCGGGAGAGGGCCGGGCGGCCGCTAGCCTCGGTCGCATGACACGAGCCGACGGCCGGGGCGACGACGAGCTCCGCCCCATCACGATGACCCGCAACTGGCTGGACCACGCCGCAGGATCGGTGCTGGTGGAGTTCGGTGGCACCCGCGTGCTGTGTGCGGCCTCGGCCAGCGCGGGTGTGCCCCGCTGGCGCAAGGGCTCCGGCCTCGGCTGGGTGACCGCGGAGTACGCCATGCTTCCCGCCGCCACGAACACCCGCTCCGACCGCGAGTCCGTGCGCGGTCGCATCGGGGGCCGCACTCACGAGATCTCCCGCCTCATCGGCCGGTCGCTCCGCGCGATCGTCGACTACCAGGCGCTGGGTGAGAACACCATCGTGCTCGACTGTGACGTGCTGCAGGCAGATGGCGGGACGCGCACGGCCGCCATCACCGGCGCCTACGTCGCCCTGGCTGACGCGGTGGCCCACCTCCGGTCCGTCGACGCACTCGCCGGCGAGCCGTTGACGGGGTCGGTGGCTGCGGTCAGCGTCGGGATCATCGACGGACAGCCCCGACTGGACCTTCCCTATGAGGAGGATGTGCGGGCCGAGACCGACATGAACGTCGTCATGACCGGTGCCGGCTCCTACGTCGAGATCCAGGGCACCGCCGAGGGCGCCGCCTTCGACCGCCGCGAGCTCGACGCGCTCCTGGCGCTGGCCGAGAAGGGCTGCGCCGACCTCACCGAGCTCCAGCAGTCAGCGCTGGGGGTGGGGGCGAGCTCGTGAGCGGCGTCTTCCTCGCCTCGCGCAACCGGAGGAAGCTCGCCGAGCTGGAGCGGATCCTGACCCGCCACGCCCCAGACCTGCGGGTGCTGGGCCTCGACGACGTCCCGGCGTACGACGTACCGGTCGAGGACGCGCCCACCTTCGCCGGAAACGCGTTGCTCAAGGCCCAGGCCGGCCTCGCGGCCACCGGGCTGCCGACGGTCGCAGACGACAGCGGTCTGTGTGTCGACGCGCTCCACGGCATGCCAGGGGTCCTGTCTGCTCGCTGGTCGGGCAGAGACGCGACCGACGAGGAGAACAACCGCCTGCTTCTGGCGCAGCTGGCCGACGTCCCCGATGGGCGTCGCCGGGCGTGGTTCGAGTGCGCGATCGCCTTCTGCCACCCGAACGGGAGCCAGGTCCTCGAGCACGGCCGGATGACCGGGCGGGTGATCCGGGAGACGAGAGGCGCCGGTGGCTTCGGCTACGACTCCCTCTTCGTCGCCGACGAGTACGCGGCCGATCGACTCACCTCGGCCGAGTTGAGCGTTGCGCAGAAGGACGCGATCTCGCACCGTGGCCAGGCGCTGCGTGCGCTGGCGCCGCAGGTGGTCGCTCTCATCCGCGGCGCTTGAGCAGCCGGACCACGACGAGCACCTGGTAGGCGAGGTAGGCCAGGAGCCCCGCGAGGAGGAGATAGGCCCACCCGGGCCGGCCCTCGCCCGAGCTCGCCCAGCGCGTCGTGAGCTGGCTGGTGAGCACCAGGAGAGGGAAGCCGCTGCTCAGCCACAGCCAGGCCTGGAGCTTCTCCCGCCGCGTCCAGATCGCCGAGTACGCGAGCAGGCCGAGGCCGCTCAGCCAGGCGACCAGCGAGATCGGGATGATGTTCTGGAGGAGCTCAGCCACCACGAAGGCGGTCACGCACCACCGCTCCACTCCGCTGACCGGCACCGGCGGAGGGCTGGTGGGCCCCTCGAGGTGTGGGGAGTCGGGGGTCATCGCTGCCTCTCGGTCGCCGGTGCGCCCGGCGAGAGTCGAACTCGCACTGGCCAGGACCTAAACCTGGTGCCTCTGCCAATTGGGCTACGGGCGCCGTTGCCGGGCCAGTGTAGGGAGTCGCTGCACGCCGCGCTCCTGCGCAGTCAGTCCAGACCGAGGTCCTTGCGCAGCTTGGCGACATGCCCGGTCGCCTTCACGTTGTAGGCCGCCCGCTCGAGCCGGCCGTCCTCGTCGACGACGAACGTCGACCGGATGACACCGTGGACGACCTTGCCGTAGAGCTTCTTCTCTCCGAAGGCGCCGTAGGCCGTGAGCACCTCCTTGTCGGGGTCTGAGAGCAGCGTGATCGTCAGCCCGTCGCGGGCGCGGAACTTCGCCAGCTTCTCGGGCTTGTCGGGGGAGATGCCGAGCACCTCGAAGCCGTGGGCGCGCAGCGAGTCGAGGGAGTCGGTGAAGTCGCAGGCCTGCTTGGTGCACCCGGGGGTCATGGCAGCGGGGTAGAAGTAGACGATCACCTTGCGTCCACGCAGGCTCGAGAGGGTCACCTGGGTTCCGGTGTCGTCGGGCAGCGTGAAGTCGGGGGCCGGGTCGCCTGGGGTGAGGCGGGCGGTCTCGGTCATCGGGGCTCCCTCGGTTCGTGGCGCGTCAGTCGACGTGTCGGGCTTCGGCCAGAGATCCTGCCATGGCCGGCGCGGTGCCCGACAGGGCCGGATCGGCGTGCCGTCCTCGTCGCCGAAGGCCACCGATCGACGTTGTTGCGACCAATGTGCAATAACGTAGGGTGGGCAGCACAGACTGTCCAGCGCCGCACCGACAGCGCACCGAGACGCCGAGGAGACCCCGTGCACGTGCCCGACGGCTTCCTCGACGCTCCGACGTCGCTGGCGACCGGTGTGGTGGCGGTCGGCGGCCTCGCGCTGGCACTGAGGGGCGCCCGTCGCGAGCTCGACGACCGCACGGCTCCGATGGCGGGCCTGGTGGCCACCTTCGTGTTCGCCGCCCAGATGGTGAACTTCCCGGTTGCCACGGGCACCAGCGGCCACCTGCTCGGGGGCACGCTCGCCGCGGTGCTCGTCGGTCCGTGGGCGGGGATCCTCTGTCTCAGCGTGGTCCTGATGGTGCAGGCGCTGCTCATGTCAGACGGCGGGATCACCGCCCTCGGCACCAACATCACTCTCATGGGACTGGTCGGGGTAGGGGTCGGCTGGGCGGCGTTCCGGGCGGCGCAGGCCGTGCTGCCGCGGACGACGGCCTGGGTGGCACCGGCGGCCGCGTTCGGAGCCTTCGTGAGTGTGCCCGCAGCCGCCCTCGGCTTCACGGCGCTGTTCGCCGTCGGCGGGACCGCGCCGGTGGAGATCTCGACGCTGGTGACGGCCATGCTGGGCTGGCACGTCCTCATCGGACTGGGTGAGGCGCTGATCACGGGCTTGGTGGTGGGCAGCGTCGTGAGCGTGCGACCCGACCTGGTCTACGGTGCCCGAGGGGTCCTGCAGCGCCGCGAGCTGGAGATCCGAGGAGGGGCGGCCACATGAAGACCCGTGCCTTCCTGGTGGCGGGAACTGTGGTCGTCCTGCTCCTTGCCGGCTTCGGCAGCTTCTACGCCAGCTCCAGCCCCGACGGGCTCGAGACCGTCGCCGGCCGGCACGGCTTCAGCGACAGCGAGAAGTCCTCGGCCGCCACCGACAGCCCCCTGGCGGGCTATCGGGCCGCCGGCGTCGAAGACGACCGGTGGAGCGGTGGTCTGGCCGGTGTGGCGGGCAGCCTCGTGGTCCTCGCCGTTGCGGGCGGGCTCTTCTGGGTGCTGCGGCGGCGCTCCGGGCGCTCGGCCGGCGAGCGGACCGAGGCCTGAGTGGGCACCGGTCACGGCCACCGGCTGTTCTTCCACGGGCACAGCGCCGTCCATCGGGCTCCGGCGCACCTGAAGGTCGCGACCCTGCTCGGGTTCATGCTGATCGTGGTCGCCACGCCACGGCAGTGGTACCTCGTGTTCGTCGGCTACCTGGTCGTCCTCCTCGCCGTGATCGCGATCTCCCGGGTCCCGATCGGCTACCTCGCCAGGCGTCTGGTGATCGAGACGCCCTTCGTCGTGTTCGCTCTGCTCGTCCCCTTCGTCGCCACGGGGCCGCGCGTGGACGTCCTCTGGTTCAGCGTCTCGCAGCCCGGCCTGGTTGCCTCGTGGGGCCTGCTGGCCAAGGGAACCCTCGGCGTGATCGCGGCGCTCACCCTGGCGGCCACCACCGAGCCCGACGACCTGGTCCGGGGGCTGCAGAGGCTGCGCCTGCCCGACCTGATGGTGCAGATCATGGGCTTCATGATCCGCTACCTCGACGTGGTGACCGCGGAGCTGCGGCGGATGACCATCGCCATGCGCTCGCGCGGCTGCGACCCGCGGTCACCGCGGCACTGGCCGACCCTCGCCCGCTCGCTGGGGGCCTTGTTCATCCGCTCCTACGAGCGCGGCGAGCGGGTGCACCTGGCGATGCTCTCGCGCGGCTACACCGGCACCCTGCCGGCCTACGACGAACCGCAGCCGACTGTGGACAGCGCCTCCCCTGGAGCGCGGTGAGCACCCCGGTCCTCGAGGTCCGGGGCCTCGCGTATGCCTATCCCGACGGACACCAGGCTCTCTTCGGCGTCGACCTCCACGTCCATCGCGGGGAGCGCGTGGCCCTGCTCGGGCCCAACGGAGCGGGCAAGACGACGCTGGTCCTGCACCTCAACGGCATCCTCAGCTCGACCGTCGGCGAGGTCATCGTCGGGGGACTGCCCGCCACCCGCGACCATCTCCAGGAGATCCGTCGCCGCGTCGGCATCGTGTTCCAGGATCCAGACGACCAGCTCTTCCTCGGCAGTGTGCGCGCTGATGTCGCGTTCGGCCCCGCCAACATGGGGGTGCGCGGTCCCGAGCTCGACCGGCGGGTGATGAACGCACTGGGGCAGGTCGGCATGGCCGAGTTCGTCGACCGGCCACCCCATCACTTGTCCTTCGGCCAGCGCCGGCGGGTCGCGGTGGCCACCGTGCTCGCCATGGAACCCGAGATCCTGGTGCTGGACGAGCCGTCCTCCAACCTCGACCCCGCATCGCGGCGTGAGCTCGCCGACATCCTGCGTGGGCTGGACGTGACCCTGCTGATGGTCACGCACGACCTGCCGTACGCGCTGGAGCTGTGCCCGCGGTCGGTGGTGCTGAGCGAAGGCCGGGTGGTCGCCGACGGGTCCACGTACGCCGTGCTCACCGACGACGAGCTGATGCGCGCGCACCGGCTGGAGCTGCCCTTCGGCTTCGACCCGCGGGCGATTGGTAACCTTCCCGCGTGACCACGGAACTGACGTCCCTCGAGGGCGACATCGAGCAGACACGTGAGCGGCTCGCCGCGACGATCGACGAGCTCGTCTTCCGAGCCAGCCCGAAGACCATCGTCGGCCGCCAGATCGCCACGACCAAGGCCCACTTCGTCGACACCGAGACCGGTGCGCCACGAACCGACAACATCCTCAAGGTGGTCGGTGGAGTCGTGGGGGTGGTCGCGTTGCTCGTGGTCATCCGCAAGGTCGTGCGCTGACCCTGCCGGTGCCCGACATGGCGGACAAGACCCCGATCAAGATGCTGCACGACCGTGTCCTGGTCGAGGTCGACGACGAGGGCGGCGAACGTCGGTCGTCGGGTGGGATCGTGATCCCGGCCACTGCGGCGATGGGTGCGAGGCGGTTGACGTGGTCGCGCGTCGTCGCGGTCGGGCCGCACGCCCGCGCGGTCGAGTCCGGGGACCGCGTGCTCTTCGAGGTCGAGGACAAGGCGGAGGTCGAGGTCAACGGCGAGCTCTACGTCGTGATGCGCGAGCGGGACATCCACGCGGTCGCGGCCAACCGGCTGGGCGACTCGGCCACCGGCCTGTACCTCTGACCCCGGCGGACCCCCTCCGCCTGGGGCCGGTCTCGGAATGCTCTCGATTCGGAGACGAGTCGGCAGCGAGTCGGTGGTGTCCGGGCCCCTCTCCCTAGCCTGAACGCCATGCCCGCGTCGCTGCTCCCCGACCGCCAGGCCCGGAGCCTCGCCGCCGTGGCCGGGCTGATCGCGCTGCTGGCCACCGCCTGTGCTCAGGCTGAGGACGCGGAGAGACCCGGCGCCGCGTCCTCGTCCTCCTCCGCCCCGGGACCACCGCCACCCGAGGAGGACACGACCCTCCCGTCGCCGCGCCCGGGGCCCACGGGCCTGATGGCGGCCACCGACGGGCGCCGCACGCGGGTGGTCGCCCGGATCGACGTCGGAACGAACCCGTGCGGCGTGCTCGTGGCGTACGGCGCCGCGTGGGTCACCGATGCAGCCGAGTCGCGTCTGCGCCGCATCTCGTTGGCCACCAACGAGGTCGTCGCGTCGTACCCGGTCGACGACACGCCCTGCGAGCTCACGGCCGCCGAGGGGTCCCTCTGGGTGACCACCCAGTCCGGCCGCGTCGACCGCCTGGACCCCGACACCGGCCGGATCACGGCGCGGGTCCGCACCGGTTCTGCCTCCTACGAGACGATCGCGGCAGCGGGGGCGCTCTGGGTGAGCAACCGCGGTGACGGCACCATCACGCGCATCAACCCGGACACCGAGATGGTCCGGAACCGGAACGTCGGCACGAACGCGCCCGGTGGCCTGGTCGCGGCCGACGGCTATCTCTGGGTCGGAACCGACGCCCCCGAGTCCACGAGCGTGCGACGGATCGACCCGAAGACCTGGGCGATCACCGAGGTCGAGACCGGTGGTCGGCGACCCGCCTGGTTGGCCGTGACACCCGGCCGGGTCTGGGTGGCGCACATGTCGTCGGCCACGGTCGTGGGTCTGGACACGGGCACGCTTGAACCGATCGGGGCACCCGCGTCGGCCGGCTTCTCGCCGGTGAACCTGGAGGCGACGCCGGACGGACAGTGGGTCTGGGTGCCCGACGACTACGACAACCTGCTGACCCGCATCGACGCCGGCACCGGCGACGCGGTGGAACGGGTCGAGGTCGGCAGCGGACCGGCGGTCGTGACGGCCTCGAACGAGGAGGTCTGGGTCACGAACTTCGGCGACGGCACCGTGTGGCGGCTGCGCATCGGCGCACCGCGGTGAGCGGCGGCCGCGTCAGCCCAGGGCGAGGGCTAGGCCCAGCAGCACGGACGCGACGACGATCGCGCCGGTCGTCCAGAGGCCCAGCGTGAACGCGGGCAGCTGTTCTCGCCGGCGCATCGCCCGCTCGACCCTGGCCCAGCGGACCAGGGAGGCGAGGCTCAGTCCGCCGCCGACGACCACCAGACCCAAGACCATGGGGAGCCGCAGCCAGCGCTCGCCGGGTACACCGAGGGAGTGCAGGGCCACGCCGCCAGCAAGCATGGCCAACGAGGTGCGGACCCACGCCAGGAAGGTCCGCTCGTTCGCGAGGGTGAACCGGGGGTCGGGCTCCTCGCCGGAGTCGTAGACCCAGTGGGGGTGCCGGGACGTCATGCCCCCATCCTCCCTGGCGCCCCCCGGTCGAGGCCCAGGGCGGGGGTCCTACAGTGCGCGGCATGAGCCAGGGCGAGCCGGCCAACGCCTTCGACCGGGACACTGCGGTGCGGAAGATCGCGCCCGGTCGGTACACCGCGAACCTTGCTGAGGACTGGCAGGTCGGGGGCGGACTCAACGGCGGGTACCTGCTGGCAACGCTGGGCCGGGCCTTGGGCTCGAGCATCCCGGGCAAGCCCCACGTGCTGACCGTCAGCGCCCACTACCTCTCCGCCGCCGAGGCTGGTGCTGCCGAGGTGACGACCCGCGTCGTCCGCGAGGGCAGGTCCGTCGCAACGCTCGCCGCCGATCTCAGCCAGGCAACCGGCGCCCGCCTCACCGCGCTCGCCACGCTGGGCGATCTCGCCGAGCTGACCGATGAGGTGGCCACGACGGCCGAGGAGCTCGACCTCCCACCGGTCGACGAGTGCTTCTCCTCCGAGGACGCACCTCCCGAGGTCCGCGCCAAGGCGCCGCTCATGGAGCGGCTCGACCTGCGCTTCGACCCGGCGACCGCCTCCTGGGCGGTCGGCCGACCGAGCGGTCGCGGGGTGATCCAGGCGTGGTTCCGGTTGCCCGGCCGCGAGCCCGACCCGCTCTCGCTGCTCACGGCGGTCGACGTCCTGCCGCCCGTCACCTTCGACCTCGGCCGCCCGGGCTGGGCGCCCACGCTGGAGCTGACCGCGCACGTGCGGGCTGTCCCGGAGCCGGGGTGGCTCCGGCTGCGGCAGGCGACCCGAAACGTCGCGGGCGGGCTCTTCGAGGAGGACTGCGAGGTCTGGGACTCCGGGGGCCGCCTGGTCGCGCAGAGCCGTCAGCTGGCCCGCGTGCCTCGCTGACCCGCGGGGCACTCCCGTGCACCGCCTCTCAGCGGTTCAGCCGATCCAGCGTCGAGCGCCTCATCGCGAACACCCACCGGCGCCTCGGGTGCTCGCTCACCGACCAGAAGGTGTCTGTGGACGGCCAGTAGGTCAGGTCCTCGACCCCCATCGGCGTCGCGAACCGTCGCTCCTCGAGTGCGCCGGGTACGCCGACGTACACCGACCCTGGACGGAACGGGCCGCGAGAGGCCGTGACGTACCACCGCCCGTCCACCAGCGTCGCGCCCTGCATCTGGGGCACCCCGCCCTCCGTCAGCTCGACCGGCCTGGACAGCCCGTCCTCGCCGGTCTCGAGCAGCGCGGTCTCGAGGTCGAGGGGGAACCGGGCGAGGCGGGTGGACTGGCCCGCGCGGCCGTACTCGCCCGCGATCAGCATCGCCGGGTCCCGTCGGTCGAGTGAGAGGAAGGAGTAGCGCAGGCGGTCGTGGCCGTCCTCGGTGTGAGCGCGGTAGGAGAACCGCGCCGGCAACACATACCGGTAGCCGTAGGAGGCCACGGTGCGGCCGTCGATCCCGAGCCGACGCAGGTCGACCCCGGCTCGGTCGTCGGGGATGCGCATCACGTCGTCGACGCGGCAGGTGACGAAGCCGCGCGCCGTCGCCGCGATGTGGAGGTGGGGACCGCACCAGACGAGGCCTCCGGCGTGGATCCTGAGCGGGTCGAGGACCAGGCCTTCCTCTCGGAGGGTCGGCACGACCAGGAGGACGTGCCGGTACCGCAGCGAGTCGAGGTCCACGAACGTGAGCCGCGACCCCTGGTTGAGACCGTCGACCTCCTTGGCGTACCAGCTGACGACCAGCACCCGGCGGCCGCCCACCTCTCCGGAGGCCGACGAGTCTGCCGACGTGGTGACTCCCTGGGGCCACCACTGCTCGGTCCGCCGGTCACCGGCATCCCAGGTGAAGGCCCGGTGCACGGCTCGGCCGAAGTAGCCGAGCGAGCGCCGCCCCTGCTGCGTCAGCTCGCCGAGCAGTGGCTCCAGCCCGGCAGGACCGCCCAGCAGCGCGCCGAGCGACGCGATCTCCGCCTCGTTCTCGTCGGTGCGGTCCAGGTGGACGCCGTCGACGGACTCGGGGGGCACGACCCCACGCTAGTGCGAGCCCGCTAACGTCGTCCGGGTGATTGCGGTGGTGGGTGCCGCCATCCTGAGCGGGGACCGCGTCCTGGCCGCGCGTCGGACCGGCCCACCGGCCGCGGCCGGTCGCTGGGAGCTGCCGGGCGGCAAGGTCGAGCCGGGGGAGTCGCCCGGCCCCGCGCTGGTCCGTGAGATCGCGGAGGAGCTCGGCTGCACGGTCGAGATCCTGGGCTGGCTCGCCGGCGCCGTCGACGTGGACGGTGCCCATCGCCTCACGGTCGCCACCGCCCGGCTGCTCGAGGGCACACCGGTCGCCCTCGCCGACCACGACGCGGTGCGGTGGCTGAGTGCCGGCGAGCTCGGTGAGGTCGACTGGCTCGAGGCCGACCGGCCCTTCGTGGCGCAGCTCGCCGAGCTGCTCACCAGCCCGGACTAGGCTGCCGAACATGACGCCGCACGCGCCCTCGGCCACCCCAGACCAGCGGCTGCTCCTGGTCCACGCCCATCCCGACGACGAGTCGATCGGGCAGGGAGCCACCATGGCCAAGTACGTCTCGGAGGGGCGCGGGGTCACCCTCGTGACCTGCACCGGAGGTGAGATGGGCGAGATCCTGCTCCCGGAGCTCGCACACCTCGCCGCCGACCAGGAGGACGGGCTCGGCGAACACCGGCGCGGCGAGCTCGCGGCCGCCATGGAGGCGCTGGGCGTCACCGACCACCGCTACCTCGGCGGTTTCGGCTGCTACCGCGACTCGGGGATGAAGTGGCACGAGGACGGGCACGCGGTGGCCGCAGACGACGTGCACGCGAACGCGTTCTGGCATGCCGACCTCACCGAAGCCACGTCGCACCTCGTCGAGATCGTGCGCGAGGTGCGTCCGCAGGTGCTGGTGACCTACGACGAGTTCGGTGGCTACGGGCACCCTGACCACATCCAGGCCCACCGGGTCGCCATGTACGCCGCTCAGCTTGCGGCGGTGCCGTCGTACCGCCGCGACCTGGGAGCGCCCTGGGACATCCCCAAGATCTACTGGGGAGCGATGTCGGAGAGGCGGATGCGGGCCGGGCTACGGGCGCTGCGCGAGGCGGGCGACACGACCTCCTTCGAGCGCATGGAACCCGACGGCCCGCTGCCGCGCTTCGTCGTCAGCGACGACGACCTGTCCGCGATGGTCGACGCCAGCGACCACGTCGAGCAGAAGATGGCCGCGTTCCGCGCCCACGCGAGCCAGATCCAGCTCGACGGACCGTTCTTCGCGCTCTCCAACAACCGCGGCGACACCGTCTGGGGACAGGAGTACTACCGCCGGGCCAAGGGGCCGTCGGGCGAGCTCGACGAGCACGGCCTCGAGTCGGATCTGTTCGGCGGTCTCTGAGGGCCGTGCGGGTTCTCATCGCCGTCGCGGGGTTGGTGCTGGGCGTCGCCACCGGCGTGGCCGTCGTCGCCGTGCACACCTGGTGGTGGGGGCTGGCACTCGGTCTGGCGGCCACGGCTGCCCTGCTGGCGGTGCTGCCTCGCGGGTGGGGACGGCTCCCGTTCGGGCTGGCCTGGGTCGGCGTGGTCTGGCTGGCGATGACCCCGCGGCCCGAGGGTGACTACGCGATCGGCGCCGACGCCCAGGGCTATCTCGTGATCGGCGCCGGCCTGGTGCTGATCGTCGTCGCCATCGTCACGTCGGTCTTCTCGGGACGATCCTCGCCCCGCTCCGGCCCCGCGCGCGCCGGGGCGGGTGAGGATCCAGAGCCGACCTAGGATGTCCGCGTGACCGACTGGCAACCCGTGGCCCCGGAGTCGTGGGAGACCGGATCCGGGCCGGAGCGCAAGGGTGGCTGGGTGGTCCTGGGTCTGGTGGCGGTCCTGGCGCTGCTGTTCGGCGGCGGGTACGCCGCGGCGTACTACGCCGCCGACAACAAGGTGCCCCGGGGTACCACCGTCGCGGGCGTCGAGATCGGCGGGCTCACCCAGGCCCAGGCCGAGAACGCGCTCCGCGCCGGACTGGAAGTGCGCGCTGCGGCCCCGATCGACCTCGTGGTCGCGGGGGATCCGGTCACCCTCGATCCGGCTGAGGCCGGACTGGCGGTCGACTACGCCGCCTCGATCGCCGCGGCGGGCATCGAGCGCAGCTGGTCACCCAGCCGTCTGTGGGACTACTTCACCGGTGGTGATGACCTCGACGCCGTGGTCACGGTGGACGAGGCAACCATGACCGACCTGGCCGGCAGGCTCACCGAGGAGCACGGGAACCCGCCCAGGGACGGAGCCGTGTCGTTCCGGGGCGCCCAGGTCAAGGTGCGCGAGGCGCTGGCCGGCCGGTCGATCAAGCGCGACCAGCTCGAGGAACAGCTCACGGCGGCGTTCCTCGACGAGGAGGCGAGCCCCGAGGTCGACCTCTCCCTCGAGGAGCCGGGTATCACCGCCTCCGAGGTCGACGCGGTCGTTGCCGACTTCGCGAACCCCGCGGTCTCGGGACCGGTCATCCTGCGCCTCGGCAGGTCCAAGGTGACGCTGCCGGTCGCCAGGCTGACCGGCGCGCTGTCGGTCGAAGCGGTCGACGGCGAGCTGGTGCCGACGGTGGACCGGGCTGCGCTCCGTGACGTGGTCGATGGCGTCGTGAGCACGAGGGGTGCGCCGGTGGACGCCACGGTGCGGCTGGTCAACGGCCGGCCTCGGGTGGTACCGGCCAAACCGGGTGTGACCTACCGCCTGAGCGACGTCACCGACGTCATCCTCGGCCTCGTCACCCAACCACCCGGGGAACGGAAGGCTCGCGTCCGTGCCCGGGTGAAGGCACCTGAGCTCACGACGAAGGATGCCCAGGCGCTGAAGATCAAGGAGAAGGTCTCGACGTTCACGACGTACTACCCCTACGCGGAGTACCGCAACGTGAACATCGGTCGGGCGGCGGTGCTCGTCAACGGGACAGTGCTGAAGCCGGGGGACACGTTCTCGCTCAACGACACCGTCGGCGAGCGGACCCGGGAGAACGGCTTCACCGAGGGTTTCATCATCAGCAACGGCATCTTCAAGGAGGATCTCGGCGGCGGCGTCTCGCAGATGGCCACCACGATCTTCAACGCCATGTTCTTCGCCGGTCTCGAGGACATCGAGCACAAGCCGCACTCGTTCTACATCGACCGCTACCCGATCGGTCGGGAGGCCACCGTGGCCTGGGGCTCCGTGGATCTCCGGTTCAAGAACGACACGCCGTACGGCGTGCTGGTCCAGGCCAAGGTCACGCCGGCCACCGGCAGCTCGTCCGGGGTGGTCACGGTCTCCATGTGGTCCACGAAGTACTGGGACATCACCACCAGGACCGGGGAGCGCTACAACCTCACCTCGCCCCAGACTCGGACGCTGCGCACCGAGGAGTGCTACCCCAACCAGGGCTACGGCGGTTTCGACATCGATATCTGGCGCTACTTCCGCAAGCCCGGCAAGAGCGCGCTGGTGCGCGCCGAGAAGATGCACACCACCTACACCCCGTCCGACACCGTGATCTGCCGGCCGCCCAGGGGGTAGCGGGCCGTTGCGGTCAGGTGTCGAGCAGACCGGCCGCGACGGCCGAGGCGATCGACGGTGCCAACGGCAACCGGGGTAGCAGCGTCGCCTGCACGGCGTGGTAGAGATCCGGCTTCCCCGGCCAGGTCTCGGCGCTGGGCCGGTTCTGGGGGTCGAGCTCGTGGTGCCAGGAGCCGCGCGGGTCGAGAAGGTGGTCGCGCACGTAGCGCCACGAGGTGGAGTACAGCGCGAGGTCCTCGGCGGAGCCGCGAACCCGGCACAGGGCGGCCGCTACCCCGATCGCCTCGGCAGCCACCCAATGCATCCGTTGCCGCACCACCGGGGTGCCGTGCCAGTCCACCGTGTAGACGAACCCGTCGGCGCCGTCAGCGGCCCAGCCCTCGCGCACGGCCGCGCCGACCAGCGCACCGGCATCCTCGAGCAGCCAGCCGGGCGCATCGTCTCCGAGGGCTGCGCGCAGGTGGAGGGCCAGCCGGGCCCACTCCAGCCAGTGCCCGATGGTGGCGCCATACGGACGGAACGGGTGCGCCGGCTGGTCGACGTGGTAGTCCAGCAGCGGGCGCCACGTGTCGTCGAAGTGCTCCGGCAGCCGCCACTGGTGCCCCGCCGCGAAGTCGTGCACCGACCGGGTCAGGATCCGTGCGGCCCGGTCGCGCAGGTCTCTGCGGTCGAGCACGTCGGCAGCGGCGAGCAGCGCCTCGACGCCGTGCATGTTCGCGTTGATCCCCCGGTAGCCGTCGAGCGTGGTGAACGCCCGGTCCCACTCCTCGACCAGCATGCCCTCGTCGTCGTCCCAGAAGTGCTCGAGCAGCGCGTCCACCGCGTCGTCGAGCAGCTCGCGTGCGCCTCGGCGGCCGGTCAGCGAGGCCGATGAGGCAGCCAGCACCACGAACGCGTGCTCGTAGGCCGTCTTGCTGGTGCTCGTGGGACCGGCCGCCGTGACGGCGGGGTAGCAGCCGCCGTACTCCTGGTCGTGGAAGGGGCCGGTGAGCGCCTCCAGCCCATGGTCGACCAGGGGCGCCGCCCAGCGGTCGCCTCGGAGGAGCGCGACCGAGTAGACATGCGTCATTCGCGCGGTGATCCACAGCTCGACCGGCCGGTCCAGCTCCGGTCGACCGTCGTCGTCGAGCCAGGCGAATCCGCCGCCCGGGTGCGCGCCGCCGCGCCCGAACGCCAGCAGCCGGCCGTACTCCTGCTCGAGCCACGCCGTGTGGGCGGGGTGGCCGAACCTCAGGTCGTCGGGGATCGGCTCGTGCGGATCCTCCGAGCTCGTGGACCGAGCCGGAGTCACGGGCTGAGCCGGTGCAGGTCGCGGGGGAACAGGGCCACCTCCCGCACGTTAGCGGCTTCGACCAGCCGCGCGGTCCAGCGCTCGAGCCCGATGGCGAAGCCCCCGTGGGGCGGCATGCCGTGTCGGAAGGCCTGGAGGTACGCCGCGTAGTGCTCCGGGTCCTCGCCCCGGGCCCGGAGGGCGGCGTCGTACGCCGAGGGCCGGTGCAGCCGTTGGCCCCCGGTCACCAGCTCCAGCCCGCGGAAGAGCAGGTCGAAGCTGTTGGACCAGGTGCCGTCGTCGGTGTGCTCGGTCCCGGTCCAGCCGTGGGTGTAGAACGGCCGCTTCGCCATCGGGTAGCCCTCGACAGCGACCAGGTCGCTGCCGTGCTCAGCGAGCGCCCAGGCGCCGAGGGCTCGTTCGTCCTCGGGAGCCAGGTCCGGCTCGTCACGGGATGCACCCACCAGCGCGAGGGCGTCGGCGAAGTGGACCACGGGGATGTCCGCCGGGATCGCGGGGACCGTCACGTCCAGGCGGTCGAGCGCCGCAGCGCCGTACTCGTGCAACGCCTCGACCATCCCGGCCAGCACCTCGCGCAGCACGCGCAGCACGTCGCGGTGGTCGTCGATGAAACCCAGCTCGACGTCGAGGGAGACGTACTCCGCGAGGTGACGGACGGTGTCGTGCGGCTCGGCCCGGAAGACTGGCCCCGCCTCGTAGACGCGCTCGAAGACGCCGACGAGCTGCTGCTTGTAGAACTGTGGGCTCTGCGCCAGGTACGCCGGCCGTCCGAAGTAGTCGACCTCGAACACGTTGGCGCCCGACTCGGTGGCCGACTCCACGAACTTCGGGGTCTGGATCTCGGTGAACCCCTGGGCGTCGAGGGTCGCCCGGAAGCCTCGCAGGCTGGCGGCGGCGAGCTCCCACTTCGCCCGCTGGGCAGGATGCCGCCAGGTCACCGGAGCGTGGTCGAGCAGGGTCGGGAGCGACGCGTTGAGCGAGGGCCGCCACAGCTCGACCGGCGGCGTCGCGGCGGGCTCGGTGAGCGCTCGGAGGTCCGGCTCGGTCACCTCCACCCCGCCCGGGGCCTGGGCGTTGGGCGTCACGGTGCCGATGACCTCGAGGGTCGTCTCCTCCGGCACCGATGCCAGGACCGCCAACGCGGCGGCGTCCTTCACCACGACCTGGGCAAGACCGCTGCGGTCACGCACCACGAGGAAGGTCAGCGCGGCCAGCTCTCGCCGCCGATGCACCCACCCCTGCAGTCGGACCCGGTCGCCGGGGGTGGCGTGTCGCAGGTCGGCTGCGAGCGTTCGCTCGCGGCCGGTCGTCGATGTCGTCATGTCAGTCACCTCCAGTTCGCTGATGAACGGCCCTGGAGGTGCGGGCGGGGGCTAGATCGCGGTGCCACCACACCTTCGCCGGCGCGGCGCCGGCCTCTCGTCGGTACGCCGCACGCGCGGTGCCCGCGGCTCTGTCGTCGCCGGTCCGGCGGCTACAGGGGGTTCGTCAGGCCCCACGGGACGGGCCGATCCTACGGCTGATCCCCAGCGGAAGACCAGGAGGTTTCGGCATCCCTCGGGACGCGGGCCGGTTCGCGTGCCGCCGGCGCTCGTCACCGATCCGGCGCGGCCAGATAGCGATAGGTGTGATGGGTGCGGAAGCCCAACCGGTCGTAGAGGGCGAGCGCGGGCAGGTTGTCAGAGAGCACCTGGAGGTAGGCCGTGGTCGCGCCCTGCTCGGCGCCCCAGTCAAGAAGCGCCGCAACCATGGCGATGCCCATCCCCCTGCGGCGCCGGTCTCCGGCGACCACCATCGCCCCGATGCCCAGCCAGTCGCGCGCCACGCTGCCGAGGGCGGTGGCGTCGCCCCCGACGTGGGCCCGGACCCGGCCGCTGGATTCCTCCAGCGTGACCGCGAAGGCCGGCCGATCGTCCAGGAGCCGGCGCGCCGCCGCGACGCCGGCGAGCTGGAAGAGCCCCTCCTGGTCCGGACTCTCAGGCGCCCAGCCGTGGTCACCGAAGAGCCCGTCCTGGGGGGAGCCCGGCAGCACCATCGCCATCGGGCGTCGGCCGAGCGCAGAGTAGTGCTCGACCACGCGGCGTACCGGATCCTCGACTCCCGGCTCGGTCATCGCGAGCACCGAGTTGGCGCGCCGCGCGGGGCTGGTCGAGGACCAGCGAAGGGTCCAGTCGCCCAGCGGCACGGTGTCGACCTGGGGCCACATCGCCAGCGCCCGGACCTGGGCGGTCTGCGGTGACACGCGGTGCCGGACCGAGGCGCGTGGTGGCACCGGTTTGCCGGACACGATGTCAGCGATCCGGATGACGGCTTCGGCGCCGTTGTCACGGCGGATCGTCGTGAAGCCGTCGCCCCAGGCGAGGCAGACGCCCAGGACGTCGGTGGCGGCCGGAGCGCCGGACGGCCCGATCTCGCCAGGGAGCAGGTGGCGCACGACCACCCGCTGCCCGATGACGTGCGGTCCCAACCGGTGGGCACCGGTGGGGTGCTCTCGCCCCGTCCCCACAGGGTGATACTAGGCTGTCGCCATCGCACCGCACGAACTCCCCAGGAGGATCTGGTGACCTACGTCATCGCCGAGCCATGTGTTGACCTCAAGGACCGCGCCTGCGTGGACGAGTGCCCGGTCGACTGCATCTACGAAGGCAACCGGATGCTCTACATCCACCCGGATGAGTGCGTGGACTGCGGGGCCTGCGAGCCGGTGTGCCCGGTGGAGGCGATCTTCTACGAGGACGACACCCCGGAGCAGTGGAAGGAGTACTACGCGGCCAACGTGAACTTCTTCGACGACCTGGGTTCTCCCGGTGGCGCGGCCAAGATGGGCGTCATCGAGAAGGACCATCCGTTGGTGGCCGCGCTGCCTCCGCAGAGCCACGACGACTGAGCGGGCGGGCGGCTGAGGTTGTCGAGACTCCGGCTCGCGGTCTCGGGACGACTGCCCGACTTCCCGTGGGACCACCTCGCGGAGTACGCCGCCACCGCACGGGCCCATGCCGACGGCATCGTCGACCTCTCGGTGGGAACGCCGGTGGACCCCTCGCCGGAGGTCGCCCGCGAGGCGCTGTGTGCGGCAGCCGACTCGCCCGGTTACCCGCTCACCATCGGGCGGGTGGACACCCGGCAGGCGGCCGTCGACTGGCTGGCGCGCCGGTGCGGGGTCACCGGGCTCGGCCTGGACGGCGTGCTGCCGGTCATCGGCTCCAAGGAGCTGATCGCGGCCCTTCCGACCCAGCTGGGGCTGGGTGCCGGCGACCTGGTCGTCTTCCCCGAGTTGGCCTACCCGACCTATGAGGTGGGCGCCGTGCTCGCGGCGGCGGAACCGTTCGCGACGGACGCGCTGACTGCTCTCGGGCCGCGGGTGCCGGGCCTGGTGTTCGTGAACTCGCCGTCGAACCCGACCGGCCGGGTGCTGCCGGTCGAGCACCTGCGCAAGATGGTCGACTGGTGTCGCGAGCGGGGGAGCCTCCTTGTCTCCGACGAGTGCTACCTGGAGTGTGCCTGGGAGGCCGAGCCCGTCAGCGTGCTGCATCCTGACGTGTGCGGGGGGTCGCACGAGGGCATCCTGGCGATCCACTCGCTGTCCAAGCGCTCCAACCTGGCCGGCTACCGCTGCGCCTTCGTCGCCGGTGACCCGGCGCTGGTCGCGGAGCTGCTCGCGGTCCGGAAGAACCTCGGCCTCCAGCTGCCTGGGCCCCAGCAGGCGGCGATGGCCGCGGCCCTCGCCGACGACGACCACGTCGCCGAGCAGCATGCGCGCTACGCCCGACGGCGTGTGGACCTGCGAGCGGCCCTCGAGGCCGCGGGGTTCCGCGTCGACCATTCGGAGGCGTCGTTGTACCTGTGGGCGACTCGGCACGAGGACTGCTGGGACACCGTGAGCCGGCTCGCCGAGCGCGGCATTCTCGTGGCGCCTGGGTCGTTCTACGGACCGACCGGAGCGCGGCACGTGCGCGTCGCGTTCACCGCGACCGACGAGCGGGTGGCGGCTGCCGTTGCCCGCCTGCGTGCCGCCGGTTGAGGAGCGCGCCTGCGGGTGGAGGCGTGGAGGCGGCGCGTTCGTCGCCGGGGTTTCATCACGGTATGTCGATGAGTAGTCGCTTCCCATGGCCTGTACGCCGTGGGAACCGCGACTTCACCGACATACCGTGATGAACCAACGACCCCGCTCAGGCCCGCCGGAACCTGACCGTGGCCGGGCGGAGTCGGACTCAGCGAGCCAGCAGCCGGCCCGGGCGCCGCCGCCCCTTGGGCTCGGCGGGCGGCGCAGCGGCGCCCGCCTCGACCTGCAAGGCGGTCAACAGGTGGCGCCACTGGTCATCGGGCTCGGGCTCGGCAGACTGGGGTTCGGCCGGCCCGGGCTCGGGCTCGGCAGACTGGGGTTCGGCCGGCTCGAGCGCTGACTCGGCGACGGGCTCGGTGCCCGCAGCGGCCATCAGCCGCTGACGAAGGTCCAGTACGGCGGGCCGCGGGTCGGGTCCCGGCTCAGGGCCGACCGGCTCAGGGTGGACCGCCTCCGGCCGGACCACGGGCTCCGGCTCGACCACCACGGGCGCCGGTGCGTCGTCCACGCCGACGGGCTCCGGGTCCACGGGGCTGCCCGTGGGCAGTGCGAGCACGACAGGGTCGGGGAGGTCCTCGGTGTCCAGGACCAGCGTCGTCGCCGCGACGACCGCTGCCTCGTCGGGCTGGGGCCGCGTCACCACCGACGCGGCGCCGGACGGCATGGCCCAGGCTTCGGTCTCCACGTCTGAGGGCACCTCGGCCGGCTCGGCGTACGCGGGCTGGGACCACCCCTCCTGAGCTCCGTGGTTCGGCCGCGACGACTCTCGTGCCTCTCCCGAGAGGATGCGCACGACCGTGATGCTCTGGGTCCGGACGACGCACTGCGTCTCGTCCGGGGCGACGAGCACCGCGCCCTCTCCGTCCAGGCCGGCGACCGAGCCGCTCAGCCAGTGGCCGTCGACCAGTACCTCGACGGGGATCCCGCCGTCCTCGGCTCGACGCAACGCCGTACCGATGGTGAAGATCTGCGAACCGCTCATGTCGTCCCCCGGGTGTTCATGTGGCAACCCGAGAGGACCTTCATCCCATCACGGACCCGGCAGGTGGCGGCGGTCCGGAACGGTCACATCTCGTAGTCCATTCGGACTAGGGGCGATGAACCGTTCGACGGAGGCGCGGCGCGGGAGACGGGGCGGCCGTGCCGTCAGCCGGCCACGTCCACGTGGACATGGTCGCGGTGCTCGAGCACCTGGGTGTCACCGGAGGCTCCCGACGGCACGCGGTAGTCACGCCAGCCCTGTTCGGAGGCGCGCCCGGCCGTCCAGATCCGGTCGTCGAAGATCACGTGCCTGATCTTGAGCCGGTCGGCCTGGGCGACCAGGTACTGCGCGATGGCCCATCCGCGGCGGGTGTTCGCCTCCGACACCGGACGCACGAAGATGTCGACGGCGCGGCCCTCGTAGTGCGCCGAGCCGGACATGTGGCCGTCCGTGGCGCCGCCGGCCTCGAAACCTCCGAGCGGGACCTCGCCGAACACGGCGAGCACCTCGGCCCGCACCCGATCGGCCCTGCGGGTGAGCCCTCTGTCGTTCAGGCTCGCCGGCGAGTCCGGCGCATCGTCGCGGACGACGCAGGTGAAGGCACCTCCGCCGGTCTCCCCGGTCAGCGCCGACGCGAGCACCCGCGCGTCCGCCTCGTGGTCGGCGTACGCACCGGGGAAGGCGGACCGCTGTACCGCCTGGGCAGCGTCGGTGATCTCCATCTGCGCGTAGTTGTCGACCTGCACGAGCGCGTCGTAGAACTTCGTCGTCGCATAGGCAGGGTTGAGGATCTGAGCGCGGGTGCCCCAGCCCTGCGAGGGTCGTTGCTGGAAGAGGCCGAGCGAGTCCCGGTCGCCGTGCTCGAGGTTGCGCAGCTTGGACTCCTGGTAGGCGGTGGCGAGGGCGATCGAGACCGCACGGGGCGGCAGGCCCCGACGCACGGCCAGGGCGGCGATGAGCGCTGCGTTCTCCCCCTGCTCGGTGTCCAGCTCGACCCGCTGCCCGGCGACCTCCGCCTCACAGCCCGGGGCGTCGGGCAGCGGACCGACCCCCAGATAGACGGCGGCGCCGGCGGCCACGACGCCCAGCGTCACGGCTCCGGTCACAGCGATCCATCCGGCGCGGCCCATGCTCAGTCGTTGGCGTGCAGCACCGAGTTCAGCACGATGCCGGTGCCCTGCCAGGGCCCGGCCTCGATCGTGCCGGTCACCGAGTTGCGGCGAAACAGGACGTTGTCCGCCCCGGAGAGATCCGCGGCCTTGATCACCTTGGGCTTGCCGTCCATGTCCCTGATCGTCACCTTGGTGCCCGCGGTGACGTAGCACCCGGCCTCGACCACGCAGTCGTCACCCAGGGAGATCCCGATGCCGGAGTTGGCTCCGAGCAGGCAGCGTTCGCCCACGCTGATGACCTCCTTGCCGCCACCGGACAGCGTCCCCATGATCGAGGCGCCGCCGCCGACGTCGGAGCCGTTGCCGACCACCACACCGGAGGAGATCCGGCCCTCCACCATCGACGTGCCGAGCGTGCCGGCGTTGAAGTTCACGAAGCCCTCGTGCATGACGGTCGTGCCACTGGCCAGGTGGGCGCCCAGCCGGACCCGGTCGGCGTCGGCGATGCGGACGCCGCTCGGGACGACGTAGTCCGTCATCCGCGGGAACTTGTCGACGCCGTAGACGGCGACGCTCTGGCCTGCGGCACGCAGGCGGGCGCGCGTGGACTCGAACCCCTCCACTGCGCACGGGCCGGCCGAGGTCCACACGACGTTGGTCAACAGCCCGAACACGCCGTCCATCGAGATCTCGTGCGGCCGCACGAGCCTGGTCGAGAGCAGGTGCAGGCGCAGCCAGGCGTCCTGGGTGGAGTCCGGGGGAGCGGCCAGGTCGTCGATGACCACACGGCGTACCTCGCGGGTCACGGCGCGGGCCGAGTCACGGGTCGCGAGGGCGATCAGCTCCCCAGGGGGGTCCGAGTCACCCGACGGCGGGCCCAACCGGGGGGCCGGGAACCACACGTCCAGCACGGTCCCGGCGGCATCGAGCGTCGCCAGCCCGAACCCCCAGGCCCGGCCCGCCGACGGGTCAGCCGACGGGTCGCTGGACGGGTCGCTCGACGGGTCGCTCGACGGGGCGGGCGTCGCAGGTGAAGTCACCCGATAACCCTACGGAGCCTCCCGCAATACCTCCATTCCCCGCTGAGGAGTCACATCTGGGGGGCGAGGAGTCACATCTGGGGGGTGAGGAGTCACATCCGGGCGCTGAGGAGTCACACCTGGTGGAGTCCGGCCAGGATCTCGTCCCACTGGCGATGCAGCGTGCTGAGGTGGGCGGTCTCGTCGTTCACCCGGAGTACGGCGTCCGCCAGGTGCGCGGCCAACCACTCCCCGTTGCGCGTCGAGGTCTGGGGGTCCAGGGCGCCGTACCAGAGCTGGACGGGGCAGAGCACCCGCTCGATGTCGAACTCCCAGGCGCGGAAGGTGACCGCGGCGTCACGCAGATACCCGTCGGGACGGGTGAGCGCCTCCCGCGTCGCGGCCGCCACCTGCGCCGGGCCCTGCCCGTCGAGCATCTGGCGGTCGAGCATGGGCAGGCCGGACAGGAACCTCTCCGCCAGCGCCGCGTCGTCCGGATCGTCGGGTGCCAGCGCCGCGACGTAGGCCTCGAAGTCGGGCCTGATCCGAGACACCGCGTCCTCGACCGAACCCGTGGCCAGGTGGGCGATGAACTCCTGGTCCTCGGGCGGGAGACCGTCACGCGGCCACGGCGGATCGAGCGAGGGTACGTCGCCCGGCGCCGCGACCACCGCGGCGGCCGTGACCCGCTCGGGGTGGCGAGCCGCGCACGCCAGCGCGTACGGACCACCGACGGACATCCCCACCGCGGCGAACCGCTCGAGTCCAATCAGGTCGGCGACGGAGGCGACGTCGTCGGCCACCGACAGATGGTCCGACGCAGCGACGTCGGACGCGCCGTACCCCGGTCGGTTCAGGGCGATCAGCCGGATCCCGCGGCGGGCCGCAGCCGCCGCACCGGGCATCGCGGCGTGGCGGGTGTCGGGGCACCCGTGGAAGAACACCACCGGCTTCCCGTGGGTGGCCCCGCCGGACCACCATTGGACCCGGCGCCCGTCGGGGAGCTCGAGGAGGTCGGTGTGGCTCACTGGCCGGTGCGTCCGTCGATGCACTCGCGCAACAGGTCGGCGTGCCCGACGTGGCGGGCGTACTCCTCGACGATGTGCACCATGACGTCGCGGACCTCGTACTCCTCCTCGCCGCCGCCGATGAGCCGCCCCCAGTCCTGCTCGGCGTCGTAGCAGCCATCAGCCTCGGCGGCGACACGCTGCCAGGTCTCCCATGCCTCGGCCACGACCGTGGGGTCGGCGACCGCGCCGTTGAAGTCCAGGTCGGGATCCTCCTCGGTCTTGTAGAGGCGCGGCACGTCCTCGCCCTGCAGGACCCGCCGCGTCCAGTGGTGCTCCATCTGGGCGAGGTGGCGCACCAGGCCCAGCAGCGACATCGTCGACGGCGGGACCGAGCGGCGAGCCAGTTGGTCGGCGTCCAGGCCCTCGCACTTCAGCTTGAACCCGATCCGGTAGTTGCGCAGGTAGGCCAGCACGTTCGCCTGTTCCCCTCGCGTGGGCGAGAAGTCGCGCGGGTCGCCGGCTTCGCTCTGCCACATGTCGCTCATGAGCACACCTGAGCACGGCCGTGGCGGATGGGCAAGCCTCTCCCGCTGCGCCGCCGACAGGTCCGGGCCGCCGAAGAGTCGCGGCGTCTCGATGGCGGAATGGATTGGCCTGAGGCGGGTACGGCGCCGTACGCTGACCGGCACAGGCGTTGGAGCCGTCATCAGCGGCGAGCCTCCGGAAGAACGGTCCACGGTCTCGACCAGCTCGATCACCGCGGTCTCAGTAGAACCGGACGGGTAGGCCCGTCACAGCCGTGAACGAGCGGTCCCGTTCCGGCGGGGCAAGCGAGGTGGTACCGCGGCTCCCGTCGTCCTCGTGTGGTTTCGACCAGCGAAGAGCTCACCCACGACGTACGACGCAGGAGACGGCCGATGACCCGCCCGCGCTACCCCAAGGTGTCGCACACCGACGCCACGACCGTGCCGTCCGCTCCCTCGTTCCCGGTGATCGAGCAAGGGGTGCTGGCCTACTGGGAGGCCGACGACACCTTCCAGGAGAGCGTGGCGCAGCGCGATCCGGGGCAGGACGGCGACAACGAGTTCGTCTTCTACGACGGACCCCCGTTCGCCAACGGGCTGCCCCACTACGGCCACCTGCTCACCGGCTACGTCAAGGACGTCGTGCCGCGCTACCAGACCATGCGCGGTCGCCGGGTGGAGCGTCGCTTCGGCTGGGACACCCACGGGTTGCCGGCCGAGCTCGAGGCGATGAGCCAGCTCGGGCTCAAGACCACCGACGAGATCCGTGACCTGGGCATCGAGAAGTTCAACGAGGCCTGCCGCCAGTCGGTGATGAAGTACACCCACGAGTGGCGCGAGTACGTCACCCGCCAAGCCCGTTGGGTCGACTTCGACCACGACTACCGCACCATGAACCCCGACTACATGGAGTCGGTGATGTGGGCGTTCAAGCAGCTCTTCGACAAGGGTCTGGTCTACGAGGGTTTCCGGGTCCTGCCCTACTGCTGGAACGACGAGACGCCCCTCTCCAACCATGAGCTGCGGATGGACGACGACGTCTACCAGAACCGGCAGGATCCGGCCGTCACCGTCGGCTACCGGTTGGAGACCGGCGAGCTCGCCCTGATCTGGACGACGACCCCGTGGACGCTCACCTCCAACCTCGCGGTGATGGTCGGCGCGGACATCGACTACGTGGTCGTCGAGGCGGGCGTGCCCGGCGACCCCTCACGCACCGAGCGCTATGTGATCGCCGAGGCCCGGCTGGCGTCGTACGCCAAGGAGCTGACGCCCGAGGGTGGCGACCAGCCGGTCGTCGTGGAACGGCTCAAGGGCGCCGATCTGGTCGGACGGACCTACACGCCTCCCTTCTCCTACTACCTCGGCCACCCGAAGGCGTTCCGGGTCGTGGCGGCGGAGTTCGTGACGACGACCGACGGCACCGGGCTCGTGCACACCGCGGGAGCCTTCGGTGAGGAGGACAAGGTCGTCACGGACCGTGAGGACATCGAGGCCGTGATGCCGGTCGGCAAGGACGGTCGGTTCACGGTTCCGGTCGTGGACTACGAGGGCCTCCAGGTCTTCGACGCCAACGCCCCGATCATCGAGCATCTCAAGGCCGCGACCCGCGGGCAGCCGGCGGGTTCGGTCACGCCGGGCACGGTGCTGCTGCGCCGCGAGTCCTATGACCACCCCTACCCGCACTGCTGGCGCTGCCGGGAGCCCCTGATCTACAAGGGCGTCTCGTCGTGGTTCGTGCAGGTCACGGCGTTCAAGCAGCGGATGCTGGAGCTCAACCAGGAGATCCGCTGGGTGCCCGAGCACATCAAGGACGGCCAGTTCGGCAAGTGGCTGGAGAACGCCCGCGACTGGTCGATCACCCGCAACCGGTTCTGGGGAAGCCCGGTGCCGGTCTGGAAGAGCGACGACGAGGCCTACCCCCGCGTCGATGTCTATGGCTCCTTCGAGGAGCTCGAGCGTGACTTCGGTGCGCTGCCACGCGACCATCAGGGCAACCCCGACCTGCACCGGCCGTACGTCGACCTGCTCACCCGGTCCAACCCCGATGACCCGACGGGGCGGTCCACGATGCGCCGCGTCGACGACGTGCTCGACGTGTGGTTCGACTCGGGCTCGATGAGCTTCGCGCAGGTGCACTACCCGTTCGAGCAGGCCGACTGGTTCGAGCACCACTTCCCCGGCGACTTCATCGTGGAGTACATCGGCCAGACCCGCGGGTGGTTCTACACCTTGCACGTCCTCGCGACGGCGCTGTTCGACCGGCCGGCGTTCCGATCATGTGTGAGCCACGGCATCGTGCTCGGCTCCGACGGCAACAAGATGAGCAAGTCGCTGCGCAACTACCCCTCCGTCTCGGAGGTGTTCGACCGCGACGGCGCCGATGCGATGCGCTGGTTCCTGATGTCGTCACCGATCCTGCGAGGTGGCAACCTGGTCGTGACCGAGCCCGGCATCCGCGACTCGGTGCGGCAGGTGATGATCCCGCTGTGGAACTCGTGGTACTTCTTCAGCCTCTACGCGAACGCTGCTGGTGAGGGGTACGACGCCCGCTGGTGCACCGACTCCACCCACGTCATGGACCGCTACATCCTCGCCAAGCTGCGGGAGTACGTCGCCGACTCGACGACGTGTCACGACCACCTCGACATCGCCGGCGCATGCGACGCGACGCAGACGTTCCTCGACGCCCTGACGAACTGGTACATCCGTCGGTCCCGGGAGCGATTCTGGGGTGCCGACGCACCGGAGGCCTTCGACACGCTCTACACGGTCCTCGAGGTGGTGTGCCGGGTCGCAGCACCGCTGCTTCCTCTGACCACCGAGGAGGTCTGGCGCGGGCTGACCGGCCGGCGCTCGGTGCACCTCGCCGACTGGCCGTCCGTCGACGACCTGCCGGCGGATGACCAGTTGCTCGCGGCCATGGACGAGGTGCGCGACGTCTGCTCAGCCGGCTCGGCGCTGCGCAAGAGCAACAGCCTGCGCAACCGCCTCCCGCTGGCGTCGATGACGATCGTGGTGCCGGACGTCGCCTCGCTCACCGGGTTCGAGCCGATCGTCGCCGATGAACTGAACGTGAAGTCGGTGCGGCTGGTCGACACCGACTCGCCAGAGGCGGCGTCGTACGGCGTGGAGCCGAAGCTCACCGTCAACGCCCGCGCGGCCGGGCCCCGGCTCGGCAAGGACGTCCAGGCGGCGATCAAGGGCTCGAAGTCTGGCGACTGGTCAGTGGCCGAGGACGGCACCGTCACCTCAGGAGGACTTGCGCTCGTCAAGGGTGAGTTCACCTTGGAGACAGTGGCCGCGGACGCCGACGGGCACTCTGCGACAGGCATGCTCCCGCGCGGTGGGTTCGTCGTCCTGGACACCGACGTCACGCCCGAGCTGGCCCAGGAGGGGCTCGCCCGCGACCTGGTGCGCCAGGTCCAGCAGGAGCGCAAGGCGGCCGGGCTGGACGTCTCCGACCGGATCGAGCTGGCGGTCTCGGGGCCTGAGGACGTCCTCGCCGCCGCCCGCGCCTTTGAGACCCTGGTCGCCGGCGAGACGCTGGCCGTCTCCGTCACGCTCACCCCGGCCCCGGCCCCGGCCCCGGCCGGCGTACCCGTCGTGACCGTTGTCCCCGTCACCCCCGCATGACCCCGCCGAGGAGTCCCATCTGGCTGGTGAGGAGTCACACCTTGCTGATGAGGCGTCGCATATGGTGACCAGATGTGACCCCTCAGCGCCCAGATGTGACCCCTCGGCACCCAGATGGGACTCCTCAGCGGGTGGTTGGATGGGCGCATGAGTGAGGGAAGCGGGGTGGCGCTCGACCTGGCTGCGGACGTCGTGACCCTCACCGAGCAGCTGGTGAACATCGAGTCGGTGAGTCTCGGCGAGCAGGTGATCGCCGATGCCGTCGAGGCAGCGCTGCGTCGGCTGCCGCACCTCGATGTTGAGCGGCACCAGCACACGGTCGTGGCCCGCACGCACCTGGGCCGCGACGAGCGGGTGGTGATCGCCGGGCACCTCGACACGGTCCCCCTCAACGACAACCTGCCGGCCCGGCGCGAGGACGGACTGCTCCACGGCCTGGGATCCTGCGACATGAAGGGCGGCGACGCCGTCATCCTCGCGATCGCGGCGACGGTACCCGCGCCGGTGCGCGACGTGACGCTGATCCTCTACGAGGCGGAGGAGATCGAGGCCGAGCTCAACGGGCTCAACCTGCTCGCTCAGCATCGCCCCGACCTGTTGGCCGGCGACTTCGCGATCCTGATGGAGCCGTCGAACGCGGTCGTCGAGGCGGGCTGTCAGGGCACCCTCCGCGTCGACGTGACCGTCCCCGGCGAGCGGGCGCACTCGGCGCGTAGCTGGATGGGCAGCAACGCCATCCACGGCGCCGCACCCCTCCTGGCCCGGCTCGCGGCCTATCAGCCGAGGCGCCCGGTCATCGACGGCCTGACCTACCACGAAGGCCTCAATGCCGTGTTCATCCGCGGCGGGGTCGCCGGCAACGTCCTCCCCGACGAGTGCGTGATCGAGGTGAACCATCGCTTCGCCCCCGACCGGTCCGAGGCGGAGGCCGAGGCGTTCGTCCGCACCTTCTTCGAGGGGTACGACGTGCGCGTCACCGACAGCGCGCCGGGAGCCCTCCCGGGACTGGACCGGCCGGCCGCCGCAGCCTTCATCGCCGCTGTCGGTGGCGAGGTCAACCCCAAGTTCGGCTGGACCGACGTCGCCCGCTTCTCCGGCCTCGGGATCCCGGCGGTCAACTTCGGCCCCGGCGACCCGATGCTGGCGCACAAGCAGGAGGAGCATGTGCCCGTCGGCCAGATCGTCGCGTGTGAGCGGGCGCTGGTCGCCTGGTTGACCGGAGGTGCGGGGTGAGCGAACGACGCAGTCTGAGTGACCGGTTCCGCTACAAGGGCCCGGTGCTCATGCGACGGGGGCAGATGGAGGCCGGCACGACCGACCAGCGTCTGCTCGACACCCGCGGGGAGTCCGACTTCGTGCACAGCGACCCCTGGCGGGTGATGCGCATCCAGGCGGAGTTCATCGAGGGCTTCGGTGCGTTGGCCGAGCTCGGCCCGGCGATCGGGGTCTTCGGATCGGCGCGCACCGCGCCGGACCACCCCTTCTTCGCGTTGGCGGAGGAGGTCGGCCGCAAGCTGGTCCAGGCGGGGTTCGCAGTGATCACCGGCGGTGGACCCGGCGCCATGGAAGCGGCCAACAAGGGTGCGTCGGAGGCCGGCGGGGTCAGCGTCGGTCTCGGCATCGAGCTGCCCTTCGAGACCGGCCTGAACCCCTGGGTCGACAAGGGCATCAACTTCCGCTACTTCTTCGCACGCAAGACCATGTTCGTGAAGTACGCCCAGGGGTTCGTCGTCCTACCAGGTGGCCTGGGCACGTTCGACGAGCTGTTCGAGGCGCTCACGCTGCGCCAGACGGGCAAGATCACCTCGTTCCCGATCGTCCTGATCGGCAGCGACTACTGGGGCGGCCTCATCGACTGGCTGCGCGACACCGTGCTGGCCGAGGGAAAGATCAACCAGAGCGACGTCGAGATGCTGGTGGTGACCGACGACGTGGACGAGGCGGTACAGCTGATGGTGGCGGCGAGCGCGACGGAGGACCCCGAGGCATGATGTGGTTCTTCGCGGTGCTCGTCGTCCTCGCCCTCGGCGGCGTGGCGCTGCTGGCCGCGGGCCGCGGAGGCGCCATGGCCAGGGTGTACGACGATCGCCCGGACGTGCTGGTCCCCGGTGCGGGGCCGTTGTCGGCGGCCGATCTCCGACTGGTGAGGTTCTCGCTGGCCTTCCGTGGCTACCGCATGTCCGAGGTCGACGCGCTCCTCGACCGACTGGCCGAGGAGAAGGAGCGCTCCGCCGACGCGCCTGATGGCGAGGCCTCCTCGACCTAGGGCACACTGCCCTCGTGTCTCTCCAGGTGATCATCTACGTCCTCACCGCGCTCGCCGCAGTGGTGGTCGTGCTGACCCGGGTACGCCTGCGCAAGGAGGCCGTCGCAGGTCCCGCGCAGGTGCCGCGGGGGGTCCTCGCCGTGCACACCATCTGCGGCGTGCTCGCACTGGCGGCCTGGTCGGCCTACCTCGTCGCACCCGACGACAGCGACGTCGCCGGCCCGGTGGTCGGTATCGTGGCGCTCGCGCTGTGGTGGATCGTCGCCCTGTGTGGTCTGCTGATCCTGCTCCGCTGGCTACCGATCCGCGGCCGGCACGCGCAGGTGGTCCGCGAGGACAGCTGGAGTGACGGGCCGGGTCTCTCGGTCCTCGCCCACGTCGGTCTGTTCGTCGGGGTGTGCATCTTCACCGTCTCCTACATGCTAGGTCTGGTCTGAACCATGACGTCCTCCGTCTCGGCCCGGCTGCTGACAGCCGCCCTCACCGCCGCGCTGGTGGCCGCGACCCTGGTGACTGCCCCAACGGGGCCAGGTGCCGTGGCGAGCACCCACGCCCCGGCCGCCGGTCCGCGTCGCGCCGTCGTCGAGACCCGCCTGCTCGGCACGTCGGTGGAGAAGCGCCGGATCTTCGCCTACCGCCTCGGTGAGTCCGGTAAGCGCAGGATGGTGCTGATCGCGACCATGCACGGCAACGAGGGCGCGTCACGGCAGATCCTCAAGGCCCTGATGCGTGGGCCGAAGATCCGCGGACTGGACCTGTGGGTCGTGCCGACCTACAACCCCGACGGGTATGCGGCGCACACCCGCAAGAACGCCCACGGCGTCGACCTCAACCGCAACTTCCCCTGGAACTGGGTCGATCTCGACGGCAACTACGAGTCGGGACCGAAGCCGAAGTCGGAGCCGGAGACCAAGGCGATGATCGCGTTCCTCCGGGACATCAAGCCGCGCCGTATCCTCAGCTTCCACCAGCCGCTGCGCGGCGTCGACACCGATACCAAGCTCCCGAAGTTCGCCCGTCGCGTCGCCCGAGCGCTGAGGCTGCCCACCAAGAGGCTCGACTGCGGCGGCGTCTGCCACGGCACCATGACCGGGTGGTACAACCACAAGTTCGACGGTGCTGCCGTCACCGTCGAGTACGGCGCGCACCCGGGTCGCCGGCTGATGCGCAAGAAGGCGCCGGGCCAGATCCTGCGGGTGCTCGGCGGCACCCGGGGCTGAGGTGGGGCCACCGTCCCCGGGGCGGCCTGGAGGGCTAGCGTCCGTGGAACTGCGGAGTCTCCTTGGCCACGAAGGCCGCCACTGCCGCGGCGTGGTCCTCGGACGCTCCCGTGAGCGTCATCATCCGGCTCTCGAAGGCCAGCGACTCCTCCAAGCCGTGTCCGGCAGAGAAGCTGACCGCCTGCCGGATCGCGCCATAGGCCAGTGTCGGGCCGGCGCCCAGACGCGCGGTGAGGGCGGCGACCTCACCGGCGAGATCCTGGTGGGCGACCACCCGGGTCGCCAGGCCGAGCTCGAGACAGGTGGCGGCGTCCAGGGTCCGGGGGAAGTACAGCAGCTCGTGTGCCCGGGCGCGACCGACGAGCCGGGGAAGGGTCCAGCTGGCACCCGTGTCGCACGACAGCCCGACCCCGGTGAACGCGAGGTTGACCCCGGCGGTGTCGGCGAAGATCCGTAGGTCGCAGGCGAACGCGAGACTGGCCCCGGCACCGGCCGCGACGCCGTTGACGGCCGCGACGACGGGCTTGGGCATGGTCGCGAGCGTCGTCACGATCGGGTTGTAGTGGTCGTCCACGGTCGAGAAGAGGCTGGAGCGATCTCCGCTCTTCAGGATGCCGATGTGCTCCTTGAGGTCCTGGCCGACGCAGAACGCGCGCCCCGACCCGGTGAGCACCACACAGCGGACGTGGTCGTCGGAAGCGGCGCGTTCGACCGCGTCCAGCAGCGACTCCTTGGTCGCGATGTCGAGGCTGTTCATCGCGTCGGGTCGGTTGAGGGTAATCGTCGCGACGCCCTCGCGGACGTCCACCAGCACGGGAGAGTCGCTCATGGGGCCAGTCTGCCGGACGGGAACGCTCAGCCCGCGTCGAGGCAGCGCGCCAGGAACTCATCGGACCGGGGCCGGAGGCCCTCGGCGGCCTCGGCGAACCGGGCCTGGGCCAGCCTGCCGGGCCAGTCGCCCGGGAGCAGCTCGTCGGGGAGTCCGGGGTCGGTGAAGAGGAACTTGCGCCATTCGTGCACGAGCCGGAAGCGGGCGGCGAACGCGGCCCGGGTCGGGTCCTCGTGGGCGGCCAGGTTCTCGGCGACGAGTTGCTCGGCAGATCCCAGCCAGGCGTCATAGGACGTCCGGAGGGACTCGAGGTCCCAGCGGCGCAGCGGCGCGTCGCGGGGCTGGAACTCGGCGACGCGCGCAGTCACCACCTCCGCGCCGGCGCGCCCTGCCACGTCCGCGAGGTCCTCGACCGGATGGGGGCTGACCCAGACGTCTCCCGCGAGCCGGGCGCAGCCCAGCCAGGCCAGGTCCGCTCGCAGCCGGTCCCGGGCGCTGCGGTCCTCCGGCATGGCCACGATCGCCAGGTGCCAACATCCGTCCCAGGGCAGGGCGCGACGCCGGTAGATCCGTTCGGCGGCCTCGTCGAGCCGGTGGATCGCCCGGTCGGTGGCCCGGTAGCCTCGGCCGGCCTCCAGCGCCACGGGCTCGAGCCAGCCCTGGGCCGCCATCCGAGAGATCGCGGTGCGCACGGCCGGCGCGGCGATGCCCACTGCGTCCAGCAGCGCCACCAGGGCGGCCACCGGAGCCTCGTCCCCGCGTGCGCGCAGGTGGTCTCCGTACACGTCGAACAGGGCGGACCGCGCATGCATGCCGCCGATCCTGCCAGAGCCTCCCGCGCCGGTCCGCGCGGTCGAGGGCCGGCCGGCCGGGTGCCGGAGCCGGCCCCGGGACCGACCTGTGGTCGTCGGCGCCACGGCCATGGGGGATAATGGATGCTGCGTCTCGGCGCGACTTTCCGCGGTCACTCCGCGGACGCAGATTCGGCAACAAGGAAGAGGTGCGCGGATGGCGGCGATGAAGCCCCGGACGGGCGACGGTCCGCTCGAGGTCACCAAGGAGGGCCGCGGCATCGTGATGCGCGTGCCCCTCGAGGGTGGTGGCCGCTTGGTGGTCGAGCTCAACGCCGACGAGGCCGGCTCGCTGGGCGACGCCCTCAAGGCCGTCGTCGGCTGACGCCTGTGACCGCGTCTGCTCCTCCTTCGCTTCCCGCCCAGGTTTCACCCCCGGAGTTCGCGCTCAGCGCCTGGTCGCCTGCCGTGCTGCGCGGGGTCGACGGCGTGGCGTTCGCCGTCTATCCCGGGGCGGACGAGCTTCTCCTGGGAGTCGATGCCGACGCCTGGGCGGAGGAGGCCGGACTTGATGTCTTCGCGCTGCTGACCAGCGAAGGTGCCACCGGCGAGGCCGGTCAGGTCACGGCGGTCCCGTTGGTCCGAGGCGGTTCGGTGCGCCACACCTGGTTCGTCGGCGTCGGTGAGCAGCGCCCGATCGACCTGCGGCGCGCCGGCGCTGCGCTGGCCCGGGCCGCTCGCGACCGCGACAGTGTGGCGACGTCAGTCGCCGCCACCGCGCCTGCGGGCGGGCTCGAGGCGTTCGTGGTCGGCATGATGCTGGGCTCGTTCGAGTTCCACTGGCGCTCGCAGGTCCCCGAGCACCGCCCGGTGGCCAGGGTCGTCCTCGCGGGTCACGAGGATGCCGAGGAGCGAGGACCCGACCTGATGCGGGCCCTGGCCCTCGGTGGCGCCGGCTGGCGCGCGCGGACGCTGGCGACGATCCCGTCCAACCTCAAGAACCCGGCCTGGCTGGCCGAGCAGGCCAGCGAGGTGGCCCGGGAAGCCGGCCTCGAGTGCACCGTGTGGGATGAGCATGAGCTCGCCGCCCGCGGGATGGGCGGTCTCCTGGCGGTCGGCAAGGCCTCGGCGACACCTCCGCGCCTGGTGCGCCTGGACTATGCCCCCGCGAGCGCGGCTCGCCGGACACCCACGGTGGTGCTGGTCGGCAAGGGCATCACGTTCGACAGCGGTGGCCTGTCGATCAAGGCGGGCGAGTCGATGGCTACGATGAAACGCGACATGACAGGCGCCGCGGTGGTCATCGCCGTCATGGGCGCCCTGGCCCGGGTCCGCTGCCCCGTGCGGGTGGTCGGCCTTCTGGCGATGGCGGAGAACGCCATCAGTGGGAACGCGATGCGTCCCGGCGACGTGGTGCGCCACTACGGCGGCCGCACGAGCGAGGTCACCAACACCGACGCCGAGGGGCGTCTGGTGATGGCCGACGCCCTCGCCTACGCCGTGGACGAGCTCAAGCCGGCAGCGGTGGTGGACGTCGCCACGCTCACGGGCGCCATGAAGGTGGCGCTGGGCCAGCGGATCGGTGGCTTCTTCGCCAACGACGACGCCCTCGCGGCGTTGGTGGGCGAGGCGGCCGAGGCGGCGGGCGAGCCGCTGTGGCGCTTCCCGCTGCACCCCGACTACGAGGAGAAGCTCGCCTCGAAGATCGCGGACTCCGACAACTCTGCGGGTGGCCCGGGCGCGATCACCGCCGCGCTCTTCCTCCAGCACTTCGTCGGGGACGTGCCGTGGGCCCACCTCGACGTCGCTTCGGCAGGTGACTCGCCCAACGACTACCACGAGTGGACCGAGGGACCCACCGGTTACGGCGCCCGCGCGCTGCTGGCCTGGCTGGGCGGCGACGACCCACTGGCGGGCGTGGGATGAACGGGCTGACCGTCCGCTGGTCCCTGGCCGGCGCGGCATCGACGGTCGAGGCCGAGCTCGCGGCGTACGTCGCGGACACCTCCCACGCGCGGTTCACCGATCGAGAAGGGCTGCGCTTCAAGACCTGGCGGATCCGACCGGGGGAGTGGTTCGAAGGCTGCTACGTCTTCGTCGACGAGGCCCATCGGGCGGCGTTCCAGGAGGAGTTCACGCGCTTCGCGGCCGACTCGCCCGGCTCCATGATCGTGGGCAGCCCACCGCAGCTCATCGAGCCCTGCGCCATCGTGGCCGTGGCCGAAGGGGGTTCCGGCTTCGTCGCCGACCCCCGGGGGTCGGGCCCGGCCGGCTAGCCCTCGGGCTCCGGAGCCCACTCCTTCTTGGCGGCCAGGAGGCCGTCACCCACCGGCAGCAGCACCCCTACCAGGTCCTCGTGGTCGCGGATCTCCTGGCCCACGTCGCGGATCGCCACCGTCTCGGCGTCTCGTTGCGCGGGGTCGGCCACCCGGTCGTGCCAGAGCGCGTTGTCGAATACGACGACACCGCCCGGCCGGAGCAGCCGGAGCGCCTCGGCGAGGTAGGCGGTGTACTCCCGCTTGTCGCCGTCGCAGAAGACCAGGTCGTAGTGGCCGTCGGTGAGCCGGGGCAGGACCTCGAGGGCGGCGCCGGCGATGGTGCGGATGCGCTGGGGTGGGAAGCCGGCGTCGGCGAAGGACTGGCGGGCGAGGCGTTGGTGCTCGGCCTCGATGTCGACGGTGGTCAGGACGCCGTCCGAGCGCATCCCGCGCATCAGCCAGACCCCGGAGACTCCCGTGCCCGTGCCGATCTCGACGACCGCACGCGCCTCCAGGACGGAGGCAAGGAAGCGGAGGGCCGCCCCACCGCCGGAACCGATCGCCACGACGCCGACCTCGTCGGCGCGGGCGCGGGCGTCCCTGAGGACGTCGTCCTCGGAGACGTAGGCCTCAGCGTAGGTCCAGCTCTCGGCGTTGATCGGCGTGGTGATGGTGACCTCCCGGATCGGACCTCCCGGATCTCTGCCCGGGCGCGACTGGACTCGCCTGCGCCGACCCTACCGCGGGAACACCCGGGCTCCGCCGTTCGTTGTTCCAGGCACGCCGACGACGTGTCCGCGCGCCGAACTCGGCAGGATTCCCAGGCTCACGCGGGGTCTGTTCACAGGTTGTTCTCAGGCCCCATCCCTAGCGTCAGGAGTGCTCGAACTGATCCGCTCACGCGTTCGTAGACCCAGCCCGGAGGTAGCGATGACCCACCAGCCTCGTTCCTCGGCGGGCCCGACCCCGTCTGCGGCCGGTGCGGCGCCCGCCGCCGAGGTTCCGACCTGGGACGAGATCGTCGACGGCCAGTCCGATCGGGTCTACCGCCTGGCCTATCGTCTGACCGGGAACCGTCACGACGCCGAGGACCTCACCCAGGAGGTGTTCGTGCGGGTCTTCCGCAGCCTGGGCACCTACACGCCGGGGACGTTCGAGGGCTGGCTGCACCGGATCACCACCAACGTCTTCCTCGACCAGGCCCGTCGTCGTCAGCGCATCCGTTTCGACGCCCTCTCCGACGAGCGGGCGAGTCTGTTGGCCAGCGTGGGTCCCGAGCCCGACGACGCGTACGTCGACACGACCTTCGACGACGACGTGGAGCGGGCCCTCGCCTCGCTGCCACCCGAGTTCCGGGCCGCGGTGGTGCTCTGCGACGTCGAGGGACTGACCTATGAGGAGATCGCGGAGATCCTTGACGCGAAGCTCGGCACCGTGCGCTCGCGCATCCACCGCGGACGCACCCTGCTACGCCGGTCGCTGGCCCACCGGGCTCCCTCCGGCAACCGGGTGCGCTACTCCGGGCCGGAGCCGGCACCGCGCACCCCGGTCGGCGCGGGAGGTTCCGGTTGATCGGCCACCTGGGGCACCGGGTCAGCGCACTCCTCGACGGACAGTTGGACCCCGGGGAGGCGGAGCGTGCCTGGGAGCATGTCCACGCCTGCCACTCGTGTCGCGACCGGGTCGAGCGCGAGGGCTGGATCAAGACGCAGCTGGCGAGCCTCTCGCTGTCTGCGGCGCCGACGCCTCACCAGCTGCGTGGGTCGCTGCTCGCGCCCTTCGGTGACGCGACCGGCGCGGCGTACCTCGCCGACCCTGCCCCCCGGCACCGGACGAGGGTCGCCCTGGGCGGGGGTGCGGTCGGGGCCGCCGCGGTCGTGAGCCTGCTGGCTCTCGGCGCGGCTCCTGCTGCCGCTCCGGTGATGGACCGGGCCCCGACCACCAGCCTGATCAGCCCGACGGCCCCTGGCGGCATCATGCAGGTCGGGACGCCCCCGACGACACCTCGTGAGCTTGGAAACCGGGCCCAGCGGGCGCGGACCGCGCTGTCTCGGGTGACAATGCTCTGGTGAGCGAGCCCGACGATCCCACAGAGCCGCTGGCGCCCGCGGGCGAGGCGTGGACACCACCGACGCCTGGCCCTGCCGCGAGCGGCTTGCCGGCGAGCCTCCCGGGTGCCACCTCGAGCCCGGCCCCGCCCGGTTGGCCGGCGGGCGCGCACCCTCCCGCCGGGCCGGGCCCGCATCCGTCCGGACCGCACGGCACCGCACCCCCACCTCCGACGTCGGGGCCCGGCGGCTACGTCCCCGGTCCCTACCTCGGGGGTCAGGTGCGCCCCGGGCCTCCGGGACCGCCTCCGGGCTACGGACCGGCCCGCCCCGCGGCGGCGCCGATCAGCAGGGTTCCCGGCTGGTGGTGGCCAGTCGCGGTAGGTCTGGCTCTGGTCGTCGGCCTGGTCGGCGGACTCTTCGGTGGCCTGGCGGCCAACCGACTCGACGATGCCACCCCCACCACCGTCGCTGATGGCAGTCTGCCCAGCGTCGACACCGAGCGCACTGCACCTCTCCCGGTGGACAACGGGTCCATCGCTGCCGTCGCCCAGGCGCTGCTGCCGAGCACGGTGCAGATCAGCGCGACCTTCGGCAACCAGGACGGCGGGGCGACCGGCTCCGGCTTCGTCCTGGACCGGCAGGGGCATGTGGTGACCAACAACCACGTCGTCGCCGACGCCGCCGACGGCGGCAAGATCGAGATCATCGACCACGAGGGCAACCGCTACCAGGCGCAGCTGATCGGGCGCAGCCCCGTCTATGACCTTGCCGTGCTCTACGCGGAGCCGGTCATGCGGCTCTCGCCGGCGGCCCTGGGCTCGACGCGGGCCCTCCGAGTCGGCGAGCAGGTCGTGGCCTTCGGGTCACCACTGGGGCTGTCGTCCACCGTGACCTCGGGCATCGTCAGCGCCGTCAACCGGCCGGTGACGACCGGGGACCTCAGAGACGCGTCGTACATCAACGCGGTGCAGACCGACGCGGCGATCAACCCGGGCAACTCGGGCGGGCCGCTGGTCAACCTGGCGGGCCAGGTGGTCGGTGTGAACTCAGCCATCGCCACCACGGGCGCAGCCGGAGGTCAGGCGGGCAACATCGGGGTGGGCTTCGCCATCCCGATCGACCAGGTGCGGGTCACGGCCGACCAGATCCTGCGTGACGGTGAAGCTCGCTACCCGGTGATCGGGGCGACCGTGCAGACCGGCGGGAGTGACACGTCGGGAGCCCGCGTCAACGAGGTCGTTGCCGGCACGCCCGCGGCCCGCGCCGGACTGCGCAAGGATGACGTGATCACCGAGATCGACGGCGACCGGGTGGCCGACGGGATCGCGCTGATCGTTGCGATTCGCTCCCATCTGCCGGGGCAGACCGTCGCCTTCACCGTGGACCGAGGCGGTCGCGAGCGGACCGTGTCGGTGACCCTGGACTCGAAGGTCGGCTGACCCCTCGCCGCGCTCAGTCGCCGGAGTCCGGCTCGGCCTCGACGTAGGGGTGGCGGTCGACGAACTCCGCGGTCTCGGTGTACATCCGCGCGATGTAGTCCTCCAGTCGCGATGCCTCCACCCGCCATTGCCCGCGGCCGCCGATCTTGATCGCGGGCAGGTCGCCGCGTCGCACCAGTGCATACACCTGGGCGCTCGAGGTGTTCAGCACCTCGGCCACGTCGGCCAGGGTGAGGAAGCGCGGCGAAGGCATGCCTCCATGGTGGCACCCGGGCTGCACGTCGCGGTGGCTGACCCCGGCAGCTTGTGGACAAGTGGTGTCGCCGGAGGCGGGTGATGTCGCATGATGTCCCGCGTGAGTGTGAGTCTCGGGAACGCTGAGCGCGAGCAGGCGAGGCGCAGCGGCGCCTCCAGCTGGCGCGACCTGCGCTTGTGGATCGGCGTCGCGCTGGTCGCCGCGTCCGCGCTGGTCGGCGCGCGGCTGCTCGACCGTGCGGACGACACGGTCGCCCTGTGGGCCGTCCGCGGCGAGATGGCACCGGGTGAGCTGGTGACGTCCGACCGCCTCGTGGCCCGGGACGTCCACTTCGTCGATCCGGCGGACGCGGAGCAGTACGTGCGCGTGGGGGCCGCGCTGCCGACGCAGGCGCGGCTGCGGCGCGGTCTCGGCACCGGCGAGCTGCTGCCCAGGTCCGCTGTCGGGACGCCCGAGGAGACGGGGCTGCTCAGCGTGCCGATCTCGATGCCCGCTCTGGCTCTGCCACCCGAGGTCGCACCGGGCAGCGTGGTGGACGTCTGGGTCACTGCGGAGAACGGTCGCGGCCGATCCGTGGCTCGTCCGGTGCTGCGCGAGGTCGTCGTGATCGCCGCGCCCGCGGGGTCCGGCGCGTTCGGCGACGGCGGGGACCGCCAGCTGGTGCTCGGGGTTCCCGCTGAGCAGGAGGAGGACCTCGGCACGATCCTCGCGGCCGTCGGTGAGCGGGCACTGACGGTGGTGACCCGTGGCTGAGCGCTCCCGGCGTGCGACGGTCCTGCGATGATCTGCGTGCTCATGGTCGCTGCGGGCGCCGCGTGGGAGTCTGCGGCCCTGGGCGAGCTGGCCGGTCGGCCCGGGGTCGTGGTGCTGAAACGCTGCGTGGACGTCGATGACCTGTTGGCGACCGCGGCTGCCGGGCAGGCGGAGGTCGCCGTGGTCTCGCTCGACGCTCCCGGTCTGGACGCCGCCGCGGTCGCCCATCTCAAGCGGCATCGGGTGCGACCGGTCGGCGTGGTCGACGAACTCCCGGCGGGCCGCGGTGAGTCCCGGGCCGAGAGCGTGGGGATCACGAGTCTGGTCGGCTCCCAGGACCTCGCGTCGTTGGCCTCCCTGGTCGAGGCCGACGTCGCGGAAGCGGCCCTGGCCGCCGGGGGCGAGGGCGAGGGCGAACCGACAGCCCCACCGGTGTCCGGCGGCGGCCGTAGCGTCGTGGTCTGGGGACCTCAGGGTGCGCCGGGGCGCACGACCGTGGCCGTCTCCTTCGCGGCGGAGCTGGCCGAACGAGGGCAGCGCACGCTGCTGGTCGATGCCGACCCGTACGGCGGGGCGGTCTCCCAGCAGCTCGGTGTGCTCGATGAGATCTCCGGCCTGCTTGCCGCTTCCCGACTGTCGTCGGGTGGTGGCCTGGAGGATCGCTTCGCCACCGTGCAGCGCGCCCTGGGACCGAAGCTCGGCCTGGTCAGTGGGCTCCCGCGGACCGACCGCTGGGTGGAGGTCAGGGCCGGGGTGATCGAGCACCTCATCGAGGTGGCCGCGGCCCGGGGACACGTCGTCGTCGACACCGGGTTCAGCCTCGAGCAGAGCCCGGGTGCGGAGCTCGGATCGCGCCCCGGACGCAACACGATGACGCTCGGAGCCCTCACGGTGGCCGATGAGGTCCTGGTGGTCGGTGCCGCCGACCCGGTCGGGCTGGCCCGGCTGGCGCGCGGGCTCGTCGAGCTGCGCGAGGTGATCGGGGCGACGCCGGTGCGAGTCGTGGTGAACCGGACCCGACCCTCGCTCGGCTGGTCCGAGCGAGAGGTCGCAGGGATGGTGGAGGGTTTCGGGCGCGTCCTGGCGGTCCACTTCCTGCCGGAGGACCGGCCCGCGGTCGACCGCGCCCTCGTGGCCGGGAGGTCCTTGGTCGAGACCGGGGAGTCGCCCCTGCGTCGTGCGGTGTCCGAGGTCGTCGACGCCGTGCTGCCGGCCACGGTGGACCCGCCGGGCCGCCGGGTCAGGCGGAGAACAGCAGGAAGAGTCCGCCCACGGTGAAGACGATCATCGCAGCCAGGAGCGGGAGCTGACCGGTCAGCTGATGACGTCGGGGAAGCAGCGCGATGGCGCGGTCGTGAGCCGCGACCACGCCGAGCACGTGTCCCGCGACCACCGCGAGCACCTTGGTGTCGGCCAGGAAGGTCGGGTGGTTCAGCAGCCAGTAGCTGACGTTCCAGTCTGCCGTGCCCAACAGGTTCGCCCCCGTGGAGAGGGGGTCGCTCATCTGCACCAAGGTGGTCTGGCCCGAGAGCACGAAGAAGCTCAGGTAGTGCGCCACGACGTAGCCGACGACGATCGGGACGACCGAGTGGGCGAACTGCGAGGGAAGGGTTCGGCGGGGGGTGTCCGGTCCGACCCCCGTGGTCATCGTGCCGACGGCGAGGACCGCCCCGACGCCCACGCAGAAGGCCAGGAGGGCGAGGTTGTTCAAGAGCAACGGCATGCTGGAGTCCTGCACCCGCGTGACCCAGAACGAGGAGTCCTGGAAGGAGTCGAACCCGGTACTGCCGAAGAGCACAGCGACGACGGCGACCAACCCCGGGGCGACCGGGGTCGTGGCCAGGTTGGCGAGCGGCGAGCGCACCACGAGGGCGGCACCGCGACGTCCCCAGGGCGAGAGTCGCGCGACGAGGGACGAATAGACCTCGAACGGGTCGACACGCTCGAGGAAGCGGGTGCCGAAGACAAGGCCCCCGATCACCATCAGCGCCAGATAGCAGGCGATCCACAGGCGCACCGGGCCGAGCTCATCGGGACGGGGGAAGACCAGCTCCATCCACACGAAGGAGAACAGCGTGACCGAGGCCGGCCAGTAGCCCAGGCGGGCGGGGTAGGTCTTGAGCCCGTGCTCGGGGTCGGTGCGGGCCACGCGCGCGAGCAGCTCGGTGATCGTACGGACCGGGCTGATCGCCTTCCACACCGGGCCGAGAAGGAGCGAGGCCGGCACCAGGCCCACCCACAGGAGCACGTAGAACATGCCGAAGACCGGGTTGGTCAGCAGGTCCTTGCCCGCCACCGCCGCCCACAGCGTGTACGCGAGGAGCACCATTCCGATCGCCTTGAGCGTGATCCGCCAGGCAGCCGAGTCCACGCTGCTCGCCAGCCACCGGGGGGCGGGCCTTCCCGTGGCGCCGCCCTCGTAGCGCGGGGTTCGCCACGCGACGGCGAGCACCGTGAACGACACCGTGAGGGCCGCGACCGCACCCGCGATCGCCAACATCGGAGAGATCGGCAGGTCCTGCGCCCCACCGATGCCGTGGGCCAGAGTCACCCCGTCCAAGGGGTCACTTCACCTCGAGCTGAACGATGACGACGTCCAGGTCGTGCGACTCCACCTCCACCACACCCGGGGTGTCGATGGTCACGTCGTAGCTGTGGGTGCCGGCCTCGTAGGCGAACTCCTGCTCAGGACTGGAGTGGACGTGGATCTCGCCGGGCTCGTCGGCGGTGACGTCGAAGGTGATCGGCTGGTCGGCGTTCACGGTGACGCGGTCGCCCTTGGGCTGCACGTCTCCGTCGGCGAACGTCACCTCGATGGTGTTCTGGTCGGTGCCTTCGGACGAGGACCCGTCGTCGCCGCAGCCGGCCAGGGCGAGGACTGCCCCGAGCCCGGCCGCCACTATCGAACGGCGTACGTGAGTGTGCATGAAGGCCCCTCCGGGTCGCTGGTCATTGCGCAGGCTCTGCCAGAATCTAGCCGAGCACATGACTAGTCCAGCACAGAACGACGACCTGGGGAGCAGAACCTGCGATGAGTGACCGCCTCCGGCAGCGCGACCTCTCTCTGCTGGCCAGCGAGTCGGCCAACGCTCCCATGCACAACGCCACGGTGGAGATCTTCGACCCTGGCGACTCCGGGTTCGACTATCCCGCGCTGGTCGACCTGATCGCCGATCGGATCGCCTTCGTTCCGCGGTATCGACAGCGGATCCTGGGGGTCCCGGGCCACCTGGCCAACCCCACCTGGGTGGACGACCCCGACTTCGAGCTGTCCTACCATGTGCGCCGCTCGGCGCTCCCGAGGCCGGGGTCGCTCGATCAGCTCCGAGAGCTCGTGGCCCGCATCATCTCGCGGCCCCTCGACCGGACCCGTCCGCTGTGGGAGGTCTACTTCGTCGAGGGTCTGGCCGAGGGCCGGGTCGCGCTGTTGTCGAAGTCGCACCAGATCCTGGTCGACGGCGTCGAGACCGTCGACCTCGGTCAGGTGCTGCTCGACGTCAGCCCGGAGCCGAAGGCGCTGGCCCATGACGACTGGCAGCCCCGCAGGCAGCCCTCGTCGCCCGCGCTGGTCGTGGAGGCGGTCCAGGAGTCGTTGCGCAGTCCGGCGATGGTGGCACAGACGGTCCGCGGCAACCTTGACGCGGTCCTGCGTGGGGCCACCTCGTCCGCGCGCCGGGTCTCCGGCGTCGTCGGATCGCTGACGGGCCGGCGCCCCACCGCGGACTCCCCGGTCACCGGCGCCCTCTCACAGCAGCGACGGTTCGTGGCCGTTCGGACCGACCTGGCCGACTATCGAGCCGTCCGCGCCGCTCACGGCGGCACGGTCAACGACGTGATCCTGGCGACAGTGGCGGGTGGACTGCGCGGCTGGCTGATGACGCGCGCCGAGTCACTTGGTGGCGTCCGACAGCTGCGCGCCGTGGTCCCGATGTCGGTGATCGACGACGAGCTCGAGGCAACCTCCCTCGGCAGCCAGGTGGCGCCCCACCTCGTCGATCTCCCGGTGGGTGAGCCGAGTCCCGTCGTACGCCTGCACCAGGTGTCGTACTCCTTCCGGGCGCACAAGGAGACCGGACGGGCGGTCGCGGCGAACCGGCTGGTCGGCATCGCCGGCTTCGCGCCGACCACCTTCCACGCGCTGGGTTCACGCGTCGCCTACGCCGAGCTGGGCAGGGGGTATCACGTGGCCGTGACCAACGTGCCGGGCCCGCAGTTCCCGCTGTATGCCGCCGGGGCGCAGATGGTCGAGACCTACCCGGTGCACCCGCTCCTACCCGAGCACCTGCTGGCGATCGGCGTGACGTCGTACGACGGTGGCGTCTACTACGGCATCACGGCCGACCGCGACCGGCTGCCCGACATCGACGTGCTGGCCCAGTGCCTGCGTGAGGCCCTGGACGAGCTGACCGAGACGGCCAGCGAATCGCGTCCGCGCGCCCCGCGGGGTCGGTCCGCGAGGCCGAAGCGGAAATGACCGTGCGTGCGTTCGTCCCGACGGACCCCGCCGGGCTGGCCATCCTGGTGGCCGGCGGACGGCTGCCCGCACCGCTGGCGGCCCACGCCGCGACCGAGGCGCTACGAGCCGCCTGGCCCGAGGCCGACCAGGAGCAGGCGGAGTACGCCGCGCTGATGGCGGCCGCCGCCGCCTCACGGACGGAGCCCGGGGCGCGGCGTCACGTCCTCGCCGTGGACACTCCGCGGGTCTCTCCCGGCGAGGAGGACGACCCCACGTCGGTGACGCTGTCGGTGGACCTGTCGCTCAGCGACGTGGCGGCGGCGCATGTCGACCTGGTCGAGGGTGCCGACGGGGACGACGACCTGGCCTGGTTCGCCACCCAGGAGATCTCCCACCTGGCCTAGTGCTGGCCGCGTTGAGGCCGACAGGCACGTCTGAGACCATCGCTGCCATGGACGCCATCACCCGCACCCCGACCCCGATCAACGAGCCCAACCTCTCCTACGCACCGGGCAGCCCGGAGCGAGCGGAGCTGGAGACCGAGCTGGTGCGGCTTGAGGGGACCCAGCACACCCTCAAGGCGACCATCGGCGGTCGCAAGGTGCTCGGCAAGGGGCCCGAGATCCCCGTGGTGCAGCCGCACGACCACCAGCACGTGCTCGGCGTGATGGGCAGCAGCGGCCAGGCCGAGGCACGTGCGGCGATCAAGGCTGCCGGTGAGGCGGCGCCGGGATGGCGGGCCCTGTCGCTCGATGAGCGCGCCGCGGTCCTGCTGAGGGCGGCTGACCTCCTGGCCGGTCCCTGGAGGGCACGGCTCAACGCGGCGACCATGCTCGGCCAGTCGAAGACGGCGTGGCAGGCCGAGATCGACAGCGCCTGCGAGCTGATCGACTTCTGGCGGTTCAACGCCCACTTCGCCAAGCAGATCGTCGCCGAGCAGCCACCGGCCAACGCGCCCGGCGTCTGGAACCGCATGGACCACCGGCCGCTCGAAGGCTTCGTCTACGCCATCACCCCGTTCAACTTCACCGCGATCGCGGGCAACCTCCCCACGGCGCCGGCCCTGATGGGCAACACCGTGATCTGGAAGCCGTCGGCGACCCAGACCCTGGCGGCCCACTACCTCATGCTGTTGCTCGAGGAGGCGGGGATGCCGCCCGGGGTCATCAACATGCTGCCAGGGCACGGCGTCGAGGTCTCCGAAGTGGCCCTCCGGCACCCGGATCTGGCCGGCATCCACTTCACGGGTTCGACCCGGCTCTTCCAGCACCTGTGGGGCGAGGTCGGCGCGAACATCAGCGGCTACAAGACCTACCCCCGGCTCGTCGGCGAGACGGGCGGCAAGGACTTCGTCGTCGCCCACAAGTCGGCCGACCCCGACGTGACCCGGGTGGCGCTGATCCGCGGCGCGTTCGAGTACCAGGGCCAGAAGTGCTCGGCGGCCTCGCGCGCCTACATCTCCCGTTCGGTCTGGAACAAGATGCGCGACCAGTTCCTGACCGAGGTCGACGGGCTCGCGATGGGCGACGTCACCGACCTGTCGAACTTCATGGGCGCCGTGATCGACGACCGCTCGTTCGCGACCCAGAAGAAGGCCATCGACCGGGCCAAGCGCTCGCGGAAGCTCACCGTCGCTGCCGGTGGCAGCTACGACGACTCGGTCGGGTACTTCGTGCGGCCCACGGTCGTGGTGGCCGAGGACCCGACCGACCAGATGTTCTCCACGGAGTACTTCGGCCCGATCCTGACGGTCTACGTCTTCGACGACGGGGACTTCGAGAAGGTCGTGCGACAGATGGAGAGCTTCGCGCCGTACGCCCTTACCGGGGCCATCATCGCTCGCGACCGCACCGTCATCGACTGGGTGCGCGACGAACTGCGCTTCGCCGCCGGCAACTTCTACATCAACGACAAGCCGACCGGCGCCGTCGTTGGGCAGCAGCCGTTCGGCGGCGCACGGGCCTCGGGTACCAACGACAAGGCGGGGGCCCCGCAGAACCTCCTGCGCTGGACCTCGACCCGGTCGATCAAGGAGACCTTCAACGCCCCGGCGGACTACCGCTACCCCCACATGGCATGACGGCCGCAGCAGCGGAAGAGTGACCCGAGCCGCCACGCGACGGGGCAAGAAATGCCACACTCGGGTCAATGACCTCCTTGACCATCCTCCTTGCTGGGCTGCTCCGCGTCCTCCCAGGCCACCTCGGTGCGCTGCACCGGGTGGAGGCGATGTTGGCGTTGGTGCTGGCCGCTGCGCCGTTCGTGGTGCTCGCGATCGTCATCTCGATCCGACGCCGTCAGGATCTCGCTGAGGAGATCGCCGAGACGTCGGCGGACCGCGAGGGCGGCTTCTGAGGGTGAGCTCGCCCGGCTAGGCGTCAGCCAGCCAGGACCGGCCCACCGCGTGCTCGGCGTCGAGCGCGAGTCGGAAGATGTCGCCGACGAAGCCGGCCAGCTTTCCACCGATCAGCGGGATCGACACCGAGATCTCCCCCCGCACCCGCTCGACGGTGTGCCCGTCGGCGTCCGCCGCCAGAGAGATGGCTCCGCGCATGCGCATCGGCTTGCCCGGGATCGTGACCTCCAGGTCGGCACCCGACGGCGAGCTCCACGTCTCGCGTTGCTCGATGGCGATCTCGTCACCCACGAACTTCGTGGCGAAAGCGGGAATGCCGCGCGCTTCCTGGACCTGGTCCACCTCGACGGTCAGGACCCCAGCCGTGTCTTCGACCGACACGGCGAAGCGCAGCACCTGCTGGGACGCGCAGACCTCCTCGCGGAAGCGCGCGTCGGTGAGCATGGCATGGACCTGCTCAGGCGAGGCGGCGTACGACAGCTCGTGGCGGAAGTCCATGCTCTCCATCATGCCGCAGGCGCGCGGCGCCGCCTCAGGCCGCGGCCCGAGGTGCGCTGGTCCGCGGGGTGTGTTGTCGTCCTCGTGGTCTAGTTCTAGTGTCAGAGGGTGGCATCCACCCCCGAGGACACCAAGCAGGACCTGCTGAAGAAGGCCGCAGCCCTCGCCCAGCGTCGGCGAGGATCGGGAGGGCCCCTGCCCGAATCGGTCGAGGGGCTGCTGCGCAACTACTACCGCCGGGTCGCCCCCGACGACGTCGCCGAGCGCAGCGACGTGGACCTCTACGGCGCGTTCGCCTCTCAGTACCGCGAGGCCGGGACCCGGGCGCTGGGGACCGCCAGCTTGCGCGTCTTCACGCCGACCGTGCCGGCCCATGGCTGGTCGGCCGGCAGCCACGCTGTCGTAGAGGTCGTCACCGACGACATGCCGTTCCTCGTCGACTCCGTCACCATGGCCCTCAACCAGCTCGAGCACACCGTGCACCTGATCATCCACCCGCTGTTCGAGGTGGTACGAGACATCGCCGGCGAACTGCTGGAGGTCCGGGAGCACCCTCAGGGCGCGACCCCGGAGGAGGTCGAGGCCGGTCACGAAGTCATCCGCGAGTCGTGGATGCATATCGAGATCGCACGTGTCACCGACGAGGACGAGATCGCGGAGATCGAGACGACGCTCCAGAACGTCCTCCGGGACGTCCGGGACGCCGTCGAGGACTGGCCGCGGATGCAGTCGCGACTGCTCGACATCGTCGGCGAGCTCGAGGAGCACGCACCCCCGTTGGACCGCAGTGACCTCGACCAGGGGATCCAGCTGCTGCGGTGGCTGGCCGACGACCACTTCGCCTTCCTGGGCTACCGCGAGTACCAGCTCGAGGAGCAGGGCGACGAGCTGGCCCTGCGCGCGGTGCCGGGCACCGGTCTGGGCATCCTCCGCGGCGACCAGATGCAGTCCTCGGCCTTCCAGAAGCTGCCGGGCCCGGTGCGGGAGAGGGCCCGCGAGCCCAAGCTGCTGGTGCTGGCCAAGGCGAACTCGCGGGCCACCGTCCACCGCTCGGCATATCTGGACTACGTGGGGATCAAGAAGTTCGACGAGAGCGGCGCGGTGGTGGGCGAGCGGCGCTTCCTCGGGCTCTACTCAGCGGCGACGTACACCGAGTCGGTGCTGCGGATCCCGATGTTGCGGGAGAAGGTCTTCGAGGTGCTCCAGCGCACCAACATCGACGCGACCAGCCATGCGGGCAAGTCCCTGGTGAACGTGCTCGAGAACTACCCGCGTGACGAGCTGTTCCACACGCCGATCGAGGAGCTGGTGCCGATCGCGGAGTCGGTGATGCTCACCCGTGAGCGACGCCAGCTGCGTCTCTTCACTCGGCGGGACACCTACGGCCGGTACGTCTCGTGCCTGGTCTACCTGCCCCGCGACCGCTACAACACGGCGGTACGTGAGCGGTTCTCGGCGATCCTGAGGCAGGAGCTGGGCGCCGAGAACCTCGAGTTCACGGTGCGCGTCAACGAGTCCTATCTCGCCCAGGTGCACTTCGTGGTCCGTCCGCACGAGGGCGACATCATCGAGGACTTCCACACCGCGGACCTCGAGCGCCGGCTGGCCGACGCCGCACGGTCCTGGCGTGACGACCTGTCCGCGGCCGTCACCGCCGACTTCGGGGAGGAGGCCGGGTCGCGCCTGGCGCGCCTCTACCTCAACGCGTTCCCGGAGGCCTACAAGGAGGACTTCCCGGCGCGCACCGGCTCAGTCGACCTCGGGCGGTTGGAGGCGATCAGTGGTGACTCGGGTATCGACCTGTCGCTCTCCGAGCAGGTCGACTCCGGTCGCGGGGAGGCGCGTCTCAAGGTGTTCCGCATCGGGTCGCCACTCTCCCTGTCCCATATCCTGCCGATGCTGTCCTCGATGGGAGTCGAGGTCGTCGACGAACGGCCCTACGAGCTGGAGAAGCTCCCGCGGCCGAGCCACATCTACGAGTTCGGGCTGCGCTACGAGGGCGGACTGCCGGCGAACGCACGCGACCTCTTCCAGGATGCGCTGCGCGCCGTCTGGGACGGCCAGAACGAGATCGACGGCTTCAACTCGCTGGTGCTCGGCGCCCAGCTGACCTGGCGCCAGGCGACGGTGCTGCGCGCGTACGCGAAGTACATGAAGCAGGGCAACTCGCCCTTCGCCGTCGACTACATCGAGGGCGCCCTGCTGAACAACGTCGACCTGACCCGGCTGCTCGTCCAGTTCTTCGAAGCCCGCTTCGACCCTGGCCCGGAGGGTCAGCCCACGGATCCCGAGACTCGCTCCGACAGGGAGAGCAGGCTGAACGAGAGGATCCTGCGGGCACTGGACGACGTCGCGAGTCTGGACCATGACCGCATCCTGCGGTCCTACCTGGCCCATATCTCTTCGACCTTGCGGACCAACTACTTCCAGCGCGACGCCGACGGCGCCATTCGTCCCTACATCTCCTTCAAGCTGGAGCCTTCGCAGATCCCCGATCTCCCCGAGCCTCGGCCGCGGTTCGAGATCTTCGTCTACTCACCGCGGGTGGAGGGTGTGCACCTCCGTTTCGGTGCCGTGGCCCGAGGCGGCCTGCGCTGGTCCGACCGTCGAGACGACTTCCGCACCGAGATCCTGGGACTGGTCAAGGCGCAGATGGTGAAGAACACCGTGATCGTTCCGGTGGGCGCCAAAGGCGGGTTCTTCTGCAAGCAGCTTCCCGACCCCGGGAACCGCGACGCCTGGCTGGCCGAAGGCGTGGCCTGCTACCGCACGTTCATCAGCGGCCTGCTCGACATCACCGACAACCTGGTCGCAGGTGGGACCGTGCCGCCGCCCGCCGTGGTGCGGCACGACGGGGATGACGCCTACCTCGTGGTGGCTGCCGACAAGGGCACCGCGACATTCTCCGACATCGCCAACGGCGTGGCCCAGGACTACGGCTTCTGGTTGGGCGACGCGTTCGCCTCCGGCGGCTCCGTCGGCTACGACCACAAGGCCATGGGCATCACCGCACGCGGCGCCTGGGTCTCGGTCCAACGACACTTTCGCGAGCGGGGGATCGACTGCCAGAAGGAGGACTTCACCGCCGTCGGTGTCGGCGACATGTCCGGAGACGTGTTCGGCAACGGCATGCTCTGCTCCGAGCACACCCGGCTGGTGGCCGCGTTCGACCACCGCGACATCTTCCTCGACCCGACGCCTGACGCCGCGTCGTCGTACGCCGAGCGCCGGCGTCTGTTCGAGCTGCCACGCTCGAGCTGGCAGGACTACGACGCGGACCTGATCTCCGAGGGAGGCGGAGTCTTCTCCCGCTCCCTCAAGAAGATCCCCCTGACTCCGGCTGTGCGCTCCGTCCTGGACATCGAGGGCGACGTGGCGACGATGACCCCGACCGAGCTGATGCGAGCGATCCTGCTGGCGCCCGTCGACCTGCTCTGGAACGGCGGCATCGGCACCTACGTCAAGGCGTCCACGGAGACTCACGCGGACGCAGGTGACAAGGCCAACGACTCGATCCGGGTCGACGGTGCGGACCTGCGGGTTCGCTGCGTCGGCGAAGGCGGCAACCTCGGACTCACCCAGCGCGGTCGCGTGGAGTACGCCCTCACCGGGGGTCGGCTCAACACCGACTTCATCGACAACTCCGCCGGCGTGGACACCTCCGACCACGAGGTGAACATCAAGATCCTGCTCGACAAGGTCGTGGCCGAGGGGGACCTCACCGAGAAGCAGCGCAACCTGCTGCTCGGCCAGATGACCGACGAGGTGGCTGAGCTCGTGCTCCGCGACAACTACGAGCAGAACCTCGCCCTCGCCAACGCCTCGGCCAACGCTGCGTCGTTGCTGCACGTGCACGAGGAGTGGATCCGAAGGCTCGAGCACACGGGCACGTTGAACCGTGAGCTCGAGGGACTCCCGAGTCGCAAGGAGGTCACCGCCAGGATCGAGCGTGGCGACGGCCTGACCCTGCCCGAGCTGTCGGTCCTGATGGCCTGGACGAAGATCGTGCTCGCTGAGGAGCTGATCGCCTCCGACCTGCCCGACGACCCGTTCCTGCACGCAGACCTCTTCGCCTACTTCCCCTCGCGCATGCGCCACGAGTACCGCCACCAGATGCTCGACCACCCGCTGAAGCGGGAGATCATCGTCACCCAGGTGGTCAACGACCTGGTCAACGGCGCAGGGATGACCTTCTGGCCGCGGCTGTCGGGAGAGACCGGCTCGTCGGCAGCCGAGCTCACGAACGCCAACTTCGTCGCGCGGGAGATCTTCGGGTCGCTGGCCCTGCGTGATGAGGTCAAGCGTCTCGACAACGTCCTGGACGCCGCTGTCCAGACCCGGATCCGGATAGAGATGCGAACCCTCGTCGAGCGTTCCTCGCGCTGGCTGGTGAACAACCGTCGTCCCCCTCTCGACAGCGAGGAGCTCGCGGAGTTCTTCGGTGTCCAGGTCCAACGGGTCATGGGAGAACTCCCGGAGCTGATCACGGGTCGGGAGCTCGCGGCCTTCCAGGCGCGCCGGGACGGCCTTATGGACGCCGGGGTGCCCGAGGAGCTGGCAACCCGAGTGGCGGTGCTGCACCCGAGCTACATGCTGCTCGGGATCGTGGAGATCGCGCACCGAGAGGGTCTCCAGGTGGCCGACGTGGCTCGGGCACACTTCGCGCTCGGCGAGCGGCTCGGGCTGCCTTCCTTGGTCGGCCGGATCCTCCAGCTGCCGCGGGACGACCGGTGGCAGACGATGGCTCGGGCCGCGCTGCGCGACGACCTGTACGCCGTGCACTCCCAGCTCACTGCCCAGGTGATCGCGGAGACCTCGGACGACGACACCGCGCCGGCACGCATCGCCGCCTGGGAGGACCAGCACGGTGTGCTGGTCCAGCGGGCCGCTGAGACGTTGGAGGAGATCTGCGCCGACGACCATGCGGACCTGGCCCGGATGTCGGTGGGGCTGCGCGTCGCCCGAGGTCTGCTGTCCGCCGGCTGACCTCGAGCTGACAGGCTCGCCCAGGCCAGTTCGCCCTGGCTAGCTCGCTCGGGCCTTCTTCTTGGCGCGCTTCTTCTCGGCTTTCTCGGCCTTCTCGGCCTCGGTGTCCTCGCCGCGCGCGGTCTTGGCCGCCTCGACGGAGCGTTGCAGGGCGGCCAGGAGGTCAACGACCTCACCGGACGACTTGGTCGCGGTGGCGGTCTTCTTGACCTCGCCGCCCTCGATCTTCGCCTTCACCAGCGCTTCGACGGCCCCGGCGTAGTCGTCCTCGAACTCGCTCGCGTCGAAGTCCCCGGCCAGGGTGTCCACCAGCAGGCGCGCCATGGTCACTTCGGCGTCCTTGACCTCGCCGGCCTCGACGGAGAAGTCGGGCTGTCGGATCTCGTCGGGCCACATCATCGTCTGGAGCACGATGACGTCGTCGCGCACCCGCAGCACGGCGACCGAGGTCCGCTGCCGCAGTGCGAGAGTCACGACGGCCATCCGGTCGGCGTCCAGGAGCGCCTGGCGCAGGAGCGCGTAGGGCTTCGCCCCGCTCTGCTCCGGCTCCAGGTAGTAGGACTTCTCGAAGAGCATGGGGTCGATCTGGTCGGTCGGCACGAACTTCTCGACGGCGATCTCCCGCGAGGACGTCAGCGGAAGCTCGGCCATGTCGTCGTCGGTGAGGATGACCATCTCGCCGTCCTCGGTCTCGTAGCCCTTGGCGATATCCGCGTACGCGACCTCCTCGCCATCGATCGAGCACACGCGTTGGTACTTGATCCGGCCACCGTCCTTGGCGTGGACCTGACGGAATGACACGTCGTGGGACTCGGTGGCGGAGTACAGCTTGACCGGCACGCTCACCAGTCCGAAGGACACCGCGCCCTTCCAGATCGCCCGCATGGGGAAGCCCTTTCGCACAGCCGAGGTCGACGTGTCAGCCCCACCAGTATCAGGCACAACCCACGACGGCGCATCTGTCAGCGGTCGCGACGGGTGTGTCGTGAGTGCGCGAGGATGGCACGCATGCGACCGATGCTCGCGACGAGAGGCGCCCACCTGCCGGCGGGCCCCGAGTGGTCCCATGAGGTGAAGTGGGACGGCATGCGGGTGCTCGCCGACCTCGACGGGCCCCGGCTGCGGCTGACCAGCCGCACGGAGAACGACGTCACGGTGTCCTTTCCCGAGCTGCACGACCTGCCGGGCTCGGACCTCCTGGTGGACGGGGAGGTCGTGGTGCTGGTGGACGGCGCCCCGTCGTTCGGGGCCCTGGCGCAGCGCATGCACGTGCAGAAGGCCGAGCGCGCCGCGCGGCTCGCCGCGCGACTCCCGGTGACCTATCTGGTCTTCGACGTGATGCGGCACGACGGGCGGGACCTGGCCCGGGAGCCCCTCGAGCGGCGTCGGGAGATCCTGGCCGGGCTCGACCTGGCGGGTGTGCACTGGCAGGTGCCTGCCGCCTACGACGACGGAGCGATGCTTCAGGAGGCCACCCGGCAACAGGGGCTCGAGGGTGTGGTGAGCAAGCGTCTGAGCTCGCGCTACGAGTACGGCGTGCGCAGCCCGCACTGGCTGAAGTTCCCGCACCGGCAGCGCGAGTCCTACCTGGTCGGAGGCTGGCGGCACGAGACCGGCTCCACGACCCGCTTGGGCGCGCTGCTCGTCGGGGAACCGACGGCCGACGGGCTCGTCTACCGCGGCCGGGTCGGCAGCGGCATCGCCGGCAAGGTGGGCCCGATGCTGCTGGACGCACTGGTCCCGTTGACCCGTGACAGCAGCCCGTTCGTCGACGAGGTGCCTCGGGTCGATGCGCTGGGCACGACCTGGGTCGAGCCGGCGCTGGTGGTCGACATCGAGGCGCTCGGCCTGTCGTCGCGGCAGCGGCTGCGACAACCGTCGTACCGTGGCGTGCGTCCCGACCTGACCCCGGAGGACCTGAGATGAGACGTCTCGCACCACTGCTCGTGACCGGTCTGCTCGTGATCGGAGTGCTCCTGACCGGACTGCTCTCGGCGCCTGCTCCTGCCTGGGCCGACTCGGTGAATCTCGGGGGTGTGACCGTGACCGTGACCGCTCGGACCGGCCAGGTGGTCACGGTCAACCGCCGTGGCGGCTACCACGCCCGGGTCTCCTGGTGGGAGCGGACCGACGCCGGTTGGGAGCGGGGCATGACCGCGCGGGACGGCCGGATCGGCTACGGCGGTCTGGTGCGGCCCAAGAAGCGCCGTCAAGGGACCGGCACGACCCCCCTGGGCACCTACCTGCTGCCGTCGGCCTTCGGCACCCATGCCGCGAACGACGCGTGGAAGGTGGACTACCGGCGGATCCGCCGCGGTGACTACTGGGTACAGGACAACGGCTCGGCGTACTACAACCGCTACCGCAACAAGCGCCGCGGCGGCTTCCGCTGGTGGCTGTCGAGCAGCGACGCGAACTCCTCCGAGCGACTCAAGGACTACCCGACGCAGTACGAGTTCGCGGTGGTCACGAAGTACAACTACGGCCAGGTCCGCCACCGCGGCGCGGGGATCTTCCTTCATGTGAATGGCAGCGGCGCCACCGGTGGCTGCGTGAGCGCGCCGCGTCGGTTCCTCGTCCGGCTGATGCGCAAGCTGGACCCGGATCGTCGCCCGGTCATCGCGGTGGGGCGCTGACCTGCCCATGAGTGGCCCGGCCGCGAACGAGGTCCACGTCGACGTCGAGGGCCGGACCCTGCGTCTGTCCAACCTCGACAAGGTGCTCTACCCGGCCACCGGCACCACCAAGGGTGAGGTGCTCCACTACTACGCCCAGGTCGCCCCGGTCCTGCTGCCGCACCTGGCAGACCGGGCGGTCACCCGGATCCGCTGGCCGCACGGGGTCGGCGAGGCGAGCTTCTTCGAGAAGAACGCCCCCGCAGGCACTCCCTCGTGGGTGCGTACGGCGCGGGTGCCCACCTCGGGTTCACGGGGCGGGTCCCGGCACGGCGACCACCTGGACTTCCCGATCTGTGATGACCTCGCGACCCTGACCTGGCTGGCCAACCTGGCGGCCCTGGAGCTGCACGTCCACCAGTGGCGGGTCGGTCGCAACGGGCAACCGCGCAACCCCGACCGGCTCGTGGTCGACCTCGACCCGGGGTTGCCGGCGGGACTGCCCGAGTGCGCCCAGGTCGCCCTGCTGGTCCGCGAAGCCCTCAGCGAGAGAGGGCTCACCGGCCGGCCGGTGACCAGCGGCTCCAAGGGACTGCACCTGTACGCCGCCCTGCCGGGCAAGCTCAACCCGGACGAGACGACAGCGCTGGCGCGTGAGATCGCCGAGGAGCTGCAGGGCGCGCATCCGACGCTGGTCACCGCGACCATGACCAAGGCCAAGCGCCCCGGGAAGGTCTTCCTCGACTGGTCCCAGAACGCCGGCTCGAAGACCACCGTGTCGCCGTACTCGCTGCGAGGCCGCGAGCGGCCCATGGTGGCGACACCGCTCACCTGGCCCGAGGTCGAGGCGGGGGCCGAGGACCCGCTCGCGCTCGAGCAGTTCACGATGGACCAGGTGCTCGCCCGGGTGGGGGAGCACGGCGACCTGTTCGCGCCGTGACGGGTCCCCTCAGCCGAGCGAGACCAGTGCGACGCCCGCGAGCGCCGCGACCACGCCCACCTGCTGCACCCGTTGCAGGCGCTCGTGGAGCAAGGCCCACGCCAACAGCACGGTGACCACGGGGTAGAGCGAGGCGAGTACCGACGTGACGCTCACCAGGCCCTGTTGGGTCGCGATCGCGAAGAGGAGGTTGGCTCCCACATCGCCCAGTCCGATGGCCACCAGCGGCGCCAGGTCGCGGGCGCTGACGCCCCCGAGGCTGCGGGTCAGCACGGCCGCGACCGTGAAGCCGAGCACGCTGGTGACGCGCATCCCCCACAGCGTCATCACGGCCGAGTGCTCGGCGCCGTACGCCACAAAGGTGAGCGCCGCGCCGAAGCCGACGCCCGCGATCGCGGCGAGCACCACGGGCCGGGCCCCACTGGCTCCCCGCAGCTCCGGTCCACTGGCCGCAATGGCTCCGGCGAGCGCCATGGCGACGCCGAATGCGGCCAGGGCGCTGGGCTGCTCGCCCGAGGCGACGCCGACGATCACGGGCACCACGGCGCCCAGGGCAGCGATCGGTGAGACGACCCCCATCGTCCCCGCGGCCAGCGCGGCGTAGAAGCAGACCAGGCCGGTCGACCCGGCGATGCCGGCCAGCACCGCCCACGGCAGCCAGGCCCAGGGACCGGCGAAACCGCCGATCCACAGCGCTGCGGCCGTGGTGGCCAGCAGGCCGCTCGCCTGGGAGAAGCCGACCACGGCGAAGGCGGGGAGTCGTCTCGACATCAGCCCGCCCGCGAAGTCGGAGCTGCCCCACAACACGCTCGAGAGCAACGACAAGACGACAGCCACGGGGCCGAACGCTACCGACCCCACGCCGGCCGGCGCTGACGGCCGAGCGACGCTCCAGCCGGCCAGCCCGCCGTCCCCGATGCCACGCGCGCCGCGCCGGGCCAGGACAATAGGGCCATGACCGACCACCGCCCTGTCCACACCTGGCTGACCGACATGGACGGCGTCCTCGTCCACGAGGAGGACCCGATCCCCGGCGCCGCCGAGTTCATCGAGGCGCTGAAGGCCTCGGGGCTGCGCTACCTGCTGCTCACGAACAACTCGATCTTCACCCCGAGGGACCTGCGTGCGCGTCTCCTCGGCTCGGGGATCGACGTCCCCGAGGGAGCCATCTGGACCTCCGCCCTGGCCACGGCCAAGTTCCTCAGCGAGCAGCGACCCGGGGGTTCGGCCTATGTGGTGGGGGAGTCCGGCCTGATCACGGCCATGCACGACGTGGGCTATGTGATGACCGAACGCACGCCGGACTACGTGGTGCTGGGGGAGACTCGGACCTACTCCTTCGAGCAGATCACCCGGGCCATCCGGCTGATCAACGACGGCGCTCGGTTCATCGCGACGAACCCGGACGCGAGCGGACCCAGCGCGCACGGCATGCTGCCCGCCACGGGGTCGGTGGCGGCGCTGATCAGCACCGCGACGGGACGTCAGCCCTACTTCGTGGGCAAGCCGAACCCGCTGATGATGCGCAGCGCACTCAACCAGCTGCAGGCGCACTCGGAGACCACCGTGATGGTGGGCGACCGGATGGACACCGACATCATCGCGGGCCTCGAAGCCGGGTTGCGCACGGTGCTGGTGGGGACCGGCTCGACGCGCCCGGACCAGGTCGACCACTTCCCCTACCGGCCGAGCACGGTCGTGGCCTCGGTGGCTGACCTGGTGCATCAGGTGTTCGCGCTGGCGGAGCCCCGCGACTGACCCGGTGCGCGCCGTTTCCGACGCGCACGCGCGCCGAAACCGTCATACTTTCTCGAGGTCGACGGCGTGTCGACTAGAAATTACATGATTGTAGTTACTCAGATTTGCTTGCGGTGACCCCTGTGACTGGTGTGACACTTGCTACTCGTGTGAATTCTTCCCCTCGCACTGGAGTCGTTGATGCGCCCCGGCCAGGCCCGATTTGTGACCGCCTGCCAGCAGATGCTGGTGCTCGGCGTCGTCGTCGCGCTGCTGACGCCGGCCGCGAGCGTGATCAGCCTCGAGGTCGTCGGACGTGACCCGCACGGCGCGGTGCCCAGCGCCCGACCCGGTCTGCAGGCCTACCGGGCCTCCGCCGAGGTGCCTACCGTCGCCGTCGACCCCGTCGTCCACGAGTACTCGCTGACGGCGCCCACGCAGGGCCGGGTGGCGGCTGGAGGTCTCCAGGCCCGGGTGCGCCCGGGCCGCACCGCCGGCCGGACCGAGATCACCGGGGTCCCGCAACCGGTCAGCGGGTTCGGGGCGGTGGGGGTGACCTGGGCGCACGGGACCTCGCTCACCACCGCGGAGACCCGCTTCGAGGTACGCACGCGCACCGGCGCGACCTGGTCGGGCTGGACCAAGCTGGTCTACGACGCCGAGCACGGGCCTGACCCCGGCAGCCGGGAGGCCGCCGGCTCCCGCCCGGGAACCGACCCGCTCCTGGTGGGACGGGTCGACCAGGTGCAGGTGCGGGCCGAGCTGCCCTCGCGCCGCGTTCCTCACGACCTGCGGCTCGCCGTGATCGACCCGGGGAACGACACGGTCAGCCGCCGCGAGCTCCCGGCGATCGACACGGCCGAGCTGGGCTCGGTGGACGCGACGGGCCTGACTCGCGGTGAGCCGGTCAGCGAGGAGGGGACCCGGTCCACGAGCGGTGGACTGGCGCTGCAGGCCGCGACGTACACGACGAAGCCCCGGATCTTCTCCCGGGCACAGTGGGGCGCCGACGAACGCATGCGCGAGAAGAGCTCGCTCCACTACTACGAGGTGCATGCCGGCTTCGTGCATCACACGGTCAACGCCAACAACTACACCCGTGCCGACGTTCCTGCCCTGATTCGCGGCATCTACGCCTACCACACGCGATCCCGCGGCTGGAGCGACATCGGCTACAACTTCCTGGTCGACCGGTTCGGGCGGATCTGGGAGGGCCGCTACGGAGGCGTGGACCGGCCGGTCGTCGGGGCCCACACCCTCGGCTACAACGACTACGCGTTCGCCATGTCGGCGATCGGGAACTTCGAGACCGCCCAGCCCCGCGACCGGATGCTGCGGGCCTACGGATCGTTGTTCGCCTGGAAGCTGTCCCTGCACGGCATCGACGCCTCGTCGACCGACCAGGTCGTCGGGCCCTCGCACTTCCAGGCGATCAATGGCCACCGCGACGCCGCGGCGACGGCGTGCCCGGGACGAAACCTCTATGCCAGGCTTCCGACGATCCGGCGCTACGCCGCGGAGGACCAGGCCGGGTGGTCAGGTCGTGAGCTCGAGAGCAACCTGGCCGGGACGCCCCATCCGGACCTCATCGTCCGGCGGGCGACCGACGGCCAGACCTTCGTGCTCCCGACCGAAGGGCTGACGGCGTTCGCCCGACGTCGAATGATCTCCACCGGCTGGACCGGCTCGGACACCGTCGTCGCGACGCCGGACGTGACCGGTGACGGCCGGGGCGACCTCGCGGTCCGCGGCGCCGACGGCGTGCTCCAGGTCTACCCGGGCGACGGCCGCGGGGGCATCGGCGACCCGGTCAAGCCCACCGATGCCTTCCGCGGCCGCGACCAGATCTCGGCGGTGGGGGACCTCGACGAAGACGGCCACAACGACCTGATCGGGCGGAACCCGGACACCGGGACGCTCAACGTCTACCTCGGTGGCGGCCGGGGCGGCTTCGTCCGCCGCTCGCTGGGCTCCGGGTGGGGTGGCTACAGCTCCATCACCGGGGCGGGCGACCTGGACGGCGACGGCCACGTCGACATCGTGGCCCGGGACCCCCAGGGGCGGCTGTGGCTGCGCCGCGGCACCGGCTCACCACGAGTCGAGGCGCCGACGGCGGTCGCCGGGCAGTTCGGTGCGTACGACGTGGTGACCGGCTTCGGTGACTACGACCAGGACGGGCTCGACGACCTGTTCGTGCGGGTCCGCTCCACCGGACAGGGATTCGTGCTGCCGGCCGACGGCCGAGGCGGCTACCGGCACCGGCTCGGTCCGGTCACGCGAGCGAGGGGGCTCGCGGGCGTCTCGGGGGCCGACCTCGCTGGAACCTCGGAGCCCGACCTCGTCGGGCGGGTCAACGGCCGACTCGTCCTGCTCCGCAACGCCGGCACCACCGAGACCGGCCGGCTCATTCCCACGGGCATGCGTCTGGCCGGAGCCAACACCATCCTGAACGTGGGCGACTGGAACCGGGACGGCTACGGCGACGTGATCGCTCGCAGCGCGGGCACGGGTGTTCTCCGGCTCCGTCTCGGCGACGGCCAGGGTCGGTTCGGCAAGCCGATCCGGATCGGCACGGGGTTCGCCACGGTGCGCCTCCTGGCGGCTGTCGGCGATATGACCGGTGATGGCTGGCCCGACCTGATGGGCATGCCGAAGGGAGGCGCGCTGCGCATCTATCCCGGGGCCGGCGTCCAGGGGCTACGGCCGTCGTACGTCGCCTACGGCACGCTCACCGCCCGGCGCCAGATCGGGGTCGGGCGGTGGGACCGCGACGGCGCACCCGACAGCCTGATGCGCAGCGGTGGGACGTTGCGCCTCTACCCCGGCAACGGCCCGGGCGGTCTGGTGAACAAGGTGACGACCTTCGGTGTGAACCTGAAGCGCTACGACTGGGTCGTGGGGGTCAGCGACGTCACCCTCGGCGGTCACCCGGACCTGGTGGTGCGCGAGAAGGCCACGGGCTACCTGTGGCTGTTGCCCGGCACCCCCACCGGCTTCGCCCCACGGCGCTTCCTGGCCGAGGGCTTCGGTGGCTACGACAAGGTGGGTTGACCCGGCTCGGCCAGCTGCTGGGTGGCCCGTTCGGCGGCGTAGGTCTCGGCGAGACGCTCCGGGTCCGCGTGGGCCACGAGGACGACCGAGCCGCCGGTGGCCAACACCCGGGCCAGGGCAGCGACCCCGTCCGGGCCGGCCGGGTTCAGCGTGGTGAGCAGCCGCGCGGACGGCGCTACCTCGCCACCCTCCGTCGCGCCGCTCCAGAGCTCGCGCTGGGTGAGCCCCGTGACGGCGCGGTCGTCGGGCTGGGGCGGGTCCCACGGGACGAAGGCGTCCGGTTGTGACCAGATCTCGATGCCGAGGTCGTGGACGCCGGCCGGTACGCCGTCGGGGAACCGGGTGCCCAGTGGCAGCAGCGCGCTGGCCAAGACCGGCAGCTCGTGAGCCAGGTCGCTCCAGGCCTCGAGCGCCACGGGCCCGCACACGGCCGCCTCGGCCGGCCTCGACCAGACGACCTCGATCCCGACGGTCCAGGCGGCACCGAGCATGACCGGGCCGAGCCAGTGCGCCGGGAGGGCGACCGCCATCCGGTCGCCACGGACCAGGTCGCACTCCTCGGTCAGCAGTGAGGCCGCCTTGGCCACCCAGTTGGCGTACGTCGCGACCGACAGCTCGGTGCGCTCGCCGCTCGCGTGGTCGTAGAAGGTCACCAGCGGCCGACCCGGCTGCTCGCGTCGGATCCGTTCGAGCAGGTCGGGAAACGTCGTCACCGGCCCACCCTAGGCCGCCGACCGCTCAGACGGCGTTGGGCTCGGGGGAGTCGACGTAGGGGTACTTCGTCATGAAGTCCTGGAGGGCCGGGCCGCTCGGGGCCGAGCAGTACTGCCACACCCCGACCTGCTTCCCGGTCGCTTCCGACCCGGTCCCTCCGTTCGACCAGTGCGTCAACGCGACATGCTGACCGTCGGGGAACGCCTCGCCGTCGGAGGCCAGCCACGGCGCCGCCTTGAACTTCAGACGGAGGTCGTCGGTGCCCTCGTACTTGGAGGCGATGGCGCGCAGGTCGTCCATCATCGCCGGGTCGTCGGCCACCGTCTGGTCGTACCACAAGATCGTGAAGCCGTGCTCGAGGTTGTGCACCAGCTTGCCGAGGTCCGGCCGGTCCGCGGCGGTGTAGAGCTTGCGGTCCATCGACTCCCAGACGTTGTAGTGGGTGCCGAAGGCCGGTGGGGCATCGGGGTAGGTCACGGGCGTACCCGGCTCCACGTGGTCCTGGTTGCCGTCGGCGGGCTTGGTCGTGATCTCCCCGCACGCGGAGGCGGGAGCGCCCAGGTCGGCGAGGGAGAGGTCGGCGAACTTCTGGTCGGCATACCAGCTCTTGGAGACGTAGGGCACTCCGCTGCCGAACCAGAGGGCGGAGCCGATGATCAGGACGCCGACGAGCGTGCTGGCCCCGACGACCACCCAACCGCGGGCGCGATCGGCTCCCTGTTGGGCGCGCACCTGCGCGGCGGCGTCACGACGGTTCTGGGGTTTCTTGCTGGTCACGCTCGGGGCTCCTCAGCAGGACGGTGGGCGGTCCGGGCAAGTTTACGGAGTCGCACCTCCATCCGTGAGCGAACGCCAGGGCCGCAAGGACGCCGCGATGGCCGCGGGCGAGGATCTCCGACGTCTGGTCTCCCGGGAGCACCTCCACCCCGGGCAGCTCCGCGAGTGCCGCGAGCAGCTCCGGTGCCAGCGCGGCCCGGCCGAAGCCGCTGCGATCCTCCTCGCGGCCGGCCAGGGCGCGGGTGACCGCCTCGCGAGCACCGTGGCCGAACCAGTCCTCGGACTCGGGCCGGACCAGCGCCCGCGCTCCGGGACCGGCGTCGTCGGGACCGAGCACGAGATCGGACCGCCCACGGAGCACGGCGAACGGGCGGCGCGCCGTCTTGGTCTGGGCGAGCTCGGCCGCGGCCGCCAGCTCATCGGCGACGGCCGGCGCCGTGACCGCGAGAAGATGGCCGTAGCCGTCATCGACGCCGGCCAGGTCGTCCACGACCCGCACACCCGCTGCGCCCACGGCCAGGTCCGTCTGCCCCGTCCGCCAGGGCCTCCCCGCGGTATCCGTCACCAGGACGCCCACCGTCCGGCCGGTACGGCGGTGCAGCTCGGCGCGCAGCCTCCGTGCCGAGGCGTCCGGATCGACCGGCAGCGGCACTGCCGCCCCGACGGCGACGTTCGAGGCGTCCACCCCGGCGGCGGCCAAGGTGAGGCCGAGTCGATGCCGTGCGATCACGGTCTCACCGCGGCGAGCCACCACCCGGGCGGACTCCTCACGGACCACCTCGGCGTAGGTCTGGTGGGTCACCCGGCCCTCGGCCTTCGCCACCGCCTTGCTGGTGACCGCGACGATGTCGCCGTCGGCGAGCTCGTGGACTCCCTCGAGGGCGGCGATCAGCAGCCCGGCCAGGTCGGCGCCGGGCTCGACCTCCGGGACCCCGTCCGGTGCTGCCACCGTGAGCTGCCCGCTCACGACACCAGCGCGACCGCGGCGGCGGCCATGGCGGCCGTGGCGTCCTCGTCGGTCATCATCAGTGGCACCGACCGGCAGCGCAGGCCGGCCCGCTCGATGTCGGGGACCAGGCCGGCGTCGACCTCGTCGACCAGCCAGCCGTCCAGGACCCCACCGTCACCGCGGGCTCCGTAGTGGCGCGCCACCCCGGCGGCACTCACCTCCACCCCCAGGGCGCTCAGCAGGGGCGCGGCCATCCCGCGAAGCTCACGACCACCGACGATCGGGGACAAGCCGACCACCGGGGCGCGGGTCGCGACGACGGCCTCGCGCACCCGAGGCACGCCGAGGATGGTGCCCACCGAGACCACCGGGTTCGACGGCGGCACGATCACCAGGTCCGCGTCCACGATCGCGTCGATGACGCCGGGAGCCGGGCTGGACTCCTCCTGCCCGACCACCAGGACCGTCTCGACCGGCACCTCGGCATGCAGGCGGACCCAGTACTCCTGGAAATGGACCACCCGCCGCCCGCTCGGGCTCTCCGGGTCGCCGATGGCCAGGTGCGTCTCCACCCGGTCGTCGGTCATCGGCAACAGGCGCACCCCTGGCCGCCAGCGCCGGCACAGTGCCTCGGTGACCTCGGAGAGCGAGAAGCCTGCGTCGAGCATCTGGGTGCGGACCAGATGGGTGGCCAGGTCGCGGTCACCGAGCCCGAACCACGCCGGCTCCACGCCGTACGCAGCGAGCTCGTCCTTGGCATGCCAGGTCTCTGCGCTGCGCCCCCAGCCTCGCTCGGCGTCGATGCCACCACCGAGGGTGTACATCACGGTGTCGAGGTCGGGGCACACCTTGAGTCCGTGGACCCACCAGTCGTCAGCAGTGTTCGCGACCACGGTGACGCGGGTCTCGGGTGAGCCGCCGGGCACCCGACCCGAGCGCAGACCGGCCAGCAGACCTTGGAGGAAGCGGGCGCCGCCGACGCCGCCGGACAGCACCGTGACGTCATCCAGGCGACGCGCCGAGCCGCTGGGCCGCTCGTCCTGACCGGTGTCCACCATGGCGCTCAGCATGCCCCAGGCGGCTCTGCCGGACTGGACCAGTCCACAGCCATAGCAGATCCGGGCTTGACTTTCGTGGTACGACAGGCATGTAATTCCCACAGTGTGTTTCACCACCTGGTCCAGATGACCAGACCGGCGGGACCAGAATCGCACTACCGGGTCGAAAGGGCGATCACCGTGAGAGAGCTGTACTTGCTCGAACCGGAAGCCGAAGAAGCAGGTTGGCAGGAGCGTGCGTTGTGCGCGCAGACCGACCCCGAGTCGTTCTTCCCTGAGAAGGGTGGGTCGACCAGGGAGGCCAAGAAGGTCTGTTTGACCTGCGACGTCCGCAACGACTGTCTGGAGTATGCGCTGATGAACGACGAGCGCTTCGGCATCTGGGGGGGCCTCTCCGAGCGCGAGCGGCGCAAGCTCAAGAAGCGCGCGGTCTAGGGCCGGCGGGGCGTGGGCGGCCGATTCGGGGGCCCACGCACCCCCGGCTAGGCTGCCCCGGTGACTGTCGCGGCCCTCCTGGTCAGCCATGCCGGAGCCCGCTGGCTCCCGGCTGTGCTGAGCGGTCTGGCTGCCCAGACGCGGCCGCTGGACGCCATCGTCGCGGTGGACACCGGCAGCAAGGACGAGAGCCCCGAGCTGCTCACGCAGGCGCTCGGCGCGGATGCCGTCCACATCGCCACCCGGGGAACCTCCTTCGGCGATGCGGTCGCGATGGGCCTCGAACTCGTGCCGGATGCCGACTGGGTCTGGCTGTTGCACGACGACGCCAACCCGGCGCCCGACGCACTGGCGGAGCTCCTCGCCGCGGCCGAGGCGGACCCGCGCGCCGACGTGCTGGGCCCGAAGCTGCGTGAGTGGCCTTCGCTGCGCCGGCTGCTGGAGCTCGGGATCACGATCTCGGGGACCGGTCGGCGGGAGACCGGGCTCGAACACGGGGAGTACGACCAAGGTCAGCACGACGAGGTGCGCGAGGTGCTGGCTGTCAACACCGCCGGCATGCTCGTGCGACGCAGGGTGCTCCTCGGTCTGGGCGGCTTCGACCGGAACCTGCCCATCTTCGGCAACGACCTGGACTTCGGGTGGCGCGCCGCCTGGGCGGGCTTCCGCACCATCGTGGTTCCGCAGGCCGTCGTCTTCCACGCCGAAGCGGCACATCGCGGAGTGCGCCGTACGCCGCTGACGGGGCGACACACGCACTACCAGGAGCGCCGGGCCGCGCTCTACACCCTGCTGGTCAACAGCAGAGCACGGCTGCTGCCCTGGCAGGTGCTGCGGCTGACGTTCGGCACGCTGCTGCGCGTGGTCGGGTTCCTGCTGGTCCGCTCGGTGGGCGAGGCGCTCGACGAGCTCGCAGCGCTCGGGTCGATCCTGTCCCACCCCGGGGAGCTGCGGGCGGCGCGGGCCGCGCGCGCACCGCGTCGGGCCGCCGATCCGGCGCGCGTTCGTGGCCTGCTGGCGCCGCCCTGGGTGCCCTACCGGCACGGGCTGGACATGATCAGCGACCTCGCGGCCGCAGCCACCAACCAGGCCCAGGACGTCGCGGAGCGTCGGCGCGCCGCCCGCCTGGCCGCAGACCCGCGCGCCGCGAGGCACCACGCCGACGACGAGGACGACGCACTCGAGGCCGACAGCGGCTGGCTGGCCTGGTTCGTCACCAACCCGGTGGCGGTGCTGGTGACCGCGTTCGTGGTGGCCGTGCTCGTCGCCACTCGCCCGGCGTGGGGCCACGTGTCCGGAGGTGCCTTGTCCCCGACGCCCGCGGCGGTGGGTGACTGGTGGCGCCTGTACGGCGAGTCGTGGCATCCGATCGGCACGGGAACCGACCTGCCGGCCCCGGCGTACGTGCCGGTGCTCGCGGGACTGGGAGCGCTCGCCGGCGCGAGCCCCGCCGCGGCCGTGTCGCTGGTGCTCGTGCTCGCGGTACCGCTGGCGCTCTGGGGCGCGTGGCGCTTCCTGCGCGTGGCTGGTCGCCTGGTGAATCCTGCTGGGATCTCCCGTTGGCTGATTGCGGGCGGTGCCGCGACCTATGCGCTGGTGCCAGTCACCAGTGGAGCCTGGGGGGAAGGCCGGCTCGGCACGCTGGTAACGGCGACGACGCTGCCCTGGCTGGCCCACGCCGCTCTCGGCTTCTCCGATCCGGAGCCGGATCGGCGCTGGCGGGCTGCCTGGCGCAGTGGGCTCCTGCTCACCCTGGTGACGGCGTTCGCCCCGGGGGTGTGGCTCTGGGCCGTGGCGCTGGGCCTGCTGCTGCTCGGGCTGGGACTCGTCGTGGCCCCGCAGTCGGTGCGCCAGCGGTCTGTGGCCGGGCCGCCGCTGACCGCCCTCGCCGTCGCGCCGGTGCTACTGGTGCCGTGGGTGTGGCCGTTGCTTGCCTCCGGCCGTCCGCTCGGGCTCGTGATGGAGGCCGGACGGTTGCCGTCCGCGGTCGTGGACGCCACTGACCTGATGCTCGGCCGGGCCTCGGACGCGGGCGCCCCGGAGGTCGTGGGCGTGGTGGTGCTGGTGCTGGCGGTGCTGGCGCTGCTGCCTCGGTCCTCGCGCATCCTGGTCAGCTTGTGCTGGCTGGCCGCTCTGGTGGCCGCCGCTGTCGCTGCCGCGCTCTCCCGGGTGTCGGTCGACGTCCCGGGTGGCAGCGCCTGGCCCGGGCTCGGAGCTTTCGTGGTGATCCTGCAGGGCGCCTGGCTGACCGCGCTGGTCCTGGGGGGTCAGGAGGCGTTGCGGCTCGTGCGGGGTCGAGCCTCGCAGGTCGTCCACGTGGTCGGGGCCGTTGCGTTGGCGATCCTGCCCGTGCTGGGGCTGAGCTGGTTCCTGACCAGTGGGGGGCAGCAACTGACCACCAGCCCGACCTCGGAGGTGCCGGCCTACATGGAGCAGAGCGCGCTCCTGGGGCCCGCCCACGGCATTCTTCTGATCGACGGCACGGTGGAGGAAGGGTTGACCTACACGGTCCGGCGAGGCGACGGAATGACTCTGGGTGAGGACGAGATCCTGGCGCTCACCCCTGAGGACGAGGCCTTCACCGACGAGGTGCGCACCTTGGTCTCGCGCCCCACCCCGGCGGTGGTCAACGGACTCGCGGACCGTGGCATCGAGTATGTCGTCCTCACCGCGCCGGCCGACGGCCGTGTCTCGGCGACGCTGGACGCGACGCCGGGGCTGACGCAGGCCAGCGCCGAGGATCGCGAGACGCGCGCCTGGCAGGTCGAGAAGGAGCTCGATGGGCAGGCGCTGGCCGGGCCCGACTCCCGATGGCGCACCGTCCTGCTGGTCACCCAAGCACTGCTCCTGCTCGTCGTGCTCGTGCTGTGCGGACCCACTCGCAAGGCCGCCCGATGAGCGGGACCAACCACGCCCGGCGTCGGACGTCGCGAGGCCCTCGGGTCGACCCACTCGCACTCACAGCGGTCCTGGCACCGCTGCTCACGCTGGCGCTGCTGCTGGTGGTCAGCCCCGGCGCCACCACCAGCTCGGCCCGCGACCCGGAGCTCGCGCCCCTCGATCGTGCTGACCTCGTGTGCCCGGGGGCGCTGGGTCGTGACTCGGAGGCATCCGCGGGCAACACCGGCCAGCTCGGTGGGGTCCTGGAGCTCCGCAGGATCGGCGGGCGGGACGCGGAGCCGGACGAGGTCGACCTCCCGGCCGGGGCTCTGGTGAGCACCACCTCGCAGCGACCCGTGCTGGTCACGGCACACGACGAGCTCGCGCCCGGCCTGGTCGGTCTCCGCGCCGAGAGCCGGCAGCTCGCCTCGTCGCCCTGCCTGGATGCGCGGCCCGAGACCTGGTTCGTCGGGCTGGGAGCCCGCGCGGAGCACTCCTCCGAGCTCGAGCTGGTGAACCCCGATGTCGGAGCGGCGATCGTCGACATCTCCGTCTTCACCAGACGCGGTCCCCATGAGGTACCAGAGCTGCGCGGGATCCGCGTGCCTGGACGCAGCACCATCGATCTCGACCTGGCCACGATCGTGCCGCGCCGGCGCGACCTGGCTGCTCAGGTGCTCGTGTCGCGCGGGCGGGCGATGGTGAGTGCGCGGGACACGCTCACCGACCTCGCGCGCGGCAAGACCTCCCAGGACTGGCTACCCGGCGAACCCAGCGCCGCGATCGCTGTCGACCTCGTCGGTCTCCCCAGTGGCCGGGGCGGCCGGGTCGTGTCGATCGCCAACCCCAGTGACGACGAGGCTCGGGTGGACCTGAAGATCGTGGCCCCCGAGAACGTGTTCACCCCGGCCGGCTTCGAGCAGATCCGGGTCCGCCCTCATGCGCTGGCCTCCGTGCATCTCGGCAAGCTGCTCAGCGGCGAGGCCGGCCGTGGCGCGATCGGGGTGCGGCTCTCGTCGTCGACGCCGATCCGAGCCTCGCTGTCGTCGTACGTCGGCGGGGACCTGGCGCTGGCCGGCCAGGCGCTGCTGGTCGCTGGCGACCCGGCGACGGCGGTGGTCCCCCCCGGCGAGACGCAGCTGTTGATCTCCGGTGCGACCGGCGCGGGAGTGGCGCAGGTCGAGGCCCGCGACGAGGGCGGCCAGCAGCTGACGACCGAGCGGGTGGAGCTGGCCCGCGACCAGGCCGTGGCCGTGGATCTGCCCGAGGGGACCCGGTGGGTCACGGTGCACGTGTCCCGGGCAAGCGCCCATGCCGCCCTCCTGGTGGAGCGCCGCGGCGCCACGGTCGTGCCCTTCGTCACCCCGGCCCGTTTCGGGCTGATCCCCGACGTGGCTGCGGCGCTGCCGTAGCCGGCGGGCCAGGACTCAGTCGCTCGAGTAGCGCGGGTCGACGTCCTCGGGCCGGAGCCCCAGCAGCTCGGCCACCTGTTCCACCACGACGGTCAGCACGAGCGCATGGAGGTCGGCCCGGCTCTCGCTGCGGTGCTCGAGGGGGCGCCGGAACAGGACGAGTCGGGTCGCCCGCCCCCCGCTGCCCCGGACCAGTGACGACAGTGGCACGGTCGGGTCGGTCCAGTCGTCAGGCACCTGGGGCGCGTCCTCCACGGCGTACTCCAGGAGCCCGAGCCGATCCTGCCAGCGGGCCTCGATCTCGTCGACGACGGCGAGGACGACCTTGTCGAAGCGCTCACGATCGGTCGGTACGCCAGGCGTCCCCGGCTCCCGAGGCAGGACGCCGGGACCCCGCATCCCGCGACCGCGGCGATCCCGGATGCGTCGACGAGGGGCGAGGTTCTCCGGCGGCCGCACCCACTTGGTCTCCTCCACGACCGCGAGCCTAATCACCGCCCCGGCCGGTGGCGGGTACGGTCACCCCGTGAGTCCCACCCGCCGCTGCTCGCGGACTGCCTGTGGCCGACCGGCCGTCATGACGCTCACGTATGTGTATTCCGACCAGACTGCCGTGCTCGGCCCGTTGGCGACGCGCGCTGAGCCCCATGCCTACGACCTGTGCGAAGCGCACAGTGAGCGGCTCTCGGCACCTCGTGGGTGGGAGGTGATGAGGCTCGCACCGGACCCCGCGCTCGCGGGCCCGACCACCGATGACCTGCTGGCACTGGCTGACGCCGTGCGCGAAGCGGCGCGACCCGTCGCGGATCCGCCCACGGCCGCCGACGGCGTGGCGCCGACCGGCCTGGCGGGGGAGGGCGGACGCGAGACCGCTCGCCGCGGTCACCTCCGGGTCCTCACGACGACCGACCAGTAGTCACCACGGTCCGACCGCGTGACCGACCCGATATCGTCGTCCCCGGCCCGACTCGCCGCGACCAGGAGGCAGCATGAACCTCGACCCGGTGCTGCGGGAGATCATCGTGTGTCCGGATTGTCACGCAGACCTCGACGAGGTGGGCGAGGAGCTGGTCTGTCGGGGTTGCGGACTGGCCTACCCGGTGCGTGAGGACATCCCGGTGCTGCTCGTGGACGAGGCTCGGCGCCCCGAGCCGACCGACACCGACGAGCCGGTCTGACCACGGCCGTGGCCTGGTTCGACGAGTCCCGCCTCGACGATGCGCGCGCTCTGGAGTCGGCCGACCGGCAGCTCCGAGGGCTCGCCGAGTCCGGAGCGCGGGTGCGCCAAGGGGCCTCGGACGCAGCGGAGGCCGCCGCCGTCGGCGTCGCACGGGCGCGAGAGCTGCAGCGACCGCGCGCCGTGGTCGCCGCGGGGCCGGACTCCCGGCTGCTGAGGGCCGTCATGGAGCCGTGGTGTCCCGTGCCGTTCGTCGCCTGGCCGAACGCCGGCCTCCCGGGATGGGCGGGCGGTATGGACCTCGTGGTCGTGCTGGCTCCCACCGGCAGCGACGCCGGCACGGCCTCGGCCGCCGCGGAGGCGGTCCGACGAGGTTGCCAGGTCGTCGTGGCGTGTCCGCCGCGCTCCATGGTGGCCGAGCATGCCGACGGCCGGTGGACCACCGTGCTATCGACCCAGACAGGTGACCAGCTCGCCACGGCGGTCGTCATGCTCGACTACCTCGACCGCGTGGGCCTGGGGCCGCGGGCGGACGCCGAGGAGGTGGCTGCCGCGCTCGACGCCGTGGCCGTCGCGTGCTCGCCGCACCGTGACCTGGCCGTCAACCCCGCGAAGATGCTGGCGATCGCGCTGGCCGACGCCTCGCCCATCGTCTGGGGTGGCTCAGTGCTCGCAGCACGGGCGGCCCGGAGGGTGGCCGAGTCGATCCGGCGGGCCTCCGGGCGTTACGCACTCGCCGGGGACGCCGAGCATCTCCTGCCGGTGATCGAGGCGGCCCGGCGACGCGACGTCTTCGACGACCCGTTCGCCGAGACCTCGCCTGCGGAACGGCCGATCCTGGTGGTGCTGGACGACGGCGCCGAGGAGGCGGTGGTCCGTGAGCAGCGAGGCCGGCTCGCAGCGGCCGCCGAGGAGCGCGGCGTACGGGTGGAGACGGTGCGGACGGAGGCGTCCACCGAGGTCGGCCGCTACGCCTCGCTGATGCTCGAGGGCAGCTATGCCGCGGCCTACCTCGGGCTCGGCCTGGTTGACGAGTAGACCGCCGCGCTTCGGTAACCTTCGCGCATGGCGGCTGACGGAGGAAAGCGCGCGGTTGTCGCAGCACTGTTGGCGAACCTCGGTATCGCGCTGACGAAGTTCCTGGCGTTCTTTCTCACCGGCATCAGCTCGATGCTGGCCGAGGCCATCCACTCGGTGGCCGACTCCGGGAACCAGCTGCTGTTGCTGATCGGGGGCAAGCGGGCGTCGAGGGCCGCGACTGCGGAGCATCCGTTCGGCTTCGGCCGCGAGCGCTACATCTACAGCTTCATCGTCGCGGTCGTGCTGTTCAGCGTCGGTGGGCTGTTCGCATTGTACGAGGCGTGGCACAAGTTCGAGGAGATCCGGGCCGGACACCACGAGGACCCAGGTCGATGGTGGTGGGTGCCGCTGGCCGTGCTCGGCCTGGCGATGGTGCTCGAGGGGCTCTCCTTCCGCACGGCGATCGTGGAGAGCCGCAAGGTCAAGGGAGACGCGTCGTTCCCGCAGTTCGTGCGCCGGGCCAAGCAGCCGGAGCTCCCGGTGATCCTCCTGGAGGACTTCGCCGCGCTGGTCGGCCTGGGGTTCGCCTTCGTGGCCGTCTCGGCCGCGCTGCTGACCGACAACTACTACTTCGACGTCGCCGGCACCGCCATGATCGGCGCGCTGCTGGTCGTCGTGGCCGTGATCCTCGCCGTGGAGACCAAGAGCCTGCTGCTGGGTGAGTCGGCCAGCGACGAGGCGCTGGCGCGGATCGAGGCGGCGCTGACCCAGACCCCGGGGGTCGACCGGATCATCCACATGCGCACCCAGCACCTGGGCCCCGAGGAGCTGCTGGTGGCTGCCAAGTTCGGCACCGTCGCCGAGGTCGATGCGGCCCAGGTCGCCAGGACCATCGACAACGCCGAACGGGCCATCCGCAGTGCGGAGCCGATGGCCCGCGTGATCTACCTCGAGCCCGACATCTACCGCACCGACTACGTCCCTGCGGAGCGTCCGGATCCTGCGCCGCCCGCCGGCCACTGACCTCTCCCGAGGTCGGTCCGGGGGTCGGTCGAGGATTCTTCCTCTGTGGGGTCCTCGGACTAATCTGAACGCTCACGTCGTACACCCGCTCGAACCTTCACCGGAGGATGCGTGTCCATGGACTTCAAGGTCGCTGACCTCTCGCTGGCCGACTTCGGCCGCACCGAGATCACCCTGGCCGAGCACGAGATGCCTGGCCTGATGGCGATGCGCGAGCGCTACGCCGCCAGCGCCCCGCTGCGCGGTGCGAGGATCGCCGGCTCGCTGCACATGACGGTGCAGACCGCGGTCCTGATCGAGACCCTGGTGGCGCTCGGCGCCGAGGTTCGCTGGGCCTCCTGCAACATCTTCTCCACCCAGGACCACGCCGCCGCGGCGGCCGCTGTCGGTCCGGAGGGGACGCCCGAGAATCCTGCGGGAGTCCCGGTCTTCGCCTGGAAGGGCGAGACCCTGGAGGAGTACTGGTGGTGCACCCAGCAGATCCTGCGGTGGCCGGACGTCGAGGGCCAGGCGCAGTTCGCCAACATGATCTTGGACGACGGCGGCGACGCGACCATGTTGGTCCACATGGGAGTGGAGGCCGAGAAGGCCGGTACGGCCCCCGACCTGGCCACGGCGACGAGCGCGGAGCAGCGGGTGGTCTGCGATGTGATCGCCCGGTCGCTGGCCGAGAGCGGCGACCGCTGGACCAAGATCGCCAATGAGCTGCAGGGCGTGACCGAGGAGACCACCACCGGCGTCCACCGGCTCTACGAGATGCTGAAGGAAGGCTCGCTCCTCTTCCCGGCCATCAACGTCAACGACTCGGTCACCAAGTCCAAGTTCGACAACAAGTACGGTTGCCGGCACTCGTTGATCGACGGCATCAACCGCGCGACGGACGTGCTCATCGGCGGCAAGGTCGCCGTGGTGTGCGGCTACGGCGACGTCGGGAAGGGCTGCGCGGACTCGCTGCGGGGCCAGGGCGCCCGCGTCGTGGTGACCGAGATCGACCCGATCTGCGCGCTCCAGGCGGCCATGGACGGCTACCAGGTCGCGACGCTGGAGGACGTCATCCCCGTGGCCGACATCATCATCACCGCCACGGGCAACCGCGACGTCGTGACGGCCGACCAGATGAGCCGGATGAAGCACCAGGCGATTGTGGGCAACATCGGCCACTTCGACAACGAGATCGACATGGCCGGCCTCGAGACCTGGCCCGAGATCGTCCGCAAGACCGTCAAGCCGCAGGTCGACCTGTTCACCTTCCCCGCCGGCAACGCCGTGATCGTGCTGTCCGAGGGCCGCCTGATGAACCTCGGCAACGCGACCGGACACCCGTCCTTCGTGATGTCGAACTCCTTCACCAACCAGGTGCTCGCGCAGATCGAGCTGTACACGAAGAACGAGGACTACCCCGTCGGCGTGTACGTGCTGCCCAAGCACCTCGACGAGGAGGTGGCTCGCCTGCACCTCGGGTCGCTGGGGGTGCACCTGACCGAGCTGACGTCCGACCAGGCGAACTACCTCGGCGTGCCGCTGGAGGGACCGTACAAGTCGGAGAACTACCGCTACTGACCGTGCGGGCGCCGACGCTTTGATTGAGCGGGCTGGCACACTTGGCGGCATGAACCAGCCCGTCGAGTACGCCGCCAAGGGCCGCGTACTCGTCGTCGATGACGACGCCTCACTCGCCGAGATGCTCACCATCGTGTTGCGACAGGAAGGGTTCGACTCCCGGATCTGTGCCCGCGGCGACGAGGCGATGGCAACCTTCCGGGAGTATCACCCCGACCTGGTGCTGCTGGATCTGATGCTGCCCGGCACGGACGGGATCGACGTGTGCAAGGAGATCCGCGGCGAGTCGGGCGTACCCATCGTCATGCTCACCGCGAAGGGTGACACCGTCGACGTCGTGGTCGGGTTGGAGTCCGGGGCCGACGACTACGTCGTGAAGCCGTTCAAGCCCAAGGAGCTGGTCGCCCGGATCCGCGCACGGGTCCGCCGGCTCGATGCTCCCGGTGCGGATTCGCTGACGATCGGCGACCTTGCCATCGACGTGGCCGGCCACTCGGTCACCCGCGACGGTGCCCCGGTCAACCTGACGCCCCTCGAGTTCGACCTGCTCGTCTGTCTGGCGCGCAAGCCGTGGCAGGTGTTCACCCGTGAGGTGCTGCTCGAGCAGGTGTGGGGGTATCGGCACGCCGCCGACACCCGCCTCGTCAACGTCCACGTGCAGCGCCTGCGTTCGAAGGTCGAACACGACCCCGAGAACCCGGAGATCGTGGTGACGGTCCGAGGGGTCGGCTACAAGGCCGGCACGTCCAGCCAGCCCGGGTGAGGATCGTGTCGGGGGGACCGCTCCGCGAGGGGCTGACGCGGGGGCTCACGTTCTGGCGACGATCCATCCAGGCACGAGTCGTGGTGAGCACGGTGCTGCTGTCGGCCCTGGTCTTCTGCGGCGTCGGGTGGTTCCTGCTCCAGCAGACCAGGGACGGTCTCCTCGAGCACCGGGTCGACGCGGTGCTGACCGAGGCAGGCGGGGAGACGGCGGCTGCGCGGCTCGGTCTAGCGGGCGTCCCTGGCACGGACACCGATGCCGCCCGGCAGCGACGCGAGCTCTTCGAGCCGATCCTCGAGCGCGGTGCCGAGCGCGGCTTCAGCGTGGTGCTGGTCGGGCCGCTCGGCGACCCCCTGCTGCCCGTGAAGGATGCCCAGGCGATGTCCAGCCCGGGCCTCGATATCGCGGCGAGCATCCCGGTCTCACTGCAGCAGCGGGTCCAGGACGAGGGGACCACGGCCTGGACCTACACCCGCATCGAGGGTGACGAGGCCGTCCCGGTGGGACCCGGCGTCGTGGTGGGTACGCCGGTGGTCCTCCCCGCCGACGGGTCGGCGTACACCTTGTACTACGTCTTCTCCCTCTCCGACGAGCAGGAGGCGCTGTCCCTGGTGACGCGGGCGCTGCTCACCGCGGCGGGCGTCCTGGTCCTGCTGGTCGCGGGTCTGACCTGGCTGGTCACCCGCCAGGTCGTGACCCCGATCCGGATGGCCCGCCGGGTGGCCGAGCGGCTGGCGGCCGGCGAGCTCCAGGAGCGGGTGCGGGTGACCGGCGAGGACGACCTGGCCCGGCTGGCCACCTCGTTCAACCAGATGGCCTCGAGCCTGCAGAAGCAGATCCGACAGCTCGAGGAGCTGAGCCGGGTCCAACGGCGCTTCGTCTCCGACGTGTCCCACGAGCTGCGCACCCCGCTGACCACCGTGCGTATGGCCAGTGACGTCATCCACGATGCCCGGGGACACTTCGACCCGGCGACGGGCCGTGCCGCCGAGCTGCTGCAGACCGAGCTCGACCGCTTCGAGACGCTGTTGTCGGACCTTCTGGAGATCAGCCGGTTCGACGCGGGGGCCGCTGTCCTCGAATCGGACGACCTCGACCTCTCGGACGTCGCCTACCGCGTCGCGGAGGCGACCCGGGGGCTCGCCGACCAACGCGGCACCCGGGTCCTGGTCGAGGCACCTGACCTGCCGTGTGTCGCCGAGGCCGACGTACGACGTGTGGAGCGGATCGTGCGCAACCTCGTGGCCAACGCCATCGACCACGCCGAGTCCGGTGACGTCGTGATCCGGCTGGCCAGCGACGAGGAGTCCGCGGCGATCGCCGTCCGGGACTTCGGAGTGGGTTTGGCTCCCGGTCAGTCGACGATGGTGTTCAACAGGTTCTGGCGGGCCGACCCGGCGCGGGCGCGCACGACCGGGGGCACCGGCCTCGGGCTGTCGATCGCGCTCGAGGACACCCACCTGCACGGTGGCTGGCTACAGGCCTGGGGTCGGCCCGGCGAGGGGTCGCAGTTCCGGTTGACCCTGCCGCGGTACGCGGGCCAGACGCTGCGCCACAGCCCGATCCCGCTGGTTCCGAGCGACGTCGAGGAGAAGGTGTGAGGCGCGGGGCAGGCTTCGTGGCCGCGCTGGTCGCGCTGGCGGCACTGACGAGCGCCTGCGTGGCGATGCCGGTCGACGGGCCGGTCGAGACCACCGTTCAGGGGTCGGACGCGGGGATCGACCGGCCCGCCGACATCGTCGTCCGGGGGCCGCAACCGGGCGAGTCGGCGAGCGACATCGTCGTGCACTTCCTCGACGCCATGACGGCCTCACCGATCAGCACCACCGTCGCTCAGGAGTTCCTCTCCGAGGGAGCCGCAGCCGCGTGGGAGCCCGATGAGGCGACGATCGTCTATGCCAAGGCCTCCCGTCCCGTCGGTTCCTCCGAGATCCGGGTCACCCTGGACGACGCCGCCGAGATCGACGGCCGCGGCAGCTGGGTCGGGCCGCTGGGGGACGCTGACAGCGTTCTGCGCTTCCCGATGGTGTTCGAGAACAGTGAGTATCGGATCGACGGGGTCCCCAACGCGCTGATCGTGCCCGACACCTGGTTCGAGCAGCGTTTCGTGCCGGTGTCGGTCTACTTCTTCGAGAAGCGTGGGGAGACTCTGGCTCCCGAGCCGGTCTACCTTCCCCGCGGCGACCAGCTGCCCGCGACCCTGGTGCGCAGCCTGCTCGAAGGTCCGGCGCCTTCGCTGTCGCAGGTCGTGAGCAGCTTCGTCCCAGCCCGTGCCACCTCGGTCGTGTCGGTGACGGTGACCGACGGGGTCGCGGAGGTCACGCTCGCGAGCGGCGTCAGTCAGCTGAGTCCCCAGGAGACCGAGCTGATGATGAGCCAGTTCACCTGGACCCTGCGGCAGGTTCCGGGTGTGACGGCCTTGCGGGTGATCGTCGGGACTCGACCACTCGCGCTCCCCGGTGGCGTGGACGAGCTGCCGATCGACTTCGGAGCCGAGTTCGACCCGACCGGGTTCCTCGCCTCCGCCGATCCCTTCGCGCTGCGGGACGGCCGCCTCGTCACGGGACCGATCGACGCGCTCGCCCCTGTCGACGGCGAGTTCGGGCGCACCGACTTCGGAGTGCGCAGCATCGCTGTGGACCCCACCACGCGCCACGTCGCCGGCGTGACGGAGTCCGGCCAGTCCGTGCTCACCGGCCCGCTGCACGGCACCGAGCGCTCCGATCCGGAGGTGCTCGACGGCTGGACCGACCTCCTGCCCCCGTCCTGGGATCTCGCCGGTCGTCTGTGGCTCGTGGACCGCCGCGCCGGCGATGCGCGCGTGTACGTGGTGGTCGACAACGTGGCGGTCCCCGTGACGGCGCCAGGCATCACCGGGCAGCGGGTCGCCTCGTTCACCGTCTCGCGGGACGGCACCCGGTTCGCCGCCCTGATCGACGGCCGCCGGTCCGACGACGTCGTCGTCGTGAGCCGAGTGGAGACCGGTGGCCAGGCTCGGGTCCGCCTGCAGAAGGCACGGACGTTGCCCTGGGAGGGCGGCGCGCCCCTGAACGTCCGCGACCTCGGCTGGAGCAGTCCGACCTCGCTGGCGGTGCTCTCGCAGCTGACCGAGGGCATCTCCCAGATCCGGGACCTCAATGTGGACGGCTCACCCAGTGGCGCCACCGGCTCCACGGACACGGTGCAGGGCCGGATGAGGTGGCTGGTCAGCTCGCCCGTCGAGTCCGAGCCTGCTTACGCGGTCTCGCCGAAGTGGATCATCGATCTCACGGGCCCCGGGCGGAGCGAACCGCCCGGCGGGGTCGACCTGGCCACTCTGACCTACGTCGGCTGAGCCCCGGCCGACTGTCCACAGCGCTGGGCGGTCGGCTTGAGAGAGCGGCCCGCGGCTGGTGGCATGGGCCGATGGTCCCACTGCGCGACGCCGCCGCCGACCTGCTGCTCGGTAGCCGGTGCGCGGGCTGTGATCGGCCCGGTCGGGTGCTCTGCCCCGCGTGTCGGGCGGGGCTGCCCGGGTCGGCCTATCCCACCCGTCCCGATCCGTGTCCCGCTGGCCTGGCGCCGTGCTGGGCGACGGGCCCGTACGCCGACCCGCTCCGGTCACTCCTGCTCGCCTACAAGGAGAAGGGGGTCCGCGGCCTCCGGGGGCCGCTGGCGCTGCTGCTGGCGACCGCGGTCGCACCCCAGGTCGACCCTCGGTGGCCCGTGCTCGTCGTTCCGGTGCCGTCGGCGCCCGCCGCCGTCCGCCGCCGTGGGCACGACCCTCTTCGAGAGCTGACGCAGGGTGCTGCCGCGGCACTGCTCCGTGCCGGCTGCGACATCCGTGCCACCAGCGCGCTGCGTTCCCGAGGCGGGGTGCAAGATCAGGCGGGGCTCAGCGCAGGCGAGCGGGCGGCCAACCTGGCGGGCTCCATGTGGGTGCCTTCGACCGTCCTCAGGAGGGTCGCCCGGTGGCGTCCCACGGCCCAGCTCGTGGTCTGCGACGACGTCCTGACGACCGGCGCGACCGCCCGAGAGGCACAACGCGCACTCGAGGCGGTCGGGCTGGCCGTCGCGGGGGTGGCGACGGTGGGCCAGACCGTTCGACGAGTCCCCGTACGGCGGTGAGACCCGCCCGCCGGCAGCGACCAGGTCACAGCCGATCTTCAGGCCGATCGCTTTCTTCCTCGACGGGTTCGGGCTAGCGTCAGGAGGGAGAGGGCGGCGGCGTGCGCGGTGGATCGCCTCGCTCGGACCCCTCAGCCAACTGTCCGACGCACAGGAGGTACACATGGAGGTTGTGGTCACCGGCCGACACTGCGAGGTGTCCGACCGATTCCGCGAACACGTGTCCGACAAGCTCGCCCGGTTGGAGAAGCACGATCATCGCATCATCCGGGTCGACGTCGAGGTCGAGCAGGAACGCAACCCGCGGCAGGCCGACCGGTCGACCCGGGTCGAGCTCACGGCCTTCTCCCGGGGCCCGGTGATCCGAGCCGAGGCCGCAGCCGCCGACAAGATGTCGGCGCTGGACCTGGCCGTGGACAAGATGGCCTCGCAGATGCGTCGAGCGGCCGACCGACGCGTGCGAGGACGCCAGACCCGAGGCTCGGCCCCCGCGCGCGGCACGGCCACCGGTCTGGTCACCTTCGAGGACGATGTGGACGACGAACCCGGGCTGGAGCGGCAGGTCGGACCGATCACGGTGACCGGTGACGGGCCGCTGGTGGTGCGGGAGAAGACCCACCAGGCGGCGCCGATGACCCTCGACCAGGCGCTCTACGAGATGGAGCTGGTCGGCCACGACTTCTACCTGTTCGTCGACAAGGAGAGTGAACGGCCCTCGGTGGTCTATCGCCGGCGTGGCTACGACTACGGCGTGATCTCCCTGGACCTCGACGGCGAGGGCTGACCGGAGCGGGCTGCCCGCGTGCCATGATTGATGGGTGACTGATCTCGCGGAGCCGGAGCCCATCAGAGTTCTCGTCGTCGACGACCAGGAGCTCTTCCGGCGTGGCATCACCATGCTCCTCGGCGCCGAGCCCGGGATCGATGTGGTGGGCGAGGCCGGGGACGGCCTCGAGGGCACCCAGCTCGCCTCCAGCATGGCGCCCGACGTGGTGCTGCTCGACGTCCGGATGCCCAAGCGCACCGGTATCGAGGCCTGCCTTGCGATCAAGGAGGCGGTCCCCTCGGCGAAGATCATCATGCTCACGGTGTCCGACGAGGAAGCCGACCTGTACGAAGCGGTCAAGGGCGGCGCGTCCGGGTACCTCCTCAAGGACTCCTCGATCGAAGAGGTGGCCCAGGCTGTCCGGGTGGTGGCGGAAGGCCAGTCGTTGATCAGCCCCTCGATGGCGGTCAAGCTGATCGACGAGTTCAAGCAGATGTCGAAGCCCGATAAGGCCCACGTGCCGGGTCTCCGGCTCACCGAGCGCGAGCTGGAGGTGCTCCGGCTCGTGGCGCGCGGCATGAACAACCGTGAGATCTCCAAGCAGCTGTTCATCAGCGAGAACACCGTCAAGAACCACGTCCGCAACATCTTGGAGAAGCTCCAGCTGCACTCGCGCATGGAGGCCGTCATGTACGCCGTGAAGGAGAAGCTGCTCGACCTGCCGTGAGGCGAGCGCACGCGACCCGGTGAGAGAGCTGTCCTCGGCCCAGGCGCGCCGCGTCGCGCTCGCGGCCCAGGGCTTCGCCGACCCCCCGCACGCCGTGCCGACGATGCGCACGTTCGCCCGCACCCTGGGCCGCACCGGGGTCCTCCAGGTCGACTCGGTCAACGTGCTCCAGCGCGCCCACTACATGCCGCTCTACTCCCGCATGGGTGCCTACGACACCGAGCTCCTGCGTCGCGCCTCGGAGCGGAAGCCGCGCCGGATGGTGGAGTACTGGGCCCACGTGCAGGCGTTCATGCCCGTGGACCTGTGGCCGATGATGCAGCACCGGATGGCGGACTACCGAGCCAAGCGTGGGAAGTGGAGCGTGCTCCAGGCCAGTCCCGACCTGGAGGCTTCGGTGCTCGCCGCCGTGCGCGCGCGCGGCCCGGTGACGGCGCGCGACCTGGACGGAGAGTTCAGTGGCCCCCGGGTCAAGGAGCACTGGGGGTGGAACTGGTCTGATGCCCGGCGTGTGCTCGACTACCAGTTCCTCGTCGGGGACCTGGCGATCGCGGGTCGCACCGCCCAGTTCGAGGTGCTCTACGACCTGCCCGAGCGCGTACTCCCGGAGGAGATCCTCGCGCGTCCGACGCCGACGCGTGCCGAGGCGGCGCGTGAGCTGGTGCGGCGGGCTGCGTCGGCCCACGGCGTCGGCACCCTCCAGTGCCTGCGCGACTACTTCCGGATGTCGGTGGCTGATGCCAAGGCTGCCGTCGCCGAGCTGGTGGAGAGCGGCGAGCTCGAACCGGTGCAGGTGCGGGGCTGGCGGCGTCCGGCGTACCTGCATCGTGACGCACGCCTGCCGCGGCGCGTCTCGGCTCGCGCGCTGCTGAGCCCCTTCGACCCCGTGGTCTGGGAGCGGGCGCGCGCCGAGGCGCTCTTCGACTTCCACTACCGGATCGAGATCTACGTTCCTCCGGATCGACGGGTCCACGGCTACTACGTCCTGCCGTTCCTGCTCGGTGACCAGATCGTGGCCCGGGTGGACCTGAAGGCCGACCGGGCCGACCGACGTCTCGTGGTCAAGGGCGCCTATGCCGAGGCCGGCGCGCCCGAGAGCACTGCCGCTGAGCTGGCCGCCGAGCTACGGCGGTTGGCGGGGTGGCTCGAGCTCGATGACGTGGTGGTCGATCCACGCGGTGATCTGGCCGCAGCGCTGGCCGCTGCCCTCCCACTGGCCGAGTAGCGGGCGCCGCCCGGGGGCACGACCCCGGGCTCAGTCGCGCGCCACCGACCGCTCGTACAGCCGGGCGGTCGTCGGCAGGTGGCCCTCGTCGTGGAACGGCACGGCCTCTCCCGTGGGGAGGTAGCCGAGCCGGGTCCAGAACGGTGTGGCTGTGTCGGCGTTCGTGTCCACGATCGCCAGGCGGAGTCGAGCGATCTCCGGCCAGGCTGACAGGCCGGCGACCACCTGGTCGTGCAAGGCCCGACCGAGCCCCTCGTGCTGCCGGTCGCCGCGCACCTGGAGAAGCCCGACGAACGCGTGATCGGGGTCCGGGTATCCCCGCAACAGATCGACCACCGCCACGAGCAGGTCGCCGTCGAACAGCCCGAGCACGTGCTTGTTCTCGAGTGAGAAGCCGGCGGGGACCAGACGGAGCAGGTCACGGCCGTCGCGGGGCCCGGGCGGCCGACCGGTGATCCGTTCGGCATACCCCGGGTCGCTCGCGAGCAGCTCCTGCACGACCTGCGCGTCCTGCGGTCCGAGTCGGCGTAGGTCCATGGGTTCAGCATCGCGCGATCCGCCGAAGCCCGTCCACGTCCGGTCCGTCGAGGCTGACGACGACCCCTTCGGCGGGTTAGCGTGCCGGGGTGAGACGCGCTCCACATGAGAACGTGGCGACAGTCCTGGTCGACCCTCGCCACGTGGTCGACCTCGAGCTCGAGCTGATGGCGCTCGACATGCTCGTCTGGCCGCTGCGTACAGCACCGATCTGCGTCGACGGCCCGCGGATGGAGTTCCAGGTCCGCCGCCGACTGGTGACGCAGCAGCGTGGTGCCTGGGACGTCGCCGCGGACTGGACACCGGTGTGGATCGGGTTCGGCCCGACCTGGCGCCACGGGGACGAACCACTGCCCTGGGGGGCACATCGGGCGCTGTGGGGATGCCTCGACGCGCGTGCCGAGCACGTCCGCTTCCACCGCCGTCTCGGCGGTGTCCCGCGACTGACCCTGCCCCAGGAGCAGCCGTCCTGAGCCGGGCCACCCTCGTCGGCACCCCGCCTCGGACGCGACGGCGAGTGCTGCGGCGGTGTGATTCCGCGCCGGATGGGATGCGTAGGTACCATGGCGGGTGCGTCGCCGGACGGCGGAACCGTGCCGCCGACCGCCCGACCGACTGACTGCCCGACCGACTGCCCCGACCGACTCACCGACCGGGTCATCCGTCCATCTCAGGAGTACACCCACGTGCCTGCCATCCTCGACAAGCTCCTTCGCATCGGCGAGGGCAAGATCCTGCGACAGCTCGAGGCCGTCGCCAAGGCGGTCAACGCCATCGAGGACGAGTTCGTCGCCATGTCGGACGACGAGCTGCAGGCGATGACCGCTGAGCTCAAGGCGCGACTGGAGAAGGGCGAGACCCTCGACGAGCTGATGCCCGAGGCCTTCGCCACGGTGCGAGAGGCGGCGCGCCGCGTGATCGGCCAGCGCCACTTCGATGTCCAGATCATGGGTGGGGCCGCGCTCCATCTCGGCAACATCGCCGAGATGAAGACCGGCGAGGGCAAGACGCTGGTCGCGACGCTGGCGACCTACCTCAACGCCCTGACCGGCAAGGGCGTCCACGTGGTCACGGTGAACGACTACCTCGCGAAATACCATGCCGAGTGGATGGGTCGCATCTATCACTTCCTCGGGCTCTCCACAGGTGTGATCCTGCCGTCGATGAAGCCCGACGAGCGGCGCGCGGCCTACGCCTGCGACGTCACCTACGGCACCAACAACGAGCTCGGCTTCGACTACCTGCGCGACAACATGGCCAGCTCGATCGAGGACTGTGTCCAGCGCGGCCACCACTACGCCATCGTGGACGAGGTCGACTCCATTCTGATCGACGAGGCCCGGACGCCGCTGATCATCAGCGGCCCCACGCAGGACGAGGTGCGCTGGTACGCCGAGTTCGCCACCCTCGCGAGCACGCTCTCGCGTGACGTCGACTACGAGGTCGACGAGAAGAAGCGCACGATCTCGGTGCTCGAGCCCGGCATCACGCGGGTCGAGGACCACCTGGGGATCGAGAACCTCTACGACTCGGTCAACACGCCGCTGATCTCCTTCCTCAACAACTCGATCAAAGCCAAGGAGCTCTTCCGCAACGACAAGGAGTACGTCGTCATGGAGGGCGAGGTCCTCATCGTCGACGAGCACACCGGTCGGATGCTGTCGGGGCGCCGCTACAACGACGGCCTGCACCAGGCGATCGAGGCCAAGGAGGGCGTCCAGGTCCGCGAGGAGTACCAGACGCTGGCCACCGTCACCCTGCAGAACTACTTCCGTCTCTACGAGAAGCTCTCAGGCATGACCGGTACGGCCATGACCGAGGCCTCGGAGTTCGACAAGATCTACGGCCTGGGTGTGGTGCCGATCCCCACGAACATGCCGATGGCGCGCATCGACCAGCCCGACCTGGTCTACCGCACCGAGGCCGCGAAGTACGACGCGGTGGTCGCCGACATCGAGGAGCGATACCGTCAGGGCCAGCCGGTGCTGGTCGGCACCGTCTCGGTCGAGAAGTCCGAGCACCTGTCTGCGCTGATGAAGAAGCGTGGGATCCCGCACACGGTGCTGAACGCCAAGCAGCACGCCGACGAGGCGAAGGTGGTCGCGCTGGCCGGCCACAAGGGTGCGGTCACGGTCGCCACGAACATGGCCGGTCGAGGCACCGACATCATGCTGGGGGGGTCGGTCGACTTCCTGGCCGACGACGAGCTGCGCAAGCAGGGCCTGGACCCGCACGACACCCCCGAGGAGTACGAATCGGCGTGGCCGGAGATGGTCGAGACGATCAAGGCCAGGGTCGAGACCGAGCACGACGCGGTGCGCGGGGTCGGTGGCCTGTACGTGGTCGGCACCGAGCGGCACGAGTCGCGGCGCATCGACAACCAGCTCCGCGGCCGGTCGGGCCGTCAGGGGGACCCGGGGGAGTCGCGGTTCTACCTGTCGCTGCAGGACGAGCTGATGCGCCTGTTCAAGTCCGACTGGGTCGACCGGGTGCTGGTGGCGCTCAAGGTGCCCGACGACGTGCCGATCGAGAACAAGCGGGTCACCGGCGCCATCGCCAACGCCCAGGGCCAGGTCGAGTCGCAGAACTTCGAGTCCCGCAAGAACGTCCTCAAGTACGACGACGTGATGAGCCGCCAGCGCGAGGTCATCTACGCCGAGCGCCGGCAGGTGCTCGAGGGTGCGGACCTGGAGCAGCAGATCCGCACGTTCATCGACGACGTGGTGCGGGGCTATGTCACCGCGGCTACCGAGGAGTTCGCCGAGGAGTGGGACCTCGACGCCCTGTGGGTGGCGCTCAAGCAGCTCTACCCGGTCACGCTCGACCAGCATCAGCTCGAGGAGGATGCGGGTGATCGCGCGAACCTGGACCGAGACGAGCTGATCGAGCTCATCCAGAAGGACGCGCAGGCGGCCTATGACCGTCGCGAGGCCGAGGTGGGCGAGGAGGTGATGCGCGAGCTGGAGCGGCGCGTCGTCCTCTCGGTCCTGGACCGGAAGTGGCGCGAACACCTCTACGAGATGGACTACCTGCGTGAGGGCATCTACCTGCGCGCCTACTCCCAGCGCGACCCGTTGGTGGAGTACCAGCGCGAGGGCTTCGACATGTTCGCCGCGATGATGGACGGCATCCAGGAGGAGTCGGTCGGCTTCCTGTTCAACCTCGATGTTCAGGTCGAGGAGGAGGACGAGCCGGCCGAGCTCGAGGACGAGGGAGTCTTCGATCTGGTCCAGGCGCCCGAGGCGATGGCCCAGGCCAAGGAGGCGCCGCAGATCCGCGCGCGTGGACTCGGTGACGCGCAGGCGCCCCAGCGGCTGGCGTACTCCGCGCCGACGGAGGACGGGAAGACGCAGGTCACCGGCGGCACCGTCACGAACGCCGACGACCCCTTTGCAGGTGTCGGGCGGAACGCGCAGTGCCCGTGTGGCTCCGGCAAGAAGTACAAGAAGTGCCACGGAGCGCCGGGCGGCCCCACGGGTCTCACGACGCGGGTCAACGGCTGACGCTCACGCGAACTCCAGGGCACTGCACTGCCAGCGACCGCCCACCAGCTCGAAGCGGGCCGCCACAGCGCGCGAACGCTGCCCGTAGCGCACGTGGATGCCGGCCTCGAGGACGGTGTCGCTGACGAAGCAGGTGCGGACGCCGCAGACCTGGGGCCGGATCGCAGGCGCCGGCCTCCCCACCCCGGCGGTGCGGCCCGCGGCGCGGGCGACCAGCTGCGCCCGTCGGGACAGGTCGGCGTACACGCTGGGCCGGGTCCAACGCACCACCTGGGTCACCGGCCGGTCGCCCTCGACGATCTCCACGACCGCCTGGGCGTAGCGGTGGGACCACTGCTCCAGGCGGCGCCGCAGGACGACGTCGACGGTCACCGCGTCTCCGCCCCGCCGGCCAGAGGCCCGGCCGAGCGGCGGAGGGTCGTGGCGCGGTGCCAGGTCGAGCGCGAGCGCGCCTTGGACGCTCCCGAGCGGGAGGGGCACGGGACGTTCGAAGGTCCGCACGGTCATGGGGTCTCCTCTCCTGGGCGCGACGGGGCTAGCTGCCGGGTCGCGGGGTCACGGGCGGGGCAGGTGCAGGTGCTGGCCGGGACGGATCAGGTCGGGGTCGGCCCCGATCACGGCCCGGTTGCTGCGGTAGAGCGCATGCCAGCGGCGAGTGATCGCGGCCGCGGGTGCGTGCTCGGGCAGGGTGCGCGCGGCGAGGCCCCACAGGGTGTCTCCCGGACCCACGATGATCTCGGGTGACCACGCGGAGGTCCTCGGACCCGGGGAGGCGTGCCTCGAGGGTCCCGACTCCGCACGCTCGGGCAGCGGGAGACCGGCCAGTCGCGCCAGGGCAGGTCCGTTCACGGGGGCAGGGTGTGGAGCGACCAGGTGGGGGTCGGCGTGGGCGGGTGGCGCCGCGAGCGGGACCAGGGCGACGCCGCAGGCGGCGTAGAGCAGGCGGCGGACGGGCCGAGATGCCGACACCGACAGCCGTGGACCGCGCAAGGAGTCGGCGACCACGAGACAGGCGTTCAGCCAGAGCCATGCCGCGCTCACGGTCCCGGCCCCACCGGCCAGCCCTCGCAGCCACCCGGTGAACGGGACGACGGGCCCGGCTCCCGACGCGACGGCGCTGGCGGCCTCGAGCACGGGCGGCAGGGCGAGCGACCACACCCCGAGCCCCCCGATGGTCACGGCCAGCCACACGGCCAGGCTCCGGGGAACGGTCGGTCCGGAACGTTCCATGGCCAGATCCTTACGTTTGCATCTGTTTACGCTAGTTAAGACACTTTAGACAAGATTCGTCAAGGTGGTTGTCCCCAGGTGACGTGCCCGGGGGAGCCGTGGCAGGCTCGCGACATGGCGTGGGAAGAGGAGCTGTTCGCACTCTTCGATGACCTGGAGCAGCAGGCCGAGGCGATGTTCGCCGCCGACCGCGAGGCGGAGCTGGCCGACCGCAGCCGCGCCGAGTACGCCGCGGTGACGCTCGCCAGCCGGCTGATGGCCTCGCTCGACTCCGAGGTCGCGATGGACGTCATCGGCGTCGGCTCGGTGAGCGGTCAGCTGCGACGGGTCAGTGACGGATGGTGCCTGGTCGAGGGGCCGGGCCGCGACTGGATCGTGCGTTGGGCGGCGATCGGCGCCGTGGCGGGCGCCTCGGATCGTTCGGTCGCGGAGGTGGCCTGGCCGGCAGTCAGCCGGCTCTCGGTCGCCTCGGCGCTGCGGCGGCTGGCCGACGCCGGTGACCCCTGCGTGTTCCACTGCCTCGACGAACGCGCCCACGAGGGCGTCGTGCGCCGCGTGGGGCACGACTTCGCGGAGGTCGCGGAGGCCGGCGGGCGGCTGGTCCTGCTTCCCTTCGCCCAGCTGGCCGCCGTCGCCAGCCGACGCTGACGGGGTCGTCGGGAGTCAGGTCGCGTCGACGTCGTACGGCGGCCGCTCACCCTCGCCGAGCGGCCGTTGCCGCCGCGGCTTGGGACCCTCCTCCTCGTCGTCCTCCATCGCCTCGATGATGTGTTTGCGGACGATGGTGCGCGGGTCGAGGTCGCGCAGCTCGAGATCGGCGTAGTCCTCGCCCAGCTCGGTGCGCAGCTCGTCACGGGCCGAGTTGGCCAGCGTGCGGAGCTGGCGGAGCATCCGACCGGCCTGACGGGCCAGGTCGGGAATCCGCTCGGGCCCAACGACGAGCACCGCGATGAAGGCGATCACCGCCAGCTCGCTCAACCCGACCCCGAACATGGGTCAGAACTTACTGGTCGGAGTCAGTCCCAGCTGGCGACCTGCCAAACCGCGCCCACGGCCGTCCAGGTGCTCGGCCACCCGGATCAGCTCCACAGCGGCCGGTGAGGTGGGGTCGGCGTCGACGATCGGCTTGCCGGCGTCCCCACCCTCACGCAGCGAGAGGTCGAGCGGGATCTCCCCGAGCACCGCGACGTCGTACCCGAATCGCTCGGAGAGCGTCTGGGCGACGCGGGCGCCGCCGCCGGACCCGAACACCTCGAGCCGGTGCTCCGGCCCGCAGTGGGGGCAGGCCAGGAAGCTCATGTTCTCGACGACGCCCACCACCCGTTGGTGCATCATCGAGGCCATCGTGCCGGCCCGCTCGGCGACCTCGGCAGCGGCCTCCTGCGGAGTCGTCACGACGAGAACCTCGGCGTTGGGCAGATGTTGACCCAGCGAGATGGCCACGTCGCCGGTGCCGGGCGGCAGGTCGAGGAGCAGGACGTCCAGGTCTCCCCAATAGACGTCCGAGAGCATCTGCACCAGGGCGCGGTCCAGCATCGGCCCGCGCCAGGCGACCACCTGGTCCCGGCGCGGCTTGAGCATCCCGATGGAGATCACCGAGACGCCCGAGGCGGTCGGCACCGGCATGATCATCTCCTCGACCTGCGTGGGCCGGCTGTCCGCGACGCCGAGCATGGCCGGGACCGAGTGACCGTAGATGTCGGCGTCGACGATGCCGACGCGGCGGCCACGTGCCGCGAGGGCGAGCGCGAGGTTGACCGTGAGGGAGGACTTGCCGACGCCGCCCTTGCCGCTGGCCACGGCCAGGACCCGGGTCAGGGAGTCGGCCTGGGCGAACGGGATCTCGCGCTGGGCCTGCCCGCCTCTGAGCACCTCCTGCAGGCCGGCGCGCTGCTCGGGGGACATCACCCCCAGCGAGATCTCGACGGAGGTCACTCCGTCCACCGGCGAGACGGCGGCGGTCACCTCGCGGCGGATGGTGTCCTGCATCGGGCACCCGGCGACGGTGAGCAGGATGTGCAGGCGCACCGTGCCGTCATCGGAGATCTCCACCGAGTCGACCATTCCCAGGTCGGTGATGGGGCGCTTGATCTCGGGGTCGTTGACCGTGGCCAGGGCAGCGTCGACCTGCTCGCGTGCGGGGGTGCTCATGGTCACCCAGCGTAGTCGCCGGGCCTAGTCGGTCGCGGGGCCGGTGTCGTCGGCCGCGGCGCCCGCAGAGTGGCCCATCTCGTCGAGCTCCTGCACCAGGCTGCGCAGCTCGGCGCGGAGGAAGTCGCGGGTCACGACCTCGCCCACCGACATCCGCAGCGAGGCGACCTCGCGCGCGAGGTACTCCATGTCGGCGTGGGCACGGGCGTTGACCTGGCGATCCTGTTCGGCGATGACCTTGTCGCGCACCTCCTGCCGGTTCTGTGCGAGCAGGATCAGCGGAGCGGCGTACGACGCCTGCAGGCTCAGCACCAGGGTGAGGAAGATGAAGGGGTAGTCGTCCCACCGCCAGCCCTGCGGCGCCAGCGCATTCCACCCGATCCAGAACCCCACCACCAGCGTCATGTAGACGAGGAACTTGGCTGTGCCCATGAACCGCGCGAACTGCTCGGCGAAGACGCCGAACGCGTCGGACTCGGGGTCGGGCCGTCGGATCACGATCCGCCGAGTCTCGCGCGGCGTCTCGAGGCGGTTACGGCCCGACCGGGTCTCGTTCATCGCTCAGCCTGCCCGCCCGTGCTCGCTGCCCCGACCCGCCTGGTCGCGCCAGTTGGGCGGAAGCATGTGGTCGAGCAGGTCGTCGACGGTGACCACGCCGAGCAGGCGGCCCTGGTCGTCGACCACGGGCGCGGCGGTGAGGTTGTAGTAGGCCACGTGGGCGGCGACCTCCTGGATGCCCGCGTCCGCGTGGACGTAGGTCGTCTCCTTGTCCAGCAGCCCCGCGACGAGCTCCGAGGGCGGCTCCCTTAGGAGCCGCTGGATGTGCGCCAGCCCCAGCAGCCGTCCGGTCGGCGTCTCCAGCGGCGCTCGGCACACATAGACCTGGGCGGCCAGGGAGGTCGGAAGCTCCTGGCGGCGCACGTGGGCCAGCGCCTCGGCCACCGTCGCGTCGGGCGGAAGGATCACCGGCTCCGGCGTCATCATCCCGCCCGCGGTCTCCTCGTCGTACTCCATCAGACGTCGGACGTCCTTGGCCTCGTCCGGCTCCATCAGCGCCAGCAAGGTGGCAGCGGTCTCCGCGGGGAGGTCGGCGATCAGGTCCGCGGCGTCGTCGGCGGACATCTCTTCCAGGATGTCCGCGGCCCGCTCGGGGTCCAGGTGGCCGAGGACCTCGACCTGGTCCTCGGCGGGCAGCTCCTCGAGAATGTCGGCAAGGCGCTCGTTGCCCAACGCCTGGACCACCGCGGAGCGGCGTTCGCGGGGGAGGTCATGGATCTGGCCGGCGGCGTCGGCCGGGCGCATCTCGTTCAGCGCGGCAATGAGCTGGGTTGCGCCCTGGGTCGCCTGCGGTGTCGCGAGACCCTCGACGGCATCCCACTCGAGGACATGGGTCTGGCCGCGCCGCCGGAAGCTGCGGGCCGACTCCTGGACCGCCACCCGGCTCAGCATCCAGTCGCGGACCCGGCTCTGCTCCATGGCGACGTCGACGATGGTGCCGTGGACGCCGGATTCCTTGACCACGACGTGGCGATCCAGCATCTGGCCGATGACCAGCGTCTCGGTGCCGCGCTGCTCGAAGCGCCGCATATTCACCAGCCCGGTCGTGTAGACCTGGCCTCGGTCGATGTTGGTCACCCGGGTCATCGGCACGAAGATCCGGCGTCGGCCGAACACTTCCACCACGAGGCCGAGCACTCGGGGCTGGCGGCCCTCGCGGGGGACCGCCACGACCACGTCACGCACCTTGCCCACCTGGTCGCCGCGCGGGTCGAAGACCGGCAACCCGACGAGGCGGGCCACGTAGACGCGGGACGGGGCGGTGCTCACGGCCACACGCTACCGGTCACGCGGGGCCTTGCCGTGGCACGATGGCCACGTGCGCGTCGTCCTCCACGTCGGCCTGAGGAAGACCGGCACCACCTACCTGCAGGCGTTGCTGGCCGGGCATCGAGACCGGCTTCGCGCCGGGGGTGTGATCTATCCCTTCATCCGTCCCGGGGCGATGTTCCAGGGCGCCGCCGAAGTGCGCGGGAGCGCGGCACGGTTCGGCCTGGACCCGGTCACGGTCGCAGGCACCTGGGCGGCAGTGTGTGCGCGCGCCCGGGAGTTCGCCCAGGAGACCGGCGGCACGGGGGTGATCAGCCACGAGGTGCTCGCCGGGGCGACCCCCGACCAGGTGGCCTGGGCCCTGGGCCCGCTGGCCGGCGTCGAGGTCGACGTCGTCGTCACGGCTCGCGACCTCGGCCGTCAGGCGGTTGCGCACTGGCAGGAGGAGGTCAAGCTGGGCGACACCCGCAGCTTCGCGGAGTTCGAGAGCAGCGAGCTGCTTGGCGACTCCGGGCGCGATCTGGGCCCCGACGCGGGCGGTGTGCGGCCGCACTTCTGGCACGCCCAGGACTTCGCGGACGTCCTACGCCGCTGGACTGCCCTGCTGCCGGCCGGCCGCGGGCATCTGGTGGTGTGCCCGGCGCCCGGAGCGCGTCGAGATGAGCTGTGGAACCGGTTTGCGGACGCCTGCGGCATCGACCGCGGCCTGGTCGACCCCGCCGTGCCCGTGCCTGCGAACCCGTCCCTGGGCGGGCCCGAGATCGCTCTGCTGCGGGCAGTCAACCGGGAGCTGGGGACCCGTCTACCCCCCGAAGCCCGGCTGCGTGTCGTCAAGCGTGAGTACGCCGAGGGCGAGCTCGCCGCCCGGGCGGCGACCCCTCCTCGGACCCCGGCACGGCTGGGCCCGGACCTGGAGCTCGTCACGCGGTCCTGGTTGACCGAGGTCGCCGACGCCGGCTACGCGGTCCATGGGGATCCGGCTGACCTGCGGCCGGTGCTGGCCGGTCCGGGCGACCCGCCACCCGACGTGCCGCCACCGCCGGGGAGCGACGCAGCGGCCGTGGCAGCCGGACTGGTCGCCCGGGGCGGATGAGGCACCGGGGTCCTCGGCAACTCAGTAGGAGGGCCCCACACCGCGTAAGGTGGTGTCCTGGACGGACGCGTCGGCCGTGGCAGGAGCTCGGAACCGCGTGGACACAGAGCAACGAGAGGACCGCACGTGCTGGCCGGACCCGCGACCAGCGGTTGGGCCAGGACAGGCTCGGCCCCTACCATGAGGCGATACCGATGACGGGCAAGCGACGCAGGACGAAGCACCGCGCCGGGATGCCGTCTGCCCTGCGCGGAGCCCAGGCGTTGCTGCTGGCCTGTGCCGGCGTGGTCGTCATCGCGCTGGTCTTCGGCGGGAGCCGCTTCACCGCTCAGGGTGACGTGAGCCAGGGGGCGGTCCTCGACGGAGGCCAAGAGGCTGCCGCGGAGCTCAGCGTGAGCAGCCCCGAGGTCTATCCGGCTGCGCCACCCCTGGGCCAGCGAGCACACGAGTTCCCGATCCGGGCCTCCGTGGCACCGCCCGGGTCGCCCCTGACGGTTCAGCCGGGAGTGCATCTGCGCAAACGGCCGCCCAGCAAGGCCGAGCAGGCCAAGAAGCTGGCCGCCGAAGCCGAGAAGCTCGCTCGGGTCCAGTCGATCAGCTCGTTCGTCGTGGCGAGCTTCAACATCTTGGGCAGCCAGCACACCCGGGGGAAGTCCGGCTACGGCCCTGGCACCGCCCGAGCGCTGAATGCCACGCGGTACATCACCTCCCGCGGCGCCAGCATCGTCGGCTTCTCCGAGATCCAACGCGACCAGCTCTCGGTCTTCCGCCGCAACGCGCCCGGATACGGCGTCTATCCCGGCGAGAGCCTCGGCAGCGCCGGCGTGCCGACAACCTTGGCGTGGAACACCGGCGTGTGGAGCCTCAAGGAGGCCTGGACGTTCAATATCCCGTTCAGCGGCCAGATCCGGCCCGCGCCCGTGGTTCGGCTGGCCAACGTCGCCACCGGCGCCGAGATCTGGGCCGTCAACGTGCACAACTCCCCACGAGGGATGCAGGCCGAGCGCGACCGGGCCATGGCGATCGAGGTGGGCATCTTCAACAAGCTCGCCGCCAGTGGCCTTCCGGTCGTCGTGACCGGCGACTTCAACGAGAAGGCCCAGGCTCTGTGTCGGGTCACGTCGGCGACACCGCTGGTCAGCGCTGTGGGCGGCTCGGGATGCGCCCCGCCACGGGGTGCCCGGGTGGACTGGATCTTTGCCTCGCCCTCACTCACTGTCGAGTCGTACGTGGCTGACCGGTCTGCGCCGATTCCCAGCATCACCGACCACGCGGTCATGCTGAGCCGGCTGCGTCGCTCGTGAGTTCGCGCCCGGTCCGCTCGTCGACGACCACGGGGTGCGCTGCGTGAGGCTCGCCGCCCTGACGATGGTGCGCGACGAGCAGGTGATGCTCCCCCGTTGGCTCGCGCACTACGGCGCGGAATGCGGCGTCGAGAACCTGTTCGTCATCGACGACAACACCGTGGATGGCTCGACCGAGGACCTCCCCTGCTCGGTGATCCGGATCCCCGACTGGGGTGACAAGCACTTCGAGAACACCCGGATGAGCCTGGTGAGCAACATCGCCGCTGGGCTCCTCGAGGCCTACGACGCCATTCTGTTCGCCGACGCCGACGAGTTCCTCGTGGCCGATCCCCGCCGGTTCTCCGGGTTGCGTGACCTGCTCGACGCTCGAGGCGACTCGCCGGTGCTCGGTGCGATGAACCTCAATGTCGTCCACGACGCGCCCCGGGAGCCCGCCCTGGATCCCGGGAGGCCGGTCCTGGACCAACGGCACTGGGCGAAGTTCGTGCCGCTGATGTGCAAGCCGGCCCTCAAGCGTGTGCCGGCGCCGTGGGTAGCGGGCTCCCACGGCACGACGGTGCCCTTCGAGATCGACCCGCAGCTCTACATGTTCCATCTCAAGTTCGCGGAAAGGGACCATCTCAAGACCACCGGTGACCATCGCAAGGCGCTCGCCGATGCCGAGGGCCGCGCGGCGGCGACCAGCTGGCAGTTCGCCGGCGACGAGCTCGTGGACCTTCTCGATGAGATCACCACCGCCGTCGACCCCGCAGCGGTGCCCGAGTTCTCGCCCCCGCGGCGCCAACTGCGCAAAATCGTCAAACAGACCGAGCGGGGGGTCTACAGGGCTCACGGCCGTCGTCAGGTGGTGGCCATGCGTCAGGAGCCGATGGTGGCGGTGCCGGCGCGCTTCCGCACCCTCCTCTGAGCCACACGAGGTATCGTGAAGCCATGAATGGCTCTCTGCCGGCGCTCGCGCTCGGGCTTGCGCTCGCGCTGTCGGCGTGCGGATCCAGCACGGGGGACGACGCGCAGACGGCTGCCGAGTCGACCGGTGCGACCGAGACCTCGAGCAGCGCGCCCGCGCAGGCCGAGCCCGCCTGTGCGGCGGTCTGGGCCAGCGGGCAGGACCTGCCCGAGGACTACTCGGGATGTTCCGAAGAGGGCACGTGGGTCAAGGCCGACGCTCAGCGCTGCGCCTCTGGCCAGGTGCTGGTGACCTTCGGGGATCGCTTCTACGCCGCCAAGGGGCAGCAGGTCAACGACGCCGGATCTCCGCTGTCGGAGAACCCGCAGTACCAACGCGCTGTGAAGTCGTGCGGCTGAGCCGACTTTGTCCCGCTCCTTCCTCACCGTATTCTCTCTTGGTCGGACTCGCGTCCACGCCACCCTCAAGCCAGCGGAGTAGTCCATGTCCTTGCCCAGCTCAGCGTCCTGCGCATCGCGACGTCGATGGACCTCGTCGCTGCTGGTCGTCCCCCTGGTGCTCGCCCTCAGTGCGCCGGTGGCCACCGCCCAGGCGTCGGTCGGGTCGTCGGGCAGCGGCACCGCCGAGGCCGCGACCGGCCCCGCCCAGGTTCAGCCGGCCCACGCCCTCCACGCGCGGGCCCAGCTGAAGGCCGGGCGCTACACGCCGAAGACCGGAGTCAAGACCAACGACCCGCGGAGCCCGAACCGGCGCAGGATCATCGCCCACATCCGCAAGTCGATCGACAGCGTGCGGGCGGGTCAGCTCATCCGGATCATGAGCTGGAACGTCGCCAGCCGGGGCTTCGTCGGGGATCTCCTGGCGGCCAACAAGCGCGGCGTGAGCGTCCGGTTGTTGATGTCGAAGGGCAAGGCCGACGCGCAGCCCAAGAGCGGCGACTTCTGGCGGCTGCGACGGGGTCTGCGCCACAAGTCGACCACCCACCCCCAGCGCAAGGGGATGGGCAGCTGGGCCCGCTCGTGTGACCGGTCCTGCCGGGGCAAGCGCGGCATCGCCCACACCAAGAGCTTCGTCTTCTCCAAGGTCGGCCGCGCCAAGTACGTCGTGATGTCGACGTCGGCCAACGCCACCGAGGTGTCGGCGAACTCCCAGTGGAACGACATATACACGCTGACCGAGAACAAGAAGATCTATGACGGATTCATCAAGGTCTTCGACCAGGCCGCGAAGGACAAGCCGACCAAGCCCGGGTACCGCACGTTCACCGGCCGGCACCTGCAGGCCTACGTCTACCCGTGGAGCGGCAAGCGCGCGCGGGGAGACCGCGTGATGAACGAGCTCAACCGGATCAAGTGCAAGGGCGTGCGTGGTGGGACCGGCGTCAACGGTCGCACCCGGATCCGGATCGCCCAGGACGCGATCATCGGCGACCGCGGCATCATGATCAGCAAGAAGCTCCGCCAGCTCTACCAAGCCGGCTGCAACATCAAGATCGTGTACGCCCTGATGGGCAACCGGGTGCTCCAGGTGGTCCGGCACACCAGTCGGGGCGCGATCCCGATTCAGCAGATCGTCTCCGACTTCGACGCCGATGGCGTCTACGACCGTTACCTGCACGCCAAGGTGATGACGGTCAGCGGCTACTACAAGAACGACCGCTCCGCCCGGGTCGCCTGGCAGGGGTCGGAGAACTGGTCCGGACTGGCCAAGATCAGCGACGAGCAGGGCTTCAAGATCTGGCGCGGCGGTGCCGAGAAGGTCTATGTCGGGTGGATCGAGTACCTCTTCAACAACCCACCGCCGCCCCCGCCGCCCTCACGCCTGGCCGCGGCCAGGGCCGCCGGCGTCGATCCCTACAAGATCATCAAGGAGAACCTCGGCTGATCCTGAGCCCACGTCGGGTTGCGTCGTTTTGCTACCCGATACCGGTGTTGCCCACTACCATCGCTGTGACTTACGAGACCAGAGTGGCAACGAACCGGAGGGCCTGGCATGCGTCGGCTCGGCACGCGCGCACTGGTTGCTGCCGTCCTGCCGACGGTGGTCGCCGCTCTCGCGGCGGTCCCGCTCACCCCCACGGGTTCGACCCCGGCTGCCTTCGGGGCCAGCAACCCCGCTGCTGCGCCCTGCACCGACGCGCTCGTGGTGGGCGTCCCCGGCGCGGGGGAGGGTGACCCGGGTCTGACCGGTACCGCCGCCCTGGGGCCGACCCTGGAGCCACTGGCCGACGCGGTCGTCGCCGGCGCCGGCAGCGCGTCTCGCACCGTCACGGTGAGAGTGGTCCACGCGCCGACCGCCGGCCCTGGTGTCCTCCGCGCTAGGGGCGCCGCCCGGACCCCCGCCGAGGACGTGATCAGCCGAGCCAGCTGGAAGACCTGGCGCGAGCCCGTCCCCGCGCTGGTCCGTGCCGCCTGGTCGACGCTGAGCGAGGCGGTCTCGACCTGCCCCGATCAGCTGGTCTACCTGCTGGGGTACTCCCAGGGAGCCGAGGCCGTCCACCGTCTGGTCTCCCAGAAGGCCGATGCCGACCTCGCCGGCCGCACCGTTGCTGTGGTCATGGTGGGCGACGCGGCTCGCGTGGCGGGCTCGGCAGCTCCGGTGGCCGGGAACCCGGCTGCCTCCCGCCGCGGGCACGGCGTCAGTGCGGTGTGGGCGCGCAGACCGCTGCCCGCGGTGCCCTCGTCGAGCTGGGTGGCGCCGGTCCGCTATGTGTGCAGCCGTGGCGACGTCGTCTGCGACCTGTCGACGACGAGGTTCGGCATCGCTCGTGAGACCCACCGCTCCTACACCTCCGCGAGCATGCGGACGAAGCTGACCTCCATGGGCTCCTGGCTGGGTCGGCGTCTGGCCGCGTGGCCCAAGCCCGCCGTCGGCCAGGCGCTCAGCGGACGCGTCGGGCTGGTGATGTCACGGAAGCTCTCGGTGTCGATCTCCTCCGGCGCCCGCTCCGCGCTGCGCTGGTCGGCCACCACGCCCCTCCCCCCAGGACTCAGGCTGGGGGCGCGCGGTGTCCTGACCGGGAGTCCCACCGGGCCCGGCACCTACGACGTGGGGTACACCGTCAAGAACACCTCCGACCCATCGGTCTCGCGACCGATGCCCGGTCACGCCGTGCTCACGGTCCAGCCCGAGCTGGCTGCCCAGACCAGCGCGGGAGGTCGCCACACGTGCGCGGTCCGCTCCGACGGCAGCCTGTGGTGCTGGGGCGCGAACTTCTATGGCCAGCTCGGCCAGGGCAACAAGCTGGGCAGCTCGGTGCCGCTCCAGATCGGGCACCGCACCGACTGGGCGGAGGTCTCGGCAGGCGGCATGCACACCTGCGCGGTGCGCACCAACGGCACCCTGTGGTGCTGGGGGCTGAACTATCGCGGACAGCTGGGCTCAGGCGGCCGCTCCGACGCGACCCGTCCCAGCAAGGTCGGTGAGGAGCGCACCTGGTCGAGCGTCTCGGCGGGATGGGTGCACACCTGCGCGACCCGTGCGGACGGCTCTGCCTGGTGCTGGGGCAACAACTCCTACGGCCAGCTCGGTGACGGGACCCGCACCAGCCGCTTGCGGCCCACCCCCGTCGCGCGAGGTGGACGGTGGACCGAACTGCAGGCCGGTGGCTGGCACACGTGCGGGGTACGCCGAAACGGCAAGGCGCGCTGCTGGGGCCGCAACCTGACCGGAGAGATCGGCGACGGGACCCTGGCCACCCGGCGCTACCCGACCCCCGTCGCCGGCGATCTGTCCTGGGTCCAGGTGTTGCCGTCGTGGACCCACACCTGCGGGCTGCTGACCAGCGGATCGGTGCGTTGCTGGGGCGGCAACGAGGCCGGCCAGCTGGGCAGCGGGGACCGCGAGAACTCCTCGACGCCGAAAGCCCTGCCCGGCGACCCGCGCTGGACCCAGCTCTCGGTGGGTGCGGGGTTCACCTGCGCCACCGACGCGGACCTCGCCCTGTGGTGCTGGGGCACCGGACGGTACGGCGAGCTGGGCGACGCCGCGACGGCGTTCTCGCCGGTCCGGGTCCCCACCGACCGCCCCGCGGCCGCCTTGGACCTGGGGTGGCTCCACGGCTGTGTCACACCGTCCACCGGCGCGCCGCGGTGCTGGGGGGATGACGAGACCGGCCAGGTGGGCGACGGTCCCGGTTCCGCGGGTGGCACCGGAGCCTCCGTGCCCGTGGCCTTCCCGCGGCCCAGCACGATCGCGGGTGGCGACGCCACCGTGACCACCCGCGGCGCGCTGGAGCCGGCGGAGAACGCCGTGGTCCGGCCCGCGGAGCCTGCCCAGCCGTCCAAGGCTGCTGGGACCGGCGGACCGTTCGCGTTCAACCTGGTCACCTTCAACGTGCTGGGCAGCAACCACACGTCGCCGCGCAAGGACGCCGGCGAGTTCAGCCCGGCCCGGGTGCGCTCGGAGTGGACGATCGACTACCTGCACGCGCTCAACGCCTCGATCGTCGGTTTCCAGGAGATCCAGCGCGACCAGCTCAGCTGGTTCAACCAGGCGTCGGGCGGTGAGTACGACCTCTGGCCCGGGACCAGCCTGGGCTCGCAGGGCGTCCAGACCTCGGTTGCCTGGCGCTCGGACACCTGGAAGCTGCGCGAGGCCACCTCCGTGGAGATCCCGTTCATCACCCAGAAGCGGCTGATGCCACTGCTGCGGCTGGAGAACATCGCGACGGGGCGGTCGATCTGGGTGATGAACGTGCACAACGCGCCGCAGGGCCGTCAGGTCCAGCGGACGAAGGCCGTCAACCTCGAGATCCGCAAGCTCAAGAAGGTCCTCGGCGCCGACCCCGTGTTCCTCATCGGCGACTTCAACGAGCGCGATCGAGTCTTCTGCGAGGTGACCGGCCGGCTGGGATTCGTCGCTCCGCGCGGCGGGTCCGGCGACGGCGGCTGCCAGCCACCCAGCGGCAAGGTGCGGGTGGACTGGATCTTCGGCTCGCCGGACGTCTCCTACAGCGGCTACGTCGAGGACCGACGTCCGCTGGTGCAGCGAATCACGGATCACGCGGTCCTGCGCGCGCGCATTTCCGTCCCGTAACGTGGCAGGCTGGTCCTGCCCGCGTCCAGGTCGGGTGTCGAAGCGGTGGTCCTCGAGTCGGGTGGGGTGTGACGGGTGCGAGCCGATGAGGACGGGATCTACGTCGGGTCCCGCCTGGCAGGTTCGTTCGACGTCCTCTTCGACGGCGAGCCCGTGTGGTCGTTCACGGTCGAACCGGAGCGACTGTGGGGCCGGCGCCTGATCCGGTGGCCGAACGCCATGCGGGCGTGGCTGTACGGCACCGCACACATCTCACTGCGCCCCTCGGTGGCGGAGGGCGGTGCGGCCGCCGCGGTGGATCTCGGCCGGGTGAGCTTCGACGGCGGGAGAGAGCCGATCGAGTTCGTCGACGGTGCCGGGCGCCCGGTGGTGATCGACAAGTGGGGGATCGTCCAGCGCCCGTTCGAGACCCGTGGCAACTCGGTCACCGCCGAGCTGGCCGCACGCACCCAGCAGGTCATCGACGTGGTTCGTGAGGAATGCGGCCTCGAGACGTGGATGTCCTTCGGAACGCTGTTGGGGGCGGCCCGAGAAGGCAAGGCCATCGGCCACGACTCCGACGTCGACCTGCTCTACCTCAGTGAGCACCAGTCACCGGCCCTGGTGAATCTCGAGTCCTATCGCATCAAGCGGTCCCTCACCCGCCGCGGCATCAAGTCGGTCGTGAAGTCCGGCAGCTTCGTCACCGTGCTCTTCACCGCCTCGGACGGCGCGCCACTCGGCATCGACATCTACGCCTGCTTCTACGTCGGCGATCTCCTCCACGAGACCGCTACGGTGCGGGCTCCGATCCCACGGGAGGCGGTGCTGCCGCTGACCACGCTCGAGTTCGAAGGGGTTGCTCTGCCGGCTCCGGCCGACCCGGCCACGCTGCTCGAGGCGTCGTACGGGCCGAACTGGCGAGTCCCTGACCCGTCGTTCCGGCACACCCCTGGACCCGAGATCACCGACCGGTTCGATGGTTGGTTCGGGAGCTCGATGACCCACCGCCGGGCGTGGGAGCTGTGGTGGAACGAGCGGCGCGAGGTGCGCCCGGTGTCCACGATTGCCCAGAGGCTCCTGGCCGATCTCGCCGGCACGTCGACGGTGGTCGAGCTGGGCGCGGGCAACGGCTCGGACGCCCTCCACATGGCGGTCGCGGGGCATCGGATCCAGGCCTGCGAGTACGCCCGGTTCTCCTTCAAGCAGGCCAATGCCGAGGCCGTCGAGCGGGGGGTGTCGCTGCGGTTTCGCCAGCTGAACCTCTACGACCTGCGCGACGTGCTCACGGCCGTGGCCCTGTTCCGGCATCGGCGGGCCAAGCCCAAAGCCGTGCTGGCGCGTGGTCTGCTCGATTCCCTCCATCCTCGGGCTTGGGACCACGTCTGGCGGTTCCTGCGACTCGCGCTGCGCGGCGGGGGCCGGGCCTACCTCGAGTTCGACGAGCCCGAGGGCCTCCACGAGCTCAGCTACGTGCCCGCAGAGGGTCCGATCCGGTACGCCATCACCGTCGACCACGTGCGTGCCGAGGTCGAGCGGCACGGTGGACGGGTGCTCGACGTCGCCTCGATGGGCCGGGAGAAGGCCTCGCGAGGAGTGCCGGCGTTGACCCGGTGGCAGCTCGTCGCGGAGTGGCCATGACGAGGCGGGTCTACCTCCACGTCGGTGCCCCCAAGTCGGGGACCACCTACCTTCAGCGCGTGCTCCGCCACAACCAGGTGCTGCTGGCCGAGCACGGTGTGTTGGTTGCCGGGCGCACCCACGCCGAGCTCGTCCATGCAGGGTTCGTGGTGCGCGAGGATCGACGCCTGCGCGACCTGCCGCCACGGGCGGCCGGCGCCTGGGATCGCGTCGTCGCGCAGGTCCGAGACTTCCCCGGGGAGTCAGCCGTCGTCAGCTACGAGCTGCTGGCCGGGGCGCGCCGCGGTCAGGCGGAGCGGGCCATCGCCTCCTTCGACGGGCTGGAGGTGCACGTGGTCGTCACGACGCGGGACCTCGGGCGCGCGGTGTCGTCCGCATGGCAGGAACGACTGAAGTTCGCCCTCGCCACGCCGCTGGAGGAGTGGCGGCCGCGACGGGCCAAGGAGGGTCCCCGCGCCGAGTGGGGCTGGCGCACCATGAACCCGGCCTCGGTCGCCCAGCGATGGGGGAGCAGCCTCCCGCCGGAGCGCGTGCACATTGTCACCGCACCCCGCGGCCGCGGAGACCCCACCGCCCTGTGGGATCGTTTCGCCGAGGCGTGCGGCATCGAAGGCGTCCGGCTGGACCTGAGTGTGCCGCCGGTCAACGAGTCGCTCGGAGTCAAGGCAGTGGAGGTGCTTCGCAGGGTGAACGAGCAGGATCTGGGTCCCATCGAGGGAGCCCGCGAGCAGTCGAAGTGGCTGCGCGACACGCTCGCGCACGCAGTCCTGGCGCCGCTCGACGACGAGCCGATCGCCATCACCCCCGAGCAGCTGGCCGACGCCCAGCTTCGGGCGGCAGCCGCCCTCGCCACCATCGAGACCTCCGGCTGGCAGGTCCACGGAGACCTCGAGGACGTGCGGGCGACGGCGCGTGCGGCGCGCCTGCCCAGCGAGGTGCCCGCCGAGGAGCTGCTGGACGTGGCCACGAGGACGATCGTGGCCCTCTTGCTCGAGCTGCGGACAACCTCCCGCGGCAGCCACCGGCCCGAAGCCTCCGAGCCCGCAGGGCGGCTGAGCTCGATGGGGGCACTCGTCCGGAACCTCCCGGGGCGCAGCGAGCTGGACGAGCTGGCCGCCCGGTTGGCCGCGGTGGACGCTCAGGTCCAGGAGGACCGACGGCTCCACGAGCGGGTGGCGGTGCTGACCGACCTGGTCGGGGAGCTGCTGCTGCCCGGGGCGCAGCTCGACCGGGATGCCATGCAGGAAGCCTTGCTGGCCTATCGGAAGCGCAGCCTGTGACCGGTCCGCTCGACAACCGTGTGGTCCGCAGGCTCACGCGCGGCCGCCACCACCTCGACGAGCTGCGGCTGCAGGTCCCGGAGCTGGAGGAGGCTGCGGTGGAGAACGACCGACTGGCGGTGGCCCTGGAGGTGCAGGTGGACGAGCTCGAGCATCAGGTGATGGCGCTGGTGGAGCTCCGGCTCGCGGCCACGAGGCCGGCTCCGGCGCCCGAGGAGGTCTAGGTGGCGACCCGGCTGGTGCTGCACGTCGGGCTGATGAAGTCCGGCACGAGCTTCGTCCAACACGTGATGCGGAAGAACAACGCGGAGCTGCGCGACCGCGGCGTCCTGTTCCCGACCCCGTGGAAGAACCAGGTTCGGGCGGTCCGCGACATCAGCGAGCACCCCGATGGTCGGCCACGCGCGCTGGCCGGGGACGGCCCCTGGCGCCGACTGATGGGCGAGATCGACGCGTGGCCGGGGACGGCCGTGGTCTCGATGGAGTTCTTGGGCCCGCGCAGCCGCTCCACGGTGATGGACATCGTGGCCGCGTTGCCCGACTCGGAGATTCACGTCGTGGTGTCCGTGCGCGACCTGGCCCGGACGATCCCCGCCATGTGGCAGGAGAACGTCCAGAACTGGGGGCGGTTGTCGTGGGAGGAGTATGTCGCCGGCGTGCGCACTGAGGACCGCTCCCAGGCCGGCCCGGGCCGCAGCTTCTGGCAGCGTCAAGATGCCTCCCGCATCGTCGGAACCTGGCTGAAGGCCGTCGGCCGCGACCACCTCAGCGTGCTCACCGTCCCCCAGCGAGGCGCTCCGTCGTCGCTGCTCTGGGATCGCTTCGCCTCGATCGTGGGGGTGGACGGTGGACGGCTCGATCTCGACGTGCCGTCGAACCCGTCGCTCGGGCTCCCGTCGTTGCTGGTGCTGCGCGCGATCAACGCCCGGCTGCGGGCAGCCGAGGAGCCGATCTCCAACCGCCAATACGAACGCACGGTCAAGCAACTGCTGGCCAAACGTGGCCTGGCCGGTCGGGCCGGCGAGCCGCGCCTCGGGTACGACGCCCCGTGGGTCGGCGAGCGGGGCGAGCTCGAGATCCGGAGGCTGCGAGACCTGGACGTCCGCGTGGTCGGCGACCTGGCCGAGCTCCGGTGTGAGCCGGTGCCCGGAGCCGATCCCGCGTCCGTGTCGGCCGAGGACCGGCTCGAGGCGGCCCTCGACGCGTTGGCGCTGCTCACCGAGAGCCTCGCGGAGCGACGCGGGCGCGGCCGGCCGTGACGGGCAGCGTAGATTTCCGGCAGGCCCGCCACCCCGTCCCGCGAGGCTGCTGATCCCAGGAGGAACATCGACATGCGCCGCCTTTGCGAGACCGAGGGCCTCACCGACATCCAAGAGGAGATCCTGAAGACGGTACGGCTGTTCGTCGACGAGAAGATCCTGCCGGTCGCCACGGAGCTGGAGCACCGCGACGAGTACCCCACCGAGATCGTCGAGGGCCTGCGCGAGCTCGGCCTCTTCGGGTTGATGATCCCCGAGGAGTACGGCGGGCTCGGCGAGTCCCTGCTCACCTACGCCTTGGTGGTGGAGGAGATCGCCCGCGGCTGGATGAGCGTGTCCGGCGTCATCAACACGCACTTCATCGTGGCCTGGATGCTGATGCACCACGGTACCGAGGAGCAGCGGCAGCGGTACCTGCCCAAGATGGCGACCGGGGAGGTGCGCGGCGCGTTCTCGATGTCCGAGCCCGGGGTGGGATCGGACGTCTCCGCTCTCACGACCAAGGCGACCCGCACTGACGACGGCGGCTACAGCATCACCGGACAGAAGATGTGGCTGACCAACGGCGGCTCGGCCAACCTGGTGGCCGTCCTGGTCCGCACCGACGAGGGTGCCGAGGCGGCCCACAAGAACCTCACGACCTTCCTGGTCGAGAAGGAAGCCGGCTTCGGCGAGACCGCGCCCGGCGTCACGGTCCCCGGAAAGATCGACAAGATGGGATACAAGGGGGTCGACACCACCGAGCTCCTCTTCGAAGGCCACCGGATCGCCGCCGACCGGATCCTCGGCGGCGTGCCCGGAAAGGGCTTCTACCAGATGATGGACGGGGTCGAGGTGGGCCGGGTCAACGTCGCGGCCCGCGCCGTCGGGGTGGCCAACCGGGCGTTCGAGCTCGGGGTGGCCTACTCCCAGCAGCGCGAGACCTTCGGCAAGAAGATCGCCGAGCACCAGGCGGTGTTGTTCCGCCTCGCCGAGATGGCGACGAAGGTGGAGGGTGCTCACGGCATGGTGGTCCGCGCGGCCCGGACCAAGGACTCCGGACAGCGCAACGACCTCGAGGCCGGCATGGCGAAGTACCTCGCCAGCGAGTTCTGCCGCGACGTCGTCGAGGACTCGTTCCGGATCCACGGGGGCTACGGATACTCCAAGGAGTACGAGATCGAGCGCCTCTACCGAGAGGCGCCCATGCTGCTGATCGGCGAGGGGACCGCGGACATCCAACGGATGATCATCGGCCGCCGCATCCTGGAGCTCTACCCCGAGCGCTGACCGCGCCGGAGTCGCCGGGCGACGCTGAGGCGGACTCGCTTCACGACGGACTCGCTCCGGCCCGGGCCCGGCCTACGGCGCCGCGACCGTCGGCTGCGTCGGTGGGCGAAGACCGCGAAGTTGGCCAGGGTGTCGATGGCGGCCTGGGCCACGGCCTCCTCAGGGAGCGCGGGAAGTGGAGCTGCTGCGCTCTCGCTCGGGACCAGCACAGCGAGGTCGCCGTGCATCCGGACCGCCGTCTCCCGAAGCCCGGCGACGTGCCCTTCTGCCGTGGTGCGCACCCAGCCGAGGTGGTCGGGCGGCAGCGTGATCCGACCGCTGGCCGAACGGGCGAGCACATCCTGCACCAGGGGCCACCGGACGGCCGGCTGGTAGTCGCGTTCGTACCGGGTCAGGCGGTTGCCCAGGGTCTGGTTGAGTCGGCGGTAGACCTCGGCCTCGACGTAGCCCCACGACGCGTTGACGTCGCGGTCCGGCCAGGTGAGCACGTCCGGCGCGAAGCCGACGACCTCGCCGAACATCCGGTACAGCCCCTCAGGATCGACGGACCGGTCGGGCGTGACGATGACGTCCAGCCGGTCGGCCCCGACCACCGTCGCCCAGCGTGCCGAGGTCGCGACCGGGTCCTGGCGCCGCCAGAAGTGCTCGGCCCAGCGGCCTCGGCGGTCGCGCACCCGCTCGAGGAAGGTCGGGTAGTCGAGGGTCAGGCGATGCTTGAGGAACTGCTGCCACTCCGAGGGCAGCACGGCTGCCAGCGAGCGCACCGTCAGTACGACGTGGACCTCGAGGTCGGCCGCCTCGACGGCCGACACCAACGCTCGGATCCGCCCCTCGTCGGCCTCACACAGGTCTTCGTTGGTGACCAGCAGTCGCTCGCCGGGCGTGGCCGCGAGCAGCGGAGCCAGGTCGTCGAGGCGTCGCGGCACGACGTCGCGCACGAAGCCGGCGGCGGTGCGCCAGCCCAGGGGCCGCAGCAGCGCGCGCACGTGGGCGTCCCGGCCGACCAGCGGCAGACCGAGCCCCTGCTCGGCGAGCGCGGGCGCCGACGCGAAGATGCCGGCCTGGAGCGCCGAGGTCCCGGTCTTGCTGGCCCCGATGTGCAGGTACAGCCGTCGCCGGGTCACGTCGCGAACCCTATCGCCGAGCGCGGGCGAGCCAGGTCCGCGCCCGAGCCGCCACTCGGCGGGCCAGGTTCCCCGGAGCCCACCGAGGCGCACGAGACTCCGGGGGAGACCCCCCGGACTGCTGGGCCTGGGTGGCGATCGCCTGCGGGCGGAGCCGACGTAGCTGAGCCCGGTCCTCCGCGCGCTGCTGCAGCATGTCGGCCATGGCCTCGAGGGAGATCTCGAGCAGGCGGCGTTGGCTTGCGGTCAGGTCGCCCTCCACGTGGGGCTCTGCCGGCAGCAGGTCCTGGAGGTTGCCGACGAGGTCGTAGTCCCGGGCCTCGAGCCGGGCGATCTGGTCCTCCGACCGCTCCAGGCACCAGGCATAGTGCGCCTTCGGCAGCCGCAGTGGCAGGCCGTCCTGGCCAGCCAGGACCTGCTCGGCGAACCAGAACTTCACCACGTCGGCATACTCCGCGCGCCGGCGGTCGAACCGGTCGCCCAGGGCCTTGTTCACGCGCCGCAACAGCTCGGCCTGCTCGTAGCCGAGCGACGGGTTGGCCCGCGGGGTGCCGGCGTCGACGTCGGTCGTGAGCGTGGCCGGGTCGATCCGCAGCACCGAGCAGAACCGGTCCAGCAGCGAGCCGTCGGCACCCTGTCCGGGGACCGTCACGATGTGCACCTGCTTGGTCGGCAGTCCCGCGCCCCAGCGGGCGGCGATGGCCGCGAAGTCCTGGCCCAGCCAGAACCGGTGCTCCGGGTGCTCAGCCACCCGTCGCAGGAAGCGGTCGAAGCTCCCCCGGTGCTGGGTCTTCACGAACTGCTGCCACTCCGAGGGGAGCTGGCGGCCGAGATCGCGGACCGTGAGGACCACGTGGAGCTCGTAGCCCTCGAGGATCTGCCGAAGCCGTGCGATCCCGTCGTCGGTCACCACCGAGAGCAGCTCGTGGGACAGCAGCAGGTCGTGCGGGGTGCCTCGGCGCCGCTCCTTCGCCACGGCGTCGCCCAGCCGCTCCAGCACCGTCGCGGCCTTGGGTGGGTCCAGCTCGAGGTCCACCCGATCGCGCAGCTGCAAGGTGAGGAAGAAGTGGTCGATCCGGCGCAGTGGCAGCATCAGGCCCTGCTCGAGCAGCGCCGACCGCGAGGACCACAGCACGTTCTGCAGGTAGGTCGTGCCTGTCTTGGGGCTGCCCACGTGGAGGTAGCACCGTCGCGTCATCCCGGTGCCGTCATTTCGTGGTGTCCGAGGCGGGGTTCGGCCGATTCAGGGCGGCGTCCCCCTCGCGCAGCAGCTCGGCGAGGGCCCCGACCGCGGCAGCGAGCTCGTCGTCGACGGCCACCGCATCCGGGTCCACCCCGGCCGTGTCGACCGGATCGAGCTCGGCGAGGTCTCCCACGATGTGGACCCTCGACTCGACGAGGAGCTCACGCTCGGCCTCCCAGCGCGCGCGCAGCCAGGCAGGCACCGTGAAGCCGATCGGGTCCTCCTCGGCACGTCGCTTGCCCAGCGTGTGCTTGGCCAGTGCCTTGGCGGTTCGCTTGTACTTCCGGACGCTCAGGTCGGTGAGCTCGTCGTTCAGCCTCCGCATCATCAGCGTGGACGCTGCGCCCAGCGACTCGTTCGCGCGTGGCGCCTGCGCCCAGTCTCGGGGCTCGATCCCTGCCGTGCCGGCGAACCGGTCCCAGAGCAGGGACGACGGTGCTCCGCGGGGCGGGACGGTGACGACAGTGACCCGGTCCGCTCCCGCAGTGCCTGCCCAGCGCCGGGTGATGCGGCCCATGGACTGTTGGCGCCAGAAGGTCTCGCCGCCGTTCTGGGCGCGGCGCCCCCGCGCGGCGTCGTGGTCGTAGTGCTCCACGTCGTGGAGGAACTCCGACCAGGTCCAGCGTCGGCCGTTCTTCAGGGTCTCCTGCCACATGGCGGGAACGCATCGGCCGAGGTCTCGGACCGTCAGAACGACGCGCACCTCGGTGTCGGGAAACTCCTGGAGCATCGCCTGGATCCGGGGTCGGGGCATCGGCCCGAGGTACTCCATCGAGATGATCGACGGGCCGGGGTGAGCGCGGATCTCCTCGCGCATCCGGCCCCAGACCTCACCGGTACCGCCGTCTCGGCGCAGGAAGTCGCTGACGGCCCGCGCCTGCCGACCCCAGCCGGGTCCGGGGAAGAGGATCCCTTGCTCGGCCAAGAGCTCACGGTTCGCGTCGAGGCGACCCTGGATGAACGTCGTCCCCGACTTCATCAGGCCCACGTGGAGCAGCAGCTTGTCGGCCATCACCCTCCCTCCGCGCCTGCCACGACGCGCCATCCTCCCACAGCGGGCACCTGGTCGGAGGGCGGGCAGGGCGCCCCGCCCAGCGGCCCAGCGCAGGCCCGGCGACGTGCCCGGCGTCCGATCAGGCGGGGTCGACGACGACGTCGCTGACGGTGTAGCCGATCTCCTCGTCCACGGCCTGGAAGGACTGGTCGACATAGACCGACGAGGGGTAGTCCTGGCCCGCGGGCCAGTCCACCTGGACCTTGTCGGCCTCGGTGTTGTTGGCGGCGGCGATGATCTGGTCCAGGGTCAGTCGCTGCCAGCTGCCGACGACCGGGTCACCCGCACCGTGGCCACGGCCCTTGCCGGCGAAGGTGGCGTCGGTGACCTCGCCGTCGCGGACGCGGATCCGGATCGGGTTGCCGGCGTCGGGGCAGAAGCAGGTGACGCTCACCGTGAAGTCGTAGTTCTCGTGGGGGAAGTCGGGGTAGCTGCCGATCGTGGGGGTGGGCTCCGGGGGCAAGGAGCCAGGCGTGGCGTCCGTCGACTGACCGGACGGATCCACAGCGCCCACCTGGGCGGTGCCGCACGATGCCAGCAGGAGGCCCGCAAGGCCGACCGCGAGGATCCGAAGAGGTGTCATGTTCGGTTGGACGGGTCGGAGGGGTCGGTGGTTCCCTCGCGTGGAACCCGCTCGACGTGGTCGGCTGGTCCTGGCAGGGTGGGCAGCGCCAGCCCACCCCGACGGAGGAGGAACCATGCCTGAGTCATCGGGAGCCAACGAGGATCTGAAGGCCAAGATGCGGGCGGCCCTGGACCGCAAGAACGACCAGGAGCAGGGCGTGCACCAGGACGGGCCCGTGCGGGAGAAGGCGCACGGGTCGGAGGTCGTGGGCGGGGCGCCGAAGGTGCATCGGCGCAAGGCCGGTGGCGGGGGGTCGTGAGAAACCCCACCCGGCGGAGTACTGACGGCGCCTGTGCGGAGTGGGCACGATGGTCCGAGCGTCGCCCGGCTGGCGGTCGACGCTGACAGAGCCGCCAGATCGCGAGGAGAGTGCCGTGCAGTTCGGCCGCAGCTATGAGGAGTTCGAGGTCGGGGCGACCTATCGTCACTGGCCGGGCAAGACGGTCACGGAGTACGACGACCACCTGTTCTGCCTCCTGACCATGAACCACCATCCGCTGCACCTGAATGCGCAGTACGCCGAGGAGACGACGCAGTTCGGGCGCAACGTCGTGGTCGGCAACTACGTCTACTCGCTGCTGCTCGGCATGTCCGTGCCGGACATCTCGGGCAAGGCGATCGCGAATCTCGAGATCGAGTCCCTGCGCCACGTCGCGCCGACCTTTCACGGCGACACGCTCTACGGCGAGACGACGGTGCTCGACAAGTGGGAATCGAAGTCCAAGGACGATCGTGGCGTGGTCCACGTCGAGACCATCGGCTACAACCAGGACGGCGTCGTCGTCTGCATCTTCCGCCGCAAGGTGATGGTGCCCAAGGAGAGCTACCTCCAGGCGCGGGGCGGCGAGCAGCCCGGCCGGCCCGAGCCGCAGCCGGACAAGAACTGGCCCGGGCGCGACGCCTAGCCGAGACCCGCGGGCCGCGGGTGAGGGCCGTCGGCTGCTGGTGGGGGCCTTGACGGCGTCGCCCGGGCCACCCACCGTAGAGCCATGTCGTTGGCGGCCCACTGTCCCCGCTGCCCGAACCCCGTCGAGGCGACCCCGGCGGGGTGGCGGTGCGCTCTGCACGGTCGGATCGTGCCGCTGTGGCGACCGAGCACGCCGGGCTATGACGCGTTCGGCGCGCATCTGCTGGCGGCCGGGGGGTTCCCGACCTACCTCCCGTGGCCGCTGACCCCCGGCTGGCGGGTGAGTGACTTCGGCGTGGTCGGCCAGGCTCCCGACCGGGTCAGCGCCACGTTGACGTGTTGGTCGGGGCCGACCGAGATGGACGGGCCCGTCGACGTGCTCCTGGTGGCCGAGGAGCCGGGTACCGGCCTCGGGGCCCGGTGCGCGGGCTTCGAACGCAGCGACCCCGGCCCCGAGGTCGGCCGCGGCCGCCCGTCCGCCCACGTGCGGGTCGACCAGAGGGCGGTGGCGCTGTGGCCGGTGTCGACCGTGGGCTCCGAGGAGAGCCTCGATCGTTCGGTCGTGGTCGGGGAGGCCTTCGGTCGCTGGCTGTGGCTGGTGCTCCGACCGGCCTCGGCGGTACTGCTGCTGGGCGAGGACTGGCTGGTTCACGATGTGTCAGACCTGGGCCCGGCCCTGGTCGAGGTGGAGTTCGGGGGTCCCGCCCCCGCCTGGTGACCTGTGGCCCCAGGCGGCGGGTCAGCGACCCAAGCCCTGGAAGCGCTGAAGCACGCTCGTGGGGATCGCCCGGGTCAGGCTCGCGATGACCTTGTACTGCGCCCCCGGGATGGACAGGACCCGGCCTCGGTCGTAGTCCTCCAGCGCCTTCGTCACGACGAAGTCGGCCTCGAGCCAGAGGAGCTCGGGCGCCGAGCCACGCCTGACCTGCATCCGTTCGTGCATCTCCGTGCGGGTGAAGCCGGGGCACAGCGTGGTCACGGTGACCCCCTTCGCGCGGTACTCGTGAGCCGCCCACTCACCGAAGCTGACCACCCACGCCTTCGCGGCGGAGTAGGTGCCGCGTGGCAGGAACGCCGCCACACTCGAGACGTTGATGACACCGCCCCGACCACGTTCGGCCATCGGGCCGAGCGCGGCGTGCGTGAGCCGGAGCACCGCGGTGACCAGCAGCGCCAGCATCCGAGCCTCGTCCTCGATGTTGTTGTCGAGGAAGCGCCCGCGCAGCCCGAACCCGGCGTTGTTCACCAGCAGCCCGACGGGCCGGTCCCGGTCGGCGACTCGGGCCTCCACGATCGCGAGCTGCGCGGGGTCGGTCAGGTCTGCAGGCAGCACCTCCACCGCCACGGCGTACGCCGCGCGGAGCTCCTCGGCGACCTGCTCGAGCCGGGCCTCGTCGCGCGCGACCACGACGAGGTCGTGGCCTCGACGCGCCAGCTGGTGGGCGAACTCGTGTCCGATACCGGAGGTGGCGCCGGTGATCAGGGCGGCGTCGACAGCGTGGGAGGAGGACATGCGTCTCAGCAAAGCAGGTGTCCTCCCCGGTTCGGAAGCCCGGTCCGGCATGATGGGGGTGATGATCACGACCCTGGCAGTCGCCAACCAGAAGGGCGGGGTCGCGAAGACGACCACCGTCGCGTCGGTCGGCGCGGCACTCGCCGATCTGGGCCACCGCGTCCTCCTGGTGGACCTCGACCCCCAGGCGTGTCTCACGTTCTCCCTCGGCATCGACCCGGAGGACCTCGAGCTGTCGGTCTACCACGTGCTCGGCAAGGGGCTGCCGGTTGCTGACGTGATCGTCGCCACCGAGGACGGCGTAGACCTGCTGCCCGCCACGATCGAGCTCGCTCGCGCCGAGGCGGACCTGCTGACCCGCACCGGGCGCGAGCAGGTGATCCGGGCCGCCCTCGAGGAGGTCGTCGACGACTACGACTGGGTCCTGCTCGACTGTCCACCGTCGCTGGGGATCCTGACCGTCGGTGCGCTCACCGCCGCGCGGGCAGTCCTGATCCCGCTCCAGTGCGAGACGCTGTCGCACCGCGGCGTCGGTCAGCTGCTCGACACCGTGCACGACGTCCGCCGCTACACCAACCGCGACCTCGAGGTCTGGGGCGTCCTCCCCACGCTGTATGACGGCCGTACCAAACACGCGCGCCGGGTGCTGGGCACGATCACCGAGACCTACGACCTGCCGCTGGTCGAGCCGCCGATCCCCAAGACGATCAAGTTCGCCGAGGCACCCGCGGCCGGGCGTTCGATCCTGCGTACCAGCCGCAGCAGCAAGGGCGCCGCGGCCTACCGGGAGGTGGCGGCGAGCCTGGTGCGCCGCGCGAGCCGCCCACCGGACTCGGCCGGTCGGGGACAAGCCTGACCATGACCCCCGCCCGGCATCGGCAGGTGCGACACCGCCGCGTCCGCCCCCGCTTCGGGCGGATCGCCGTGGCGGGAGTCTCGTCGGTGGTCACCGTGGTCGCGATGCTGGGTGGGCTGGGGCTGATGCCGTCGCTCGGTGCCGACGGGTCGGCCCAGGCGGCCGCGCTGCCGAGGCCCCCGAGCCGCCCACCCTCGGGTGCCTTGCGGCAGGCGGCGTACCTCGCACCGACGCCGAGCGGCACCGATGGTGTGAAGACCCAGGGCGCCGACGCGACAGGCCCCCCGGACACCTCGGACAGCCCCGATGCCTCGCACAGCCCGGACACCTCGCCGACGGTGACGGTCGATCCCGCCCTGCCGGCCGACTCGGGCACCGGTCACCGCGTGGTGTTCAGCGAGAGCCTGCAGCGGGTCTGGCTGGTCAGCGGACGGCGCAAGGTCAAGCGCACCTACCTGGTCTCCGGCAGCCTCTACGACAACCTCGACCCCGGGACCTACGAGGTCTACTCCAGGTCCCAACAGGCGTGGGGGATCGAAGACTCCGGCACGATGGGCTACTTCGTGCGGTTCGCCCACGGGACCCGCGCCGCGATCGGTTTCCACGACATCCCGGTGTCCGAGGGCCGGCCGGTGCAGAGTGTCGCTGAGCTGGGCACGCCGACCTCCCACGGCTGCATCCGGCAGCGGCGAGCTGACGCGCGCGTGCTGTGGCAGTTCGCGCCGGTCGGGACGACCGTGGTCGTCACCGCCTGAGGCGACTCAGCTCGTGGGTGCGGAGCCCGAGCCCGTGCTCGACCCGGAGCGGCGCCGACGGCGGCGCCGGTTGCGGTTGGGGTTCGGGTTGTCGCCGCCACCGCCGCCGCTGCCGGCAGCCGCTGGGCCGGCCGGCTGGTTGCCTCCGGTGGCACCGTCCACCGGGCGTCCACCTCGGCTGCGCGAGCGGGTGCGGTCGCTGCCCTTGCGCGGCGGGCGCTCCCGGTCGGGCCTCGGGGCCTTCTCGACCGGACGCGGCGGCACCAGTCGGCCCGTCGTGCCAGGAGCGATGCCCATGTCGTGGAAGAGGTGCTCGGAGGTGCTGTAGGTCTCTGCGGGCTCCTCGAACGGCAGGTCGAGCGTCTTGTTGATGACCTTCCACCGGGTCATGTCGGCCCAGTCCACGAACGTCACCGCCGTGCCCGTGGCACCGGCACGGCCGGTGCGCCCGATCCGGTGCACGTAGGCCTTGTCGTCCTCCGGGCAGGAGTAGTTGATGACGTGCGAGACACCCTGCACGTCGATCCCGCGCGCCGCGACGTCGGTGGCTACCAGCGCCTTCAGCTTGTCGTCGCGGAACTTCGTCAAGGCCTTCTCCCGGGCGATCTGCGCCATGTCGCCGTGCAACGGCGAGGCCAGGAAACCTCGTTCGCTCAGGTCGTCCGCCAGCCGTTGGGCCTGGCGCTTGGTGCGGGTGAACACGATGATCTTCTCGGCGTCGTCGGCCTGCAGGATCCGGGCGACGATCTCGGGCTTGTCCAGGTCGTGGGCCTGGTAGATGTGCTGCGCGGTCGCGGGCACCATCTGGCTGTCGTAGGACGACTCCGCCCGGATGTTCATCGGGTGCCGCATGTGGGTGCGGGCCAGTGAGACGATCGCGGCGGGCATCGTGGCGGAGAACAGCATCGTCTGGCGGGTCTCCGGCGTCATGCTCAGCAGCTTCTCGACGTCGGGAAGGAAGCCCAGGTCGAGCATCTCGTCGGCCTCGTCGAGCACGAGTGCGTGAACGTGGGACAGGTCAAGGGCCCGCCGGTTGGCCAGGTCGATCAGTCGGCCCGGGGTGCCGACGACGATGTCGACGCCCGAGGACAGCGCGTCGAGCTGCGGGTCGTAGCCGACCCCGCCGTAGACCGTGAGTACCCGGAGGCCGCGGTCAGCGCTGGCGACCGCGAGGTCACCGGACACCTGGAGGGCCAGCTCGCGGGTCGGCGCCACGATCAGCGCCTGCGGCTTGCCCTGCGGGATGTCGGCGTAGTCGGGGTCGTGGGGGGCGATGCTGCGCTGCAGCACGGGGATGCCGAAGGCCAGGGTCTTGCCGGTGCCCGTGCGGGCCTGGCCGATCAGGTCGGTGCCCATGAGGGCCACCGACAGGGTCATCTCCTGGATGGGGAACGGGGTCGTGATGCCGGCGCGCTCGAGCGCGCTGCAGATGTCGGGGAGCACCCCGAGGTCGCGGAACGTAGTGATGGGTCTGGTCGCTTTCGTGAGGTCTACCGTTGCGGCTGACTCCACGAGGACTCGTCTCGCCTGCCGCGCACATACGGGTGGGGCGTGGAACTCGGCCGCCACCGATATCGCCACCCGGCGGGCGGCGTCGCAGCCTTCAGTCTATCGGTAGGGTGCGGCCATGACTGAATCGCCCGGATCGGAGGGTTCGGTCGCGCTGCAGGATCCTGCCTATCGCCGGGCGGTCATCGAGCTGCTGGGCGCCATCGCCTACGGAGAGCTGTCGGCCTTCGAGCGGCTGGCCGAGGACTCGAAGCTGGCACCCTCCTTGGACGACCAGCTGGCAGTGGCGGGCATGGCCGTGGCTGAGTTCAGCCACCTCGGCGCGCTGCGGGCCCGGGTCGCGGAGCTCGGCGGCGAGCTGGCGGCCGCGATGGCGCCGTTCCGCGACCCGATCGACGACTTCCATGCGCACACCGCCCCGGCGGACTGGTACGAGGGCCTGGTCAAGGCCTACGTCGGCGACGGGCTCGCCGCGGACTTCTACCGCGAGGTCGCGGCGTACCTCGACCCGGACACGCGCGACCTGATCGTGTCCGCGATGGCCGATGCCGGGCAGTCGGCGTTCGTCGTGGACAAGGTCCGTGCCGCGATCCGCGCCGACCCCCGCCTCGGCGGCCGGCTGGCGCTGTGGGGTCGTCGGCTGATGGGGGAGGCGCTGACCCAGGCGCAGCGGGTGGCCGCGGAGCGCGACGCGCTGGCGGCGCTGCTCGCCGGAGGCCTCGACCGTCCGGGGCTGGACCTGGCGGCGATCGGCCGGATGTTCAGCCGGCTCACCGAGCGGCACACCGAGCGCATGGATCTGCTCGGTCTCGACGCCTGAGCACCCGTCCGCACGCGAGGGGCACAGACCGGGAGCACGAGGACACCGACGACAGTGCCCCGCAACCGAGGTCACGGGGCACCGTCGAGCCAGGCGTGCGAGCGGTCAGGCCTTCGACCGTCCGGTCACGCCGGCGGCGGCGACGACGAGGACGGCGGCGACTGCCACCTGCCAGATGTGGCGCCACCAGTCGATGCCACTGGTTTGGGGGTCGAAGAAGAGGCTGTAGAGCCAGGTTCCGATGAACACACCACCGATGCCGCAGATGATGGTGAGCCACAGCGGGATGTTGTCGCGGTCACCGGGTGCCACGAACTTGCCGAGCAGCCCGATGACGGTACCGCCGATGATTGCCCACAGGATGGTCAAGATAGGTTCCCTTTCCGGTGCGTCCGGCGCCGTGGATGGCGCCGACCCGGGCGGACCGTGCCCGCCGGTCGAGATCATCGCGCTAGTTGCCGGGACTATTCAAATCCCGGCCCAGCGGCCTGTCGACCCCAGCAGGCCTGGTCGGTGGACGGCCTGCGCCGCAGCTCAGTGCCGGAAGCCGACCTGGCCCGAGACCCCGCCGCCGAGCTCGACGTAGGCGATCCGGTCGGCCGGGACCAGGACCTTGCGGCCCTTGTGGTCGGTGAGGCTGAGCACCCCGCCGTCGGCGACGGCGGTGTCCAGCAGCTTCTCGATCTCCTCGGCGGATTGGTCGGTTTCGACCACGAGCTCCCGCGGGGCGTGCTGCACCCCGATCTTGACCTCCATGATGTGCGATCTCCTTCGAACGTGTCAGTGGTCGTCGGTGAGGGGGTAGCCACGGATGCCCCTCCAGGCCAGTCCCGACACCAGGGCGACGGCGTCGTCCCGGCTGATGGTGCTGCGATCGGCCAGCCAGAAGCGCGCACTGACCTGGGCCATGCCGACCAGCGATGAGGCCAGCAGCCGCGAGGCCTCGTCGGGGAGGCCGGTGTCGTCGCGGATCACATGCGCGACCATCTCGGCGCACTCGGTGGTCACGCGGTCGAGCTGAGCCCGCACGGCCGGCTCGTTGGTGAGGTCGGACTCGAAGACCAGCCGGAAGGCGCCGGTCTCGCTGGCGACGTACTGGTAGAAGGCGTCGACCGTGGCCGTGACCCGCTGCTTGTTGTCGTGCGTCGCCTCGAGCGCCTGTCGGCAGTTGTCGATGATGGTGTCGCACGAGACGTCCAGCAGGGCCAGGTAGAGGTCCAGCTTGCCGGGGAAGTGCTGGTAGAGCACCGGCTTGGACACCCCGGCACGCTCGGCGATGTCATCCATCGCGGCGGCGTGGAAGCCCTGGACGACGAAGACCTCCAGTGCGGACTCGAGCAGCTGGACGCGCCGCTCCCGACGCGGCATGCGTGCGCCGCGCGGCCGTGCGGTCGCATCGACGTGTCCTGCGCTCACCTGGGGCTCCTTCGGTGTCTGGCGCTGGCAGCCTACCTGCCTGTACCACCCTGGCCGCTGGACCGGGGTGCCGTCCTGCCGTCCGGATCCCGGGATGCCGGTTCCACGCCGTGGACAGGCGGGGAACATGGGGCGCGATGCGCGTGTTGACGCGGACATCCCCGACAGGGGCGACCCACCCGGGCGTCCCGGCACCGAGGGGCCGACCCACCGAGGAGCAACCCGTGAGCTTTCCCCCGCTGATCGAGCCGGCGCCCGAGCTGACCATCGACGAGGTACGCCGCTACAGCAGGCACCTGATCATCCCCGACGTCGGGATGACCGGCCAGAAGCGGCTGAAGAACGCCAAGGTTCTCGTGATCGGGGCGGGCGGGCTCGGCAGCCCCGCCTTGATGTACCTCGCCGCGGCCGGTGTCGGGACCATCGGGATCGCGGAGTTCGACGAGGTCGACGAGTCGAACCTCCAGCGCCAGATCATCCACGGCCAGTCCGACATCGGTCGGCCCAAGGCGGAGTCGGCGCGTGACTCGGTCTCAGAGATCAACCCGCTGGTGAAGGTGATCGTGCACAACGAGCGCCTCGAGAACGACAACGTCATGGGCATCTTCGAGGGCTACGACCTGATCGTCGACGGCACCGACAACTTCGCCACCCGCTACATGGTCAACGACGCGGCGTACTTCCTCGGCATCCCCTACGTATGGGGGTCGATCTACCGCTTCGACGGTCAGGCCTCGGCGTTCTGGCCGACGGCCACGCTCGAGGACGGCTCCAGCGCCGACGCCCCCTGCTACCGCTGCCTCTACCCCGAGCCACCGCCGCCCGGCATGGTGCCCTCCTGCGCCGAGGGCGGCGTCCTCGGAGTGCTGTGCGCGTCGATCGGCTCGATCCAGGTCAACGAGGCGATCAAGCTGATCACCGGGGTGGGCGAGCCGCTGGTGGGCAAGCTGATGATCTACGACGCCCTGGAGATGGAGTACCGCAAGCTGAAGGTCCGCAAGGACCCCGACTGCGCCCTGTGCGGGGAGAACCCCACCGTGACCGCCCTGATCGACTACGAGGCCTTCTGCGGCGCGATCTCCGAGGAAGCCGCCGACGCGGCGGCCGGCCACACGATCTCGGTCGTCCAGCTCGAGCACCTGCTCAAGGAGCGCGAGAACGGCGAACGCGACTTCCTGCTGGTCGACGTGCGCGAGCCCAACGAGTTCGAGATCAACCAGATCCCCGGTGCGGTGCTGATCCCCAAGGGCGAGTTCCTCAACGGCAACGCCTTGAGCCAGCTGCCGTCGGTCGACTCGGGCACGCAGGTGATCCTGCACTGCAAGTCCGGGGTCCGCTCGGCCGAGGCGCTCGCGGTCCTCAAGGGCGCGGGGTACGACGACGCCGTCCATGTCGGCGGCGGCGTGGTGGCCTGGGTCAACCAGATCGACCCCAGCCAGCCGTCGTACTGACCTGCCCGCCCTGACCTGCCGTCCTGACCCGATGCCGGACCCCTCGTGGGCGTGACCCGAACGTGACCCTCCGGGGGTAGGTTCTCGGCCATGTCGCGGACGTCGCGGCCGTGGGGGCCGAGTGCACTCACGGTCCTGGGCGTGGTCGTCGCCGCAGGGGTCGTCCTCCTGCTCGTGGGCTGGGCGGCGGCCATCGGTCCCGAGCGCGCCGTGAGCGGCGGCGAGCCGCACTGGAGCCGGCCGGGACTGCCGCCGCCGACGCTGCTGAACCGGCCACGCTCGGACATCGAGTTCGTGCCCTCCGAGCATCCCGTGATCACGTTCATGGCCACCTGGCTCGTCCTGGCCGGGCTGCTGCTGGTCGTCGCCCTGATCTCGCTGATGGGGGTGCACCTCACCCGGACCTATCGCCGGCGCCGGGTGCTGGTCGCGCCGCCCGAGGTGGGCTTCGAGGTGCTCGACGCCCCCCGAGAGCTGTCGGAGGCGCTGGGCCGCGACTGGGATCTCCAGCTGGCACTCCTCGCCGAAGGCAGCCCCCGGAACGCGATCGTGGCGGCCTGGCACCGGTTCGAGCTCCTGGCCGAGAGCCTCGGGCACACCCGGGAGCTCTGGGAGACGTCGGCCGAGTTCACCCTGCGCATCCTGGAGCTGGCGGAGGCCGACGCCCCAGCGGTCTCCCGGCTGTCGAGGCTCTACCGGGAGGCCCGTTTCAGTCAGCACGAGCTCGGCGAGGACGCCCGGGCCGAGGCGGCGGCCGCCATCGACGCGATCAACCGCAGCCTGCGCCGGCACACGGGGAGCAGGCGATGACCCGGGCCGGACCCCGACGATGGGCAGTTCGACTGCTGGCCTGGGCCGCCGTGGTCACCGGGGCTGTGCTCCTCGGTCGGTGGCTCGGCTACGACATCGACACCCCGCGCCTGGCGATCTTGATGGGGCTGCCCCTGGCCGCGGCCTGGCTGGTGGTCGACGTCGAGGTCCCGCGCGTCGCGACCTGGCGCGTCGAACCGCTGAGCGTCGCCGTCGTCCCGGGTGCCGATGCGCGGCTGACCACCGACATCCGGGTGATCGAGGACCACCTGGCCGCCCGCACGCCCAGCCCCGCTCTGCGCGACCGCCTCGCGGCCGTCGCCGAGGTCCGCCTGGCACGACGGGGAGTGCGGCTGAGGGACCCGGCGGCCGGCGAGCTGCTCGGCTCCGTGGCCGTGGGCGCACTGACCGGACCGGTCCGGCTCATCCGGCCCGCCGAGCTCGATCGCATCATCAGCCGAATCGAGGAGCTATGACCCAGCCCACGCAGCGGCCGGCCGCGCTGGCCAGCGGTGCCGCCGCCGAGCTCGCGGGCCGAGTGCTCGCGGAGGTCGAGAAGGCCGTCGTCGGCAAGCGGGAGGCTCTCACGCTGGTCCTGGCTGCCGTGCTGGCCCAGGGCCATGTGCTGCTGGAGGACTTCCCGGGTCTGGGGAAGACCCTGGCGGCGCGGTCGTTCGCGCAGGCCCTCGGACTGGGGTTCACCCGCGCGCAGTTCACTCCCGACCTGCTGCCGGCCGACCTCACCGGCTCGTTCGTCTACCACCAACGGGAGCAGGAGTTCCGGTTCCGTGCCGGTCCGCTGTTCACCGGGCTCCTCCTGGCCGACGAGATCAACCGCACGCCTCCGAAGACGCAGTCCGCGCTGCTGGAGGCGATGCAGGAGAGACAGGTGACGGTCGAGGGCGAGACGTTCGAGCTTCCCGCACCCTTCCACGTGCTCGCGACCGCCAACCCGATCGAGTACGAAGGCACCTACCCGCTGCCCGAGGCCCAGCTGGACCGTTTCCTGCTGCGCGTCAGCTTCGGCTACCCCACCGCCGACCAGGAGTACGACGTCGTGGCCGCCCGCCTCGAGCGGCGGCAGGAGAAGGTGACGCTCGAGCAGGTCACCGACCCCGCCGGCGTCCTGGCGCTGCAGGAGACGGTCGAGAACGTGACCGTGGACGAGAGCGTGACCCGCTACTGCGTCGAGCTCGCGGCCGCGACCCGGCTTCATCCGGACGTCCTGACCGGAGCCTCGCCACGTGGGTCGTTGGGTCTGGTTCTCACGGCGCGAGCGTTCGCGCTCCTGCGCGGTCGCGACTATGTGATCCCCGAGGACGTCAAGGCGGTGGCGCGCGCCGTGCTGGCGCACCGGATCACCGTCAAGCCCGAGCTGTGGATGACCCAGGCCTCCGGCCAGCGGGTCGTGGACTCGGTTCTCACCCAGGTCGCGACGCCCGCGACGCTCGAGCGCCGATGACCGGGCCGTGACCGGCTGGGGCCCCACCGGCGGGCTGAGCCGGGGCGCGACCGTCGCGGGGCTGGGGCTGGCGCTGGCGGCACTGTTCGGCGACCCGGTCCTCGTCGTCCTGGTGTCCCCGATCGCCCTCGTGACGCTGATGGGCCTGCTGTTCCGGCCGCGGGTCCAGCCGTCGGCGCACAGCAGACTCGGCCACGTCACCCTGCACGAGGGGCAGGGCACCATCTCGATCCTGGATCTGACGGGGACGGACGACGCGGAGTACGTCACCCGGGTCGGCGGGCAGGCGGCGTACGTCGCACTCCACCCGTCCAGCGGTGCCGTCGGGGCGGTCCTGGAGCCCGGCGCCGAGGTGCCCACGGTGGCGGTGAGCCCGCGCCGTTGGGGTCGGGTCGTGCTGCCACCGGAGCGGGTCGGCCTCACGACGCCGTGGGGCGGCTACCGCTGGGGCCCCGAGGTGGTGACCGGGCAGCAGCTGACGGTGCTGCCGACCACGGCTCCGTTCGACTCGCGTGCGGAGGTACCCCAGCCGCTGGGCCTGGTGGGGGCCTACCGCTCGCGACGGCGCGGAGGCGGCTCGGAGTTCGCGGGCATCCGACCGTTCCTGGCCGGTGACCGGCTGCGCCGGGTCAACTGGCGGGTCTCGCTGAGGACCGGCGAGCTGCACGTCCAGGACACCCAGGCCGAGGAGGACGCCGGGGTGCTGATCGTCGTCGACTCTCTCGCCGAGCACGGTCGCTCGGGTGGCGTCGACGGACGGGCCAGCTCACTGGACCTCACGGTGCGCGCCGCGGCGGCGCTGGCCGAGCACTACGTGCGCAGCGGCGACCGGGTGGGTCTGCGCATCGTGGGCGGCGGCGGCGAGCTGGTCGGGCTCGGCTCGGGGCAGCGACACCTGCGCGTGCTCTGGGGGACGCTGGCGCGGGTCTACCCGGCGACGCCCCGCGATCTCACCGGCGACGCTTTGCCGCTCCGCGCCACCGCGGGCACGGTCGTCGTCTTCCTCTCGCCCATGCTGCACCCGGCGGTGGTCTCCGCCGCGGCCACGCTGACCCGTCGCGGACTTCCGGTGCTCGTGGTCGACACGCTTCCCGAGGGGCTGGTCGGGGCGGCCTCGGAGGGCGTGGACCCGGACGTGGCCTCGATGGCCTGGCGCCTGCGTCATCTCGAGCGCGACCAGCTGCTCGACCGGCTGGCGGCCACGGGCTGTCCGGTGGTTCCCTGGCGCGGCCCGGGCACCTTGGACGACGTCCTGCACCGGCTCGCCCGGCGGGCGCGCCTGCCTCAGGTGGGGCACCGATGAGGGAACGGCTCCGCGTGACCAGCCGCGGCCAGGCGGCCCTCCGGTGCCTGGTGCTCCTGGGCCCCGTCGTCGCCTTGCTGCTGACCGGTCCCGCGGGGGCCTGGCCGCCGGTCTGGCTGGCCGTGCTGGTGGCGCTCCTCGCCGGTGGCCACGCCGCCTACCCCGAGTCCCCTGCGGGCACGGCCGCCACCCTGCTCGTGCTGGCCTGGTGGGGGCTGGGGCTGCGCGACGGCCTCCAGCCGGCTGCCGTGCCGGCGGCGACGGCGCTGCTGCTGGCTCACGTCGCGGCCCTGGTGGCGGCCTACGGGCCGGTGGAGCTGGTCCTCGGGGCGCCACTGCTGCGGCGCTGGGGGTGGCGTACGGCGGCTCTGCTCCCGGTCGCGCCGCTCGGGTACCTCGCCTTGCGCGCCGTCAGCGGGACCGAGCCGCCGTACGTCTGGCTCCTGGGGGTGACGACCGCGTTCGGCGCCGTCCTGGCCGGGAGCGTGTGGTGGAGCCTGGGGCCCGTGGAGCCGCGGTAGCGCCAGCGGTCGAGGCCGGCGCTCGGCGGGAGCGGGCATCCGGGTCAGCGACCGTCAGCCAGGGCGTGACAGGCCGCCGTCCGCCGATCGAGGCCGTCGGCCGTCCCGGGGGTCGTGCGGAGGCACTCGACATAGGCCCGATGGGCGAGGGCGGCGACCGACCGTCCGTGACGGCACGTTCCGGCCCAGTGCTCCAACCGGTCGGCCGACCCGCCCAGCGCGCGCATGCAGGCTACGTACTCGGCGCCGGCGGGCAGGCTGTCGAGAGAGGCGGCCACGACCTCCGCGGGTGTGTTCGCCTGCGCCGGGTGTGGCTCGCTCGGGCTGGCCTGGGCCTGTCCGACGACCGAGAACGCCAGAGCTGCGGTGCTGAGAACGCCGATCCCGACGGCGCTCCAGCCGGCGATCGGGCGGCGCCCGGGACGGGCGTCGGGGGCGGTGGTGCGGGTGCGGTGAGCGGTGGTTGCGAACATGATGACTCCTGATGTCGGGCTGCGGGGCAGCTGATGAGGACACCAAGGTCGAGCCGGGGCGTGGCAGGGGGGTGTTCGGCGCGTGGCAGATCGGTGGCACTAGGTGGGCGCGGGTCAGCTCCGGTCGGAGCAGGCGTCGAGATGGAGGTACTGGCGGCACTCGCTGTCGCTCAGCTCGCGGGTGAGCCTGTCGTGGGCGATGGCCCTCAGCTCATCCAGGTCGAGGGTCCACACCCTGATCAGTCCCTCGTCACTGTGAGACACCAGGCGTGAGCCGTCGGGACTGAAGGCCACGGCGTTGACGCCGACCTCGTGTCCACGCAGCTCCATCTGCTGGGTGCCGGTCGCGGCGTCCCAGAGCCGGACCACCCCGTCCGCCCCACCGGTGGCCACCCGGCCACCCTGCTCGTCGAACGCGATGTCCTCGATCAGTGCCCCGCCCGCCATCGTGGTGACCAGGTCACCGGTCCGCACGTCCCACACCTCCGCGACGCCTTCGAGGTTGCGGGCTGTCGCCAGTCGATTCCCGGTGCTGTCGAAGGTCGCGAGCAGTGACCGCGACTCAATGGTGCGCACCACGTCGCCGGCCGCCCAGTCCCAGATCCGCACTCCCTCACGCGCCGGGTCGCGACGATCCGGCGTCCACCGGGTGGCGGCAATCAGCCTGCCGTCATTGCTGAAGCTCACCGACCTGACGAAGATGCCGGGCTCCTCCTCGAGCTCGGCCAGGTCGCGGCCGGACCGGTCGACGATGACGATCCCGGCGTGATCGTCGTAGCCAAGCACGATGGCGAGGAGCTTCCCGTCGGGGCTCCAGGCCAGGTCGAGCACCGCGGGGGACTCCGCACCGCGTGCGTACCGGAACAGATGGGCGCCGGTGCGGGCGTCCCAACCGTCGACGGGCAGCCAGATGCCGCTCGTGGCGAGGACCTGGCTGGAGGCGTTGACGGCCAGGTGGCCGTCGTCGTCGCCGGCGGTGCGCGAGGTGAGGCTGAGTCGCGGTCGGCCGGTCTCGGCGTCCCAGACCACCACTCCCGCTCCCGGTCGCCGCGCCACGACGTCGTGGCTCCCGTTCAGGAACGAAACGCCGGCGAGTGACTCGGGCACCCCGGGAAGATTCATCAGCTCCGCGCCGCCTCCGTCGCTGATGTCCCAGATCTTCACCGAGGCGAGGGCGTAGTCGCCGGTCATGACCTGCGAGTCGTCGGGTGAGAACGCGACCGACTGGAGGCCGTTGCTGGTGTCCTGGGCGGAGACGGTCACCACGGTCCGGACGCCGCCCGCCTCGATCTCGCTGACCTGGGCACTGCCGTCGTCACTCACGGTGGCCAGTCGCGACCCGTCGTGGCTCCACGCCAGCCCCTGGACCGCCCCGGTCTGGCCGGCCACGACGAACCGCGGCCGCAGCGTCTCGGCGTCCCAGATCCGGGCCAGGGCCTCACCCCCGCCGCTGGCCGCGATCCACCGCCCGTCGGGGCTGAAGGAGACGTCCTGGAACCAGCCCTTGGCCGCGTGGAGGTCGGCGACGAGGCGCCCGGTGGAGACCTGGTAGACCTCCGCGTGCGGCCGGTTCGTGTCACCTGCCACCAGTCGCTCGTCGTCCGGACTGAACGACGTGCTCACAGCGCCCGGCGTGTCGAGCGTGGCCACCAGACCCCCCGAGGCGATGTCGAAGACCCGGGTCTTGCCTTCGTCGGTCCAGCTCGCGGCGACCCGCTGCCCGTCGTGGCTGAACGAGGGACCCCACACGACGGCCGAGCGGCCGCGCTGCTCGGTGACCAACCGGCCGGTCTGCGGATCCCAGACCCGCAGGAAGCCGTCGTCGCCCGTGGTCGCGAGCAGGTCGCCGTCCGGGCTGAACGCCACGTCGTTCACATCCACGTCGTGCCCGTGGAAGGACCGGACGCTCTCGCCGGTGCGCGAGTCCCGGAGGTCGATGACGCCGGACTCCTCGAGGCCCTCCGTCACGAACAGGTTTCCGTGAGGACTCCAGTCGAGGGCGCCGCCCAGCCCCGGCACGCTGAGCACGATCCGCGATTCCGACACGGCTCTGTGCAACGCGCTCACCGACTCCGGGATCGGCGCTTCCCCGGCGGTGCGCGTCGCGTCGATCGCGGCCAGTGCCAGCAGCATGCTCCGCTCCGGGTCCTCGGCGAGGTTGGCGTCCGACGCCGCGGCCAGCTCGCGTGCGGTGGCCACCCGGCGCTGCTGTTCTGCCTCCCCACGCTGGTTGACGGCGACAAGCCCGACGGTCAGGGCGGCCACGAGTGCGAGGGCGATGACCCCCAGTTGGGCGCGCAGGCGGCGGTTGGCGCGCGCCTGGCGTGAGCTCACCTCCGCCGCCGCCCGCTGTTCTTCTCGCCGGGCGTCGAGGCTGGCGTCGAGGAACTCGCGCTCCCGGCGCGGCAGGACCGACTCACGGCGCTGCGTGACTCCGAGAGCCAGCTCGAGGCGCGTGCCGCGGTAGAGGGCGCCGGGTTCACGGCCCAGCTCCTCCCACGCCGTGGCAGCGTCCCGCAGCTGGCCCAGGACGAGGATCGCGCCACGATCCTCCTCGATCCAACCGCGCAGGCGCGGCCACTCGCGCACCAGCGCCTCGTGGGCCAGCTCCACGACCGGGACCCGGGTGTGTGGATGCCGGTCGAGGCTCAGCAGGCGCGCGTTGGTCAGGTCGTCGATCACGCTCTCGGCTCCGGGGCCGAGGCTCTCGACGACCTCGCCACGCGCGGCCCGGCGCCGGGCCGACTCGCCCTCGCCGGTCACCACGACGAGCTGCTCGAAGAGCTGGCGGACGAGACTGCGCTGCTCGTCGTCCAGGGCCAGGTAGATCCCCTCGGCCCGGGCCGCGATGGCACCCTCGATCCGGCCGAGCTCCTCGTAGGCTGCCATGGTGAGGGTCTCGTCACACCGCTCGGCGAGCTCGAACAACGTGAACTGCAGGGCAGGCAGCGCGGCGCTCTCGTCGGCGACCGCCGTCACCAGCTCGGTGACCAGCGCACGCTCGACCCGCCGGCCGGCGCGCTCGGCCGGCTCGACGACCGCGGCCTCGAGATCCTGGGAGGACATCGCCGCGATCGCGACGGTGGCGTCCTGGACCACCGCACCGAAGTCCGGCACCCCGAGGGGCCGGTCGTAGAAGTCGGCTCGCAGCGTGGCCACGACGCGCAGCCGGCTGTCCGGGGCCGTGACGGCGTAGCTGAGCCCATCGAGCAGGGCGCGCTGGTCGGCAGGGGTCGCCAACGTGAACAGCTCCTCGAGCTGGTCGACGACCAGGAGCAGCTGGCCTCCGTCCGGCACCAGGTCGCGCACCACCCGGTCGATGGCGGCCGCGTCGTGGGCCAGCTCCCTGGCGAGGTCGCCGGACTCGGACACCGCGATCCGGCGTAGCCCGTCGGCGAGGGCGTCGAAGGGCCACGCGCCCGGCAGCATCGTGGTGATGAACCAGTCCTGTGATCCGGAGACCACCCCTGCTCGGAGGCGAGGGAGAAGCCCTGCCCGCACGACGCTCGACTTGCCCGTGCCGGACCCGCCGACGACCAGGAGCAGTCGACTGGACGACCCGTCGCCCGCGAGCCGGTCGATGGCCTCGTCCACCAGGTCGGACCGGCCGAAGAAGTCCGCCGCATCGGTCTCGTCGAAGGCCTGGAGCCCCTTGTAGGGGTTCACCAGCCCGGTCCCGGGTGGCTCGGCGGCGTCGAGCGCGGCCAGCAGCTTCGCCACGAACTCGGCCATGGTCGGCCGGCCGACGGCGGCACCGCCGAGGGCCAGCACGTCCGCCAGCGCGGCCGGCTCTTCCAGCACGCAGCCGCGCACCAGCAGCGCCAGGTCGCGGACGTCGTCGCCGGCCGTGCGGGCCGGGACCGTGGGCGTCAGCGCGAAGTCCGTCAGGCAGGGCTCGCCGGCGTCGTCGAAGACGACGTTCGAGGGCGTGAGCCGCCCGTGCACGAGCCCGGCGTCGGTCGCGACCAGCAGGGCGCCACCGATCCTCGAGACCAGGGATGCGAGCTGGGGCCGGGTCAGCCGACCGCGCGCCAGCCGGTCGGCGAGATCGCCGCCGTGGAGACGCCGGAGGACGACGTAGGCCGCTCCGGGCTCGCGCCAGTAGTCCAGGATGGGGACGATGGCCGGGTGCCTCAAGGTGGCGACCCGGTGGGCGAGAGACTCGAACCCGCGCACGAAGTCGGGGTCGTCGGCGACCTCCGCTCGGAGCACCCGAATGACCACGTCGCGATCGAGACCGGTCGGCCGCGCGGCGAAGGTCGTGCCGTCCGGTCCCGTGCCCAGTCGCTCGCCGAGGCGGTAGCCGCGCAGCGGCCGACCTGCCGCCTCGCTCAGGGTCAGGTCGGGATCGTGGGCCAGGATGCGGCGCTCCAGCTCCTGGATCGCGGGGGTGGGTTCGACCCCGAGCTCGTCGACGAGCAGCGACCGATGGTCCCGGTAGACCCGCAGCGCGTCGGCCTGGCGACCGGTGCGATACAGCGCCAGCATCAGCTGGGCCTGGAAGGTCTCGCGCAACGGGTGCTCGCGGGCCAGGGCCTCGAGCCGGGGGACCCACTCGTCCGCCCGGCCGCAGGCAAGCTCGGCCTCGCCGAGGGACTCGGTGGCCGCCAGGCGGAGCTCGGTGAGTCGTTGAGCCTCCGGGTGTGCCCACTCCTCGTCGGCGAACTCGGCGTAGGCCTCGCCCTGCCACAGGGCCAGGGCCTCCGAGAGCTGCGCGGCGGCAGCCGCCTGGTCGCCTCGGCTCGACGCGCGACGGGCCGAGGTGACCAGCTGCTCACAGCGGGAGACGTCGAACGCCTCCGTCGGCACGCGCAGGACGTATCCGGGTGACTGGGTGACGACCTCGGGCCCGCCCTCCTGGTCCTCGATGACCTTCCGGATCCGCGCCACGTAGCTGCGCAGCGTGGTGGCCGCCGCGGGGGTCGGCTCGCCCGCGAACACGGCGTCGGCCAGGCGGTCGGTGGAGACGACGGTGTTGCGGTGGATCAGCAGCACCGCCAGCAGCCGGCGCTGCCGAGGGCCGCCGACGTTGACCAGCTCACCGTGGCGACGGACCGCCACGGCTCCCAGAGCAGTGAAGTCGACCATCCGTTGGATCTCCTGTCGCCATGCGTGGCAACGCAGCCCTCTTCCGCTACCCAACAATGACCAGAGCGCTGTGGCAATCCTGTGGCAGTCGTGGATTCCCGCGAGCGTCCCAGTGGGAGAGTCAGCCGGCGGACCCGGGATGCCGCCCCCGAGCGAGGCCGGCGAGCGCGGCCAGCGCGGCGGGAAAGATCTCTGCCGGCGGAGTGACCAGGCCCGCCCCCACCTGACCGACTCCGGCCTCGCGGCCGGCCATGCCGGTGTTGATCTGCGGCAGGATGCCCGTGCGGCAGACCCGGGTGACATCGATGCCGGTGGGCACGCCCTGGAACTCCAGTACCGGGACCAACCAGCGGGGGTTCTCGCCCAGCGTGATCTCGTGCATCCGGCGGGTGGTGGCCAGGGCGTCCGGGACGCTGCCGCCCACGAAGCGGACGATCGCGGGAGCGGTGGCCATCGCGAACCCGCCCAGGCCCGCGGTCTCCGCGATCGCGGAGTCGCCGATGTCGGGGTTGGCGTCCTCGGGCCCGAAGTCGCCGAGGTAGAGACCGTCGGCGACTTGAGCGGGGCCGGTGAACCAGGCGTCGCCGGTGCCGGAGACCTGGATGCCGAAGTCGGTGCCGTTGCGGGACATGGCGACCACCATCGTGGAGCCGGGGATGTCGCGGGCGGCGTCGAGCGCGAGCTTGCACGCGGGCATCGCCAGGTTGAGGAAGAAGTGGTCGTTCGAGCCGACGAAGCGCAGCGCCTCGGCGACGTCCGCGGCGGGGAACCCGGAGGTGACGAGCGCGGGAGAGAGGTCGCGCAGCAGCATCAGCGTCCCGGCCCGGTTGCGGTTGTGGGCCTCGTCGCCCATCTGGAGCATCTGGCTCAGGATGCCCGTCACGTCGATCGGCCCGGAGTCCGCGACCACCCGGCGTACGCCGTGCTGGAGGAGCGGGCCCAGCACCGAGGCCATCCACCGCAGTCGGTCCAGCACGTCGGGGGCGTAGGCGCCGTACCGCAGGACCTTGCCCAGCCCTTCGTTGAGGGTGCAGTGGGTGCGCCGGCCGGTGGCCGGGTCCTCGAGCACGAACATCCACATCGAGGGCGTCACGACGCCGGCCATCGGGCCTACGGCGTCGCGGTGGTGGCACGGCTCCCAGGACACCTCGCCACGTTCGAACAGCCCGACCGCGCTCTCGGGGTCCTCGGCGAGGCCCTCGAGTGCGGCACCGCCCAGCAACGCGCCGCGCATCGGGCCTGAGGCCCGCTCCCAGCTGATCGGGGGGCCGGCGTGCAGGAACTCACCGCGCTCGAGCCCGAGTGCCTCGGCCGCGGGCACCACGTCGACCAGGCCCGCCCGCACCTCCAGCATCGCGGCCAGGGCCCTGGCGTTGGCGGCCGGCCGTCGCGGGTCGAGGGCGACGGCAGCGAGATCGCCCTCGGTGCCGGGCATGGGGGGCCGCCAGTCGACCCGGGTGACCGGCACCCCCTGGTCGGCAACCGCGTCCGCGAACAGGTCGACCCCGGCACTCACCACCCCGTGCGGTGCGCCGCTCACGAGTCGGCCCCCACGAGCTCGATCGCCCGGCGCACCGCCGAGGCGTTGGACAGGTGGACCTCGGCGCCGGCCGCCACCAGGTCATCGCGCTGACGCGCCCGGTCCTGGGGGTCGCCCGAGGTGCCCACGACCGCGACCACGACCGGGACCGAGAGGTCCGCGACCGCGGGGGCGAGTCGGGCAGCGGGGTCGGGTTCCGCGCCGTGGCCGAGCACGAGGTCGAGCAGCAGGACCCTGGTCTCGGGGTCCTGACCGGCCCGACCCAGGTGCTCGAGTCGGAGCGTGGGGTCGATCATCGGGTGCGCGCGCCCCGTGGTGAGGGCATCGTCGCCGAAGTCGACCATGGTGTGCCCGGCCGCGCGCAGGTCGGGGCCCAGACGCCGATCCTCGGCGCCGTGCAGCGGGATGTTGGAGTGGATCGGTCCGAGCGCGGGGGCGGCTGCCAGCATCGCCTCGTCGCACAGGGTGCCGCCGACGAAGAGACCGCGGAGCCACTGCCCCGTGCGCGGCGTCCCGGCCGCGCCCGCGACCGGCCACGGGGGGAGGTCGGACCCCAGCCGACGCAGCGCGCTCTCCGCCACATCGGTGAGGTCGGGCCGCCCGGGGCCCAGGAACGCCAGCTCGACGGGCGTGTCCAGCGCGGCGGCGAACTCCGCCACGGCCGCGGCGACCCCGGCAGCGGGCGGCTTGGAAACCAGCACGATCAGCTCCACCGACGGGTCCTCGTCGAGCCGGGCGAGGGCGACCCGGGTGCCGAGCCCGCCGACCTCCTCGGAGAGGTCTCGGCCGCCGACGCCCAGCGCGTGGGTGACCCCGACCCCGGCGTGGTCGAACAGCGCCAGCAGCTGCTGGCAGCCCGTGCCCGACGCGGCGACGATCCCGACCGGACCGGGTGAGCAGACGTTCGCGAAGCCCAGCCCGAGCCCGCCCACGACGGCGGTGCCGCAGTCGGGACCCATCACCAGCAGGCCCGCCTCCGCCGCGCGGCGCTTGAGGGTCACCTCGTCGGCCAGGGGGACGTTGTCGCTGAACACCATGACGTCGCGTCCGGCGTCGAGAGCGTCGACCGCCTCGACGACCGCGGAGGCCCCGGGCACCGAGACCAGGGCGAGGGCCTCACCCGCGCGCTTCAGTGCGGAGCCGGTGGTGCGCGGGGGTGCCTCGGTCTGCTCCTCTCCGCCGCTTCGCACCGGGCCGGCGAGCAGGTCGTCGACGACGGCGAGCACCTGTGCCAGCAGAGCGTCGTCCTCGGGGCGCTCCAGCCGCAGGGCCACGACCAGGTCGTTGGCCGTGGCCTCGGCGGGGACGGCGAACCCCATGTCGGCGAGGACCTCCACGTTGAGCGGCGTCGCCATCGCGACCTGGGCGGCGGCCACCCCCGCCACCGCGGCGACGTCCCGGCTCACCCCCAGCAGGGTCACCGAGTCGGCGTACGCCCCCCGCCGTACCTCCACCCGGGTCCCCCCACCCCCGACACCCCCCTCGACACCCCCCGTCATGCCGCCGCCGAGGAGTCGCATCTGGCCGGTGAGGAGTCAGATCTGGCCGGTGAGGGGTCACGTCTGGCTGCTGAGGGGTCAGACCTGGTGGGTGAGGAGTCATTGCTGGAGAGCGAGAGCCAGACCTCGCGGGCACCGCGGAGCAGCGCCGCGCCCGAGCTCTGGCCGAGCTCGAGCAGCCGGGCGCCGGCCTCGGCCTCGCGGTCGGTCCCGACCGCCGTGAGCCACGCGGACAGCCGCGGCGACACCTCGCCTCGTACGGCGCACGCGAGCAGTGAGGCCGACAGCGTCGTCGTGCGCGTCGGCGCCAGCCGCGCGATCGCCGCATCCAGCACCGGAGTGGGTACGCCGCCCGCACGGTACGCCGCCAACCGCCCCACCAGGACGTCGTCGCCCTCGGGGGTCAAGCCGTCCCCGCTCCCCACCAGGCTCGCCACGTCCGCGGCATCGTCGACGACGCGACCGCGCGCCGCCGGCGACACCCGACCGCGCAGGTCCGGCACCCGCAGGTCGACGATGCGTACGACGGGCACCGGGAGCCCGTCGAGCCGGAGGACCCCGGCTCGCACCTCGGCCCGCTCGACCGAGAACGGCGCCGCCCGCGGGGTCACGTGCACCGCCACGGGGAGCAGGCACTCGGCCGCCGCGACCACGCCCACGGCGGTCTCCTGCCCGGTGCTGCCCGGCAGGGCGACGTACACCGCCCGCGCGCCTCGATGCAGGATCCGCAGCTCGCCGTCCGGGGCGGCGGCCACCAGGTCGCGCAGTCGTGCCGCGGCTGCTCCGGGAAGGACAGCGGCCATGGGCTCGAACGTAGTACGGCGCGTTACGGTGTGCCGATGTGAGGTTGTGCCAACGATGGGCAGAGGCAGGTGCAAGTCTTGATAACCGGTGAGGCTGCCGCGGAGGCCGTGACCCAGGCCGATGCCGTCCACACAGCGCTGACCCAGCTGGTCCTGGAGGGCGGGGACCTGTTCCGCATCGCCGCGGAGGTGGCCCGGGTTCTCGACGTCGGTGTGCTGATCACCTCGACCGACGGCCGCGAACGCGCCAGCGGGGGTCTCAGCGAGACGCTGCGGTCGAGGCTGCGCGCTGCGGGGCTGGTCGAGGAGTCGGGGCGGTTCCGGGTCGAGCGGGCCAGCGCGGACGGGGTCCGCCTCGGCGCGGGCGAGGTGCGGATGCTGCCGATCGTCGCCGGCGGCTCCGATCTCGCACGCCTGGTCTGCGTGCGCTCGGACGCCGCGATCCCGGACCGCGACGTCCATGCTCTGGAGCGCGCTGCCGTGGTCGCTGCGCTGCTGATCACCCGCGAGCAGGCGGTCGCCGCGGTCGAGAACAAGTACCAGGGCGACTTCCTGAGGGACCTCTTCCTCGGCCGTGCCGGGGAAGCGGCGTACGTCGAGGAGCACGTCGCCGCGTTCGGCTGGGACCTGGCCCGGCCCCTGGTCGTCGTGTCTGCTGAGCTCGACCCGCCGGCGCCCGACGACCCGCCGACCTCGAGTCGGCAGCGACGCGAGTGGCAGGAGCGTTTCGCGCTGGCCTGGTCCCAGGTCACCCGCGAGCTGGGGGACGGCATCGCGACCGCCGACTTCTCTGCGGAGGTCGTCGCGCTGCTCCCGGTCGGTGACGGCGACCACGGAGCCGGGATCGTCGGCCGGGCGGTCGCGGCGGTGGCCGGCGACAAGGGGGGCGGCCGCCGCCAGTTCACCGTCGGCGTGGGCCGGACGACGACCTCGCTCGGCGGCCTCGCCGAGGCCTACGCCCAGGCTCGGCGCGCGGTCGCGGTGGGCCGGCGGGTCCACGGTCCTGGGTCGACGACCTTCTTCGACGAGCTGGGCCTGCACCGTCTGCTGGCTCTCGTGCCGGAGCCCGCCGAGCTGCGGGCCTTCGCCGAGGACGTGCTGGGGCCGCTCGCCGACGACACGTCCGAAGCCGTCGGTCTTCGCGAGACCCTGCAGGTGCTCATCGACACCAACTTCAACGTGGCGGAGGCGGCGCGCTGCCAGTTCTTCCACTACAACACGATGCGCTACCGCGTGGGCAAGCTCGAACGACTCCTCGGACCGCTGTCCAGCGACCCTCATCTCCGGCTCGATGTGGCCGTCGCGCTGCGGGTGCTGGAGATCAACGGCTGACCCGTCCCGCCGTACGACGCGCGGCAACCAGTGCCATCCGCCCGCGGCGGCATTCGGCAGAAATCGCCCGTGAGGGCCCGTGACGCACGCCACTACGTTGAGCACCGCGGGGCGGTCCCTCCAGCGCCCGCTGGAGCCCGGTGTGCCCCTCAGGAGGCAGCCGCATGTCGATGTTCAGATGGGAAGTCGTCGACCCGCAACCGGGCGAGGCCGTCGCTCCGGGGCAGAGACTCGCCTGGGGCAAGACCATCGGGCTCGGGGCCCAGCACGTCGTGGCGATGTTCGGCGCCACGTTCGTCTTCCCCCTCGTGATGGGCCTCGACCCCAACCTGGCCATCTTGTTCTCGGGCATCTGCACGATCCTGTTCCTGCTCATGGTCGCCAACCGGGTGCCGAGCTATCTGGGGACCAGCGCCTCGTTCGTGGCGAGCGTCGCCGCCATCCGGGCGCAGGGCGGCGACTCCTCCGACGTCACCGGCGCGATTCTCGTCGGCGGCCTCGTCCTGGCCCTGGTCGGACTGCTCATCCACGTCGCGGGCGCCCACTGGGTGCACCGGATCCTGCCACCGGCCGTGACCGGCGCCGTGGTGATGCTGATCGGGTTCAACCTGGCCCCGGTCGTGGCGGGCACCTATTGGCCGCAGGACCAGTGGGTGGCTCTGCTGACCGCGACCTTCATGGTGATGTCGGCCGTCCTGCTGCCGGGCTTCTGGTCCCGGATCGCGGTGTTCCTCGCGCTGATCTTCGGCTACCTCCTCTCGTGGCTCTTCGACGCCATCCTCGGTCCGATCACCTCGGTCCTCCCCGGTCAGAACGACGGGGTCGCGTTTGCCCACGACCGGCTCTGGGCGTGGTCGGGCGTGGGGGACGCCTCGTGGATCGGGCTCCCCAGCGGTGAGCTGTCCGACGGAGTGTCGGTGGTGCACGGCCCGAGCATCTCGCTGACGTTCGTGCTGCTGGTGCTGCCCGGAGTCATCGCGCTGGTCGCTGAGAACACCGGCCACGTCAAGGCCGTCGCGGAGATGACCGGCGACGACCTCGACCCCTACATGGGCCGGGCGATCGGGGCCGACGGCCTCGCGACCGCGCTCTCCAGCGCGTTCGGCGGGTCGCCGACGACGACGTACGCCGAGAACATCGGCGTGATGGGAGCCACCCGCGTCTACTCCACCGCGGCTTACTACGTCGCGGCGCTCGTCGCGATCCTCCTCGGCCTGTGCCCGAAGTTCGGCGCGATCGTCAACGCCACCCCCGGCGGGGTGCTGGGCGGCATCACGGTGGTGCTCTACGGCATGATCGGTCTCGTGGGCGCGAAGATCTGGGTAGAGAACGACGTGGACTTCGGCGACCCCGTCAACATGGTGGGGCTCGCCGCCGGCCTGATCGCCGGGATCGGCGGGGTGAGCCTCACGTTCAGCGACAACTTCGAGCTCGGCGGGATCGCGCTGGGGACGCTGCTCGTGATCGTCTTCTTCCACCTCGTCAACGGACGCCAGGGTCCAGGGAGCGACCGTGTGACCAGAGCGCTCTCCCACGAGGAGTAGCCCATGAAGCCGGCACCCTTCGCCTACCGACGCCCGACGACGCTTCCCGACGCGGTCGCGGCGCTGGCGGGGCAGCGGGGGGCGAAGGTGCTGGCGGGCGGACAGTCGTTGGTGCCGCTGCTCTCGATGCGGCTCGCGGCGCCGACGATGCTCGTCGACATCAACGGGCTCCCGGATCTCGACGCCGTGCGCGTCGACGACGACGGCGTGCGGGTCGGGGCGCTGGCGCGGCACGCCGCCGTGCTCGCCTCACGGCCGGCCCGCGAGGCCCAGCCGCTGGTGGCGATGGCCCTGGCGAACGTCGCGCACGGCACGATCCGCAACCGTGGGACGACCGTCGGGTCGCTGGTCCATGCCGACGCGGCCGCCGAGATGCCGGTCGTGCTGCGCCTGCTCGGGGGGTCGGTGGACGCGGTCGGCCCGGGCGGTCGGCGCACGATCGGCGCCGAACAGCTCTACCTGGGACCGCTGGAGACGACTCTGGCCGCCGACGAGATCGCCGTCGAGGCGTTCTTCCCCCGGCTGGCGACGGGCGCGGGCGTCGCGTTCAGCGAGGTCGCCAGACGGCACGGCGACTACGCCCTCTGCGGCGTCGCCGCCTGGGTCGCGCTGGACGGCGACCGCCTCGTCGGGGCCCGGGCCGGCTACCTCTCGGTCTGCGACGTGCCCACCGTCGTCGATCTCGCTGAGGTCCTCGGGTCGCGGCCCGGGTCGCCCAGTGACAAGGTGGTCGCCGCAGCCGGGGAGCTGGCGCTCTCCCGGCTCGACCCTCAAGGCGACATCCACGCGTCCGCCCTCTACCGGGCCCAGCTGGTCCGCACCCTGACGGGGCGGGTGCTCCGCTCGGCCTACGACGATGCGCTCGCCCGCCGTACCCAGGAGGACGCCGCCGATGGCTGAGGAACGCTACGACATCCGACTGCGCGTCAACGGCGCGACCTACGCGGTGAGCGTGCCGGCACGTCGGCTGCTCTCGGATGCGCTGCGTCACGAGTGCGGGCTCAGCGGCACCCACGTGGGTTGCGAGCATGGCGTCTGCGGGTCGTGCACCGTGCTGCTCGACGGGGCGCCGGTGCGGTCCTGCCTGCTCCTGGCCGTCTCCGCCGACGGCGAGGAGATCACCACCGTGGAGGGGCTGGCTGAGTCCGACGGGTCGCTCGGGCCGGTGCAGCAGGCGTTCTCCGACTGTCACGGGCTGCAGTGCGGGTTCTGCACACCGGGCTTCCTCACGACGATCACCGCCGGGCTGCGGGACAACCCGACGCCCACCCGCGAGGAAGCCCGCGAGATGATCGCCGGAAATCTCTGCCGCTGCACCGGCTACCAGAACATCGTGGCCGCGGTGCTGCGGGCGGCGGAGATCGGCGCCGCCCGCGAGGCGGGCGCCGGGGCGCCCGCAGCCGAAGGGGTGGGCCGCCAGTGACGACGCAGCTCTTCGGCTCGAGGGTCGCCCGGGTGGAGGACCAGCGGTTCCTGCGCGGCCAGGGCCGCTACGCCGACGACCTCGCCAACGACGCGCAGACCCTGCACGCCGCGGTCCTGCGCTCGCCGCACGCGCACGCGCGCATCGTCGGCATCGACGTCGACGACGTGCTGGACCTCGAGGGCGTCCACCTCGTGTGGACCAACGACGACCTGGCGGGCGCGATGGCCGAACCGCTCCCGCTGCTGATCCCGCACCCGACGTTGACCCACGGCCGCACCCAGTACGCACTGGCGCGCGACGAGGTCAACTACGCCGGCGAAGCGATCGCCTTCGTGGTCGCCGACGACCGGTACGTCGCCGAGGACGCGGTCGGCCGGATCCGCGTGGACTACGACACGCTGCCGCCGGTCGTCGGGCTCGACGCCGCCCGCGCGGCGGCCACTCTGGTGCACGAGGACGTGCCGGACAACGTCGGCGCCCGGATGGAGCAGAGCAACGGTGACGCTCCGGCCGCCATCGCGGCCGCGCCGCACCAGCTGTCGCTCGACCTGACGATCGAGCGCAGCTCGTGTCAGCCGCTGGAAGGGCGGGGCGTGGTCGCCCGCTGGGACCCCGACGTGGGTCGGCTGACCGTGTGGACCTCCACCCAGACCGCGACGGGCGTGCGGGCGGCCGTGGCGGCCAAGCTCGGACTCGATCTCGCTCGCGTCGACGTGATCGCCCCCGACATCGGTGGTGGCTTCGGCGTCAAGATCAACCATCCGTGGCCCGAGGAGCTGCTGGTGCCGATGGCCGCCCGCGCGCTCGGCCGGCCGGTGAAGTACATCGAGGACCGGCGCGAGCACTTCATCTCCACCGCACATGAGCGTGGCCAGCAGCACCACGTCGAGGTGGGCTTCGACGACGCCGGCCGGCTGCTGGGCCTCGACGTGCGGTTCTGGCACGACCACGGCGCCTACACGCCGTACGGCCTGATCGTGCCGATCATCACCTCGACCCAGCTGCTCGGGCCGTACAAACCGGGCGCCTACCGGGTGATCTTCGACTCCCTCTACACGAACACGGTGATGGTGACGCCGTACCGCGGCGCCGGGCGCCCGCAGGGCTGCTTCGTGATGGAGCGGACCATGGACGCGATCGCCGACCACCTCGACCTCGACCGCACCGCGGTCCGCGCCGCGAACTTCATCCAGCCCGACGAGTTCCCCTTCGACCAGGGGCTGATCTTCCAGGACGGTCGCGAGCTCGAGTACGACTCCGGCGACTACCCCGCGGCGCTCGAGAAGCTGAAAGCGCTCATCGGCTGGGACGAGTTCGAGCAGTTCCGCGCCGAGATGGCCGAGCAGGGCCGCCGGGTGGGCATCGGTCTCGCCTGCTACGTCGAGGGCACCGGTGTGGGTCCCTACGAAGGCGCCCACGTGCAGATCGAGACCTCCGGGAAGGTCAAGGTCGCCACGGGACTGACCACCCAGGGCCAGGGTCACCAGACCGCGTTCGCGCAGATCGTCGCCGACGAGCTCGGTGTCCGGTTCGAGGACGTCGAGATCACCACCGGTGACACCCGCCGGATGCCGTACGCCGTGGGCACCTTCGCCTCTCGAGCCGCCGTGATGAGCGGGTCGGCCATCCATCTGGCTGCCAAGGCGGCTAGAGGGAAGGCGCTGCGGATCGCCGCCGACGCGTTGGAGGCCTCCGTGGACGACCTGGAGATCGTCGACGGACTCGTGTCGGTGCGTGGCACCGACGCCTCGATCGATCTGGGCACCGTCGCCGTGCTGTCCAACCCCTTGCGCTACGCCTTCGACAAGGCCTCGCAGGCCGCGACGCAGTTCTCCGTCGGCGACCCGGGCAGGCCGCCGGTCGCCGAGGACGACGAACCGGGGCTCGAGGGGCGCGACTTCTACTCCCCGGAGCGGTCGACCTTCGCCTCCGGGATGCACGCCGTCATCGTCGAGACCGACCCGGACACCGCCGAGATCACGATCCTCAAGTACGCCGTCGTCCACGACTGCGGCCGGTTGATCAACCCGTTGATCGTCGAGGGCCAGATCCACGGCGGCGTGGCCCAGGGCGTGGGCGGGGCGCTCTTCGAGCGGATGGCCTACGACGAGTCCGGCCAGCTGCTGAACGCCTCGTTCATGGACTTCCTGATGCCTTATGTGACCGAGGTGCCCGAGAGCATCGACATCGACCATCTCGAGACGCCCTCGCCCCTCAACCCCCTCGGCATCAAGGGGGCCGGGGAGGCGGGAGTGATCCCGTCGGCGGCGGTCTTCGCCGCCGCGATCGAGGATGCCGAGGGTCTGCCCATCACCGCGATGCCCATCTCCCCGTCGGAGCTCTTCGAGCTGCGGCTGCGGGCCCAGGAGGAGTCATGAAGGTCACCGGCGAAGCACTGCTGCACGCGCCCGTCGAACGGGTCTGGGAGTCGTTGCTCGACCCCGCCGTGCTGGTGCGCACCATCCCCGGCTGCGAACGGCTGGTCTCGACCGACGAGCACAGCTACGACATGACGGTCACCGCGGGAGTGGCGTCCATCAAGGGGACCTACGCGGGCACCTGCCTGCTCTCCGACCTCGCCGATCACCGATCGCTGGTGATGCGGCTCGACGGCGCGGGCGCGCCGGGCACCATCGCCGCCACGGTGGACGTCGGGTTCGCCGATCTCGGCGATGGCACCACGCGGCTGACGTACGACGCCGATGCGGTCGTGGGCGGCATGGTCGGAGGCGTGGGGCAGCGGATGCTGACCTCGGTCTCCCGGCGGATGGCCGGGGAGTTCTTCGGCAACATCGACCAGGTGCTGACCGGGATCGTGCCGATGACCTCGGCCGAGGTGGCGGGACCACAGGCGGCTGCGGCTGCCCCGGGACAGGTCTTCACGGCCCCGCACGCCGCGCCGGGCGCCGGTCCGTCGCCGGACTTCCTCCGGGGGATCGCGGTCGGTGCGGGTCTGGTGCTGGTCGGGGTGGTCGCGGGCGCGGTCCTCGGTCGTCGTCGGTGACGACCCGGAGGGTGCTGCCGTGACCCCGACACCGGACCTGTCGGTCGAGGCCACCGCGCTCGAGATGCAGGCGGCCCTGCGGACTCGCACGATCTCGGCGCGCGAGCTGCTCGACCTCCATCTCGACCGGATCGCGGCGCGCAACCCCGCGCTGAACGCGATCGTGTCGCTCGATGAGGACCGGGCCCGCCAGGCGGCCGCGGACGCCGACGCAGCGCTGGCGGTGGGCGAACCGGTCGGGCCGTTGCACGGGCTACCGTTCGCGTTCAAGGACACCCACGAGGTCGCCGGCTGGCGGACGACCTACGGCTCACCGCTGTACGCCGACCACGTGCCGCAACGCGACGAGCTGATCGTCGAGCGCATCCGGGGCGCGGGCGTGGTCACGCTGGGGCGGACCAACGTGCCGGAGTTCGCCGCGGGGTCCCACACCTTCAACACGCTGTTCGGGACCACCTTGAACCCCCACGACCCGAGCCGCTCGGCCGGTGGCTCCAGCGGTGGGGCGGCGGCGGCGCTCTCGGCGGGCATGGTGCCGCTCGCCGAGGGGTCAGATATGGGCGGGTCGCTGCGCAACCCCGCGTCGTTCTGCGGTGTGGTGGGTCTTCGCCCGTCGCTGGGGCGGGTGCCGCAGTGGCCGATGCCCAACCAGTGGGAGACGACCGGGGTCGCCGGTCCCATGGCCCGGACCGTGGCCGACCTCGCGCTGCTGCTCTCGGTCATCGCCGGTCCCGACGCCCGAGCGCCGCTCGCGCTGGCCGATCCGGGTGAGACGTTCGCCCCACCGCTGTCCGGCTCGCTCGCGGGGCTGCGCGTGGCGCTCTCGGTCGACCTGGGCGGCCTGCTCGAGGTCGACCACGAGGTCGCGGCCCTCACCGAGGCCGGCGCGGCGGTCTTCACCGCTGCTGGTGCCCGGGTGGCCGCGGCGTACCCACGGCTGGGGCTGGCCGAGGACACCTTCCGCACCCTGCGCGCCTGGCACTTCCAGGAACAGCTCGGCCCGCTGCTGGCTCGGCACCCGGAGGCGTTCAAGGCCTCGCTCGCCGACAACATCCGCGCCGGAGAGTCGCTCACCGGAGCAGACGTGGCGCGTGCCTACGCCCAGCGGACCCGGCTCGGCGAGACGATGCGCCGGTTCTTCGAGGACCACGACCTCCTGGTGCTGCCGGTCTCCCAGGTGCCGCCGTTCCCTGCCGACCAGGAGTTCCCGACGTCGATCAACGGGCGGCCGATGGAGAGCTACCTGGACTGGATGCGATCGGCCTACGTCATCACCGTGACCGGCTGCCCGGCGATGTCGGTCCCCTTCGGTACGACGGCCGACGGGCTTCCGGTCGGCCTCCAGCTGGTCGCCGCGCACGGCGCCGACCGGCGGCTCCTCGAGGTGGCGGCGGCCTTCGAGGCGGCCCGCGACGCGTGACCCTGTGGACCAACCGTCCACAGGACGACCCCCAGGCTGTGGACGAAGGGCCCGTGCCTGTGGACGGAGGTGGGCGGCCTGTGGACGACACGCCGATGAGCGAGAAATCCACAGAAAACCTGGGCATACCCCCTTGCGCGGAGTCACCCGGAGGGCCTAGAACTTCTCTCACGCGGTTCCTTCGGGAGCTGCGGGATGGCTCGGAAACGAGGGTCCAGACGGCGGGGCAACTCGCCGCGGTAGCAGGGTGACGACGCTGCCGGGGCCGGAGTGGAGGAGCGATCGGCCGGAGGCGTCACCATGATCCGGTCACCCGAAGGGCCCTTGCGACTCATACTCACAAGGGCCCTTCACCTATTTCACGCCAGCTCCTGGACCGCCTCCCCGACCGGCTCCCCAGACGAGGTCTCCGGACGGGCGACCTGGACGCGGTGGTCGCCCGGCGTGCCGGTCCGACACAATGGGGCCCATGCTCTACGGCGTCGCGCACTCCGTGATCCCGCCGATGGTCAAGTCCATCTGGCGGCCGACCGTGCGCGGGCTCCACCATGTGCCGGACACGGGGCCGCTGATCTTGGCGAGCAACCACCTCAGCTTCTTCGACAGCGTGGTGATCCCGGTCGTCGTACCCCGCAAGGTCGTCTTCCTCGCCAAGGCCGACTACTTCACCGGCACCGGCGTGAAGGGTGCCCTGGTGCGGGGCTGGTTCGAGGCGATGGGGAACCTGCCGGTCGACCGCGACGACACCAAGGCGGCCATCGACAGCCTGGACACCGCCCTCGCGGTGCTGGCCCGGGGAGAGGCCTTCGGCATCTACCCCGAAGGCACCCGTTCGCGTGACGGACGGCTCTACCGCGGGCGCACCGGAGTCGCACACCTCGCCCTGACCGCCCGGTGCCCGGTCGTGCCCGTGGGGGTGAGCGGCACCCAGGATCTCCAGCCGGTCGGTGCCCGGGTTCCGCGACTGGCCAAGGTCACCGTGGCGTTCGGCGAGCCCCTCGACTTCACCGACCGCTTCGACGGGGTGCCACTCGGGCGGGCGCGGCGCGAGGCAACCGACGAGATCATGGCCGCGATCCAGACGCTCAGCGGCCAGCCCACTGCCGGGGTCTACAACAGCCGGCCCCCCGACCCGTAGGCCTCGACCCCAAGCCGGACCCTTTGCGGCAGCCGGGCACGTCAGCCGGGCACGTCAGCCGGGGCACGTCAGCCTCTTGGTAGACCCCCACAGCCGCCCGAGCATCTGTCGGCAAGATGTGCCCTCGCCGGGCGGATGGCGTCACGCTTGAATCGTGCCCATGACACGTCGGATCCGGATCGGCATCGACACCGGCGGGACCTTCACCGACGTCGTGGCCCTGGACGAGGACACCGGCGAGCTGACCACGACCAAGACGCCGTCCACGCCCGCCGACCCCTCGGTCGGCTTCATCGCCGGGATCGACAAGGTGCTCGGCCTCCTCGGGGAGACGTCGTACGACGTGGTGTCGGCGGTCTCCCACGGCACCACCGTGGCGACCAACCAGCTGCTCGAGGGCAAGGTGGGCACGCTCGGCTACGTGACCACCGAGGGCTATGGCGCGATGCTCGAGATCGCCCGGCAGAGCGTGCCCGACGGGTATGGCAACTCCTACTTCTGGGTCAAGCCGCCGCGGATCGTGCCGCGTGACCTGGTGCGCGAGGTCGGCGGCCGGCTGGACTACACCGGCGCCGAGCTGAGCCCCTTCGACGTCGAGGGTGCGCGGCGGGTGGCGCGCTGGTTCCGGGACCGGGGCGTCGACACCCTGGGTGTGTGCTTCCTGCACGCCTACGCCGATCCCCGCCACGAGGAGCAGATGCGCGAGATCCTCCGCGAGGAGCATCCCGACGCGGTGGTCTCGATCAGCAGCGAGGTGCTGCGGGAGTACCGCGAGTACGAACGCGCCATGACCACCCTGGTCGACGCCGCGGTGAAGCCCCGGCTCAGCAGCTACGTCCGCACCATCCGCACCCGCCTCGACGAGCGCACCCCGCGGGACCTCGCCGTCGACCCCGCGGGCCGGATCCCCTTCTACGTGATGAAGTCCAACGGCGGGGTGCTCAGCGCCGACGAGGTCGTGCACCAGCCGATCACGACGGTGCTGTCGGGGCCTGCTGCCGGTGCCCTCGGTGCGGCCCTGATCGCCCAGGCGGCCGGACACCGCCAGGTGCTCACCTCCGACGGTGGCGGCACGTCGACGGACGTGGCGCTGGTGATGGACGGGGAGCCGACCCTCACCACCGAAGGCAGCATCGGCGTCTACCCGTCGAAGATCCCGATGATCGACGTGGTGACCGTGGGTGCTGGGGGCGGCTCCATCGCCTGGCTCTCGCCTGAAGGCACGCTCAAGGTGGGCCCTCAGTCGGCCGGTGCCGACCCCGGTCCGCTCTGCTACGACCGCGGCGGCACCGAGGTCACCATCACCGACGCGCACGTCGTTCTGGGCCGGATCCCGCCGCACCTGCTCGGCGGGGAGATCCCGCTCGACGTGGCGGCCGCTCGCGCGGGGATCGACCGCCTCGCCGCACGGCTGGGGCTGACCGCCCAGGCAGCCGCGGTCGGCGTACTCGAGATCTCCGCGTGGAACCAGGCCAACGCGCTGCGCCAGGTGACGGTCCGCCGCGGTCTCGACGTCCGCGACTTCACGCTGACGACGTTCGGCGGGTCCGGCTCGCTGCTGCTGTGCCGGCTGATGGACATCCTGGGCATCGGCACCGTCCTGGTGCCGCCCAACCCCGGCAACGTGTCGGCCTTCGGCCTGCTCACCGTCGACGTCAAGAACGACTACGTGCAGACCCACGTGCGGCTGCACGACCGGATCGCGGCCGACGACCTCCACCGCGAGTACGCCGCGCTGACCACTCTGGCCCGGACCGCGCTGCTGGCCGAGGGATTCCCCGAAGCGGACCATGTCTTCCACCGCACGGCGGACGTCCGCTACTTCGGCCAGGCCTTCGAGGTGCGCGTGCCGGTCGCCGACGGGCCGCTCACCCCCGAGGAGGTGGAGGCGGTCGCGCAGCGGTTCCACGAGGCGCACCGCGGGCTCTACGGCTACGACTTCGCCGGGGACGGCTCCCAGCCGGTCGAGTGGGTCAACCTGCGAGTCTCCGGGGTGGGGCCGATCACCCGGCCCGAGATCCCCGTGCACCGGGCCGGGGTCGAGACGGCGGTCGCGACGGGCACTGGACCCGCGGAAGGCCTGCGCGCTGTGTGCTTCGACGCTGAGATCGGCTACGTCGACACGCCGGTCCTCGCCCGGGAGGCGCTGTCGCCCGGGACGGTGCTCCACGGACCGGCGATCATCGAGGAGTTCGGGTCCACCGTGCCGCTCCATCCGGGCTTCACGGCCCAGGTCGACGAGCGGCTCAACCTGGTCGTGACGAGGGAGGCGTGATGGTCTCGACAGGCGCGACCCACGAGCGCGGCTCGAGCGGCGGGGAGAGCCGGCGGGCCCCGACGCAGTTCCCGTTCGGCACGCTGTCAGCCGACGCCGGAGCCGGCGCCGACCCGGTGCTCGTCGAGATCGTGCAGGGCTCCCTGGCCAGCGTGGAGCGCGAGGTCGAGACCGCCATCGCCCGCACCTCCCGCTCGCCGATGATCCGCGACGCCCACGACTTCCGAGCCGGGATCCACGACCGGCTGATGCGCAAGCTCACCGGGCGCTCGTACTCCGCGCTCGTCCATCCCGTCGCCCGCGATTTCCCCTTGGCGGAGATGGCCGAGGGCGACGTGTTCTTCCACAACGACGTCTATCGCTCCGAAGGCGGGATCGGACACCTGCCCGACCTCTGCGTGACCGTGCCGGTCTTCGCGGGCTCCGAGGGCGAGCGGCGGGTGGTCGCGTTCGTCCAGGCGTTCGGCCACCACGACGACATCGGGGGAGCGGTGCCGGGCTCCATGCCGTCCACGGCCACCAGCGTCTTCGAGGAGGGCCTGATGGTCCCGCCGATCAAGCTGTGGGACCGGGGCGTTCCCAACCGGGCGGCGCTGACCATCATGACCCGCAACTCGCGGATGCCGGAGTCGCTGGCGGCCGACCTCGATGCCGAGTGCTCGGCCTGCCTGATGGGGGCCCGCCGGCTCGGCGAGCTCTTCGACCGGTACGGCGTCGCGACGGTCGAGTCCTGCTTCGACGCCATCATCGATCGCACGACGACGACCTACCGTCGCGAGATCCTGACCAAGATCCCGGTGGGCACCTGGGTCTGGGAGGACTACGCCGAGCACGACGGGGTCGACGAGCCGCGGCTGCACGCCCAACGGATCACCCTGACGCGAACGTCTGCCGAGGATCCCGGCGGCGAGCGGCTGGTCGTGGACTTCGCCGGGACCTCGCCCCAGGCCAAGGGGCCGATCAACCACTGCGGCGACTACAGCGACGGCGTCTTCCTGATCAAGTGGCTGGCCCCGATCCTGCGCAACCTGGCCGACACCCCCGAGCGGATGGCCGAGCTCGACGTCAACGAGGGGGTCGTGCCGTTGATCGAGCTGCGCTTCCCGCCGCCGGGAACGCTGCTGACACCGGTGTTCCCGGCGCCGACCAACGCGCGCACGTTCGTGATCCTTCGGCTGCTGGGGGTGCTGGCCGGGGTGGTGGCCAAGGCGGTCGACGGCCGGATGCCGGCCGACCAGGAGACGATCCGCTACACCGGCGTCTACGGCGAGGACCGCGACGGCCGGCCGTACCTCATGCGCGAGGTGCTCGGCGGCGGCTCCGGGGGGCGCTACTACGCCGACGGCGAGGACACCATCCACGTCGTCCCCGACTCGCGGAACCTGCCCACCGAGTTCACCGAGGCCCGCTTCCCGTTCGTGGTCGAGTCGCTCGGGCTGGCGACGGACTCCGGCGGCCCCGGGGAGTTCCGCGGCGGGTTGGGCTATGAGAAGCAGATCCGGATGCTCAAGGACGCCCACTTCATGTCCATCGCCGACCGCTCGATCCTGGCCTGCTGGGGGGTCCGCGGCGGCCGTGCCGGTCGGCCGTTCGAGGTCACCATCGACCCCGGGGGACCGGCCGAGCGTGAGGTCGACGCGCTGGCGGACGCCGAGCCGGTGCGCGCCGGTGAGCTGATCCGGATCCGGACCACCGGGGGCGGCGGCTGGGGAGACCCGCTGGTGCGCGACCCGGCGCTCGTCGTACGCGACGTGGTCTGGCGCAAGGTGTCGCCCGCCGCGGCGTACGACGACTACGGCGTGGTGCTGACCGGGTCGCTCGAGGACGACTGCCTCGGGTTCGACGCGGAGGCCACCGCGGCGCAGCGAGAGGGGCGTCCTGCAGCGAGCGAGGCCTTCTTCGATCGCGGGCCCGGCTACGCCCGACTGTCAGGTGGCGCGACCCACGCGGACGTCGACTGGCTCGCGGCGCCGTCGTCCGACTGACGGTTCACCACGGTATGCCGGTCGAACCACGGTTCCCACGGTCTGCAGGGCATGGGAAGTGCAGGCTGACCGACATACCGTGATGAACCAGCGTCTGCTTGGCTGAGCAAATGGACCGACGACTCACGCTCATCACCGGCGGCACGCGTGGCATCGGGGCGGCCACCGCCGTCCGGCTGGCCCAGCAGGGTCACGATCTGGTCCTGGGCTACGCCCGAGACGAGGCGGCTGCCGAGAGCGCTGCCGAAGCGGTCCGTGACGCCGGCGGCGCCTGCACCACGATGGCCGCCGACCTGACCGCCGACGACGGCGTCCAGGCACTCTTCGCGGCGGCGGCCGGCGCGGGGACCCTCACCGGACTGGTGAACAACGCGGGCGCGACGTTGCGCATCGGCCCCCTCGCCGACACGCCGAGCGACGTGGTCCGCCGCACGATCGACCTCAACCTGACCGCCGCCGTCCTGTGCGCAAGAGCAGCGGCCCGACTGATGAGCCGGTCCCGCGGGGGCGCGGGCGGGGTCATCGTCAACGTCTCGTCGGGGGCGGCCACGCTGGGCTCGCCGGGGGAGTACGTCCAGTACGCCGCCGCGAAGGCCGGGGTCGACGCGCTCACGCTCGGGCTGGGCGGCGAGCTGGCCGCAGAGGGCGTGCGCGTCGTCGGCGTCGCGCCGGGACACATCCGCACCCGCATGCACGCCGACGCGGGGGAGCCCGGCCGGCTGGAACGGGTCGCGCCCTCGATCCCGATGAAGCGACCAGGAGAGCCTGAGGAGGTTGCGGAGGCGATCGCGTGGCTGATGAGCGACGCGGCGTCGTACGTCACGGGTACGACGCTGCGGGTGGCCGGCGGGCGCTAGCCAGGCTCCGCGCTGACCGACCGGCTAGCCCCGGTCGTCGGTCGGCACGGCGCACGCCGCGGTGCCGCCGGGGAGTCGATGCCGGTTGCGCGCCACCCAGGCGTAGACCCCCGCGGCGAGTGGCCGCAAGGGCCGCGCCAGCACGATCCGGCCGGCCAGCCGGACGGGCGCGTGGCGGGAGGTCGTGAGGGTCCGGCCGATGGCCTCGTGGCCGGCGTACACCCGGCCCTCGAGCGCCAGCTGGACCTGCTCGTCGGCGACGGCCGGCGTCAGTCCCACCGACGCGAGGTCGAAGGACTGCCACGGCACCGCCTCCACCGCGCAGCCCAGCGGCTTCGCCCAGTGGGCCGAGCGCGTGCAGAACCCGCAGTCGGCGTCGTAGAGCAGAGCGTTGGCCACCCCGCCACGGTATCTCGCGGGGTGGCCGACGCCCGGGTCAGTACTCGACGCGCTCGACGCTGGTGTAGTCGTCGTGGGCCTCGTAGTCGGACAGGCTGCGGTAGTCGTGACCCTTGCCGCCTCTGAGGTGGTCCTTGCCCTTGCCTCCCCGGAGGTGGTCGTCGCCCGCGTCGCCGGCGACCTGGTCCTTGCCGCCGCCGCCGTAGAGGTAGTCCTGGCCCTTGCCGCCGTGCAGGCAGTCGGACCCGGGACCGCCGGAGATGTTGTCTCGCCCGCCGCCGCCGAGGATCAGGTCGTCCCCGCCTTTGCCCCGGATGGTGTCGTTGCCGCCGCGACCAATGATGATGTCGGTGCCCCCGGTGCCGATCAGTACGTCGTCGCCCGGCGTCCCGGTGATCAGGTTGCCACTGGTCGGGCACTCCGGGACGGGCGGCGCGGCGACGTGTGCGTGGGCGATGCCCAGGCCCCAGGCTCCGGTCAGGCCCAATGCGGCGGTCAGGCCGAGCCCGGCAGCGGCCGCTGCCCCTGCTGCCGTGCGAGCGAACGTGTGAGTCAGTGTGCTGTTCATGCTGTTTCCCCCTGAGAAGCGGCCCGGTCAGGCCGTGTCGTGGTCCGCGACTCCCGCGGCGTTGCGCAGTGTGTCGGTGCGGTGTCAGCGTCGGATCATCACGACGCACGGCCACCATCCGAGATGCGCCCGGCGGCGGGGCCGAGAAACCGGGGCTGGCAACTCCTGACAGCCTGGGGGCTCGCAGATGGGCGGAGTTGACGGTGCCCGGTCGGGGCCGCCTGGCTAGGTTCCCAGCAGAGGCTGATGGCGAGGGCGATCGCATGAGGAGGGTGAGGGCATGAGGTTGATGCTCGCGCTGGGCGGCAATGCGATGACCAATCCCGACGGCCGCGCCCGTGTCGAGGACCAGATCGCCGCCGGCCGGGTGGCGATGGAGGCAGTCGCCGTGCTGCTCACCCGGGTCGGCGACCCGGTCCAGATCGTGGTCACCCACGGCAACGGACCCCAGGTCGGCAACCTACTGGTCAAGAACGAGATCGCGGCCACGGTGGTGCCGCCCGTACCCCTGGACTGGTGTGGCGCCCAGACCCAGGCCACCCTGGGGCTGGTGCTGATGAACGCCTTGGACGACGCGCTGGCCGAGCGAGGGTTGGCACGGCCCAGCGCGACCATCGTGACGCGGACCCGTGTCGATGAGCGCGACCCGGGGTTCGCCCGGCCGACCAAGCCGGTGGGGCGCTACCTGACCCACGAGGAGGCGCTGCCACTGATCGAGCACGGCGAGACCTGGGAGGACCGTGGGGCACGCGGCTGGCGACGGATGGTGCCGTCGCCGGAGCCGCTGGAGATCGTCGATGCTCCCGCCGTGGCTGCGCTGCTCGAGGTGGGGTACGTCGTCATCGCCAACGGCGGCGGCGGGATCCCGGTCGTGCACGAGCCCACCGGGTGGCGGGGCGTCGAGGCCGTCATCGACAAGGACCTCGGAGCGGCCCTGCTCGCGCGCACCCTCGGCGTGGAGCTCCTCGTGATCGCCACCGACGTGCCGCACGCGATCCTCGGCTACGACACCCCCGAGGCAACCCCGATCGGCCGGGTCGGCGTGTCGCAGATGCGGGAGTACGCCGCCGACGGCCACTTCGCCGGTGGCTCCATGGGGCCCAAGGTGGACGCGGTGTGCCGCTTCGTCGAGGCCACCGGCCACCCGGGCGTGATCACCGATCTGGCCCACATCACCGAGGCCGTCGCCGGCGCCGCCGGCACGGTCGTCGTACCCGACTGACGTCGTCGAAAGGAAATCACGTGCCCGCTGCCATCGAAGTCCGCAAGGTTCCCATCCACTCCGTCGCCGACGCCTCCGAGCTCGCCCGGCTCATCGACGAGGGGGTGGTGGCCGCCGACCGGGTCATCGCGATCATCGGCAAGACCGAGGGCAACGGCGGGGTGAACGACTACACCCGGATCATCGCCGACCGCGCGTTCCGCGAGGTGCTGATCGAGAAGGGCGCGCCCGCCGAGCAGGTGCACCAGGTGCCCGTGGTGTGGTCGGGCGGCACCGACGGGGTGATCAGCCCGCATGCGACGATCTTCGCCACCACCGACGCCGAGCCCAGCGACGAACCCCGGCTGACCGTGGGCTTCGCGATGAGCGAGCACCTCCTCCCGGAGGAGATCGGCCGCACCCCGATGATCGAGAAGGTGGCCGCCGCGGTGCGCGAGGCCATGGGGCGCGCCGGCATCACCGACCCGGCCGACGTGCACTACGTGCAGACGAAGACCCCGCTGCTGACCATCCACACGATCAGCGACGCCAAGTCCCGCGGAGAGACTGTCTGGACCGAGCACACCCACGAGTCGATGGACCTCTCCAACGGCTGCACGGCGCTCGGCATCGCCGTCGCGCTCGGCGAGATCTCGATGCCCTCGGATGCCGACGTCATGCACGACCGGTCGCTGTTCTCCTCGGTGGCCTCGTGCTCGTCCGGCGTCGAGCTCGACCAGGCGCAGGTGGTCGTGGTCGGCAACGCTCGGGGTGTGGGCGGCCGCTACCGGATCGGACACGGGGTGATGCAGGACGCACTCGATGCCGACGGCATCTGGGAGGCCATCCGGGACGCCGGTCTCGAGCTGCCCGAGCGCCCGCGCACCTCCGACCTCGACGGACGGCTGGTCAACGTGTTCCTCAAGTGCGAGGTCTCCCAGGACGGTCAGGTCCGAGGTCGGCGCAACGCCATGCTCGATGACTCCGACGTGCACTGGCACCGCCAGATCAAGGCCTGCGTGGGCGGGGTCACGGCCGCCGTGACCGGCGACCCGGCAGTCTTCGTGTCGGTCTCGGCGGCGCACCAGGGCCCCGACGGTGGCGGCCCCGTCGCCGCGATCGTCGACCTGGGCTGACTGCGCCGCGGGACGTCATACGACGCGGTGGCCCTGGCAACCGGGACGTATGACGTCCCGCGGCCCCCGCGCTAGGAGTCCAGCCAGGCGCGGATCGCGTCGCCGTGCTCGTCCAGCAACGGCGGCGGGAGGTGGTGGGCCCGGCCGCCGGAGTGCGCCTGGTCGTCGAAGCGCAGCGCGGAGCCGGGCAGCTGCACCCGCCCGAACGCCGGGTGGTCGACCTCGAGGAGCAGTCCCTGGGAGAGGGTCTGCTCCCAGCGGTAGACGTCGTCGAGGGAGCGCACCTTCCCGGCAGGGATGCCGGCCGCGATGAGCAGGTCCAGCCAGTGCTCGGCGGGCTCGGCCGCGAAGTGCTCCTCGATCTCCGCTACCAGGTCGTCGCGGTGGGCGACCCGCTCGCGGTTGGTCCGGAAGCGCGGGTCGTCGGCGTCCAGTGACACCGTCTCGGCGAACGTCCTCCACAGCCCCTCCGAGCCGACGGCCACCTGCACCGGCGAGGTGGCGGTGGCGAAGAGGCCGTACGGCGCGATCGCGGGATGGTGCGACCCGGAGCGCCCGGGCAGCTCACCGGCGATCGTCCAGCGGGTCCCCTGGAAGGCGTGGACGCCGACGACCCCCGCGAGCAACGAGGTGCGCACGACCCGGCCGCGGCCGGTGCGGGCGCGTTCGTGCAGCGCTGCTGCGACGCCGTACGCGAGGTTCATGCCGGCCAGCAGGTCGGCGATCGGCACGCCGACCTTGGTCGGCTCGTCGATGCCGGTCAGGCTCATCAGCCCGCCCTCACCCTGGGCGATCTGGTCGTAGCCCGGACGGTGGGCCTCGGGTCCGTCATGCCCGAACCCGCTGATGGAGCCGATCACCAGGCCGGGGTTGAGCTCGTGGAGCCGAGCCATCGAGAAGCCCAAGCGGTCGAGCACTCCGGTGCGGAAGTTCTCCAGCAGGACGTCGGCCCGCGCGACCAGCCGCTCGAGGACCACCGCGTCGTCGGGGTCCTTGAGGTCGAGGACGATCGACTCCTTGTTGCGGTTGGCCGCCATGAAGTACGTCGAGTCGCGGGCGGCGTCGTCCTCGGGCCCGGCCTCGGCCCAGGGCGGCCCCCAGGCCCGGGTGTCGTCCCCGGCCCGGCTCTCGACCTTGATCACCCGGGCGCCGAGGTCTCCGAGCATCATCGCGGCCTGGGGTCCGGCGAGCGCCCGGGTCAGGTCGACGACGAGCAGGTCGGAGAGAGGTCCGGAGTCCATCTCCGCAACCTAGCCCGAGCTCGTCGGTGCCGGGTGGTTGGCTGGTGCCATGAGCAACGACGGGCCGACCTACACCCTGGCGCGGCCCGCGACCACCCCGGTCGCGCCACCTCGCCTCGACGACGACCAGCGCCGCGTCGTCGAGCACCCCGGCGGGCCGCTGCTGGTGCTCGCGGGTCCAGGGACGGGGAAGACCACCACCCTGGTCGAGGCGATCGCTGAGCGCATCGAGGGCCGCGGAGCCCACCCCGACGAGGTGCTGGCGCTGACCTTCTCGCGCAAGGCCGCCGAGCAGCTGCGCGACCGGGTCGCCGCGCGGGTGGGTCGCACCATGTCCTCCGCGCTGAGCTCGACCTTCCACTCCTTCGCCTACGGCCTGATCCGTCAGCACACGTCGCCGGAGCTGTACGACGCCCCGCTCCGCCTGCTCTCGGCCCCCGAGCAGGACGTGGTGCTCCAGCAGATCCTCACCACCGCCCCCGAGTCGGTGGTCTGGCCCGAGTCGGTGCGCGGTGCGCTGGGCACCCGCGGCTTCGCGCGCGAGGTGGCGCAGGTGCTCGCCCGCGCGCAGGAGAAGGGGCTCGGCTACGACGCCCTGCTCGCCCTCGGCACGGAGGAGGGGATCCCCGAGTTTGTCGCGGCGGCCGCCTTCATGCGGCAGTACGACGTCGTGATGGGCGACGAGAACCGCCTCGACTACCCGAGCCTGATCGCGACCGCCGTGCGGATGCTCCAGGACCCCGAGCACCCCGCGCGCGAAGAGCTGCGGGCGCGCTATCACCACGTGTTCGTCGACGAGTACCAAGACACCGACCCCGCCCAGGTCGCCCTGCTGCGGGCCGTGGCTGGAGACGGGCGCGACCTGGTGGTCGTCGGCGACCCCCACCAGTCGATCTATGCCTTCCGCGGTGCGGAGGTGCGCGGGATCATGGAGTTCCCCGACCGGTTCCGCCGGGTCGACGGTGACCGCGCCGAGACCGTCGTGCTGGGGGTCACCCGCCGGTTCGGCCCGCGCATCCTGCGCGCCACGCAGCAGGTGGCGGGTCGGCTGCCCGTGCCCGGGCGGATGCCGGGCGAGGCGCTCGACCGCTTCCTGCATCCCGAGTCCGCCCACCCCCGCCAGGGCCGCGTCGAGCTGCTCACCTTCGACACCGACCGGGCCGAGGCCGAGCACCTGGCCGATCTGCTCCGCCGCGCGCACCTCCAGGACGGCGTGGCGTGGTCCGACATGGCGGTGCTGGTGCGCTCGGGGCGCGCGACGATTCCGGGGCTGCGTCGGGCCCTGATCGGTGCGGGGGTGCCGGTCGACGTCGCCTCGGACGACACGCCGATGGTCCGTGAGCCGGCGGTGCAGCCGCTGCTCGATGCGCTGGCGGTGGTGGCCCATCGGCACGTCGAGGACCCCCAGCAGCCGGCGTACGTCGACGCGACGCACGCCCACGGCCTGCTGGCCTCGCCCCTCGCGGGGCTCGACGCGGCGGACGTCCGGGTGCTCGCGCGCCGGCTGCGCGCCCGGGAGCGCATCGCGTGCGCCGAGACCGGTGCCACCCCGCGCAGCTCGCCGGAGCTGCTGCGGGAGGCGTTGCTCGACCCCGGGGTGCTCGGGGGGGTCGCGCGACCGACGCCCGCGGAGCAGAAGGCGGGGGCGCTGGCCGGGCTGCTGGGCCGGGCCCGCGCCGACCTGGAGGCGGGGGCCACCGTCGAGGAGCTGCTGTGGTTGCTGTGGGACGGCACCGCCTGGCCCGACCGGCTGCGCGCGGGCATCGCCCGGGGCGGCGGTGCTGCCCGGATGGCCCACCGAGACCTCGACGCGGTCTGCGCCCTCTTCGACGCCGCCACCCGCGCCGAGGACCAGCGTGGCCACACCTCGGCCGAGAGCTTCCTCGAGACGCTGCGCGCCCAGCAGATCCCGGCCGACACGCTGGCCGAGCGCGGCGTCCGCGACGAGTCGGTCCGGTTGCTCACCGCTCACCGGGCCAAGGGGCTCGAGTGGCCGCTGGTGGTCGTGGCCCACGTGCAGGAGGACACCTGGCCCGACCTCCGTCGCCGTGCGACGCTGCTGCGGGCCGACCGCATCGGCACCGCCGGGCTGGTGCCGCCGCCGTCCGCGCGCGAGCTGCTGGCCGACGAGCGCCGGCTCTTCTACGTCGCGTGCACGCGCGCTCGCGAGCGGCTCGCGGTGACAGCGGTGGCCTCCAGCGACGACGAGGGCGAGCAGCCCTCGCGCTTCCTCGACGAGCTCTTCCCCGACGTCGAGGGGCACCGCACCACCCACGTCGTCGGGCGCCCCCGGCGACCGCTGTCGTGGCCGGGGCTGGTCGCCGAGCTGCGGCGTACCCTCGCCGACCCGGCGACCCCCGAGTCGCTGCGGGCGGCGGCCGCCGCCCGGCTGGCCCGGCTGACCGAGCAGCACCGAGCACGGGAGATCAACGTGCCGGCGGCCGACCCTGCGACCTGGTGGGGGACCCGGTCCTGGAGCCGTGGTGACCGGCCGTTGCGACCCGAGGGAGAGCCGGTGCCGCTGTCGGCGAGCGCGCTGACCAGCCTGGCGCGGTGCCCGGCGCAGTGGTTCCTCGAGCGCGAGGCCGGCGGCCGGCGGGCCTCGACCCAGGCCCAGGGCTTCGGCAACGTCGTGCACGCGCTCGCCGACCGGCTGGCGCGCCCCGACGCCGACCCGGGCGCCCCGGTCGCGGAGGTCGTCGAGGAGCTGATGGGCCACGTCGATGCCGTCTGGGGCCAGATCCCGTTCCGCACCCCGTGGTCGGGTGCACGTGAGCGCGAGGAGGTGCGAGCGGCCCTGACCCGGTTCCTGACCTACCAGCGTCTCCCGGGAGCCCGCACCGTGATCGGCACGGAGCTGCCACTGCGCGCCGAGGTCGCCCTGCCCGACGGGCAGCGGGTGGTCCTCCAGGGCTACGCCGACCGGCTGGAGCTCGACGCCGAGGGACGGGTCGTCGTGGTGGACCTCAAGACCGGGAAGTACGCCGCCTCCGTCGAGGAGGTCAAGCAGCATCCCCAGCTCGGCCTCTACCAGTTGGCCGTCGAGCACGGCGGCGTCGCGGAGCTGCTCGCAGACGAGGGCCTCGGCGACGAGGGCACGAGCGGCCGCGCCCTGGCCGGCGGCGCCGAGCTGTGGCAGCTGCGACTGGAGGTCAGGGGCGGCTTGCGGGTCCAGCGCCAGGAGCCCCAGGAACCCGATGAGCAGGGCGTCCGGCCGATCGAGCACCAGCTGATGGAGGCCGTCTCGCTGGTGCGCGACGAGGAGTTCCCGGCGCGCCCGGGGACGCACTGCACCTATTGCGACTTCGCTCGATTCTGCCCCGCCACGACCTCGGGGACGGTGCTCTCGTGACCGGCGGTCCGGGCGGGCGTTCCGTGGGGGTGCCGACCGGTGGCGGCCACCCGGTCGAGGTGCGCACGCCGGCCGACCTGCGGCGGGTGATGCGCGCCGACTTCGAGCTGAGCGCGCAGCAGTGGGAGGTGGTGACCGCGCCGCTGGCCCCCGCGGTCGTCGTGGCCGGCGCCGGATCGGGCAAGACCTCGGTGATGGCCGCCCGGGTCGTCTACCTCGTGGTCACCGGACGGGTCCGGCCCGACCAGGTGCTGGGCCTGACGTTCACGACCAAAGCGGCGACCGAGCTCCGGACCCGGATCCGGTCGGCCCTGGACGCCGCCGGCTTCTCGAGGGGCGCGCTCGACGACGACGCCGACGAGCTGCTCGAGCCCGTCGTGGCGACGTACAACTCCTATGCCGCGTCGTTGCTGGCCGAGCACGGACTGCGGATCGGGCACGAGCCGGACACCCGGGTGATCGCCGACGCAGCGCGCTACCAGCTCGCCGGCCGGGTGATCGACCGCCATCGCGGCGCGGTGGAGCTCCTCTCCGACCACCCCGCGACGGTCATCGGCTATCTCCTGGCCCTCGACGGCTCCTTGGCCGAGCACCTGGTCGAGCCCGCCGCGCTGCGGGCGTTCGACGCGCGTGAGGCACCCCGGTTCGCCGAGGCGATGACCACCAAGGCCGCTCGCGACGTGGCCGTGGCCTTCGCCCGGCGCGAGGAGGCGCTCGGCCTGGTCGAGGAGTACCGCGCCCAGAAGAGGGCGCTGGGGCTGATGGACTTCTCCGACCAGATCGCCCGCGCCGCGCTGCTGGCCGACACCCATCCGCAGGTGGGAGCACTGGAGCGGGAGAAGTTCCGAGTGGTGCTGCTCGATGAGTACCAGGACACCTCGGTCGCGCAGGCGATCATGCTGAGGCGGCTCTTCTCCGGCGCCGACTCCGGCTCGGGGCTGGGTCATCCGGTGACGGCCGTGGGCGACCCGAACCAAGCCATCTACGGCTGGCGCGGAGCGTCGGTGTCGAACATCCTGCGGTTCGCCGAGGACTTCCCGGCGGCAGGGGGCGGGCCGAGCGGGGCGGCGTACCCGCTGACGGTGAACCGGCGCTCCGACGTCCGCATCCTCGAGACCGCCAACGAGCTGGCGCGCCCGCTGTACGACGCGGCGGCGCTGGTGCGCCCGCTGGAGCCCGACCGCGACGCCGCGGGTCTGGTGCAGACGATCGTGCACGAGACCTACGCCGAGGAGCTGGCCTGGCTGGCCGACCAGGTGCAGGCGGCGCACGGCCGCGCGACCGGGCGCGCCGAGCCCCAGCAGTGGCGCGACATCGGGGTGTTGGTGCGCGACAACGCCCACGCGGCCGACGTGTTCGACGCCCTCTCCGCGGCCGACGTGCCCGTCGAGATCGTCGGGCTGAAGGGCCTGCTGCGCCTGCCGGAGATCTCCGAGGTGCTCTCGACCCTGGCGCTGCTCCAGGACCTCACCGCGAACGCCGACCTGCTCGCGTTGCTGACCGGACCGCGCTGGGCGATCGGGCCGCGGGACCTGGCGCTGCTCGGGCGCCGGGCCGGTGAGCTGATCGATGCCCGCCACGGCCGGCGGGAACCGGCCGCGACGATCGAGGAGGACCTCGCGGTCGCGGTCGCCGGCGCCGACCCGGCCGAGGCGGTCGCGCTCTCCGACGCGCTGGAGGACCCGGGCGAGCTGCCCTACTCGGCGGCCGCGCGGGAGCGGTTCGCGCTGCTGGCGCGAGAGCTGCGGATGCTTCGCGCTCATGCGGGTGAGCCGCTGCTCGAGCTGGTCCGCCGGATCATCGACGTCTGCGGGATCGACGTGGAGCTGGCCTCGTCGGTCGGGGAGGCCGCGCGGGCGCGGCGCGAGAACCTCGACCTCTTCGTCGCAGCGGTGGCCGACTTCCAGGCCGTCGACGGGCAGGTGACGCTGCCTGCTCTGCTCGCCTGGCTGGAGGCGGAGGAGGACGGCCAGGGGCTCGACATCGCCACCCCGACGACGGCCGACTCGGTCAAGCTGCTGACGGTCCACCGCGCGAAGGGGCTGGAGTGGGACACCGTGTTCCTGGTCGGGGTCTGCGAGGGACGCTTCCCCCACACCGTCAGTCGTGGGGTGTGGCCGACCCGGACCGAGATCCTGCCGTCGCCGCTGCGCGGCGACGCCCGCGACCTGCCGGTGCTGGGGGGGTATGACCACCACCAGCTCCAGGCCCTCCGCAAGGACTCCAAGGAGCACGAGGCGACCGAGGAGCTGCGGCTGGCCTACGTCGCGTTCACCCGCGCCCGCCACGAGCTGGTGGTGTCGTCCTACCTGTGGAACGAGAGCCGCGCGACGCCGCTCGGGCCGTCACCGCTCCAGGAGACGGTTCGCGGGCTCCTGGCGCGCTGGGGCGAGGAGCCGCTCGGGTGGCGGGACAAGCCGCCGAAGGGTGCCCAGAACCCGCTGCGCGCGACCGTGCGCGAGGTGCCCTGGCCGGTGACGGTCCGCACGGAGGAGGCGCTGCTGCGCATCGATGCGGCCGAGCGGGTGCAGGCGGAGCTCGACGGGGTGCCGGCCAGCGACGCGGAGCTCGACATGGTGCAGGCCGAGCAGGTGGCGGTGTGGGACGAGGAGCTCGAACGGCTGCTGGCCGAGGCCCGGGAGACCTCGGGCGACCGGGTCGTCGTACCCCTGCCGTCGAGCCTGTCGGCGACCGCGCTGGCCCGGCTGCGCGACGAGCCCGCGGACTTCGCCCGCGACCTGGCGCGCCCGATGCCCCGGCGGCCGTCCTCGGCGGCGCGCTTCGGCACGCGTTTCCACGAGTGGGTGGAGTCGCGCTTCGGCCAGCAGGACCTCATCGACCCCGACGAGCTGCCGGGTCGGGCCGACGCCGGGATCGACGACGACGCGGACCTGGTGGCCCTGGTCGAGCGGTTCGAGGCGGGCCACTTCGGGGACCGGGTGCCGTACCGGATCGAGGCGCCGTTCGCGATCGTGCTGGCCGGTCAGGTGGTGCGCGGCCGGATCGACGCGGTCTACGCCGACGGCGACGGCTTCCTGGTCGTCGACTGGAAGACCAACCGGGCACCGAATGCCGAGCCGCTCCAGCTGGCGGTCTACCGGGTGGCCTGGGCCGAGCTGATGGGGGTGCCGGTGGAGCGGGTGCGCGCCGGGTTCTACTACGTGCGCACCGGTGACCTCATCGAGCCTGCCGACCTACCCGGCCGCGCCGAGCTCGAGGCCATCCTGGCAGAGCGGCCATCCGCTGGTTGAGGAGCGCCGTGCGGCTCGGGAGCGAGCGCCGGCGAGCGTCTCGGAGCCCACTCAGCCGACGGGGGCGAGGGCGGCGCCCAGGGCGATCTCGATCATCGCCCCGAAGGTCTGTTCGCGCTCGGCCGACGTCGTCTCCTCGCCGGTGACGACGTGGTCGGAGACGGTGCAGACGGCGAGGGCGCGGCGCCCGAGATGGGCCGCCAGCGTGTAGAGCACGGAGGCCTCCATCTCGACCGCGAGCACGCCGTAGTCGACCATGCGGGTGATCAGCTCAGGTCGAGAGCTGTAGAAGGAGGTGTCGGCGGAGAAGATCAGCCCGACATGGACCTGGTGCTCGAGCTCGAGCCCCATGGCCACGTCGTACGCCGCTCGCAGCAGCCCGAAGTCGGCGACCGGGGCGTAGTCGAAGCCGTCGAAGCGGATCCGGTTCATCGAGGAGTCCGTGCAGGCACCGGAGGCCAGCACGATGTCACGCACCGCGACCTTCTCGGTCAGCGCGCCACACGAGCCGACCCGGACGATCGAGGCGACGTCGTACTCGCGGAAGAGCTCGTTGACGTAGATCGCCATCGACGGCTGCCCCATGCCCGAACCCTGCACGGAGACCGGATGGCCGTGCCAGGTGCCGGTGAAGCCGTACATGCCACGCACCTCGGAGTAGCAGCGGGCGTCGTCGAGGAAGGTCTCCGCGATCCAGCGCGCCCGCAGCGGGTCGCCGGGCAGCAGGACGGTGGAGGCGATCTCGCCGGGCTGGGCGCCGATGTGCGTGCTCATGGGGCCACAGCCTAGGCGTGCCGTGGGGTTCGGCGGCTAGGTTGTCGGCGTGAGTTTCCCGCACCTGGACCTGGCTGCGAACGCGCACGACCGGGCCGGCGAGCGGCGCATCGACCAGGCCTGGCTCGACGAGCGTTGGCGCGACCCGACCTCGCGGGTGCTGGCGGTGTCGGGGACGCGGGTCCGGGCCGTCGAGTCCGGCCTCGAGTGGGTCGCGCCCGAGGACGCTCCGCCGGGGGAGCGGGTCCTGCTGGGGGAGCGGGACGGGGTGACCTGGTTCGCCGTACTCGTGCGGCCGGAGGACGCGCCGGGGGAGCGCGCCGAGTGGGTGGGTCTGCGGGCGCTGCTGCAGCATCTCGCCGACCACCCGACCGCCCAGGCGCCGCTGCTCTTCCACGCGATCGGGCTGGCGGAGTGGCGGTGGGCGACCCGGTTCTGCCCGCGGTGCGGTGGTGCGCTCGAGCCGCGCGCGGCCGGGCACGAGCTGGTGTGCCCGAGCTGCGGCAAGGCGCAGTTCCCGCGGACCGACCCGGCGGTGATCATGCTGATCGCGCGCGGTGAGCCCGGCGCGGACGACGAGGCGTGCCTGCTGGGACGGCAGGCCGTCTGGCCGTCGGGGCGCTACTCCACGTTGGCCGGCTTCTGCGAACCGGGCGAGTCACTGGAGGACGCCGTCCGGCGTGAGGTCCGCGAGGAGGTCGGGATCACGGTGGGTGCGGTGACCTACTTCGGCAACCAGGCCTGGCCGTTCCCGGGCAGCCTGATGCTGGGCTTCACCGGACGCGCCGAGACCACCGAGATCGCGGTCGACGGCCGCGAGATCGAGGCGGCGCGCTGGTTCACCCGGGCCGAGCTGCGAGAGGGAGCCACCGCCGGCGACCTGGTCCTGCCGGGGGGAGTCTCGATCAGCCGCTCGCTCGTCGAGCACTGGTACGGCGCCCCCCTCCCCGGCTCCTGGTAACCCCGAGGAGTCCCATCTGGCTGCCGAGGGGTCACATCTGGGCGCTGAGGGGTCACATCTGGGCTGCCGAGGGGTCCCATCTGGCTCACACCCCTGTGCACAACCCGTCACTTCACGACGGGTCGGCGTCAGGCGGGGGTGCGGTCCAGGTCGGTGATCTTGGCCTTGACCTGGATGAGGGAGGGGTTCGTCATCGAGGAGCCGTCGGGGAAGACCAGGGTGGGGACGGTCTGGTTGCCGCGGTTGATCTGTGCCACCAGCTCCGCTGCCTGCGGAGTCTGCTCGATGTCCACCATCTCGAAGGCGATCCCTTCGCGGTCCAGCTGGCCCTTCAGCCGAAAGCAGTAGCCACACCACGGCGTGGAGTACATGGTGAACGCGGCGCTCATCGAGGGAGTGTCTCCTGTGACGTCTAGGGTTGCTGACTACGCCTCAATTCAACGACCACCACCGCGGAGTTTGTTCCCAGATGCCCGATCCGGCCGACCTGCTCAGCGCGCTGGACCCCGAGCAGCGTCAGGTGGCCGAGGCGCTGCGCGGCCCGATCCGAATCCTGGCCGGCGCCGGCACCGGCAAGACCCGGGCGATCACCCACCGCATCGCGTACGGCGTCGCCACCGGCGTCTACATCCCGAACGAGGTCCTGGCAGTCACGTTCACCACACGCGCCGCCGGTGAGATGCGCGGGCGCCTGCGCACTCTCGGCGCGGGGGGCGTCCAAGCCCGCACCTTTCACGCCGCCGCGCTACGCCAGCTGCGCTACTTCTGGCCGCAGGTGCGCGGCGGCGAGCTCCCGACGCTGACCGAGTCCAAGATCGGCATGCTCGCCTCGGCCACCCGCCGTCAGCGGCTCCAGTCCGACCGGGCCCTGCTCCGCGACCTCGCCTCGGAGATCGAGTGGGCCAAGGTCAGCAACGTCGGTCCCGACGAGTACGCCGCCCTCGCGACCGCCCGCGGTCGGACGGTGTCGGGCCAGGACCCCGAGACCATCGCCCGCGTCTTCGGCACCTACGAGGAGGTCAAGCGAGACCAGGGCCGGATGGACATGGAGGACGTGCTGCTGCTCGCCGCGGGCGTGCTCGCCGATGACGAACGGGTCGCCGCGCAGGTGCGTCGTCAGTACAAGTGGTTCGTCGTCGACGAGTTCCAGGACGTGTCTCCGCTCCAGTCCGCGCTCCTCGACCTGTGGCTCGGCGGGCGGGACGAGATCTGCGTCGTGGGCGATCCCTCACAGACGATCTACTCCTTCGCCGGCGCCAACGCCGACTACCTCAACGACTTCCCGCGCCGGCTGCCCGGGACCGTCTCGGTCGAGCTGGTGCGCAACTACCGCTCCACCCCCGAGATCATCGACGCCGCCAACACCCTGCTCAGCCGCAGCGACAGCAAGGGCGTCCAGCTGCGCGCGGTGCAGCCGTCGGGCCCGGCGGTCCGCTATGCGCCGTACCCCGATGAGGTCGCCGAGGCCGACAGCGCCGCCGAGCGGCTGGCCGCGGCCCACCGGTCCGGCACGCCCTGGTCGGAGATGGCGGTGCTGGTGCGGATCAACGCCCAGACCGAGGCGTTCGAGGAGGCGTTGAGCAGTCGCGGGGTGCCCTACGTCGTCCGCGGTGCCGCCCGGTTCTTCGACCGCGCGGAGGTCCGGCAGGCGGTCACGCTGCTGCGCGGGGCCGCTCGGTCGGGACAGCACGGCGACGACCTCGTCGAGGACGTCCGGGCCACCCTCGCCGGGCTCGGCTGGGCACCCGAGGCGCCGACCGGGCGAGGCCAGACGCGGGATCGCTGGGAGTCGTGGCAGGCGGTGGTCGACCAGGCGGCCGACTTCGCCCGCCAGGCCGCGGACCCCGGCACCGCCACCTTGGGCGACTTCGTCGACGACCTCGACCGCCGCGCGTCCGAGCAGCACGCCCCGGTGGCGGAGGGGGTGACGATCGCGACCCTGCACGCCGCCAAGGGCCTCGAGTGGGACGTGGTGCTGCTGTGTGGGCTGCAGGAAGGCACCCTCCCGATCGTCTACGCCGAGTCAGCGGCCGCCGTCGAAGAGGAACGACGCCTGCTGTACGTCGGCATGACCCGCGCCCGTCGAGAGCTCCAGCTGTCGTGGTCCGCGGCCCGCCAGCCGGGAGGCCGCGGCCACCGCAAGCCCTCACGATTCCTCGACGGGCTGCGGCCCGACCGACTCCGACCCCGTCACCGGCGGCCGAAGCCGGGCCCGCAACCGCAAGGCGGTGACCTGCCGCGAGTGTGGCCGCCCGCTGACGACCGGGGCTGAGAAGAAGCTGGCCCGCTGCGCGGACTGCCCGGCCTCCTACGACGAGGAGCTGTTCGAGCGCCTGCGCACCTGGCGCCTCGAGCGTGCCGGTGAGGAGAAGGTCCCGGCGTACGTCGTCTTCACCGACGCCACGCTCCAACTGATCGCCGAGCACAAGCCGTCCAGCGAGCAGGAGCTGCTCGCCATCGCCGGCATCGGCCGCGCCAAGCTGGAGCGGTACGGCGACGCCGTGCTCGCCCTCGTCGGCTGATCCACAGCCCCGCGTTCGCCGTGCCGAAACTTTTTCGCGAAATGCCCATAAAATGGTTTGCCCGTTACGCGGCGACGGGAGTACCGTCGAGCCTCGAGATACGCACACGCGCATCGGAGCCTGGCAAGCTTCGCGCCCGACTCACCGAAGGAGGTGGCGAGATGAGCAACAACACGACCTGGACGGCGACCCCGTCGCAGCAGTTGCTGCCCACCGACGGCCGCACCTTCGGCATGCCCGTGTGCGCCCAGGTGGACTCCCACATGTTCGCCACGAGCATCGGGAGCGCTGCCGACGCGACCCCCGTCCACGCGGATGTCACGGCGCTCGTCGCCGGCCGCATCAAGGGCGCTTTCCCGGGGACCTCTGTCTGGAGACCACCGATCTGTTGACACCAACAGCATCGGCAACCTCCAGGCCGCGGACCCTCACCCAGGGATCCGCGGCCTTCTGTATTTCGCAGTACCAGGTTCGAACAACCAGCAAAGCGATCAGGTCTAGACGAAGGAGGAGAGATGACCATCAGCGTGCTCGACCGCCCGGCCGAGGCTGCCGAGGCTGCCGATCAGGTCACCCTGGGGAGTCTCCATGGCGCCGTGACACAGGTGGAGCGAGAGCTTCTGCCGTGTCGCGCCAACAACCCCGAGCTGTGGTTCGCGGAGTCGCCCGCGGACGTGGAGTTCGCCAAGGCGCTGTGCGTGGACTGTCCCGTCCGGGCCCTGTGCCTCGAGGGCGCCCTCGAGCGGCGTGAGCCGTGGGGCGTCTGGGGCGGGGAGCTCTTCCTCCAAGGCGCCGTGATCCCGCGCAAGCGGCCGCGGGGCCGGCCACGGAAGGACGCTCCGCGCGACGACGAGGTCGCCGCCTGAGCCACGGGCTCGCGCCACCGCCCGCACCACTCGGAAACCATCAACCAACCATCACCAGAAGACGGAGCATCATCATGAATCTCATGCCAGAGAACATGGCGCGCGCACAGATGTCCGCGCGCCTGGGAGAGGCGCATCAGTCGCGGCGCGGCCACCAGTTGGTCCGTGCCCGCCGCTTGAGCCGCAAGGCCGAGCTGGCAGCGCAGCAGGCTCGCCTCGCCCTGGCCCGCGCGCTGTAGAGGTCCTCGACCTCGACCTGATCGCGTGGGCGAACCGGAAGCCGGGTACGACGGGGGGTCGTGCCCGGCTTCCGCACGTCCGGGGGTGCCCGCTCAGGCCGGCCCGCCCTGCCCGGCCGCCCTGCCTGCCGTGCCCGGCTAGGGTGGCGACGTGGTCACCTGTGACTTCTGTGGGCGCCAGGCCGAGGAGGGCGCGGACACGCTGACCTGGTCGACGGCCGTTGAGCGTGGCCGCACCAGGACCTACTGCGACTCCTGCTCCCGCGAGCACCTCCGGGCGATGGAGGGCAAGCTCGACTCGGAGTGGTGGTAGCCGCTCCCACTCTGGGCGGGTAGGTCAGCCCAGCTGGTCGAGCAGGTTGCGCATCCGGGCGACTTCCGCCCGCTGCGACTCCTCGATGCCGGCGGCCAGGGTCAGCGCGTCGGGGAACAGCCCGTCGTCCTGCTCGGCCACCGCCATCGCGATGGCCCCCTCGTGGTGCTCGATCATCATCTCCAGGAACATCGACTCGAAGGCGCTGTCGTCGGCCTCGCCCAGGGCCTCCATCGAGTCCTGGCTCATCATGCCGGGCAGCTCGTCCATGCCCTCCATCCCGGTCATGTCGCCGCTACCGTCGGCGTTCACATGGTCGCGCGAGGTCGCCGGGATCGGCTCGCCCCAGGCGACGAGCCAGTCGACCATCTGCTCGATCTCGACGGGCTGGACGACTCGGATCGCCTTGATGGCCTCCTTCACGCCGGGGTCGAGCGGTCGCCCACGAGCCAGGTCGGTCATCTCCAGAGCCTGGGCATGGTGCGGGATCATCGCGGTCGCGAACGCGACATCTGCCGCCGTGAAGGTCGACCCGTCGGCGGCAGTCTGGGTGGCCTGAGGGGCCGTGACCGGCGCCTCGTCGGTGCCGCAGGCCGTGGTGAGCCCGGCGACGGCGGTGAGGATCAGGGCGAGAGCGACGCGCATCAAGCGAATTCCTCCGCGGTGTCGTGAGGTCGGCGCGGCCAACCGTTGACAGCGTCGGCAACGGTACCCGATCGGCTTCGGTCCCCCCGGAGGCATGCGCGGTCGTCGGACGCCCGCTATACGCTCGAGGTAGGTGGCTCTCCTGGCTGCCGAGGTCGAGGTGATCATCATGGTGGGGCCACGCTCGGAGCGTCAGATCGGTGTGATCATCGCGGGGGCGGGGGCCCGCGGGGCGTACGAAGCCGGCCTGCTGGCCCACCTGCTGCCCGAGATCGCCGCGCGGACCCAGGCGGAGGGCTACCTGCCTCGATTCTCGTTCCTGGGCACCAGCGCCGGCTCCTTGAACGCCGCGCTGATCGCGAGCCGGGCTCCCGAGGTGAGCTCCGCGGACACCCCGGACCAGGTGAGGGACGCGTGGGCCTCGGCCATGGTCGCGGTGACCGAGATCTGGGGCGGCATCAGCGAAGGCGATGTCCTGAGCCGCCGCCCCAGCGGGCGCCTGCTCGGCGCAGCCCGGCGAGTCGTCCCCGGACTGCACGGGCAGCTGGTCAGCGTCTTCAACGTCGAGCCCTTGGTCAGACTCGCCCACGACCCACGGGTGGTCGACTGGGCGGCCCTGCACCAGCGGGTCGCCGACGGCTCCGTATCGGCGGTGGGTGCCGCCGTCACGGCGCGCGACGGGCGCACGGTGCTCTTCCTGGACCGGCGCGACCGCACCCGCGGCCTGCCACGCGACGACACCCGCGACATCGACTACGTCGACACGAACGACGGGCTGACGCCCGAGCACGTCCTGGCCTCCTCCGCCATCCCCGCGGCCTTCCCTGCCCAGCGGATCAGCCAGCCGGCGGAGTGGGCGGGCTGGTACTACGACGGCGGAGTCCGACTCAACACTCCGCTGAAGCCCGCGATCACGTTGGGGCTGGAGCACCTGCTGATCGTCGGGACGCACCCGGCTCGCTACGAGCGGACGGCCGTGCCGGACCCCGGGCAAGACTCTCCCGAGATCGACGAGGCCGTCATCCCCATCGCCAACCAGCTCATGGTCGACCAGCTCGTCCAGGACCTGCAGACCCTGCGCAGCCGCAACGCGTTGCCCGGCGCCACCCCGATCCGGTACCTCTTCGCGGGGCCGCCCGCCTTCGACACGCTCGCCGAGCTGTCTCGCACCCGAGCCAGCCAGCTCAGCGCCACCAGACTGCTGCGCCAGCTGCTGGCCGGTGCGGCGCGCTGGGAGCTGTCCAGCTATCTGCTCTTCGACCGCGGCTACCTCACGGCGTCGGTCATGGCGGGGCGGGAGCGGGCCGCGGACCCGGACGTGCTGCCGGCCGGTGACACCGTCGCCTGGCTGACCTGACCCAGGCGCCGGCGGCGGAGCACGACGGTGGCCGGAGGCTCCTGGCTGCCGACCATGCGGGCACTCCCGACGGGCTCCACGAAAGGCGTCAACCTGCTGCCAGCGCGTCCCCCCACCCGCACCCGCAGTGCGGGTGTCGGGGGAACCGCCGAGGAGTCGCCTCCAGCCGCGAGGTCAGCGGGACGATCGCCGACCAGGTAGCCGGCTCGCGGCCCTCGACCCAGGTGGCGATGTCCCGGGCGGCCCAGGCGAGCGCGAGCGTCATGAGGGTGGCGTCCACGGGCTCGGCGACCAGTCGGCCCGCGCGCGGGTCGGCGTACTGCTCGAGGACCAGCAGGCGTCGCGGATCGGTCTCGGCGAGATGCACCTCCACGCAGCGGTGGCACGCCGTACGCCCGGGGTCGGCGAACGGTCCGAGCGTGACCACGCCCTCCACGACGCGCACGGACAGGTGCGGCCGGTCGGCACGCAGGAGGTCGAGGTGACAGGCGCGCGGAAGCGGCCCGGCGCTGACCACGAGTGACAACGAGGCCTCCGCTTGATCTCCCTCGGCGATCCCGGCACCGGCCAGGAGCGACCGTGTGAGGGTTCCCCACGGCTCGGGCGCCACGATGTGCACTCGGGCCTCGGCTCGTCGCTTCAGGTGAGCACCGGCGTTGGTCGGGTCCTCGGCGTACGCCGCGGTCGCGACCGCACCCTGCGCGCGCTGGGCGGCCCAGAACTCCTCGCCGTCAACGAGCAGCCCGGCCGCGTCGAGTCTGGCCACGAGTGCCTCGGCGACCGGTGTGGCCGGCGCAGGTGCACGGCCGTCGAGGCCGGAGAGCACCGAGCGATGCTCGGGTGAGTCCGGGACCAGCAGCCGTCGAGCGCCAACGCCCACCTGGAGGTGACGGTCGTCGCGACGGACGGCGCGCACGCCCGGCGGCAGCATCGGGCGCCGCGGGGGCATGCTCGGCGGTGCGGTGTCCTCGGCCGTGCGGATGCTCATGGCGGGAACCCTGGCACAGCCCAGGACGTGCGGGACCCGCTCCTCCACAGGGGCATGCCAACGGCGGCGCCGCGCGGCCGCGTGGGCCGGCGACGCCGCCGTCGAGAGATTCGGGGGCTTAGGCCTTGCCGAGGATCCGGTTGAGGTTGGTGCCGCAGACAGGGCAGACGGCCTTAGCCATCCGGGTGCCCTTGTCGTTGACCCTGACCTCGCCCTCGGCCTCGCGCTTCTCCTTGCACTTCACGCAGTAGAACTCGCCGCTCCAGGTCTCCGCCATGACGGCCTCCTTGCCTATTTCGTTCGGTCGTCGCGACGGGGTTTCAGGGGGAAGCCCGTCGGAGTCCGTCGGCGGATGCCTCGGGACCGTCTCGACCCTACGTCACGGGGCGCAGACGGCGTGGGAGGCGCACCGCCCCGCCGCTTCGGCGCGGCGTACCCCCGTCGCCGGTCGAACCGCTTGGCCCAGCGCCGTGGCGTGGTCGAGCAGCCCGCTCAGCAGGCGTATCGAGATCCCCAGATAGCCTCCCGACATGCCTGCCGAGACCCATCTGCGCCTGGACCGCCCGAGCGACGGCGTCGCCGTCCTCACCCTCGACAACCCCGACCAGCGCAACGCGATGTCGGATGCGATGACGGCCGCCTGGGCCGACGCGGTCGACGAGCTCGCCGCCGACCGCGACGTCCGCGCTGTGGTGGTCACCGGAGCCGGCAGCGCGTTCTGCTCCGGCGGCAACACGTCGTGGATCGCCAGCGAGCCCGACGCGACCGTCGACGAGCTGCGCGAGCGGATGCTGCCCTTCTACCGGACCTGGCTGTCGATCCGGCGGCTCGAGGTTCCGACGATTGCGGCAGTGAACGGCCCCGCCATCGGAGCTGGGCTCTGCCTGGCGCTGGCCTGCGACCTGCGGTACGCCGCCCGGGGCGCCCGGCTCGGCGCGCCGTTCGTCCGGCTCGGCATGCACGCCGGGATGGGCGCGACCTGGCTGCTGCCCGACGTGGTCGGGGCTGCCCACGCGCGCGACCTGCTGCTCACCGGGCGGGTGGTGGACGCCGACGAGGCCCTCGGCCTCGGCCTGGTCTCGCGGGTGCTGGACCCGGAGACGTTCCTCGACGAGGTGCTGGAGGTCGCGGCAGGGGTGGCGGCCTCGGCCCCGATCGCCACCCGACTGACCAAGCTCGCCCTCACCGGAGGAGGTCACGCCGATCTGGAGACCTGCCTGCAGTGGGAGGCGCTCGCGCAGCCCGTCACGCTGGCCACCGAGGATCTGCAGGAGGGCATCCGGGCCGCCCACGAGAAGCGCGCCCCGGTCTTCCGCGGCCGCTGACGCGGCTGCGTCGTACGTTCGGGTCGTCCCGGCGGCCGCGTCGTACGACGTCGGCGGGAGGCTGCGCTCGGACCCGGGCAGGCGAAGAGGCCCCCGCCGCCCACACGACATTTGCCTTCCCCTTGCGAATGTCCTGCGGTTGGTGCGACCGGGGCCTCAACGTGCGCCAACGCTAGGAGGCGCGGGGGACGCGGTCAACGCGAGGGGCCTCGCCCTGTGGACAAGCCTGTGGAAAAACCTGTGGAGAAGCGGGATATCCGGTGGACGACACGCAGGAAGGCCCGGAACCGCCTGTGGAAACCGGCCCCCCGCACACGCCGTACACGCCCCTGACCAGCCACAATGGCTGTCCACCGGATGTGGACAGAAGAAATGTCACGGCGAAAGGTCCCGGCATGACCCAGGAGTACGGACATGGGCCCGTCGCGGCCCTGCGCCGGATCGCGTTCCTGCTGGAGCGGGCCCGCGAGGACACCTACAAGGTCAAGGCGTTCCGCAGCGCCGCGGCGACGATCCTGCCGCTGCCGCCCGAGGAGGTCGCCGAGCGCGCCGAACGGGGCACGCTCACCGATCTCCCTGGCATCGGAGCCAGCTCCGGCGCGGTGATCGCGGCCGCCGTACGTGGTGAGGTTCCCGCCCGGCTGGCCGATCTCGAGCGCCGGTACGACGGCCCGCTGGCGCCCGGCGGCCGAGAGCTGCGGGCGGCGCTGCGCGGTGACCTGCACTCCCACTCCGACTGGTCCGACGGCGGGTCACCGATCGAGGAGATGGCGTTCACGGCGATCGAGCTGGGCCATGAGTACCTCGTGCTGAGCGACCACTCGCCGCGCCTCACGGTCGCCCACGGACTCTCGGCCGAACGCCTCGGCCGTCAGCTCGGCGTGGTGGACGCCGTCAACGAGCACCTGGCCGGCAGCGGTTTCACGCTGCTCAAGGGGATCGAGGTCGACATCCTCGACGACGGCGGCCTCGACCAGACCGACCAGCTGCTCGCCCGGCTCGACCTGCGTGTCGCCAGTGTGCACTCCAAGCTCGCGATGGAGCCGGAGGCGATGACCCGGCGGATGGTGGCGGCGATCGGCAACCCGTTCACCAACGTGCTGGGCCACTGCACCGGCCGGCTCGTCACCGGCAACCGCGGGACCCGGCCCGGTTCCCGCTTCGACGCGCGCGCTGTCTTCGAGGCCTGCCTCGCCCACGACGTCGCGGTCGAGATCAACTCGCGGCCCGAACGGCGCGACCCGCCCACGAAGCTCCTGGAGCTGGCCCGCGACCTCGGTTGCTTGTTCTCCATCGACTCCGACGCGCACGCGCCTGGGCAGCTCGACATGCTCGACTTCGGCTGTGACCGCGCCGAGACGGCCGGTATCGACCCCGAGCGGATCGTCAACACCTGGCCACGCGACCGACTCCTCGAGTGGGCGCGCCCCGCCGCCTGAGCAGGTCTGTCGGCGCCGCGGGGTAGCGTCACCGCATGGCCTTGACCGACCCCCGACCCGAGGTGGAGGTACGCCGCTCGAAGCGTCGCCGCCGCACCGTCTCGGCCTACCGCGACGGTGAGCGGATCGTCGTACTGATCCCGGCGTCGCTGAGCCGGGCGCAGGAGGCCGAGTGGGTCGACACCATGATCGCGCGGCTGGAGAAGTCGGAGGCGCGCAAGCGGCGCACCGACGACGATCTGATGGGGCGCGCGCGACGACTCAGCAACGACTACCTCGGCGGTCTCGCCCGACCGGTCTCGGTGCGGTGGGTCGAGAACCAGAAGGCCCGGTGGGGCTCCTGCACGCCGGGAGACCGGACGATCCGGCTGTCCTCGCGGGTGCAGCCGATGCCCGACTGGGTGATCGACTATGTCCTGATCCACGAGCTCGCCCATCTGTTGGAGAGCTCGCACAATGCGGATTTCTGGGCCTGGGTCGACCGTTACCCCAAGGCCGAGAAGGCCAAGGGCTACCTCATCGGCTACTCCGCCGCCGCCCACCTCGAGCCGGCCGCGGGGGACGGCGACGGGGACACCGGCGGGGGCAGCGTCGACTAGGCCCCCGAGCGGGTAGGTCGTGGTGGCCGCGGCCGCCTGAGCCGGAGGTCTGTCGCACGCCGCCGCGGGAAGTCATACGGGTCGGTCGCCGTGACGACCGGGACGTCTGACGTCCCGCGTTTGCGTCGTACGACGGGGTCGCCCGGCCAGCCGGGACGTATGACGCCCGCCGGAGGCGCCCCTCAACCGCCGCCGAAGAAGCGCTCGCGCGCCAGCGCGATCAGGCGGTGCATCTCGTCCTCGAGCTCAGGCAGGCCGTCCAGCGGCCACCAGCGGACGTCGAGCGACTCCTCGCTCACGGCATGCTCGGCTGAGACGGGTGCGACCGCGCCGAAGCGTACGTCGAGGTGGTGCACCTCGCCCCGCGGGTCGCAGAAGCCGACCGGATGCTCGTCGAGATGGAGCGGCACCGGGTCGACGCACAGGCCCACCAGCCCCGACTCCTCGATCGCCTCGCGCTGGGCCGCCGCGGCCAGGGAGCGGTCACCCGGTTCGCAGTGTCCGCCGAACGCGAACCAGCGCCGCGCCTTGCCGTGCAGGTTCAGCAGGACCGCGTCGCCGTCCGGGGAGAGCACGAGCGTCCCGGCGGTGAGGTGGTCGGGGAAACAGGACCGGGTCATCCCGTCGGGGTGAGCGCGCAGATGGGCGACGTACCGGACGCGCAAGCGCTCCTGGTCGGGGCTGGACGCCACCCAGTCCTCGAGCACGCGCAACGCGTCGGCATGCAGGCTCGCGCCGACGGACGCCGGAGGTCCAGGGGAGGAGCCTGACGTCACGACTCGTCGGCGGGGCCCTCGGGTGCGTCCCCGAGACGGCCATCGAGCAGGTCGGCCAGGCCGGCGTCGAACTCGTCGGCACTGAGCTCCAGCGGTGCGGACGCGCCTTCGCGGAAGCCGAGCGGGTCGTCGAGGTCGGCGGCGGTCGGCAGCAGGTCGGGGTGCATCCAGACCCCGTCGCGGGCCTCCACGCCCTGCCGGGTGCGCAGTGCCCCCCACAGGGTCGAGGCGTCTCGCAGCCGGCGGGGTCGTAGCTCCAGGCCGACCAGCGAGGCGAAGGTCTCCTCGGCCGGCCCCCCGGCGGCGCGGCGGCGACGGAAAGCCTCGGCGAGCTTGGTGGCTGCCGGCATCCGCTCGGCGGTGGCCTGGCCGACGACCTCGTCGACCCAGCCCTCGACGAGCGCCAGCGTGACCTCGAGGCGACCGAGCGCGGCCTGCTGGGCGGGGGTGTCGCGCGGCTCGAAGAGCCCGCCCTCCAGCGCCTCCTGCAGCGCGGCCGGGTTGGACGGGTCGATGCCGCGCAGCTGCTCCTCCATCGCGGAGGTGTCGATCTCGATGCCGCCGGCGTAGTCGGCCACGGCGCCGATCAGGTGGTCGCGCAGCCACGGCACGTGCGCGAAGAGCCGCTGGTGGGCGGCCTCGCGGAGCGCCAGGTAGAGCAGCAGGTCGTCCTCGGTCACGTCGAGCCCCTCCGCGAAGGCCCCGACGTTCGCGGGCACCAGCGCCGCGCGCCCGGCCGGGCCGAGCGGCAGCCCGATGTCCGAGGCCGCGAGCACCTCGCCGGCGAGGCCACCGAGCGCCGAGCCGACCTGGGTGGCGACCATCAGGCCGGTGGCCTTCTCGAGCATGCCGAGCAGCGGGCCGGCCATCGACCGGGTCTCCTCGGGCAGGGCGTTGCCCATCGCGCCGATCAGCTGGCCGACCACCGGTTCGACCAGCACCTTCCAGACGTCGGTGGTGCCGACGATCCACTCGGCCCGGCTCCACGCCGCGGTCGAGGTGACGCCGGACTCGAAGCCGGTGGCGTCGTCGAGCCACAGGTCGGCCAGGCGTACGGCGTCCGCGACGGCGTCCTTCTGCTTCTGGGTCGCCGACGGGTCGGGCTGCTGGGCCACGGTCTTGCGCGCCACGTCGAGTGCGTAGTCCCAGTTGATCGGGCCGTCGTGCGGCGCCATGAGGGACTGCATCTGGCTGAAGATCGTGGTCAGGTCGGGCATGCCGCCGGAGAAGAACTGCTCGAAGGGCGTGCCGGCAAAGGGGTTCGGCTGCTGCGGATCGTCCGGTCCAGGGCCCTCGCCCGGGTCGTTGGTCATGGCCCCACGGTACTCACTCACCGGTGACGCCGGGGGTTGGCCGCCGGTGGATCACAGCTTCATCACGGTATGTCGGTCAACCACCGGTTCCCACGACCTGCAGAGCATGGGAAGCGCAGGCTCGGCGACATACCGTGGTGAAACAACCGGCCCCCCGGCGCTAGGCTCACGCGGTGAGCTCGACCCACCCCGCCGTACGCCTCGTGGACCTGCGCGAGGAGGCCCTCGACGTGGCAGAGGTGGTGGCGGCGCTCGAGGACGAGGTCAGCGGCGGGCTCACCCTGTTCGTCGGCCGGGTGCGCGACCACGACGGCGGCAAGGGGGTCCGAGGCCTCGACTACTCCGCCCACCCGACGGCACGGCAGCGGATGCAGGCGGTGTGCGAGCAGGTCGCCACGGCGTACGACGTGCACGGCGTCGCCGCCGTCCACCGGGTCGGGAGCCTCGACATCGGCGACATCGCGGTGGTGATCGCGACGACCGCGGCCCATCGCGGCGAGGCGTTCGAGGCCTCCCGCGCCCTGATCGACACGCTCAAGGCCGAGGTACCGATCTGGAAGCACCAGCGCTTCGACGACGGATCCGAGGAGTGGGTCGGCACTCCCTGAGGTCGCCCCGCGCCCGCGTTTCTGCCCGGCCGCGGGTGCGCGCGCGCCTACGCTGAGGGCGTGGAGATCCTGCTCTGGCTGGTGCCGTCGCTCGTCGCGACCGTCGCCGCCATGGTCTGGGTCTCGTGGCGGGGCCGCGAAGGCCTCGGCGAGCTCGACGCCGACGAGGTCGCCGAGCGGGTCGGCCGGGCGCTGGCCCACGACCACGTCCGCCGGTACGCCGCCGCGCCGCCCCCGCCGCGCGTGGGACCGCCCACCGTCACGCTCCGGGACGCCCCGGCGCCCGCCGCCGCGCCGCCGCTGGCCCAACCCGCCCCCGACCACCCCGCCGACCACCCCGCCGAACCCGCCGCCGAAGCGGCCATCTCGCTCCCCGACGACCACGACAGCGCGCCCGCCGACGACCCCGAGACCACCCGCCGAGCGTCCTAGCGGCCCCGCTCAGTGCTGGTTGGCCCCGTTTGAGAGGCTTGGCGCCATGATGCAGCGCATGTACGCCACGTTGTTGGCGCTCGCGTTGTTCATCACCCTCATCGTGGCGGCCCTGGTGCTGCCCCTGCCCTACGTGACCTACAGCCCCGGCCTGACGGTGGACGTACTGGGCAAGGACGGGGACCAGGAGATCATCCAGGTCAGCGGACACCAGGCCTACCGTGACTCCGGTCAGCTGCGGATGACCACCGTCTACGTCACCCGCCCCGGCAACCGGATCAGCCTGTTCACGGCGCTGCTGGCGTGGCTCAACCCTGAGGACGCGATCTATCCCTACGACGCGGTCTACGGCCCCGACCAGACTCCCGAGGAGTCCGAGACCGAGTCGGCCGTCCAGATGGTCTCCTCCCAGGACGCCGCCACCGCCGCCGCGCTCACCGAGTTGGGGGAGAAGGTCACTCCCGTCGTGGAGGTGCTCAACGTCGCGAAGGGGAAGCCCGCCGACGGCGAGCTCAAGGTCCGCGACATCCTGCTCAAGGTGGACGACACCACGATCACCCAACCGCAGGACGTCGTCGATGCGGTCAATGGCGCACCCGAGGGCGAGCCGATCGAGTTCGTCGTACGCCGTGGCTCGCGCACGCTGACCGTCCCGGTGACACCGACGATGGTCGACGGTGAGCCACGGGTCGGGATCACGACCGGGGTCGGCTACTCCTTCCCCTTCCAGGTCAGCGTCAACATCGACGACAACATCGGGGGACCCAGCGCCGGACTGATGTTCTCCCTCGGGATCTTCGACACGCTGACGCCCGGCTCGCTCACCGACGGGGAGACGGTGGCCGGCACCGGCACCATCACCCCAGACGGTCAGGTCGGCCCGATCGGCGGGATCCAGCAGAAGATCGTGGCCGCTCGCGATGCGGGAGCCAAGCTCTTCATGGTGCCGCCCGACAACTGCGCCGCGGCACTGGGCGCCCCGCGCGGCGACATGGTGCTGGTGCGCGCCGACACGATGCACGACGCGGTGACGGCGATCGACGACTGGACCAGCGACCCCAACGCCGACCTCCCGGCGTGCTCGAAGGACGCCGCATGAGCGACCCCAGCCCCGACAACCCCAGCCCCGACAACCCCAGCCCGACAACCCCAGCCCCGACAGCACCGAGCCCGATTCGCCGCTGCCCGACCTCCCGCTGCCCGACTCCGGCCTCGACGCCGACCCGGCACTGGCCACGGCGGTCCACGAGATCGAGGGCCACGCCGCCGCCGACGGCTGGGACCGACCGGCCCGTCTCTTCGCGCTGGTCGACACGCTCTCCCTGGTCGAGCGCGAGCCCGACCTGGCCGCCGCCATGGGGCTTGCCGACGACGCCGTCGTCGGGTCACTGACGGCGATCGAGCAGGAGCAGGTCGCCCCCGACACCCCGCTGGAGTCCCTGCTCGAGACGATCGTGTGGCCGCCGAGCGTGGACGGCTGCGCCGCCGTGGTCGAGCGGCTCGTGCTCCCGCCGAGCGCCGACGAGGAGCTTCCGGGTGAGGCCGACGCGGCGACGGCGTACGCGCAAGAACATCCCGAACGCCAGGAGGTGCGCATCGTCGCGGCCGCCACCCGTGGAGGGTCCACGTACTGTGCACTCAGGCTGCGCGCCCACGACGACGACCTGTCGGTGGTGGGTGGGATCGACCTGGTCCCTGGTTTGCTGGAGCTCTTGGTCACGACGTTGCAAGAGGAGTCGGTGTAGGTGAGTGAGCTGTTCGACCAGAGCGATCCGGGCGAGCCGCGCCGCGTCGAAGCGCCCCATCGGCCCGGGCGCGCCCGGGCGCTGGTGTGGACCGCGGTCGTGCTCGTGCTCGCGTTCGTCGCGTTCACCGGCTTCGCGTCGTTCTGGACCGAGCGCCTGTGGTTCGACTCGATCGGCTTCCAGAGCGTGTTCACCACCCTGGTGTGGACGCGGGTACTGCTGTTCGTGGTCTTCGCGCTGCTGATGGCGCTGATCGTCGCCGGCAACATCTGGCTGGCCTACCGGCTGCGCCCGATGTTCCGGCCGGCGTCCCCCGAGCAGGTGGGGCTGGACCGCTACCGCGAGGTCATCGTCCCGCTCCGCCGCTGGCTCGTGGTCGGCATCTCGCTGTTCATCGGGGCGTTCGCGGGCGCGTCAGGGGCGGGGCAGTGGCGCTCCTTCCTGATGTGGCGCAACGGGGTGCCCTTCGGGCGCAACGACCCCTTCTTCGGTCACGACATCGGGTTCTACGTCTTCGACCTGCCCTGGCTGCACTACCTGGTCGACTTCCTGATGGCGGCCTCGGTCATCGCCCTGCTCACCTCCGTGGTCGTGCACTACCTCTTCGGCGGCATCCAGCTGCAGAACCGCCAGGACCGGTTCTCCCCGGGCGCCCAGGCCCAGCTCTCGGTACTGGTCGGCGTCTTCGTGCTCGCGAAGGCCGGCGACTACTTTCTGGGGCGCTACGACCTGCTCAACCAGAACGGCAGCCTGATCAGCGGCATGACCTACACCGCGGACCACGCGGTGCTCCCGGCTCGCAACATCCTCACCTGGATCGCCGTCATCTGCGCCCTCCTCTTCTTCGCCAACATCTGGCGGCGCACCTGGATGCTGCCCGGTCTCGGGTTGGCGCTGCTGGTGCTCTCCTCGGTGCTGATGGGCATGCTCTGGCCCGCGGTCGTCCAGAAGTTCCAGGTCGACCCGACCGAGGCGGACAAGGAGGCGCCGTACATCGCGAAGAACATCACCGCGACGCGTGACGCCTACCAGCTCGCCGACGCGACCGTCGAGCAGTACAACGGAACCTCGAGCCTGCCCAAGGAAGAGCTCGCGGCCGTCGCGAAGGCCGACCCCGGGATCCGGCTGGTCGACCCGCGGCTGGTGCAGCCGATCTTCGAGCAGCGCCAGCAGGTGCGCGGCTACTACTCGGTGGCCGACGTGCTCGACGTGGACCGCTACATCATCAACGGCCAGGACCGTGACCTGGTGCTCGGCACCCGCGAGCTCGACCAGACCGGCCTGCCCGAGAACTCCAAGAACTGGGCCAACCTGCACACCGTCTACACCCACGGCTACGGCGTCATCGCGGCGTACGGCAACCAGCGCCCCGCCGACAACGGACCTCAGATCACCACCGGAGACGAGCCGGCCTGGGCCGAGGTCGACATCCCGCCGCGCGGCCAGCTGACCGATCTGACGCCCGACGGCTACGAGGGCCGGATCTACTTCGGCGAGCAGAGCCCCGACTACTCGATCGTGGGCAAGGCGTCCGCGGACTCCTCCGACATCGAGCTCGACCTGCCCGGCGGGTCCGACGAGGGCGGCGCCGAGAGCACCACGACGTACGACGGCGCAGCGGGCGTGCCCGTCAACGGACTGGTCAACAAGCTGCTCTTCGCGACCAAGTTCGGTGAGCCCAACCTGGTGCTCTCCGAGCGGGTGCACGACAACTCCAAGATCCTCTTCCACCGCGACCCGCGGACGATGGTCGAGAAGGTCGCACCCTGGCTGATCGTGGACGAGGACCCGTTCCCCGCCGTCGTCGACGGGCGGGTCGTCTGGCTGCTCGACGGCTTCACCACGACCGACCGCTACCCGCTCGCGGAGCGCGGTTCGTTCGAGGAGATGACCGCCGACGCGCTGGCGCAGAACACCGCCTTCACCACGCTGCCGACCGACGAGATCAACTACATGCGCAACGCAGTCAAGGCCGTGGTCGACGCCTACGACGGAACCGTCACGCTCTACGCCTGGGACGAGGAGGACCCGCTCCTTAAGGCGTGGATGGGCGCATTCCCGGGCACGGTCCAGCCGAAGGCGGACATCCCCGACGACATCCTGGCCCACATGCGCTACCCCGAGGACCTGTTCAAGGTGCAGCGCTACCAGTTCGCGTCGTACCACGTAACGGACCCGTCCGACTTCTATGAGCGCAACGACCAGTGGGAGGTGCCGGTCGACCCGGAGACGCAGAACACCTTCCAGCCGCCGTACCGCCTGACGGTGGAGACCGCCGACAGCAACGGGCCGGTCTTCTCGCTCACCTCGGTCTACGTGCCGGCCAAGCGCAACAACCTGGCGGCCTTCTTCACCGTCGACGCGGCTGCCCAACGGGAGGGCTACGGCACCTTGCGGGTGCTGCGGCTCAGCTCGACCTCGAACATCCCCGGACCGTCGCTGATCGCCAACCAGTTCCGCACGGATCCGAAGATCCAGAACGAGCTGTTGGCGTTCACGAGGACCAACGCGAAGGCGGAGTACGGCAACCTGCTCACCCTCCCGGTCGGCGGCGGGCTGCTCTACGTCCAGCCGTTGTACGTCGCCCGCGACACCGGCGTCGGCACCTATCCGGTGCTGCGGCGGGTCCTGGTGTCCCTCGGCGACGAGTCGGGGATCGGCACGACGTTCGAGGAGGCCATCGACGACGTCCTCGGGCTCCAGCCGGGCTCGAAGTCACCGGACACGGGCACCACCAACCCGGACACCGGTGAGCCGACGGCGCCCGTCTCGCAGGGCGTGCGCGCGCTGCTCCAGGACGCGTCGGACCTCTTCGCGCAGGCCGACCGGGCTCTCGCGGACGGTGACCTGGCCGGCTACGCCGACTTCACCAGCAAGGCTCAGGACAAGCTGAACGAGGCGCTGGCGTTGGCCGACAAGCAGGCGGGCCAGGCCGGCTGAGGCCGCCGGCGGCTGGGAGCGCCGACCAGGAGGCGCGGCCGGGTGCCTTGCACGGCTGTGTGGCCCGAGCCCACTGCTGCCACCTCGATTTGGACGCGTCCTGGCCTTCGCGTAGGCTTGCGGTCGCCGACGCGGGGTGGAGCAGTTCGGTAGCTCGCTGGGCTCATAACCCAGAGGTCGCAGGTTCAAATCCTGCCCCCGCTACAAAGTGAAAACCGCAGGTCAGAGGCTGTTTTCGGAGAGATCCGGAGGCAGCCTCTGATGCTTCGCGGGAGCAAATGTCAGCAGGATGTCAGCAGACCACGCGGTCACGTGCCGCCGACGGCCGACTGTCTCGCAACGCTGTGAGGCACTCTCTCGCTCGTTGTGAGGCACTCGGTGAGGGTGTCGGTGAGACCCGGCGACGTCAGCGTCTGGCCTGTCCGGGTGGTTCGGATAGGGCTCCGTCACCGGCAATCCCTGCGGACAGGCCATACGGGAACGGCGGCCACGAAACGACTGCCCGCCTCCCAGCTTGACTTGGTGTTCGTCAGTTGGGGTTCCTCTTCCGGGTTCCTCCCCAGTGGGTGCAGAGCCAGAGACGGAAATGCGATCACCCCTGATCACAAGAAGGACGGCACATCCGGAGAGCGCAACTCCTGCAGACCGACCGCACTCGCGGAGTGACTGGTCGAACTCGAAGCGCTCCTTGGCGACTCTCCTATCCTTCGCGGCCCACAAGCGGCGCGACGAGGGCCCCCTGCATCAGAGTCCTCCCAGAGCCACATGGTCCACCCAGGAGTCTGCTGGTCAGATGTCAGGTAGTTGACGCCGAATCCGACCAGGACGGCGCCGAGGATGCTCAATGAGGAAACTAGAAGTTGAACGCGGCCAAGAGTGCACAGTTGGCGACGAAGCCGAGACGATGCGCTCATCCTCTAGTTCCGCGCTCAAGGAGACGGCAGTGTTCTTGAAGAGCAAAGCAATGTCACGCTCTGGACCGATCCCGGCCGCGATCACCCGACCGTCGACGGCATACCAGTGCGAGACGACGTGCCAGCCCTCCCAGAGGGACTCCGCGCTCCTGAATGTGGGCATCAAGCCTCCTCGATCGATGGTTCTCATCGACGAGGTGCGCGTGGTCCTCCGCCGTGTCGGCGAAGCACCAGGCGTCGGCCGTTCTAGGCTTGACCGATGGCTGAACTGACGCAGCCGTGTCCGAACTGCGACACGATGATGCGCTGGGAGACGTCCCACGAGCGCTGCGACGGTTGCGGCTACATCCGGCCGTGCTGCGAAGGCGCTCCCTGCAATGGACGGTTGGGTAGCTGACCTCGGCTATGTGACACGCGCGTCCAAGTTAGGCACCCGGGCGACTGGACCGAGGTTCGGCAGGGACTCGCCGCAACCAGGATCGATCCGAACACTCATGAGATTCGTGAGTCCCGCCAGCGGAGCGAGATCGTCGACTCCGCGCATTAGGAAGAGATCAAGGCGGGTGAGTTCACGTAGTTCGGCGATTGGGCTGAGGTCGCCGACTTCATTCATGCACGAGAGTTCAAGCGATTTCAGGTTGCGCAACACCTTAAGGGGCTCGATGTCCGCGATGCCGGCACCGTCCGTGAACAATGCCTCCCCAAGATGAAGGTCCGTGAGGCTCGCGAGAGTTGAAAGCGGCTTTAGATCGACGGCGCGATTCAGACCGCGCATGCAAGCACCGGAGGGACTCCAGTTGGGCGATCGACGACAGCTCAGATGGCGAACCCAGGCCGAGTTCCAGATGCACCAATGCGGTCAGCGCACTCACGGGTGCGAGGCTGACAGTCGCACTGAGAGACTGCAACGTAGTCGAGACAGCAGTGTCAGTGCTCTCAGCGGCTCGAGGTCTGAAACGGCTTCGAGGCGACAGTTCGAGTTCAGCGAGCAGCGGAAGACTTGCTAGCGGACCAAGGTCACGGACACCTGCGAACCCCGAGACGGTGAGTTTCGCCAGCCGGTTGAGGTTCCCGAGCGGCTGAAGGCCGTCGTGCGCCAATCGCGGCTTCTCGCCTCCGGAGCTCGCTGGCGCTAAGACTTCGAGCTCCTTGAGCGCCTTTAGGTTGGCGACGAAGCTCAAGTCTTCGACGTCGACGTGCCGCAGGGTGAGTCGCTCAAGGCGCTCAGTAAACCCACTGCGCTGGCATACGCGGGAATTTCATACCAGAAGCCCAACTCCAGCGCCGTGAGGTCGCGGAGGTCGCGCAGGATGCCGAGGTCGCTCACGCCGTGCATCGCGGCAAGCTCTAGGCTCCGGAGCCGCACCAGGCGCTTCAGCATTCCGAGGTCACGAACCTGGCCGAGACTGCTGAGCTCAGGCTCGTTAGGTTCTGGAGTTGCTCCAGCACCGCAACATCTTGAACACCTGACAAGCCACTCACCCTCAGTTTCGTGAGCCCGGATAGTCGTGCCACAGGACTAAAGCTTGTCACGCGCTCCAATTGGCTGAGGTCAAGGCTGACGAGGCCGACGAGGTCCTGTAGCGGTGATAGGTCGTGCACGTCTGGCAGAACCTCAAGCGGAGTTCGCGCAGGTTTGTCAGCGGGGCCAAGGGCTCGATTGATGAAACGTCCCACGAGTTGAGAACAAGCGTTCGAAGGTTCCACCAAGCTCGCGAGGGGCGCTAGCCCCGAAACGCTCGGACGCGCGGTCCCGAACCGGTGGTTCGTGAGGCGCAAAGTCGTAAGCCCCGTCAGAGAAGACAGATCTGCCAGACCCAACTCGAGTTCTGGCGAGTCGAGTTCAAGGGTCCTCAGTGATGGTAGGTCGGCGCACCACGCCGAGGGTTTTGAGGTTGCCTAGCCCCGACAGCCTGAGCGTCGCCAAATATTACTGCATGCTGAAGCCCTTCCAGATCGCTCAACGCGGACGGGCCCCGGAGGTCCAGTTCCCTCAGCAGTGTCATCTGCTGGGCACTGACTACGCGGCGGTCGTGCGGTGGTGTTCAGCGTGGACAAAACGAACTCAGCTAGACCTCGGGTCCTGACTACGGCAAAGTCGTGTGGACCGATGTGAGGCCGATGGGACAGCGCTCGCGAGTTCCGGCGCAGTCATCGCAGTAATTGGATCCGGCGAACCTCAACTATGCCCGCACACAGGGCAGAAGTGCACGTTCAACCACCTCCTCGGGGCGTGATGCGGACGCTGGTGACAAGTTCCGGTCTAGGCAGCGGCTGCTGCGCTAGGGGTGATCTTGTTCTCGTACTCGATCGGGGTCAACCCACCGAGTGAGTCCTGGGGGCGTTGGCGGTGGCACTTGCGTTGGATCCAGATCACGATCCGGTTGGGGGACGAGCCGATCCAACCGTGCTGATCACCGATCGGCGTCCGGATCGTCGCGGGGGGACGGCTAGGCTGCCGGCCAGGATCGGGTGATCGGGGAACTACATGAAGCGTCTCGTTGTGGCCGTCACGGCCTTCAGCCTGCTGCTCAGCGGCTGTACAGAAGCGGCCCCGAAGAGCCAGCGCCTCGTCAGCGTCGCGCAAGCTCGACTTCGACGACTCCGGCGTGCACATCTACCGCTAAGGCCGGCGCGGTGCCAGACGGCGCCGAGGCCGCGGTCAGCCGCTCACGCACCCCCAGTCCACTGGCACGGCTCGGCGTACCCGGACTCAGCGCGCTCGCCCCCGCGGCTGAGATCAGCCTCGACGGCGGAAGCATCCAGCCCCTGGAACCCCTCACCGTGGCAATCGACGTCCCGCGGTCGCAGTTGCGGCCCAAGAGCGTGATCGGGGTCGTGCTGCGGAGCGAGGGCGGCGAACCCGAGTTCATCGCCGGCCGGTACGACAAGAAGGCGTCCGCCATCGTGGTCGACGTGCCCACCTGTCTTGGTTGTGGCCGGTGCAACTCGACGTCGGCAAGATCCTCAACGACGCCATGACATACGTGTTGGAGTCCACCGGCATCGCAACGGCGCAGCCCGACTGCACCGGCAACGAACCCACCATCGGCGCTAACACCTACTCGGTCATCCAGCCGGCCCAGGCGTGGGTGTGCCTAGCCGACGGCGGCACGGGCCTTAAGGTCGACGTGGTCGCGAACTCACCCGTCCCTTTCCAGATCTCCCCGACCCGACACCCTCGTCCTCCACCCCGCTCACCGATCTGGGAGACGAGAGCGTCGTCGGCGCCGCGATCGTGCGTGCCTCTGGCCTGGCCAAGACAAACGAGGGGCTGATCGGGCCTGGCGTCGGCACGAGGTTCGCCTACGACCCGGCCGCCGGCGCGACCTTGAACTTCCGCTCCTCGCCCCCGCTGCTGCTGGTGCAGATCCTGATCGCGACCCTTCAGCCGATCCTCGACTCCAAGCGGATCGAGTCGCTCGGCAAGGCCAAGTGCTTCCAGGACCTCGTCGAGACCGCACAACGGTCCAAGTTCAACGCCTCTACCGCCGCGTCCCTGACCGGCGCCATGGTCAGCTGCATCGGCGAAATCGTCGAGGACTCACCCCAGTCGGTGCGGTCTTCCTCGCCTTGATCTCTGCCGCACCGCAAGCCTTCGCCGGCTCCGTCATCGGGCTCGTCGGCGAGTTCACCGGCCTGGGGACTTTTCAGGTGCAGATCGAAGCGACCGAAGCCGTCGCCAGCGTGCCCGCCGGGTTCCTAGGGGGGTGGTACGTGCATGGCGGCAACCTGACGATCCGCCGGAACGGCACGGCCATGTCCAAGGGTCACGGCAGCTGCCCATCCCGCTGGAACTCGGGGTGGTGCAACGACGTGATGGAGATGACGGTCGCCATGGAGGGCGAGAAGCTGCGACTCACTGTTCGGCGCGTCTACGTGGAGGACGAGAACGGTCGCCGGGGAACCCCTCCCTACCCACCGTCGGCGTCGACAGGTTCGTTCTACCTGATGGAGTTGCTGCCCAAGGGCGCCGCGATCACCGAACTGCACAACGATGACGGCGTCGTCACCGGAGCCAACGGGCTCGGCAATCCATACCTGTGCCGACCAGGCAGCGCGGCGTCTGCGGAAGGAATCTGCGGAGCCTGATCCGTCACCCGCCCGCAGGGGCACCGGCACGTTCCGCGTGACCATCCCGCACCGGCACGCTCCGCGTGACCATCGGTGAACGGAGCTCCTCGCGCTGGCCGCCCGATGTCATCGGGCAACAAGTGGACGCGTTGTGGGAGGCGACCTCGGGTGGGCGCATGCTCAGCCGCGTCCGGTGCGTCGTCGAAGGGTGACGGGTGTCCTCTCGCCGCCGATCGCGCGCTTGAAGGAGGTCCCGACCCGAGGAGTGGAGATGGAGACCGTCCTGCTGAAGATCCCCGACGTCATGGAGCGGCTGTCCGTCGGGCAGACGAAGGTGTACGAGCTGATGTCCAGCGGCGAGCTGCGATCGGTGAAGGTCGGCCGCTGCCCGCCGGGTGCCGAGCGACGAGCTCGAGCGCTTCATGGCCGAGCTCGACGACACCCGCCCGAACCTGCGGCTCCCGATGCCGAGACGCTCCACAGCTCGCGCTTCCTAACACCTTGTCCACAGGCGACCGAGGCCGCGCTGGCGCACGCCGAGCTCGGCGAGTCACGCTGGGTTCCGTGTCCATTCGCGCACCTTCGTGCGCTTGAAGAGTCGGAACCCGAGAGGAGGCGGATCGCGGTGTGCCGCATGTGGCTGAAGATTCAGCTGTCCGCGCGAGGCCGCCTCCGGCGTATGGTCGATGGCCCAACATCGCCACGCGCCAACTCGGAGGAGCCTGGAATGTTGCGATCTCGGCTCGTGCTCGCGACCTTCCTGGTGGTGGCTTGCGCTGCTTGCAGCCACGGAAGCGGCCTCGCCGGCCCCATCCCGAGCGCCATCGTCGACCACGTCGGCGCCCACGGCGCCGACGTCTTCCGTGCCTCCCGAGCTCGCCGGCTACAGCGAGCGAGGAGCGTGCGGCGTACGACGCGGCCGTCGACTGAGTACGACGCGTTCATCACGCCGCAACGACGAGTTCTACGCCACCGGCGAGACGACCGTGGACGGCGAAGGCGTTCTACCAGCGCTACGCCGTCGACTGGTCGACCGCGTGGGGCAACCTCGCGCAGGTCGCCAACAACGACGTCACCGTCACCGGCTCGACCAAGACGGTCTGGACGAAGCCGAAGTCGATCGAGCTCGGCGGACCGACGAGGGCGACGTCGTCGTCCTCCGCAGGTGCCTCGACGAGTCCGGCCGCGTCGTGAAGCAGAACGGCAAGAAGGTCGACCAGCCGCAGTTCAAGGACCCGCACGTCTACACCGTCCGGCTCGAGAAGCGTCCCGGCGAGGACCGGTGGCGCTCGGGGATCGCGGAGCAGGGCGCGACATGTTGAGGCGCGCCGTTGGGCACGTGGTGGCGGTGCGCTGCTGCCACTTGTCTTCGTGGTGCCGCAGGCAGTCGCGGCCGACGATCCGCCGTGCCCGCCGGGCACGAACCCCGTGAGCGTCGGCGTCGGGCGTCATCTGCGTCGTCGTCACCGACCCCGGCGAGCCCGGCGAGCCGGGCGACCCCGGGGATCCGGGAGCCGGAGGCGGCAGGCTCCCGCCGGTTGCTACAAGATCGGACGGCACGGAGGTGCCGTGCCAGACCGACGACGGCTACTGGTGGTCGGGCTACCAGTGCTACGCGGCGCCGTACGACGCCCGCCCGGCGCAGCCCGCCTGGCAGGGCCACACGGACGGCTCGCTGTGGCAGTGCACGAGCTGCGAGACGGCTGGCACATCGACGAGCTGCAACGTCCAGATCATCTGGACTGCCCCGGGCGAGGAGCCCGGGCCGCCCACGCCGGAGCAGCTCGCCGCCACGGCCCTGGGCCAAATGCCGCTGGCGACAGGCCGAGGTCCACACCGCCCCCGCGCGCCCGCTCGCGACGTACGTCGGAGTTGAGAACTGGCTCTGGGTCCCTGAGGCCCAGTGGGCGCACGCTCGTCCAAGTCGGTCACCGCTGGAGCGACGACGGTGACCGTCACGGCCGCCCCGTCGCAGGTCGTCTGGAACCTCGGTCCAGTCGTCGATCACCTGCTACGGCCCCGGCAAGCCATGGGGGCGGGCATGACGGACGCCGCGACCACGACGTGCGGCTACACCTACGAGGATCGCTCCGTCAGGCCAGCCGGACGGGCGCTTCGCGATCAGCGCGACCATCCGCTACCAGGTCACGTGGACCTGCGCGGGAGCATGCCCCACGACCGGCGGTGACCTCGGCCTGGTCGACGCGCCCGCCGGCACCAGCACGATGCGCGTCCTCCAGCGGCAGACGGTGGTGGTCCGATGACGACGCCGACACCGGCGCCGCGGCACGCCGGCCGACGGCGAGCCGCGCATCGCACGCGAACCGCGTCCAAGTCCCTCGGACACGACCTGCCACGCGTGCCCCGGCGCTACGGGCAGTGGGCCGGGGCCGTGCTGTTCGTCGTCATGGCGGTGCTGCTCGCCGGCTGGTTCTGGCAGCAGAAGAGCGACCGCGTGGAGGTCGCTCGCGATCGCGCACCCGGTTGCCGGCGGGGGCGGTGATCACTGCGGACGACCTCGCAGGTCGTCGAGGTCGCCGGAGTCCAGCTCGAGCGATCGGCTCGGACGACGCGCCAGCGTCATCGGGATCGACCGCCGCGGTCGGTCTGGTCGATGGTCAGATCCTGACGCTCGACATGGTCACCACCGATCCGCTCCCCGGACCGGGCGAGCGCGTGGTCGGGCTTGCAGCTGGACGCCACGCGTGCGCCGACGCGGCCTGCTGCCCGGGCGATGTCGGTCGTCGTCGCTCGCCGTCCCGCCGGCCGGCGACCCGAGCACGCCCAGCGAGCTGGACGACCCGACGGTCCTGGCGCCGCAGGCCACGGTCGCCAGCGGCCGAGCTCGTCGAGGGGGCCGGCACGCGGCTGGCGCTCGTCGTCCCGGAGCGGTCGCCGAGCGGGTCGCGGCGTACGTCGCGGCGGGACGCGTCGCCCTGGTCCAGGCGCCGATCGGCGGTGACGGCTGATGCTGATCGCGCTGTGCGGCGACAAGGGCTCCCCGGGCGTCGACCACCTCGGCGCTGGCGCTCGCCTCGGCGTGGCCCGAGCCCGCGGTCGTCGTCGAGGCGAGCCCGGCCGGGGGCGATCTCGCGATCCGGCTCCGGCCGAAGGGGTCGGTGCCTGCCCGAGACGCCGACCGTCTTGTCGGTCGTCACCGCGTCCCGAGCGCGCCGGACCGAGGACCTGCGTCGGCCGATCACGGCCACGTGCTCAACTCGACCGATCACGGTGGTCCCCGGGCCCGCTCTGGCCGAGCAGATGGCGAACGTCGGCGACTGGGCGCCGCTCGCCGACGCGCCTCGGCCGCAGCCGAGTGCCGGTGTTCGCCGACCTCGGCCACCTGCATGCCGCGTCGCGACGGTCGCTGTCGTGCGGCCCGCGCCGACCTGGTCGTCGTCGTGTCACGACCCGACATGCCGTCGGTGGTCCGGGTGCGGGAGCGGCTGATTCGAGCGGCGACCGATCTGGCGCGGATGAGGGGCAGCGCCGCCACGGCTGTTCCCGCTGCTCGTCTCGACGAGCCGTCACGGGCCGGCGGACGTCGCCGACCTGCGGCGCGGTCCTCGCCGAGACGCCCGCCCGGCCGTTCCTCGTGGACGTCGGCTTCCTGGCGCACGATCCCGCCGCCGTACGACGCCTCGAGGCCGGGGAGGACCCGCCGGGCGGCTGGCGCGGACGGCGCTGATGCGCACGCGCGCGCACGGTCGTCGAGCCAGATCGAGCGCATCGCGAAGGCGCCAGGCCGCGCGACGCCGGTTCGCAGTCGGGGGCGGGATCGATGACCGACCTCGACTACGCGCTGGTCAAGCGGCTCCAGGGCGAGCTCGGTCGGCTCCGGCAGGACGAGATCGCTGCGGCGCCGGAGCGCCGAACCTCCCGGCGCTGACCGGCGCGGACGCGCGTCAGCACGGCAAGGCGCTGGTGCAGACGAGTGGTCGGCGACTACGAGTCCGAGCCTCGTCGAGTCCGGGGCCGAGCCCGTCACCTGGGAGGCCCGGCAGGACCTCGTCGAGGCGCTGGAGTCCCGGCTGTTCGGCGCCGGCAGCCTGCAAGCGCTGCTCGACGACGAGACGTCGAGAACATCGACATCAACGGCTTCCAGCACGTCTTCGTCGAGTACGCCGACGGGACCACCGCGAAGGTCCGGCCGGTCGCGGCGTCGAACGAGGAGCTCGTCGAGACGATCCAGACGCTCGCCGCCCACGAGGGACTGTCGGCCCGCGCCTTCGACGTCGCCAACGTGCGGGTCAACCTGCGGCTCCCCGACGGCTCCCGGCTCTACGCCGTCCAGTCGGTGACCAAGCGAGCCGGTCGTCTCGATCCGAAGCCACCGCCATCCGCGGGTCACGCTCAAGGACCTGATCGGCCTGGAGACGCTCGACGAGGACCTGGCCGACTTCCTCGCGGCGCTGGTCCGGGCACGCAAGAACGTCATGGTCGCCGGCGCCACCGGCGCCGGGAAGACGACCCTGCTGCGCGCGCTCGCCTCCGAGATCGCCGCCGAGGAGCGCATCCTCACCGTCGAGCGCTCCCTCGAGCTCGGCCTGGACGAGGACGTCGAGCACCACCCCAACGCGATCGCCTTCGAGGAGCGGCTGCCGAACTCCGAGGGCGCCGGTGCGGTCACGATGGCCGAGCTGGTCCGCGACACGCTGCGGCATGAACCCGTCCCGCGTGATCGTCGGCGAGGTCCTCGGCGACGAGGTCGTCACGATGCTCAACGCGATGACCCAGGGCAACGACGGCTCGCTGTCCACCATCCACGCGAACTCCTCCTCGGACGTCGTCCACAAGATCGCGACGTACGCCATCCAGGCGCCCGAGCGGCTGCCGTGGGAGGCGACCGTCCGGCTGGTCGCGACGGCACTGGACTTCATCGTGTTCATCCGCCGAGTGCGCGCGGCGAGGACGGCCAGCGGCGGGTCGTCGAGTCGGTCCGCGAGGTCGCCGGGGTCAGCGAGACGGGCAGCTGGCGACCAACGAGCTGTGGGGTCCGGATGCGCTACGGCGACGTCGTACGACGCGCACGGCGTCCAGGTGCGCTGCCAGGACGACCTGGTCGCGGCCGGCTGGCGCCCGACCCGGGCGGGTGGTCGTGATGACGATGCTCGGCTTCCTCGTCGCCGTCGCGGCTGCATCGCGCTCGGCCTGGTCGGCACTGCGTCCGCCTTGCGCGCGGCATGAGTCCGCGCTGCCGACGATGTCCGCGCGACCGGCTCCGTCGATCGCCAAGGAGCAGCCCGGCAGCTCGGCGATCGCGGCTGGTCGCTGGGCTCGTCGTGCTGCTGCTCACGCGGTGGCCGCTCGCCGGCCTGGCCGCCGCGGCGGCTCGTCGTCCTGTGGCCGCGGGTGTTCGGTGGCGCGTCGCGCCGGGCGACGCGCAGCTGCGCAAGATCGAGGCGCATCGCCGCGTGGACGGAGTCGCTGCGGGACACCGCGACGCCGCGGCCGGGCTGGAGCAGGCGATCCCGGCGACGGTGTCGGCGCGCGCCTGACGCTGCTCCGCAGCACCGGTGCGCGATCTCGCTGCCCGGCTCGACGGGCGGGTGCCGCTTCCGGAGGCGCTGGCCCGCTTCGCCGACGACGCTCGACGACCCGGCGGCCGACATGGTGGTCGCCGCGCTGAGTCCTCAACGCCCGGCAGCGCGCCGGCGGGCTGGAGCGCATCCTGACGGCACTGGCCGCCTCGTCGCGCGCCGAGCTCGAGATGCGCCGCAAGGTCGAGCACGAGCGGCGCGCGCTGCGCCGACAGGCCCAGCGGATCGCCGGCGCGGTCGTCGGCTTCGTCGTCCTGCAGGCCGTGTTCGCGCGCGGCTGGGTCGAGCCGTACTCGACACCGACCGGTCAGCTCGTCCTGGCGCATTCATCGCGCGATCTTCCTCGGCGCATTCGTGCGGATGCGGTCCCTGGCCGTCCAACGCCGAGCCGGAGCCCAGGTTCCTCACCAGCCCGGACGACGGTCACCGAGATCGCGTCCTACAAGCCGCGCCTGGCGCGCGATCGGAGGTCGGCCATGATCGCCTTCATGCTCGCCGTCGGCCTGCCTCGCCGCTGGCGCTGCTGCACGCCTACCGCCTCGCCGTTCCGCCGCGCGACGGACCTGGCGAGCGCCGTACGCGCTGGGACGCCGCGCGCGCCCGCGCGACCCGCATCCAGCGCGATCGGCGCGCCGCGCAGTCGCCGACTCTCGGCTGGCACGGCTGCAGGCGCTGGCTCGCCGAGCAGGTCGCTGCGCCGCGGCCGGGACCTCAAGCGCCTCACCCAGGACCTCGCGATCGCCGGGGCACCGTCGAGCAGCACGTCGGCAAGACCACCGATGCTTGGTCGCTCGTCGGGCTTCTCGGGCCGCTCGTCATCCTCGGCGTTCTTCACCGCCACTCGGCCTCGGGCTCCCGTCGTCGCTCGGCCCTGGCTCGGCGTCGGGCTCGGCCGCCGCGATGGTCGTGGTCACCCGCCAGGAGCTCGCCGACAAGGCCAAGAAGCGGCGGGCCGAGTTCCGCCGGACGCTGTCGATCTACCTCGACCTGGTGGCCATGTCGATGCAGGCCGGCCGCGGCCACGCCGAGGCGCTGCCGGCCTCGGCGGCCATCGGGACGCGGCTGGGCCTTCACCCACCTGCAGGACGCGATCGACGGCGCCCGGTTCTCCGGCATCACGCCGTGGGAGGCGCTCGGGCAGCTCGGGCGAGCGCTTCGGCATCCGCGAGCTGACCGACCTCGACGCCGCGCTCCGGCTCGCCAACGAGGACGGCGCGAAGGTCCGGGCGACGCTGGTCGCCCGCGCCGAGCACCCTGCGCGCCGAGCGGATCGCCGACGCCGAAGCCGCAGCCGAACCAGGCAACCGAGTCGATGAGGTTCGCCCTCATCGTCATGGTCTTCGCGTTCCTCGGCTACGAGCTCTACCCGTCGGTCGTCCGGCTCTTCGCCGGATGACCGCACAGTCACCCACAGGAAGGAACCACATGCAGGAGATCAGGATCCTGGTGATCTGGCTGCAGGGCCCGGCTGCCGAACGCAGCGCGACGAGCGCGGCTTCACGGCGGTCGAGTGGCTGCTCATCGCGCTCGGCGTCATCACCATCGCCGGCATCGCCGTCGCCGCGGTCAAGGCCTACGTCACCTCCCAGACCAACAAGCTCGGGCAGCCCTGAGGCCTGCCCGCGATGCGCGGAGTGCGGCGGATCCGCGACGAGCGAGGAGCCATCGCGATCGAGTTCATGCTGGTGCATCAGCATGCTCATGCGTGGTCTTCCTCGCTGATGCTGCAGTACGCCGTCCGGGCCCACGCACACCGGGTCGCCACAGCCGCCGCCGAGGAGGCGCTCGCCGCCGCAGCGGCGTACGACGGCTCTGCCGGCCGGCGGGAGGCCGCCGGCAACCACTACCTCGACGACCTCGGGTCCGACCTGTCCAGCACCCAGTGTCACCGTCACCCGGACCGGACCACGGCCGCGTGTCACGGTCACCGGGGACGGCCAGCAGTTCATCCCGTTCCTGCCCGTCCACGTCTCGGTCCACCTGGAGGGGCCGGTCGAGCGCTTCGTGGAGCAGCCATGAGGCGCGACGAACGACGGCGCGATGGCGGTCGAGGTGGTCGATCCTCACCCCGCTCCTGGTCGGCCGCGATCATGGTGATCGCGGCCGGGGCGCCGCTACGTCGAGGCCCGACGGGCAGGTCAACAGCGCCGCGTACGCCGCGGCCCGAGCGGCGTCGCTGACGACCAACCAGGAAGCGGCCGTCCAGGCGGGGACGCAGCGCCGCCGAGGCAGTCCATGGCCGAGCGCGGCCACGCCTGCGCCGACCTCGACCGTCGGCAGTCGACGCCGGCGCACTTCAACCCAGGCGGCGACGTCCGCGCGACCGTGACGTGCGCGCGCCGACCTCTCGGACCTCGTCGGCTTCGGGCTCCCCGGCATCAAGACGTTCACGCTTCACCGCCGTCGTGCCGCTCGAAGCAACACCGGGAGCTTCCCGTGAGGACCGCGACGAGCGCGGCAGCGCCTCGATCTGGGCGATGCTCGTGATCGCCGGCGCCTTCACCGTGCTCCTCGGCCTCGTCGTCGACGGCGGCCGAGTCATCGATGCGCGCGTCGCGGCGTCGCGGGCCGCCGCCCAAGCCGCGCGCGTCGGCGCCGACGCGCTCTCCGCCGCCAGCGTCCGCGACGGAGCGACGCCGTCGACGTCGAGGCCGCCGCGGGCCCGCGCCCAGAGCTACCTCCGCGACGCCGGCCTGACCGGGACGGTGAGCGTCAGCGGTCGACACCGTCACCGTCACGGTCACCGGCAAGTCCGAGACCCAGATCCTCGGCGTCATCGGCATCGACGTCGTTCCCGATCGAGGAGACCGAGACCGCCCAAGCCATCACCGAGGAGGACCTCCCGTGACAGCCCGTCCGCCGTACCGGCCGATCGTGCGCGGCCTGCATCGCTGCTGGCCGTCCTGCTGTGCGCTCGTCGCCGGCGTCCCGTGGCTGCTGGTGGCGACGGTCGGCAACCCGTTCCCGGCTGAGGGCTGGACCTGGCCGAGCCGCTGACCAACCACGCGATCTCTCGGCATCCTGGCCTGCGTCGCGTGGGTCTTCTGGGCGCAGCTCGTCGTCTGCGTCGTCGTCGAGACCATCGCCGAGATCCGACTGCGCGACGGGCCGCTCGGCGGATTGGCTCGCCCGGGTCCCGGGCACCTTCGGCGGCCAGCAGGCGCTTGCCCGCGCGCTCGTCCAGGCCGTGGTCGCCATCGGCGTCACTGGCGACAGCTGCGTCGGCTCGCGACTCCATGGATGGCGCGCGCCGACGCCGCCGAACCGCCACCCCGGCACCGGTGGCCGTCGCCGCACGTCCGCATCCGACCGCCGTAGCGGCTGACGACCGCGCCGCAGCCGAGACGGGTGACCGCGGTGAAGGTCGACCGTCGAGCGGGGCGACACCCTGTGGTCGATCGCCGAGCAGCCACCTCGGAGCAGGTGAGCGTTGGCGCGAGATCGCCGAGCTCAACGCCGGACCACCAGATGGTCGACGGCTCCACGTTCGCACGATGCGCGCACCATCCAGCCCGGCTGGATCCTGCTGGTCCCGGCGGCGGCACCTCGGACCTCGGACCAGGCGATCGTCACCGTGGAGCGTGGCGACACCCTGTGGGAGATCGCCGAAGGAGGAGTACGGCGACGGTGCCGACTGGCCGCGGATCTACGAGGCCAACCAGGACAAGATCGACGACCCGGACTGGATCTACCCGGGCCAGAGATTCGAGATCCCGGGCGCGGGGTCCGATGACCACGACTCCGGCCACCGGTCGGGACAGCCGGAAGCTCCGCCAGGTGTCGTCCCGCCTGCCGAGGACGCTCGATCCGCCATGGGAGTCGCAACCACCGACCGCCACCCCGGCACCGCAGGCGACCCAACCGCCCGACATCACCTCCGAGCCGAGCGACGGTTCCGCCGCGTCCAGCGACGACTGCGGCTGGCCACGCTCGACGGCGCAACCGTCGCTCGAGCCCTGCTCGGTGGCGGCGGCTTCCTGGCGGCCGGGATGCTGACGATGTACGTCGCGCGCCGCCGCACCCAGAGCCGGAACCGGCGCTCTGGCCGCGCCGCCCCGAGTGTGGCCACAACGTTGCGAGCCGACGACAAGGCCCTGCGGTCGATCGGGGGCGCATCGCTTGCACCGGCGGCCTTCTTCGACGCCGCCCTGCGGGAGCTGGCTCAACGCGCAGAGGCGGAAGGGTTCGCACTTCCGGAAGCAGTCGCGGCAAGGATCGACGATGTCGGCCTCGACCTGCACCTGTCAGCTCCGTCCGTTGACGCGCCGAAACCTTGGGTCGCGTCGCCGACTGGCACGACGTGGAGTCTGTCCCGGGAGCACCAACCGTCCCAGACCGACCGGATGTCGCCGTACCCGACCATGGTGACCCTGGGGGACGACACCGACGGCGGCACGCTCTTCCTCGACCTGGAAGGAGCAGGCGTGATCCAGGTTGTTGGCGATGTCGAAGTCGGAGCCGACCTCGTCCGGTTCGTCGCGGCCGAACTGGCCCTCAACCCGTGGACCGACACCGAAGGAGTCAACGTCGTCGGGGTCGCTGAGGATGTCGTGCCGCTCAACCAGGGCCGACTGTTCGTCGACCCGAAGCTGGACATCGAGCAGCTGGCCAAGATCGCTCGGCGTATGCGGGAGAACGTCGAGGTATCGGGACGTGACGTGCTCGGCCTCGCGAGTCTCCGACTGGGGCAACGCCTGGGTGCCCTCGGTCACGATCGCCGCCCTCGAAGAGCGCGATCTCGACGAGGCCCACGGGCTGGTCGCGGAGCTTCTCGATGAGATGGCACGCACCCCCGGCCGCACGTCGGTCGCACTCCTTGCGCTGTCGGCCACGCCGCTCACCGACCAGGGAGTCACGCTCACGGCCGACAGCGACGGAGCGCTGCTGACACCGTGGGGAGAGGTGACGGCCAACCGCCTGACGCCGGCAGAGGCATCGACGCTGAGTGCCATGTTCGACGACGCAGACAAGGACGACGACGAACCGATTCCTGTGGCGAACAGCATCGACGGCGATCCGCAGCACGCGAACGCTGCCGGAGCGCTGGTGGAGTCCCTCACCGAAGAGCGGTGCACGACCGGCGACCCATACTCGATTCTGCCGCGACCGGACCGACGTCTACGTCGAGGCGGCCGCGACGACGGCTGAGGACCTCGCCGTCCTGGCGCCTGCGGTGCCACCGAGTGAGGTCGCAGCGGCACTCGCCAAGGACCCCTCCCTCGACGCAGACCTCGCGGAGTGGGCGGAGCCCGAGACGGACCGGCCACGCCTGCGGGTACTCGGTCCGGTCGAGCTCCGCGCCACCGGCGAGAAGACGAAGGAGGTGGAGTCCCGGCCGGCCTACTTCGCCGAGCTGACGGCGTACCTCAACTGCCACCCGAACGGGCTGACGCCGAACCAGTTCGCTGCCGACTTCGGGATCCAGAACAACACGTTGCACACCCGGCTCGGGCAACTGAGGAAGTGGCTTTCGAACAAGCCCGGCGGCGACGAGTGGTACCTGCCGAACGCGCAGCGGATTCGCGGGCAGAAGGTCTATCGGCTCGACGGGATCCTCGCCGACGACGATCTGTTCCGTCGGCTTCGTGCGCGCGCGCGAGGCGCGAGGGCCGGAAGGCATCGACGACTTCCGCCGCGCGCTCGAACTCGTCGACTGGCCAGCCGTACGACCAGCAGCGTCCGAGGGGATACGGGTGGCTGGTCGACATCGCCGCACGACCACTACCTGACGGCCGCCATCGTCGATGTCGCTCACGTCGTCGCCACGCACGCACTCGCCGAGGGAGACCCGCAACCTCGCTCTGTGGGCGGCGGAGAAGGCGATCCTTGCCGCTCCCTCAGAGGACAAGCCGCGCCTCGACCTGGCCAAGGCCATGAAGGCGATGGGTCGCGTCGACGAGGCCGATGCTTACCTCGATATGCAGGTCTTCAACCGAACCGACGACGATCGCCCGCCGCTCGACCCGTCCGATCGGACGCGGCAGGTTTTCCGAGGCTTGCAGGGTCAGGGCAACCCAGGGGAGTGATAGACGACCGGTGGTCGGCTCGACCGTTGGCATCGCACCTCGCCGTCGCGGCCCCATGGCGCGGGCGTCCCCTTGTCCCGAGCTCATCCCGCGTAGCCATGGTCACGCGGAGCGTGCCGGCGCGGGATGGTCACGCGGAGCGTGCAGCTCCGGCTCGGCCGCGCTGCGAGAGCAATGCCAGATGCCCTCCGCCATGGGGATGGTTCCGGCGCAGGCGAACCGAGGCCCGCTGCATACCGCCCACTAAGACGCGACCCTGGGGCGCAATTCCTGACCGTCACGGGCTGCCCCAAGTCCAGATCAACGAACCGGGCCCGATTTGCTAAACGTTCTTCCGCAATAGTGCGCGAAGCCGCGGGCTAGAACGGAGGCTCGTCGCGTGGGGGTAGCGCATCGTCGGGCAGCGGGCGCACGTACTCCTCCGAGCCGTCGTCGTCATCGTCGATGCGCGGCTCGGCGGCGACGGACACAGCTTGTAGTCGATCGTCTCCTTGCCGCTGTCGTGCCAAGTGGTGCGGCGCTCCACCCGCGCCGCAACTTCGCGATGCAGCCACACGCCGAGCGTGACACCCAGTTGCTCGTCCACGCTCATCTTGAACGAATCGTCCGGGGTCTCTATGCGGACCTTGTCTTTGCCAGTGCTGGCTGTCTCAAGGAGGCCGGTAAGCGTGATCTCGTCGGTCTTGACCTTGTTCCGATCCACAGCGTCGCGAATCGCCAACGCACCGCGTCGGCTCAAACTCGCGCTTCCCCTGCGCCCGCCTGCCCCGCTCCCATCGAAGATCGATGTCTATCTCGTCGTCGGTCACGTGGGTAGCCAACCGCTTGAGCTGCGAGGCCACGCGAGGCCCCATGCGCGAGACGTAGCCGGACAACTCGCCCAACGCCTCCGGAGATCCGTCTGGGAGCTGATGACGATGCTCAATCGTTCCTGCAGAGACCGATCCAGCAGCGTGTCGCGCTGCTCCTCGCCGTCAATGAGCATCCCTTGGGGGTCATCTTCTGCCTCCGTTCGCCCTTCGGCGACCATGTCGAAGATGAGCGACCCGGCGCCGAACTGCGGCTGCAGGAATAGCTGCGTGGCTTCCACGATGCCGAGGCGGTCACCAACCTTCGCCGCTAGCTGCTTGTCGTCGCCAAGGGTTCGAAGGCGTGCCCCGATCCATCGCACCAGAAGTTGCGTCTGCCTGATGAGCGCGCCTGCCTGGTCAGCCGGAACGCGGTGCCCCTGCACGCCTTCGCCGTGGAGGCGAACGCGAAGCTCCGTTGTCTCTGTTCCGAATGAACCGTCGAGGAGCGCACGGTGTGAGGGCGGAGAACTCGGAGAGCTCCTCGGGGCTACCCGGCGCCTCCTCGGGCGAGCGCTCAAGGATGGACGCTTCCAGTTTGACGCAGGCGCTCTGCTCGGGCGTCATCGGGTGAAGTCATCGAGCTCCACTTCCAAGTAGCCGCGCACCGGCAGTGCGTCCTTCCAGTGGGGTGGCCTCCCGTCCGGCTGGTTGAACCGGTCGCGTTGCCAGAAGTCGTCCCAGTAACCCCTCGAACTAGCGTACTCGCGGTGCTCAGGCGCCCTCTGGGGGTCCAACGGGGACCAAGGATCCAGAACAGCAAGTAGCTGTCCAGGAGATTCAAGCCGTGACCACGGACAGTCGCGCCCAGCGGCCCGATCTGCGGCAGGAATGACGCTACGATCTGCTGATCCTTCGCGGTCGAGTTTGCGATAGTCGCGTCCGTTCACGATGAACAGCGCATCTATGTCATGCGCGTCGACCTTCGACGTAGGAACTGCCGCCGAATCCAAATCGCGTGGATGCGCACCTTGCTCCGGAGGAGGTCGCGGCCAAGCTCGTACTCGTCCCAGGTGTTCTGACGAGTGGTCGACGCCGCGAACTCGGCGTGACCCACGAACCTGGCGTGCACCTCGGCCTCGGTCAGGCGGTGACCCCACGCTCCAGGTAGCCGGTACCTGGGTCGATCGACAGCTTTGTCGCACTGCTCATGGCTCTCCTTGACAACGGCTCGGGATTCCTGAGGGTTAGCCGTAAGCCCTTTTATCGTCGCCTTCGTTTCGGCGCGAAGTGCATCACCAAGCGCTGCTTATCAAATCGTCGCAACGGTTGACCGCCGCCAAACCACCAGTCCGTTTAGCAGTTCGTCCGGACTTGCGTGGTTTACCAGGTGATCAGGCGCTCGTGGCTATGCCCGCCACGGGTGCTGTCGACCATCGCCTCCAGCTGGTCGAGCGCGAGCGTGACGTGCGTTGGGCTCAGCGTCGTCCGCGAGTCGAAGTTCGGTAGCCGGTGAGCCCGGTGCAGTGGATTGCGACAGACGTCAAAAGCGTACTGATCCAACGGAATCCACTCACCATGCACATTGGCACTCATCGGAGCGAACAGCGTTCGATACTCGCGGGCCAAGCCGACGGCGTACGCCATGATCCGCGTGTCCTCCTTCGTGAACCGAGCGTTCACGTCGATGTCCTGGAACTCCTCCATCATGTCGCGGTCTAAGACTTCTTCGAGTTCAGCGATCTCAGCGTCAAGGTCGGACCTGTCGCCGGTCTCGGTGGCGGCGTACTCGCGCAGGTGGAGCACGTGCAACTTCAGGTGGCCGCGCCCGTAGTCCTTCGAACCGCTCGTAAAGCGCCCGGTCGTTCTTGTGCATCAACCACTTCGTGACTCGATGCGCGCCTTGACGAACCCCGGATTAGGGGTGCGCCGTGTTCAACCGACCAGAACAGCGGCATGGACGCCATTGCTCAACGGCTCGCACCTGCCGGTTCACTAGCCCGGTCAGCACCTCGTGCCTGTCGGGGCTGTAGATGTCGGGGTCAGCGGCAAAGACGCTCTCCAGGAATCGCTCCTTCAGTGCCTCGACTCGCCCCAAGGCGTCGGCTCTCACCTCGGCCCACGGCGGCACGCCGTCGCCGGCGCTCGATCACCGGCCTCGCTGGCCTCCTCGGGACCATCTATGTTGTGGACGGGCGGGGCGACCGCCATGCACGGGTACAGCGACCAGTTCTGACGCCAGAATGCAGCCGCCCACGCCTGGCGGGTCTCTGCATCCGGCGACTGCCGCACGCCCCAAACGCCGTTGAACATGGCTCGGATTCTAACTTTCAACCCGGCGACGCTCGTCATCGTCGAGCTGGTTCGGGTAACGAGGCAGTAGTTCGAGAAAATCCGAGGCCTTGCGCGAAGTGCATCTTGCCCGATGCCATCTCGCCGCGCATTGCCGACACCTTCGCGCGGGTAGCCACGAGCGACCGTCCGTGCCAGGCGGCCCGGACCACGTCAGCGAGGAACTCGCCCGGCGCGTCCTCGGCCACCACGGGCCGCGCACCTGTCCAACCGTCGAACACCCATGCCCCCGGTAGCCCGTCGTACCGGTTCAGCGCACGCACCAGCAGCCACGGGAACGCCTCTTCGTACAGCGAACCTGCCCCGCGCAGCGCCTGGATCGCCTCGGGCGCTTCCCCGTCGGGACGGACTCAAAGGAATGCAAGGAGCCGTCGAGCACCACCGAGTCGGGGACGTACTCAGCAAGGATGTCCACGACGCGTGCGGCGACGACTATCCCGCCATCGAGTCCGTGCGCGTGCAATATCGCACTCGGCCAGATCAAGGATGGAAGACGTCGACGCAGCCACGGCAACCAGCGTTCACGGCGCGATTGCGTTGATCGGTGCCGCCAGTCGCTTGCCCTGCCGCTCGCGGGCCGTCGAACTTCCGCTCGTCGCCGGAAGCGGCGGCGCCGCTTCGCCTGCTTCCCGCTCGTCATGCGGCGGTCCCCAGGGACGGCGTTCGGCACATGGCGTTGAGATCCTTTCCCCGTAGTCGGCTCTCTATGATGCCGCTGATCCTCTGATGCTGCCAGCAAGCCGAGTCTGGACGCCGACGCATGAAGGAGGCGGAAGACGAACTGCAGTCGTTTGGCCGAGAAGGGGCCGACCGAAGCCCCGACTCCTTAGGGGACGACGTCTCCCTCGGGGAGCTACCGACGGCCCCATTCGTTCTGTCGTCCGCGCGGGCCATTGAACATGCGTCTTTCCAGTGTCTGCGGAGTCGCTCCGCGTCTGCTCCCCGACTGTTATGCGCTCACTTGAAGTTGGTCAGCGAAACGACGTCGCTGAGGTTCTCGGCCCGCCTGCACCGCGATCGAGGACGACTCCATGGACTTCGCCACCAAGTTGCGACGCTTTGGTCTAGCGACGTCATCCCCGGGCAGGGCACCATCTGGCTCATGGAGGAGGTACTTGGGATCGCGTCCGATCCGGAAGAAGCAGTGATCCCCTTACCGGGATCTGGCGATTCGGTCGCCCTGAGGGGCAACCCGACCGCACCGCGCGCCGAGGGTCATGGCAGCCGCGGCGGTGATCCTCATAGTTGGGGGAGGTGGCGCCAACGCGGCCTGGGTGCTCGCTGTACCACTCGGGATCGTCTCGTTCCTCACTGTGTTGGCGGCATTCCCCAGCTTCGCCCACCCTCCAACAGTCCGGCATAACGAGCGGTGGTGTGCCTACGTGGAGGCCGCGGGCCGTCTGACGTTCTCCACGGTGTCGTTCGCGCTATTCAGTTCACTCCTGTATCTGGGGCAACAACTGGGGCAGTGGTGGGAGAGTCATGGGCCGGACGGAGGGGACCCTGCCCAACTCCTCGCCGGATTTTGCCTTGTTGGCATTTCAGAGTGCTCTGTCTGACGGGAATGCCTCTTCCTCATGGAGGAGACCGTCGCCTACGGGTGGGCGCCTGTGCTGTCATACCCGCTTTGTATTAGTGCTGTGCCCCGCCGCCTACATCACAGCAACCACGGCCGTCCATTTGCTCCAGCCGCTTTCAACCTTCCGCCGGGGCCGAACACCCTTCCGGCGGTCTTCTTCCTCCACCGCCGCCGCGCGTTCGGAGGGCTTGGCGCAGGCCGCCGCGGGTTCCGCGGATCGCTGTCCTGTATCGCGATGCCGTAATCGTAGCGGCAGAACGCGGACTGCAGACGTTCCAGGTGGACTGGGCCTGGCATGCTCGCGCACGCCCCCCCGATCGGCAGGAACCCAAGCGTCGAGGGCGAGTCGCTCCTCGGCCAACGGACAGCTACATTGAAGCCCAGAACGGCGCGGGTGTGGCACACGGCGGTGACCGTTGAGGTCAACGTCCTTTGCATTGTGTTGGGCACGTCCTGGGTGGGTTGTGCTATTTAGTTGTGGCTGCGACCGAGCACGGGTTGGCAGTTAGGCCCCCCTGTCCTTGCCATGGGACCGCACTTGCCTTCTCCAGCCTGGCGTGGCTCTTTGGCAGCAGCGCCCAACGACGTCTGCGATGACCGTCCCGCTCTCATCCGCGCCCCGTCCGGCGCCCTCAGCACAAGTTGGACAGAACCGCGCCCCGGTAGGGTCGACAGGACGTCGGCGACCGGTCGCGGCGCCGTGACGTTGTCCCAAGCGCCCCAGCAGCGTTGCCGACGCGGCGTGGGCGGGGTGCCCGGGCGTTTATGCCTGCGGCGCGCTATCAACTCGATGACGCCATTGCCATGCCGCGGCTCCTGGCGAGTTGTCTGCGACGACGGAGGTGGGGCACCCTGTCCAACCCAGTGCTCGTTGAATAAAGGTCATTCCGCCGCCAAGCGGTCGCGTCCTGCCGCGGCGAACGACACGCCGCGGGTGTTGCTCCGGTGCCATCAGTCGCCCCTTCTCAACCCGTGCCGGCCTGGCGTGGTGCTGGCATTCCAGCGATCCCGGTGGTCAGCGTTCTCGGGCAAGTGTCGGTGATGTTTGCCAGACTTCTCACATGTCCGACACCAACTCCATCGCCACTCGAACCCTCGCATGGAAGGTCCGCCATAGTGCGTGGCTCCTGGCGGTATTCCTTGGAGTCGGATCGTTCTCATGCGTCGGCTTCATCTACTGCGCCGTCCGCGTCCGCTCGACCACCTGGAAGCGCCGTGCCATCGTCGTGACCACGCTGAGCCTCGTCGGCCTCGTCCTACTGCTGGCGCCTGTCGAGCCCATACAGGAGGTCGGCGGTGGTTACGCGGCTATCCTCTGGCTCGCCCTCATGGGCTATGGCCTCTTCGTCAACCGTGACTACCTCCAGTGGCGATCCGCCCAGGAGCCTGTTGCGCCCATCGCGGCACCCCGAGTGCCAGTCGTCCCGATGGCTGCACCTGCCCCGATGCCTGTCCGCCCTGCCGAGAACGTGGTGCCCACTCGGGCAGAGGCACCTATCTCGGTCGAGGCAACCCCGGTCTCCACACACGACGCGCCGCAGGTTGAAGCCACGGCGGACGAACAGGCCGGTCCTCCCGTCTCCTCGTGGCAGCAGGCCGAGGCTCTCGCTACCTGGCACATGCAGAAGCTCGGCTTTGAGGACGCTGAGATGACTCCTCCTGGCGCGGACGGCGGCTTGGACGTCCGCGCGACTAATGCAGTGGCGCAGGTGAAGCACTTCGCCGCGCCCATCGGCGCTCCCGTCATCCAGCAACTTCGCGGAGCGGCCCACGGTCAGGGCGCCGCGCTGTTCTACAGCTTGTCCGGCTACACAAAGGCTGCGGTCGAGTACGCGAACGATGCCGCCGTCGCGCTCTTCACCTACAACGAGAGCGGCGTCGTAGAGCCCGTCAACCACGCCGCCGACATCCTTCACGACCTCGCTGGCGGTGACGAGGCCTTCGACCCGACCGGCTTCGAGGTTCAGGCGCAGTATGCCGCGGTCCTTCAGCAGTACTTCGACGTCATGACCGCCAAGTTCTTCGAGGTGGCGAAGCAAGCCCTAGCGGCCGCAAATGGGAACACAGAGTCGCTCATCTTCCGCTCCGCTGTCGCCGAGACCGCCCGAGTCGAGGCGATCATCCAGTCACTCCCAGCCGACGGAGGTCGTGTGTCGTCCGACCGCATCATCGAGGCCTCCTCCGCGATCGGCGAAGCAGCCGTGCGGCTTGCCGACGATCTTCAGAGGGTCTAGTGCGCGCGTGTGCTCCTCGCGGCGCAAGACGTCTTGCACATACTGGTGGTCGCGATGCACACGTGAGAGCCAACTTCGTCCGGCTGCACCAGTTGTGAGGGGCCGGGCTGCCGCGGGAAGCGCCCGGCGCAGTTTCTGAGCGGTCCCGCAGCGTTGGCCGAGCAAGCGCCAGCGCAACGACTCTTGGGCCGCGAAACGCGTCGCTCCGGGTGCCCGAGACGCCCGGAGCCGCTCACAGAGTGCACCAGGAACCTGCGGCACTCCGCCGCCAGTCGGACGCTCTCTAGCGTCCGGATCAGCCGCGTAGCGCGCGCACGCGGCCATGCGGATCTGCCGCGTAGCGTGCGATGTGTCAGTTCGCTGACCTGTCTGAGTCAGATGGCTCGCGGCCTGAAGTAGCCCCTGCTGATGAGCGCCCAGGCGACGCAGGCGCCTCCTGTGGCGAGGATCGACAGTGGTAGCAGGACGGCTCCAGATCCGGTAGCAGCGGCCGTGGATGTACCTATCGCCATACCGACGCAAGCCGCGATCCCAGTAGGCGTGCCCATATGGCGCAACGTCCACCGGCTGAGCCGGCCGTAGTTGGTCTCCGGGCATGGCTCGGGGATCTAGAACGCCGTCGGCCGCCGATGGCCCCAAACGCCGCTGTCTAACCACAGCGAGCGGGACCGCCGTGCCAGTCGAGACATAGCTCCTCAGCAGGGAACCAACCAGCGGAGAACTTCGGGGGCGGCCATCCCGATCGTGTTCGCCACCGACGTTGCCGGGGGTCGTACCAGGCGCTGTCTCCGTGCATGCTCGGCCTTACGCGTCCCATCAGAACCTCCAACACCCGATCACGGATCACCGCACGACCAAGGCGTTCCAACGGTGCGCGCAAATACCCGGCCCCATTGAAGCCCCCAGCAGCGAATCCGCCCAGACGCGTCGATCGTCGCTCACCCCCTTGGCGATCTCCAGCCATCCGCGCAGGGTTCCGTGCATTCCTCGCGCCCTGCACTCTGCCACCACCCCCCGGATCCAATATCGGGCAATGGCGCGGCGCAGGGGTTGAGCACTCCGCCACCGGGGCTGCCCCTGTAACTCTGGCCGGCGCTCTCGCCCTGAGCTGGCGGAGAGCAGTGAGCCGTGACTGACTCGGGGTTGGATCTTCTGCAGCGTGCGCTGCGCGGCGTCGTTGGCCTCAGGCTCGCGGCTATGTCGTCCCGCGACCTGAGTTGAACTGGCGCCTCAGCGTCGGGACGTTCTGGACCGCCTTGCCGACGGGGGGCCGCTACTCGACCCTGGTTGCCCCGGGCACGTGCCCCATCGGGAGTTCGGCGTCCTCGGTCCCGGGCTCCTTCGTCAGGCTGAACAGGTCCTCACCCAGCACCATCTCCTCGGCCTGCTTCTGAGCGGTCCCAAGACGACCCACCTTGTCCAGGTAGCCCTCGTCGGCTGGGTCGTTCCCTGCGAACGTCGCGGCCAGGTCGCGCATCCGCTCCGCCATTCGCTTCCCCTGCCCCCGGTAGAACGACTCCGGGTCGGGCAGCTTCGCGACCTCGCTCGGCAGGTACGTCTCGTAGTACCTCCTCGTCAGGTCGGCGTAGCGTGCTGCGGTCACGGCTGACTCCTTCCTCGGTGATGCCATTGTTCGGCATGTCCGAAATTCTCCCGAACGCGCCGCGGCAGACCTGGCGTGATCCCCGTGGAGTGGTCCAGCTGATGTGAGAGTCCCAGAGCCCATGATTGGGCGAGGAGGATGATCACGATGAAGCGTCACCGGCATACCCCTGAGCAGGTGGTCCGCAAGCTCGCTGAGGGTGAGCGGATCTTGAACGAGCGGCGGCGACCTGGCCGCTGTCCTGCGGACCCTGGAGATCTCCGAGGCGACCTGGAACAGGTGGCGGGCCCAGTACGGCGGGATGAAGGCCTCCGAGGCCAAGCGGCTCAAGGAGCTCGAGGCCGAGAACGCCCGGCTGAAGAAGCTGGTCGCCGAACCAGGCCCTGGACATCGACATGCTCAAGGAGCTGGCGGAGGGAAACTTCTGACCCCGGACCGTCGCCGCAGGGCCGCTGGGCATCTGCAGCAACGGTTCGGGGTTTCCCAACGACGAGCCTGCCGGGTGATCGGCACGCATCGATCGACGTGTCGGCTCCCGGCCCGGCCCCGGCCCGATGAGGAGGCCCGGCTTGCGTGCCGAGCTCCGCCGGATCGCCAGGAAGCATCCGCGGTGGGGGTGGCGGATGGCCTACCGGCTGCTGCGCCGCGACACCGCGAGCCCGCTGGACGAGGTGAACCACAAGCGCGTCCAGCGGCTGTGGCGCGAGGAAGGGCTCCGTCGCCCGGTCCGGACCCGCAAGCGCCGCCGCAGGCGCACCGAGGACTCCCAACGGCTCCGCGCCGTCCACCCCAACCACGTGTGGGCCATCGACTTCCAGTTCGACTCCACCAACGACGGCCGCCAGCTGAAGTCCCTGCACGTGGTCGACGAGCACACCCGCGAGGCCCTGGCGATGCGGGTGGGTCGCTCCTGCACCGCCGATGAAGTCGTCGAGACCATCACCGCCCTGGTCGCCCTCCGCGGCGCGCCCGTGCACCTGCGGATGGACAACGGCCCCGAGATGATCGCCTGGGCGATCCGCGACTACTGCCGACTGGCCGGCGTCCGGACCACCTACATCGAACCCGGCTCGCCATGGGAGAACCCCTTCGTGGAGTCCTTCAACAGCCGGGTCCGCGACGAGCACTTCAACGTCGAGGAGTTCGCTACCCTGCACGAAGCCCAGGTCCTCACCGAGGCCTGGCGAACCGAGTACAACACCTACCGGCCGCACTCCTCGCTGGGGGACCTCACCCCCGCCGAGTACGCAGCCACCTGGACCAGCCCAACCCAACCAGCACTCTCATAACGGGTGGACCAGTTCATGGGGTCCCGCCAGACCCGTTCACACCAGACAGTCAATCACCACATCAGGGATCTGCTGCACGGTCAGGCGTCAGGTGAGCGCGGCAGGATCGAAGCAGCGATCACTGGTGTGCGAAGCCGCGAGCCGGCACTTTCACCGACAGGTCATCCAAGACGAATGCTCCGGCGGGCGCGAGGCCCCCCGGGCGAGGGCGGTCCTAGGTGTCTGACCAGCCCGTGACTGCTTGTTGTGCGAAGGAGTAGTCCGAGTCTTGGCCGATCAATCGTCTTCCACTACAGTAGGCGATGCGACAGCCTCAACCGCGGTGCCCGTAGCGCCTTCCGGCGGCTCGTCCGTTTGCGACTGAGCCTGCAGCTCCGCGATCTGGTGGCGCATTTCGTGGAGGCTGGCGCCACCCTCGACTGCCCGCCATGCGTACCAGCCGTCATAGGAGACGACTCGGCGGCCGCCATCGCCGCTCCGGAGGGCGTGCGGAACTCCCGGCCGTCGCTCAGTCTGATCCGGCCGGTTTCCAGCAAGGTGGCCTCGTAGCGTTGATTCTTTCTCGGGCGCACCCAGACCAGGTCTTGTGCGCCGAATTCGTCCACCACGTCGGACAAGGTGACACCGCGATAGTCGAGGGTTTCGTCGGCTACTTTCGCGCCCGGAACACCACCCTCCCGTCTGTGCGCTCGGCACAGTCTCGGGTTCGACTTCCCATTCAACATTCAGGAACCGATGTCCGTCGTCGTCGGCGTAGAACGCGACCTCCAGCAGCTTCACCGGAAGACTGTTTTCAATCGAGAACTCCAGCGCCTGAGCCGTCTTGGGCTCGAATCTTCGGGCCACCAAGATCAGCTGGGGTTGCTTCAGCACCAAGCGCGGATGTCGGTTCCGGTGAACTCCTTCCAGTCTTCCCAGAAGTCTGGCGCGCCACCGTGGTAGCGCTCGGCCAGCTCGTCAAGGCCGACTGTTCGCGCCCATCCCGCATACTCCAATGCCTGGGCGAGCTGGGATCGGTCAACATCACGCTTCACCTCGATGACCACGATCCGACCTGCGAATCGAGCGCGATCACATCGGGACGCCCCAATGGCAAGACCGGCTGACGAGCAACTCTGGAACAGGTTCTCACCTGTAAGTTCCTCCAGGTTGTCCCACAGCAGCTCCTCGATCTCCTCTTCGTAGACACCTGAGGAAATCGCCTGGCGCCGAAGGGAACAAGTGAGGATTCATCCATCTGCAAGAACGGCACCCGGAACCACACCCTTCCAACTCTGTGACCACTCGTAGTTGGGACCCGATAATCGGCACCCTACGACAAGCACGCCCAGCAGCCGCCATCAGCCGGAACCAAAGCGTTGATTCGTCCCGGTGCTCCGATGGCGTGCTGGCCGAGGGCCAGCCCCCCGAGGAGGGCTCACGGGCCCCACCGGGCCGCGACATACTTCGCCCGCTCAGCAGCGTCGGAGATCTCGCGGGTGCCGTTGCCGATCCGTACGTAGAAGGCGGTCTTCTTGATCATCTGGCCGGCCCGCGTCGACCTTGACCTGCGCGTCCACGGGGAAGCACTCGGTGGCACATGGACACGGCACAGGTCCCGGCCGTCGATGGCGTGGATCTGGGTCGAGACGCCGCTGGCCGCGGCCTCTCCCAGGGCGTTGATCATGTCTGGTTCAGGTGGAGGAGGAACAGGTCGCGGTCGTCCTTGCCGGGCTTGTGCAAGCTCTCGTAGTCGCTGGCGAGCCCGTGCACGCTGCCGTCGTCGGCGACCCCGACGAGGAGAGTCCCGCCGTGCCGGCTGTTGGCGAACGCGGCGACCGTCTTGATGCCCGCCGTCTCCAGCGGCTTGATCAGCTCGCCGGTGTCGGCGCTGGTGCGCAGGGTGGACTTGAACTCCAGGTGCGCACTCTCATCGCTGCAAGCAGCTCCGCGATCGGGCAATGCTCCTGATACGCGACTTTGGCTCGCGCCTGGGCCAGTGTGGCGTAGACCTTGACCACGTCGGCGGCGAGGTCGGCGTCGTCTAGGAACTTGAAGACGACCTTCTCGTTGCGATCCATCCGCCCGAGGAGGGCTTGTTGGAACATCTCGGGGAACACGACGCCGAAGTTCTCGGGCGTGTTGTTGGCCGCGGTGACCTGGACGTTCTGGTCGGAGACCATGTCCTCCAGGGCCGCGTCGAAGACAAGCCGGTCGGCATCGGTCCAGTCGGTGCCGTAAGCGCGTTGATCCGGTCGATGATCACCGACAGTGCCTCGGGTTCGGGTTCGGTGCTTCTTGCCCGTGCCGGAGTAGATCGTGACGACCTCCCCTTCGTCCGTGTCGAGCGAGACGGAGCCCTCGAACTGCTTCTCGTGGCGCAGGTGGGTCAGCTCCAGTCGCACCCGACAGGTCAACCGACTCCCCCGCATCTGCCTTGATGAAGACCGGGAGCGCCTTGCCGAAGAGATAGTCGCGCTCGAGTTCGGAGTCGCCGAAGGACACGATCTGGGAGAGGAACGAGTAGATCCGCACAAACCTGCTGAGCGCATCACGGAAGCGATCCTGCTCGTCTTCCTGCAGGTCGTGGAACCGGTCGATGGCCGCGCCGAGCGCCCCATGCAGTCGGCCGTGGTCCACCTCCTCGGCCAGCAGCAGGTGCGCGAACGTGCGCGCCTCCTCGGCGTCGAGCACCCCGAACTCATCCAGGGCGTGGCGGGTGTCGTAGAGCAGGTTGGGGTCGACGGCGGGGCGATGGTCTTGCCGTGGTAGGGCTCGAACGCCTCGGCTATCGCCTCGGCGTCGTTGGTGAAGTCGAGGACGAAGGTGCCGTCCTTATCGGGATGGATGCGGTTGAGGCGGGACAGGGTCTGCACCGCGGCCAGCCCGGTCAGTGTCTTGTCGACGTACATCGCGTAGAGCTTGGGTTGGTCGAAGCCGGTCTGGAACTTCTCGGCCACGACCAAGATCTGGAACTCGTCGGTGTCGAATCGGTCGGCGGTCTGCGGTCGGGGAAGCCGTTGCACTGGGCTTCGGTGAACGGTGGGTCGCCGTTGACGGTGACCGCGTCCGGAGAACGCGACCAGCACGCCCAGGTCGTAGCCGTGCTGGGCGACGTAGGCACGCAGTGCCCGGCAGAACCGGAGGGCATGGGGCCGCGACGAACACACCACCATGGCCTTCGCCTGGCCGGCGACCTTGCGCGCGACATGGTGCGGAAGTGCTCGACGACGATCTCGGCCTTCTGGGCCAGGTTGTGCTCGTGCAGAGTCATGAACCGAGCGATGGCCGGGCGTGCCTTCGCGGTCTGGTAGCGAGGGTCCTCCTCGAGTGCCTTCTCAAGGTGGTAGTAGGACTGGTACGTCGTGTACGACGCCAGCACATCGTGGATGAACCCCTCCCCGATGGCCTGGCGCATGGAGTCAGAAGGTGGAACGGCTCGTGCCGCCGGGTGTTTGGGTTGAGGCCGCCGAACAACTCAAGGGTTTTGCCCTCGGGCGTTGCGGTGAAGGCGAAGAAGCTGAGGTTCTCCTGGCGCCCCCGGGCCGCGACCGCCTCGGCAAGCGCCTGGTCAACATCATTGACCCCCAGGTCCAT
>CAWEUL010000002.1:0-13082 GCA_963812265.1 uncultured Actinomycetota bacterium
GCCACCAGCAGCGCTGATCGATGGTCTCGGGGAACACCTCCCGCAGCGCCTTCTAGAACCCCAGCGCCCCGTCGCCGACAGCCAGGACCGGGGCCCGCATCCCACGCCGTTTGCAGTCGCGGAGCAGATCGGCCCACGACTCGCTGGATTCGCGGAACCCGTCGGCGAGCGCGACCAGCTCTTTGGTGCCGTCGGCGCGGACGCCGAGGATCACCAGCAGACACACCTTGTCTTGGGTCAAGCGGACCTTGAGGTGGATCCCGTCGACCCAGCAGTACACGTAGTCGGTGCCGGCCAACGAGCGCTGACCGAATGCGGTGGCGTCGTCTTGCCACTGAGTGGTGAGCCGGGTGATCGAGGCGGCCGCGAGGCCGTGGCTGGTACCCAGGAACTGGGTCAACGCCGGCACGAAGTCCCCGCTGGACATCCCGTGCAGGTACAGCAACGGCAACACCTCCGCGATCTGGGGCGACTTCCGGCACCAGGCCCGCGCCCCTCCATCTTCACCCGATCTTGAGATACACCAGGGACTGTCCTTCATGTTCGGGTGGCACCATGAGAAGTGTTCGAGACCAAGTTGGTCGAGACCGAAACACTCGGAGAGTCCAAGGGCTGGAGCTGAGCTAAGTAATGATGGGCTACGGATGGGGAATGGGCGCCGGCGGCTGGATCGCGATGACGATCTTCTGGGTTGCTTTGATCGTCCTGGTTGTGTGGTTGGTCAGACGCACCCTTCCCGACAGCAGCGACCACGGCGGCCGTGGCTTCCAGAGTGATGACAGCGGCTGGCGGGAGACCCCGGAGCAGACGTTGGACCGCCGGTTCGCCGCAGGCGAGATCGACGAAGCGACCTACCACAAGATGCACGTGACGTTGCGCTCGTCCCGCTCGTCCGGTCCGACAGAGGGGTGAGAGCGACCATGGCACGCTTGAAGACCACGTGGACCGGCGTGTGGGTACCGCTAGTGGCGCTGGTCGCCGTTCTCGCCTCGGGCGCCTGGCTTGTGACCCAAGAGTCCGACTTCAACGATCGTTGGGCTGGCTGGGGGAACACCAGCGGCGCCGGGACTGGCGGTGGCTGGGGGATGGGCACTGGTGGGGGTGACGGCCGGATGATGGGTGGATCTGGTTACGGGTGGCTACCCGGCAACGGTGAACCGGTGGTGGACCTGGCGCAGGCGAGGGACCGTGCTAGGGAGTATGCAAAGACGCTCGAGTCCGACCTCCAGGTGGGTGAGGTGATGAAGTTCAGCAACCAGTACTACGCCGAGCTGCAGGAGCTCGACGGCACCAAGGCCACCGAGGTGCTCGTCGACTCGGACAATGGCGCGGTGCAGATGGAGTTCGGGCCGGCGCGGATGTGGAACACCCGGTTCGGGATGATGAGCGGTGGCTACGGCACGAGAAGCGAGGTCACGGCTGGCCAAGCTCAAGAGATCGCCGATGAGTGGTTGGCCGACCGCCCCGATGGACTGACCGCGGACACGGCTGAGGCGTTTCCCGGCTACTACACCCTGCACACGCTGCGGGGCGACAAGATCGAGGGCATGCTCTCGGTCAACAGCACCACCGGCGACGTGTGGTATCACTCCTGGCACGGCGACTTCCAAGGGATGTCGGATGTCTCGTGACTCCCACTCCGGGAGGAGCGCCGGGAGTCCGGAGTGGCCATGAGCCGTCCCGGCCAGGCTCCCCGAGCAGGGTTGCGGGCGTTGGTCCTGGAGGATGACCCGGCTGTCTGATTGAGATCTACCTCAAGCGTGAGGGGTTCACCGTCGATGTCGCAACGACGGGGAGGGCGGTCTCGCCCTCGCCAGAACCTTCCAGCCCGACGTGATCGTGCTCGACCTGATGCTGCCCGGCATGGACGTCGCCTATCGCCGCCCACATCTTGAGGGGATCTTGAGCCCACGGCCGCCGAAGCCTTGAGATCCACCGCATAGCGTCAATGACGTGAAGAGAGACAACGCATCTCGACAGGGAGTGACGATGACCGACGTGAGCATCACCGCCCTGGAGCGCAAGCCCCGTGAGCGAGAGACACCACCACAGATGGTGCCGTCACCGGTGGCGGAGGAACCCGACCTGGTCACCGTGGACACGACCTGGGGGGAGATCCAGCCCTTGGAGCCCGCTCCCGGCGTCCGGGCCATCGGGGAGAAGGAGCTCCTCGAACTGGTCACCCAGGGCGTGCCGCTGGTCGACGGCGGGACGGGGGACTTCTTCACCCAGGCAACGCTCCCGGGTGCGGTGAACATCCCCTTCGACCAGGCAGTGAACCGACGCGACGAGCTCGCTGACAGCGAGCAGGTGGTCTTCATCTGCAACGGCCCCCAGTGCCCGCAGTCCCCCACCGCAATCCGGGGCCTCGTGGACCACGGCTTCCCCGCCGAGCGGATCCGCTACTACCGCGGCGGAATGCACGACTGGGTCACCCTCGGCTTCCCCACCGAAGCCGGGAGCATCTTGTGAGAAGGACCCCCGGCTATCCAGTCCAGCAACCCGGTGCGTTCATGGTCGGCGGGTGTGGACGAGCCCAACGCTTGGCCCACGCCCCCAGCGCAGATACACCCACGACGGATCCCGGAGGAGACCAATGACGTTGTTCCAGATGATCCCCGTCCTGATCGAGCGTGGAGGGATGGCCGTAGCAAGCAACGGATGGAACGACCCCAGGTCGTTGCTGATCACCGCCATCGTCTTGGCCCTGCTACTCCTCCTGACACGACGGACCGTGCGGCCGCGTCGTCGCCGGAGCCGCCAGGGTGGACCGGATTCCCCAAGGGGACCCAACACGACTCGACCGTCGACCGCAGCTCGACCGTCGACCCGCAGCAGGAACTGACCGACGCCACCCCTCGAGCCCCGAAGGCCGCAAACAGGCACACCCGTTATCGGCACCCAGCGCAGGTCCGGTGACCAGTTGGCGATCTCGCGGGTGCAGCAGTCGATCATCCCCTGCGGGACACCTGGAGTGCCACGCTCGATGACGCGTCCAGAGTGCCGAACCCGGGGTGCCCTTTGCAGCACGTGCTTTGTTGGCCGCTGTCTACGGCCGCGGACCAGCGCTTCGGCGCGGAACGGGTGGCTCGCGCGGGATACCGCCTACACCTCGATGGCCGGGCTGATGGTCCCGACACTTGAGGTCGAGATCCCTGAGGGTCAAGGCGGTAATGGAGTGGTTCACATGTCCGCATCCAATCGCGACAGCGAGCTCACCCTCAACCCAAACATCGACTACCAACCCACCAAGCCCCCAAAGGACCCACCCGAAAACCCCCGAAATGAACAACCGTCGGACCTGCAACCGCAGGTCCGACTACGGCCGCGGTTCGATGGGTCTTGAGCCCGCGCATGGGCCGGAGCCTGGCCTTGAGTCGGGCGTGGTCGGATTCGACACGGTTGTTCTCGTACTGGCCGGTGTTGTGCAACGCAGCAGGAACCAGCTCCTCGATCACGTTCGCCAACGCCGGCGCCCGGTCGGTGATGACCTCGCCCGGGTCGCCGTGCACGGTCAGGGCCGCGGTGAAGAACCTGCGCGCCGAGGCGATGTCACGACGGTGGGACGCGTACACGTCGATCACCTGCCCATGCTGGTCGACCGCCCGATACACGTAGCGCCAGACCCCAGAGACCTTGACATAGGTCTCGTCGACGAACCAGCGATCCCCGGCCAGATGCCGACACGGGCGGGCCGCCTCGATCAACAACGGCGTGAACCGCTGCACCCACCGGCACAGGGTCACCTGGTCGACCTCGATGCCACGTTCGGCGAGCAGCTCCTCAAGGTCCCGGTAGGACAACCCGTATCGCAGGTACCAGCGCACCGCCAACAAGACCACCTCCGGTGGGAACCGGAACCCGACGAACCCCGACGGCCTCGACACAGGCGGCCGCTGAGGGCGAGAACGCGTCATTGAGCCAGCCTCATTGCTCTGGCAGCGATCGGTCAACGCAACAGAGCCGCGTGAGGGATGTCCTGGACTGCTGCCGACCTGCCCGACCTGAGCGGTACGACTGCCGTCGTCACCGGCGCCAAGTCCGGAATCGGGCTCGAGGCCGCCCGGGAGCTGGCGACACACGGTGCCACGGTGGTGATGGCGTGCCGCAACGTCGAGGCCGGGCGCGCGGCCGCCGCCGGGTGGGACGCAGACGTGCGGGCCGAGGCTCTCGACCTGGCCTCGCTGGCCTCGCTGGCCTCGGTCCGGACGTTCGCCGAGCTTTGGGACGGCCCGCAGGACCTACTCGTCAACAACGCGGGCGTGATGACGCCGCCCCGCTACGCCCAGACGCCGGACGGCTTCGAGCTGCAGTTCGGCACCAACCATCTGGGGCACTTCGCGCTCACCGCGCAGCTGCTGCCCGCGCTGCTGGCCGCGCCGAGCCCGCGGGTGGTGACGGTGGCGTCGATCGACCACTTCGGCGGGGATCGCGCCGTGCTCGACGGCAACCCGAGGGCGTCGTACCGCGCCCAGAAGACCTACTCCCAGTCCAAGCTCGCCAACGTGCTGTTCGCCCGTGAGCTGCACAGCCGCGCGACGGAAGCGGGGTCGTCGTTGACGTCGACGGCCGCGCACCCGGGTGTGTCGGCCACCAACCTGATCTCCTCACCCGACGGGCTGGGCTCGCTGCCGCTGGTCGGGCGGCTGGCGCCGCTCGTGACCCGGATCGTCCTCCAGTCCGCCGCGACGGGGGCGCGACCGACGCTGTACGCCGCGACGCAGGCCGATCCGGGGTCCGACACCGGGCCACAGCGCTTCGGTGAGTCGCGGGGACCGATCGGCCCCATCAAGCTCAGTGACTACGCGACCGACGAGGGCCTGGGCCGGGAGCTGTGGTCCAAGAGCGAGGAACCGGGATCACCTTCGACCTGCCAGGAGAGAGCTGACCCGCGGAGGCGAGCATCAGGCTGGAGCTCCCGGAGTCCCGCGGCGAATGGCCGAACCGCCCCGGGAACGTCTACCGTTGACGGGTGAACGACCACTCCGAGCCGGCCACGGCTCGGCCCGACCTCACCTTCGCCGACCTGGGGCTCGGCCCGGCCATGCTCTCGGCGCTGCTCGAGGTCGGCTACGAGACGCCCTCGGCGATCCAGGTCAAGACGATCCCCCACCTGCTCGCCGGGCACGATGTCGTCGGTCTGGCGCAGACCGGCACGGGCAAGACGGCGGCGTTCGCCCTGCCGATCCTCGAGCGGCTCGACGTCACCCAGAAGCCGCCGCAGGTGCTGGTGCTCGCCCCGACCCGGGAGCTGGCCGTGCAGGTGTGCGAGGCCTTCGAGCGGTACGCCGGCCACCTGCGCGGCGTCCACATGCTCCCGGTGTACGGCGGCCAGGGGTACGGCGTCCAGCTCTCCGCGCTGCGCCGCGGGGTGCACGTCGTGGTCGGCACGCCGGGCCGGATCATGGACCACCTGGAGAAGGGCACGCTCGACCTCTCCGAACTGCGCTTCTGCGTGCTCGACGAGGCCGACGAGATGCTGAAGATGGGCTTCGCCGAGGATGTCGAGACGATTCTGGCCCGCACCCCGGAGTCCAAGCAGGTTGCGCTCTTCTCAGCCACCATGCCGCCCGCCATCCGTAGGTTGGCCGCCCGCTACCTCCACGACCCGGTCGAGGTCACCGTCAAGGGCAAGACGGCCACCGCGGCCAACATCTCCCAGCGCTACCTCATCGTCGGCTACCCGCAGAAGCTCGACGCCCTGACGCGCATCCTCGAGGTCGAGAACTTCGAGGGGATGATCGTCTTCGTCCGCACCAAGAACGAGACCGAGACTCTCGCCGAGAAACTCCGCGCCCGCGGCTTCTCAGCCGAGGCGATCAACGGCGACATCGCCCAGCCGCAGCGCGAGCGCACGGTCAACCGGCTCCGCTCCGGCAAGCTGGACATCCTGGTCGCCACCGACGTCGCCGCCCGCGGTCTGGATGTCGAGCGGGTCAGCCATGTCGTAAACTACGACATCCCCACCGACCCCGAGGCCTACGTCCACCGGATCGGCCGCACCGGCCGGGCCGGTCGCAGCGGGGACGCGATCTCCTTCGTGACGCCGCGCGAGCGCTACCTGCTCAAGCACATCGAGAAGGCCACCCGGCAACGGCTGACCGAGATGACGATCCCTTCGGTCGACGATGTGAACACCACGCGCCTGGCCCGCTTCGACGACCGGATCACCGCGGCGCTCAGCACCCCCCAGGTCGGCTTCTTCCGCGACGTCGTCTCGCACTACGTGCGGGAGTACGACGTGCCGGAGGTCGACGTGGCGGCCGCGCTGGCCATGGTGATGCAGGGCGACACGCCCCTGCTGGTCTCCGAGGAGCTGCGGCCCCCGCCGGCCGAGCGGGAGCGGCCGGGCAAGCGCGGCCCGGCCGGCCCCCGCCGCCAAGACGACGGCCGCGCGCGGACGTCGTACCGGCTGTCCGTGGGCAAGCGGCAGAAGGTCGAGCCCCGTCAGATCGTCGGCGCACTGGCGAACGAGGGCGGCCTGAGCCGTGCCGACTTCGGCAAGATCACCATCAACATCGACCACACCCTGGTCGAGCTGCCCGACCTGGACGCCTCCGTGCTCGACCGGCTACGCGGCACCCGGATCTCCGGCAAGCTCATCGAGATCGTGCCCGACACCGGGCGCCCCGCCGCGCGCAAGGGCGGCAAGTACCGCAAGCCCCAGCACTGATCCCGGGCGCGAGCCGCCGCACGGACGCCGCGGCGTCGTGACCGACTAGGCCGCCCGCCGGGCATAGGCCCAGCCGGGCCCGCGCAGCAGGAAGGACCACCGGTCCCGCCAGGTGCCGGCCGAGCCGACGTCGGTCGCGATGTCGCGCCACTCGTGGGTGGCGATGGTGACCGGGCTGTAGGAGTCGATGTTCTTGGTCAGCCCATAGACCACCGGCTCGTCTTCGGCCTCGAAGGTGCCGAAGAGCTTGTCCCAGATGATCAGGATGCTGCCGTGGTTGCGGTCGAGGTACTGCCGGTTCGACCCGTGGTGGACCCGGTGGTGCGACGGGGTGTTGAGCACCTTCTCCAGCCAGCCGATCGAGCGGATCGCCTCGGTGTGGATCCAGAACTGGTAGATCAGGTTGATCGCGCGGGCCTGCTCGATCAGCGCGGGGCGTACGCCCGCCAGCGCGAGCAGGCCGTAGGGCACCGTCAGCGTCACGCCCTCCGCCACCGGCTGGCGCAGCGCGGTCGACAGGTTGTAGCGCTCGCTGGAGTGGTGGACGACGTGGACCGCCCACAGCCAGCGGCTCTCGTGGCTGGCGCGGTGGTTGAAGTAGTAGATGAAGTCCCAGCCGAGGATCGCCGCCACCAAGGCGGCCTTGCCGGCGCCCAGGTCCAGCGGCGAGCGCGCGAAGAGCCGCCGCCCCGACGTCATCGCCGACCACGTGGTCGAGGCCACCAGCACGGTGGAGGCGACGGCGCTCACGGCCAGCCCGGCGTGAGTCCTGCGGGGCGCCGGCGGGACGGCGGGCCGCTCGGACGGCGCGGCGGCCGGGCCCTGCCGCACCCCGGCGAGCTCCTCCTGCACCCGGCGTACGTCGTCGGGCACGGTCTGCGGGTCGGGCAGGCTGCCGTCGCGCAGTCGGCGTACGACGACATCGCCGACCGTGGTCAGCACCGCCGCCGCGGCACCCACCCCCAGCAGCGCCTTGCCGTAGCGACCCACGCCAGGCGTCACCGGGTCGAGCACCTTCTTGGCGACGTACGGCGCCAGCAGGCTGCCGATGCCCATGGTCAGGCTCGCCACCGTGTCGGCCAGCTGGTAGTCGCCGGCGCGGGTGCCGGGCTCGACGGGGTGGGCGCGCTGCCAGTAGTACTCCGCTCCCATCGCCCCGAAGAACGCCGGGATCGCCAGCACCGTCAGATCGACCTTCACGCCGCCCATGATGCCTCAGCGTCAAGAAGCCAGGATCCGGCCCACTTGCCGCCACTCGCCGACACGCCATACCGAGCGCACGACGGGCACCGGGGTCCGACCCTCCGAGTCACGAAACGGGACCACAATGAAATATCAGTTCACGGCCGTCTACAACGCATCTGGCTCAGCCGGGGTCATCAAGGACGGCGGGACGGTCCGCAAGTCAGCAATCGAGAGTCTGGTCGGCAGCGTCGGAGGCACCCTCGAGAGCTGCTACTTCGGAACGTTGGGCAGGGAGGTCTTCATGGTCGTCGACGTTCCCACGAAGCCGCCGTGACCGCTGTCCTGTTCACCGTGACTGCAAGCGGCGCGACGGAACGAGTGTCCGCCGCTCCGCTCCTCAGCGCGGAGGAACTGGACGCGGCGATGACGAAGTCGCCGGCCTACACACCGCCCGGCAGCTGACTTCGCGTCCGGCCTCGACCGGGTGCGACCGCTGCCAGAGGTACTCCGCCCCTATCGCCCCGAAGAACGCCGGGATCGCCAGCACCGTCAGATCGACCTTCGCGCCGCCCATCCTGCCTCAGCGTCACGAGCAGCGAGGCCACCCGGACCTACCGAAGGCTCGCATCCGGCGGGGCGCGGGGGCGCGATCGGACTTCGGTACGTCGTGGTGGCCCTGCCTCAGGCAACCGGGTCGACCGAGCGCAGCCGACTACTGCGGGAAGCTCCAGCGCATCGTCTCGGGCGGGTCCGGGGTGCCGGGCGAGCGGTAGAGCCGGGAGGCCCGCTCGCAGCCGTCGGTGAGGTCGCAGCGCACGGCGGCGACGTACTTCGTTGCGACCGGCTGGAGAAGCAGCTGGGTGTTGGACTCCCACTCGGTGAACCCGAAGAAGAGGGAGACCCGGAAGGTCCGCAGCACCGTGCCGTGCTGGCGGCGCACGTGCAGCACCCGGGGGCCGATGCCGTCCTCGTTGATGTACGAGGTGACCATCCGGCGGCCATTGGGCGAGAAGGCGGCCGGGATGTCGCGACACGAGCGCCACAGCACTGACCGGGGGTGGCTCAGCCGCACGGTCCGCTGGCAGAAGGCGTAGGGGTTGTCGGGGTTGGGCGTGAGCACGACCAGGCGGTCCGCGGCGATGTCGGCGAACGCCAGGCGGTTCACGATCTTCGTCAGCGTGTCGGTCTCCGGGTCCCACCACCAGGTGGGGCCGTCCCAGGAGCCGACGACCAGACGCTCGGCGCCGAAGTCGGACACCTTCCCACCAGGGGCGGGGAAGCTCCGCTTCGCCACGAGCTCGCCGCTGCGCGTCTTCACGACCCGCACCCGGGTGGGTACGCCGACCGTCGCCAGCGCTAGCCGGCGACCGTCGGCCGAGACCAGGACCTCCCGCGGCTGCACGTGGCGCTGCAGGATCCGCCGGGTTCCGTCGGGGTGCACCAGCCGGATCGTGTAGCGGGTGTTGTCGGCGTTGGACGCCTCGACGAGGTAGTCCGTGCCGACGCGACCGAGCAGCCGCACGTGAGCCAGTCCACGCACCGGCACCCTGGTCGCGCCGTCCACGATGACCTCCTGGGCCATGTGCAGCAGGGGCGTGTCGGGCCCCCGCTCCAGCTGGGCGGGGTACAGCGTCGTGCCACGCGGGTAGGCACCCACCATGCCCGGGGACGCCGCGGACACCAAGGCGCCCGGCACGAGGATCAAGGAGGCGCCGACAGCGACGACGAGGGACCTCAGCATGACGATCACCGGCTCTCCTCCCAACCTCTCACGGCCGGTCGCGGTCTTCAAGGATTGGGCGGGCGCCGAGCCGGATCAGAAAGTACGCCGGGAGATGTTCACCGTCCCGCAGTCGGCCAGCGGCACCGGGTTGCCGGGGGCCAGGGCGTCCACCACCGCCCAGTCCGTCCCCCGCAGCACGAGCCCCACGGGTGGAGGGCGCGCACGGTCGGCTCCTGGTCGCGGATCCGAACGACCGAGCGGCGCCGCATCGCCGTCGCCCGCACCGGGTCGGGGAGCGGCTCCAGCCGCTTGGTGCGCGCCCGGGCGCCCGCCTCCGCGAGACCTACTGCGGCCAGCGCCGGAGCCGGCTGGGCCAGGATCACCCCGAGCGCCTCGGCCTCGTCGGCGGCCAGCCCGGTCAGCCGGGTCCGGTAGTTGAAGCCCAGCTCGAAGCCGCCCCCGCGGCCGTGGTGCGCCACCACCGGCAGCCCGCTCGCGCGCAGCGCCTCGATGTCGCGCAGGATGGTGCGCCGGCTGACCTCCAGCTCGGCCGCCAGCTGCGCGCTGGTCATCCGGCCGCGGTTCTGTAGCAGGAGGAGCGGCTCTGTTGCGTTGTTCGATCGCAGGGCATGTCGAGGTGGGAGCTGGGAGGCTGTGCTGGTCAGATGGCGGGTTGGAGTTCGTCGAATGCCCTTGCCAGCCGGGACAGCGGCCTGGCGTCGACCGCCAGCTCGTAGTGGCTACGGCGTAGGTTCTGGATGAACGCGTGTCCTCGGATCACGACGGCCGCGGTTCGATGGGTCTCAGCCCTCGCATCGTCCGGAACCTGGCCTTAAGTCGGCCGTGGTCAGATTCGACGCGGTTGTTCTCGTACTGGCCGGTGTTGTGCAACGCAGCAGGAACCAGTTCCTCGATCACGTTCGCCAACGCCGGCGCCCGGTCGGTGATGACCTCGCCCGGGTCGCCGTGCATGGTCAGGGCCTCGGTGAAGAACCTGCGCGCCGAGGCGATGTCGCGACGCTGGGACACGCACACGTCGATCACCTGGCCATGCTGGTCGACCGCCCGATACACGTAGCGCCAGACCCCGGAGACCCTCACATAAGTCTCGTCGACGAACCAGCGATCCCCGGCCAGATGCCGAGCCGGGCGGGCCGCCTCGATCAACAACGGCGTGAATCGCTGCACCCACCGGTACAGGGTCACGTGGTCCACCTCGATGCCACGTTCGGCGAGCAGCTCCTCCAGATCCCGGTAGGACAACCCGTACCGCAGGTACCAGCGCACCGCCAACAAGATCACCTCAGGCGGGAACCGGAACCCGACGAACCCCGACGGGATAGACACAGGCGGCTTCGGGCGACGATTGCGCTTCATCGAGCCACCCTCACCATCCCAGTGTCATCCGTCAACGCAACAGTGCCTGTGTGTCAATCCGCGTAGCGTTGTGACACGACCGCGGGCGCACGCTGCCCAAATCCGCGACGGATCTGCTGCTCCTCGGACACCCATGCCGGACGAGACCCGACGCTCTGTACACGATGGACACGCGCAGCATTGGGGAGCATTGTGGAGGCGGAAGCGTGCTCAGGTGAGTCCCGTCGCGCCGCTTCCAGGTCGGAGAACGGCGATGACCGAGAACCAGATCAGCAGCGCGGCTGTGCAAGCCGCGCTCGACGAGTTGTCCAAACTCGCCGACGACGAGTACGGGCAGACGTTGTCGGAGCTCCTCGCAGCAGACGACCCCGTCCATGGCGACGAATACGACAACTTCGAGAAGCGCGACTCCCGCGACGCGTTCTGGCGGGTCGGCCGCCTGGTCGGCATCACCGTGAAGGAACCCTTCGCGACGGCAGAGTGACATCGACGAACAGGAAACACAGACCGGCGCACTGCGTGCCTGGCACCTGAACTACGACGTCCTGGAGACCGAACATCCCGATCTGTGGCAGTACAACCTGATCACGGCGCTTCTGGCCAAGACCGAGCGCACGGGCGACTTCGACTGGCTCCCGTCGACGGATGACTCGGAGGCTTACCAGGTGCTCCGATTCTTGGATGACACGCACTCCGAACGAGGTCTCTTCGCCGTACTTGTCACGGCGGTTCGCCCGTACCTGTGCAGGGATCCCAAGGTCCGTGAACAGCTCGAAGAAGCACTCCCGAAGGGCATCGTTGAGGCTGACCCGGTCCAGGTAGCCGCGAGTTTGGCCACCTCGAGTGTCGGCGGCCTCATTGTTGTCGCGATTCCCTGGCTCGGCCCGGCCGCAGCTCCTTTTGTCGCGGGCATCATTCTGCTCATGGTCGCCAAAGGGCTGAACTCGTTCTGCTCGCGTACCCTGCCGTCACCAACAGGCGGCATCGTCGAAACCTGACTGCAATGGCTTGCTGACTCGGGCTCCGCCGTTCCTCGTCAGCATCAGGGGACGACCGCGCCTTGTTCGCTGCCGCACGCCGTAAGATCTCGAGCGGGCGGACTTGACCCGTGACCAGTAGCCGATCCCGCAGGGGTCACCCTCGCCGAGTGACGATCCGCTAGCGACAGGGGAACCGCTCCTGGCCACGCATCCGTCAGTACGTCATTGCGTCAGCAGGATTCCATGGGCCGTAGCGACTGCAGGTTGGCCAGGTCGACGCGGACCACCGTGCCGCGCACGTCGAGGGCGATCCAGCCGGCGGCGCTGTCGACCACCTGACCGCAGGCGGTGCCGCTACTGGTGCTGACCTGCACTGGGCGGTCCGCACCGGACTGCGGCCACCAGTTGCTGGACGCCGAAAGCGCAGTCAGGCCGACAGCGACAACTGTCAAGATGACACCGGCCCGGAGCCGGCGGGCACCGGTCCGCGGGTCCGCGGGTGCGCCGAGGGGCCAAGCCACGAGCGCCACCAGCAAGACCGCGATCGCTGCGCAGGTGAGGGCGAGCAACGCCAGGACGCCCGCGACCGACTGCAGCCACATGGGCAGCCGGGTGCCGTTGTCACCGGTGAGCACGCCACACAGTCCCACGAAGGCGAGGGCACCGAGCTGAACCTTGTGCCACTCGCGGGACGTGGCGCTGAGCGCATCGGGCGATGCGATGGGTGGGCGTTCCTGCTCGGGTGGGTCAGCCATCGTCCATGCACCTCCCTCGATGCGGTTGCCTCGACGGTACGCCCGGCGAACCGCATCCGGCGATCCCAACGTGCGTGGTGATCAAGACGCACAGATCGCCGAATGCGGTTCCGCATACGAGACATCGCGGGCACACGGCATATCTTGCAGGCTCCCGTCGGGATCGTGCGGTTATGCACTGTTCCCGCCAGGGGCGATGATCTGATCTTCCCTACAACTGAACCAAATCGGACGTGCAGGGTTAGAAGACTAAGTTCCGGCGGCGCTCGGTCGCCGCAGCCCTCGAGGACTGCGGCACCGGTCGTCACGTAGTGCTTGTCAGCGTCCGGGGCGCTTCCACAGCGCTGGGGCGAGCGGCAGCAGTGCGACGAGGACGGCCGCTGCCTGCA